>CAWDPF010000001.1:0-44726 GCA_963804125.1 uncultured Gemmatimonadales bacterium
GGTAACGAAGCCGATGTAGTCCCGCATGGTCCAGACCGTGCCGGCGGTGGGCAGGGCCGCCCCCGGCGCCAATTCGAACAGGAAGATGTGCCCGGAGAGATACATCCCGAACCCGGGGTTGGGCCTGACAGTCGCCGCCGCGATATCGGCCGCGGCGCCTCCGGAGATCACGATCGGTCCCGGCACGACGGCGCGGCCCAGCGGCGCGTTGCCGCCGCCGCAGTCGAACGGCTGATCTCCCTGGCGGTTGGGATCGTTCAGCGGGAAGACGCAGCCGAAGTCGAGCAACGTGAGCTCGGGCGCGCGTCCGCGGCGGTGGAGACCGCGGCCGCCGCGGCCTGATTCGGAACGCCCCACCCGGCTCCGAGGCTGTCGGCCATGAACGGTACGACGACGTTGTGGGTCACGTCGATGACCGGTTGATCGCCCCACCCGCTCCCCAGTACACCTTGAAGTCGGCCGCACGGATGGCCGGCAAGCGTGGCTTCGATGGCACGGTAACCGCCAGTCACCTGGGTGTAGGACTGCGGGTTCTGGATAGTGAGGATGCCCGGCAGCTCGCCGGCATTGTTGTTGTCCGTGGCGTTTCGGTACCCGCACATTGCCGGCGTTCGGATCCGCCTTGGTCTCGTTATCGCCCTGGAACCAGCGCGGACCGTGTATGTGCAGTTATCGTCGTCGTCGAAGATCTCGTCGATAAGGCACCGCGGCCGTAGGCGTTTTGGAACTGGTACCCCGTGATGGCGTGGGTGACGGTCCCGTTCTGGATGTACCCTGCGGGCA
Source organism: uncultured Gemmatimonadales bacterium (assembly GCA_963804125.1). Taxonomy (GTDB): domain Bacteria; phylum Gemmatimonadota; class Gemmatimonadetes; order Gemmatimonadales; family GWC2-71-9; genus CAVVWJ01. Next base: position 784 of record CAWDPF010000001.1, read on the forward strand.
CCCCGAACTTGGCGGCCAGCACCGGATCCGACAAGGCGCCCGGGAACGGAGGGCTGGGACTTGACGCCTCGCTATCATCGAGCGGCTGGGAACGCTGATGCTCACGGTGTCGGTGATGCCGGCCCCGCTGGTTTCGTAGGTCCAGGTGACCGGAATACCGCCACGGGCGTCGCCCAGCGAGAGGCCTATGAGTGTGCCCGTGAACGAGCCCTGGCCCGAGAAGATCGTCTGGGCGAACTGGCCGACGAACTCGATCGTGGCGGCGTTGGCCGGCGGGAACTTGCCGCTGAACCGGCCAGTCGCCGGATCGATCGTGGGCAGCACGGAATCGTTGCTGACCGTGACGCCGCGGCCTTCGATCGACTGCGTCAGGGTCGCCGCGCTCTGGAGGTTGGATGCCGATCCCGCCGGCGTGGTCGACTTGGTCACCCGCGCCGACTCGATGCTCGAGGGGCCTGATTGGAACGAGTTGATGTCGAACGCGGTCACCGTGTAGAAGTACCGCAGGTTGTTCTTCGCGGTCCGGTCGATGTACACGAACGGAATGCCCGTGTCCCTGAGCGAGCAGAGCGCGGGCGTCCCGCGGACCAGACAGCCCGAGGCGGCGCCGGTGATCGCGGTGTCCGCCTTGAGCAGGATGGCGGTTCCTGTGGCGAGCCCAAGGCGCTCGGTCTTCTTGACCTGGGTGATCGGTCCCACCAGCGGGACATCGACGGAGACGGTGGGAGCCACACCGGGGCCAACCGAATCGAAGTCCACGGGGCAGCCGAACGTGGTATCGCCGGTGCCGGGATCGACCGTCGGGAAGTTGATGCCGAGCTCGGGCGCGCAGCCCGGCACGGGATTGACCTGGCTGCCGAAGTCCTTGATGAACGTGCCGGCATAATCGAACTGCGCCACGAGGGTGAGCGAGTTCGGCGAATCTACCCGCCCGCGGTAGACTCGATACCCCTCGACGTCGTTCTGCCGGTAGTTCGGATCGAAGAGCAGGTTGGTGGTCGGCAGTTGGGTCACCGGATCCAGGACCGTCGGCTGCGACGCGACCGCGAAGAACGGATCGCCCGTGGTCTCGGTGGCGGACGGCTGCCAGAGAACGGTGACCTGGTCGCTGCCCGGAATCAGGAAGAAGGCCGGGGCTTCCGGGGCGAACGGCAGCAGGAACTTGGTATCGAAGATCTGCTGCGCGGTCGAGGCCTTGCCCAGGAGCGAGCCGGGCACCACGTCGACTTCGCCCTGCTGGACGATGTTGTCGCCGTTGTCGTCGTCGTAACCGTTGAAGCCGGCGACCGAGTCCACCGTGTTGGCCCCGATGGCCAGCTGCGCGGCGTTCGAGAGCCGGGTCGGATCTTGTGGCGTAACGGTACAGGTGCCGGGGCCGGTGCAGGCGCCGACCGAGACCGGGGCCGCGAAGATGTAGGCCACGACGATCGACGAGAATTCGCCGGGGCCCAGCGTCAGCGGACCGGACGCCTGGAAGAAGCGCATGTCGGCCGCCTGGCCGTTGTTGATGTAGCAGATCTTGCTCACGGCTGCGATGCCGGTGTTGCAGGCGGCGTCGCCGGCGGCCACGCTGATGTTGTTGGACAGGTAGCGGAACAGCTGCGTGATGTTGGCGGCGTCATCGAACGCGCCGCCGTTGATCGTGTTGCTGAACAGCGTCAGCCCCACCTCTTCCCCGCCGACCTCCGGGCTCTTCAGGTATTTCACGCCGACGAAGCCGGCCCCGGGGAAGAACGGCGCCCCGAAGATGCCGGGGTCGAAGTTCCACCCCTCGACGCCCGAGAAGGTGTTCTCGTACGTGTACCCCAGCGAGAACGGCACGTTGACCGAGGCGTAGTTGGCGTTGGCATTGGCGACGTCCATATCCGCGCCGAACGCCGCGAAGAGATCCGTGAGCGAGTAGCCGCCGTCCGGGATGTCGATGCCGTACTTGGCCTCGTTCAGGTCCTGGAACTTGACGCCCTGGGCCTGGGCCAACTCCCGCATGCCGGGCCGGATCGCGGCGTAGGCTTCGGGGTTCCGGGCCGTGACGTTGTAGAACGTGTAGATGAAGTAGAGGATGTCCTCGTTTCCCGACGGGAAGTTCCAACCCATGCCGCGCTGCTCGACCATGATGCCGAGGGGGTGCTCCCGGCCCGCCGTGAAGGACGGATTGCCCTCCCAGGACACCATCCAGACGTCGCCCTGCGAGGCCGAGACGCGGCCGCGGAGCAGCGGGTCGTACAGGTTCTCGCTGGCGTCGCCCAGAGGCACCTTGGCAGCCTCGGGCCAGTTGGTCACGTCGTCCGGATCGGAGGCGTTGAAGAGCAGTTCGACTTGTTCGCCGTGGTTGTCGCCCCGGGGGCTGAACAGCTGCGCCCCGGTCGTGTCGCCCTGCCATTCGGGGTTCGCGTCCGGGCCGATGATTCCGGCCAGCTGCATGCCGGAGTTGAACACGTACTGGTCGGCCGTGCCCTTGGGCCAGAACCCGCCACCGATCGTGGACGAGTTGAGGGAGTCGACGCAGATCTCCCCCGTGGTGGAAATGCCGCAGTAGATCCGGTTGACCGTCATGGCCCCGGTGGCCTTGGCGAACAGCCGGAAGCCTTGCGACGGCTTGCCCGGCCTCGGCTTGGCCAGCGACGAGGCCGGCAGCGCCGTCACCAGCCCGAAGGCCATGAGGACCACCCACAGCAGGTTGCTCTTACGGCAGAAGGAGTGCATCGCGTCCTCTCTCAGGAAGAAAATCTCGGCGCACGGGCCGATGCCGCAGTCGTGCGGCACGGGCCCGCGCTCCGATCTTTCGTCGTCTTAGAAGTTCAACTCGAGGCCCAGACGAACCCGGCGAGGGGCGCCGGTGAAGTTGTGGACGCCACGGACCAGGCTGTACAGCCCATCCGAGGCCGCATGCTGCTCCGCCGCATCGAAGATGTGGTCGCCGTTGCCGAACCGCTCTTCGGCCCGGATCAGGTAGACACAGTTCGGTGAGGCCGGGATGCCGTCGGTGGTCACCCAACTGCCGCACCCGGTCCGCGGATCGGCCGCACCGCCGAAGCTGAGGTCGATGGCGTCGTCGTCGGACACCGGCACCCCGGAGGCAGCGGCCTCGGTGAGGTACTCGGTCTGGTTGGCCTCGAATTCGGCGTCCGCCTCTTCCTGGTTCCGGATGTCGTTGGTGGCCGTGAAGACCTGGATGATGTTCCTGAAGTTCAGGATGTTACGCGCATCCAGGTAGGCGGTGAGGTCCATCCCGCCGAGGCCGAAGCCCTTGGTGAAGCGCATGTCCAGGGTCTTGTACGAGGGCAGCCGCGAATTGTTCAGGCCCTCCGGGAATTCCCGGTCGCAGTTGTCGCCCGAGACCACGTCCTGGTCGGTCGCGCCCGGATCGCACTTGGTGTACGGCGTGCCGCTGGTGAGCCGGAACGTCGCGAACACCCCGAAATTGCGGAGAATGGACCCGATCGCCGTGCCCTGCTGCCAGTCGGTGGGGAAGCTCAGCGACGCGGCCGCCGCGAGCGTGTGCGGCCGGTTGAAATCGGTCGGGAAGATCGCCTGCGGGGGCGGCTGGTTGCCACCCGACAGGCTGTTGAGCACCCGCGAGCCGAAGTCGATGTAGCTGTCGGGATCCGAGCCGGTGTTCTTGGCTTCCATGAAGCTGTACGACAGCGTCCCGTTGAACAGGTTGCCGAACCGGCGGTCGAGGCGCACGTCGATCCCGCGCGTGTTGCCGAAGTCCGCGTTGGTGAGCTGACGGACGTTGCCGGTGGCGCCGGTGCTGGGATCGGGGAATGAGAGCAGGCGGTTCGCCGCGTTGGCCAGGTTGTCCTTGTTGTACGCGGCGAGGTCCAGCACCATGTCGTCGTTGAAGGCGTGCCGGATGCCGAACTCGAACGTGATCGACTTGCCGAAGTCGACGTCCGCCCCGTACACGTTGTTGGTGTTGGTGAGGTTGATGTCGGCGTTGACGCCCTGGAGCACGACCCCGAAGTCCGGCGCCTGCACCTGGTGCGAGTAGCTGAGCCGGAAGTTCGTGCGATCGGTGACCGGGAAGGACACCTGCACGTGGGGGCTCAGGTAGTTGTGGCTCTTGTCCTCGGCGAACAGGTTCGGATCGTTGAAGAACGCGTCCGGGTTGTTCGGGATCGTACGCCGGGTTGGTCGTGATGAGCGGGAACCCGACCGGGCGCTTGGCGCGGGTGTGGTACCAGTCGTACCGCAGGCCGCCCACCAGGACCACGTCGCCCAGATCGAGCCGGTCTTCGATGAAGGCGTTCCACCGGATCGGCTTCTCGAGGTAGATGTCGGAGAAGATCTGGTCGTCCCAGCTGTGCGTGTAGTTGCCGATCTCGTAGCGGGTGAACTCGCCGCCGACCTTGATGCGGTTGAACCGGTCGGCCTGCCAGTCGAGGTTGGCTTTCCCGACCCAGCGGTTCTCCCGATACATGATCACCCGGCTGCCCTGCGGGGCGCCGAGCCCGCTCTCGAAGAACTGGAGGTCGCCGCCGTCCGAGCCCCGGTTGTAGAGCGCGTAGGGGTTGTTGCGGTAGACGTCGTTCGAGGCGTACTGCCCCGGGTTGCTCAGGTCGCCGGGCGCCCGCCGCGTGCCCGGCAGGTTCCGCCGGAAGTTGTCGACCAGCTCCTCGTTGATCGGGAAGTTGTCGAAGTCGATCAGGAAATCCATCTTGCCGAGGATGAACCCGCCGAACGGATCGCGGGTGTCGAGATCGGTCTCGAGCGTCATCGGCCCCTGGACCGTGCGGTCCTGCTGATAGGAGATGTACGTCTCCAGCGCCAGGGCGCGCTCGGCGGACTTGCTCAGGTTCTGCGTCCAGTTGAGCGTGAAGACCCGGCTCGTGTTGCGGAACCCGGTCAACGCCTCCGGGTTGTAGAGGTTCTGCAGGGTGAGCACCCGGCCCGTGAGGTCCCGGTTCTGGCTCATCGTCCGCCCGTGGAACCGGCTGGCCAGCGCGGTGAAGGCGAACCGCGAACCGGTGCCGTAGCTGTAGTTGAGCTTGCCGGTGAGGTTGTACGTGGTGCGGGCCGAGAACGGGGTGCGGACGCCCTGGCAGTCGACGCCGTAGTTGTTCGCGATGTCCGGGTTGGCGCTGCCCTCGAACTGCGAGCACTCGCCGCGATACTCCGCGAAGTTGTACACCGGAACGAGGCGTGGTGTCGGCGGTCGGGTCGTTCAGGGCGCTGGGAACCGCCAGCACCGTGTCGATGCCCGCCTGGACGAACATCGGCGACTTTTCCGCGTCGTCGCCCACGGCGACGGCCTTCTGCCCTTCGAGCGCGCCGGAGAGGAAGAAGGTGAAGTTGCGGGCGATCGGGCCGGAGAGGCTGCCCTGGACCCGGTTGAACCCGAGGCTCGAGTTCTTCCCGAACGGCTCATCCGATTCGTAGTTGAGGCTGCCCTGGTACTGGTTCGTGCCGCTCCGGATCTGGGCCGCGATCACGCCGGACTGCGCGTTGCCGAACTCCGCCGACGAGGATCCGGTGGTGACCGACGCCTCTTCGAGCGAGTTGGTGCCGAGGGAGATCTCGGTGCCCAGTGAGCCCAGGTTCGAGCCGCCCCGGTAGCCGGCCGTGACCGGCACGCCGTCGACGTACGTGACCGCCTCGTCGGTGCGGCCGCCGCGGATGGAGATGGTGTTGGCCGTCGGGCTCGCGACCACGCCCGGCTGCAGGGCCAGCACGCTGTTGAGCCGGTCGACCGGCAGGTTCTCGGTGAAGACGCCGTCGATGCGCTGCTTGGTGGTCACCTCGTCGCGCGGCACCAGCGGCTGGGTCTGCGCGACGACGGTGATTTCCGTGATGGCGACCGGGGTCTGCTCGAGCTGGACGTCGACCGAGGTCGTCTGACCCGCGAGGACCTTCACTCCCTCGACCTGGGTCGACTTGTACCCGATGAACTGGGCGCGCACGGTGACCGGCCCGGCGGGCACGTTGTTGACGAAGTAGTAGCCCTGAGGGTTGGTGACGGCGTTGAAGGCCGTCCCCACCACGATGACCTGGGCGTTGGCAATGGGTGCGCCCGCCTGATCCCGCACCCTGCCTTCGAGTTTACCAGTGCTCTGGGCGAGGAGCGATCCGGCTCCCAGGCCCAGCGCGACTGCCGCGTACGCGATGACTCGCGCAACGCGTGCGAAGGCGCTGACACGGCAATGCTTCATGGATACGTCCTCCAAAGGCGTGAACCTGCGCGTACGACCGACTGGAGCGGAGAGCGCACACGCTCCCCAGGGCCCTGTGGCCTACGGAATGCGACTGCTGTGGGAGTAGTACACCTGCATCACGAAGAAGGGAGACGACATCAAGGATGTCGTGTGCGACGACCGCGGCCCGGTCGGCGCCAACCAATATGAAGCCAGAAAAATTTCGTGTCAAGCAAACGTCACGACCTCGGCACTCCACTCGGCACGGCCGGTGTAACTCTCTGAAACCGGAGAAGTTGCCTATTGAAACACCAGCGGCCTTCTCAGCGACGCGCGGAACACCTGCACGACGTGGACACGAGCGATGACGAAGTGCGGGCGCAATGCGGAACGGCGGTGCCGCGAATGGTTCGATGTGAACAAGGGAGTGAGACGGACGCGATTCTAATGCGCCGCGAAGAGTTTGGGAAGGGGCGGGCGCTCTCGGAGGGGCCCGTTCACACCGATGGAACGATGAGCCGGGTCTGCGGGACGCGCGGCGTGACTTCGGGACCAGCCTCGCCCCAGTGCATGTTGACCTCGCTCCGCACGCCGAACTCGCCGGGCAGATAGATGCCGGGCTCAACCGAGAACCCGACTCCCGGCACCAGCAGCCGGTCGTCGTGGGTCTCGTAGTCGTCCAGGTGCGGGCCCGAGCCGTGCAGCTCGCGGTCGATCGAGTGCCCCGTCCGGTGCACGAACCGCTCGCCATGGCCGGCCGCCTCCACCACCGCGCGTGCCGCCCGGTCGGCCTCGAACCCCGCGATCGGCCGGCCCGCCGCGGCCGCGTCGCGCACGGCGGCCACCGCCGCGTCCCGCGCCCCGCGCACCGTCTCCCACACCTGCTGGACCTTGGGCGGCACTCGGCTGCCGGCGAACCCCATCCACGTCTGGTCGGCGAACACCGTGGTCCGGCTCCGGCCGGCCCAGAGATCGAGCAGCACCACGTCGCCCGATCGGAGCGCCGCATCCCGCCCCGCGTGCGGCTCGTAGTGCGGGTTGGCCGAGTTGGCGCCGAAGCCCACGATCGGCAGCGTGTCGAAGACCAGCCCGCGCGCCTCCACCGCCGTCACTACCCGGGACTGCAGCGCCGACTCGGTGAGCCCCATGTCGCCCTCGCCGACGGCGCGCGCCAGCTCCGCCTGCGCCACCTCCGCCAGCACCTCGGCCGCCGCGCGATGGTCCGCCGCCTCCTCGGCCGACCAGCCGGCGGCGAAGCGGCTCACGAGCGGGCCCGACGGAACGATGGTCGCGCCCAGCCGGCGGAGCAGCTCCACCACGCCGGCGGGCACCCGGTCGAGGTAGGGGACGGCATCCTCGGGCGAGATCTCCATCGCGAGCCGCTTCCCTCGGACCACCTGGCCCAGCGCCGCGTGCAGCTCCTCCCACCGCGCATAGGGCAGCACCCGGCCGGGGAACCCTTCCACCGCCGCCAGCTCGATCCGGTGCGCCACCGCGACCGGCTCGCCCTCGCGTGGCAACAGCACGAACAGCCGCCGGGTGTTGAGCCCGGTCAGCTCGAGCACTCGCGTCGCCACCGGATTGAGGCCGTGGAAGGCGTACAGCAGCCAGCCGTCCGCACCGGCCGCCGCCAGCGCCTCCCGCAGCGCGCCGGCGTCGGGAATCACTCGTAGACCTCGGCCGCGGCGCTCCGCCACACGCAGGCATCGTCGCCCCGCGAGCGGCAGCGCTCGTGCACCATGGCGCCCTCGAACGCGATGAGGTAGTGGAGCAGCTCGCCGTAGGCGGAGCCATAGAAGGCGCAGGCGGCGCCGTCGGGCACGGCCAGGATGGAGAGTGGGTCGGTCATGCGCACTTCGGTGCCCTGGGCCGGCGAGCGGAGCTCGCCATCGAAGACCTGCCGCGCCAGGCGTGCCGCGGCGCGGAGCGCCACCCGCCGCGCGATGCCCGCCGGCGAGACCCGCGCGAAGGTCCGGGCCGACCGGGAGCGCGAGCGGGCCGCGTACCGCGCCGCCCGGCGCCCCGCGTCGGCGAAGACCAGCGCCGCATCCGGCCGCCGGCCCACCAGCCGGAGCACGCTCACCACCTCGTCGAGCTCGACGGTCCCGTCGCGCTCGGCGGTGGCGCGATAGCGCTGGATCTGGGCGGCCACCGTCGGGCTCAGGCCCAGGCGGCGGACGACGATCTCCTCGGCGAGCTCGTCGAGACCGTCCTCGACCGGTGTGTCGAGGTTGCGGATCGCCTCGAGCAGGCTGAGCGGGAGGAGCGCGGGAACGGCGGCAGGAGTAGGCACGGAGTCTGTGTCCGGAAGTGTAGCGGGTCCATTACATTCTTTCCATGGCCGAGCCGACCACCACCGGACGCCCGTTCGACGCCGAGGCGCTCCCGCATCTCGATGCGCTGTACCGCGTAGCGCTTCGCCTCACCGGCGATCCGACCCAGGCGGAAGACCTGGTCCAGGACACGATGCTCAAGGCCTACCGCGCCTGGCACCAGTACCGGCCCGGGACCAACGCCAAGGGTTGGCTGCTGACGATTCTCCGCAACACCTTCATCAACGACTACCGTCGCCGCAAGCTCGAGCCCGTGGCCACCGATCTGGAGGCCATCGAGCCGCACGCCATCTACCGGGCCGTCGAGGACGTCGACCCCGAAGGCGCCTTCTTCTCCAAGATCGTCGACGAGAAGGTGCTCGAGGCCATCGACGCCCTCCCTCCGGATTTCCGCGAGGTGCTGGTGCTGAGCGACATGGAGGGCCTGCGCTACGGCGAGATCGCCGAGGCGCTGAAGGTGCCGGTGGGCACCGTCAAGTCGCGCCTCTTCCGTGCCCGCCGCCTGCTGCAGGCGTCGCTCTACCAGTACGCGGTGGAGACCGGGATCATTCCTCCGCGGGAGGCGCCGCATGAGTGAGTCGCTCGACTGTCGGGAGGCGATCGCCCGCCTCCAGGACTATCTCAAGCAGGAGCTGACCCCCGAGCTGGCCGGCGAGTTGCGCGCCCATCTGGAGCACTGCCGGCCCTGCCACGGCTACGCCCGCTTCGAGCGCAGCTTTCTCGAGATGCTCGAGGCCCGGGCGCGCCGCTGCGGCTGTCCCGACGAGCTTCGCGCGCGCGTGCTCCGCGAGCTCCGCATCGAGATGGAGCAGGGCTGACGCCGATCGCCGTACCGCTGGCGGTGCTCGCCTCGGGGGCCGTGGCCCTGCTGGCCTGGGGCGCCCGGAGCCTGACCACCGGCGGCGCGGTCGGGGCCTGGCTGGTCGGGATCGCGGTGCTGGTGGGGACGGGTTGGGCGGGCGGCGCGGTGTTGGCCGCCTTTTTCGTCTCCAGCAGCGTGATCGGCCGGTTGGCACCCGCCCCGGCCGGACTCGACCCGAAGGGCGAGCGCCGCGACCCGTGGCAGGTCGCGGCCAACGGGGGCCCCGCGGCGCTCGGCGCGCTGCTCGGGCTCCGCGAGCCGTCGCTCGGATTGTGGGTCGTCACCGGCAGCCTGGCCGCGGCCGCGGCCGATACCTGGGCCACCGCCGCCGGCGGCTGGAGCCGCACCCCGCCGCGCCGACTGCTCCTGGGCGTCGAGCTGGCGCGGGGCATCAGCGGAGGCATGACGGTCGCCGGCACCCTGGGCGCGGTGGCGGGCGCGCTGCTCGTGGCGGCTACCGGTGCCGCTGTCGGTGGTGCTCCCAGCCTGCTCCCGGTCGGAACGCTGGTAGGTTTCGTGGGGATGGTCGCGGACTCCGTCCTGGGGTCCGTCTGGCAGGGGCGCTTCCGCTGCCCCGCCTGCGACGTCGCCAGTGAATGGCGGGTGCATCGGTGCGGCGCCCGCACCGTGCGGCTGGGAGGGATGGCATGGCTGGACAACGACGGAGTGAATCTCGCCGCGTCGGCGCTGGGTGCCGTGCTCGCGGGCGTGGCCTGGCGCTGCTGGTTCCGTTGATCCTGCTGCTCACCGCCTGCGATGGCGACCCCACCGCCCCGCCCATGGGCCAGGCCGGCGGCGGCAACGACTCGGGCGCGAGCGGCGGGGGCGGTGGGGGGTCCGCGCTCGTCGGCGCCTGGCAGACCGTCGTCGTAATCGAGGTCCCCGGCGACCTGCAGACCTGGACGACCACCTGGCGGTTCGACTCCGCGGGGACCTGCCGCCAGACCGTGATCACCGAATCGCTCGCCGAGGGGTTCCCCCGGACCACAGAGCGCACCTGCACCTGGACCACCAACACCGGCGAGGTCGCGATCAGCTTCGTGGGTGGCGGCACCGTGACCTTCGACTTCTCGTTCGCCTCGCTCGACCCCGACCGCCTCGTCCTCGATGGCTTCGAGTACCAGCGCCTCGGCTGAGTGGCGCACGCCTGTCGACGTGCTCGTCGTCGGGACCGGTCCCGGCGGCAGCGCCTCCGCCGCCCTCCTCGCGCGTGCCGGCTTCAGCGTGACGGCGGTGGATCGCGCCGCCTTTCCGCGCGACAAGGCCTGCTCGGAGTACATGAGCCCCGAGGCGGTCCGCCTGCTGGACCGCCTGGGCGTGGTCCCGGAGCTCGAGGCTGCGGGCGCGGCCCCGCTCTACGGGACGCGGGTCGTCGCGGCGCGCGGAAGCCGGCTTCACGGCCGGTTCGCTCATGCCGGCGTGACGCCGTTCCGGCCGACCGGGCTCTCGCTCTCGCGGCGTCTGCTCGACGATACCCTCGTCGGCGCCGCGCGCGCCGCGGGAGCGGCGGTGCTGGAGCGCACGGCGGTCGAGGCGCTGCTGTACGACCGTGGAGCGGTGGGCGGCGCGATGGTCCGCGATGCGGATGGACAGCGGCACGCCCTCCGGGCAAGGCTCACCATCGGCGCCGACGGCCTCCGCTCGCTGGTCGCCCGGCAAATCGGACGCCGCCGGCACGGCCACCCTCGCCGCCTGGCATTCGTGGCGCACGTCGACGGCGTCACCGGCATGGGTGACTCAGCCGAAATGCACGTCGGGCGGCGGGGATACGTAGGGCTCAATCCGATCGGCGGCGGGCGCACCAACGTGGCGCTGGTGGTGCCGGCCGAGCGCGGCGGCGAGGCCCGCGGCCGCATGGAATCCTTCCTGCTCGAGGCGCTGCTGGCCTTTCCGGGGCTGCACGAGCGGGTCGCGGCCGGCGCGCTCGCCCGGCGGGTGCTCGCCACCGGACCGTTCGCCGCGTGGTCCGGGCGGGTGACGGTCGACGGCGCGGCGCTGGTGGGCGATGCCGCCGACTTCTTCGACCCGTTCACCGGCGAGGGGATCTACAGCGCGCTCCGCGGTGCCGAGCTTCTGGCCGAGGCGGCGGTCGTGGCGCTCGGGCGGCCGGGTCCCGTCGCCGCGGCCGATCTCGCCGGGTACCGCCGGGCCCGGCGCCGGGCGTTCGCCGGGAAGTGGGCGGTCGAGCGGCTGATCGGCTACGGCATGCTGTTCCCGGCCCTGTTCGACCGCGCGGTGGCGCGGCTGGGACGGCGCGCCGGCATGGCGGACACCCTGATCGGCGTGACCGGCGACTTCGTGCCCGCGCGCCGCGTACTCAATCCGCTCTTCCTCGCGAGGATGATCCTCTGAGCCGGCCCGCCGTCGAGCCCGCCCGCTTCCGCCAGCTGCTCGGCCGCTTCGCCACCGGGGTCACCGTGCTCACGGTACGCGATCCCGCGGGCCATCCCGCCGGCATGACCGCGAGCAGCCTGGCCTCGGTGTCGCTGGAGCCGCCGCTGATCTCGGTCTGTGTCGACCACACGGCGGACCTGCACGACCTGATCGTCGCGGCGCCCGAGTTCGTGGTGAACATCCTGGAGAGCAGCCAGGAGGAGCTCTCCCGACGGTTCGCCGACCAGCATGACGACCGCTTCGAAGGCATCGGGTATCACGCGGGGCCCGACGGGCAGATCTTCCTCGACGGCGCCCTGGCCCACATCGAGTGCGAGCGCTTCGCCGAGTACGCCGGCGGCGACCACACCATCATCGTCGGGCGCGTCACCGGGGGCGACACCCGGGACGGCCACCCGCTCCTCTACTACCGCGGCGGCTACGCCGCCTTCTCGTGACCTTCGCGTCGCCGCTCTCCCCGAGCCCGATCGGTGTCGAGCTGCTCGACGATCCGGCCGCCGATCCGGCCACAGTGGCCGAGTCGCTCCGGAACATCGCCCGCGCGAACCGGTGGTTCGGCGGCGCCGCGGCCGTGCGGCACGGACTCGCCCGCACGCTCGCCGGGGTGCCCGCCGGCACCACGCTCACCCTCGCCGACCTCGGCACCGGCCTCGGCGACTTGCCGCGCGCCGCCGCGCGCTGGGCCGCCCGTCGCGGCGTGCGCCTCGTGGGGGTCGGACTGGAGCGGAGCCCCGTGGCGGCGCGTCTGGCGCTCGCGGGCGGCGTACCCTGCGCGGTCGCCTGCGCGGGCGCGCCGCCGTTCCGCGAGAAGTCGGTCGACGTGGTGCTGGTGAGCCAGGTGGCCCACCACCTGGCCGACGCGTCGGCCGTGCGCCTGTTCCAGACGTGCGATCGGCTCGCCCGCCGCGCCGTCATCGTCGCCGACCTCCGGAGCGGCCCGCTCGGCCCGCTGGTCTTCTGGGTCGGGGCGCGCGTGCTCGGGTTCGACCCCGTGACGGTGGCGGACGGCATGACCTCGCTCCGCCGGGGCTACAGCGCCGACCGCTTGCGCGGCCTGCTCGCCGCGGCCGGCGTTCGCGGTATCGTCGAGCGGCGCCCGGGGTACCGGCTGGTAGCCACCTGGCGGCCGGCGGCTCGGTGATGCAGACCGTCGACCGGACCCGGATGCGCGCGCCGCTGGACCGCGTGCTCGCCGCGGCGGTGGACGTGGAGCGCTGGCCGGCGCTGCTGCCGCATTATCGTTGGGTCCGAAAGCTGGAGCGGCGCGGCGACGGCGGACTGGTGGAGATGGCGGCGTGGCGGCCGTTCGGTCCGCTCAACTATCCCACCTGGTGGGTCTCGGAGATGTGGGTGGACCGCGCAGCGCCGGCGGTGCGCTATCACCACGTGCGGGGAATAACGGCCGGCATGGACGTGGTCTGGCGGATGGAGGCGGCGGACGGCGGGACCGACGTCACGATCGTTCACGACTGGACCGGGCCGCGCTGGCCCCTCATCGGCGGCCCGGCGGCGACGTGGGTCATCGGCCCGGTGTTCATCCATGGAATCGCGTCGCGGACGCTGGCGGGCATCCGGCGGGCGGTGGAGGCAGGAGCGGCATGAGCGACGCGAGACGGGTGGTGATCACCGGGATCGGGGCGATCACCCCGATCGGGCTGGGAGTCGACGGGCTGTGGGAAGGACTCCGGCGGCGGACGTCGGCGGTCCGCTGCATCACGCGGTTCGACCCGACCGCGTTCAAGTCGCGCATCGCGGGCGAGGTGCCGGACTTCGTGCCCACCGATCACATCGAGGAGCGCCGGGCGCGCCGGCTCGATCGGTATTCGCAGTTCACCATCGCGGCGACCCGTATGGCTCTCACGGACGCCCGGCTCGACCTCGCCCGCGAGGACCCCGACCGGGTCGGCGCGATGATGGGGACCGCGCTCGGCGGTGTGGCCCATGGGGAGCGGAACTATCACGCGTTCCTCACCGAGGGACCGCGCGCGGTCGACCCGGCACTCGCGCTCACCGTCTTCGCGGGCGCGGCCAGCTGCAACATCGCCATCGAGTTCGGCTGCACCGGGCCCAACTCCACCAACGGGATGAGCTGCGCGTCGGGTGCTATCGCCATCGGCGACGGGTTCCGCTCCATCGTTCGGGGCGATGCCGACATCATGCTCGCCGGCGGCGCGGAGGCCCCGCTGGCTCCGCTCTGCTTCGGGGCCTTCGCGATCATCCGGGCGATGTCCACCCGCAACGACGACCCGGCGCACGCCAGCCGCCCGTTCGACGTGGGGCGGGATGGCTTCGTCATGGCGGAAGGCGCGGCGGTGCTGGTGCTCGAGGAGCGCGGCCGCGCGCTCGCGCGCGGCGCGCCGGTCTACGCGGAGCTCTGCGGCTTCGGCCTGACCAATGACGCGCACCACATGACGGCGCCGCGCCCCGACGGCAGCCAGGCCGCCCGCGCCATGCGGAACGCGCTGGCCGAGGCCCATGTGGCGCCCGGCGAGGTGGGGTACATCAATGCCCACGGCTCCTCGACACCCCTCAACGATTCGACCGAGACCGGGGCCATTCGCCAGGTCTTCGGCGAGCACGCCGACCGGCTGCCGCTGAGCGGCACGAAGGGGTACTACGGTCACGCGCTCGGGGCGAGCGGCGCCTTCGAAGCCGCGATCTGCGCGCTCGCCTCCCGGCACGGCTGGCTTCCGCCCACTGTGAACCTCGAGACTCCCGATCCCGCCTGCGATCTTCCGATGGTGACCGGCGAGGGCCGGAGCCTCGCCCCCGACGTGCTGCTGAGCAATTCGTTCGGGTTCGGCGGGATCAACGCGGCGCTGGTGTTTCGACGAGCGGACGCCTAGATTCGCGGCCGTCCCCACCCGGATTGCACTCCACTCAGAGGATGGCCATGCCTTCGCTGCTTCGCCGCTCGCTCGCAGAAGCGTTGGGTACCTTCGCCCTGATCTTCATCGGCGTCGCGTCGGTCGTCGAAAAATCCGCCCCGGGTGCGAGTTACGGGCTGCTCGGCATCGCGCTGGCCCATGCCGTGGTCCTCTCGGTCATGATCACCGCCACCATGGCCATCTCCGGCGGGCACATCAATCCGGCAGTCACGATCGGACTGCTGGTCGCCCGACGCATAACCCCGCGAACGGCGCTGGCCTACATTCCGGCGCAGCTGGTGGGCGCGGTGCTCGGCGCGCTGGCGGTCAAGCTGTTGTTCTCGAGCACCGCGGTTCGCGCCGCGGAGCTCGGCACGCCGTCCCTGGCTGGCAACGTCCAGCTCGCGCAGGGCATCGGCCTCGAGGCGGTCCTGACCTTCTTCCTGGTCTCGGCCGTCTTCGGCACGTGCGTGAACCCCGAGGCGCCCAAGGTCGGCGGGTTCGGCGTGGGTCTCGTGCTGCTGTTCGACATCCTGGTCGGCGGATCGCTCACCGGCGCCGCCATGAACCCGGCGCGCGCATTCGGGCCGGCGCTGGTGTCCGGGCAGTGGGTGGCACATTCGGTGTACTGGGTAGGCCCGATCCTGGGGGGTCTCGTCGCGGCGCTGCTGTGGGAGTACGTGTTGCTGCCGAAGCGGGAGCGGATGGGGTAGGCGGGCGGTCAGGCGGTCGGGCGGTCGGGCGGGCGGGCGGTCGGGGCGAAGGTGCCATGTCTACGTCCCACCGTCATCGAGCGAAGCGAGGGGCCTTTCTGAAGGGGGATCGAAACCCCGGAGGGAGGTCCCTCCCGGTTTTCTGGCATGGGCTCACCGTCCCAGAAACGCGACCTACCGATCGCCACCGACCGTCCGACCGTCCGACCGTCCGACCGCCTGACCGCCTGGCCGCCCGACCGCCCGCTTCACCCTCCCCCACAGCGACCCCAGATACCCCGCCAGAATCACCGGCGCCACCACGTACGCCGCGATCATGTATCCCACGTTCTCGGGCGTCTCAGCCGGCATCGGTCGCCTCGTCACGCGCGTCTTCGGCCATACCCAGGCCGTACCGCAAGGTCACCAGGCCGACGTAGAGCACGGTGAACACGGCCGTCGACACCAGCAGCGTCCGAAGCATTTCCGGCGGGAGCGACGGCGCGCTCGGCTTGAGCACCACTGGCTGCGGGTGGAGCGTCCGGAACAGGTACACGCTCAGGTGAATGAACGGCACGAGCAGCATGCCGAGAATCCCGACCACCGCGCTGAAGCGCGCCCGCTCGGCCGGGTCGTGCACCGAGGCGCGGAGCGCCAGATAGCCGATGAAGAGAAAGAACAGGAACAGGGTCAGCGTGAGCCGCGCGTCCCAGGTCCACCAGGTGCCCCAGATCGGCTTGGCCCAGATCGGCCCGGTCGTCAGCATGACCGCGCTGAAAGCGACCCCGACCTCCGCGGAGGCCGCGGCGAACCGGTCGAGTCGGGGGTCGTGCAGCCAGAGATAGAGCGCGCTCGTCACCCCCACCAGGGAGAAGGCGATCAGCGCGCTCCACGCCGCGGGCACGTGCAGGTAGAAGATCTTCTGCGCCATGCCCTGTCGCGCCTCGACCGGGGTATAGCCGATCGCCAGCACGTAGACCACCGCCAGGCCGAGCAGCGCGGCGAGGCTGATGCCGAGGCCGCGGCGGGTGATCGCGCGGATCGCGGCGTCCGACGTCATTCGTCGACCACCGCGCTGAAGGCCATCGTACAGAGGGTCACGAACACGACATCATAGAGAGCAAGGAGTCTAAGCCACCCCAGCATCTCGCTCAATGGACGCCCTGCGAGGAGCCGTGAAGTTACCTGCACCGCCCCGATCAGCGGCGGCACCATGAAGGGCAGCAGCAGGACCGGCAGCATCAGCTCGGCGAAGCGGGTGCGCACGGCCATCGCGCTGAAGATGGTCCCGACCGACACGAAGCCGATCGTGGCAAGCGCCGTCACGCCGATAATGCCCGGCAGCGCCGCCGACAGGTCGACGTTGAAGAAGAGTACGAACAGCGGCAGCGTCACCGCCTCCACCGTCCCCACGAACGCGAGGTTGGCGAGCAGCTTGCCGCCGAAGAGCGCGCCCCGCGGCACCGGCGCCAGCAGCAGTCCGTCGAGCGCTCCGTGCTCGCGCTCGATGGTGAAGGCCCGATTGAGCGCCACCATCGCCGCCAGCGCGAAGGTGACCCACAGGACGCTCGGCGCCAGATCGGTCGCCGAGAGCACGGTCGGGTCGCGGGCGAAGTTGAACACCACGAGCACCAGCGCCGCGAACACCACCGCCGAGAGCAGCGCCGTCCGGCTCCGGAGCTCCGCCCGGATGTCCTTGGCCGCGATCACGAGGGCCAGCCGGAGAGCGTCAGGCACCGATCCACTCCCGATAGCGCGGCAGGAAGGCTTCGAGCGGGCCGGACTTCGGCTGGTCGCACACCCAGCGCCCCTCGACCAGCACGGCGACCCGTGTCGCCACCTCCCAGACCTCGGCCAGGTGGTGGGTCACGATCACGAGCCCGAGCCCCTCGGCGCGGCGAGCCTCGAGCATCCCGCGCAGCCGGTCCGCCGAGGCGGCGTCGAGCGCGGTGAACGGCTCGTCGAGCAGAAGCACCCGCGGCGCGTGCAGCAGCGCGCGGGCGATCGCGGCGCGCTGCAGCAGCCCGCGGCTGAGCCGGCGCGGCGAGTCGTCCCCGCGGCCGGCCAGCCCCGCCGCCTCGAGCGCCGCCCGGGCGGCGTCGGCCGGGCGAGCAAGGCCATAGAGCCGCGCGGCGAAGGTCAGGTTCTCCATCACCGTCAGGTCGTCGTACAGCAGGGATTGGTGCGACAGGAGGCCGATCGCGCGACGGGCCTCGGCCGCGCCAGTGGTGATCGGCCGGCCGAGCACGTGGACCTCGCCCGCGGTCGGGCGCAGGAGGCCCGCCAGGATCCGGAGCAGCGTGCTCTTCCCCGCCCCATTGGGCCCGGCGATTGCCAGCGCCTCGCCGGGGGACAGGGTCAGGTCGATGTCGTAAAGGACCCGAAGGCGGCCGAATGTACGACGGAGACCACGGGCGGCGAGAAGGGGCTCGCCGTCACGAGACGGCATCGATCCGCGCGCCGAGTTCGTCGAGGCGGAAGGGTTTGACGATGTAGCCGGAGTGGGGAAGATTCAGGACCTTGAGCTGGGGCTCGATGCTCATGTAGGCCGTCGTGATGATCACCGGCAGGTCGGGCTGGCTCAAGCGGATGCGCCGGAGCAGCTCCACCCCGTCGGTGTCGGGAAGGCGCATGTCCAGCACCGCCACGTCGGGGCGCTGTTGCTCGAGCTGCTCCATCGCCTCCGCGCCAGTGGAAGCGAACACCAAGTCGTATCTTGGCTGGAACGCCCGCTGGTAACTGAGTCGCAGCGCGGGCTCGTCCTCGACGATCAGGACGCGCCGGCGGCGCTTTGCCTCGGTCATGCACGTACCCCGCGACCCGGTGCCGACCGGCACTCGCTGAATGGGATGGGGAGCCCGCGGCGTACACTAACCTGTTCCGGGGGGCGCGTCCATAGCATAGCGCCCCACAACGCGACGGGGCGCTCGCTCAGTCGTAAGTCGTATCCACGATGAAGAGGTCGTACAGCTTGGTGATGGTGAGGAGGAAGCGAATCTCCTCGCTCGGATTGCGAAGCACCACCGGCAGGCGTCGCTCGGCGGCGAGGCGCTGGATCAGCATCAGCGCACCCAGTCCCGCGGAATCGACTACCCGTGTGTGGGTGAGGTCGATGACCAGCCGGCCGGAGCCTTCGGGCATCACCTCGAGCAGCTGCTCCGCCGCCTGGCGGATCGCGACACGTGTCTCCAGACCGAGCGTCTCCGGCGCGGCCAGGCCACGTTCCAACTCCTGCGGGGTCCTCATCCATCCTCCTTCGGCACCGAGCTATCTCACCGCCAGCAGGTGAGACCTCTAGTTTTGCGGCCCCGGATCGCTCCGGGTGTGCTCTATCGAGAGAATCGACGCCTCGCCGCAGGCTACGTTGCGGCTGCGCCCTCGAGAAAGGCGAGTCTGGTGCCAGTGGCACCAAGTCAATGTCAGTTGGTCACTTACGGATGGGACCCAGCACCTGGGTGCGACCGCTTGCGTCGCAGTCCGCGAGATTCTACTGCAAAAGCGGCATCGGGGTAAGAGCGGCGCGAACGCTACACCTGAATCTGTGCGCCCAGCTCGAGCACCCGGTTGGGCGGCAGATTGAAGAAGGCGGTCGCCGACTGGGCGTTCCGCGCCATGACGATGAACAGGATCTTGCGCCAGACGGCGAGCTTGGCCGGGCCGCCGGGCAGGAGGGTTTCCCGACCCAGATAGAAGCTGGTCTCGGACGGCCGTGCGCGAAGGCCCTGGCGCTCGACGGACGCGAGCAGCGCGGGGACGTCCGGCGTCTCCATGAAGCCGTAGCGACCCACGACCTTGTAGAACCCGTCTCCCAGCACCTCCAGGGTGACCCGCTCCTCCGCCGGGACCTGCGGAATCTCGTCCCCCTCGATCGACATGATGACGACCGTCTGGTGCAGGACCTTGTTGTGCTTGAGATGGTGGAGGAGCACGACCGGCACCCCGGTGGGGTTCGAGGTCATGAACACCGCCGTCCCTGGCACGCGGGGCGGCTGGCGGCGCGCGATGTCGCTCAGGAACAGGTCCATCGGCAGGGAGCTGTCGCTGAGGATCTTGGCGACGATCTGCCGACCGCGCTTCCAGGTGGTCATCACCAGGTAGACACCGAGCGCGATGACGATCGGGAACCATCCGCCCGTTTCGATCTTGACGATGTTGGCACCGAGGAACGCGAGGTCGACGGTCAGAAACAGGGCGCCGACGGCCAGGATGCGCCAGCGCGGCCAGTGCCACCGGTCGCGCGCCACGAAGCAGAACAGGATCGTCGTGATCGTCATGGTACCGGTGACCGCGATGCCGTACGCGGACGCCAGGTTCCCCGTCGAGCGGAAGGTGAGCACCAGCAGGACGCACGCGACGCCCAGCAGCCGGTTGACCCCCGGCAGGTAGATCTGGCCGATCTCGGTCTGTGAGGTGTGCCGGATCGTCACCCGGGGAGAGTACCCCAGCTGCACCGCCTGCCTGGTCAGCGAGAACGCTCCCGAGATGAGGGCCTGCGACGCCACCACCGCGGCTGCCGTTGCGATGGCGACCATCGGATACAGGGCCCAGCCCGGCACGAGCGAGTAGAACGGATTCACGGCTGCCGACGGTCGATCGAGCAGGAGCGCGCCCTGCCCGAAGTAGTTGAGCACCAGCGCGGGCAATACCACGGCAAACCAGGCGAGCCGGATCGGGCGCTTGCCGAAATGACCCATGTCGGCGTACAGCGCCTCGCCACCGGTCACGACCAGCACGACCGCGCCCAGGATGAGGAAGCCTCGCAGGCCATCGCGCAGGAAGAAGTCGATCGCGTGCCACGGATTGACGGCAGCCAGCACTTCCGGATGGAGCAGAATCCCGTGCAGGCCCAGGAGCGCGATCGACGTGAACCAGACCACCATGACCCGTCCGAACACCGCGCCCACCCGGGCAGTGCCGCGCCGCTGGAACATGAACAGCGCCACCAGGATGGCGCTGGACACGATCGGCACCACCCAGGGCGGGATCTGCGGCGCCGCGACGGCGATGCCCTCGACCGCGCCGAGGACCGAGATGGCCGGGGTGATGACCCCGTCGCCGTAGAGCAGTGCCGCGCCGAACAGGCCGGTGCCCGTCAGCAACGGTAGCACCCCGCCGCGCCGGCGGCGCGGCCGCAGCAGCGCCAGCAGGGCCATGATGCCGCCCTCGCCCCGGTTATCGGCCTCCATGATGAAGGTGAGATACTTGAGCGACACGACGAAGTTGAGCGACCAGAAGATGAGCGACAGCACCCCCAGCACGTTGAACGCGGTGGGGGCGAGGCCGTGTTCCGGAGCGAAGCACTCCTTGAGCGCGTAGAGCGGGCTGGTGCCGATGTCGCCGTAGACCACGCCCAGCGCCGCGAGCGCGGTGCCAGCCAGGGCTCGGCGGCCACCCGCGGTGCCATGCGCCGGAGGCTCCGCCGCCACTACGGCACCGGAATGCGGAACCGATGTCATGAGCTAGAACTGAATCTGGGCGCCCAGCTCCACGACCCGGTTGGGGGGCAGGTTGAAGAACGCGGTAGCCGACTGCGCGTTTCTGGTCATCACAATGAACAGCTTCTTGCGCCAGCGCGCCATCCGGCCGACCGTGGTGACGGCGGCTCGCGGCTGGCGCCGCCCGTCGGTCGCAATCAGCGTCTCGCGCCCCAGATAGAACGTGGTACTGGTGAGGGCCACCGCCACCGGCTTGCCGTCGCTTCCGGTCTCGCCGAGCGCCCGGAGAATCGCCGGCACGTCCGGCGTCTCCATGAAGCCGTAGTGGGCCACCACCTGGTAGAAGCCCTCGCCCAGCTCCTGGCAGCGGACCCGGTCGGCTTCGTCCACCTGGGGGATCTCCTCGGTGAGGATCGACATCAGCATCACCTTCTCGTGCAGCACCTGGTTGTGCTTCAGGTGATGGAGCAGCACGGGCGGTGCCCCCGTCGTATCCGACGTGAGGAAAACCGCCGCCCCCCGCACCCGGTGCGGCTGACGGCGGTGGATGTCCTGGAGGAACAGGTCCATCGGCAAGGTGTTCTCGCGCACCAGCGCGGCGAGCCGGACCCGGCCCTTCTTCCAGGTCGACATCAGGATGAACACCAGCCCGGCGACGACGAGCGGGAACCACCCGCCATGCGGGATCTTGAGGAGGTTGGACCCGACGAAGGCCAGGTCCACCACCAGGAAGAGCGCCGTCACTCCCGCCACCTTCCAGTAGCTCCAGTGCCACCGATCCCGCGCCACCACGGCGAACAGGATGCTCGTCATCGTCATGGTGCCGGAAAGAGCCACGCCGTAGGTGCCGGCGAGCCGGTCCGCCGACCCGAACGTGACGACCAGCCCAAGACACGCCACCATGAGCAGGTTGTTGACCGCGGGAACGTAGATCTGGCCGATCTCGGTCTTCGAGGTATGCACGATGTTGACCCGCGGGCAGTAGCCGAGCTGCACGGCCTGCCGCGTCAGCGAGAACGCGCCGGAGATGAGCGCCTGCGACGCGACGACCGCCGCGGCGGTCGCCAGCCCGACCATCGGATACAGTCCCCAGGCCGGCACGAGCGAGTAGAACGGGTTCCGAGCCGCCGAAGGATCGGCCAGCAGGAGCGCCCCCTGGCCGAAGTAGTTGAGCACCAGCGCGGGCAGCACCACCACGAACCATGCGAACCGGATCGGCCGCCGGCCGAAATGACCCATGTCCGCGTACAGCGCCTCGCCGCCGGTGACGACCAGGATGATGGCCGCCAGCACCGTGAAGCCGGCCACTCCCTCCCGGAGAAAGAAGTCCACCGCGTGCCAGGGATTGAGCGCCCGCAGCACCGACGGCTGGCGGGCGATGCCCGAGATGCCCAGGGCCGCGATGCTGAGGAACCAGGTCAGCGTGACGGGGCCGAAGACCGCACCCACGCCGGCCGTCCCGCGCCGCTGGAAGAAGAACAACCCGAGAATGATGACGAACGCGATGGGGACGACGAGGTGCTGGAGCGCCGGCGTGGCGATGCTGAGACCCTCGACCGCGCTGAGCACCGAGATCGCGGGGGTAATGATCCCATCACCGTAGAGGAGCGCCGAGCCGAACAGGCCCGCGGCCACCAGCACCCGTCCAAGGCCCCGGGGCGTCCCCTTCGGCCGCGCGAGCGCGAGCAGCGCCAGGATGCCGCCCTCGCCGCGGTTGTCCGCCCGCATGACCATCGTGAGGTACTTGAAGGTGACGACGAAGTTGAGCGACCAGAAGATGAGGGACAGGATGCCCAGCACGTTCGGCTCGTCCACCGGAAAGCCCTGCGGACCCCAGAAGCACTCCTTCAGCGCGTAGAGCGGGCTGGTGCCGATGTCCCCGTAGACCACCCCCAGCGCTCCGAGCGAGAGCGTCGCCAGGGCCCGGCCGATTGGAGGCGGCTTTGCCGGATCGGACACCTCAGCCGGCCTGCGGCTCCGGCGCCCGCCGCAGGGCCAGGAGGGCCAGGATCAGGATCGACAGGATGATGGCCGCCGAGCCCACGCACCAGCGGCAGATGGCATGGATGACGAACAGCTCGAGGTAGGTGAGGTACAGCGTGAACAGCACGCCGCCCCAGGCGAGCCCCGCGAGGAGCGCTGCCGGCCACCGCTCCCGCACGAGCGCGGGCCGGAGGGCGAGCAGGGCCACCCCGAACAACAGCGCGTACCCCACGAGGCCGATGAGCGCGACGTCGACGCCCAGGAACCGGCTCCATTCGCTGGTCTGGACGGTCTCACACCCGCCCGTGCCGCAGGCGAGCGTCCCGATCCGGCCGATCTTGTAGAGGTAGAGGTACGCCGACACGAACACGCCCACGAGACTCATGAGCGCCGCGCCCATGCGGTAGATCATCGCGCGCTGGTGGCGCGCGGCGCGAGGGAATCGACCAGCCGGGTGATGGCGTCCGAATCGAAGCGGCCCTGGTAGAGCCGGCCGCCCACGAGCAGGGTCGGGGTCGAGCTCACGCCCGCCCGCGTGCCCTCTTCATAGCTCGCCTGTATGCGGCCCGCGTACTTGCCCGAGGACATGCAGGCGTCGTACTTCGCAAGGTCGAGTCCCGCCTCGCGGGCGTAGCGCCGGAAGATGTCGGCGCCGTCCCGCGACTCCGCCCACTCGGACTGCCCCTCGTAGATGCGCTCGTGCTGGGGCCAGAACTTGCCCTGCTCGTCGGCGCACGCCGCCGAATGGGCGGCGAGCCGCGAGTAGGCGTGCTGCTGGAGCGGAAAGTCGCGGTAGCGCCAGCGGAGCCGGCCCGTCTTGATCAGCCGCTCCTCGATCGTCGGCATCTGCAGGGTCGCGAACGTCTGGCAGAACGGACACTGGTAGTCCGCGTACTCCGTGATCTCGACCGCGGCGCTGTCGGACCCCTTCACGTAGCCCCGGAACCCCGCGGTGTCGGACGGCTGGATCGTCACGTTCGCCGGGATGCTGACCGTGGCCGGCTTGGAGAGCTGGTACCCGAGCAGGCCGATGCCGACGACCGCCACCGCCCCCAGAATCGTGTAGAAGCGGGTCATTCCGTTGGGCGATGCCGCCATGGTTCCTCGTCCTCCGGTTCGTCCGGGTGAAACTGATCCTGCCGCTGGGCCTCGTCCACGATCCGCCGGCTCTCGGCGATCTCGGGGGTGTCGTAGGTGACGCGGACCTCGTAGTGGAACATCTCGCTCCGGGCGTCACCCATCAGCCGGAGGAGCTCGGGAACTCCACCGAGCAGCTGGCGGTTCCTGTCCAGCTCCCGGATGCGCTCCGCCAGGGCGCGCAGCATCTCCGCGAGCCGCTCGGCGCGCGCGTCGTCGTACACTTCATCATGCTCTGGCATGGCCACCTCGAGGGGCGGCGGCTCCCTCGGTCAAGTTCATGTAAATGCTGTCGATAAACATAATCACGCGGGCCGCCGCCGGGAAAAACCGGACGGTTTGCACCAAAAGGTGCAACCCGTTAGATTCCGGCGCGGCAAAGACCGCAACCTCAAGCAGGTTCGACGCCCAAAGGAAGGTGCATGAATAAGAAGAAGACCCAGCGTGACCCCGAAGCCGTATCGTTTGCCCAGGCCCGTGACGAGATGTTCAGTCACATCCTCCGGTGCGGCGTCATCGACGCGCTGCCGGAGCATCAGAAGGACTGGTTCGACGACACCATGCTCTACCTGGCCGATCGCTACGACGACCTCACGGAAGAGGAGTTGACCCAGCTTCGTCTGCTGGGCGAGCGATTCTCCCAGCCGGTTCAGCGGAAGGTGGAGACGGTCGAGACCGGCGCGGCGTAACCACGCCGGCTGGTCGATCACGCTATCGCCTCGGTGCAGTGCCTGCACCGGGGCGATTTGTCTCAGGATCCCTGCCATCCCGGTGGCCAGCGCCGCCAGCGCACCCCCGCCGCGAGCCGCGCGCCCCCGCCCACGCCGGCCTCGACGAACCAGCCCGAGCGCCGCTCCCGGCCGAGCCTCGAGCCCGAGCGTCAGCACGAGATAGCCCTGGTCCACCGGCCCGCCCACGGCCGCGAGCCCGCCCGCCCCGTAGACCCCAACGCCCCACTGCCGCGTCGGATTGAGAAGGAAGTGAGCCAGCAGCTCGCCGCGCCAGGCGGCACGCCCGTCGCTCGCGCCGGCGCCGAGCCCGGCCGAAATGCGCGTGCGCCGCGAGGTGCGGATGGCGCCGTAGCCACCGGCCACCACGAGGGTCGGATCCGAGGCCGTCGCGATCCCCATGATGCCGAGCTCGATGACCTGCTGCGCCGCCACCGGCGCTCCGCCCGATCCGAGCGCCGCCGGCGAGCAGCGCCGCGAGGGCGCGCCCCGCGGCCGGCCACCTAGCCCAGCGTAAGGCCATGCGTGATCCGGATGTCCGGCGCGAGCGAGTGCACCACCGAGCAGTACTTGGTGATCGACAGCTCGATCGCGCGTTGCGCCTTGGCCTCGTCGAGCCCGTCGCCCCGGAGGTGATACTCCAGGTGCATCGCGGTGTAGCGCCGGGGCTCCTCCTCCCGGCGCACGCCGCTCGCCTCGATCCGGAAGTCCGTGAGCCGTGATCCGCATCTTCTCCAGGATGACCACGACGTCGGAGGCGGTGCACGCGGCCGCGGCGAGCAGCAGCGTGAGCATCGGGTCCGGGCGCGGCGGCGTTGTCGCCGTCGACCGTCGTCACCGGCCCTCCCGCCTCGCCTCCCTGGAAGACGAGCTTCCGCTGCCACGTCAGCGTCACCCGCTTCGTCTCGGCCGTCACGTCTCGGTCCCTCCCCCGACTCTCCGCTCGGCCGCCGGCGCCACGCGGTAGTAGTCCCAGATCGCGTACAACGCGATCGCCGTCGTGGCCCAGGCGAGCGGGCGGAGATGGGGCGAGTCGGTCAGGAACGCCACCAGCGTCAGCACCTGCGCGACGGTGACCGCCTTGCCTCCCGCCCGGGCCGGGATCGCGCGAGGCCGGCGCGAGAGGTAGGTGACGGCGAAGGCGATCGCCGCGACCAGGTCGCGCAGCAGCACGCCGAGGATCTCGTACCACTCGAGCCGGCCACTCACCGCCACCACGCCGAACGCGGATGCCATGAACAGCTTGTCGGCCACCGGGTCGATCACCGCCCCGAGCGCCGAGCTGCCGAACCGCCGCGCGAGCTGGCCGTCGAGCAGATCGCTCGCGGCGGCCGCGGCCAGCAGCGCCAGGCGTGCGTCGTTCGACACGAATGGAAAGGCGATCGCGAGAGGAATGCGCACCGCGCTCAACAGGTCGGCGGTGGTCCATCCGTCGCGGCCTTGCTCCCCCTTCGGGCGAGGACTAGGTTCGAACGGCATGGCGTGCAAGATACTAGCATGACGCTGGACACCGCGGTCATCCCCTGTGGCGGTCGAGGCACGCGGCTCCACCCGATCACCCGCTGGCTGCCCAAGGAAATCCTGCCCGTGGGTCTCCGGCCCATCCTCTATTGGGCGCTGGACGAGGCCGCCGACGCGGGCCTCCTCCGGGCCATCATCATCACCAACCCGCACAAGCCCCTGCTCGAGGCCGCCGCCCGCACCTACGAGGGGCCGCTCGAGCTCGAGTTCGTGCCGCAGGACCACCCGCGCGGGCTCGGCGACGCGCTGCTCCGCGCCGGCGACCCTCTCGCCGGCTCGCCGTTCCTGGCGCTCCTGCCCGACAACCTGTTCCAGGGCCCCAATCCGAGCGCGGCCGTGGCGGCCACGTTCCGCGCGACCGGGCTCGCCACCGTCCTGCTCGCCGAGATCGCGCGCGAGGACGCGGCCGCCAAGGGGCCGACCGGGCGAGCCTCCGTGCGCACCATGCCCGACGGCGCGCTCCGGGTGACGGACGTGGCGGACAAGGGGACCGGGCGCTTCGATACCGCGGGCGAGGCGACCGCGATGACGCCCATCGGGCGGATGGCGTTCCCGTGCGGCATCCTGGAAGAGTTCGAGGAGATCGGGCGGAGCCTGCCGGCGGGGGTGGAGCTCGACGACATTCCCGTGCTGCAGCGCCTCGCGCGGCGGGACGCGCTGGCCGGTGTGATCAGCCGCGCGGAGTTCTTCGACGTCGGCGTGCCCGAGGGCTATCGGGACGCGGTGTGCGCCTTCCCTCTCCGCGTCTGACCGGCGGGCCGGCCAGCGTGGACTCCGCGTTCAACTCGCACGTGCACGAGCTCACCGCCATCAGCGGCGCCCGCCTCGCGGACGCCAACGGCCTGTCCGCCATCGTCGTCGCGGCCGCGGGTGCGGTCGGGATGCCGCCGCTCGGACCGCCACTCGTGCGCGAGAGCCCGGGCGGCGTCGCGGTGGCGCTGCTCTGCCGCGAGGGCCACATCGTGCTCCACACGATTCCCGACGAGGGGCTCTGCTTCGTGTCGGTGGTCGCCCGCGCCCCGGTGGACGTCCGGCGGGGCGTGGAGGTGATCAGCCGCGGGCTCGCCAGAGACGGGGGACGGCGAGACCGCTAGGACTGAAGCGCCGCGACCGGCGGCCGGTTCGCCCCGGTGCCGCGCACCACCCCCTCGACCCGCCGCTCGGGATCGAGCGACGCCTGCGCCACCCGCAGCACGTCCTCGGCGGTGACGGCCCGGAACGCCGCCGCGGGATCCGCGAGCTCCCCGAGCCCGGATCCGGCCACCCACGCCTCGAGGATCTCGTTCGCCACCGCGCTCCCGGACTGGCGGCTCACTTCCGCCTGGCCGGCCAGGTAGTTCACCGCCTGCCGCAGCTCGCTCCCGCTCACCGGCTCGTGGGTGAACCGCTCCAGCTCGCGCAGCATCTCCTCGCGTGCCTCGTCCTCGCGCTCGGGCGAGGTCGCGATGTAGGTCACGAGCGCGCCCGCGCGGGCCTTGAGCCAGGCGGACGCCACGACCGTGTACGCGAGGGACCGCCGGTCGCGGAGCGCCTCGAACAGCCGCCCGCCAAGCCCGCTCGCCACCGCCGCCCAGACCTGCACCGCCGCCCGGTCGCGGTGACGCCGCGGCACTCCCGGGAACGCCATCGCGATGGCCGCCTGCGCCTTGTCGCGGGACACGACGCGCGCCGGCGTCTCGCCGCCGGCGCCGGCCACCCAATCGAGCGCGGGCAGCCCGCCGACCGGCGCCCGCGGCTCGGCGCTCGCGAACGCGCCCGCCAGCACCGCCGAGGCCTCGTCGGGGTCCACGTCGCCCACGGCGATGACCACCGGGCGGACGCCACGCAGCGCGCGCAGGTGCCACGCCCGCGCGTCGGCCGCGGTGATGGCGGGCAGCGTGTGCGGCAGTCCCGCCACGGGGAGCCCGTAGCCCTCCTCGCCGAAGGCGGCCGCGAACGCGAGCTGGAAGGGATAGCGGAACATGTCGTCCGCCACCTGCTGCGCTTCGGCGATCATCAGGCCGCGCTCGCGCGCCACATCGCGCTCGTCCAGCCGGGGCGACGTGTGGACCAGGTCCAGCAGCGCGGCGGCCGGCGCCAGGTGCTCCGCCAGGACGGTGGTGCCGAAGCCGAGCCAGTCGGACGCCGCGATCGGGCCCAGCGTGCCGCCCAGACGCTCGAACGCGAAGGCCAGCGCCGGCGGCGTCGAGGTCGCCCGCGGCGCGCACCGCGCTCCGCACGGTGAGCGCGCCGAGTCCCGCCTGCGCCGGCGGGTCGAGCTCCAGCCGCGGCACGTAGATGCCGAGATGCACCAGCGGCACACCGGGCTTCCGGCGCACCAGCAGGTCGGCGCCCGGAAGGCTCGTGTGGACCACGTCCGCCTCGCGCCGGGTGGCCGGGCGGACCGCGGCGGACCGCGGCGGCGGCGCGGACGCATCCGGCGCGGGCGACGGGTTGCCGGAGCTCCGTGACGGCGAAGGCGCGGCCGAGGGCATCGGCGGTGAGCTCGGCGCCCTCGTCCTCGGGCAGGTAGAGCACGCCGGACACCGCGTCCGGCTGGAGGTAGCGGGCCGCGGCGGCACGCACATCCTCCGGCCGCACGGCGGCAATCGCCTCGAACTCGCGGTCGAGAAAATCGTACCCATCGAGCGCCTCGGCGGCGGCGAGCGCGGAGGCGCGACCCTCCATCGACTCGAGCCGGCGAGCCCACCGCGCGCGGAGCAGCGTGCGCGCCCGCTCGAGCTCGTCGGGCGGGGGCCCGAGCAACGAGAGCCGGGCCACCGACGTGGCGATCGCGTCCAGCGCCTCCGGCACCCGCTCGGGCGCCAGCTCCGCCGCGACCCCGAAGAGCCCCAGCTCCGTCGGCGCGTAGTAGTTCGCGGCGATCCAGGTGACGAGCCCCGGCTCCCGCAGCCCGCGGTAGAGCCAGCTGCCGCGGCCCGAGCCCAGCACCGCGGCGGCCAGGTCCAGCGCCGGCGCGTCGGGCGCGAGCGGCGGGGCGGCGCGCCAGCCGAGCGACAGCTCGGCCTGGCTCACGTCGCCGCGAAGCGTGCGCGCCCGTACCTCGCGCCGGTCCGGCTCCTCCGGCGAGGGGTCGACCGCGCCGGCGGCGGCCGGCCAGTCGCCGTAGGCCTCGCGCGCCAGCGCGAGCGCGCGCTCCGGATCCACCGCGCCGACGATCGCCACGATGGTCCGCTCCGGCACGTAGCGGGACGCGTAGTAGCCGTGGACGTCGGCGCGGGTGAACCCCGCGAGCTGCGCCTCGTGGCCGATCCGCCAGCGCCGGATCCGGTGGCGGTCGAACATCACCTCGTGCAGCGTCTCGTACGCCACCGACGACGGCGAATCGAGCTTGCGCTTGGCTTCCTGGATGATGACCTGGAGCTCGCGGGCCAGCTCGCCCTCGTCGATGACCGAGTGGCGGAGCGCATCGGCCTGGATGTCGAGCGCCTCGGCGAGATTGGCGGCGGGGAGGACGGTGAAATACGAGGTGTGGTCGTACGTCGTGCTGGCGTTGAGATAGCCGCCCGCGCTCTTGGTCTCCCGGGCGATCGCGCCGACGCCCCGGCGCGCCGTGCCCTTGAAGAACATGTGCTCCAGCACGTGGGAGATGCCGGTCCAGCGGTCGGGCTCGTCGAAGAAGCCCGCCTTCACGTGGGTCACCACCGCCACGACGGGGGCGGAGCGGTCCTCCTGCACGAGCAGCGTGAGGCCGTTCGGCAGCACCTCCCGGCGGACGCCGGCCGTCCAGTGCGACGGCGACTGCCCGGGACCGCGCGCCGCCATCGCCGCTACTGCACGATCCGCAGCACGCCCGCTTCGGCGCTGCCGCGAATGAAGGCCTCCGCATCCGTGGTGGGGATGACGACGCCCGTTTCGGCCTGACCCCGCCGCGCCAGGCTGGCCATGAAATCGGTCAGCGAGCCGGTGGCCCAGTCGCGGTCGGCCGCCTTCATCTGGAGCAGGATCTCCTCCCAGTTGCCGCGGATCGGCTGGCCGGCCAGCGTGACCACGAGATGCGCCTCGGCGTGCCCCGGCTTCTTCTGCATCGCGTGCAGCTCGCTCAGGAGCGTGCCGAACAGCTCGAGCTGGTGCGGATCGCGGACGCCGCCGTCGGCCTGCTGCGCCTCGACCTCGGCGAGCAGCATGTCGATCGCGTCGGGCTCGCCGGCCACTTCGCCCAGCCGCGTCAGCCAGGGGACCAGCTCGGGATCCTCGTCCGGCAGGCGATAGACCGTCTTCTTGAGCTCGATGTGCCGCCAGATGCCGAGCTCGTCGAAGTGGTCCTCGGGCTGGGTGCGCTCGAGCTGATGCAGCGCCGCCTCGGTCTCGCCGCGGTCGTACAGCAGGTTGGCGAGATAGATCCGGGCCTCGCTGTAGGACGCGTCGAGCTCGAGCGCTCGGCGGAGCCAGTAGAGCGAGCCCGCGTCGTTCCCCAGCCGGTGCGAGGCGTAGCCGAGGCAGGCGGCCGCGTCGGGCGAGTCGGGATGGGCGGCGGCCGCCAGATCGAAGAACCGGTGCGCGGGCGCGATGTGCCCTTCGCGAAACAGCGCGCGACCCACCTGCAGCATGAGCTCGTGATCGTCCTGGAAGCCGAGCTGCAGAATCCGCTCGAACGCCCGCATGGCGCCCGGCCGGTCTCCCAGCTTCAGCAGCGTCTCGCCCAGGCCGGCCAGGCCGTCCTCGTGGTCGGGATCCAGCCCGAGGGCGTGCTCGAAGCTCCGCCGCGCCCAGGCATACTCCTCCCGGGCCAGATGGGCATAGGCCATCCCGATGTGCAGCTCGACGGCATGTGGGTAGAGGGTGATGCCTTCCTTGAGGATCAGCAGCGCTTCATCGTACCGGCCTTCGTTGTAGAGTTGATGGGCTTGTTCGTCGAAGTCGTCGGAGCTGAGAAAGGCATCCGACATCGGCGGTCCTCCCACAGGTAGGTTGCTGCAAACTAGGGACTTCCGCGAGGAGGAGCAAGAGAAGCGGGAGGCCGGGGCCGGACCCGGACGGGGCTTGACGGAGGCGCGTGCTCACCCATATTACTGACCAGTCAGTTAGTAACTGGACCACGAGGAGCCCTATGCCCGCCGACGACTCGATTCTCGCTGCCCCGCCCCGCTGGCAACGCCGCCCTGAGGCTCGCCCCGACGAGATTCTCGATGCCGCCCTCGCGGTCTTCGGCGAGTCCGGCTTCGCCCGCGCCAAGATCGACGACGTCGCCCGCCTCGCGGGCGTGAGCAAGGGCACCGTCTACCTCTATTACGACTCCAAGGAAGCGCTCTTCCGCGAGATGGTGCGCGCCAAGATCGTGGCCTGTCTGGCCGAAGGCGAGGCGCTCGTGCGCACGCACGAAGGATCCGCGCGCGCGCTGCTCGTCGATCTCATCCGGCGCATGTACGTCCGCATGCGCGAGGAGGGGATGACGCGGATCGCCCGGGTCGTCCAGGCCGAGCTCATGTACTTCCCGGAGCTGGCCCGGTTCTACTTCGACGAGGTGATTCTGCGCGCCCGTCGCCTGATCGAGCAGGTCCTCGAGCGCGGCGTCGCCACCGGCGAGTTCCGGTCCACCCCGCACGCGTTCGCCGCGCGCGGGCCTGACCTCGCTGCTGGTCCACACCGCCCACGTGCAGTGCTTCTTCCACCCCTTCGACCCGCAGGCGCTCGGCGACGAGCAGGCGCTCGACGGGCTCCTGGACCTCTATCTCCACGGCGTGCTCGCGCGCCCCGCGGAAGAGAGCTGAGGCAGGCGTATGCGCCCCGCCCTCCAGCTGCTCGTCCTGTCGGTCCTGGCCGCCGCGCCCGCCGCCGCCCAGGAGCCCGTGGTGCCGCAGGGCCCGCTCACCCTCCTCCAGGCCATCACGCTCGGCCGGAGCCAGGGAGTCGACGCGGCCATCGCCCGGCTGGACGTGCGGACCGCCGACGCGCGGGTGGGACAGCGCCGGGCCGACCTCCTGCCCACGATCAGCGGCAACGCGTCCATCACCCGGCAGACGCTCAACCTCGACGAGTTCGGGATCCCCGTCGCCACCGGCGTCACCGATCCGTTCGACATCTACCGGCTCCAGCTCCGCGCCTCGCAGACGATCTTCGACGCGTCCCTGATCGGCCGGCTGCGCGCCGCGCGGGACACGGCGGTGGCGGCGGGGCTCGACGCCCGGGCAGCCGGCGAGATCGCGGGCGCCACCGCCGGCCTCGCCTACCTCCGCGCGCTGAGCGCGCGCGAGACGGTGCGCGCCCGCCAGGCCGACAGCACCATCGCGGCCGAGCTGCTGGGGCAGGCGCGGCAGCTGGTGGACGCCGGCGTGAGCCCGGCCATCGACGCCACGCGGAGCGAGGTGAGCTTCGCGTCGGTGCGCACTCAGCTCGAGGTCGCGCGCAACGCCTCGGATCGCGCCCGGCTCGATCTGCTGCGATCGCTCGACCTGCCCTCGGGCACCCGGGTGGAGCTCGCGGATTCGCTCGGGCCCGGCCCGCTCGACATCCCGCTCGATCCCGACTCGGCCGCGGGCTTCGCGCGCGAGCACCGCGTCGAGCTCGCCGCCGAGCAGGCGCGGACCCGTGCCGCGCGCCGGGAGCTCGGCGCGATCCGCGCCGAGTATCTGCCGAGCCTCGGGCTTGAGCGGGGCGTATCAGCAGACCGGCCAGCGAGGCCGGCGATCTCGCGGGCACCTACAACGTGCAGCTGCAGCTCACCGTGCCGATTCTGGACGGCTTCCGCCGCCAGAACCGCGTCAAGGAGCAGAACCTGCGCGTGGACATCCAGCAGATCCGCGAGCGCGATCTGGTGAACCGGGTCGAGACCGAGGCGCGCCAGTCGGTGCTCGACCTGGCCTCCTCCCAGCAGCAGGTCGCCATCGCCGAGAACCGGCTCCGGCTCGCCGAGCTGGAGCTGAGCCAGGCCCAGCAGCGCTTCCAGGCCGGCGTGGCGGGAAGCGTGGAGACGACCAACGCCCAGGGATCGGTCATCGCCGCGCGCGACGCGCTGATCCAGGCGCGCGTGAACTTCGGCACCGCCCGGGTCGGCGCCTATCGGGCGCTGGGCGTCATCGACCAAATGCACTAACCCGCGCTCCGGCGCGACGAGACCGAGTATGACGACCGACATCGCGATGGACGTTCCCGCCACGGCCCAGCCCGAGACCCGGAGCTGGACCCGCCGCCTGCCCATGATCATCGGGATCATCCTGGTGATCGCCCTCGCGGGCTGGGGCGTGCGCCGCTGGCTCTACAGCCGGAACCATGTGAGCAGCGACAACGCCCAGGTCGACGGCCACATCACCTCGATCGCGCCCCGGATCGCGGGGTTCATCGACCGGGTGGCGGTCGAGGAGAACCAGCACGTGAAGGTGGGCGACACGCTCGTCGTGCTCGACCGGCGCGATCTCATCGCCCGCCTCGAGCAGGCCGAGGCGGACCTGCGGAACGCCGAGGCGCTGGTGAGCGGGCGGCACGGCGCCGGCCAGGCCGTGGCCCAGCTGCAGGCCACCCGCGCCGAGGCCGCCTCGGCCGACGCGGACGTCACGGCGGCCGAGGCCACCGCCCGCCAGACCGAAGCCGACTACCAGCGCTACCGGACGCTCGCCGCCACCAAGGTCGTCTCCGCGCAGCAGCTCGACGCGGCCCAATCCGCGCGCGACGCGGCGGCGGCGAACCTCGAGGCCGCCCGCCGTCGCGCCGCCGCCGCCGGCAGCCAGATCTCGGCCTCGGGCGCCGCGCTCCGCGGCGCCGATGCGCGGCTCGCCTCGGCGCAGGCGGCGGTCGAGACCGCGCGCCTCCAGCTCAGCTATGCCACGCTGTTCGCGCCCGACGACGGCGTCATCGCCAAGCGCAGCGCGGAGCCCGGCGCGCTGGTGCAGATCGGGCAGAACCTCATGTCGATCGTGCCCGACACCAACGTCTGGGTCACGGCCAACCTGAAGGAGACCCAGCTCGCCAACGTGCGCGTGGGCGACGCGGCCGAGTTCACGCGTGGACGCCTATCCGGGCGCGACCTTTCACGGCAAGGTCGAGAGCCTCAGCCCGGCCACCGGCGCCCGGTTCGCGCTGCTGCCGCCCGACAACGCGACGGGCAACTTCACCAAGGTCGTCCAGCGGGTGCCCGTCCGGATCGCGGTGGACGGCACGGCCGACCCCGCGCGTCCGCTCCGCCCGGGGATGTCGGTGGACGTGACCATCACGACCGACTGACCGGCGCTCGCCATGGCTACCCTGGCGCTGCCGGCACGACCGCAGCGTCCTGACGCGGGAGCAGGTCTACCGCTCGCGCTACCTCATCGCGTTCGCCGTCACCCTGGCGAGCGTGCTGGAGCTGGTGGACACCAGCATCGTGAACGTCGCGATTCCGCACATGATGGGAAATCTCGGCGCGACGCTGGACGAGGTGGCGTGGGTGAGCACCGGGTACATCGTCGCCAACGTCATCGTGCTGCCGCTCACGAGCTGGCTCTCGGAGCGGTTCGGCCGGCGGAACTACTACACCGGCTCCATCCTGCTGTTCACGCTCGCCTCGTTCTTCTGCGGCTCGGCGCGCTCGCTCGAAGCGCTGGTGTTCTGGCGCGTCGTCCAGGGCATCGGCGGCGGCGCGCTCATCAGCACGGCACAGGCCATCCTGTTCGATGTCTTCCCCGTCCGCGAGCGGGGCACCGCCATGGCCATCTTCGGCATGGGCGTGATGGTCGGCCCGACCCTCGGCCCGACGCTCGGCGGGTGGATCACCGACAACTACACCTGGCCCTGGATCTTCTACATCAACCTGCCGCTCGGTCTCCTGGCCGCGGCCCTGACCTGGCGATCGGTCCCGGAGCCCGAGCATGCCATCCGGCGGACCCGGGTGGACTGGCTGGGGCTCGCGTTCCTCATCGTCGGCATCGGGGCGCTGCAGGTGATGCTCGAGCGCGGCGAGCGCCAGGACTGGTTCGAGTCCCGCGAGATCATCGTCGAGGCGATCGCGGCCGGCGTGGGGCTCGTGGCGTTCGTCTGGCACGAGCTCCGAACGCCCGACCCGATCGTCGACCTGCGCATTCTCCGGAACCGGCAGCTCGCCGCGGGCGTGGCCTTCGCCGTGGTCCTCGGGTTCGCTCTCTACTCGAGCGTGTTCGCGCTCCCGGTGTTCCTGCAGAACCTCCTGGGCTACTCCGCGTGGGACACCGGGCGGGTGATCCTCCCCGGCGCCATCGCGAGCGCCTTCACCATGGCCGCCATGGGCCGGCTGGGTCCGCGGGTGGACGCGCGGGTGCTCATCACCATCGGGGTGCTGCTCTTCCTCTGGTCGATGGGGCTGCACTCCCGGCTCACCACGGCCATCGGGATGCACGACCTCTTCTGGCCGATGATCCTTCGCGGCGTCGGTCTCGGCTTCATCTTCGTGCCGCTCACCGGCGCCGCCGTGGCCGATCTCCGCCCGGCGCAGCTCGCGCAGGGCACCGGCCTGTTCAACCTGTCGCGCCAGCTCGGGGGCAGTCTCGGCATCGCGCTCACCGCCACGCTGCTCACGCGCTTCACCGAGCAGAGCCGGGAGGCGCTGCTCCCGCATCTCTCGCCGGCGAGCCCCGCGGCTATGGGATGGCTGCAGCAGACCACGACGCGGCTGCTCAGCGTCGCCGGCTCGCTGGGGGCTGCGCGAGCAGCAGGCGCTCGCCCTGCTCGAGGCCACGCTCCGGCAGCAGGCCTCGATGGTGGCCTTCGAGAAGGTGTTCCTCACCATGGGCGTCACCTTCGCGGCGGCGCTGCCGCTCCTGCTGCTGTTCCGGACCGGCCGGGTGCGCGGGGGAGCCGCCGCCCACTAGCCGGGCGGCGGACCTCCCGGTCCGCCCTTCCCATTTCGCCGCGTATGTTTGTGGCGTGACCTTCCAACGCAAGCTGCTCTTGGGCTTCTCCCTGATGGTGCTCCCCGCGCTGCTCGTCGGCGCGGAGGCCATCCGCAGCAACGTGCTCGAGCGCCGCGCGCTCACGGCGCTGGGCGAGAGCATGGCGCGCACGCGGACCTACGCCGAGCTCGAGACCGCCATGTTCGACCAGACCGAGCTCATCTGGCGCGACCTGAGCGGCCTCGATCCCACGGCGCGGAAGGAGTTCCGGCTCACCGGGGAGGTGGTCGGCTACTGGCAGGACCGCTGGCGCGCCGAGCTCAAGCCCGAGGAGACGACGCTCGCCGACGGGGTCCAGGACATTCAGCGCCAGATCGTCGCCGTGTCCGAGAGCGTCTTCCGGCTGGAAGACGCCGGCCGCCGCGAGGAGGCGTACCGGCTCGCCGAGCGCGAGCTCAGGGGCCGGCTCCAGCCCGCGCTCACGCAGATGAACCGGGAGATCTACCGCCGCGCCCGGGAGTCGAGCGTGCGCGGCGCGTTCGGCCGGCTGGAGGAGATCCTGGCCGACGAGGGGCGGACGCTGGTCGCCATCATCGCGCTCGCGCTCGTCGCCGGGCTGGTGGCGAGCTGGGTCATCTCGCAGAGCCTGGCCCGCCCGATCAGGCAGCTCACCGAGGCCATGGCGGTCGTCGGCGGGGGCGATCTCGACCACCCGGTCCAGGCCACCTCGCGCGACGAGATCGGCGACCTGGCGCGCGCGCTCGCGGCCATGACCGGACAGCTCCGCGCCTCGCGGGAGCAGCTGGTGCAGGCGGAGAAGCTCGCCTCGATCGGCGAGATGTCGGCCGCGGTGGCGCACGGGCTCCGGAATCCGCTCGCGAGTCTCCGCGCGGCCGCGCAGCTCGTGCGGCGCCACCCCACGTCGCCCAGCGCCACCGAGCACCTCGACGCCATCATCGAGGAGGTGGATCGCCTCGACCGCCGCATCAGCCACCTGCTCAGCTTCAGCCGTCCGGCGCCGTTCCACCCGGGCTCCGAGAGCCTGCCGCGGCTGATCGACGACCTGCTGCCCGCGGTCGCGACGCCGATTCGCGAACAGCACGTCGACCTCGAGATGGCGGTGCCCGCCGACCCTGCCGCCGGTGCGGGTGGATCCGATGCAGCTCGAGCAGGCCATCCTGGAGATCGTCTCGAACGCCCTCGACGCCATGCCGGGCGGCGGACGGCTCCGGATCGGCGCCTACGTGGCCAACGGCGACGGCCCGGCGAGCCGTCGTCCTCGAGGTGAGCGACACCGGTGGCGGCATCCCCGAGCAGGCGCTTCCGTCGGTCTGCGAGCCGTTCTTCACCACCCGGCAGGAGGGCACCGGGCTCGGCCTGGCGATCGCCAAGCGGTACATCGAGCAGAACGGCGGCCGCCTGGAGATCGCGAGCCGTCCGGGCGAGGGCACGACGGTCCGGGTCCGCCTCCCCACCGAGCGCACCGCGTGAGGTGCTTCGCGTGAGCGGCTCGACCGTCCTCATCGTCGACGACGAGCGCACGCTCGCCCGCGCCATCAAGGCGTTCCTGGCCGAGTCGGGCTACGAAGCCGAGGTGGCGGGCGACGCGGAGCAGGCGCTGCGGCTGCTCGAGACCATGCGCCCCGACGTCGTCTTCACCGACGTGCGGCTTCCCGGCATGGACGGCATCGAGCTCCTGCGGCGGATCCGCGAGTTCGACGCCGCCATCCCCGTGATCATCATGACCGCCCACGGCACCATCGAGGGCGCGGTCGAGGCGGTGAAGCTCGGCGCGTTCGACTACCTCAAGAAGCCGATCGACCTCGAGGAGCTCAAGCTCCTGGCCGACCGCGCCCGGGAGCACTCCCAGCTCCGGCAGGAGCTCTCCTACTACCGCCGGCGGGACGCGGCGCGCGAGACGCCGCTCGCCGGCGTCATCGGCGAGTCGCCGTCCATCCGGGAGGTGCTCGACCAGGCGCGCCAGATCGCGGCGCTCGACGAGACGCCGCCGGTGCTCATCATCGGCGAGACCGGCACCGGCAAAGGCCTCGTCGCGCGCACCATCCACGGCGCGAGTCCGCGGGCGGGCAGGCCGTTCATCGAGGTGAACTGCACGGCGCTGCCGGCCACGCTCATGGAAGCCGAGCTCTTCGGCCACGAGCGCGGGGCGTTCACCGACGCGAAGGAATCCCGGATGGGCCTCTTCGAGGCCGCCGACGGTGGGTTCCTGTTCCTCGACGAGGTGGGCGACGTCGAGCTCTCGCTCCAGGGCAAGCTGCTCAAGGCGGTCGAGGACCGGACCGTGCGGCGCGTCGGTGGCATCCGCGACCGCCGGATCGACGTGCGCATCCTGGCCGCCACCAACCGCGACCTCGAGCGCGACGCGCAGCGGGAGACCTTCCGCCGCGACCTCTACTTCCGCCTGGCGGTGATCATCCTGCACCTGCCGCCGCTCCGCGAGCGGGGCGCCGACATCCTGCTCCTGGCCCAGCACTACCTCGAGCGGTTCAACGCCAAGTACGGGAAGGACGTGCGACAGATCGACGCCCGCGCCCGGGCGCTGCTGGCCGAGTACCCGTGGCCGGGCAACGTGCGCGAGCTGAGCCACGTGATCGAGCGCGCGGTGCTGTGGAGCCGCGGCCCGACCCTGGACGTCGAGCACCTCTCGCTCGGCACGCCCGCATGCCGCGGCGGAGGCACCGGCAGCCGGCGGCATCGGCACGCCGGTCCGCGCCGGCGCCGGCCAGGCGGCGGCCAACGCCGCGGGCGAATCGGCATCCCAGCCCGCCGCCGCGAGCGGAGAGTATCCGGCCTTCCTCCGCCCGGCATGCCGCTCGACCAGTGGGAGCGCACGCTCATCGAGCAGGCGCTCCGGGAGTGCGACGGCAACCAGACCCGGGCCGCCCAGCGGCTGGGGATCAGCCGGGACACGCTGCGGTATCGTCTCAAGAAGCATGGGATTCAGTGAGGGTCGCCGGTGGCGACGACACCCTCGCATTGTCATCCTGAGCGGAGCGAAGGAGCCATGCCTCGGGGCATGGCTCCTTCGCTCGCTCAGGATGACTCGCTGGATGATCGGGAGTGGGTGAGATCACCCAATCGGGTGATATCCCCCACCTCCGACCCACCGGTGCTCAACCCGTCACAAGCGACGCAAGCCGCTACCTGTAGGCAACTTACGCACAACCTGTCACCTCGATCATTGTGGCACACGGTCTGCGTTTGAGCGGGCGTCGTCGGGTCCGCCAACGATCCGACTGGGTGGAAACACCCAATCGTCCGTCCGTTCAACAACCTCTCGGAGGACGAAACATGAAGTGGACCAAGCCCGAGGCCGAGGTCGTCGCCGTCACGATGGAAGTCACCGCGTACGTCGCGACCCTGTAAGGCGAAAGACTGATCTGAGGGGCTCGCGAAAGCGGGCCCCTCAGTCTTTTCGCCCCCCCGCCCCTCGTTTCCCATGCACATCGTTCTCCTCGGCACCGCCGCCGGTGGGGGCTTCCCCCAGTGGAACTGCTGGTGTCCCTCGTGCCGGGTGGCGCGCTCGGACCCGCGCCGCGCCGTCCCGCGGAGCCAGTCGTCGGCCGCGGTGAGCGCCGATGGCGCGCGCTGGTTCCTCCTCAACGCCTCGCCCGACGTCCACGCGCAGCTCGGCCGCCTCCACGCGCCGGCCCCGCCGGCATGCGGCACGTGCCGGTCGAGGGAATCGTCTTGACCGACGCCGAGCTCGACCACACGCTTGGTATCGTGTTGCTGCGCGAGGCGCGGCGGCTGCAGGTGGCCGCCACCGATGCCGTGCGGCGGGTGATCGAGGAAGATTCGCGGCTGCTCCCGGTCACGCGGGCATTCGCGGAGGTCACCGTCACCGAGCTCGTGCCCGACCAGCCGCTCGGGCTCTGCTATCGCGACGGAACGCGAGCGGGCTTCGGGTGACGTGCTTCCCCGTGCCCGCGGGCCCGCCGCGGTTCGCCCGCGAGGAGCGGCCGGCGCACACGGTGGGCCTCCTGCTCCAGGACGAGCGGACCGGTGGCTCCTGCGCGTTCGTTCCCGGCTGCGGCGATCTCGACGACGCCCTGCTCGCCCGGCTGGGCGGCGCGGATCTCGTGCTGTTCGACGGGACGTTCTGGACCGACGACGAGCTGATCGGGCTCGGCATCGGCGAGCGCACGGCGCGCCAGATGGACCATCTCCCGGTCTCGGGGGCCGACGGCAGCCTGGTCCGGCTGGCCGGCTGCCGAGCCGGCACCGGGTGTACACCCACATCAACAACACCAATCCCATGCTGCTCGAGGATGCGCCCGAGCGGGCGCAGGTGGAGCAGGCCGGTCTCCGGATCGGCGTCGACGGCATGCGATTCACCCTCTGAGCCCGACCATGACGACCACGCTCGCCGCCTCGCAGCTCGCCACGCCGCCCCGGCCCCCGATCCCGGTCCTCGAGCGGCCGCTCGCGCCGGCGGAGCTGGAGGAGGCCCTGCGCGCGTTCCACGGGTCGTACTACGTCCAGCACCCGTTTCACCAGCTCATGTACGAGGGCAAGCTCAGCCAGCGGCAATTCCAGGGCTGGGTCGCCAACCGCCTCGCGTATCAGCGCGTCGTGCCGCGCAAGGACGCCGCGATCCTGTCGAACTGCCCCGACCCCGACGTGCGGCGCGAGTGGATCGGCCGGATCATCGACCACGACGGCACGGCGCCGGGCACCGGCGGGATCGAGCTCTGGATCCGGCTCGGCATCGCGCTCGGCGTCCCGCGCGAGGAGATGGAGGACGAGCGGCACGTGCTGCCGGCGGTGCGGCTCATCTGCGAGTCGTACGTCACGTTCTGCCGGAGCAAGCCGTGGCAGGAGGCCTGTGCCTCGTCGCTCACCGAGCTCTTCGCGCCCAAGATCCACCAGCAGCGGATCGAGGCGTTCCCCCGGCACTATCCGTGGATTCCGCCCGAGGGGCTCGACTACTTCAAGAGCCGGCTGGTGCAGGCCCCGCGCGACGTGAGCCACGGGCTCCGCATCGTGCGCGGCTGGGCCACGACGCCCGAGCGGCAGCAGAAGGTGTTCGAGGCGCTGGCGTTCAAGCTGGAGATGCTGTGGGCCATGATCGACACCATTCACAACGCCTACCGCGAGGAGCGGGCGTGACGCTCTCGCCCGACTCGGTGCC
Source organism: uncultured Gemmatimonadales bacterium (assembly GCA_963804125.1). Lineage (GTDB taxonomy): Bacteria > Gemmatimonadota > Gemmatimonadetes > Gemmatimonadales > GWC2-71-9 > CAVVWJ01. The sequence goes on from CAWDPF010000001.1 coordinate 41,801, forward strand.
GCGGATCTGGCGGCTGGCCCGGCTGGACTACGATCCCGCCCGGCAGCGGCCCGTGCTGCTGTACCCCGAGGGCGCCGTGCTGCTCAACGACACCGGCCGCGAGATCCTCGAGCTGGTGGACGGCACCCGCACCGTGGCCGAGATCGCGGCGGCTCCTCGGCGAGCGCTACCAGACCGACGTCACCGCCGATGTGACCGAATACCTGTCGCGTCTGGCGGAGAGGGAGCTGATCCAATGACGACCGAACGTCCGACGACACTGCTCGCGGAGCTGACGCACCGCTGTCCGCTCCACTGCCCCTACTGCTCGAATCCGCTCGAGCTGCTCCGCGCCGAGAGCGAGATCGGCACCGACGACTGGAAGCGGGTGTTCACCCAGGCGCGCGAGCTGGGCGTGCTGCAGCTCGGCCTCTCCGGCGGCGAGCCGCTCATCCGGAAGGACCTGGAGGAGCTCGCCACGCACGCCCGGAGCCTCGGCCTCTACACGACGCTCGTCACCTCGGGCCTCGGCCTCACCCGGAAGCGCGCCGAGGCGCTGCGGACGGCCGGCCTCGAGCACATCCAGGTGTCGGTGCAGGACGCCGACGCCGAGACCGCGGAGCGGATCGCGGGCGTGAGCTCGGTCAAGCAGAAGCAGGCGGCCATCGCGCTGGTCAAGGAGCTGGGCTTCGCCTTCTCGATCAACGTCGTGCTCCACCGCGCCAATCTCGACCGCATCGGCGAGATCATCGACCTCGCCGCCGGCTGGGGCGCCGACCGGCTGGAGCTCGCCAACACCCAGTACTACGGCTGGGGGCTCAAGAACCGCGCGACGCTCATGCCCACGGCGCGAGCAGGTCCTGGCGGCCAAGGAGATCGCCCAGGACCGGATGCAGCGCTACAAGGGGCAGATGCAGATCACCTTCGTGCTGCCCGACTACTTCGAGGAGCTGCCCAAGGCGTGCTACGGCGGATGGGGACGGTACTACATCGTGGTGTCGCCCGACGGCAAGGCGCTGCCGTGCCACGGCGCGTACGCGATCCCCTCGCTCGACCTGCCGAGCGTGCAGGACCACTCGATCCACTGGATCTGGCACGAGTCGTCCGCGTTCCAGGCGTTTCGCGGCGACGCGTGGATGAAGGAGCCGTGCCGCAGCTGCCCGCGGAAGGCGGTGGACTTCGGCGGCTGCCGCTGCCAGGCGTTCGCGCTCACCGGCGACGCGGCCAACGCCGATCCGGTCTGCACGCTGAGCCCGCACCGCCACTCATCGACGAGGCGCTGCACGAGCACGCCGGCGCCGACGCCTACGTCTATCGCGACTTCGCCGTCGAGCCGCGTTGAGCGCGTCGCCGGCGATCGTCACCGCGGGGCTCGGGCGCGACTATGACGGCGTCCGGGCCCTCGACGCGTTGAGCCTGGAGGTGCCGGTCGGCGCGCTCGTCGGGCTGCTGGGCCCCAACGGCGCGGGCAAGACGACGGCGATGCTGCTGCTCGCCACCCTGCTCGCGCCGACCCGCGGCAGCGCCACGATCTTCGGCCACGACGTCGTGCGCGAGCGCCGCGCCGTCCGGCGGCGGCTCGGCCTGGTGTTCCAGGAGACCAGCGTGGACGGGCTGCTCACGGTCGAGGAGAACCTTCTCTTCGCCGCCCGGCTCGCCGGGCTCGGCGGGCGGGAGCTCCGGGCCGCGGTGGCGGCGGCCATCGAGCGAGCCGGCCTGGGCGCGCGCGCGGCGCAGCCGGCGCGCCAGCTCTCGGGCGGATGGCGCCGGCTGGTCGACATCGCCCGCGCCACGCTGCACCGGCCCGACCTGCTGATTCTGGACGAGCCCACCGTCGGCTCGACCCCGAGCATCGCGAGCGGATCTGGACCATCCTCGGCGCCGAGCGCCGCGAGCGCGGCACCACGATCCTGTTCTCCACCCACTACCTCGCCGAGGCCGAGCCGGCCGACCGGGTGGTGCTGCTCGCGCGCGGGCGCGCGGTGGCCGACGGAACGCCGGCCGCGCTCCGCGCGGCGGTCGGCGCCGAGGTCGCCGAGATCGAGGGGCCGGGCGCCGAGCGGCTGGCGCGGGCGATCCGCGGGCTGGGCGCCGCGGAGACCGTGCTCCAGACCGAGCGCGGCTTCCGCGTGGGCATCCCGGGCGAGCGGGAGCCGGTCATGGAGCTGGCCGACGAGCGCGCCCGGCATCGATCGGCTCGCCGCTTCGGCCGGCGACGCTCGAGGACGTCTACTTCGCCCACACGCGGGAGGGCGCGGCGTGAGCGCGCTGGAGCGCGATCGACGGCATCGTCGCGCGCGACCTGGTCCGCACCACGCGGCAGACCAGCCGCCTGCTCGGCGGCCTCGCCCGGCCGTTCATGTGGCTGCTGCTCGTCGGCACGCGGCTACAACGCCATCGCCCGGCTCGAGGGCGGCCTGCCGTACCAGGCGTTCGTGTTTCCCGGGCATCGTCGTCATGGCGGCGCTGTTCGGCGGCCATGCTCACCGCCATCGCGACGGTCTACGACCGGGAGTTCGGCATGCTCCGGCTGATGCTCGCGAGCCCGGCCGGCATTCCGGCGGTGCTGGCGGGCCGGGCGGTCGCGGCCGCGGTCGTCGGGGTGCTGCAGGGCGGCATCGTGCTGGCCTGCGCGCCGCTGGTGGTGCCGGTGTCGCCGCGCGGCGTCGCCGCCGCGGCCGGCGCGCTCGTGCTCGCGCGCCGGCGTGAGCGCCACGCTCGGCCTGCTGGTGGCGGCGCGGCTCAGCTCGGTGGAGAACTTCGCGGGCGTGATCAACGTCGTGCTGTTTCCGCTGCTCTTCGTGAGCGGGGCGCTCTATCCGACGGCCGGGATGCCGGCGGCGCTCCGGCGCTCGCGCGGGCTGAATCCGGTCACCTACATGGTCGACCTGATGCGGCATGCGTTCGGGCAGCCGGCGGAGTTCGCCGTGGGGACGGACGTGCTGGT
>CAWDPF010000002.1:0-272888 GCA_963804125.1 uncultured Gemmatimonadales bacterium
CGCTGGAGCAGGACGGCTATCGAATCGCAGTGCCAGACGCGCCATCCCTGGTCCCGCTCGAGCTCGTCGGCCAGCCGGCTTTTCGGCGGCAGCAGCGCCAGACCGATGTCCCACCGCTTCATCACGTCACGCCACCCCGGGTCCAGGTTCCACACCTGGATGTACTCGTTGAACAGCTTCTCCCCGTAGTGGTCGGTGCCGCCGTCGATGAATACACGCTGCTCCGGCCACTCGTGCATCAGGTAGCCGCCCCAGACGAAATGGCTGAACATCCGGCCGTCCAGGCCCGCCCGCCTGCGCCTCCGCCGTGGCGCGTACCGGAAAGGCCTTCTCGTCGAACCGATTGGGGATGATCGCCACGCCGGCCACGCTTCCTCCGGCGACGGCCAGGCCCGCGAGCAGCAGCGCCACGGTCACGGCGCCCGCGCCGGCGTGCTGCCCGGCGTGCTCCCGCTGGAACACCTCCTTCGCCTTCTTCAGGAACGGCAGGGCTCGCCACTCCGGATCCAGGTGCAGGGCCATCAGCGGCAGGGCCGTGAGCGCGAACAGCTCGATGTTCCGCTGCGAGATCAGGGAGAAGGCAATCGTGGCCAGCAGGACCAGCAGCGTCGTGACCGGCGGCCGCCGCCGGCTCCAGGCGAGGGCGGCGATGACCCCGAGCAGCGCCAGCAGGAAGATCTTTCCGTTGATCGTGTGGAAGTCGGGCGACATGAACTCCTGGGTCTGCCGCAGGATGGCGCTGTTGCCGAAGAAGCCGAAGACGTGCGCCAGCAGCTTGTACCCGTTCGGGTTGAGGATGCTGGCCGCGAGCGCCACGCCGAGCGCCGCGAGGTGGTGACGCGCGCGGGCGTACCAGGGGCCGGGATCGGCGGAGAGCCGTCCTTCGATGGCCTCGCCGGCGGCGTACAGGCCGATCAGGATGCATCCGAACGAGAACCCGCCGTGCAGGTTGGCCCACACCGCGAAGAGCAGCGCGTACAGCAGGAGGGCGCGGCGGCCGGTGTATTCCAGCAGCTCGAGCAGCACCACGACCAGCAGGAGGGTGAAGAGGTGCGGCCGAGCCAGCCAGTGGGCCGCGCTCAGCACGGCGGCCACCATGCTGACCAGATAGGCCATGAACGGATCGCCGCCGCGGCGGATGAGGAACCGCGCCACCAGCGCGTAGGTGAGCGCGAGGACCAGGCCGGCCAGCACCGCCACGCCCGCCAATCCGGCGAGCCGGTAGGCGCCCGCATAGAGCAGCTCGCTGCCGTACTCGAAGGCGAGGAATGGCTGGCCCGCGCGCGTAAAGGAGAACACGTCCGTTCGGAGCAGGCCGTGCTTGTCCAGCATGATCTCGCCCAGCCGGAGGTGTCGCGCGAGGTCGCCGTCGCTGTTGAGCAGGCGGTACCCGAATCCCACCGGGACCACCACCGCCCAGATGATGAAGATGATGTCGAAGAGGGAGGGTCGGACGCCCCGCCCCTCGGCCCGGTCGCTCACTGGCGTACCAGCCGAGGTCCAAAAGCGCCCACCCGCCGCGAGTAGTCGCGGTACTGAGGGAAGGTCGCCGCCAGGACGCGCTCCTCGTAGCCTCACGCGGACCAGCAGCAGCGCCAGCCATCCAGCGAGCACCGCAGCCAGCGGCAACGTGAAGTGGCTCAGGAGAATGCCTCCGTTGATCAGCAGGTAGACCGCGTAGATCGGGTGCCGGGCCCACCGATAGGGGCCGCTGGTGACGAGCTCCCGCGCTTCCGGCTCGACGCTGAAGCTTCGCCGCAGGTACCAGAGCGGCCAGAGGCTCAGGAGTGCGCCGAACAGCCAAATGTACGCGCCAGCGGTCCGGAGGCCTGGGCTATCCGACGCGCGAATCCAATCCGGGTGCCGGGCGGCGGCATACAGGAGGAACAGCATGACGCCGAACGTATTCGCATAGGCCACGAGGCGCGGCATCCATCCGGTGGCGGCGCGGCGGGGTCGTGGCCGCAGGAGGAAACTGGCGGCGACGATGAGCTCTTGGAGGATGCCCGGGAGAATGAGGATCCCGAGCACTGGCGATTGCCGATACACGTTGACGCCGATGGCGGTGAATGCCACGACGCCCACCCAGTCGCTCCAGTGCCGGGTGCTGCGAACCTGCATGCCGGGGTGCTCCGGGAGAGGGGACCGACGGGATTGTGATCTGCGAGCCGGGTCGCGGTACGCAATGGTGAGGCCAGAGCCCGGGACGCTTGACGCCCCCAGTACCAGTCCCTACCTTCAGCGACTCCAAAGCCAGCACACAGTGGACCTCGGAGTGGGTGTTTCGAGCCCATTGCGTCGGAGTGGTGGTTCTGCAACACTATGCACTACCGGAATATGCCGCTGCCCCCCCTGTCAGCGATAGTCCTTAATGCGTCGTGCGCCCGTGTGGAGCAGCCGCAACGTTTCACGTCGGCAATGCGTCAGTCGCCCGAGCTCGGCGGAATCTCGGAGTAATCCGTAAATCTTTGGGTTGTTGCGATTTGCACGTTCGGGTGTGATATGTGGGCACGGGGCATGTGACTTGCGCCCGGTGCGAGCGGTTTCCCTCTTCTGCACTCGTAAGTCACAGTCGGATGGCCTACCACCCGACCCCCGTGGTGGACCCGTGCCGGGCCCACTTCATGGCCCCCCGCCCGTTTCTGGTGGGCCGCAACCCGAAACTGGCCCCGAGCCAGGGAGGCAGTATGAAGGCGCTGTGGCAGGCTTTTTCTCGCGACGAGTCCGGCCAGGGTCTTGTCGAGTACGCCCTCATCATCGCGCTGGTCGCGGTGGGGCTGATCGCCATCCTGCTCGTGCTCCGCAACAGCATCGGCAACGTGTTCAACAACGCGGCCACGCAGTTGAACAACGCTCCTGCCAACCCCTACCCCTGATCTCGGGGCAGGTCGGAAGCAAGGGTCTGTAACAGCGCCAGGCTGCGACCGGGGCGAGCCCCCGGTCGCGGCCAACGTTGCGTTTTGATCGGCTGTGCTTCAAGCTGTGCTTTAACGGGTAGGGGAGGGTCTCCGGCTGATGGACAGGGCAGGCCTGCCGCTCGGCATGATGTCGGTCGCGATTTCGGCGCTCATGCTGATGGCAGCGTACTGCGACGTTCGCACCCGGCGGATTCCCAACGTGTTGACCGTCCTGGGGTTCGCGGTGGCCATCGGGCTGCGTGCGACCGCGGGGCCGGGGGCAGCCATCGACGGGCTGGTAGGCGTCATCCTGGCCTTCGTCCTGTGCCTGCCCTTCTTCGTTCTGGGCGTGCTGGGCGGAGGCGACGCGAAGCTCCTGATGGCTCTGGGGGCATTCACCGGACCCCGGGACCTCCTGGTGGCGATGCTGGTTATCGCCTCGCTCGGTGGTATTCTTGGCGCGGTTGATGCTTTACGGAAGGGTATTCTGCTACCCGTTCTCTACAATTGTGGCGACATCATCAAGCACTGGGCGACGTTCGGACGGCGCGGAACCAACCGTTCGCTGGCCAGCGCCGGTGCGCTTGCCATCCCCTACGGGGTGGCCATTGCCGTGGGCTCCTTGGTCTGGTGGTTCGCACAGGTGAGAAGGCTATGACTCCTCAATCTGGCTGGCTCAACCGAAAAGGGCAGGCGGCGGTAGAGTTCGCGCTCGTCCTGCCGGTCGTCCTGCTGCTCGTCGTGGGCATGCTGGAGTTTGCCCGGGCTTGGAATCTGCACCAGTCCATCACCGATGCCGTGCGTGAAGGCGCCAGGAGAGCGCTGGTGGCCGATAACCCGCCGGCCCCGGTGGACTCCGTGTACGCCCCGATGTGGCGATACCTGGAGCAGGCCGGGTATAACCCGGCCTATGCCTCGATGGGCGTGTGCAACGCTCCCAGCACGAGTTGCGGCTCGACGTCGCGCACCGGCAGCCGAATCGCACTACAAGAAGTCCGGGGAGCGGATGACGATCGACGTTGAGCGTCCCGTACCGGATCTTGGTGCTGGGCAACCGGCCCATCATGATGAAGTCCTCCCTCACCGTCCGAAACGAGTAAACGAGCCGACATGCGCAGAACTCGACCCTGGTTGATGCTGGCGGTTGCCCTGGCCTCCGGAGGCGTGGCCGCGCTGCTCGCGATGCGCTACCTCCGCCAGCAGAACGCCACCGTGCTGGCCCCGCCCAAGACCGGCAATCTGGTCGTCGCGGCCCGACCGGTCGGGATGGGGACCGTGCTCGTCGATGCGGACGTGAAGACGATCGAATGGACGGGTCCCGCGCTTCCGGTCGGGTACGCCACGACCAAGACCGACGTGGTCGGCCGAGGGGTCATGAGCCCGCTGCAGGAGAACGAGCCGATTCTCGACGGCAAGCTCGCTCCCAAGGGCGCGGGCGGCGGGCTTCCGGTCATCATCGACCAGGGGAAGCGCGCGCTGACCATGCGGGTCAACGACGTCTCCGGCGTGGCCGGGTTCGTGACCGTCAACACGCGTGTCGACGTCCTGTTCACCATCGACGACAAGGTCAACACCACGGAGCCGTCCACCCGGATCATCATGCAGGACGTCCGGGCGATCGCGGCCGGGCAGCAGATCCAGCCGGACAAGGATGGGAAGCCGGTCTCGGTCGGCGTCGTCACCTTTCTGCTGACGCCCGAGCAGGCGGAAACGCTCGCACTGGCCTCCCAGCAGGGAAGCATTCAGCTGGCGCTGCGCAATTCGATGGACACCATGCGTGTCAAGACGTTTGGCACGAAAGTGAGCGCGTTGACTCGGGGGAGCCATCGGGCGGCCATTGCCCGCGCGGAAGCCCACCAACCGGAGCGCCGCCGCTCCGGTGGCCGCGGCCGCCCCGCAGCCCAGCCAGACGGTCATCGAGGTGTACAGAGGCGGCGCCCGCACGTTGCAGAAGTTTTAGTCATACCTCCATCGCGATAGGAATCCCGTGAGCCTCGGTCACCCAGTTCGTGCCGCGCGCGCCCGTCTGTCCGGCGGGTTGCTCCCCAGGATCCTCGGGTTGGGCCTCGCCCTCCTCGTCCTTGCCCCTGCCGGGGCGGCTGCCCAGAAGATCGTGAGCCAGGTCGAGCGGGTGATCTCGGTGTCCAAGGGGTCCTCGGTACTGCTGGTGAACCCGCTCGCGATCTCGCGATTCTCCGTGGGAGATCCGGCCATCGCGGAAGCCATCGTGCTGTCCCCGACCGAAGTGCTGATCAACGGGAAGGGGTTGGGAACGACCACGCTCCTGATCTGGGACAACTCGGGCCAGGTGCGGGTCAACTCGGTCGAGGTGACGGCCGATGCCCCCGGGCTCCAGCGCTTCCTGAAGCAGCTCATGCCCGACGAGGACATCCAGGTTTCCGCCAGCGGCAACACCGTCACCGTCTCCGGGAACGTGAAGGACCCCAACAGCGTGGCCAGGGCGATCGAGATCGCCAAGGGCTCGGGCGCGACCATCGTCGACAACCTGGTGGCGCCCCAGGCCATCCAGGTGCTGGTGCGGGTCCGGTTCGCGGAGATCAACCGGACCGCGCTGAAGGATTGGTCCACTCGGTTCAGTCACGCTCAATCCGCACAAGCTCGACAGCGACGGCAACTGGTCGGGCGCGACCGATCCTACCGTCGGGGCCGATGCCATCACCTTCGCGCTCAACAGCGCGAACGCCAACCTCCGGGCCTTCATCGCGGCCGCCACCCAGAAGGGCGACCTGCGAACGCTGGCCGAGCCGAACCTCATGACGCTGCCGGGCAAGGAGGCCTACTTCCTGGCCGGCGGCGAGTTCCCGTATCCCAGCGTGCAGGGCGGCAGCAGCAGCGGTGCCGTGAGCATCGTCTTCAAGGAGTTCGGCATCAAGCTGAAGTTCACGCCCAACATCGCCCGAAACGGCGCGATCCGGCTCAAGGTGGCCCCGGAAGTCTCCTCGCTCGACTTCGCCAACGGGCTGACGATCCAGGGCTTCCAGATCCCGTCCCTGCGCACCCGCCGGGCCGAGACCGAAGTGGAGCTCCGCGAGGGCCAGTACCTGGCGATCGCCGGCCTGATGGACAACGAGACCACCCGAAACCTTACCAAAATCCCATTCATCGGCGACATTCCGATTCTCGGTGAATTGTTCAAATCTCGCGGCATCCGCGACCGCCGGACGGAGCTTCTCGTAGTCGTGACCCCGGAGCTGGTCCAGGCCTCCGACATGGCGCCCAAGGTGCCGACGGGCGAGCCTGGTGCGTCCCCGGGGCCCGACACCTGGAAGCGTGAGGGGTCCTTGAAGGGTCCGTCGAGCTCGAGCCAGAATCCGTTGCAGCCGGGTACGTCCACCCCATCGCAGCAGCCGCAGCAGTAGGCGGTCCGAGGAGTCGTCGTATGCGCACCGTTCGAAGTGTTCTGGGCAACGAGCGTGGGAGCGTGGTGGTGATGCTTCGCCGTGTCCCTCATGGCGATGCTGGCCTGGCCGCGCTGGCCATCGATCTGGCCGCACTCCGCGACGCCCGAGGCGAGGCTCAGCGCGCGGCCGACGCGATCGCACTGGCAGGGGCGACGGCCTTCAGGGACAAGGCGTTTACGGACCCGACGGCGACGACGGACGCGCTTGCACCGCGCCATGGAGGTCGCGAGGCTCAACAAGGTCGCGACTGGATACGCTGGACGTCCGGGGCCAGAACTGGCGCAAACGATCACGAAGTCGTGGGGTAAGGTGTTCACCGTGACCACGACCTCGACGCCAGGATGTGACGCTGAACATCATTCCCGACAGCCAGAAGGTCCGCGCCTGGGTCCGGCGCGCGGGCATGTCGGACGTTCTTCGGCGGGATGCTTGCGCAGGCCGTATCGGCCACGTGCAGGCCATGGCGACCGCCTGGGCGACCCAATGCCGGCCGATCGCCAATTGCCTGAAGCCGTTCGCTCATTCCCGACATGTGGAAGGAGAGCGACAAGACCACGCAGGACGTCGAACAAGAACGAGTACATGGACCCGAACGCGAACGGCCTGTGGGAACCAGGACGGGGAGACCGTGGGACTATCAGCCGCCGTCCGCGGCGGCACGACTACTACGCGCCGTACGATCCAAGCGTGCCGACGACCGGCCCAGCAGGCCTGCAGACCGGCTACGGCAGCGCGCATCCGGAATCCGATCGACGGCTGTCCTCGGCGACTGGGGCTGCCGATCGCTGATCAAGCCGCAGACCGGCAACGGCGATGCGACACCAGCGGCTGGTTCGAGCCATGGGCAACGCCTTCTGGCTGCTGGACCTGGACGGCAACGACTACGAGGACGACATTCGAGCTGCAGCTGCGGCAACGACCGCGCTCGGGCACCCCGTACGCCGTACGAGAACGGCAGCACGACGGGCCAGGCCAAGCAGGGCTTCGACGACCTGATCGACCAGGATCCAGGCGCGACCTGGAATCCGAGCGCCGACCATGGCAAGGTGGAGTAACTGGCTCGAGCTTCGGCGACTGGACGCAAGAGCCCGCGCGTGATCACCGATCGCGCTGATCGATCCGCACCAGTATTGCACGGCGAACTCCAAGAACGGCAAGCCGGATCCCGGGCTCCACGTTCAACAATTTCGCCGCATGTTCTTCGTCGAGGAGTTCGTCGGCAACGGGAACCAGACACCGTGAAGGCCGATTTCCTGTGTTACGCGCCGGGGAGCGGCACCGGCCCGACGTGGCGGCACCCTGGTCAAAGATCCTCCAGCTGATCCAGTGAGCCGCGATGACGAGACACCGATGACCGAGCGGACCATCCGCACGGCGCTGATCTCTTCCGATCGTTCGTTCCGGGAGCTGGTCAAGGATGTGTTCCTCTCGCACGAGGCATGGACGGCGCCGGCGATCGAGATCGCGGCGCCGTTCGCCGCCTTCGGGGAGAACGAGGTTCGCTCGATCCGCCAGCTCCATCCGGAGCTGATCATCCTGGATCTCGGGGAAGACCCCGAGATGGGCATCAAGCTCGCGAGCTTCCTGAGCGAGTCCACGCCGGGACAGCGGTTCGTGGCGGTCGGGCCCCATCTGGCGCCCGACCAATTGCTGTCCGCCATGCGCGCGGGCGTGGCCGACTATTTGCCCCGGCCGGTGACGGCCGAGGCGTTCCAGACCGCGGTCGAGCGCGTCCGCCAGCTCCTCGGGGCCGCCGGCGGGAAAGAGACCGGCAAGCTCGCGGGGCAGCTCTACGCCTTCTACAGCCCCAAGGGAGGTGCCGGCACCACCACGGTGGCCACGAACTTCGCGGTCGTGCTCCACCGGCTGACCGGCAAGCGGACGCTGATCGTGGACCTGGACCTGGAGCTGGGAGAGATCGCGCTGCTCCTGGGCGTCCAGCCGCGGTTCAACTTCGTGGACATGGTCCAGAACTTCCACCGGATGGATGCCGACCTGCTCGCCTCGTACATCGAGCGGCACGACTCCGGCGTCCACCTGCTGTCGGCGCCGTATCAGCCCGAGAAGGCCGAAGTCGTCACCGGCGACGAGATCCGGAAGATCCTGACGTTCCTGCGGAAGCACTACGACTACGTCGTGGTCGACACCGCCAAGTCGTTCTCGCCGGCGACGCTCGCGGCGTTCGAGCAGGCCGACCTGGCCTTCCTGGTGACGAACGTGGACCTCGCCTCGCTGCAGGAACATCCAGCGGGGGCTGCCGCTGCTCAAGCGGATGATGGGCCGGAGCGGCGATCACGTCCGGCTCATCGTGAACCGGTACAACGCCGCGAACGACATCTCGCTCAAGGACGTCGAGCACACGATCGGGCTCAAGGTCTATCGGACCCTGAGCAACGACTACGAGGGCGTGAGCCGCTCCATCAGCACCGGCAAGCCGATCGTGCTCAGCGGCGACTCGAAATATGGCTCGGACATCGTGGCCCTCGGCCGGGAAGTGACGGGCCTCAAGCCGAAGAAGGGCGAAGGTCGCGGGAAGCTCGCGGCGCTCTCCGCGCCCTTCGGCAAACTGTTCGGCCGTGGCCCGGCCAAGGAGGCAACGAACCCATGACGATTCCCGACTCTACGCCGCCCGCCGGAGAAAACGGCAAGCCACGCCTGCCGTGGCAGTCGCCGGGTCCCGGTGAGCCGCTGGCGCCGCGCCTGAGCGGCGCGATCGGGAAGCCGGCCGCCGGCGACCCGCATTACTTCCAGCAGATCAAGGGCCGCGTACACCGGCGGCTCATCGAGCGGCTGAACCTCTCGAATCTCGAGCGGGTGGGGCGCGACCAGGTCGTCGAGGCCATCCGGAAGGTGGTCCACGATCTCATCAGCCAGGAGAGCATCGCGCTCAACCTCGAAGAGCGCGAACTGCTCGTCGTCCAGGTGCTGGACGAGATCTTCGGCCTGGGCCCGCTGGAGCCGCTGATGCAGGATTCGGACGTCTCCGACATCCTGGTCAACACCTACAAGAGCATCTTCATCGAGCGCCACGGGCGCCTCGAGAAGACCGACGTCCGCTTCCAGGACGACAAGCACCTGCTGCAGGTCATCGACCGCATCGTCTCGGCGGTAGGCCGCCGGATCGACGACTCGCAGCCCATGGTGGACGCGCGGCTCCCCGACGGCTCGCGCGTGAACGCGATCATCAAGCCGCTGGCGATCGACGGCCCGCACCTCTCGATCCGTAAGTTCCGGCGGGACGCGCTCTCGGCCGAGGACCTGCTGCGCTACGACAGCGCCACCGAGCAGATGGTCGAGCTGCTGAACGGGATCATCAAGGCCCGGCTCAATGTCCTCATCTCCGGCGGCACCGGCGCCGGCAAGACGACGCTGCTCAACATCCTGTCGTCGTTCATTCCGGCCACCGAGCGGATCGTCACGATCGAGGACTCGGCGGAGCTTCAGCTCCGGCAGCCCCACGTCGTGCGGCTGGAGACCCGCCCCGCCAACATCGAGGGCACCGGCGAGGTGGCCCAGCGCATGCTGCTGGTCAACTCGCTGCGTATGCGGCCCGACCGCATCATCATGGGCGAGTGCCGCGGCCCCGAGGCCGTGGACATGCTCCAGGCGATGAACACCGGCCACGACGGCTCGCTGACCACCCTCCACGCCAACACGCCGCGCGACGCGCTCAGCCGCCTCGAGACCATGATCGCCATGGCGGCGCTCGACCTGCCGGAGAAGGCGATGCGGCAGCAGATCGCCAACGCCATCAATGTGGTCATCCAGGTGAGCCGGCTCGGGGACGGCACCCGCAAGGTGACGAACATCTCGGAGATCACCGGCATGGAAGGCGACGTCATCACCATGCAGGACATCTTCATCTACGAGCGGCAGGGCATCGGCGACGGTGGCGCGGTGATCGGCCACTTCAAGTCGACCGGCATCCGTCCCAAGTTCGCCGACCGGCTCAAGTCCTACGGCATCGACCTGGCGGCCATGCTGTTCAGCAACCTCGAGCCGCGCCCGATGGGTTCGGACCGGAGCACCGCGACGGGATCGTCGCTGCCCTGGAGGCGCTGAGCCATGTTCGGCCTGCCTTCGACGACGCTGATACCGGCCGCGCTGATCTTCCTGGCGGTGGCCTTCGGCACGCTCTCGCTGGCGCTGCTGGTGGACATCCTTCAGGAGCGGAGCCGCCGGCGCAGACGCGGTGCGGGCGCTTCGCCAGTTCACCAACAACCCGCAGGGCGACGAGGCTGGATTGCTTCGCGGGCTCGGCGGCGAGGTTCCCGACTGGCTGGTGCCCGTGGTGTCGCGCGTACCTGCGCTCGAGGACGCCCGGCTCATGCTCGAGCAGGCCGGCTCCACGACGTCGCTGGCGCGATTCCTGGTGATCTCGCTGGGCCTCTCGCTGGCGCTCGGTCTCGGCATCCTCGTCCTCACGCTCAGCTGGATCCCCGGCATAGCCGCGGCGGTTTTCGGGGCTGCGCTGCCGTACCTGGTGTTCCGAAGCAAGCGGACCAGGCGGTTCTACAAGTTCGAGGAGCAGCTCCCCGAGGCCATCGACATGCTCGGGCGCGCCATCCGCGCCGGCCACCCGTTGTCGTCCGGGCTCAAGATGGTCGCGGATGAAGCGGGCGAGCCGGTGGCGACCGAGTTCCGCCGGACCCACGAGGAGCATCGCTTCGGGCTCGCGTTCGAGGATGCCATGCTGGCGATGGCGGACCGGGTCAAGATCGTGGACGTCCGCATCCTGGTCACGGCCATCCTCATCCAGCGCGAGGTGGGCGGCAACCTGGCCGAGATTCTCGACAATCTCTCCGGCGTGATCCGGGCGCGCTTTACCATCCGGCGGCAGCTCCGGGTGTACACGGCCCAGGGCCGTTTCAGCGGGTACGTGCTGGCGGCGCTGCCGATCGCGGTGGGCGCGGCCGTGTACTCGCTGAACCCGCCGTACATCATGCTGCTGTTCACGGATCCCATGGGAAAGCTTCTGGTCACGGTCGCCGTCGTCTTCCAGCTCATCGGCTTCCTGTGGATCCGGAAGATCGTCAACATCGAGATCTGAGGTCTACGTGCTGCTCGTCGTCTTAGCCTGCATCGGCATTTCTGCCGCCTTCATGTTCCTGTTCGTCCTGGAGATGGCCCCCAAGCGGTCTCAGGCGATCACCCAGCGGCTGGGCGACCTCCAGGCCGCGGGCGGCCAGTCGCGCTCGATCCTGCAGCGCCGGCGCCGCGCGGAGCAGACCGAAAAGCTCAAGTCGGTCGTGCAGGCCTTCGGCGAGTCCATCCAGGAGCGGAGCGGGACGCCGAGCGCGATCCGCCTGCGTCTCATCCAGGCGGGCTATCCCAGCGCGTCCGCCGTGCCGCTGTACCTCGGTACTCGAGTCCTCCTTCCGGCCGCGCTTGGCATCGGCTCCCTCCTGCTGCTTCCGATCCTCGGGCTTTCGGCCATCAAGGTGATCCTGGGTGTCGTGTATTTCACCGGGCTGGGATACGTCCTTCCCACCCTGATCGTGGGGATGCGCATCCGCAAGCGCCAGAAGGAAATGCAGCGGGCGCTTCCGGACGCTCTGGACATGCTGGTCGTCAGCGTCGAGGCGGGGCTTGGCCTCAACCAGGCGCTCGTCCGGGTGGCCGACGAGATCTACCGGTTGAGCCCGGTCCTGAGCGAGCAGATGACGCTGGTGAACCTGGAGATCCGCGCCGGCACCGCGCGTGAGGAGGCCCTGCGCAACCTGGCCGACCGCACCGGGCTGGCGGACATCGCCTCGCTCACGGGCATGCTGATCCAGACCGATCGGTTCGGCACGTCGGTGGCGCAGGCGCTGCGGATTCATGCCGACACCATGCGGACGAAGCGCCGCCAGCGCGCCGAAGAGGCCGCGGCCAAGACCACGATCAAGCTGATCTTCCCGCTCGTCTTCTGCGTCTTTCCGGCCTTGTTCGTCGTGATTCTCGGGCCGGCGGTGATCCAGATCATGCAGGCGCTCAAGAGCTTCGGGTGAGGTTCGTCCGCGCCGTCAACGCGGCGCGGGGGCGGGTCCTCGGCGCCCGCATCGGCGTCGCGGACTGGTGGTGGCTCCGGCTTCGGGGACTGAGCGGGCGCGCGGACCTGGCTCCCGGTGAAGGCCTCCTGCTCAAGCCCTGCCGCGCCGTCCACATGATGGGCATGAAGTTCCCGCTCGACGTCGCGTTCCTGGATGCCGACAATCGGGTGATCGCGGTGTATCGAGCGGCTCTCCGCGGGCGGCCGGACCCGCTGGCACAGAGGGGCCCGTGCCGCCCTCGAGCTGCCTGCGGGCACCCTCCAGGAGACCGGCACCCTGGAAGGCGATCTGGTCGAGTACCACGAGGAGGTCTCGCGATGAGCTCTGTTCCCATTACCCCCCGGCGCGCGGCCGACCCACACGGTCCGGCGGCTCCGCCGCCCCCCGAAACGGTGGCGGCCACCGGGCTCTCCTCCGAGTTCATCGTCGACCTGCTGCTCAAGGTCCTCTACGTGCAGGGCGCACGCACCGGACAGCACCTCACCAACGTGGTCCGCCTGCCGTTCGACTTCGTGGACGACCAGCTCCTGTCGCTCCAGCAGCGGCGGATGGTCGAGGTGCGCTCGACCAGCGGCCCCAGCCGAGGCGGCTACACCTTCGACCTGACCGGCGGCGGCCGCGACCGCGCCCGCGAGGCGCTCGCGTCCAGCCAGTACGTCGGGCCCGCCCCGGTGCCGCTGGATCAGTATCGCACCTGGGTGGAGAAGCAGAGCATCCGGAACGTGCACGTGACCAAGGAGGTCATCCGCGATGGCTTCCAGCGGATGGTGCTCTCGGAGACCATGCACGACATGCTCGGGCCGGCCATCAATTCGGCAAAGTCTCTGTTCCTGTACGGCGCGCCGGGGAACGGCAAGACGATGGTCGCCGAGACGATCTCGCAGATGCTCGGCGGCCACATCTACGTGCCGTACGCCGTGGAGATCGAGGGCCAGATCATGGTGGTCCACGACCCGGTCTTTCACCGGGACGTGGATCCGGAGCAGGATGATGAAGGGAAGCCGAGCCTCGAGCTCGTGTCCGACGACCCGGAGTGGCTCACGAAGATGCCGGCGTACGACCGCCGCTACACCCTCGTGCGGCGGCCCGTCGTGCTCACCGGCGGCGAGCTGACGCTGGAGCAGCTCGACCTGCAGTACGACCGCTACACCAAGATGTACCAGGCGCCGTTCCAGGTGAAAGCGAACGGCGGCGTGCTCATCCTCGACGACTTCGGCCGCCAGCGGGTGCCGCCCAAGGACCTGCTGAACCGGTGGATCGTGCCGCTCGAGAAGCGCATCGACTTTCTCACGCTGCACACCGGCGGCAAGTTCCCGGTGCCGTTCGACACCCTGTTGATCATCTCGACCAATCTCGAGCCGTCCCACCTGGTCGAGGAGGCGTTTCTCCGCCGGATCCACTACAAGATCATGATCGAGGGGCCCGATCCGGAGCAGTTCGCGGACATCTTCGAGCGGAACTGCAAGGAGCGGGGGATCACGTACGACCACGGCGATCGTCCGCTACATCTACGAGGCCTGGTACGGCCGGCACTCGATCATCCCGCGCGGCTGCCATCCGCGCGACATTCTCGACCACGTGGTGGACATCGCCCGGTTCCACCAGGTGCACCCGGAGGCCACGGTGGACATGGTGGATCGCGCCTGCCGCTCCTACTTCCTGGACGATTCGAGGACCTCGTGAGCCCCGATCCCAAGCCCACGGAAATCGTCCTGATCGAGCGGATGGAGTTCATCGAGCGCGAAAACCGCCGTCTGCGCAGCGCCGGCAGGGCCATGCTGGTGGGAATCGCCATCGTGCTGGGTATCACCGTTACCGTCTTCATCTACTCCGGCAGCTTGGGTGCCGGAGTGTCGCGGAACATCACCGCCCGGCAGTTCACCATCCGGGATGCGAAGGGTACGAGCCGCGGCACCTGGGGCATCGCGGACGACGGCACGGTGCGCTTCATCCTCAGCGATCAGAGCGGCCGTCCACGCGTGCGGGTCAGCCTGTTCCAGGACGGCTCCTCCGGCGTCTCGCTCGCCGACTCGGCGGACCGGAAGCTCGTCGTCCTCGGCGCGCTGCCCGACCAGTCGACCTCGTTCGTCATGAGCGACCACGCGGGCGTGCCGCGGGCGGTGCTCGGCATGTCGGCCAACGGATCGGCCAACCTCGTCTTCGCCGACCGCGACGGCGCGACCAAGGCCGGGCTGGGAGTCGATGGGCGCGGACAGGGCTCGTTCACGCTGGCGGACCGCGGCCTCGGTGCCCAGCCGGCGGCGGAGCCCGAGCCCGATACCACGGAGGAACCCGATAGCCAACCCGCCAAGCCGCCCGCCAGCGCGCCCCGGAAGAAGTAGGGCGCGGCAGGACCCTGGGACTCTGCCTGTACGAGACGTGAGCGCGCCGTGGGCGGCGCTCATGAAGCCAGGCAAGTGTTCTGTTCAATGGGTTGCTCGAATAGGACCTGACTGGGTGGTGCAGATCCTGGCATGGGGCGTGCGGTTGTATTAGTGATTACTCCTGACCACCGCTTCCCCACGTTTCAGGCCACCCAGTGAGGCGCAGTTCGATGCGGATCCTCATCACCGGCGGCGCCGGCTTCATCGGTTCCCACCTGTCCGACCGGCTGCTCGCCGAGGGCCACCACGTCGTCTGCCTGGACAACTTCTTCACCGGCCGGCGCGACAACATCGAGCACCTGCTCGACCATCCCGCGCTTCGAGCTGCTCCGCCACGACGTCTGCGAGCCGCTGTTCCTCGAGGTCGACCAGATCTACAACCTGGCCTGTCCCGCGTCGCCGGTGCACTACCAGTACAACCCCGTCAAGACCGTCAAGTCGAACGTCATGGGCACCCTCAACATGCTGGTGCTCGCCAAGCGCGTGGGCGCGCGCATCCTCCAGGCGTCGACCTCCGAGGTCTACGGCGACCCGACCGTGCACCCGCAGACCGAGAGCTACTGGGGCAACGTGAACCCCATCGGCCCGCGCGCGTGCTACGACGAGGGCAAGCGCGTGGCCGAGACGCTGATGTCGGACTACCACCGCGAGGACGCGGTCGACATCCGCATCGCCCGCATCTTCAACACCTACGGCCCCCGCATGGCCGAGAACGACGGGCGGGTGGTCTCCAACTTCATCGTGCAGGCGCTCCGCGGGCAGGAGCTGACGCTGTACGGCACCGGCGAGCAGACGCGCTCCTTCTGCTATGTGGACGACCTGGTGGATGGGCTCGTCCGGCTGATGAACGTCGAGGGCGAGGGGCGGCACGTGCCGGTCAATCTGGGCAACCCGGTCGAGTTCACCATTCGGGAGCTGGCCGAAGAGGTCGTGAAGGTGGTGGGCGGCGAGACGCGCGTGGTGTTCAAGCCGCTGCCGCAGGACGATCCGACGCAGCGGCAGCCCGACATCACGCGGGCGCGCGAGTGGCTGGGGTGGGAGCCGAGGCTGCACCTGGCGGAGGGGCTCGCGCTGACGGTGGAGTACTTCCGAAATGGGCTGAGGCGGCGGAACCGGGCGACGTTCCCGACGCTGGATGAGCGGCTGACGTCGCCGGGGTTGCTGGACTAGGAGGGCGCGCAGCCCCGTCATCCCGAGCGCAGCGAGGGACCTACTCCACGGATATCGAACCCCGGGAGAGTAGGTCCCTCGCTGCGCTCGGGATGACGGGGCTGCGCTCAGGGCGACGGCCCGGGAGGAAATGCGACCGGCATCACGGCCCGCCAGGGCCCGGCCCGTTACATATTCCCCTGCGACCTAGTTGACGTGCATCCCTGCCGGCCGACCGCGAAAGAGAGGATCGCTCATGATGCGCCGACTCCCCCTCGTTCCGCTCTCGACGCTGCTCGCCGCCGGCCTCGTGGCCGGGATCTCCTGCGCCCGCAACCCCGTCACCGGCAAGAACGAGCTGTCGCTGGTCTCCGAGAGCCAGGAGATCGCGATGGGGAAGGAGTCGGCGGCGCAGGTGCAGCAGTCGATCGGATTCTACGACGATCCCGGCGGTGCAGGCGTACGTCTCCGAGCTGGGGATGCGGATGGCCAAGGCCAGCGAGCGGCCCAACCTGCCCTGGGAGTTCCACGTCGTGAACGACGCGTCGGTCAACGCGTTCGCGCTGCCCGGCGGGTTCATCTACGTCACCCGCGGGCTCATGACCTCGATCAACGACGAGGCCGAGCTCGCGACGGTCGTGGGGCACGAGATCGGGCACGTGACCAACCGCCACTCGGTCCAGCAGATCAGCAAGGCGCAGGTGGCGCAGCTCGGCCTCGGTGTCGGCAGCATCCTCTCGTCCGACGTGGCGCGGATGGCCGGGCTCGCGAGCCAGGGCCTCGGCGTGCTGTTCCTCAAGTACAGCCGCGACGCCGAGAACCAGGCCGACGAGGCGGGCTTCCGCTACGCGCTGAACCAGAATTACGACGTGCGCGAGATGACGAACGTGTTCCAGACGCTCGACCGGGTGAGCGCCGCGGGCGGCGGCGGCAGGCTCCCCGAATGGCTGGCGACGCACCCGAATCCCGGCACCCGCATCCAGAACATCGAGCAGCGGCTCGACACGCTGCACAAGGACCTGACCAAGTCCGTCATCAACCGCGACCAGTACCTGGCCCACGTCCGCAACATGACCTACGGCGAGGACCCGCGGCAGGGCTTCTTCGAGAACGGCGTGTTCTACCATCCGGACCTGCGGTTCCAGCTCGCCTTCCCGTCGGACTGGAAGACGCAGAACACGGCCGAGGCGGTCATGGCAGGGAGCCCGCAGCAGGACGCGATCATTCAGCTCACCCTGGCCGGGAAGACGCCGCCGCGGGAGGCGGCCCAGCAGTTCCTCTCGCAGCAGGGGATCAAGGCGGGCAGCACGTCGACGGCCAGCGTGAACGGGCTGCCGGCGGCCTCGGGCTACTTCCAGGCGGAGACGGAGCAGGGGACGATCCAGGGGCTCGTGACGTTCCTCTCCTACAACGGCAACACCTACAGCCTGCTGGGCTACACGCCGGCGGGGAAGCTCGGCACCTACGACAACGTCTTCCGGCAGACGATCAGCAGCTTCAGCCAGCTCAGGAACCAGGCGGCGCTCAGCGTGCAGCCGGCGCGGGTGGAGCTGGTGAAGCTGCCGAAGGAGATGACGCTCGAGCAGTTCAACAGCCAGTATCCGTCGACCATTCCGATCGCCGAGCTGGCGATCATCAACGAGATCGAGGCGCCGGCGACGGCGATTCCGGCGGGGCGGACGGTGAAGCGGGTGGTCGGAGGGCGGCCGCCGGCGTCGAGTTCGTCACCCTGAGCGGACGAGGCAGTCAGGCGGTCAGGCGGTCACGGAAGGGCGAAGATAGCGATAGCTCGTCACCCTCGAGCGGAGCGAAGGGGGCAAACCCTGAGGCATCGGCCCACGCCGAGCCGTCGCCGGATCTTCTCGAACACCCCATACCACATCTCCCGCGTCAGCTTTCCCGTGTTCGTGTTCTGGCGGCTCGGGTGAAACGACGTGACCAGGACGCGCCCGTCGGGCATCTCGGTCTCCACGCCGTGGCCGAAGGCCGGCCGCTCGCGCGGCGGCGAGGCGCTGCCACCAGCCGGCGGCGCGGAGCCAGGTCTCCCAGCTTACGCGCCCCAGGGCCAGCACGACCTCTACCTTGGGCAGCAGCGTCAGCTCGGTCTCGAGGTATGGGCGGCAGCGGGCCAGCTCGGCGGGGGTGGGACGGTTCTGCGGCGGGGCGCAGTGGGCCGAGGCGGTGATCCAGCAGTCGGTGAGGACCAGGCCGTCGCCGCGCCAGAGGGCGTTGGGGCGGTTGGAGAAGCCGAAGCGGTGGAGGGCCTCGTAGAGCCAGCTGCCGCTGGCGTCGCCGGTGAAGAGCTGGCCGGTGCGGTTGGCGCCGTGGGCCGCGGGGGCCAGGCCGATGATCAGCAGCCGGGCGAGGGGGTCGCCGAGGCTGGGGACCGGGCGGCCCCAGTACTCGTCGGTGGCGTGGGCGCGCTTCCGGACCCGGGCGATCTCGCGGCAGTGGGCGCGGAGGCGGGGGCAGCGCTCGCAATGGGTGATGGTGTTTGCGAGGGCGGTCAGGCGGTCAGGCGGTCGGGCGGTCGGAGGCGGCTGACCGTCCGGCCGGCCAGCCGCCTGACCGTCCGGCCGGCCAGCCGCCTGACCGCCTGACCGTCCGGCCGCCTGACCGTCTGACCGCCTGACCGTCATTCCGGCAGCCGCAGCAGCAACCGGTCGCTGCTCCCCGGCTCCGCCGGCACCACCTGCGCGAAGACCACCACGAGGGCCTGCCGCACCACTGAGGGCGCGCAGGCGGGCGGCACGAGGCCGCGGACCTCGACGATGGTGTCGGGCGTGCCTAGGAACCACGCGCCGGTCCGCCGGCCAGCCAGGAGCCCTGGCGCGTAGACGCACCAGCCCAGGACCCGGACGCGCTTCCCGACCAGGGTGTCGGCGCGCGAGCACGTCGGGGAGCCCCACGATGGGCGCCTGGTTGGGGCGGAGCACGCCGGGCTCGAGCGGGTTCGGCGCGCCGCCCGCGGAGCCGCTGTGGCCGGTGCAGGCGGCCGCCGCCAGGGTCAGCCAGGCGAGGGCACAAATGGGGGTAAGGCGAGCAATGCGCACCCAGGCGTGGTCCCGTTTCGTGGTGGTAGGGTAAGCTAGCGCGGGAGGCGGATACACAAAGGGCCGGGGGATTCCCCCGGCCCTAGACCCTGCCCAGCTGCTCCCGCCGGACCGTCACCCCGCAGGCCGCAGCAGAGACACTCGTGCAGGCAGTTGCGCGCGCACCGCCGCCAGGAGCTCCTCGGCGCTGAACGACTCCTGGAGGGTCGGCACGTTCGCCGGCATCCCTTCCAGCGCCGATGGACCGATGTGGAGCACGGGGAGGCTGGGGTGCTGCTCCCGGATCTGCCGGACGAGAGTCGGCGAATCGGTCCCGGTTCCGGTGGTGTTGAGGATCAGCAGCTCGATGTTGGGCAGCTCGGCGCATAGCTCGAGCGCGGCCCGGGCGTCGTAGGCCTGGAACACGACGAATCCGCTCATGCGGAGCAGGCCCGTGACGGAGAGCAGAAGCGCGTTGTAGTCGCAGATCACGATGCGGCGCCCATCGTTATCGAGGGCGTGCGCGGGAGGTCGGCACTGTGGGGTCCTTGGTCCGGCGGTGACTGCCGGCCTTGGCAGGGGAGTTCGCTACTGTCGCAAGGTACCCTTCCGAACCGAGGATTGATAGGCCGTTCCAACCATGAGGACACCCTGGGGGGCCATCAATCACCCCCCGAAGCGTCCCGGGCAGTACATTCAGTTCACCCCTGAGACAGTCCCCCCGCCATCGGGCGTTCTCGCCCAGGCCACTCGTATGCGCAAGCCCGCTCGATGACCGACCTCGAGATCCTCACGCGTCCGTCCGTGCTGGCGGAGCTCGATGCCGTCTCCCGGGCCGTGGCGACGCCGCTCCTCCTGCTGCGGGCGGATGCGCCCGACTTCCACATCGTGGATGCCAACGAGGCCGCTCCTGGCCGTCGCGGGCGCCTCCCGGGAGGACCTGGTCGGGTGCGGTTACTTCGAGCGGTTCTTCCCCGATCCCGGCCGACCTCGACGAGGCCACGGCCGCCACCGGGCGCAGCATGCGGGCATCGTTCGACCGGGTGCTCGAGACGCGCGCGCCGGACGTGATGGCGGTGCAGCGTTACGACGTCGCCCGGCCCGACGGCGCGTCGGAAGAGCGGTACTGGCGCCCCACCAACACTCCCATCTTCGAGGCCAACGGCCGCCTCAGCCGTCTCGCCCACCACCTGCAGGACGTCACCTCGGTCGTGCTGCTCACGCGGGCGAGCGAAGCGGCGGAGGCCCGCGCGCGGGCCGAGGCCCGGCTCCGGCAAGTGTTCGAGCAGGCGCCGGTCGCGTATGCCGTTCTCGGCGGACCCGCGCACCGCTTCGAAACGGTCAACCCGCGCTTCCTGGAGATGGTCGGGAGCCGTCCGCTCATCGGCCGGCCCATCCGCGAGGCGCTGCCGGAGCTCGCCGGCGACGGCTTCTCCGAGCTGCTCGACCGGGTCTTCGCCACGGGGCAGGCGCACTACGCCCACGAGTATCACGTGCGGCTCGACCGGACGAATGCGCCGGCGGAGGGCGTCTTCACCTTCGTCCTGGAGCCGCTGCGCGATGCGGCCGACGCCATCGAGGGTGTGGCGGTCATGGGCATCGAGGTGACGGAGCACGTGCGCATCCGGGAGGCGGCCGAGTGGCTCGCCGCCGAGCAGGACGCCCAGCGGCGCCAGATCCAGACGGTGCTCGAGCAGACCCCGGTCGGCGTCGCCATCGGTGACGCCGCGACGGGCCGCCTGGTGTTCGTGAACCGCAAGGTGCACGAGATCTTCGGGCATGACCTGGGAGCGGAATCCCGGATGGACTACGACGCGAACCATCCCGGCTTTCACCCGGACGGACGCCGAATGACGCCGGACGAGTGGCCGATGGCCCGCGCGCTCACCCAGGGTGAGGTGATCGAGGGTGAGATCATGGAGATCGAGCGGGACGGCGGGCGCCGCACGATCCGGGTCAACGCGGCGCCGGTGCGGAACGCGGACGACCGTATCATCGCCGGCGTGGTGGTCCTGCAGGACATCACCGGCGAGCGCCGGGTGGAGCGGCAGCTACGCGACGCCCAGCGCCTGCAATCGGTCGGGACGCTGGCGGGCGGCGTGGCGCACGAGGTGAACAACGCGCTCCAGATCACGCTCGGGTTCGGTACCTTCGTCCTCCAGGCCCTCGGCCCCGAGCATCCGCAGGCGCCCGACATGCGGGTGGCGCTGCAGGCGGCCGAGCGCGCTGCCCGGGTATCGCAGCAGCTGCTCACGTTCGCGCGGCAGCATGTCAGCCAGCCGCGGGCGATCGATCTCTACGCGCTCAGCCTGGATCTCAAGCCGGTGCTCCAGCAGCTGCTCGGCGCCGACAAGCTGCTCACCGTCGAGCCGGCTTCCGCGCGGCCGCTGATTCACGCGGACCCGGCGCAGGTGCAGCAGGTGCTCATCAACCTGGTGGCCAACGCGCGCGACGCGAGCGAGACCGGCAGCGAGGTCCGCATCCGCATCGACGAGATCGTGATCGAAGACCAGACCGTCACGGCGGACGGCATCGCCGTGTCCCCCGGGCGCTATGGCCGGCTCACCGTCGCGGACCAGGGCTCCGGGATGGACGCCCGGACGCTCGCGCGCGTCTTCGAGCCGTTCTTCACGACGAAGCCGCTGGGGGAAGGCACGGGGCTCGGGCTCAGCATGGTGTACGGGATCCTGAAGCAGCACGGCGGGTATGTCTGGGCGCGGAGCGAGCCGGGAGCGGGCACCACGATCGAGCTGCACTGGCCCGTGGAGACGGCAGCGGTGGCGCCCGTGGGCGTGGATGCCGATGCGCCTGTGGAGGCGACCGCAGTCCCCGGCAAGCAAGTGCACCGCGTCGTGCTCATCGCCGAGGACGAGCCGCTGGTGCGGACGCTGGCCATGCGGACCCTCGAGCGGGAGGGCTATCAGGTGGTGGGGGCCGAGGACGGCCGGGCGGCACTCGACATGCTCGACAGCCGCGCCGTGCGCCCCGACCTGCTCATCACCGACGTGGTCATGCCGCGGCTGAACGGCCGCCAGCTGAGCGATGCCGTCGACGAGCGGTGGCCGGGCCTGCCGGTGCTCTTCATCTCCGGGCACCTCGGCAGCGACGCCGTCGTGCAGCGGCTGGTTCCCCCCGGCGCGTCGTTCCTGCAGAAGCCGTTCACGCCGGAGGCGCTGGCGCGGATGGTCGGCGAGCTGATCGCGCAGACGGCGGGGCGACGGTAGCGTTAGGCGGTCTCGATCGCGGTGACCGGCACGGAACGGCGGAGGCAGCCCGGGTCACGGCGGCTGTCCCCCGGTGCGGAGGTGCTCGGCGAAGTCGTCCGGCAGGTCGCTCTCCCGTATCGCTCGCATGGCTCGCTCCACGTCGTACTCCACCCGAACGAACTCCACCTGGACTGAGCCGCTACCGACGTCCAGCAAGACGTAGCCCGCCCGCCAGTCTCCGTCCTTCGGCCGGCCGACGCTGCCCGTGTTCACGAAGTGGATGCCGCCCACTTCCCGGTGCCACGGCTTGTGCGTGTGGCCGAACGCAATCACGTCGCCCGGCTTCATCCCGGCGTGGCCTGCCATCTTGAGGCAGAACTCGTCGGGGCGGTCCTCGCTCCAGTAGACGGTGTTGAGCGTCGGCGTGCCGTGGACCAGCACGACCCGCGGCCCGGCGAGGTGGCCTCCGTTCGGCAGCAGGTCGATGCGGAACGGCAGCGCGCCGAGGTACGCCTTGGTCGTCGGGCGAGACGTGGCGCCGGGTCCAGTCGTAGCTGAGGTGGGACAGCTCCTCCTGGCGCGGGTCCTCGTAGCGGCAGCCGCAGTGCTTGTAGTCGGTCGCCACGGTGGAGTCGTAGTTGCCCGCGACGCCGGGGATCCCGGCGGCGGCGAGGGCGGCTACGGTCTCGTCAGGCCATGGCGCGTAGCCTACGAGATCGCCCAGGTGATAGACTGCCGCGATGCCGCGGCGGGTGATGTCGGCATGGACGGCCTCGAACGCCGGGAGGTTGGCGTGGAGGTCGGAGATTAGGGCGTATCTCATGGGACGTGGAAGCGCATTTCAATACCGAACGAGTCATCCTGAGCAGCGCGAAGGAGCCATGCCTCGAGGCATGCCCCCTTCGCTCCGCTCAGGGTGACTCGGGGGGGGGGGGCGGGAGGCCGAGAAGATGGCGGCCCAAGTATGTATCAACATTTGTTAATGCGTCAAGCCCCGGCCGCGAGATCTCGCTCAATCGACGAACCGCACCCAGCCCATCACCGGCCGATGGTCGGACCCGAAGTCGAACGGCAGCGTCCGATAGGGCCTGGTCTCGAAGCCGCCCGGGAGGCGGAAGAAGAGGAAATCGAGGCGTTGCGGCCCGCGAGTAGGGAGCGAGTCGCCCTGGAGCGTCTGGGGAAACGCGCGCTGGAGGATCTTCACCGACTCGGCCGTGCCGCGGAGCGAGAAGGCGTTGAGATCGCCGCCCACCACCACGGCCCCGGTGGTGTCCGCGATCTGGGCGATGGCCCGGGCTTGCCGGGCGCGGATGGCCGAGAGCGCCGAGGGGCCGATGGGGCCGACGTCGAAGTGGAGGTTTCCGACCTGGAGCGACCAGGCTCGACCCGATCGCGTCCGGCCCGACACCCGGGCGAGCTGGGCGATGCGCCTGGCACCGCCGAAGGGAAGCTCGACCATCACGAGGCTGCTCAGCGGCAGCGTCGAGAGCATCGCGTTGCCGCGGTCTTCCGACAGGCCGCTCGGGTTCCGGCCTTTGCCGCTTCGCATGGCCGGCCCGTAGAAGAGGTGCAGCCGGAGCGAGTCGGCGATTCGCACGATGTCCAGGCGCGGCCCGCGCCGGGGCGACGGAAACACGCCGCGTCCGGTGCCGGATCCCTTGGGGGCCCGGTCGGGCACGCCATTGCCTTCGCGAATGGTCTCCTGGAGGAGGAGGACGAAGTCGGTGACCGGCGCTCCGGCCGTGAAGGCGCCGGCCTTGAGCGAATCGACCAGCTCGATCGCCGATGCCGCGCCGAGATTCACGTTGAACGAGACGATGGCGAGGCTGTCGACGGCTAGGCTGTCCGCCGGGCCCCCGATCTCGTCGGGTTCAGGGTCCGGGCGCGCGACCACCAGCGGACCCACCGCGCGGCACCACTCGAAATGGCGAACCACCTCGTCGTCTTGGCCGGGCCCGAACCAGCGGACCTCGGTGACGTCGCCCCCGTCGAGCGCGACGACTTCGCGGCAGGGAGCGAGCTTGGGATCGGCCCCGACCACGGCGCCGTGGCCGCACCCGGCGGCGGCGAGCGCAGCCAGGGCCAACCGCGCGAGGACCCACCCCGGTCCGGCCTCCAGGGTGCCGGGCTTGAAATCCGCTTGACGGTAGTCCGGTAGGATGGTCTCGCTCTTCGAAGTGCCACGGCGAGATGAGCGGCGCCGGCCGGGGGGCGCGCCGGACCGGTGCATCCAGGCGTCCATCCGGTTCGGCATCACACGAGCAGAGTCAAGGAGGGCTAGTGCCATGAAAGCGATCGGGCTCTTGGCCGCCGGCCTGGCCATGGGGATGCTGGGGTGCACGTCCGAGGAGACCCCAACCGAGCCGTCCGGGAGTCCGAGCTTCGCCCGGGCCACGGCCGGGGCGTACGTCGCGGTGGATCTGGGCACGTTGGGCGGCCGCGCCAGCGAGGCTACCGCCATCAACCCGGCAGGTCAGGTGGCGGGCTTCAGCGAGACGGCCGATGGAATGGTGCACGCTTTCCTGTTGACCCATGGGGTCATGGTCGATCTGGGCACGCTCGAGGGCCGCTTGAGCTTCGCCAGGGGCATCAATCCCGCAGGCCAAGTCGTGGGCAACAGCTCGACGAACGACCCTCGCACCGACGGGTGCTGTCATGCCTTCCTGTGGGATAAGGGGGTCATGACATTCCTGGGAACCCTTGGCGGTGGCGGGAGCGAGGCTGCGGCCATCAACCCCGCAGGACAGATCGTGGGGCACAGCGACACACCGAGCCAGTTGCCCCACGCTTACCTCTGGGAGAAGGGGGTCATGACTGATCTGGGCACGCTGCCGGGGGGCACCTTCAGCCGGGCCACGGCCATCAATCCGGCAGGCGTCGTCGTCGGCTTTGGCGACGTGCCGGGAGGCGCGCTTCACGCATTTGTGTGGCGGAACGGCGTCATGACCGACTTGGGGCCGGGAAGTGCCCGCGGCATCAATCCGGCCGGCCAGGTAGTGGGCGGCAGTACCCTCTGGGTCCGGGGAGTCCCAACTGACCTGGGCGCGATCGAGGCGCTTGGCATCAACCCCAAGGGCGAGGTGGCAGGCTTTCACTTTGTGCCGGCGGTGCAGAACTTCCGTCCGGCGATCTGGTCAGACGGCGTCATCACCGACCTGGCAACGCTGGGCGGGAACATCGGCAACGCGTTCGCCATCAACCCCGCAGGCGAGGTGGTGGGCAGGAGCCAGACGGCAGCCGGCGAAATGCGGGCGACACTCTGGACGCGCAGGTAACCCGGACTGGCTGACGACTCGCGCCTCAGCTCACCCGCCGCGTCTTCCGCTTCATGAAGTCCATCAGGATGAACTGTCCCAGCGTCATCGTGTTGGTGAAGTACGCCTTGCCCTTGCAGATGGCCGCGACCTGCTTGACGAACTCGACCAGGCTCCGGTCGCGCGCGAGCATGAAGGTGTTGATCATGATCCCGCTGCGGCGGCAGTTGGCGACCTCGCGGTAGGTGGCCTGCAGGATCTGCGGGTCGAGGCCCATCGAGTTCACGTAGATCCGCCCGTCGGGCATCGTGAGCGCCGACGGCTTGCCGTCGGTGATCATGATGACCTGCCGCATGTCCTTCTTCTGTCCCAGCAGGATCCGGCGCGCGAGCTTGAGCCCCTCGGCGGTGTTGGTGTGATAGGGCCCCACCTGCGCCGTGGCCAGCGCGCTCAGCGGGATCTCCTCGGCCGAGTCGTGGAACAGCACCACGCGGAGGCTGTCGCCGGGGAACTGGGTGCGGATCAGGTGGGTGAGCGCGAGCGCGACCTTCTTGGCCGGCGTGAAGCGGTCCTCGCCGTAGAGGATCATCGAGTGCGAGCAGTCGAGCATCAGCACCGTGGCCGCGCTCGAGCGGTACTCGCTCTGGGCCACCATGAGGTCGCTGTACTCGATGTTGAGCGGCACGCCGAGCCCCTCGCGGGCGATGGCGTTGGTGAGCGTGGCCGGGACGTCGAGGTTGAGCACGTCGCCGAACTCGTACTGCTTGCTCACGCCCTCCGCCTCGACCCCGGTGGCGAGGTAGGGCGTGTCGTGCGCGCCGAAGCTCGACTTGCCGACGCTGCCGAGCAGGTTCTTGAGCGTCTTGTAGCCGAGGAAGTCGATCCCCTTCTCGGTCAGGTTGAACTGGACCTGCTGCGCCGCCGAGCGCGCCTGGCCGCCGGGGCCGAACATCGACTGGTAGCCCTGGGGGACCTCCGGGGCCTGGGAGACGTTGAGGAAGCCCTCGTCGATGAGGCGCTGGACGATCTTGTCGAGCAGCTCGCCGAGCTCGCGCTCGGTCTCCTTGTCCCGCTCGGCGTCGCCGGTGGTCTCGCCGCGGAGCACCTTGAGCATGTCCGCATTGAGCTGGCCCGAGTCCATGAGGGCCTGGAGGATGGCCTGCTTGAGCGCGTCCATCGAGCGCTCGCCGTCGGGCATGTCGTCGTGCCAGAACGAGGGCGAGCCTCCGGCGAAGCCGCTCTGCAGCAGGAAGTCGCCGAGCTGGTCGAGCAGCCCCTGCAGGTTGACGGCGTCGGCGAGCTCGGGGTGGTACTTGCTGTAGGTGGTGAAGCGCATGAGGCCTCCTGGGAATGGATAACGCGGGGGGAGTAGGAGGGAAAGAGGGAACGAGGGAAGGGAGCGGACGAGGCCATCGAGCGCGGACGCAGTGGGATAGGATCAATCGAGTGACGTGCCACCTGCGGATTCGAGCAGTTCGTCTGGTATGGGCACTATTGTCCTATTTCAGGATCGTCGCCCCGTCTGCATTCTTCCAACTTCCCAATTGACCTCGAGGTCCCCCATGAAAGCTGTGCTCCAGTCGCTCTGGCGAGAGGATACCGGCCAGGGCCTGGTTGAGTATGCCCTGATCATCGCACTTGTCGCGGTCGGCTTGATTGCGATCCTGCTGGTGTTGCGCAACAGCATCGGGAACGTGTTCAACAACGCGGCGACCCAACTGAACAACGCACCGACGAACCCGTATCCCTGAACGGTTCACGTCGAACTGGGGACCCAGCGCCCGGCCGCTTCATCTGGCCGGGCGCTGCGGTGTGTGCGCTGAACCGGGCGGGCAGGCGGTCGGGCGGGCAGGCGGTTAGGCGGTCAGAAACTGCTCGAACGCGAATGGCTTCGAGAGCAAGGATGTAAGCCACGACACAACGATCCTGATAGTCGACTCCGACCGCCCGACCGCCCGACCGCCCGACCGCCTGACCGCCTGACCGCCTGACCGCCTGACCGCCTGACCGCCATCCATTTACTTTCCCCACGTGCCTCCTCCCACCATCTTCGCCGCGCTTCGGCATCGCAACTTCCGGCTGTTCTTCATCGGCCAGTTCGTCTCCCTGTGCGGGACCTGGATTCAGACGGTGGCCCAGGGGTGGCTGGTGCTCCACCTCACCGATTCGGCGTTCGCGGTGGGGCTGGTGACGGCGCTCGGCACGCTCCCGATCCTCTGCTTTACCCTGTACGGCGGGGTGGTGGCCGACCGGGTGAACAAGCACCGGCTGGTGCTGATTCTCCAGGCGGGCATGCTGGTCGAGGCGCTGCTGCTGGGGGTCCTGGTCCACCTCGACCTGGTGACGGTCAACTGGGTGATGGGGCTCGCGGTCTTCTTCGGACTGCTCTCGGCGTTCGAGGTGCCGACTCGGCAGGCGCTGATCGCCGAGATCGTGGAGCGCGAGGACCTGATGAACGCCATCGCCCTGGGCTCGAGCGCGTTCAACGTCGCCCGGGTCGTGGGGCCGGCGATCGCGGGCGCGCTGATCGCGACGCTGGGGCTCGCGGCCTGCTTCTTCGCCAACGCGGCGAGCTACGTGGCGGTGCTGGCGAGCCTGCTGCTGATGCGTCCCGACGCCCGCCCGCGCCCGCCGGTCGAGCCGGCGCTCGACGCGATGCTGGAGGGCTTCCGCTACATCTTCGGCAACCGCTGGCCGCGGGCGATCGTGACGCTGATCGCGACGTTCGCGGTGTTCGGCTTCTCGTTCATGACGATGATGCCGGTGTTCGCGCGGGACGTGCTGCACCTCGATGCGCGTGGCTACGGCGCGCTGGTCTCGGCGATCGGCGTCGGCGCGGCCGCCTCGGCGTTCTTCATGGCGGCACTCGGCGGCCGCGCCCGGCGGGCCCGGCTGGTGCTCATCTCGGGCGTGCTGTTCGGGGTCACGCTCACCGGCGCGGCCCTGGCCCCCGGATTCGGCTCGGCGCTGGTGCTGTTCACGGTGGCCGGCTGCCTGATGGCCCTGAACGGCATCTCGGCCAACACCATGCTCCAGCTCCAGGCACCCGACCGGCTCCGGGGCCGGGTCATGGGGTTCTACGCTTTCGTGGTGCTCGGCATGGCCCCGCTCGGGTCGCTCCAGGCCGGCTGGCTGGCCGAGCGGTTCGGGGTGCGGGTGGCGGTGGCCTCGGGAGGGCTCGTGTGCCTGGCGGTGGCTGGGGCGGTGGCGTGGGGGATGTGGGGCGGGGAGGTGGCGGGCGGGCAGGCGGGCAGGGGGCAGGCAGGCAAGCGGTGAGGCAGTGGAGGTGGGGGTGGAGTCGGGCACGGAGCCAGCTGCGGAACCTGCGTTGGAGTCGGCCAGGGGGACATCCGGGACGCCTGCCACGGAGCCAGTCGTCCGTCGGTCCTGAGCCGCCTCTCCGAGTCACCCTGAGCGAAGCGAAGGGGGCATGCCTTTGGTCATGCCCCCTTCGCTTCGCTCAGGGTGACGAGCTATCGCTAGCTTCCGCCCGCCCGCCCGCCCGCCCGCCCGACCGCCCGCCGTCTTTCCGTCCGCCCATCCGGCCCCCATCTTATTCCCCATGCTCATCACCATCTCCCGCCAGTACGGCGCCGGCGGCTCCGAAGTGGCCCGGCGCGTCGCCGAGGCCCTCGAGTGGCGGGTGGTGGACAACGAGCTGATCGAGCAGGTGGCCGCCCGGGCCGGCCTCCCGGCGGAGAAAGTGGCCGCGCGCGACGAGCGCTGTCCCACCTTCGTCGAGCGGCTGGCCCGGACGCTCGCCGCCGCCACTCCCGAAGTGTTCCCTCCCACCGATTCCGTCCACACGATGGTCGATCTCCCCGAGGCCGAGCTGGTCCGGATCACCGAGACCGTCGTCCGCGAGGCGGCGGCGCGGGGGCGAGTGGTGCTGGTGGGCCGGGCCGCGCCCGCGGTGCTCGAGCGCCAGGCCGACACGCTCCACGTCAAGCTCGTGGCGCCCCGCGCCTGGCGGATCGAGGTGGCCGCCGCGCGGCTCGGCGTGCACCCCGGCGCAGGCCGCGGCCGTCCTCGACGACACCGACAAGATGCGGGCGCGATACAGCCGGGAGTACTACCGGCGGGACTGGAACGATCCGGTGCACTTCCACATGGTGCTGAACACGGCGGCGCTGGGGCTGGACGGGGCGACGGAGGCGGTGGTGGGGAGGGCGAGGGTGCTGGGGTGGGGGTAGGATACAGAAGGGGGCATGATTCGGGTCATGCCCCCTTCGCTTCGCTCAGGGTGACGAGCTATCGCTAGCTTCCGCCCGCCTGCCCGCCTGTCCGCCTGCCCGCCTGACCGCCTCACCCGAACGAAATCCCCCCCTTCCCATACCCCGGCTCCCTCCGCTCCGGCTTCATCCGGGTGTACCCCAGCTCCTCGCTCCGGCTGATCCGCTTCTGCGCCGCGAGGCCTTCGAGCACCAGCTCGCAGGCGGCGACGGCGCGCGGGTGATCGGCACGCGGTGAGAGCCCGAACTCGGCCACCGCGTCGACCAGTCCCGGCACCACGCAGAAGCCCTGGAAGCAGAGCTCGGCCCGCTCGTCGCCGGGGACCTTGAGGGCGCCGCCCTGGTCGAACCAGGCGACGATCTTCGCGAGGTCGGCGCCGCCCATCCGGTCCTCCATCACCTTGCCCGCCGCGCGGCGGATCAGCTCGCGCGCGATCGATGTCGCCGCCCTGGAGCTCGCCCTCGTACTCGAGCTCGAGCTTGCCGGTGATCGACGGTACGGCGGCGTACACGTCGCTCACGCGGGGGACGACCCGGTCCTCGCCCAGCAGCGTCGCCCGCCGCTCGGCGTTGGAGATCGCGTTCTCCAGCACGCTGATCGGCAGGCGCTGGCTCACGCCCGAGCGCTTGTCCACCCGCTTGTCCTCGCGCGCCTCGAAGGCGATGCGCTCGATGACCTCGAGCACGAAGTCGGGGATGTCGAGCGGCGTCCCGCCGCGGCCGGTCCACGCCTCCTGCGCCGTGATCTCCATGCCGAGCTGCACGGTGCGCGGGTAGTGGGTGATGACCTCCGAGCCGATCCGGTCCTTGAGCGGCGTGATGATCTTGCCGCGCGCGGTGTAGTCCTCGGGATTGGCCGTGAAGGCGAGCAGCACGTCCAGCGGCAGCCGCACCGGATAGCCTTTGATCTGGACGTCGCCCTCCTGCATGATGTTGAACAGGCCCACCTGGACCTTCCCGCTCAGGTCCGGCAGCTCGTTGATGGCGAAGATGCCGCGGTTGGCGCGCGGGAGCAGGCCGAAGTGCATCGTGAGCTCGTCGCTCAGGAGGTGCCCGCCGCGCGCCGCCTTGATCGGGTCGACGTCGCCGATGATGTCGGCGATGGTGACGTCGGGCGTGGCCAGCTTCTCGACGTAGCGCTGGTCGCGGCGAAGCCAGGCCACCGCGGTCGCCTCGCCGCACTCGGCCAGCCGCTCGCGGGCGTACTTGGAGATCGGCGCGAACGGATCGTCGTTCACCTCGCTCCCGGCCACGATCGGGATCCGCTCGTCGAGCAGGCCGGTGAGCTCCCGCAGGATCCGGCTCTTGGCCTGGCCCCGGAGGCCCAGCAGGATGAAGTGGTGGCGCGCCAGCAGCGCGTTGACGATCTGCGGCAGGATCGTGTCCTCGTAGCCTACGATCCCCGGGAAGAGCGGGCCGCCGTCGGCGAGCCGGGCCAGCAGGTTGGTCCGGATCTCGTCGCGGACGGTCCGCCCGCGGAGCGGCGGCTCCGCCCACGGGCTGTTCTTGAGGTCGCCTAGAGTGCGCGGGAGAGTCATATGGGTCATCGCTCGTCGGTCGAAAGTCTGATCGTGTTTAAGATGTTGCGGTCTCGCGTGTTACCATGAGGCCGGAGGGGCCGGTCCCCAGCCGTCCGGCCGCGCCGCCGCTTGACAAAACGTTGTCACGGTTTAGGTTAGGCGCCGTACCCGGCGGCAGCGGTACCCCGGCGATGGTGAATCCTGACTCAAGGCGCAGTGCCAAACCCTAGCGTATCTGGAGCTACGATGAAGAAGACCATGATGCTGGCCGCGATGCTCGTGCTGGTGGGCTGTGGTGAGAAGAAGGCCGAAGCTCCGGCCGCCGACACCGCCGCCATGGCGCCCGCCGCCGCCGACACCGGCATGGGCGGGATGACGCATGATAGCGCGATGGCGCCGTCCGATTCCACCATGGCTCGGGATACCACGAAGAAGTAAGCAGCCGGTTCGCTGCAGCAGACGGGCCCCGGGCACTGCCCGGGGCCCGTTGTGTTCGTCACCCATCCACCTCGTCCGCGCCGAACGGCAGCGCCACCACGGTCGCGCGGCGGCCGCCGGCCACCACCGTCTCGCCCGGGCCCACCTCGCGGCGCAGCAGGCCGAGGCCGAGCCTCCGGTCCTCGAGCGTGAGCGTGGAGCGCACGCTGCCCACGTCCTTCTCGCCGTGGACCACCGCGCGGCCGTCGAGCGGCTCGGCCTCGCTCCACCGGAGGCCGCGGAGCTCGCGGTTGGTGTGCCCGCGGAAGTGGAGCCGCGCCACCGTCTCCTGCCCGTGTAGCACCCCTTGGTGTACGACACGCCCCCGATCTCGTCGTACCGCACTTCCTGCGGCAGGGTCCGCTCGTCGATCTCGACGCCGAGGGCGGGCCAGCCCGAGAGGAGCCGCGCGGCGTGCAGGTCGCTCTCCTCGCCGGCCGCCGCGCCCGCACCCACCAGCTTCGCGACCAGCGGCTCCACCGCCGGCGTGAGGCCCACCGCCAGCGCCACGAACGGCGCCGACTCCGGGGCCAGCGCCACCGACACGGGACTCAGCTCCCCGCCGACCGACACCACCCGCGCCGCCGCCTCCGGCGCCCCGACGCCCGACTTGGCCAGCACCTGGAAGCCGTGCCCGCCCAGCAGCCAGGCGACGGTGGCCTGGCCGCTCAAGTCGGTCGCGCGGGCGAGGCGGGGCGGGAGCTGGCGGGTGAACAGCTCGGCCGCCGCGGCGCGCCCGGACGGCGGCACGATCAGCGTGAACATGTCGCCCTGCCGGAGGACCCAGGCGTCGACGACGATCATCCCCTTGGGCGTGAGCAGCGCGCCGTAGACCAGGCTGCCGTCGCCGGGCTTCTCGAGGTCGTTCGTGAGCAGCCCCTGCAGGCAGGCGAGCGCGCCCGGCCCGGCGACGCGGAACACCGCCGGCGTCGTGGCGACCACCGTGGCCCCGTGCCGCACCCGGTCCAGGCGCCCGCGATCGAGGCGCAGGTCGAGCTCAGTCATGGCCCCAGGGCAGCTCGGACGGGTCGTGGCCGCTGAAGTCGGGCCAGACGAGATCGGCGTCGGCGCAGGCGTCTTCGCCGTGGGACGTCGTGAGCATGACGCAGCGGAGCCCGGCGGCGCGCGCGGCGGCAAGGCCGGGCAACGAGTCCTCGATCACCATGCAGCGGCGCTGGGCGACGGCGAGCGCGGCGCGCGCCAGGTTGTAGCCCTCCGGATCGGGCTTGCACGCGCTCACGTCCTCGGCGGCCACGATCTCGCTGAAGTGCGGGCGCAGGCCGGCGAGGTCGAGCACCAGCTCGATCTCGCGCCGGAGCGCGCCGCTCACGATGGCGAGCTGAAAGCCGTCGAGCGCCGCGCTCTCGATGAAGTCCTCGGCGCCGGGCACGAGCCGCAGCGAGCCCCGGATGGCGCGCTCGTAGTGCGCGTTCTTCCGCTCGATGGCCCGGAGCAGCGCGGGCTCGTCCGTCGCCCGGCCCATGCGCGCGAAGCTGAAGCGGAAGCACTCGCGGTCGTCGAAGCCGAGGTACTCGCGGTAGTAGGTGTCCCGGTCGAGCGCGAAGCCGTCCTCGCCGAGCGTCGCGATGAGCGCCTCGCAATGCTGCGGCTCGTCATCGACGATGACGCCGTTGAAGTCGAACAGGATGGCAGCGGTCATGTGGAAGGAATAACGGGGTGTCGGGGGGAGGGTAAGGCGGGCGGTCAGGCGGTCGGGCGGTCAGGCGGTCAGGCGGTCGGACGCGGATGGATGGCGCATCGTCATCCCGAGCGCAGCGAGGGACCGGCTCACGACGGGCTGAGTTCCGGACGTCGGAAGGTCCCTCGCTGCGCTCGGGATGACGATCGCGTGACCGCCGACCGTCTGAGCCGACCGTCCGTTAGATTGAGCCATCCGCCAGCGAAGGCGCCGGAATGCATCCTTTGTACGCCGGGATCATCGGGTCGAGCCTGCTGTCCGCTGCCTGTCCGACCGGCGGCGCGGCACAGGGCGCGCCGGAGCGCACGGTGCAGGCGCAGATGCGGAACGTGGCGTTCCACGTGGATTCGACCACGGTGCTCGCCATCCATTATGCCCGGGGGATGCTCCGCCGGACGGCTCCCGAGCACCCGGCGTACCTCGACGACAAGAACTCGTTCGTGCTCGACCTCGACACCGCGCGCTTCGAGATCTCGCCTGCCGCGCTGAGCCAGGTGCTCAACCGGTACACGTTCAACTATCCCGGCTCGCCACTCCGCAAGCTGGTCATCACGATCGATCACGGCCGCCTGCGCCAGCACGGGCGGATGCGCGGCATCTCGTTCGACGTGGTCGGCGAATTGTCGCTGACGCCGACAACGGCGAGCTCCGGCTCCATCCCACGGACCATCAAGGCCGTCGGCATCAAGGTCGGCGGCCTCATGAAGTTCTTCGGGCTGAGCCTGGAGAAGCTGGTGAACACCGAGCGGGCCCGCGGCGTCCGGATCGAGCGCGACGACTTCATCCTCTCGCCCACCAAGCTGCTGCCTTCGCCCGCGGTCGACGGCCGGCTCGGCGCCTTCGAGCTGTCCGACAGCGCGATCGTGCTGATCTTCCACCCGCCGGACGGCCGCAAGGTGCAAGGCGCTGACGCCGCCGGTGGCCGAGCCGGGGAACTACATGTTCTTCCGGCATGGCGTGCTGCGGTTCGGCAAGCTGACCATGGACGACACCGATCTCCTGATCCAGGACGCCGACCGGCGGGACTGGTTCGATTTCTGGCTGGACCGGTACAACGATCAGCTGGTGGCGGGGAGCTCGCGGAACACGCGGGATCATGGGTTGATCGTGCAGATGCCGGATTGGAAGGCGGTCGGGCGGTCAGGCGGTCGGGCGGTCGGACGGTCGAGCAGTTGACTGACCGCCTGACCGCCTGACCGCCTTCTCCATAGACTCCCCCTACCCGATAACTCTCATCCAGCAGCTCCACCGGATGCACCACCCGGATCGCCAGCCCCGCCGCGCGGACGCCGGCGCCGATCTGCATCAGGCACCCGGGATTTCCGGTCGCCACGATCGTCGGGCACCGGGGCCGCCGAGGCGAAGCTTTCCAGCTTGAGGTCGAGGACCGCGCGGGCCATGGCCGGCCGGACGACCGAGTAGATGCCCGCGCTGCCGCAGCACTTGTCCGAGCTGGGCAGCAGGCGGAGCCGGAGGGCGGGGATGGCCGCGAGCACCGCGAGCGGCGCCGCCTGCACGCGCTGCGCGTGCTGCAGGTGGCACGGCGCGTCGTACGCCACGTCGAGCGGCAGGGCGCCGCCCGGACGCGGCCCGACCTCGGCGAGGAGCTCCGAGACGTCGCGCACCCTGGCGGCGAGCTCGGCCGCCGCCTCGGTGCCGAGCAGGTGGCCGTAGCCCTTGAGCAGCGCGCCGCAGCCGGCGCTGTTGACGACGACGTAGTCGGCCGACCCGGTCAGCGCCGCGACGTTCTCGCGCGCGAGCGCTTCGGCGGCGGCGCGGTCGCCGGCGTGCTCGTGGAGGGCGCCGCAGCAGGCCTGGCCCTCTGGCTCGACGACGGTGTAGCCGTTGGCCTCGAGGGTGCGGCGGGTGGCGTCGTGGACGTGGCGGAAGAGGGTGTCCATGACGCAGCCGCGGAAGAGGGCGACGGTGGGGCGGGGCGAGTGAGTCACCCTGAGCGGAGCGAAGGGGCCATGCGTCGGGTGATGGCCCCTTCGCTCCGCTCAGGGTGACAGGCCCGTGCTCGCTCGGCCGGCACCGTCGCCGCGAGCATCCCCATGCTGAATCCCGAGCCGCCCGCCTCCCGACAGCAGCGCCGGGATCCCCGTCGCCCGGAGGATCCGGCTCAGGGTGAACAGCGGCCGCCAGAGCCACTCGCGCCGGAAGATGGCCGAGCACCAGCGTCGCCACCGGCGGCAGGCGCCGCGCGGCGAAGAGCTGCTCGCGGGCGGTCTCGATGCCGCGGCCGTAGCCCACGCCCGAAGGGCAGACCGGCTCGCAGCCGAGACAGCCGAGGCAGGCGTCGAGGTGCTGGACCAGCGCGGGGTCGTCGGCGGCGAGCTCGCCGCGCTCGAGCGCGCGCATGAGCACGATGCGGCCGCGCGGGCTGTCGGCCTCGTCGCCGGTGGCGAGGTAGGTGGGGCAGGCGGGGAGGCAGAAGCCGCAGTGGACGCAGGGGTCGAGGGAGGAGTAGTCGGGCTTCGGCCCCTTCGCTGCGCTCAGGGTGACTCCGCCAGGCTCGCGCCTGAGCCGCTCACTCGCCCCGCGCCCTCCAGCGCCACCTGCAGGCACTGTCCCGGATCGAACGTCTCCCGGAGCCGGCCGACGAGCTGGCCCACGCCTTCGCGGTACGCGCCGAAGTGGCCGAGCGCGCGGCGCACGGGCCAGGGCGCGCGCTCGAGCGTCATCGGGATCTCGCGGGTGGCGGCGGCGCGGCGGACGGCGCGGAGGCGCTCGACCGGCGCGTCGCCGGTCCAGCGGATCATGCCCGACCCGGCGCCGGCCGAGAGCAGATGCTCGTCCAGGTCGTGCGACAGGAGGTCGATCGCGTCGTCCACGCCGTCGCCCAGGACGCCGAGCCGGAGCGTGATCGGCCCGCCCTGGCTGCCGCGCGCCACCACGCCCCAGAAGGCCGCCGTCCGGTCCGGCGGCAGCGGCTGCCACGCGAGGTCGGCGATCGGCGCGATGCGCCGCACGTCGCCCTGCACCGCGGCGTCGGTGCCGAGGAACCGCGCGGCCAGGACCCAGTCCGCCTCCGCCGCGAGCGCGGGCGAGAGCAGCTCGAGCGCCGCCGGCACCAGCTCGGCCGCCATCACGTCGCGCGCGGCGGAGGTGAGCGTGTCGCGGGTGCCGCGGGCCACCAGGGTCACGTCGGCGCGGGGCAGGGCGCGGAGCCGGAGGTGCGCCTCGGCGATGATGCCGAACCCGCCGAACCCGCCGACCTGGAGCTTGGTGAGGTCGTAGCCGGCCACGTTCTTGACGACGCGGCCGCCGGCCTTCACCAGGCGGCCGTCGCCGGTGGCGACCGTGCAGCCGAGCACGTGGTCGCGCACCGGGCCGAAGCCGTGGCGGAGCGGGCCGGCGGTGGCGGTGGCGATGACGGAGCCGAGGCTCCGCTCCGGCCGCCCCGGCGGGTCGATGGCGAGCCACATGCCCTCGTCGGCGAGCCGGCGCCGGAGCGCCTCGAGCGGCGTGCCGGCCTGTACGGTCGCGACCAGGTCGGCCGGGCTCACCGACAGCACCTGGTCGAGCGCGCGGGTGCTCACCGTGAGATCCGCCGGCGCGTCGGCCTGGAGCCAGGTGCCCTGGCCCTCGATCCGGATCTTCCAGCCCTCCTCGTGCGCCAGCCGGCAGACCAGCGAGAGCGCGTCCTCGTTCTCCGGAATGGCGCGCGGGTGACCGCCGGCGTCGCGCTCGACGCCGCCGGTGCCGAGCAGCGCGCGGAGCCGGCCGTGGACGACGTCGCTCATCGCGCGGCCGCCGTCGCGCGCCACTCGCGGCACGCGTGGAAGGGGACGACCTTGCCGGGATTGGCGCGCTCGGCGGGATCGAACACCCGGCGCACCGCCCGCATCGCGCCCAGCGTCTCCGCGTCGAAGATCCACGGCATGTAGTCGAGCTTGTCGGAGCCGACGCCGTGCTCGCCGGTGATGCTGCCGCCGGCCTCGACGCAGGCGGCCATGATCTCCCGGCAGGCGACGTGCACCCGGTGCGCGAGGTCCGGGTCGCGGCGATCGAAGGAGATGTTGGGGTGCAGGTTGCCGTCGCCCGCGTGGAAGACGTTGCTGATGCTGAGGCGGTGGCGGTCGCGGATCTCGGCGATCCGGTCCATGATGTCGGGCAAGGCGCTCCGCGGCACCACGGCGTCCTGCACGGCCAGGTCGGGCGCGATGCGGCCCATGGCGCCGAACGCCTTCTTCCGGCCCTGCCAGAGGCGCGCGCGGTCGGCCACGCTCGAGGCACTCCGCACCGTGCGGGCGCCGCACTCGCGGAGGATCGCGCTCACCGTTCCGGTCTCCGACTCGACCGCGTCCGTCTGCCCGTCGAGCTCGACCAGCAGCACGGCGGCGGCGTCGGTCGGGTAGCCCGCGGCGTAGATCGAGGCCTCGACCGCGGCGACGCAGGCCTGGTCCATCATCTCCATCGCCGCGGGCACGATGCCGGTGGCGATCACCGCGGAGACCGCCTCGCTCGCGGCACGGACGGTCGGGAAGTCGGCCAGCAGCGTCCGCACGCTCGCCGGCACCGGCTCGAGCCGCACCGTGATCTCGGTGGCGATCCCGAACATCCCCTCGCTCCCCACGAACAGGCCGACGAGATCGGGGCCCCACGGCTCGCCGTGCGGCGAGCCCAGCACGACGGTCGAGCCGTCGGGCAGCACGACGTCGAGCCGCGCGATGTGGTTGGTCGTGACGCCGTACTTGAGGCAGTGCGGCCCGCCGGCGTTCTCGGCGACGTTGCCGCCGACGGTGCAGGCCGCCTGGCTCGAGGGATCGGGGACGTAGTGCAGGCCGAGCGGCGCCACCGCCTCGGAGAGCCGCGCGTTGACGACGCCGGGCTGCACCACGGCGCGGCGGCGCACCGGGTCGACCGAGAGGATGCGGTTGAGCCGCGTGAGGGCGACGACGACCGCGTCTCCGTCGGCCACGGCGCCGCCCGAGAGCCCGGTGCCGGCCCCGCGCGCCACGAACGGCACGTCGGCCAGGTGGAGCAGGCGCACCAGCTCGCGCACCTCGTCCGCCGTGCCCGGCATGACGACGATGCCGGGATACGACTCGCGCGTCGGCAGGCCATCCATGGTGTAGGTCTTGAGCTCGGCGCGCCGGTGCCGCACCCAGCGGGGCCCGACGATCCGGCCGAGCGCCTCGACCAGCGGGTGGAGCATCATGACGGGATGCTCGGAAGCGCGTGGCCGTGCCCGTTGGTGTGGGCGCGCCGGTGCACCTCCAGGGCCTGCTCCGCGGCCGCGGTGAGCGGCGGGAGCGCGAGCAGCAGCGCCCCCACCCGGCGCGCGGTCGAGCGCTCCACCAGGAGCCGCTGCTTGATCGCGGGGTCGATGTCGAGCCCCGCCGCGGCGTGGAACGAGAGGGCGACCGGATCCTCGGGCAGCTCGGGATCCTGCGGCAGGGCGTCGCTCAGCTCGCGGACGAGCGCGGCGTAGCGGGTGAACGCCTCGCGCAGCTTCGCCGCGTCGCTCGGCGCTGGGCAGGGTGCCGGGCAGCTCCTCGAACGTCCGCACGGTGGCGACATGGTAGGGAGCGGGCTCGTCGAGCAGCTCCGTCACGACGAACCGGTCGCCGCCGAGGACCACGATGTTCGAGCGGCCATCGGGGAGCTGCTGGTTGACCCGCACCTCCGCGATGCAGCCGACCGTGCCCGGGTCGGGCGCCTCGCCCGCCTGGCCCGGCGGCGTGATCCCGAAGCGCCGGTCGCCGGCCAGGCAGTCCTCGAGCATCTGCCGGTAGCGCGGCTCGAAGATGTGGAGCGGCATCGGCGTGCCCGGGAACAGGACGACGGAGAGCGGGGAAGACGGGGAGACGCATGGTGCGGAATCTAGCGGAAAGAGGACGGAAGGACGGAAAGGCGGAAGGACGGAAAGACGGAAGGACGGCAGGACGGAAGCGAGGACTGCCCGAGACGCAGCCGGGGGCATGACTCGCATCATGCCCCCGGCCCCGATCGCTTACCGTGCCTTCATTTCCTCTTTCCGTCCGTCCGTCTTTCCGTCCTTCCGTCTTTCCGTCAGGCCGCCCCCCAGAACCCCCGCAGCGCCCGCACGTCCGGCGAGTCCCGCAGCTTCTCGAAGGCGCGCTCCCGGATCTGGCGGATGCGCTCGCGGGTGACGCCGAGCAGCTCGCCGATCTTCTCGAGCGTGAGCGCCTCGGTGCCTTCCTCGAGGCCGTAGTACAGGCTGAGGATCTTGCGCTCGCGCGGCGTCAGGTGCCGCTCGAAGATGCGGTCGATGAACTCGCGCTGCAGCCGGCAGTCGGTCTGCTCCTCGATCTCGCCGCCGCCGGTGCCGGCCACCCGCTCGCCGAACGTGCTGGCGCTCCGGTCCTGGCGCTCGACGGGGGCGTCGAGCGAGACCTCGGTCGAGGTCATGCGGCGGGCGCTCCGGATGTTGTCCACGGTCTCGTTGAGCGCCGTGGCGACTTCCGCGTCGGTCGGCTCGCGGCCGAGCTCCTGGGCCAGGAAGCTCTGCGCGCGGGCCATGCGGACCAGCGCCGAGTTCTGGTTGAGCGGGATCCGCACGCTCCGGGTCTGCTCGGCGAGCGCCTTGAGCACCGCCTGGCGGACCCACCAGACGGCGTAGGAGATGAACTTCACGCCGTGGTCGGGATCGAACTTCTTGACCGCCTTGAGCAGGCCCTCGTTGCCGATGGCGACCAGCTCGGAGAGGTCGAGCCCGTGGCCCTGGTACTTCTTCACGTAGGAGATGACGAACCGGAGATTCGCCGTCACCAGCCTCTCGGCCGCGGTCTCGTCGCCGGCGAGCGCTCGCCGGGCCAGGCGCTTCTCTTCCTCGGGATCCGAGATCATCGGGAGCTTCTGGATGTCGAGGAGATATTGATCGAAGGCGCCGGACGGGGCGGAACGGACCAGCATACGAGCTTTCGTACGGACGTGGGCCATAGACAAACACCCCGAGCGAGAGTTTGGACAGACAGCGATGTGGACGTATGGGCGGCCGGCTGGGCCGAGGTGAGAGGCAACTGAATATAGGAATTCCCGATGAGGCGGTCAAGCAAAATGTTGAATCCACATCACAAATCGTTCATGGGGAGCGGGTTCGGGTTTTTGTCCACTTTTAGACATTCTTGCGTGATGTGCCAGCTGACGGCATTCGGTGTAACTTATTGCAGGTTTTTGAGTTGCTAGGCTAGAGCCGACCAAGGCAGATCCATCCCTCCGAGCGGGTCGAGGGATCTTGCCAGCGAGTTCGCTGGGCTCGTCGTGGCGGTCGGGGCGAGGCGAGAAGGTCCCTCCCCCTCGCTCCGCTCGGGCTCGGGATGACGGGGGACTCCGGCGCTTGAAATCTGCTTGAGACCGCCGCGCTAGCATGGTCACGATCGTAACGACCGTTCCCCGCGCGATCGAGGCAACCCCATGCCAATCCAGCCGACCCGCACCGCTCTCACCCGAGCATTGCTGTTGACCGTGTCGATCCTGACCGCCGGCGCCTGCGAGCGCGGCACCGAGCCGTCCCCCGGACCCGGTGACTCACCCGACCTCGCCGTCACGGCCGTGGCCGTCTCCTGGCGCCAGATCGCCGTCGGATGGCAGCACACCTGTGCCGTCACCACGGCCAACATCGCGTACTGCTGGGGGACCGGCGGCGCCCTCGGCGACGGTACGACGATCAGCCGCCTGCGGCCGGTCAAGGTGCTCGGCGGGCACAAGTTCATGGAGATCCGGGCAGGAATGGGTCACACTTGCGGTGTCACCACCGACAGCCTGGCCTACTGTTGGGGAGCTGGGTCATCGGGTCAGCTGGGCAATGGGACGGCCGTCTCTCAGCTGACGCCCAAGCTGGTGGCCGGCGGGCGGAAGTGGCGGCAGGTGAGCCCCGGCGTCAGCTATACCTGCGGCGTGACCACCGGGAGCGTGGCCTACTGCTGGGGCAACAACGACTATGGTCAAATGGGCGTGGCCGGAGTCACCGCCTCGACCGTGCCGGTACGGATCGCGGGCGACCTCAAATGGCGGCGAGTGATGACCGCCTGGTCCCACACCTGCGGAACCACGACCAGCAACCGCGGCTACTGCTGGGGCTTTCTCTGGTCGAAGACGCCTCGCGCAATCCCCGGTACGGTGGCCTTCCGGCAGCTGCTGCCCGCCTCGGGAGCTATCAGCATGAACGGGTCCGGCCCCTTCACGGACAACATCTACGTCTGCGGCGTCAGCACCACAGATCGGCTGTACTGCGGCTTCTGGGCGACTACCGCCCCCACGACGCCCATCGCTCCGACCAGGGCCTGGCTGTATGTGAACCCCGGCAGCTTCCACACCTGTGGTCTCACCTATGCGGGCGGCGCGTTCTGCTGGGGGAGCAACCAGCAGGGAGCCCTCGGCATCGGTAGCGGCCCGGCGGCCGTGGATCCCCCCACGCAGGTAGCCGGGGGCCGGACGTATCGGGGGTTGAGCGCGTCGGTCATCGGGTTCTACACCTGCGGCGTCACCACCAGCAACCGCGCGTTCTGCTGGGGCGACAACGAGCAGGGCCAACTGGGAGACGGCACGTCGCACAATGACCGGTTCACGCCGGTCGAGGTGCTGAATCCGCTCTGATCGGTTACA
Organism: uncultured Gemmatimonadales bacterium; assembly: GCA_963804125.1. Taxonomy (GTDB): domain Bacteria; phylum Gemmatimonadota; class Gemmatimonadetes; order Gemmatimonadales; family GWC2-71-9; genus CAVVWJ01. The sequence goes on from CAWDPF010000002.1 coordinate 41,879, forward strand.
GGATGACCTGCAGCGAGCGCCGGACGGCCTCGTCCGGCGCCTCCCGTGTCCACCGCTCCCCTTCGTCCATTGCCCCGAGCGCGCTGGGCAGCGCGAAGCGCACTCGCGCGCCCCGGTTCTTCTTGTCGCTCGCCATCGCCTCGCACCACCCGCTCCGGGTCGAGGCGTCGGCCAGCCGCACCGGCAGGCCGAGCCGCCCGAGCAGCGCCGACACCCGCTGGCGCAGGCCCCGGCGGCGCCACGCCGAGCGCCTCCGCCAGCGCGCACTCGGCCACCAGCCCCAGCGCCACCGCCTCGCCGTGCGGCAGGCCGTAGCCGGTCGCCTGCTCGAGCGCGTGGGCCACGGTGTGCCCGGCGTTCAGGATCGCCCGGCGGCCGGCCTCGCGCTCGTCGCCGCTCACCACCTCGGCCTTGATCTCGACGCTCCGGCGCACCAGCCGGGTCAGCGCCGCCTCGTCCCGCCGGAGCAGCGCCTCGGCGTCGCGCTCCATCCAGGCGAAGTAGCCGCGCGTCGGCGATGAGCCCGTGCTTCACCGCCTCCGCCATCCCGCCGCGGTAGTCCCGCTCCGGCAGCGTGGCGAGCACGCGCGGGTCGGCCAGCACCGCCGCGGGCGGATGGAAGGCGCCGATGAGATTCTTGCCCTCCGGCGTGTCGACCCCGGTCTTCCCGCCGACCGACGCGTCCAGCATGGCGAGCAGCGAGGTCGGCACCTGGACGCACGGGACCCCGCGCATGTAGGTGGCGGCGACGAAGCCCGGCGAGGTCGCCCGCCACGCCGCCGCCGAGCGCGACGATGCCGCTGTCCCGGCCGAAGCCCTGCGCGAGCAGCGCGTCGGTGAGCCGCGCCCACTGCTCGCGCGTCTTGGACGATTCGCCCGGAGGGAACGTGAGCGCCGCGCCCTCCCACGCCCCGCGGCCGAAGCGTCCGGCCTGGAGCAGCGCGTGCACGCCGGCGTCGGCGATCATGGCGACCCGTGCGCCGGGCAGATGCTCGCGCACCAGCGGCTCCAGCCGGCCGAGCCCGCCCGGCTCGACGTACACCGGGTACCGGCCGAGCGCGTGGGTGACGACGACGGGGCCTGCGGCTACCACGTCACGTCGCCCGCGCCGTCGCGGTGGTTGGCCAGGCGGGCCAGGGTGAACAGGAAATCGGACAGGCGATTGAGGTAGACGACGAACAGCGCCGGCACCGCCGCCTCGTGCGCCAGGCGCACCACGCTCCGCTCCGCGCGGCGGCAGACCGTGCGCGCCAGGTGCAGCGCCGCGGCCTTGGGCGTGCCGGCCGGCAGCACGAACGCGCGGAGCGGCGGCAGCTCCTGGTCGGCCGCGTCCATGACCTGCTCGAACTGGCTCACCCGCTCGGCGGAGAGCTCCGCCTTCTCGAGCGCGGTGGCCACCTTCTCCGGATCGGGCGTGGCCAGGTGGCCGCCGATGGCGAACAGGTCGCGCTGCACCGTCTCGAGCAGGTCGTCGAAGAAGTGCACCGGCTGGGTGGCGCGGACCACGCCGAGCGACCGAGTTGAGCTCGTCCACGTCGCCGTAGGCGATGACCCGCGGGTGGTCCTTCGGCACGCGGCCGCCGCCGAAGAGTCCGGTGTCGCCCTCGTCGCCCGTCCGCGTGTAGATCTTCATCGACATGGTCCGTCCACCTCCGCAGCGGCCACCACGAGGTTCTCCCGCGGCTGCACGATGCCCCAGCGCACGCTGCCGTCGCGCACGTCGACCTGCTCCATCCAGAGATCGTCGCGGCGGAACGCGAAATCGCCGATCGGCTGGAGCCGGCGCCAGTAGATCGGGCGCCGAGCCGCCGCGCCCCAGGGCTCGATGCGCCCGCGCCGGAGCGCGAGCAGCGTGGGGCGGAAGATGGTCTGCTGCCACGCGCCGGCGCTATCCCAGACCATGACGGCGGTGGCCACGAGCGTGTCGCCCCGGGCGGCGATGCGGCGCGCCCGGAGCGAGACGGCGTAGCGCACGCGGTCGTCGGCCACCCGGAAGGCGATGACGTCGGCGGCGTCGGCGTCGGCCAGGGTGTTGATCTCGATCCTGGTGTCGGGGTCGGCGTGGAGGTCGAGCGATCGGTAGTCCGCGCCGAGCACCGAGTCGAGGACGCGCTCGGTGCGGCCCACGAGCTCGTCGGTGAGCGCGGCCGACGGTGGCGGCACCGGATCGCGCCGGACGAGCCCGCGCTCGTGCCGCTCCGCCGCGACGCCGGCCCGGAGCGAGCCCAGCACCGGGCCCCGGAGCGGCGGATCGCCGCGGGGCCGGTCGTCCGCCACGATGAGCTCGACCTGCGCGCCGCGCGCGCCGCATCCGCGCCCGCCTTCGCCGCCCCGGATGAGCAGCGCCTCGACCCGGACCTCGGTGTGGCCGAGCGGCGAGCCGACGACGGCCGACTCGACCGACGGCCCCGACCCCGCCACGGTCCGCCGCCGCTCCGGGCCGCCGAGCGTCACGACGCGCTCGCGGGCGAGCGCGGCCCACGGATCGCGCGCCGCGGCGAGATCGGGCCGGTAGCGCCGGAGCAGCTCGGCGATGAACGCGGTGTCGCTCGACAGCAGGTGCACCGCGCGGCTCGTTCCCTCGCCGACGAAGCTCCCCGCGAGCGTGCCGGTCGAGTCGAGCCGCGCGTCGCTCGTGAGGCCGAGGGAGTCGAGCGGCGCCGGCGGGCGCTCGCGCAGCAGCTCGCCCAGGAACCGGCCCGCGCCCGCACACGCGCCGAGGCCCATCGAGAGGAGCAGCGCGAGCGCCACGAGGGGAAGGAGCGTCGGAGACGGACCCGTGCCGGGGCGACATGGGCGGCAATGTGACGGCTCCCGTGGTCGAGGGGAAGGGTGGCTGCTTCGGCATCGCAGCCGGCGAATGATCCCGGGGGCCTGACAGGAGCCGTTATTTTTATACATTCCACCGCTTGTTCCCGAAACGCCGACCGACGGCCGGCCGTCGATGGCCGACCGTACACGCAGGAGCCGACGTGGCCGAGCAGGAGCTGAAGGACATTTCGATCATCGGCGGGGGGCCCACCGGGCTCTTCGCGGCCTTCTACGCCGGGATGCGGGGGGCGTCGGCCCGCATCATCGACGCCCTGCCCGCGCTCGGGGGCCAGCTCATGGCCCTGTATCCGGAGAAGTACATCTTCGACGTCGCCGGCTTCCCCAAGGTGCTGGCCAAGGACCTGGTGCGGGACATGGCGATCCAGGGGCTGCAGTTCGGCGCCACCACGCATCTCGGCGAGATCGTCACCGGCCTCCGCCGGGTCGAGGATGGCGACGGCGGCCACTTCGTGCTCGAGACCGACGGGGGCGACTATCCGTCCCGCACCATCGTCATCGCGGCCGGCATCGGCGCGTTCGAGGCGCGGCGGCTCGGCGTCGAGGGCGAGGACGCGTTCGAGGAGAAGGGCCTCTACTTCAAGGTGCTCGATCCGAAGGCGTTCGCGGGCCGGCGCGTGCTCCTGGTCGGCGGCGGCGACTCGGCGTTCGACTGGGCGGTGAACCTCCAGGGCGTCGCCGAGTCGATCATGCTCATCCACCGGCGCGACGGCTTCCGCGCGCACGCCGCGACGATCAGCCAGGTGGAGGAGCTCTGCCGCCAGGGGCGCTGCGACCTCCGCACGTTCTGGGAAGTGAAGAAGATCGAGGGCAACGGGAAGGTCGAGCGGGTCACCATCTTCAACAACAAGACCAAGGAAGAGGAGACCCTCGAGCTCGACGCCATCATCCCGCTGCTCGGCTTCCACTCCGACCTGGGCGCCATCAAGCAGTGGGGGCTCGACACCGAGAAGGCCGACGTCAAGGTCAACCAGCTGATGGAGACCAACGTCCCCGGCATCTACGCCGCGGGCGACATCACGGCCTATCCCGGCAAGCTCAAGCTGATCGCGACGGGGGCGTCGGAGGCGTGCATCGCGGTGAACAACGCGGTGCACCTCATCAATCCCAAGGCGAAGGTGAACCCGGGGCATTCGTCGAACCTGGCGATTTTCGGGCAGAAGGAGGATTGAGGGAAGGGCAGGCGGTCGCTCAGGTGACTCGCGTTGGCTGGCTACACCATCTTCGGGCGGAGGAAAAACCGCAGCTCTCCCGTTCCCGCCTCCGGCTTCTCGACGTCGATTCCCATCACTCCGCTCTTCGGATAGTCGATCCGCACTCCTTCCGGCCTTCCGGTGAGCAGCAGGCTCGCCAGCTCCTCCATCCACGGCGAATGACCCACCAGCGCGACGATGGCGTCGGGACCGGGCTCGCCGATGGCCTCCGCCAGGCGCGCGAGGTCGGGCTCGTCGGCCAGCGCATCGCACGGGACCGGCGGGTTCGGCGACTGGAGCTCGCGGACCAGGATCTCCGCCGTCTCGGCCGCGCGGGCCCAGGGGCTCGTGAGCACCAGCGTGGGCACGAAGTCGCGCTTGAGGAGGAAGCGGCTCACGTCGCGCTGGGTCTTCCGGCCCTTGTCGGTGAGCGGACGGTCGCGGTCGTCGGGCCAGCGCTCGGGGTCGCGGTCGCCGGCGTTGGCGTGGCGGATGAGGAGGAGGAGCATGGGGGCCTCGGTGGTCGGGCGGTCAGGCGGTCAGGCGGTCGGAGCGGTCGGACGATCGGCATCGACGTGGACGGCTCGGAGTAGCACTGATAGCTGAGGCATCTGATCGTCCGCTCCGCCCGCCGACCGCCTGACCGCCTGACCGCCCGCCCTACCTCCCATCTCCACCACCACGCTGTCGATCTGCTGAATCACCGCCCGCCCCGCCTGCGCGTGATGGTTGGCCTGTACCGAGAACGTCCACACCTTGCCGTCCGGCCGCTCGATGAACCCCGACAGCGCGTTCACCCCGGAGATGCTGCCGTCCTTGGCGCGCACGCGGCCCTCGAGCGGGGTCCGGACGAACCGGCTCCGGAGCGAGCCGACCTGTCCCGACTGCGGCAGCCCGGCGAGAAACGTCGCGGCCCGCGGATGGCGCGCGGATGAAGCGCAGGATCTTGGTGAACGCGGCGGGGCTCACCAGGTTGCCGCTCGAGAGGCCCGATCCGTCCGACAGCGAGAACTCGGTCGAGTCCACGCGCACCGAGTCGATCAGGAACCGGCGCTCGACCGAGAGCCCCTCGGTCCACGATCCCGCCGCGGCCGAACTGGCGGCCGAGCTGCTTGAGGACCATCTCGGCGAACCAGTTCTGGCTGCGGTTGAGGATCGGGAAGATCCACTCGCGCAGCGGCCGCGACGTGATCTCCGCCAGCGGCGGCGTGGCTCCGCGCCTGGCGGTAGAGCATCGAGTCGGTGGTCGAGCGGGTGGTGCCGGTGATCGCGATTCCCGCCTCCTGCAGCACCTGCCGGAAGGCGCGCGCGGTGAAGAGGTTCGGGTCCGGCATGGCGAACGACTCGGTCTGCGTCGGCTTGTCGAGCGCGGCCGTGCCCTCGGCCCACACGTTGAGCGTGCCCGGCTCGCGGAAGAAGCGGTCGCCGATGTCGGAGCGGCCGCCTGCCGGCACGGTGACGGTGCGGTTCTCGAACACCACGTCGCCCACGTCGGGCGACATGGTGATCACCGCCGGCGTGCCGGCCTCGGTGCCGGGGCCCCAGACGAAGTCGACGCTGTTGTCGTTGAAGCCGAGCCCGGTGACCGGCGCCGCGTACCACCAGTTGACGTCGAAGGTCTCCCACCCGGGATGGACGGTCAGGGGCTCGAACCAGCTGCCGTCGCCCACCAGGTCGCCCCGGATCTCGCGCACGCCGCGCTTCCGGAGCGCGTCGGCGAGCTCGCGCAGGCGGGTGAACGAGTCGCGCTCGCAGGCGCCCTCGCGCAGCGTGTCGGTGGCGAAGCAGCGCTTGCCGAAGGTCGGGTCGCCGCGGCCGTAGAGCACCAGGTCGCCCTGGAGCACGCCGCCGACGACGGGGCCATTGGCGTAGAGGCTGGTCTTCACCGTCCAGTCGGGCGGCAGCAGCGCGGAGGCCACGGCGGCGACGACGATCTTGGTGTTGCTCGCGGGGATGAAGAGCTGGCGCGGGTTCCGGCCGTAGACCAGCGCGCCTTTCTCGTTCACCAGCGCGACGCCCCAGAGGTGGCGGTCGTACGGCGGCGCGTCGAGGCGGGCGTCGAGGCGGCTGGGGGAGGGACTGGGCGGGAAGGGAGACGGTCAACGCCAGGAGCGCGACAAGCGCAGGAGCGCGTGCGACGCGATGCCGAGATGGTCCCTTCGCTGCGCTCAGGGTGACATGCTTCCGCACACCTGCCCGCGACCGCCTGCCCACCGCCTGACCGCCGACCGCCTGCCCGCCCGACCGTCCGTCAGTCATACGCCACCCTCGGATCCACCCGCGCATAGAGCATGTCCGTCAGCAGGTTCACCAGCACGAACACCAGGCTCAGAAACAGAATGCTGCCCTGCACCGCCGGCAGGTCGCGCTTGTCGATCGCGGTGAGCACGTAGCGTCCCACGCCGGGCCACGAGAAGATGGTCTCGGTGAGGATCGACCCGGTGAGATAGCTGCCGAAGTCGAGGCCCAGCACGGTGAGCACCGGGAGCAGCGCGTTCCGGAAGGCGTGCCGGAGGACCACCCGTCCCTCGCCCAGCCCCTTGGCGCGCGCGGTCCGGACGAAGTCGCTCCGGAGGATCTCCTGCATCGCCGCGCGCGTCATCCGCGACAGGAAGGCCACCGAGCGCATTCCCAGCGTGAGCGCCGGCAGGATGATGTACAGCGGTCCCCGCGCGCCCGACGGCGGCAGCCAGCGGAGCGTCACCGCGAACACCAGGATCAGCAGCAGCCCCACCCAGTAGACCGGAAACGACACGCCCAGGTACGCGCCGAAGGTGGTGAGCCGGTCGACCCAGCCTGCCCGGCCGCCACGCGCCGTAGATGCCGATCGCGATGCCCGGTGACCGCCGCGAACAGCATCGCCGCGCCGGCGAGCTGCAGCGTGGCGGGGAAGCGCTGCAGCAGGTCGGTCAGGATCGGGCGGCGGGTGATGTAGCTCGTGCCGAGGTCGCCCTGGACGACACCGCCGACGTAGCGCACGAACTGGAGCGGCAGCGGGTCGTCCAGGTGCAGCTCGGCCCGGAGCCGGGCGATGGTCTCGGCGTCGGCCCGCTCGCCCACCATCGCCTGCACCGGATCGCCGGGCGCGACGTAGAGCAGCAGGAAGGTGACGGCGAGCACGCCGAGCAGCGTCGGCACCAGCAGCGCCAGCCGGGTCAGCAGGAAGCGCGTCACGGAGCCCGCGCCACGCCGGGGTGCTCCACGCCGGTCCGCTCCACGGTGGTCCAGCGCTGGCCGGTGAAGACCGCCGGGATCCGCCAGCCCTTCACGTCCGGCTGCACCGCCCACACGTCGGCCGGGAACCAGAGGAAGATCCAGGGCACGAGCTCGAACACCCGCGCGTCGATCTCGCGCGAGAGCCGGGCCTTCTCCAGCGTGTCGGGCGTGCTCCGCGCGCGCTCGATCATGGCGTCGAGCGCCGTGTCGCTCAGGAAGGCGTAGTTGCCGCCCGGGCCCTTGTTGCTCGAGTGGAAGAGCGGGTAGGAGAAGTTCTCGGGGTCGGGGTAGTCGGCGTACCAGTCGCCCAGGTACAGATCGGCCTCGCCGTTCCGCACCGTGGCCCGGACGCTGGGCGCGTCGCGCTCGATGATCTCGACCCGGATGCCGAGCAGGCCGAGGTCCTGCTGCACCGACTGCGCGACCCGGGCGAGCTCGGCGCGCTTGCTGCGCCAGAGCTGCAGCCGGAAGCCCTTGGCGTAGCCGGCCTCGGCCAGCAGCCGGCGCGCCCCCGCCGTGTCCCAGGCGTACGGCGCGCGGGTGGAGTCGTAGCCCATGATGCCCGGCGGGATCGCGCCGGCGGCCCGGACGCCGCGGCCCGCCATCTGCGTCCGGAGGAGCGTCTCGACGTCGGTGGCGAGGTTGAGCGCGCGCCGCACGCGCACGTCCCGGAGCGGGCCGCGGGTGGTGTTCATGGCGATGAAGAGGTCCCGGAGCGCCGGCCGCCGCTGCAGCTCCTCGGGACGCGCCATCTCCCAGTGCCGGGTCTCGCCGAAGGGGATCTCGACCACGCTCAGGTTGCCGGTCTCGTACTCGGCGCCCTGGGTCAGCACCTCCGGGATGATGCGGACGCGTGAGCGTGTCCTCTTTCGGGGGCCCCGCCCAGTAGGTGGTGTTCCTGCGCGAGGACGATGCGCGTCGTCGTGCGACCAGGAGACGAACCGCCACGGCCCGCTCCCCACCGGCGCCTGGTCGAAGCCCGGCGGCGTCGGCGTCGGCACGACGGCCGCGACCGGCATCGCGAGGAACTTGGGAAAGATGTTGAGCGGCTCGGTCGAGGGTGAAGACGATCGTGGTGTCGTCCGGCACCGCGATGCCGGCCACGGCCCGCGCCTTGCCGGCGGCGTACGCGCGCGCGCCCTTGATCGGAAAGAGCGGCCACTGGCGGCCCGCCTTCGAGCCGGGATCGAGCGCCCGGAGGATCGAGGCCCGCACGTCGCGGGCGCCGATCGGCCGGCCGTCGTGGAACGTGGCGCCGGTCCTGAGGTGGAAGGTGTACACGGCGCCGGTCGAGTCGCTCTCCCAGCGCGTCGCGAGCCCCGGCCGGAGCTGCGCCTCGGTGTCGAACTGGACCAGGTTGTCGAACAGCAGGGTCACGACCTCGCCGCTCTGCACGTCGTTCGAGAGCGCCGGGTCGAGCGACGCGGGATCGGCGCCCTCATAGTAGGTGAGACCGCGTCCGGACGTCTCGCCGCCGACCGCGCAGGCGGCGATGGGGAGCACCAGGCACGGGAGCAGGCGTCGGCGGATCTGGCGAATGGGAGGCCCGTGAGCGGATGAGGGCGGGGGCCGCACGTTGACTTGAAAGCGTAAGGTGGTCAAACTACCGGGCTTAGAGCATGTCGTCAATCGCGCAGGCACCCCTCTCCGTCCCTCGACGCCCGGCCCAGGTGCCCCAGTGAGGGGCGGGGCCGCGGTGGCCCTGGCATTGCTCCTCGCGGCCGCCGCTCCGGCGGGGGCGCAGGAGCCTGCCCAGGTCGTCCGCCGGCTGGCCTTCGAGGGCAACAGCGCGCTCTCCGACGAGTTTCTCGCCAGCGCCATCGCCACCACCAACTCGAGCTGGTTCGCGCGCGCGTTCGCTGTTCCGCTGGCTGGGCCTCGGCGAGAAGCGCTACTTCGACGAGCAGGAGTTCAAGCGCGACGTGGTTCGCCTCGAGGTGCTCTACCGCCGCAGCGGCTATCCGCACGCGCAGACCGACACCGTCGTCCGCCGGACCCCGACGGATGTCTACATCACCTTCCGCATCAAGGAGGGCGAGCCCATCCGGGTCACCCGGCTCCAGGTCCTGGGCCTCGACACGCTGCCCACCGTGGTCAGGGCACAGACGCTGGTCGATCTCCCGCTGCAGCAGGCCGACCCGTTCAACCGCTTCATCATGCAGGCCACGGCGGATACGATCGCCCGCCGGCTCCGCGACCGCGGGTATCCGTCCGCGCGGGTATTCACCAGCTTCGAGAGCAGCCGGGAGACGGAGACCGCCGCCGTCACCTTCGACGCCGCGCCCGGCCGCCGGGCGAGGATCGGCGAGGTGAGCGTGGTGGGCACCAACCGGATCGACCCGCAGGTCGTCCGCAACCTGCTGATCACCCGGCGCGGCCGGCTCTACTCCCAGGACGAGATGTTCCAGAGCCAGCGGAACCTCTACAGCTCCGACCTGTTCCGCTACGCCACCGTCAACGTCGACACGATCAAGTATCGGCCCGATGCCGACTCGGTGCCGCTCGTGGTGGTGGTCAGCGAGGCCCGCCGCCGGCGCATCCGCGGCGGGCTCGGCTACGCCACCGACGACTGCTTCCGCGGCTCGCTCGGCTGGACCACGCGCAATTTCCTGGGGAGCGGCGGCCGCATCCTCGACCTCACCAGCCGGATCTCGAAGGTGGGCGTGGGCACGCCGTTCGACTGGGGGCTCGACCAGGACATCTGCCGCAGCTCGCGCGAGGACACCGTCGGGTCCAGCAAGGTGAACTTCAACCTGGGCGCGTCCATCCGGCGCCCCGCGTTCCTCTCGCCCAACAACACGATCGCGGTGTCGCTGTTCACCGAGCGGCGGTCGGAGTTCAAGGTGTACCTGCGGCAGGAGACCGGCACCACCGTCACGCTCCGGCGCGAGACGCCGAAGCGCCGGATCCCGCTCTCGCTGGCCTACACGCTGTCCTACGGCCACACCGAGGCCACGGCCGAGAGCTTCTGCGCGTCGTTCAACGCGTGCACGCCGGACGTGGTGGCGCTCTTACGACAGAACCGGGTGCTCGCCACGCTCACCGCCAGCGGGAGCCTGCCGCGGGTCAACAACGCGCTCGATCCCTCGCGCGGCTCGCTCTCCTCGCTGGATCTCACGTGGAGCTCGCGCTTCCTCGGCTCGAGCTCGTTCCAGCAGTTCTTCCGGGCCGTCGGCGACTACTCGTGGTACCGCCCCATCGCCCGCGACGTGGTGTTCAGCTGGCGGCTCCGCGGCGGCGCCATCTTCGCGCCGACCGTCGACGTCGCGACCCTGAGCGGCAACTTCATTCCGCCCGAGCAGCGGTTCTACGCCGGCGGCCCCAACGACGTGCGCGGCTTCGAGCGCAACGAGCTCGGCGCGGTGGTCTACGTCGTCCCCAAGGGCGAGGTGGACACCGCCGCCATCAAGATGCGGGAGATCGATCCGGATCGGGTGACGGTCGCGGCCACCGGCGGCAACACGCTCGCGGTCGGCAACGTCGAGCTGCGGGTCCCGTCGCCGGTGTTCAGCTCGCGGCTCCGGCTCGCCGCCTTCGTGGACGCGGGCGGCGTCTGGGATCGGGGCAGCGGCAACCCGGCCGTGATCCGGGTGACCCCCGGCGCGGGCATCCGGCTCTCGACGCCGCTCGGGCCCGGCGCGCCTGGACGTGGCCTATAATCCGTACAAGCTGCAGGCGGGCACGCTCTTTCAGGTCGACACCCTGGGCGCGCTGACGCCGGTGCCGGGCCAGGAATCCTACGTCAAGGCGCGGAGCAGCAAGTTCACCTTCCATTTCGCGGTGGGGCAGGCCTTCTGATGCGACGGCGGATCGCGCGCTTCTTCTTCGTCATCCTGCTCGGCACCGTGGCCATGGTGCTGGGCGTGGTGACGTCGATGACGCTCACGCCGCCGGGCCGGAACCTGCTCGCGCGCACCGTGTCGCAGGCGCTCGACCGGATCGTGATCGGCCAGGTGAAGGTCGGCGCGATCTCGGGCTCGTTCCTGTACGATCTCGCGATCGAGGACCTGGTCGTCCGCGACACCGCGGGCGGCCTCCTCGCCGACCTGCCGCGCGTGCGGGTGACCTACCGGCTCCCCAACCTGCTCGCGGGCCAGGTGCTCCTCGGCAGCGTCACGGTCGACCACCCGACCATCCAGCTCATCAAGCTCCGCAACGGCCGGATGAACTTCGAGGAGGTGCTGGGGCTCAAGAAGGGGAAGGGCGGGGGCCCGGGGCCGCTGATCGACTTCCACGACGTGAAGGTCACCGGCGGCACGCTCCGGATCGCGCTGCCCTGGAATCCCGACCGCTCGCTCCGCACCGTGGCGCAGCGCGACTCCGCGCTCGAGGCCGAGCGGGCCAAGCCCGGGCGGGTGATCGAGGAGGGCGGGGACGGGCTCCGCCGGGTCATCCTGCTCTCCGATCTCGACGCCCGCTTCGCCCGGCTCCGGATCGCGACGCCGGACCGGAAGCCGTTCACGGTCGACATCGACGCGCTCGCGACCCGCGTGAGCGATCCGGCCGTGACCGTCACCGAAGCTGTGGGCCGGGTCCGGCTCCACGGCGACAGCGCCATCTTCAGCCTCTCCAGCGGCGCGCTGCCCGATACCCGGTTCTCGGGCGGCGGGGCGGTCACCTGGCCGCACGACACGACGCTGTACGACTTCCAGGTCACCTCGCCGCACGTGAACCTGGACGACCTCCACTGGGTCTCGCCCGACTTCCCGGCCATGATCGGCAGCGGCGTCGTGGCGGGGAAGTCGGAGACCGGCGCCCGGACCGCCTACGACATCCGCGACCTGCACCTCCGGAACGGCGAACAGCGGGTCGACGGCTCGCTGGTCGCGATCACCGACCGACGACGCGGGCTCGGCTTCCGCGACATGAACGTGACGCTCCGGGACCTCGACCTCGACGCGGCCCGGGCGTACGTCGACTCGCTGCCGTTCTTCGGCACGCTGAGCGGCACCATGACCGGCGCCGGGTTCCTCGACGCCATGGACGTGACCATCGATTGGTCCTTCGCCGACGCGCGCGTGCCGGGCCGGCCGGTGTCGAAGATCGCGGGGACCGGCATCGTGGGCTCGACCCGGGACAGCGGGCTCACGTTCACCAACTTCGTGGTGCGCCGCTCGGACGTCGACCTCCGCACCGTGCGCCGTCTCGCGCCCGCCGTCATCATCGAGGGACGGCTCGCCGCGGCGGGCACCCTCGACGGTCCGCTCAAGAACGTCACCTTCCGCGGCACCGCCCGGCAGCAGGACGGCGACCGGCCGCCCAGCACAGCCACCGGGACCGTGTATCTCGACACCCGCCGGGACTCGCTCGCGCTCGCGACCGACGTCGTCTTCGAGCCGCTGGTGTTCGACGGGATCCGCCGCGCCTTCCCCACGCTCAAGACCAAGGGCGAGCTCCGCGGCCGGTTCCAGAGCGAGGGAACGCTGAGCCGGCTCGCCGTGAACGCCGATCTGACCGGCGACCTGGGCGACGTTCAGGCCGAAGGATTCATCACCGCGCTCCCGCCCCTCTGGGGCGCCGACGGGCTCCGGCTCCGATTCGCACGGGTCAACCTCGCCACGCTCACGGGGCAGACGCTCTCCACTTCGCTCACGGGCGAGCTCCGCGCCACCGGCCGCATCGACACGGTGCACGCGCCCGAGGGAAGCCTCGAGCTGGCGCTCACCCGGAGCCGCATTCGCGAGTGGACCATCGACAGCCTGTTCGGCCGGGGCGGCGTGCACGACAGCGTGATCCGGGTGGACACCGCCTACGCGGAATGGAAGGGCGCCCGCGCCTCTGGCCGCGGCACGCTGGGCTGGCGCGCGCCGCAGAACGGGCGCATGCGCTTCGACCTCGCGGCCGACAGCCTGATCGGATTCGACTCGCTGCTGCTCGCGATGACCCAGCAGAAGCGCGATACCTCCGCCGAAGCCCGCCCGCTCACCGGCCGCGCCGAGGGGCACGTGGACCTGGCGGGCAGCCTCGACTCGCTGCTGGCGGACGGGTCGTTCGCGGTCGACGGGTTCGAGTGGCAGCGGATCCGCTCGCCCCGGTTCACCGGGAACGTCACCTGGCTCGGCGGGCGGCGCCCGCGCCTCACCGCGCGCGCGGCCAGCGACTCGATCCGGGTCCAGCAATGGGTGCTGCACAAGGCCGCCGGGGTCGTGGACGGGTTCACCGACTCGCTGGGCTGGAGCCTTGGCACCAACCTCGGCGACGCCTCCCGCTTCGATGGCACCGGCGCCTGGTACCAGCGAGGCGACTCGCGCCTGCTCCGGATCGACTCCCTGCTCGCGCGGCTCGCGCGGCGGCAGTACCGGCTGGAAGCGCCGGTGGTGGTGGCCCTCGCGGATTCGGCGCCGTCGGTGAGCCCGCTGCGCCTCGCGTCGCTCGACGGCTCGAGCGCGCTCCAGGCGGCCGGCCGCATCCCGGGCAAGGCGCCGGGCGATCTCCAGCTCCAGCTCCTCGGGCTCGATGTGCAGGACGTCTACGGGCTGCTGCAGCGCGACACGACCGGCGTGCACGGCGAGGTCGAGCTCGACCTGCAGATCGGCGGCACCTCGGCGGCGCCGACCTTCCGCGGGCTCGCGCGGCTGGCCGACGCGCGCTTCGGCGACTTCCAGTCGCCGTTCATCCAGGGCGTGCTCAACTACGAGTCGCGCCGGCTCGACGCGAACCTCGACCTCTGGCGCACGGGAGAGAACCTGGTGCAGGTGGAGGCCCACCTGCCGCTCGACCTGGCGCTCACCGGCGTCGAGAAGCGGCAGATCGACGGCCCGCTCTCGGTCCGGGCGCAGACGGACAGCGTCTCCCTCGGCCTGCTCGAGGCCATCACGCCGGCCGTCAGCCGCGTCGGCGGGACGCTCAAGGCGGACGTCCGGGTGGGCGGCACCTGGTCCGCGCCGCGGCTCGCGGGCGCGATCGACATCAATCGCGGCAGCATGTCGGTCCCGGGACTCGGCGTGCGTTTCGGCACGGTCCAGGGCGGGGCGATCCTCGAAGGCGACTCGCTGCGGCTGCACGACGTGCTGCTCACGAGTGGCGGCGGCCGCATGGAGGTCGGCGGCACGGTGCGGCTCGAGAACCTCTCGCACCCGATCCTCGACCTCGCGTTCAAGGCGAACCAATTCCGCGCCATCGACGTGCGAAGCTTCCTCACCCTCGTCGGCACCGGCAATCTCGAGCTTCGCGGCCCGGTCTTCGGCGCGACGCTGACCGGCGGGCTGCTCGCCAACAGCGGCGTGCTGTACTTCGCGGACCTGGTCAACAAGCGGATCATCGACCTCGAGGACCCGTCGATCGCCGACCTGGTGGACACGACCCTCATCCGCCGCGAGAACCTCGGCGCCAAATTCCAGAACCGGTTCCTGGACTCGCTCCGGATCGAGGACCTGCGGGTGGAGATGGGCTCCGACGTCTGGCTGCGCTCCGCCGAGGCGAACATCCAGCTCGAGGGCCGCATGCGGCTGAGCAAGCTGGCGCAGACGTACAAGCCGATCGGCGACGCTGAATGCGCCGCGCGGCTCCTACACGCTCAAGGTCGGCCCCGTTACCCGCGACTTCACGGTGACCCGCGGCCAGGTGACCTACACCGGCGACCTCAACGCCGGGCTCGACATCGCGGCGCAATACACGGTGCGCGGCGTCCGCGGCGACGAGATCCCGGTCATCGCGAGCGTCACCGGCACGCTGTATCAGCCCAGGCTCACGCTCGCGAGCACCGTCCGGCCGCCGATCTCCGAGACCGACCTCATCTCGTACATCATCACCGGATACCCGGCCAACGAGGCCACGCTGCTCGGGCGGGGGACCGCGGTCCAGACCGGCCTGGCCTACTTCTCGAGCGAGCTCGAGCGCGCCCTGATCCAGGACATCGGCGTGCCGATCGACCTGATCGAGATCCGCCCGGGCGCCTCGTCCAGTCCGACCGGCGCGGGCGGCTCGCTCACCCAGCTCGCGGCCGGATGGCAGATCGGCAAGAAGACGTTCCTCACGTTCAACGCCGGCTTCTGCCCCGACTTCAGCCAGGTGAGCTACAAGAACCTGGGCGCCAGCCTCGAGTTCCGCTTCAGCCGCGAGTGGAAGCTCCAGAGCTCGGTGGAGCCGACCATCCAGTCGTGCACCAATTTCGTCATCTCCAACCAGTTCGGGAACAGCAGCCTGTACCAGATCGGCTTCGACATTCTCTGGGAGCGCGAGTTCTAGTGCCGCGGGTGCTGCTGATCACCAACCCTGCCGCGGCGCGCACCCGCGCCAGCGCCGTGGACGTGGTCATGCGCACCTTCGCCGCGGCCGGCTGGAGCGCGGAGGTGCTCGCCACCGGCGGCCAGGGCGACGCGCGCCGGATCGCGGCCGAGGGCGTGGCCCAGGGCATGGACATCGTGGCGGTCTTCGGCGGCGACGGCACCACCATGCAGGCCGCCGCGGCGCTGGTCGGCACCGACGTGGCGCTCGGCGTCATCCCGGGCGGCACCGGCAACCTGCTGGCCGGCAACCTGCGGATCCCGTCGGCGCCGGCGCGGGCCGCCCGCGCGCTCGTCACCGCGCGGCCCAAGCTGTTCGACCTGGGCCGGATGCAGCGCCCGGACGGGGAGCACTACTTCGCGGTGGCCTGCGGCGCGGGGTACGACGCGCGGGTCATGGCGGAGACGCTGGCCGAGCACAAGCGCCGCTGGGGCATGGCGGCCTACGTGGCGACGACACTCCGCCTCATCCGCGAGATCCGGAGCAGCGACCACATCATCACGATCGACGGCGTCGTCTACGACGCCAACGCGGCGATGGTGCTCGTGGCCAACTGCGGCGAGGTGATCCCGCCGTACGTCCGGCTGGGCCGGGCATCCGGCCCGACGACGGGCTGCTCGACGTGGTGGTCGTGCGGGCCAACGGCTTCGGGCAGAGCCTCCGGGCCGTCTGGGACCTGCTCCGGATGGCCCCCGAGGTCGACGGGCTCGACACCTACGTCGGCTATGCCCGCGGCCGGGAGGTCCGGGTCGAGACCCATCCCGTCCAGCCGGTCCAGCTCGACGGCGAGGCCGGCGGCGAGACGCCGTTCACGGCCACGGTGGTGCCCAAGGCGATCCGGATCATGGTGCCGGGCGGGTAGGTTGGCGAGTTGATGCCGACTGACTAATTTTTGGTGGGCCTGAGTCACCCTGAGCGAAGCGAAGGGGGCATGCCTCGGGATACGGCTCCTTCGCTCCGCTCAGGATGACACCCTGTTTCGCGACTTTCCAAGGCAAACTTCATGGCCGGATCCGTCCTCCTCATCGATGACGATGTCGACGTTTTGCGCAGCATCGGGAACTACTTCGAGCGCCTGTCGTACGAGGTCACCCGGGAGCTGAGCGGCGAGGCGGGGCTGGCCACGTTCGATCGCCTGCGGCCCGAGGTGGTGATCCTGGACCTCCGGCTGCCGGGCATGGACGGCCTGGAGGTCCTCGAGCACCTGCGCCAGCGGGACGCCGCCGTCATTCTCCTCACCGGCGAGAGCGACGTCGCCACCGCGGTCCGCGCCATGCAGCTCGGCGCCGAGAACTTCCTCACCAAGCCGGTCGACATGGAGCACCTGGCCGCCGCCACCGCCCGGGTGGCCGACAAGGCGCGGCTCCGGCGGATCAACGAGGCGCTGCTGGGGCAGACCGCCCCGGGCTACGGCCTCGACTCGCTCGGCACGTCGTCGGGCATGCAGGACTTCGCCCACCAGGTGGGGCTGCTGGCCCAGAGCGAGCGGACCACGGTGCTCCTCACCGGCGAGAGCGGCACCGGCAAGGGCTGGGTGGCGCGGATGATCCACGACCTGAGCCCCCGCACCAAGGCCCCGTTCGTCGAGGTCAACTGCGCCGGGCTCAACGCCACCTTCCTCGACAGCGAGCTGTTCGGCCACGAGAAGGGGGCGTTCACCGACGCCAAGGACCGGAAGCAGGGGCTGTTCGAGATCGCCGACCACGGCACGATCTTCCTCGACGAGATCGGCGACCTCGCGCCGGAGCTCCAGCCCAAGCTGCTCAAGGTGCTCGAGACCAAGACCTTCCGCCGGCTCGGCGGGACCCGCGAGATCACCGTGGACGTGCGGCTCATCGCGGCGACCAACAAGGACCTGCAGAGCGAGGTCGAGGAGCTGCGCTTCCGGGAGGATCTCTACTACCGGCTGAGCGTGATGCCGCTTCAGCTCCCGGCGGTGCGCGACCGCTCGCGGGAGGACCGGCTGGCGCTCATCACCCGGCTGCTGAACGATCTCCGCTCCGAGCTCCCCGACGGCCCCCCCACGCTCTCGGGCGAGGTGCTCGACCGGCTCCTGGCCTACGGCTGGCCCGGCAACGTGCGCGAGATGCGGAACGTGCTCG
The DNA here is from genome assembly GCA_963804125.1 of uncultured Gemmatimonadales bacterium. Classification (GTDB taxonomy): domain Bacteria; phylum Gemmatimonadota; class Gemmatimonadetes; order Gemmatimonadales; family GWC2-71-9; genus CAVVWJ01. Next base: position 59,445 of record CAWDPF010000002.1, read on the forward strand.
AGCGGGCGCTCATTCTCGGCCGCGGCGCGCCCGCGGTGAGCGTCGAGCACCTGCCCGGCGAGTTCCGCGCCCGGCCCGGCATCGGCGACCGGCGGCACACGCCGCTCAGCCTCGAGGACCTCGAGCGCCAGCACATCGAGCGCACCCTCAAGCACCACACCGGCAACCGGACCCGCGCCGCCATCGAGCTCGGGATCTCGCGCGCCACGCTGATCAACAAGATCAAGCGCTACTCGCTGACCTCCTGAGATCGCCATGGCCGAGATTCGCGAGCACGACGCCATGGGCTGCCGGGCCTGCGGCCGCGAGGAGCGGGCCTCCGAGGGCTACCCCTGCGCCAAGTGCGGGACGTTCATCTGCCTCATCTGCAGCTTTCGCGGCGTGACGCTCTGCCGCGAGTGCGCCGCCAAGGAAGCCGCCCCGTCATGACCGCGGTCATCGCGCGCGCGGCCATCGTGCCGCTCTTCGCGCAGCCGACCCTTCGGTCCGAGCAGGCGAGCCAGCTCGTCCTCGGCGAGACCGCGGCCGTGCTCGAGTCCGCCGCCGACTGGCGGCGCGTGCGCATCGATCTCGACTGCTACGAGGGCTGGGTCCACGCCGGGTACTGCGTCGAGGTGGACGACGCGAGGGCCGAGGCCTGGCGGCAGGAGGCCACCGGCTGGAGCCTGGGCGCCGTCGTGCGCCCCGGCGAAGGGCCGGCGGTCCGACTCCCGCTCCGCGCCCGGGTGGCGCTCGAGAGCGAGGCGGTCCGCCTGCCCGACGGCCGCCGCGGGCAGGTGGCCGAGGGAGCCCTCGCCTGCGCGGCCGAAGCGGTGCAGGCCGCGCGCGCCAGGCCGCCCGAGCGCTGGGCGCTCGAGTACTTCGCGGGCTCGCCGTACCAGTGGGGCGGGGTGACCCCGGGCGGCGTGGACTGCTCGGGGCTGGTGCAGACCACCTTCCTCGCCCGCGGCCTCACGCTGCCGCGCGACTCGTCCGAGCAGGCGCGGTGCGGCGCGTTGGTCGCGCTCGACGACATCCGGCCCGGCGACCTGCTGTTCTTCCGCGAAGGCTCGGGCGAGCGGGTCACCCACGTCGCCTTCGCCGGCGAGGCGGACACGCTGGTGCACTCGACGATCGCCCTGGGCGGGATGGTGCAGGAGCCCTGGCTGCCGGGCAGCCGGGCCGCGTCGCTCCGCGAGCGGCTCGTCGCGGTCAGGCGGCTGGAGGAGCGGTGACGCGGAAGCTCGTGCTGTTCGACATCGATGGGACCATCCTCCTCACCGCCGGCGCCGGGCGCCGCGCCATCGTCGCCGCGCTCGCCGAAGTGGTCGGGCCCACGCCGGCGTTCGAGCGGATCCGGTTCGACGGCAAGACCGACCCCCAGATCGTGGCCGAGATGCTCGAGGCCGCGGGCCAGCCCGAGCCGCGGGAGCCGGCCCGCGTGCTCGCGCTGTGCGAGCGCTACGTCGGCTATCTGGCACGGGAGCTCGAGCGGCCCACGACGCGGACGACCGTCATGCCCGGCGTCCACGCGCTGCTCGAGCGGCTCGAAGCGGAGCCCGGCGTCGTGCTCGGCCTGCTGACCGGCAACATCGCGCAGGGCGCCGCGCTCAAGCTCCGCTCCGGCGGCATCGCGCCCGAGCGGTTCCGGGTCGGCGCCTACGGCTCGGATGCGGCGCACCGGCCCGATCTCCCGCCGATCGCGGCGCGCCGCGCCGAGGCGATCTTCGGCAGCGTGCCCCGCGGCGCCGAGGTCGTCATCATCGGCGACACGCCGGCCGACGTCGCCTGCGGGGCGGGAATCGAGGCCCGCGCGCTCGGGGTCGCAACCGGCGCGTACTCGGTGAGCGATCTCGAAGCCTGCGGGGCGCATGCCGTGTTCCTGGATCTCAGCGAGACGGACGCGGTGCTGGATGCGATTCTGCGGTGAGTGACGAGCTCGAGCTCAAGGCCGTCATCCCCGATCCCGACGCCCTGCGCGAGCGTCTCAGCGCGTCGGGCGGGCACGAGCGCTTCCGCGCCCGCATGACCGACCGCCGGTTCGACCGCGCCGGCGAGCTGGTCGCGCGCGGCGAGGTGCTCCGAGTGCGGAGCTACCGCTACGCCGACGGCCGAAGCGAGTCCATTCTGGGCTGGAAGGGGCCCGTGCGGCTCTCGCCCGACGGGTACAAGCAGCGCGAAGAGGTCGAGCTCCCCATCGCGCCGTCCGCCGGCCTCACCGGCTCCCCCGACGCATTCCTCGCCTCGCTCGGCTACGACGTGGTGCACGCCATCGACCGCGAGGTCGAGGTCTACGACGTGGGCGGCGCCACCGTGCGCCTCGAGCGCTACCCCGACATGGATCCGCTGCTCGAGGTGGAGGGCGCGCCCGCCGACATCGAGCGCGCCATCCGCGCCACCGGCATCGGCCGCGACGCCTTCACCGCCGACTCGCTCGCCGAGTTCGTGCGCCGGTTCGAGGCCCGCACCGGCCGGCCAGCGGTGCTGGCCGCGTCGTGACCGTGGCGCCCGGCTCCGAGCAGCTCTGGATCGTGCCCGAGCTCGGCCCGTCGCTCGGGCGGCTGGTCGATCCGCCCGCCGCTCCCCGCGGCGCGCTCCGCGTCTCGCTCGACGACATCCGGCTCGCCCTCGTGACCGGCGTGTTCGACCTGGCGGCCGCGGGCCGCTCGTTCGCCGCCGCCGGCGACCACGAAAGCGCGGTGGCCTCGCTCGGACGCGTGGCATGGCTCGGGCTCTGGGAGCACGCGGTCGAGACGGCCGCGGTGCGGATCGCGGACGAGGCGAACGCCGGGTTTCGCCTGGCCGCCGAGGAGTCGCGCTTTCCCCGGCGCCGGCGCGAGCGGCTCGCGCTCTCCGACGAAGACGCCCGCGCGATCAGCGCGCGGCTCGGCAGCGGCGGCGTGCAGTTCGTGGCGGCGCTCGATCAGCTCGAGCTGGCGGTGCACACGACCGGCAGCGCCCGCGGGCGTGGCGCCGCCGGCGCCGAGGCCTGGCAGGCGGCGCTGGCCGCGGCGGCGCGGCGGCTGGAGTCGGCGTGGCTCGCGCTCGATGCGGGGGCGCGGCGGGAGCAGGAGCACTGGGCCTCCGAGATCGCGCGCGTGCGCGCCTGGCGGCGTCCGACGTGGCCGCTCTGGCTGATCACCGCCGTCGTGGCCGGCGCCGCGACCTACCTCGGTCTGGTGCTCGGCGGCTACCTGCCCGTGCCCCCTCCGCTCGAGGGGCTGGCGGCGTTCTGGTGGGCCCGGCTGTGAACGTGATCGGCGTGGGCGTGGACCTGGTGGATCTCGAGCGCGTCGCCCGGCTGCTGTCGCACAAGGGCGAGCATGCGATGCAGAAGTTCTTTACGGACGAGGAGCGCGCCTACCTGGCCACGCGGCCGGACCCGACCGGGCACGCCGGGGCCAGGATCGCGGCCAAGGAAGCGGTGTACAAGGCGCTGCAGTCGCTGCCGGGGGCGCGCGGCGTGGGCTGGCGGGAAATCGAGGTCACGCGGGACGGCGACGGCCGTCCGGCGATCCGGCTCCACGGGCTCGCGGCGCGACTCGCCGAGGAGAACGGCGGGCTGGTGGTGCAGGTGAGCCTGACCCACTCGGCGGCGTCCGCGGGGGCTATCGCGATGGTGGGGGTTGCTTCCAGCGCCCTGAAGGGACCGTGAATTCCGGTTTGGGCTGGAGTCGTGATGCTGGAATAGGGATCGCTGCCGCATTCAACACGAAGGCACGAAGGCACGAAGGACACGAAGCCCCGCCCCACATTTGTTCTTTGTTGTGTCGTCTTCGTGGCCTTGTGTCCTTCGTGCCTTCGTGGTGCAAGGCCCGAGATGTCCGCGACGGGGTTCGACTCCAGGCTCGTCGCGTATCCTCCTCCAATGGATTCCAATCAGGGTGACCTCCCCACCTCATGACGCGCCCGTAACTCCTTACTGCCAGCCCTCTAGCAATTCCGACCGTCGCACTCTAATTTATCGGAGGCAAACTCAAACCGGGTGAAAATGATTCTCATCGGCGGCCTCCTCCCGATTCTTCTCGCTGCGTCTCCGCTCCAGGCTACCCAGCAGCCGGTCGTTTCGCAGGACCGTGCCCCCGTCGCCCGGCGCATCGCGGCGACCGCTCAGCTCGCGGCGCAGGAATACCGCGATCGGCGTCATCGACGGCCGGGTCGTTGCCAAGGCCGAGGTGGAGGAGGCCGAGCTCTTCCTGCAGGAGGCCCGGCGCTCCGCGGCGCTGCTTCCGCCCGAGGCCGGCCGGCCCGCCACCGCCGAGATCGACGCGCTGCTCGCGCTGGTGAAGGGGACCGCGTCGCCCGACTCGCTCGATGCCCACGTGCGGTCGCTCAACGCGGGCCTCACCGAGCGCCTCGGTGTCGTCCTCGACGAGCTGCCAGCGCAGACGCCCTCCCTCGCGCGGGGCGCCGAGATCTACCAGGCCAACTGCGCGGGCTGCCACGGACCCGTGGGAAGGGGAGACGGCGCCCTCGCCGCCGGTCTCGACCCCCGTCCCGCCAACCTGGCCGACGGCGCCGCGCTTCGCGACGTCTCCCCGCTCGACTACTTCCGCCGCATCAGCATCGGCACCGTGGGCACGGCGATGCCGGCCTTCGAGGGCCGGCTCCCCGCCGAGGACCGCTGGGCGGCCGCGCTCTACGCCAGCATCCTCCGGGTGCCGGCGCCCCGCGGCGACGTGCCCCCGGCGCTCCGCGCCTTCGCGACGACCGGCAAGATGTCCGACGAGGCGGTGCTCAGCGCGCTGGGCATGAGCGAGCAGAGCGGGCCCGAGGCGCTCGGCCGGCTCGCCGCGGTCCGGACCTTCCAGGCCGACCACACGGGCACGGAGTCCGGGCAGGTCTTCGCGCGGGTGCGCGCGCAGCTCGACACGGCCTTCGCCCTCGCCCGCACCGGCGATCCCGCCGCGAGCGCCCGCGCGTTCGACGCGTACATGACCTTCGAGCAGGTCGAGCGCGGCGTGCGGGCCAAGAATCCCGGGCTGGCCACCGAGCTGGAGACCGCCTTCGCCTCGCTCCGGACGCGGGCCGCGGGCGGTGCCACGCCGGCCGAGCTCGACGCGCTCCGCCGCCAGCTCGACGCCGGGCTCGAGAACGCCGAGCGCACGCTCGGCGACCAGGACTCGCCATTCAACCTGTTCATGCAGTCGTTCATCATCATGCTGCGCGAAGGCCTCGAGGCGATCCTGATCGTCGGCGCGCTGATGACGTTCCTGGTGAAGATGGGGGCCTCCCATCGCCGCCGGGACATCCACGTGGGCGTCAGCGCGGCGATCGCCGCCAGCCTGCTGACCGCCGTGGCGCTCGAGACGGTGTTCGTGCTGAGCGCGGCCCACCGCGAGGCGCTCGAGGGCGCCACGATGGTCGTGGCCACGGCCGTGCTGTTCTACGTCAGCTACTGGCTGCTGTCGAAGATGGAAGTGGTGAAGTGGAACAAGTTCGTGAAGAGCAAGGTGCAGGACGCCCTCGACAGCGGCTCGGCGCTCGCCCTCGCGAGCGCGGCGTTTCTCGCGGTCTACCGCGAGGGCTTCGAGACGGTGCTGTTCTACAAGGCGCTCTTCGTGGCCGGCACCGCGGGCGGGACGATGCCGATCATCGGCGGCATCCTGGCCGGGTCGGTGGTGCTGGTGGGCGTCTACATCGCGATCAACCGCTTCGGCGTGCGGCTGCCGCTCAAGCCGTTCTTCGCGGTGACCAGCGCGTTCCTCTATTACATGGCGTTCGTGTTCGCCGGGAAGGGCGTTGCCGAGCTGCAGGAAGGCGGGCTCGTCGGCACGACGGTTCTCTCCTGGGCGCCGCGGGTTCCGGCGCTCGGCATCTACCCGACCGCCGAATCGCTCGGCGCCCAGGCCCTGCTGCTGCTCCTCGCGCTGGTGGCGCTGGTGTGGAACTTCGTCCTCGAGCCACGCCGCGTGCGCGGCGTGACCTCGGTGATGGTGCCGGAGCCCGCCGCCGCGCCCGCGTCGCCGGCCGCCGTGGCGCCGCCGCCTCCGGCGCAGCTCCGGATGCCGGCCGCCGCCGTCGGCCCCGGCGCGGTCGTCGAGCTGCTCCGCTCGCTCGAGCGCATGGAGGCCGATCTGGCGGAGATGCGCTCCGAAGTCGAGCGGATGCGGCGCCACCTCGTCTCCGCACCGTCGCTCCCCGTCCAGCAGCGGCCGCCGCGCTGATGCCGTTCGCCACTCCCGACCTCTGCGACGAATTCGGCGCCGAGGTCCGCGTGGCCGAGCCGGTGTTTCGCGATTTCGGCGGGGCCGAGCGCTTCGCCGGCCCCATCGCCACGCTTCGGGTCTTCGAGGACAATGCGCTGGTGCGCCAGGCACTGGAGATGCCGGGCGGGGGTCGGGTGCTCGTCGTCGACGGCGGCGGCTCGCTCCGGTCGGCCCTGGTGGGTGGAAACCTGGCCGCCCTGGCGCGCGAGAATGGCTGGAGCGGGCTCGTCGTGTACGGCTGCATCCGCGATGCCGCGGAGCTCGCGAGCACGCCGGTCGGGGTGAAGGCGCTTCACGCCGTTCCCCGAAGGAGCGCCAAGGCCGGCGCCGGCGAGCGCGGCGTGCCGGTGGCCTTTGCCGGCGTCACGTTCACGCCCGGCGCGTGGCTCTATGCGGACCGGGACGGGATCGTGGTGGCGGACCGGAAGCTGGTTGGCGAGTAGTCGGGAGCGGTGGTCGGGCTAGCGCCCGAACGTGCGAACGGCCCGTCCATCTGGACGGGCCGTTCGTGTAGACAGGTGGTAGATCGCCCCCTGAGTTTACGGAGACAGGCCGATGTGCCAGCTCCACCCTTCTTCGACCTACCACTTTTCGGTTGAAGTCCTCTTCGACTTCTCGGGCACTCTTAGGGCAAGTGTGGTGCCATTTGGGGCAGAAAGCGCAAGTACGTCGCACACAACGTTTTGCGACCACGCCTCAGCGAGCGGGAAAGCGGCGGCCTCTGTCGATGAATGTGACAGTTTTCCGGTTTGCGCTGTAACTCGTTGTCACCATAGAGCTTACGAGAACTGTCTAGGACTTTGACGCAGCCAGTTCCTTGCCACCCGTGAGATAGGCGCCCGGCGCCGGGTCCGGCGAGCCCTTCCACGCGGTCAACAGCCACACGCCCACCGCGATCAGGATGATCGACGTGAGCTGCGCCAGCGTGAACGTGCCGGCGATCAGCCGGTCGTCCTTCGCCCGCAGGATCTCCACCAGGAAGCGCTCCAGCCCGGCGAAGACCAGATACAGGCCGAACAGCCAGCCAACCGGCCTCGGCCTGCTTCCGCCAGGCCCAGAGGACGGCGAAGGCGCCCAGCATGAGCGCCGTCTCGTAGAGCTGGGTCGGGTGCACCGCGAGCACGGTGGATGGCGCCACGCCCGGCGGAATCGGGATGCCGAACATCGCGTGCATGTTGCCGGCGGTCGACGGCGGCAGACCCTCGGGAAACTTCACGGCCCACGGCACCGACGAGGGCCGGCCGTAGTCGTCGTTGACGAGGAAGCAGCCTACCCGGCCCAGCGCGTACGACGCCGCGAGCGCCGGGGCGATGAGCTGCATGGTCCACCGGACCGGCACCCGGAGCCGCCAGCCGTTGAGGATCACTGCCGCGGTGCCGCCGAGGAACCCGCCGTACCAGACGAAGCCGCCGCGCTGAGAACAGCGCGCCCGGATCCCGCATGAGCGCCACGTACCAGAGCTTGGCCCCGATGATGCCGCCGATCACCGCCGCGGCCACCATGTCGGCCGAGTAATCCTCGGAGAGGCGCCGCCGCCGGAGCTCGAGCGTCACCAGCCAGCCGCCCATGAGGAAGGCCACCATCATCATGAGCCCGTAGCCGGTGAGCTCGTGGGGAAAGAACGGCAGCGGGATCTTGAAGGGATAGATGGTCACGCGTCGGATCCGGAGACGGGAGTCGGGGCGATGAGGCCGGGCAGGGGCAGGTCGTCGCGCGGCTCGAGGTCCCAGCCGCTTCGTTCGCCCCGCGCGAGCCGCCACGCGCCCGCGGCGGCGATCATCGCCGCGTTGTCGGTGTTGAGCCGCGGGGAAGCTACGCTCACCCGGGCCTGCCCCGCCAGCCGGTCCCGGAGCCGGGTCACCAGCGCGCGGTTGCAGGCGACCCCGCCGCCGATCATCGCCGCGGAGTAGCCGAGGGCCAGCGTGGCGTGCGCGGTCTTGGCGACGAGCACGTCGGTGGCCGCGTCCTGGAACGCCCAGGCGATGTCGGCCTTGTCCTGCTCGCCGAGCGCCGGCCGGCTCGCCGCCGGGCGTCGGCCGCACCACGCGAAGGACGGCGGTCTTGAGGCCGCTGAACGAGAAGTCGTAGCGATGGGGCCCGTCGCGCTCGAGCTCCTGGCGCATGGGCCGCGGAAAGCGGAACCGGTCGGGCCGGCCCTCGCGCGCGAGCCGCTCGATCGCCGCGCCGCCGGGATAGCCGAGGCCGAGCAGCTTGGCCACCTTGTCGAACGCCTCGCCGGCGGCATCGTCGAGCGTCTGGCCGAGCAGGCGATACTCGCCCCACGCCGGCACGTCGAGCAGCATGGTGTGGCCGCCGCTCACCAGCAGCGCCACGAACGGCGGCGCGAGCTCGGCGATCCTCGAGCGTGGGCGCGAACAGATGGCCCTCGAGGTGATTCACGCCCAGGAACGGACGGTCGAGACTGTAGGCCAGCGTCTTGGCGTGCATCACGCCCACCAGCAGCGCGCCCACCAGCCCGGGGCCCGAGGTCACCGTGACGCCGTCGAGCTGCCGGAGCCCGATGCCCGCGTCGCCCAGGGCCCGGTCGACCACGGAGCCGAGCGCCTGCACGTGCGCCCGGCTGGCGAGCTCGGGCACGACGCCGCCGAAGATCCGGTGCACGTCCTGCGAGAGAATCGAGAGCCCCGCCAGCTCCGCACGGACGCCGCGGTCCGGCACGTCGTCCCGGGAGAGCACGGCCGCCGAGGTCTCGTCGCACGAGGTCTCGATCCCCAGGATCCATTCAGCCATCGCCGCTCCGGCGGACGAGCGACAGGCTGTCGGGCAGCGCCCGGGCGTCGAGTCCCGGCGGCGCCAGCACACGAAGCGCGGCGCGTCCCTCGCCCGGGCGGACCGGTCCAGTCCACGACCACGGGCACGCTGTCGCGCGAGAGGCCGCCAAGGCGGGTGGCCGGCCCGCGCACCCGCACTTCGACGGTGGCCCGCTCCGGTCGCACGACCGCCGCGAGGTCGCTCGGCAGCCGTACCGGCACCCGGGTCAGGGTCCGCTCGCCCATCGCCTCGATGCTCACCCGCACGGTGACCTGGGCCGGCAGCACCCGCACCCGCCCGAAGCCCGAGGTGTCGAGCGCGAGGGATTCCTCGACCGGCCCGTCGGCCTGCGCCACCTCGAGCGGCTGGGTCCGCACCGAGTCGATGCCCTCGATCGCGTCGCGCGGGCCGAGCAGGCGGACGGTGCCCGGGACCACCGCGATCGCGCTCAGCACATGCCCGGTCTCCGGCGGCAGCCGGACGACGGCTTGCACCGGCACCACGCGCTGGAAGGTGGAGTCGAGCTCGACCGCCACGGCGCGCGGCTGCACGTCCTGCACGTGCACGTCCACGCCGCGGGGAATCTCGAGCTCTCCCGGGGTGAGCTCGACCTGCACCACGTCGGCGGCGGTGGTGTCGGGCAGGATGCGGGTGAGCCGCATCGGCGTGGTGGTGAGCCGGAGCAGCTCGCGCCGCGGGCCGGTGACGAGCGCCCGCACCGGTCCCTCCGTGCGCACGACCGTCCGCCCGGCCGGCGGCCGCACGCTCAGGTCCACCGGCACGAGCGCGCTCGCGGGCTCCTCGCCCGCGGCGATGAACCAGAGGAAGACCGACAGCCCGAGGGAGGTGAACTTGAGCGGGAGGTCGGCGGTGAGCGCGCCGCGGAGGGTCACGTCAGGCGCCGGGCTCCTCGAGGAGCCGTCGAATGAGCGACCGGTTGGCTTCCGAGTTCCAGTCGTGGGCCGCGATGATCCGCTTGACGATCACGCCGTGGCGATCGAGCAGAAAGCTCTCGGGCACCCCGGTCGTCTGGTAGAGCTGCGGGACATGGCCGCTGCGGTCCTGCAGGAGGTCGAAGGTCAGCCCGAGCTCGCTCCCGAACTCCCGCACCTCGTCCGGACCTCCTTCGTCGATGCTCACCGCCGCGATCGCGAAGCCCTGCGGTGCCAGCGAGTCGTACACGTGCTCCATGGACGGCATCTCGATGCGGCACGGCACGCACCAGGTCGCCCAGATGTTGATCAGCGTCACCTTGCCGCGGTAGCGCTCGTGGAGGGAAACGGAATCGCCGGTCGCGAGATCGATCGCCTTGAAATCGGGGGCGACGGACCCCACGGCCACGGGCTTCACCTCGTTCCCGAGCTGGGTCATGATGATCGCCCCGCCCGCAAGGCCGGCGACGACGAGACCCACGAAGATCCACTGCTTTGTCATGAGATTCCCTCAGACCCTCACGGCGCAGCGGCGTTGCAGCTCGCGCACCGCCGCCGCGGGATCGGTCGCGCCGAACACGGCGGTGCCGGCCACGAAGGTGTCCGCCCCCGCGCCCCAGGCTTCGGCGATGGTGGCGGTGGTGATCCCGCCGTCGACCTCCAGCGCGGCGGGCGACCGATGGCGGTCGAGCAGCGCGCGGACGCGGCGGATCTTGTCGGTCGAGCCCGGCAGGTAGGTCTGCCCGCCGAAGCCCGGGTTCACGGACATCACCAGCACCAGGTCGAGATCGGGCACGACCTCCTCCATCAGCGCGAGCGGCGCGCCCGGATTGAGGGCGAGCCCCGCCTGCATCCCGCGCTCGCGCACGGCGGCGAGCTGCCGCTGCACGTGCACCGTGGCCTCGGGGTGGAAGGTGAAGACGTTCGCGCCCGCGTTGGCGTACTCGGCGATGTACTGCTCCGGCCGCTCGACCATCAGGTGGACGTCGAGGGGACGGTCGGTGAGCCGCCGGAGCGCCCGGATCATCGGCGCGCCGAACGTGAGGTTGGGCACGAAGTGCCCGTCCATGACGTCGACGTGGATCCACTCCGCGCCGCCGGCGATGGCCTGCTCGAGCTGCTCGCGCAGGCGGCCGAGGTCGGCGCTCAGCACGCTCGGCGAGATCCGCGCGCTCACAGGCCACCTGCCGGCGGTCCGCTCACCACCAGGTCGATCCGCGAGCCCCGCGGCCGCCCGTTGCCCGGCGATGGCCGCGTGGCGATGACGACGCCGGGCTCGGGCCCGCCGCCGCGCACCGTGTCGACTCGTCCCACCCGGATGCCGGCGGCGACCACCACCTTCTCCGCGTAGGGCAGGGCGAGGCCCACGACGTCGGGCACCGTGACCGGCGCCGGACCCGCGCTCTGGACCAGCTGCACGAACGCGTTGGGCGGCGCGACCATGCCCGGTGGCGGATCCTGCCACAGGATGCTGCCGCGCGGTGTGGTCGGGCTGGGGCGCTCCCCCTCGAGCCGCGAGCGGAAGCCGGCGTTGGCGAGCGCGGTCTTCGCGCGCTCCAGCGGCTGCCCGAGCACGCGGGGGATCGCATGGTCGTCGCCGGTGACGCCGCCGGGCGTGATCCAGAGCGCGGAGATGGCGTAGCCCACGACGAAAGTGAGGGCGACGAGGCCCAGGTCGCGCGCGAACCGGCCCCACGACGCCGAGCGGATCGCTCCGAACGTCGGCTCGGTGTGCCGCCGCATCCTCATGGGGTCCGCCTCAGCCGGGCCGCGAACGCCCCGTCCATCTGGTGCCGATGGGGCAGGATCATCAGGTCTCCCTCGGGCGACGTCAGGGCGGCGGGGAAGGTCTCGCTCGGCTCCCGCCGGTACTCGGGGTGGCGCGCCAGGAACCGCTCCACCTGCTGCGCGTTCTCCTCGGGCTCGATCGAGCAGGTGCTGTAGAGCAGAAGCCCGCCTGGCGCCACGGCCACGGACGCGTGGTCGAGCAGCGCCGCCTGGAGCTCGGCGAGCGAGGCCAGCGCCTCGGGCGTCACCCGCCAGCGCGCGTCCGGATGCCGGGCGAAGGTGCCGGTGCCGAGACAGGGCGCGTCGACCAGCACCGCGTCGACCGGCCGGACCGGCGGCGCGAGCGCGTCGGCGACGATCGCGAACTCGCGGCCGCTGCCGGCGCGGCGGAGGTTCCCGGCGAGGCGCCGGATCCGCGCGCGGCTGGCGTCGCCCGCGACGACCCGCGCCAAGCCGCGACCCAGCGTGATCGCCTTGCCGCCGGGAGCCGCGCACGCGTCGTACAGCGTGGCATCCGGCGCCAGGTCGGCATACCAGGCGAGCAGCGCCTGCGCCGGATCCTGCACCTGGAAGGCGCCCTGCGCATAGCCCGGGAGATCCTGCGGCCGCGACCGGTCGGTGATCAATCCCGCGCCGAACGGTCGCGGGGCTGACCTCGATTCCCGCGGCCCGCCAGCGCCGCTCGAGCTCTTCCGCCGGCTCCCGCGCGGGCTGCAGCACGAGCCGGGGGCGGGTGTTGTTCCAGTGAAGCAGCGCCTCGGTTTCCGCCGGGCCGAACCGCGCGAGCCAGCGCTCCACGAGCCAGCGCGGGTGCGACGCCGCGTCCGCGAGCTGTGCCGCGGTCGGCTCGCCCGCCGGCGCGTCCGCCACGGCCCCCGTGCCCGCGGGACCGACCCCGCCTTTCACGCTTTCCAACCGCCCCACCCGTCGCAGCACCGCGTTCACGAATCCGCCCGCCCGCGCGCCGCCGGCCTCCTTGGCCAGCGCGACGCTGGTATCCACCGCCGAGTGCGCGGGCACCCGGTCGAGCGCCGTCAGCTGGAAGGCGCCGAGCCGGAGCACTTCCTTGAGCTCCGGTGCCACGCTCGCCCAGCCGCGGGGGACCAGCGGGGCCAGCCGCTCGTCGAGCGCCGTCTGGCTCCGGAGCACACCGGCCGCGAGCTCGTGCGCCAGGCGCCGATCCGGCTCTGTCAGCCGCTGCACCGCGCGGTCCAGCGCCGCTTCGAACGGGCGGCCGGCGCGGACTTGCTGCAAGACGGTGTACGCGGCGCGCCTGGAGTCGAGGCCCGGAGCGGACATCACTGGCCTTGCACCACGAAGGCACGAAGGGCACGAAGGCCACGAAGACACAAAAACAAATGTGGGGCGGGGCTTCGTGGCCCTTCGTGTCCTTCGTGCCTTCGTGGTGAATACGGCAACGATCTCTACTCCAGCATTCCGCGCACCGGCGAAGACGGCATCGCGACCTCGCGCCGCGGCATCCGGCCGGCCAGGTAGGCGAGGCGGCCGGCCTCGACGGCAAGGCCCATGGCGCGGGCCATGGCCACCGGATCCTGCGCCTCGGCGAGCGCCGTGTTCATGAGGATGCCGTCGACGCCCTGCTCCATGGTGACGCACGCGTCCGACGCGGTGCCGACGCCGGCGTCGACGATGACGGGCGCCGAGAGCCGGCGCTTGATCGTGCGGATGCTGTAGGGATTGACCAGGCCGAGGCCGCTGCCGATCGGCGAGGCCAGCGGCATGACCGCCGCGCAGCCCGCGTCCTCGAGCCGGAGGGCGGTGATCGAGGTCGTCGTTGGTGTAGGCCAGGACCTGGAAGCCCTCGCGCGCCAGCGTCCGGGCGGCCGCGAGCAGGCCCTCGGTGTCGGGGAGCAGGGTCTCACGGTCGCCGATGACCTCGAGCTTCACGAAGTCGTTGAATCCCGCTTCCCGCGCCAGGCGCGCGTATCGGACGGCCTCGTCGGCGGAGTAGCAGCCGGCAGTGTTGGCGAGGAGGAAGTACTGGTCGGGGCTCAGGTGGTAGAGCACCCCCTCCTCCTTGGTCCGGTCGAGGTCCACCCGCCGCACGGCCACCGTGACGATCTCGGCGCCCGAGGCCTCGATGGCGCGCACCATGTCCCCGTTGCTGCGGTACTTCCCCGTGCCGACCATGAGCCGCGAGCGGAAGCTCCGGCCGCCGATGGTCAGCGGGGCGTCGGTGAGGGTGTCGGGGGCGAGGGTGCCGGTCATGTCGACTCCTTCTTGGGTTGTTCCCTGAGGAGAAAGATAATCCCTCCCGCTGGCTCACCCCCCGCCCACGAAGTGCACCAGCTCGATCGAGTCCCCCTCCGCCAGCATCGTCTCCCCCAGCCTCACCCGGCGGACGATCTCGCGGTTCCGCTCCACCACGACCGTGCGCGGATCGAGCCCGAGGTGCGCGAGGAGCTCGAGCAGCGTCGCCGGCCCCGGCACGCGGCGGGCCTCGCCGTTGATGGTGACCGCGAGCTCGCTCACGTGTCGTCCGCCCAGGGCGCGAGCAGGGCGAGTGCCGCCGCGGCCGGATCGGGCGCGCGCCAGAGCGCGGCGATGGCCGCCACGCCCCAGGCGCCTGCCTGGCGCACGGCGTCCGCCCGGGCCGCGTCGATGCCGCCGATCGCGATCACCGGCCGGCCCAGCGCCGCCGCGGCCCGGACGAGGTCGAGCCCGGCCGCGGGGCGGCCGGGGTGACTCGTCGTCTCGTAGACGTTGCCGACGAGCAGGTAGTCCGCGCCCTCGTCCACCGCGGCCGCGGCCTCGGCCTCCGTGTGCACCGATCGGCCGATCCAGCCTGCCGGCAGCATCAGGCGCGCGTCGGCCGGCGCCAGGTCCTCGCGCGGCGAGCTGCACGCCCTGCGCGCCGAGCGCGGCGGCGACGTCGGGCCGCCCGCTCACGAACACGGCCGCCTCGGCTGGGCGCGCGAGCGCCAGGAGCCGCGCGGCCGCGCGGGCCAGGGCGGCGCCTCCGGCGGCGCGGTCGCGGGCATGGAGCGCCACCGCCGATCCCGCCGCGGCGATCGCCGCCGCGCGGACGCCGAAGTCGGGCGCCGCAAGGACCTCGGCGTCGGTCACCGCGTGGAGACGGGGCAGGGGCCTCACCCGAGCCGGTCCCCCGCGGCGATGCCGCGGCCGTGCACCCAGTCGCCCACCGAGAGCCGGGTGCGGCCCGCGGGCTGGACCTCGCGCACCTCCAGCGCGCCGCGGCCGGTACCCACCACGAGCCGGTCGCCCGCCGCGAGGACCCGCCCGGGCTCGCCCGCCTGGTCGGTCGCGGCGGCGCCGAACAGCTTGACCGGCGCGTCGGCGAGCGTGGCCCACGCGCCCGGCGCGGGATCGAAGGCGCGCACCTGCCGGGCGAGCGCATCCGCCTCGCGGCGCCAGTCGAGGCGGGCGCTGTCACGATCGATCTTCGGGGCGAGGGTCACGGCGGCCGAGTCCTGGGGCTCGGGCTTCGCGAAGCCGCCGGTGAGGAGCGAGAGCGCGTCCACCAGCGCGGTCGCGCCGAGCTCGGCTCAGGCGGGTGGCGAGGGCGCCCGCCGTCTCCCCGTCGCCGAGCGGCGTGGCGATCCGGTGCAGCACCGGTCCGCTGTCGAGCCCCTCCTCCATCTGCATGATGCTGATGCCGGTCTCGCGATCGCCGGCGAGGATGGCGTGCTGGATCGGGCGCGGCGCCGCGCCAGCGCGGAAGCAGCGAGGCGTGGACGTTGATCATGCCCTGCGCGGGGAGCGAGAGGACAGCGGAGCGGAGTATATGGCCGTAGGCGACGACGATGCCGAGCTCGGGCTCGAGCCGGCGGAGGCCGGCGAGGAAGACGTCGCCCAGCGGGCGGACCGGCTGGAGCACGGGGATCCCGGCGCGCTCCGCCTCCTGCTTGACCGGCGGGGGCACCAGCGTCGAGCGCGAGCGGCCCTGCGGCTTGTCCGGCTGGGTGACGACGCCCACCACCTGGTACCGCTCGCGCAGCAACGCCTGGAGGGACGGCACCGCGAACTCCGGTGTCCCGAAGAAGACGATCCGCATCACTCCGAGCTGGCCGATTCCGGCTGCACCTCTTTGGTGTATCCCGTGTCGTCCTTGTGCTCGCGCCGGTAGCGGGCGAGCAGCATCTGCCGCTTGATCAGGCTGAGGTGGTCGAGGAAGAGAATGCCGTCGAGGTGGTCGATCTCGTGCTGGATGGCGCGCGCCTTGAGCCCGGTCGCTTCCTTCCGGTAGCGGTTGCCCTCGCGGTCGGTGGCCTCGATGACGACCCGCTCGGGCCGGCTCACGTCGCCGTAGATCTCCGGGATGGAGAGGCAGCCCTCCTCGGCGGCGGCGCGGCCCTCGCTCTCGAGGATGACGGGGTCGATCATCTCGAAGCGATCCTCGTCGGCGTCCACCACCGCGACCCGCCGTGCCACCCCGACCTGGTTGGCGGCGAGCCCCACGCCGCGGGCCGCGTCCATCGTCTCGTACATGTCGTCGACCAGACGGCGGACCTCGTCGTCCACGGCGCCGATTTCCTTGCTCCGCTGCCGGAGCACCGGCGAGCCCAGCAGGTGCAGCGACAGCAGGCTCATGCCGCGGGGGCCCCCGGGGCCGAGGTGCCGCCGATCCGCACGATTCGCGAGCGCTCGACCACCACGCTGGCGGTCCCGGTCTCGAGCGTGACGCGCGTCTCCTTCACGCCGCCGGACTCGACCTCCTTGATGTCGCGTACCTTGCCGATCAGCCCGCCGCTGGTCATCACCTCGTCGCCCTTCTTGAGATTGGTGAGCAGCTCGGCGTGCTTCTTCCGCGCCTGGCCCGAGGGGCGCAGGATCAGGAAGTAGAACACGAGGCCGATCGCCGCCATCTGCAGCAGCAGAACGGTGAGCCCTCCACCCGAACCGGTTGGCGCCTGAAACATGATCTCTCCTCACGTCCCGCGAGCATAGTGGCGGCGGAGCCACTCGCGGCTCCAGCCGTCGAACGTCCCGGCGAGGATGTGCGCGCGCGCCTGCTCCCCCAGCCGGACCAGAAAGCGGATGTTGTGCAGCGAGACCAGCCGGAGGCCGAGCATGTCCTCGACCACGAAGAGATGCCGCAGGTAGCCGCGCGGATAGGTGGTGCACGTCTCGCAGTCGCACTCGGGATCGAGCGGCTCGGACGATCCCTTGAGCGCGGCGCCCCGCACGTTGATCCGCCCCGCCGGCAGCCACGCGGTCCCGTGCCGGCCGTTCCGCGTCGCGGCGACGCAGTCGAACAGGTCCACGCCGCGAGCGATCCCCTCGAGCAGATCGGCGGGGAAGCCGACACCCATAAGATAACGGGGCGTCTCGCGGGGCAGGGCGGGCTCGAGCAGCTCGAGCAGGCGGTGCATCACCGGCTTCGGCTCGCCGACCGAGAGCCCGCCGATGGCGACGCCGGTCCACGGTCCGCGCGCGAGCGTGCCCTCGAGCGAGCGCAGGCGGAGGTCGTCGTGGGTGCCGCCTTGCACGACGGGCCAGAGGGTTTGACAGGCGGGCAGGCGGGCAGGCGGGCAGGCGGTCAGCTCCTCGTGCCTCGCCTTACACCGATCCAGCCACCGCAGCGTCCGCTCCATCCCCTCGAGCGCGAGCGCGTGCGGCGCCTGGCCGGGCACGACGTGGTCGAACGCCATGGCGACGTCGGCGCCGAGCGCGATCTGGATCTCCATCGCGCGCTCGGGCGTGAGCGTGCGATAGCTGCCGTCGACGTGGCTCTGGAACTCGACGCCGTCCTCGCCGATCCGCCGGAGGCCCTCGAGCGAGAACACCTGGAAGCCGCCGGAGTCGGTGAGCATCGGCTTCGGCCAGGTCGTGAACCGGTTGAGCCCGCCCATCCGCTCGACGACGGCCTCGCCGGGACGGAGGTGCAGGTGGTAGCTGTTGCCGAGGACGATCTGCGCGCCGGTGCGGGCTACGTCGCCCGGGCTCAAGCCCCGCACGACGCCGTGCGTGCCGACGGGCATGAACGCCGGCGTCTCGACCATGCCGTGGGGAAGGGTGAGCGTGCCCGCGCGGGCGGCGCCCTGGGTGGCCTGGAGCTGGAACTCGAACATCAGGGCCCCGGCGCCCCGGCCGCCGCCAGGACTCGGTCGATCTGCCGCCGGTGAACCAGGTCGTGCGCGCCCATCAACCGGATGAGCAGGTCGAGACTCTCGGGCCCTCGCTCGCTGTGCAGACCCACGCGCGCGAGCTCGGCCGGCGTGAGCGATCGCCAGAGCCGGAGGTTCGCCGCGCGGACGCCGCGAAGCTGCGCAAGGGTCACGTCGAGCGGCATCGTGGCGTAACCGAGCGTCCGGGCCCATGCGTCCTGGTCGTAGCCCTGGATCAGCGGCTGGTCCACGGTGAGGATCTGCCGCGTGCGCCAGGCCAGCACGATCTCGGTGTCGGCGAGATGCTGGATGACCTCGATCGCCGACCACTTGCCCGGTGCCTCGGCCCGGCGCAGTACCGCGTCGTCGAGCCCCGCGGTGCGGCGCTCGAGCCAGGGCAGCTGCTTGGCCGCGATCTCGAGCGGGTCCTGGTCGCCGAGGAGATCGAGCAGCGCACGCACGTAGGTCTGCGCCGCGGCGGCGGCGCTGCCGGCGGGATTGGCGAAGGTCATCAGGCCCTCCGGGTCAGAGGATCACCATGGCGTCGCCGTAGGAGTAGAAGCGGTACCGCTGGGCGACGGCGTGGTCGTAGGCCGCCATCGCGAGCTCGTGGCCCGCGAAGGCGCTCACCAGCATGAGCAGGGTGGAGCGGGGCAGGTGGAAGTTGGTGAGCAGCCGGTCGACCACCCGGAACTCGTAGCCGGGCGTGATCAGGAGGCTGGTCTCGCCGGCGCCCGGCGCGCACGCAGCCCTCCGGATCGGCCGCGCTCTCGAGCGCGCGGACCACGGTGGTCCCGACCGCCCAGACTCGGCCGCCCTGCTCGCGAACGAGCTCGATCAGGCCCGCGAGGCGCGGGGAGATCTCGTACCGCTCGGGATGCATCGGATGCTCGGCGGGATCATCGGCATCGACCGGCTTGAACGTGCCGGGCCCCACCTGCAGATCGAGCCCCGAGACCACCACGCCCTTGGCCGTCAGGGCGTCGAGCAGCTCGGTGGTGAAGTGGAGGCCCGCCGTCGGCGCGGCGACGCTGCCCTCGGCCCGCGCGTAGACGGTCTGGTAGCGCTGCTCGTCGGCGGCGGTCGGGTCGCGGGTGATGTAGGGCGGGAGAGGGAGCCGGCCGAAGCGGCGGATCGCCTCTTCCGCCGTCGCGCCGACGAACGCGACGCGGCGGTGCCCGTCGCCCAGCACCTCGAGGGTCTCGACGGAGACGTCGCCGCCGAGCGCGATGCGTTTCCCCGGCTGCAGCGCGCTCCCCGGCTTCCCGAGCGCGATCCAGCCGCCCTCCGCCGCCGGATGGATCAGCAGCACCTCGGCCGGCGCCCCCGACGGCCGGGTGCCGAGCAGCCGGGCGTGCCGCACGCGGGTGGTGTTGAGGACGACCAGGTCGCCGGCGGGGATGAGCGAGGCCAGCTGCGCGAACCAGGTATCGGCCAGGACGCCGCCGCCGACCGAGTGGCGCTCGCCGGGCGGCATTCCGGTGGAGCGGATGGTCGCGGTGCGGCGGCCGAGGCCTGGGTCGGACGCTCCGCCGCCCGCCGGTCGCGTGCCGCGCCGATGCGCCGGTCGGCCCGGAGCACCATCAGCAGCCGGCTCCCGGCCCGGTCCGCGAGCGGCTCCTGGGCGATGAGCTCCGGCGGCAGGTCGTAGTCGAAGTCGGCGGTGCGGAGGCGCTCAGGCGTCAAAGATCGTCGCCTGTCCCGCGGGCGGCGTGAGCCCGAATCGGCGGTAGGCGAGCGCCGTGGCGCAGCGCCCGCGCGGCGTCCGCTCGAGGAAGCCCTGCTGGATGAGATAGGGCTCGTAGACCTCTTCCAGCGTGCCGGCGTCCTCGCCCACGGCGACGGCGACGGTGCCGAGCCCCACGGGCCCGCCCGCGAACTTCTCGATGATCGTGGTGAGGATCCGCGCGTCCATGTCGTCGAGCCCGAACTCGTCCACGTTGAGCCGCGCCAGCGCGGCGGCCGCGACGGCGGCGTCGATGTGGCCGTTGGCCTTCACCTGCGCGTAGTCGCGCACCCGGCGGAGCAGGCGGTTGGCCACCCGCGGCGTGCCGCGGCTCCGGCGGGCGATCTCGGCGGCGCCGGCCTCGTCGGTCGGGATCTGGAGGATCGTGGCGCTGCGGGCGATGATCCGCTGCAGGTCGCCGGGCGGATAGAACCCGAGCCGCTCGACCAGCCCGAAGCGCGCGCGCATCGGCGGGGTGAGGAGCCCGAAGCGGGTGGTGGCGCCGATCAGCGTGAAGCGCTCGAGCGCCATCGGGATGGTCTGCGCGTGGGGGCCGTCGGCGATGCGGACGTCCACCCGGTAGTCCTCCATGGCCGGATAGAGGAACTCCTCGAGCGCCGGCTTCATCCGGTGGATCTCGTCGATGAAGAGCATGTCGCCCGGGCCGAGCGACGTGAGGAGGCCGACGAGGTCGCCCGGCTTCTCGAGCACGGGGCCCGAGGTGGTGCGGAGCTGCACGCCCATCTCGCGCGCCATGAGCATGGCGAGCGTGGTCTTGCCGAGGCCGGGCGGGCCGAAGAACAGGGTGTGGTCGAGCGTCTCGCGCCGGCCCTTGGCCGCGTCGATCGCGATCTGCAGCGAGCTCTTCACCTGTTCCTGCCCCACGAACTCGTCCAGCCGCGACGGCCGGAGCGCGGCGTCGGCGCCGGTCTCCTCGGGGAGGGGTTCGGGGGTGGTGACCTGCAGTCTGTTCATCTCTGGAATCATTCCGGCTCGGTAGCTGGCATCGTTGCTCTATCTTACCACGAAGGCACGAAGGACACGAAGGACCACGAAGAAAAACACAATAATGTTATTGCTGTTCTTCGTGCACCTTCGTGTCCTTCGTGCCTTCGTGGTAAAAGGCCGCACGATCTCCACCGAGGCCCCGACACGATCTCCAATGACTAGTCGTCCAGCCGCGCGTTCCAGCGCACCGGCCGCTCGTCCGGCTCGACGATGTGCCACGCGCGGCAGTGGTTGCAGCGATCGCGGGCCTGGGTGGCGTCGGCGGGCACCAGCTTGCGGTTGGTGCTCCCGCAGCGGGTGCAGTTCCATTCGGCGGTCACGGCGGGCACGCTCATCACGGTCATCGCCCTCCCCGGGCGGCGGCGAGCTCCTGCAAGGCCCGCCGGATCAGTTGCGAGGTCTCCTGCGACGCGCCGTCGGCCAGCGCGATCCGCACCGCGTCGTCGGCCGCGCCCGGACCGTAGCCCAGGCCCATCAGCGCCCGCACGGCTTCCTCGGCGCCCGCGGCGCGAGGGGCGTGCGACTCCAGCGATACGTCGCCGAACTTGTCCTGCAGCTCCAGCACCAGCCGCTCCGCCTTCTTCTTCCCGACGCCGCTCACCGAGCTCAGCGCCGCGAGGTCGCGCGCCAGCACGCTCCGCACCGTCCGCTCCGGCCCGAGCGCCGAGAGCAGGGCCAGGGCGAGCTTGGGCCCGAACCCGCTCGCGCCGAGCAGCCGCTGGAACACCATCCGCTCCACCGGCCGGTCGAAGCCGTAGAGCGACCACCCGTCCTCCTTCACCACCAGCTCGGTGTGGAGGCTCACCCGCCCGCCAGCCGCCGGCAGCCGCTCCGCCACGCCGGCCGGCACCGTCACCGCGTAGCCCACGCCGCCGTCGGTCTGCACCACGATCGTGTCGCCCGCCCGGCTCGAGAGCACCCCGCTCACCGAGGCGATCATCGCGCGCCCGTGACCTGGCGAAAGAACGTCGCCTGCCGCGTGCCGATGAGCAGATGGGCGAGGGCGACGGCGACACCGTCCGCCGCGTCGGCCGGCTGGGGCGCGGTCCGGAGCCGGAGGAGCTGCGCCACCATGTACGCCACCTGCGGCTTGAGCGCGGCGCCGCGGCCCACCACCGTCTTCTTCACCAGCGCCGGCGAGTACTCGGCGATCGCGACGCCCCGCCTGCTCCGCCGCGAGCAGGATGACGCCGCGCGCGTGGCTCAGCACCACGGTCGTCCGCACGTTCTTGCCGTAGAACGCGCTCTCCACCGCCACCGCGTCGGGCGCGTGGCGTGCGATCAGCGCGGTGATGCCGTCGTGGATCACGCGAAGGCGGGCCGGCAGGGGATCGCGGGCCGTGGTCGTGAGGGTGCCGCACTCGAGCAGTCGCGGGTGCAGGCCGGGCCCGCTCTCGACGACGCCGTAGCCGAGGACGGCCGTCCCCGGGTCGATGCCCAGCACTCTCACGGCAGGGCTCTCAGGCCTCGGCCTCCGCCAGCTGCGCCGCGTCGATGTCGAAGTTCGAGGAGACCCGGGAGACGTCGTCGAGCTCCTCGAGCACTTCCATGAGCTTGAGGATGCGCTCGGCGTCGGCGCCCTCGACCCGGACGGTGTTCCTGGGCACCATCGTGAGCTCGGCCGAATCGATGGCGAGCTTCCGGCCGGCGAGCGCATCCTGCACCGCGTGGAAGGTGGCCGGGGCCGTGGTGACGATGTACTGGTCGCCCTCGCGCGCGAAATCCTCCGCGCCGGCGTCGAGCGCGGCCTCGAGCGTCGCGTCCTCATCGGACTTGGTGGCGTCCAGATAGATCTGCCCCTTCCGGTCGAACATCCAGGCCACCGAGTTGGTGGCGCCGAGGTTGCCGCCGTTGCGGCTGAAGGCGTGGCGGATCTCGGCGACGGTGCGGTTCGGATTGTCGGTCGTGGCCTCGATGAAGATCGCGGCGCCGCCGGGCCCGTAGCCCTCGTAGGTCAGCTCCTCGTAGACGCTGCCCTCGAGCTCGCCGGTGCCCTTCTTGATGGCCCGGTCGATGTTGTCCCACGGCATGTTCACCGCCTTGGCCGCGTCGATCGCGGTGCGGAGCCGGGGATTGCCGCCGGGGTCGCCGCCCCCGCTCCTGGCGGCGACGGTGATCTCGCGGATGACCTTGGTCCAGGACGAGGCGCGGCGGGCGTCGGTGACGGCCTTCTTGCGCTTGATCTGCTTCCATTTGCTGTGGCCGGCCATGGCCAACTCCTTGATGCGGGCGAGGTTTGGTAGGCGGAAACATAAGCGGGACAGCCGTTTGCGGCAAACCGGCGGGCTTGACCCCCGGCGCCGCGTCCGCTAGTCTCCCACCCCTATGATCCCCTCAAAAATTCGCTGGCTGGTGCTCTCTGCCGCCCTCGCGGCCTGCGCCGACAAGACCCCCAAGATGGCCAAGCTCGACGAGGCCCTCCCCAACATCCCGCTGCCGCCGCAGCCGAGCTTCGTCGGCCGCTCCGGGCGGGCCGGACGCGCTCCAGGTCACGGTGCGCTCGCCGGCCAGCCCGGACGCGGTGGCGAACTACTATCGCGGCGTGTTCAAGACCGGCAGTTGGAAGCTGGTGAACGAGGCGAAGGATGCGGAGGGCGCCATCGTGCTCCTCGCCCAGCAGAAAGGCCCGCCGCTCTGGGTTCGCATTCACCCGGCGGACGGCGGCGGCTCGATGGTCGAGTTGTCGGGGGCGATCGTGAGCAGGATCGACAGCGTGGGCGCGAAGCCGGCGTCCTGACGCGACTGGTCTGCCTACCCTTCCGGATCCAGCAAGTCCTCGAACCTGAGCCACCGCGGGTAGAAGAACAGGTCGACAAAACCGGTCGGGCCGTTGCGGTTCTTGGCGACGATGAGCTCCGTCGCGCCTTCTACGCCCTGGCCCGGCCGGTACATCTCCTCACGGTAGATCCCCAGCACCAGATCCGCCGTCTGCTTGATGCTCCCGAGCGCGCCGAGGTCGTCGAGCGTAGGGCGCGGATCGGCCCGGTCCCGATGATGCTCCGGCAGCTGCGCCAGGGCGAGCACGGTCAGGTTGCGCTCGATCGCCAGCGCCTTGAGCGCCCGGACGGCGAGGGCGATGCGCTCGTCCAGCTGGCTCGCGGGGAGCGGCGAAGGCGCCAGGTGCAGCGCGTCCACCACGACCAGCGCCCGGCCCGGCACCTGGTCGAGCGACGCCGAGACCTCGTCGAAGCTCGCGCCGAGCAGCGGACGCAGCAGGAGCGGCATGCCCCGGAGCCGGACCGCCGCGGCGCCGACCGCCGCCCGCGCCTGCGCATCGAGCCGCCCTTGGCGCAGGTCGTCGATCGGCGCGCGGCCCTCGAGAGCGAGCGCGCGCTCGAGCACGCGTTCAGGACTCATCTCGCCCGAGAGGTAGAGCGTGGGCATGCCGGCCTGCGCGGCTCGGACCGCCATGGCAAGGGCGAGCGCGGACTTGCCGCTTCCCACGTCGCCGCCCAGCACGACCAGGTCCTGCCGCCGGAACCCGCCGCCGAGCATCCGGTCGAGCGAGGGGAACCCGCTCGGCACCGTGTCCGGCGCCGCCGAGCCGGGCGCGATCGCGTCGATCCGTCCTACCACCGCCTCGAGTGACACCTCCTGATCCCGCCGGGTCACGGGCGCGTCGCGTGCGCGAGGGTCATTGGCGCTCCGCGCGGACGGCCGAGCGCGCGGCGCGGGCGGCCTGCGCCAGCGCGTCGCCGGCCTCGGCGCCACCCGTCTCGCGCGCGGGCGCCACGAGCTGGCTGAGCACCTGGGCCGCCGTTTCCGGCCGCCCTTCCTTCAACTGGTTCAACGCGGCGACGAGGGCGCGCCGAAGCGGCGGTGCTACCGTGAGGCTGGAGAGCCGGTGCTCCAGGGCCTGGAGGCGGCGGCGGTGAGCCCGGTCAGGGGGTGGCGGGTCCCGCAGGAGGTCCTGGGCCACGCGGACGGTGAGCCACAGGGCGAAGATCCCTTCGCGCCGGGGACCTCGCGCGGCCTGCGGCAGGACGTGCAGCAGCGCCGTGGCGGCCGGATCCCACCCGCTCACGACGGGCGGCTCACGCGGAGGCGCTCATGCGAGCGTGCGCGTGAGCGTCGTGAAGACCATGTCGGGCAGGATCTCGCGCATGCAGAGGTGGTGCTCGAGGGGACACTCCGGGCCGCCGTGGCTGCTGCAAGGCCGGCAGTCGAGGTTGCGCTCGACGACGCTCGCGTGGGCGTTGTAGGGGAAGAACCCGAACTGCCGCACCGTCGGACCGAACAGCGCCACGACCGGCGTGCCGACACCGGTGGCCATGTGCATGACGCCGGTGTCGCCCGAGATGAGCGCGGCCGCGTGCTTGAGTATCCCTCCTGTCTCCTGCAGGGTCAGGTCGCCGGCGGCGCTCGCCACGTGGGACCCGCCCCGGGCTGCGATCTCGGCGCCGATCGCGGAATCCGGCGGGCCGCCAACGGCCACGACGTCGGCGCCGGTGTTGACGATCGTACGGACCAGCTTGATCCAGTGCTCGATCGGCCAGCGCTTGGTGGCGTGGGCCGCCCCCGGGGCGATCGCTACCAGTGCCCGCTTCGTGCCTACGCGGGCCCGCTCGAGCCACGCCTCCGCCCGCTCCTGGGCGATGGGGTTCAGGAAGAACTCCGGCGGACCGTTGTCGGGCTCGACGCCGAGATCGGCCGCGGCCTCGAAGTACCGCTCCGCGACCGGCACGTGCTCCTGGTAGGTGTTGTGCTTGAAGCGAATGAGAAGCGCCCGCGCCATCCGGCGGTGCGAAAAGCCCGACCACGGCCCCGGCGCCAGCAACCGCAGCGCGACCGTCCGGAGCCCGCCC
The DNA here is from genome assembly GCA_963804125.1 of uncultured Gemmatimonadales bacterium. Lineage (GTDB taxonomy): Bacteria > Gemmatimonadota > Gemmatimonadetes > Gemmatimonadales > GWC2-71-9 > CAVVWJ01. The sequence goes on from CAWDPF010000002.1 coordinate 84,753, forward strand.
TGCAGGTCGAGGATGTGCGAGTACTTGACGGACTTGATCTGGGCCGCGACGCTCCGGATCCGCTGCTGCGGCCCGACCCCGAACGCCTCGGTGACGTTCGGGTTGTCGCTCACGAGCGAGACGTACTGCCGCTTCGTCAGCACGGTTACCCGGGCCCCGGGCCACTTGGTGCGGATCGCTCGCAGGAGGGGGGTTGTCAGCAGGATGTCGCCGATCGAGCTGAACCGCACCACCAGAATATCGGGAGACAGGAAGGAGTTGTACGTCACGGCGGGTAATGTACGCGGGGATCGGAGGTTGCGGAACAGGCGGGCAGGCGGGCAGGCGGGCAGGCGGTCAGGCGGGCAGGCGGTCAGGCGGTGAGTGAGCACCGAGGGGCCGGCTGCGCAAGAACATCCTCCGCTCGCCCGCCCGCCCGCCTGCCTGCCCGCCCGCCCGCCTGACCGCCCGCCCGCCTGACCGCCTGCCCGCCCGTCTATATTTGCCTCCATGCCCCGTCCCAAGAGCATTCTCTGGGTGGACGATGAGGTCGAAAGCCTCACGTCCCACGTTCTCTTCCTGGAAGAGCAGGGTTTCGCCGTCGAGACCACGACCCACGGCGACGACGCGCTCGTCCTGCTCCAGCGCCAACCCTATGGCGTCGTCCTGCTCGACGAGCACATGCCGGGCCGGCGGGGGCTGGAGCTGTTCCGGGCCATCCGGGCCCTGGATCACGCGATGCCGGTGGTCATGGTGACCAAGAGCGAGGAGACCGAGACCCTCAAGGACGCCATCGGCTCCGACATCTCCGACTACCTGATCAAGCCGGTCAACCCCCGCCAGATTCTCTCGGTCGTCACCCGGCTGCTCGATGGGGACCGGATCCGCCAGCAGCGGCTCTCGCGCGACTTCGCGACCCGGTTCCGCGAGCTCGAGGCACGCCGGGGCGGCCCGATGGCCTGGCGCGAATGGGTCGAGCTCGTGGCCGAGCTGGCCGAGTGGGAAGTGCGGCTCGGGCAGGCGGACGAGCCCGGGCTCCAGGACGCGCTCCGGACGCTGCAGGAGAGCCTCCGACAGGACTTCGCCAAGTACCTGCAGCGCAACTACGCCAGCTGGCTGCACGACGGCGACAGCGACCGCCCGCCGCTCTCGGTGGACATCGGCGCCGAGTTTCTGCGACCCGTGCTCGACACCCACCGGCGTGTCCTGCTGGTCGTGGTCGACTGCCTCCGCCTGGACCAGTGGGCCATGATCCGCCCGCTCATCAGCGCGCGGTTCGACATCGAGACCGCGCACTACTTCTCGATTCTGCCCACCGCCACGCCGTTCGCGCGGAACGCCATCTTCAGCGGGCTCTTTCCCGCGGAGATCAAGACCCGCTACCCGCAGTGGTGGACCGACAGCGAGGAGTCGAGCCTCAACGCGCACGAGGCGGAGCTGCTCACCGAGCAGCTGAAGGAGCTGACCGGGCGGACGGTCCCCGTCCACTACGAGAAGGTCTTCACGGCCGCCGACGGCGACGGGCTCCTCAAGCGGTTGCCGGCGCACCTGGCCCAGGACGGCGTGACGGCGCTGGTCTTCAACTTCATCGACCAGCTGACCCATGGGCGGACCGAGAACTCGACGCTCTACGAGGTGGCCCGCGACACGTCGGCGCTCCGGAACCTCACCCGCACCTGGTTCGAGCGCTCGCCGCTCTGGGACGCGCTCCGCGAGGCCGAGCGGCGGGGCGTGCCGGTCCTGCTCACGACCGATCACGGCTCGATCCACTGCCACACGCCGGCCACCGTCTACGCCAAGCGCGACACGACCTCGAACCTGCGCTACAAGTTCGGCGACGACCTCCGGGCCCAGGACGCCGACGCGGCGCTCGTCGTCGAGGACCTCGCGAGCTTCGGGCTGCCGTCCCGCGGGCCCAATACCCGGCTCCTGCTGGCCACCGGCGACCGATTCTTCGTCTATCCCACGAAGCTGCGCGAGTACCAGGCGCGCTACCGCGGGGCCTTTCTCCACGGCGGCGTCTCGCCCGAGGAGGTCATCCTGCCGATCGCCCTGCTCACGCCCCGGCACGGGTGACGGTGCGGACCGAGCGGCGCCTCCTCCAGCTGGCCCGCCCGTACCGGGGGCTCCTTGCCCTGGGCCTGTTGACGACCTTCCTGGCCTCGCTGCTCGACGGCTTCACGCTGGTCATCCTCATCCCGCTGCTCAAGCACCTCTTCGGCACCGCGGGCCAGCTGCGCGCGGGCTCGACGCAGCTCGAGGAGCTGGTCGCGCGGCTGACCGAGCCGCTGGTGTCGGGCCTGACGCCCGGCGCGGCCGCCGGACGGCTGGTCGTGGTGCTCGTGGTCGGCCTGCTGCTCAAGAATCTGCTCGGCTACGCGTCGACCCAGATCTCGGTCGGGGTGCAGGAGGGGCTCGTGCGCGATCTCCGCACCCGCGTCTTCGACCACCTGCTCACGCTCGACCTCGGCTACTTCCAGCGGACCCGCGCCGGGCAGGTCATCTCGGGGATCATCACCGAGGTGGACCAGACCAAGACCGTGGTCACCGCGTCGCTGATCTCGCTGTTCCAGAACGTCGTGGTCGTGGCGACGACGCTGGTGGTGCTGAGCCAGATCTCGCTCCGGCTCACCTTGCTGACGCTCGCGTGCGTGCCGGTGATGGTGATGGTGCTCCAGACCCTTCTCAAGCGCCTGCGCCGGCACTCGCGCGCCCGCGCCCACGAGCGCGGCGAGGTGACCGCGACGATCACCGAGCGGATCGGCGCCGTGCGCCTGATCCGCGCCTACGGCGAGGAGGCCCGCGAGAGCGCCCGCTTCGCCGCCCAGGCCACGCGCTACCGGAAGCAGGTGATCCGGACCCAGCGCTTCTCGTCGCTCACGAGCCCGCTGACCGAGGTGTTCTCGGGCTTCCTCGTGATCCTGATCATCTGGGCCGGCACCCGGCCCGCGCTCATCGGCCTGGGCGCGCCGCTCGCGCCGGAGACGATCATCGTCTTCCTGATCGCGGCGCTCAAGCTGACCTCGCCGCTCAAGACCATCAGCTCGTATCCGGCGGTGATGGCGGTGACGCTCGCCAGCGCGGAGCGGGTGTTCGAGATGCTCGACGAGCCGAGCGTCGAAGTGGACCACCCGGGCGAGGGCGAGGCGCGCTTCGAGCGGGAGGTGGCCTACGAGGCGGTCGACTTCCGCTACGACCAGGGCGACCCCGTGCTGAGCGACGTGTCCTTCACGCTGCCGAAAGGCAAGGTCGTGGCCCTGGTCGGCCCGTCCGGAGCGGGAAAGACGACGATCGCCGATCTCCTGCCCCGGTTCCACGACCCGGTCGGCGGGCGCATCACCATGGACGGCGTGCCACTCACCCGGCTCACCCGGCGCTCGCTCCGCGCGCTCATGGGCGTGGTGAGCCAGGATACCGTGCTGCTCAACGATACGGTGCACGCGAACATCGCCTACGGGTCGGCCGGCGCCACCCGCGCGCAGATCGAGGCCGCAGCGCGGGCCGCCAACGCCGACCTGTTCATCGCCCAGCTCCCGCAGGGCTACGACACGGTCCTCGGCGAGCGCGGCACCCGGCTCTCGGGCGGACAGCGGCAGCGGATCGCCATCGCGCGGGCGCTGCTCCGCGACCCGCCGATCCTCATCCTCGACGAGGCCACGAGCGCGCTCGACACCGAGTCCGAGCGGCTGGTGCAGCAGGCGATCGACCGCCTCATGGCGGAGCGGACCGTGCTCGTGATCGCTCATCGCCTCGCCACCGTGCGCGACGCGGACGACATCGTCGTGCTGGACGCCGGCCGGGTAGTGGACCGCGGCACGCACGATCAGCTTTTCCGCGCCGGCGGGCTCTATCGCCGGCTCTACGATCTGCAGTTCCGCGACCAGGAGCCCGCGCTCACCGCCGGTATCTAAACGTCGGTCGCCGTCCGGGTTGTAATCGAGAGTTCATCCCTTACTTTCGTTTCGTGGCGACCCACACCCCCCAACCTCACGTGCTCCTCGTCGGCGCCTTCGACGATGCGCTCCACGCCCACGGCGCCTTGCGCCGCCGCGCGCTCGAGCGGCTCGGCTGCCGCGTGAGCACGCTGAACCTGATCGGCACGGGCGGCTGGCTGTCCCGGCTGCGGCGCGTCGGACTCCACGACCGCCTGGCCCGCGCCATCGCGAGCACCACGCCGGCGCTCGTGCTGGTGCTCGAAGGGAGCCAGGTGGACGCCGCCATGGTGGCCTCGCTCCGCCACGGCAGCGGGGCCGCGTGGGCCAACTGGTTCTGCGACGCGCGCCGCGCGCCCGAAGACATCCGGCCGTTCGCCGCCGCCTACGACGCCATCTTCGTGGCCGACAACGCCACCGTCGAGGCGCTCGACGAGGTCGGCAATCCGCCGGTGCACTACCTGCCCGCGGGCTGCGACCCGTCCATCCACCGTCCCATGCGCGCCCGTGACCGCTACCGCGCCAACGTCGTCTTCGCGGGTACGGCGACGCCGCACCGCGAGCGGCAGCTGTTCGAGCTGGTGGAGTTCGGGGTGGCGGTCTGGGGCCCCGGCTGGCGGCGGACCAGGCTGCGCGACTACTGCCGGGGCGAGCTGCTCAGCCACGAGGACTACATCCGCGCCTACGCAGGCGCGTCGGTCGCCGTGAACGTCGCGTGCGCGGAAGGCCACGACGGAAGCGGGGAGCTCGGGGCGAGCCGCCGCCTGTTCGAGCTCGCCGCCATCGGCGTGCCCCAGGTCGTCGAGGAGCATCCCGACGTCCACTGCCACTTCCGCGAGGGGTCCGAGATCCTCGTGGCCCGCACGCCGCAGGACCTGCGCTCGCTCACGTCGGAAGCCCTGCACGACCGCGTGTGGGCGGATCAGGTAGCGGCGGGCGCGCGGCAGCGGGCGCTGTCGGAGCACACCTACATGCACCGTCTGGCGGCGCTGCTGCGGGGCGTGCCGGTCGCCGAGTTCGCCGGCGGCATCGCGTGACCCTGCGGCCGGTCGGTCGCCTGGGCCTGCGGCTCTCGGTCGTCGTGACGACCTACGAAAATCCCCGAGCCCTCGCCCTCGTCCTCGCCGGGTTGTACCGGCAATCGGTCCGGCACTTCGAGCTCCTCATCGCGGACGACGGCAGCGGGCCGGAGACGGCGGCGCTGGTCGCGGAGGCCGCGGCGAGCGCGCCCGTGCCCGTGCGCCACGTCTGGCACGAGGACGCCGGATTCCGGAAATGCACCATCAGCAACAAGGCCATCGCTGCCGCCGAGGGCGACTATCTGGTCTTCTTCGACGGGGACTGCATCGCCGGACGTGAGTGCCTGGCCATTCACCTCGACGCTGTGCGCGGCCGGACAGCTACCTGGCCGGGGGTGAGGTCCCACTGACCCAGCGCCTGACGGACCGGCTCACGGTGGCCGACGTGCGCCGCGGGCTGCTCGACGGCGTCGGCACGTGGTGGCTCGACGCCGGCAAACGGCGCCGGCTGGTCAGCGAGTCGGATGCCGTGGCTGGGTCGCTGGATGAACGGCCGGGTCCCGCGGGAGCCGAGCTGGCGGGGAGGGAATTCGTCGGCCTTCGCGGAACACCTGCGGGCGGTCGGCGGATTCGACGAGCGGTTCACCTACGGTTTCGAGGACGCGGATCTCGGCCACCGCCTCCAGGCGTACGGCATCCACGGCAGGTCGGTTCGCTACACCGCGCCGGTGTTCCACCTCGAGCACGCACGTCCCTACGCCCGGCCGGAAGAGCTGGCGGCCAATCGGGCGCTGTACGACGAGAATCGGGCCCGCCGGGCGACGCGCACCGCGCACGGGCTGCAGGCGCCGTAGGCGCCGCCACGATGGCCACGCCGACGATCTTCCCGACTCCCGACCGTCATGCAGGTGCTGCACCAGGGCGGGGGCGCCGGCTCCGTCACGTCGACGCTCCATCTCTCGCTTGGCCTCGCGCGCCGCGGGGCGGCGGTCCGGTTCGTCTGTCCGCCGGACTCCGAGGTCGAGGCGCTCGCCCGCGCGGGCGGGCTCGAGGTGCTGCCGCTGGCGCTCGGCCCCGGCGCGCGCCGCGCCAACGCCGCCGCGCTCGCGGCGCTCCTCGCACGGCACCCGGTCGACCTGGTCAATTCCCAGAGCTCGCGTGACCGGCAGGCGCTCACCTGGCTGGCGCTGCTGGGCCGTCTGCCGGTGCCGCTGGTGCTGACCCGCCGACAGATGCCGCGGACGTTCTACCTCGAGAACTGGCTCGCCGGGCGGGCGGCTGCGCGGGTCATCGCGGTGAGCCGGCCGGTCGCGGCAGCCCTCCGGCGGAAGGGCACGCCTGCCGCTAAGCTCGCGGTCATCCCCAACGGCCTCGTGGCGGCCCGGGTGGATCGGGTCGTGAGCGCTGCCGAGCTGCAGGCGTGGCGCGAGCGCATCGGCTGGACACCGGCGCAGCGCACCGTGGGCATCGTGGCGCGACCCAAGGACCAGCGCGTGGTGCTCGCCGCCCTGCCACGCGTGCGCACGCCGGTGCGACTCGTGCTCGCGGGCATCGATCCTGGCGACCCGATTGCGCGAGCGGCGCGGCAGGTTGCCCTGCCGCACGCCGCCGTGTGCCTGCCGTTCACCCCCGACGTGCGGCCGCTCTACGATCTGCTCGACCTGGTCCTCCTGCCGTCCCGGTTCGAGGGGTTCTCGCAGTCGCTGCTCGAGGCGATGGCGCTCGGCAAGCCGGTGATCGCCTCGGCCGCCTCGGGCAACCTGGACCTCGTGGCGCCCGGCGGCGACGGCCTGCTCGTGCCGCCGCTCGACCCGGCTGCGTGGGCCGGGGCGATCGACCGCGTGCTCGGGGACGCCGAGCTCGCCCGCCGATTCGGCGCCGCCGGGCGCCACACCGCCCGCGAGACCTTCTCGCTCGAGCGGACGGTGGCGGAAACGCTTCAGCTCTACCAGGGCATCCTCGACGCCGGCGCTGTTGTCCCGCCGCGCCGCCTGGGATGAGCAGTCGGTTGCCGGGGCCGGGAGGCGCGGCGAGATTCATCCCCGTCATGACTCTTCCTGGGGAGGCGCCGTCGTGATGGTGTCGGGATTCACCATTGTCCGGAACGCGATCACGCTGGACTTTCCCGTCGTCGCCAGCATCCGGTCTCTGCTGCCGGTGTGCGACGAGGTGGTGGTGAACGTCGGCCGCTCGGACGACGAGACGCTCGAGCTGGTCCGGTCGATCGACGATCCGAAGATCCGGATTCTCGAGACCGAGTGGGACATGACCATCAGGAACCGGGTCCTCGGCGACGAGACGCTGCGCGCCATGCGGGCCTGCCGCCATCCGTGGGGCATCTACATCCAGGCCGACGAGGTGCTGCACGAGCGCGGCGCCGAGGAGGTGGCGGCGGCCATCGCGCGCCACGACGCCGACCGGCGGGTGGAAGGCCTGCTGGTGCGATACCTGCACTTTTACGGCGACATGGACACCATCGCCGTGAACCGGCGCTGGTATCGGCGCGAGGTGCGCGCCGTCCGTCTCGACCCCGCGCTGGACATCCGTCCCTACCAGGGCGCACAGGGCTTTCGCGTCGGACCCGAGCTTCGGAAGATCCGGGCGCGGCTGACCGGCGCCGAGATGTTTCACTACGGGTGGGCCCGGCCCACACAGGCGCTCAAGGCCAAGCGGGAGACCAACCGCGTGATCTACCCCTGGTCGCGCGAGCGGGAGGCGCGGCGACCGCTCCTTCCGTGGTTTCCGGGCCTCACCCGGTTCCAGGGGACGCATCCGGCCGTCGCGCGGGAGTGGGTGGATGCGCGGCGGCACGACGTGGAGCGCCGGGTGGAACCGCCCCACTTCCAGCCCGAGTTCCTCCGCTTCTACGCGTCCGACGTCATCGAGCGGCTGACCGGCGCCCGGGTCTTCGAGTTCCGCAACTATACCGTGGTGTGATGGCCGGCCGACCGGTCCCGCTCACCGTCGTCATCCCGACCCTCGACGAGGGCGCGCAGATCGCCGAGTGCGTCCGCCACCTCGCCTGGGCGGACGAAGTGATCGTGGCGGACGCCGGATCGACCGACGACACGGTTGCCGCGGCGCGCCAGGCGGGGGCGACGGTGCTCGAGCGGACCGGTCCGACCATCGCCGCGCAGCGCAACGCGGCCATCGGCCAGGCGCGCAACGAATGGATATTCGCGCTGGACGCGGACGAGCGCGTGCCCGACGCGCTGCGGGACGAGCTGGCCGCGGTCCTGCGCGCTCCGGCGCACCAGGTCTATCAGGTCCGGCGGCAGAACTTCTACCTCGGGCGCGAGCTCATCCGGGGCCGCTGGGGCAAGGACTGGGTCACCCGGCTGTTCACCCGCGAGCGGCGCTTCGTCGAGCGCCGAGTCCACGAGGGACTCGAGCCGGTGGCCGACACGGGCCGGCTCGAGGGCACACTGCGGCACGTGCCCTACCGCGACCTCGCGCACCAGGTCGAGAAGATGCAGCCGCTACGCCCGCTGGGGCGCGGAGGACATGTTCGACCGCGGCGAGCGCGCCAGCCTCTGGGACCTCGGCTTTCATCCGGTCGGGCGGTTTCTGCGCGCCTATCTGCTCCAGGGCGGTATGCTCGACGGTCGCTTCGGCTTCGTGACCTCCGCGCTCGGCGGCTACACGGCGTTCCTCAAGTACGCGCATCTCTGGGCGCTGGAACGACGCGGGTGACCGCGCGGCCGCTCTCCGTCGCCCTGCTCACCTCCGCGCGCACCTGGCGCGGCTCGGGCGCGAGCCTGGCCATCATCGCCGAGGGCCTGGTGCAGCGGGGTCACCGCGCGCATCTGCTGGCGGGTGACGACGGTGTGGTCGAGGCCTTCGCGCGGCTCGGCCTCCCGGCATCGCGGGTTCCCGCCGGCGACACGGGCGTGCGGGAGGCCAGCGCGGTCGCGCGGCTCCTGCGGCCGGATCGGCGCGGATGCCATCCTCGTCGATCGCCCGCGCGACCTGCGGCTGGCCGCGCTGGCGTCGCTCCGCCATCCTCTGGCGATCGTGAACCGCTACAACCTCAGCCGGGCCCGGCCGCCGTCCGATCTGCTCAGCCGGCTGGCGTACCGCCGGGTGGGCCTCACCGTGTTCGTGAGCCGGGCGTCCGCCGACCGAACGCTCCAGCTCGCGCCGTACATCCTCCGTCGGCCACACCGGGTGATCCACGGCGCGGTCGATCCGTCCCGCTTCCGGCCCGACCCCGGGGCGGCATTGGCCTTCCGGCAAGCGCACGGGCTCGCCGACGCGCCGTTCGCGCTGGCAGTCGGCTCACTCGCACCCGAGAAGCGATACGATTTTCTCCTCGAGGTATGGCAGCGCCTGGGCGCCGACGCCCCTCCGCTTCTCGTCTGCGGCGAGGGCGGGGACGAGCCGCGCCTGCGCGACCGGGCCGGCGAACTGGGCCTGGACGTCCGCTGGCTCGGCCAGCTCCAACGGGATCAGGTGCCCGCCGCCTACGCCGCCGCCACCTGCCTGGTGCACGCGGGAGCGGTGGAAACGTTCGGGTTGAGCGTGCTCGAGGCCATGGTCAGCTCCCTGGCTGTCGTCGGGGTACGAGGCGGGGCCGTGCCCGAGGTGCTCGGGGACGCGGGCATGCTCGCGCCCGTCGACGACGTGGCCGCCTTCGCCGGGCTGGTGCGCGAGCTGCTGGCCGATCCCGGCCGCCGCGCCGCGCTCGGCGCCGCCGGCCGGAGCCGGGCCCTTCAGCATTTCTCGCTCGAGGTCATGCGGAGCAGCTACACCGTGGCGATCGAGTCGGTTTGTGCGAAGGTCGCGAAGTAGCGTGCCTCGGCACTTGCTCCTCACGTATGACTTCCCACCCATGGGCGGCGGGATCGCTCGAATGATGGGCGAGCTGGCCATGCGCTATCCGGCCGGCTCCCTCCTCGTCTCCACCGGACGGGTCGCCGGCGCCGAGGCCGTCGACCCACGGTTCCCCAACCGCGTCGATCGGCTGGCGATGGACAGCCGACGGCTGCGCACCGTGCAGGGGCTCATCGTCTGGTCGCCACGGGCGCGGGCGCTCGCCCGCGCCTTCGGCCCCTCGTTCGTGTGGTGCGGCAACCTCAAGCCGGCCGGATTCCCGGCCGCGTGGATCCACCGGCGCGACGGCACGCCGTACGGTATCTTCCTCCACGGCTCGGAGCTGCTGTTGCTCCAGCATCGCATCCGGTACTCGCCGCGGAAGCGCATCGCGGCCGCCTACGCGCTCCGGCACGCGGCCGTGCTGGTGTGCGTCAGCGACTGGACCCGGAAGCTGTGCCTCGAGGTGCTCGACGAGATGGGTTTCCGACCCGGACCAGGTCGAAGTCCGGACGCTGCCGCTGGGCACCGATCCCGATCGCTTCGTTCCCGGCCTCGATTGCCGTGACGTCCGCGCCCGGTATGGCCTGGGCGAGCGGCCCTGGCTGCTCACCGTCGCGCGGCTCGCCGTGCACAAGGGCATCGACACCGGGATCGAAGTCCTGGCGGCGCTCCGGGAGAGTCACCCGGATCTGGAGTACGTCGTCGTCGGGCACGGCGCCAAGCAGGCGGAGCTGGAAGCGCTGGCCCGCCTGCGCGGGGTCGCGGATCGGGTGCGATTCCTCACCGCGGTAGCCGATGCCGACCTGCCCGCGCTGTACAATGGCGCGGCGCTGTACCTGGGCCTGTCCCGGCCCGAGGAGCTGTTGATCGAGGGCTTCGGGATCTCCCTGACCGAGGCCTCCGCCTGCGGGATTCCGGTGGTCGGCGGACGCGCCGGCGGGATTCCGGATGCCGTCCGGGACGGCGAGACCGGTCTCCTCGTGGACTCGACGGATCCGGTCGCCGTCCTTGCCGCCGTCCAGTCGCTCCTCGCCGACCCCGCACTCCGCGCGCGGCTGGGCCAGGCGGGGCGGCGCGCGGTCGAGAGCCACTACAATTGGGACCGCGTCACCCGTGATGTGCGCCGCCTGGGCCAGGACTTCGGTGTTCCGGGACCGACACGGTAGATTCCGAACATGACCACCCATCTGCTGCTCACCTACGATTTCCCCCCGATCGGCGGCGGCATCGCGCGCTGGATGGCCGAGCTTGCCCGGCGCTATCCGGCCGGATCGCTGGTCGTCTCCACCGGCCAGCAGGGTGACGCGTCGGACGTAGACGCGGGCTTTCCCAACCGGGTCGACCGGATCGCCATCCCGTCGCGCCGGCTCCGCACCATTCAGGGAATTCTGCTCTGGTCCCGCCGGGTGGCGGTGCTCGCGCGGTCGACCGACGCCGAGTTCATCTGGTGCGGCAACATCAAGCCCGCCGCCTACCCGGCCAAGTGGACGATGGAGCGCACCGGCACTCCGTTCGGCATCCTGCTCCACGGCGGCGACCTGCTCGTCCTCCAGCACCAGGTGCATCAGTCCGCCATGAAGCGGAAGACGGCGGCCGCGCTGCTCTCCTCGGCCGCCGTACTCGTCGCCAACAGCGAGTGGACCCGCGACTGCTGCCTCACGCTCCTGAGCGAGCTCGACATCGACGCCACGCCCGACCGGGTCCGGGTCGTGCCGCTCGGCGCGGACCACGAGTTCTTCCGTCCGGGCCTCGACACGCGCGAGGTCCGCGCCCGCTACGGCCTCGGCGAGGGGCGTTGGCTCCTCTCGGTCGCCCGCCTCAGCCGGCACAAGGGAATCGATACGGCGCTGCAGGCGCTGGCCCGGCTCCGGTCGCGCTATCCCGATCTCCGGTACGCGGTGGTCGGCACCGGCGAGGAGCAGGAGGCGCTCGCCTCGGAGGCGCGCGAGCTCGGCGTGGCCGACCGGGTGCGCTTTCTCACCGACGTCCCCGACCGGGACCTGCCCGCGCTCTACAACACCGCGGAGGTCTACCTCGGCGTCTCGCGGCTGATGGAGCAGCGGGTGGAGGGTTTCGGGATCTCGCTCGCCGAGGCCTCGGCGTGCGGGGTGCCGGTCGTCGCGGGGCGGAGCGGCGGCATCCCGGCGGCGGTGCGCGACGGCGAGACCGGCCTGCTGGTCGACGCGGAGCGGCCGGAAGCGGTGGCCGAGGCGCTGGCCAGGCTGCTCGATGACGCGGCGCTGCGTGCGCGGCTCGGTGCGGCGGGGCGGCGCGCGGTCGAAAGCCATTACAACTGGGACCGCGTCACCCGCGATCTCGTCCGTATCGGCCGGGAGCTGGGCTCGGCCGCGAAGCAGGCCGCCGGTTGATGCCATCGGCACCCGGGTTCGCGGCGGTCGAGGAGTACGACCGGCAGTACCAGGTCTGGGTCGAGCGGCAAGGTGCGCGCGCGCTCGATCTCGACTGGCGGCTCACCCACCTGCTGTGGTGGCAGCGCGCGCTCCTCCGCCGCTATCCCCCGGAAGGGAAGCGGGTGCTGGACTTCGGGTGCATGGACGGGATCTTCACGCTCCGGCTGCAGCAGCTCGGCGGCGAGGCGGTGGGCTACGACATCTCACCCGCCGCCATCGCCCAGGCGAAGCGATTCCGCGGCGCCGCGGCGCGGCCGGTATTCACGACGGTGCCGCCGGGGCCGGGACAGTTCGACCGGATCTACTGCAACGAGAGCCTGGAGCACGTCGCGGACGACGTCGGCCTGGTCGGGGAGCTGGTGGGCTATCTGGCGCAGAGCGGGTCGGTGGTGGGCACCACGCCCGTCGGGAAGGCTCCGTGGGAACCGGACAACACACGGCAGTACGACGAGGCACTGCTGCGGCGGGCCCTGGCACCGTGGGGCCGGGTGCGGTTGCACCGGTACTATCGCAGCCCGCTCCGCAACTTCGTGCCGGTCCGCCAGGGCGGTACCGCAGTCCTCATCTTCGAGGTTACGCCGCCGTCCCCTCCGGGCGCACGCTGATCGCGGAGGTCGGACAGTTGAGGACATAGGAGCCCTGCAGCGGACTCCAGGTCTGCACCGGCGTCGTCACTTCGGCCTTCCCCCGAGCGTCCAGCCTGAACACTTTCGGCGCCTGCACCACGCAGGTGCCACAGCCCACGCACCGCTGCTCATCGACCAGGACCCGGAGCTGGCGGGTCGGATGCATCCCGCGCGCGATCAGGTGGAGCTGGCCGTCGAGCTGGTCGAGCGTCTGCGCGGTGGCGCGATAGCCGGCCTCGATGAGCTCCGGCGTCTTGTCGAACGCGAACATCGAGATGTGCTCGACCTTGGGCTGCACCAGCACCAGCGGCGGCCCGTTCCAGTCGCGCAACTGGCCCTCGATCTGGGTCTGCATCACGATCTCGAGCCCGCGGATGTAGGTGGCCGCGAACCCTTCGGTCTCGTGCGCCTCCCGGCGGATGCTGGTGGCGGCGACGTTGACCGCGATGATCGGTCCCGGAGCCGAGCGAGGCCGCGAGGCGCACCGGCAGGTTCTCGACCACGGCGCCGTCCACGTACGCGCGGCCGCCGATCTCCCGCGGCGGGAAGATGCCGGGCAGGGCGCACGAGGCCGTCACCGCGTCGGCCACCCGCGCATCGAGCAGGCCAGGAAGGCCCCACATCACCTGCATGCCGGTATGGAGATCGGTGGTGTTGACGAGCAGGCGGCGCTTGAGATCGCGGAAGGTGATGTCGCCGACGAGGCTCGAGACCAGCGTCTCGAGCGGCTCGCGTCGGTACAGGGCGGGGGCCAGCAGCCGGCGGAGGGCGACGTCGACGCGGGCCACCTGGAACACGTCCCGCCGCTTCACCCGGAGCGCCCGCGCCTCCATCCGTTCCGGCGTGGCACCCGCGGCCCAGGCGGCCCCGATCAGCGACCCGATGCTCGACCCCACGACCAGGCTGGGCGCGAGGCCGCGCTCTGCGAGCGCCCGGAACACGCCGATGTGGGCGAGTCCCTTGAGGCCGCCGCCGCTGAGTACGAGGGTGAAGGGTCGGTCCGGGATCACTCGCTTGCCCGGGTTGAGGTGGCCAGCGTAACGTTCGCCGGGAAGAATTTGCAAGAATCATGCGCCACCCGCCGTGGGGTCCAACGATGCAAGGGTGTGCGCGGTTCCCACCTGGCAGGGTAACCCCCGTCACGGGACGACCATGACTCCTGGGGTGCTGCGAGAGCGCCTGCGCCGCGACCGGTTCTTTCAGCTCGGCCTGGGCCTGGTGGCCCTGGTGGTGCTGGCGGCCCTGGTGGCGCCCTGGATCGCCCCGTTCGACCCCCTCAAGGGCGATCTGCGGAATGCCTACCTCCTGGGCCCCGGCGGCCGGTTTCTCCTCGGAACGGACACCCAGGGCCGGGACGTGCTGAGCCGGGTGCTATACGGTGCGCGGCTCTCGCTCTCGGTGGGACTCATCTCACAGTCGGTCTCGGTGACGCTCGGCGTGCTCCTGGGGCTCCTGGCGGGGTACTACGGCCGCTGGGTCGACGCCCTGGTGATGCGGCTGGCCGACATCACGCTCGCCTTTCCGACGCTCCTCCTCCTCATCGCGGTGGCCGCCGCGGTGAAGCCGTCGCTTCCGGTCGTGTTCCTGGTCATCGGCGTGGTCGGCTGGGCCGGCATGGCGCGGCTGGTCCGGAGCCAGGTGCTGGTGCTCAAGCGCGCCGAGTTCGTGCTCGCCGCCCAGGCGCTGGGTGCCCTCGACCGGCGTGTCCTGCTGCGACACCTGCTGCCGAACGTGCGGACGCAGGTCATCATCGCCGCCACGCTCGGCATCGCCGGGGCGATCATGGCCGAGGCGGCGCTCTCGTTCGTGGGACTGGGCGCGCAGCCGCCCACGCCGAGCTGGGGGGCGATGGTGGCCGACGGCCGCGATCTGATCCGGGTGGCGCCGTGGGTCTCGTTCGCGCCCGGCATCGCGATCGGTCTGGCGGTGCTGGGCTTCAACCTCGTGGGTGACGCCCTCCGCGAGGCCTACGACCCGAGGCTCCGCGATGAGCGCTGAGGCTCTGCGGGTGGCCGCGCCCGCCACGACGATCGACACCGCCGCACTCCGCCGCGCCGAGTTTCCCTGGGCCGACGAGACGGTGTACCTGAACCACGCCAGCATCGGTCCGCTGCCCGAGCGCACGCGGCTCGCGCTCGAGGCCTTCAACCGCCGCCGCGCGATGCCGTTTCAGCTGCCGGACCGCGATCTCTTCGGCACCATCGCCGAATCCCGGCGGCTGCTCGCCGGGCTCATCGGCGCCACGCCCGGAGGAGATCGCGCTCACGGTCAACACCAGCTTCGGACTCGGCGTCGTGGCCCGCGCGCTGCCGCTCAGCCCCGGCGACGTCGTCCTCGTGAGCGACCGCGAGTTTCCGGCGAACGTCTATCCCTGGCTCCGGCTGCGCGAGATCGGGATCGACGTCGAGCTCGTGCCCACCGCCGCGTCGGGCTGGCCGGACGAGGCGCGGCTGCTCGAGCGGCTCCGAGGATCCGCGGGTGCGGGCGCTGGCGGTCTCGCTGGTGCAGTTCAGCAACGGCTACCGGGTGGACCTCGCCGCGCTCTCCGCGGCCACGCGGCGCACGGGCGCCTACCTCGTGGTGGACGCGATTCAGGCAGTGGGCCAGCTCCCGGTCGACCTCCGCGAGACGCCGGTCGACATCCTCGCCTGCGGGGGGCAGAAGTGGCTGCTCTCGCCCTGGGGCTCGGGCTTCGTCTACGTGCGGCGCGAGCTGATCCGCGAGCTCAGCCCGCCGGTGACCGGCTGGATGGCCTTCGAGGGCACCGACGACTTCACGCGCCTCACCAGTTACAGCGACACCCTCCGTGCCGACGCCCGCCGCTTCGAGCTCATCACGCTGCCGTACCAGGACTTCGCGGGGCTCAACGCGTCCCTGGGCCTGCTGCTCGAGCTGGGCGTGGAGCGGATTCAGGCGCACCTGCAGCGGCTGCACGAGCCGGTGCTGGCCTGGGCCTCGCGGACCGGGACCGCAGGTGGCCTCGCCGCTCGGCGCGCACGGCTCGGGCATTCTCTGCCTGGCGCCGGCGGACGTGGGCGGCGCCTTCCGCCGTCTCAAGGCGGCGCGCATCATCTGCAGCCTCCGGGAGGGAGCGATCCGGCTGAGCCCGCACGCGTACAACACCGTCGAGGAGATGGAGCGGGTGGTGGCGGTGCTGGAGGAACGCTGAAGGGTGAGCCGTGCGGCTCGTTATCACCACGAAGGCACGAAGGGACCCTGCAGGGAATGCTCGAACAATGGGTGCAGTCTTCGTGTCCTTCGTGACTTCGTGCCTTCGTGGTGAGTACGGCAGCGATGGCACCACGCGACACGAGATGACCCCAACCGAGTTCGAACCATGCCGACCACTTTCACCGACATGCTCGCCGCCGGCTACGGCTTCACCGACCCCGCCGTCACGCTGGGCGCGGCGCTCGAGAAGACCGGGACCGTGCACCAGGAGCCCAAGGTCAAGATTCCGCTGGCCATGATGAATCGCCACGGCCTCATCGCCGGCGCCACCGGCACCGGCAAGACCAAGACGCTCCAGCTCCTCACCGAGCAGCTCTCGGCGCAGGGCGTGCCGGTCTTCGCGGCGGACATCAAGGGCGACCTGAGCGGCCTCGCCATGCCGGGCGAGCGCCAGCGACCGCGTGGCCGGCCGGGCCAAGGACGTCGGGTGGGATTGGAAGGCCGCCGGCGTGCCCGTCGAGTTCGTGAGCCTCTCGGGGAAGCTCGGCGTCCAGCTCCGCGCCACCGTGAGCTCGTTCGGCCCGCTGCTGCTGGGCAAGACCCTCTCGCTCAACGAGACCCAGACCAGCGTGCTCACGATGGTCTTCAAGTACTGCGACGACGGCCAGCTGCCGCTGCTCGATCTGCCCGACCTCCGTGCCGTGCTCCAGTACCTCGCCTCCGACGAGGGCAAGCCCGCGCTGGCGCAGTACGGCGGAATGTCCGGCGCCACGGTGGGCGTGCTGCTGCGGAAGATGGTCGAGCTCGAGTCGCAGGGCGCCGACCGGTTCTTCGGCGAGCCGGAGTTCGACGTCAAGGACCTGCTGCAGCTGACGTCCGACGGCCGCGGCGTGGTGACCTGTCTCGAGCTGAGCGACGTGCAGGACAAGCCGCTCCTCTGGTCGACGTTCATGATGTGGCTGCTGGCCGAGCTGTATCACAACCTGCCCGAGGCCGGCGATCTGCCCAAGCCCAAGCTCGCCTTCTTCTTCGACGAGGCGCACCTGCTCTTCGCCGACGCCTCGAAGGCGTTCCTCGACCAGGTGCAGCAGGTGGTGCGGCTCATCCGGTCGAAGGGCGTCGGCGTCTACTTCGTGACCCAGACTCCGAAGGACGTCCCGTCCGACGTGCTCGCGCAGCTCAGCAACCGGGTCCAGCACGCGCTCCGCGCCCACACGCCGGACGACGACACCGCGCTCCGCGCCACCGTCCGGACCTTTCCCAAGACGGCCTTCTACGATCTCGAGGAGACGCTCACCTCGCTCGGCATCGGCGAGGCGGCCGTGACCGTGCTCGACGCCCGCGGCGCGCCGACGCCGGTGGTGGCCACCCGACTCATTCCGCCCTGCTCGCGAATGGCGCCGCTGACCCCCGAGGAGCTGCAGGCGGACATCCGCCAGTCGGACCTGCTCGCCGAGTACGGCCAGGCGGTCGATCGCGAGAGCGCGCGGGAGATGCTGGCCGCGCGCATGGCGCGCACCCAGGCCCCGACACCCGCGGCGCCGGCTCCCGGCTCCCAGCCGCCGGCAGCACCCGCGCGGAGCGGACGGGCGGCCCGCACGGTGACCCAGGTCGCCGGCGGCGCGCTCGTCGGCGCGCTCTCGTCCACCATCGGCCGCACGGTCGGCCGGGAGATCATCCGCGGCATCTTCGGCCTCCTCGGCGCCAAGCCGCCGCGCTCCACCACTACCCGGCGCTCGCGCTGGTAATCCCGTCGGAGGCCGCGTCCTGACCACCCCCGTGCCCGACGCCTTCACCGCCGAGGCGCTGCTCGACGCCTATCCCGATCCTGAGCGCGGAGGAGCGCCTCGAGGGATTCGCGATGCTCAGCGCGAACGAGGCGGCCGACTTCTTCCTCGCGCTCAGCACCCACGACCAGGCCGGGCTGCTCCAGGAGCTCGGCCCCGAGCGAAGCCGTCCCTGGATGCGCCTGCTCGCGCCGGACGACGCGGCCGACGTGCTGCAGTCCATGGAGCCCGGGGAGCGCGCCGCCGTTCCTGGCCCTGCTCGATCCGGCCACGCTCGGCGAGGTGATCGCCCTCATGGCCTACGCCGAGGACGCGGCCGGCGGCGTCATGAACCCGCGCTACATGCGGCTCCGGCCGGAGATCTCGGTCGAGGTGGCCATCCGCTACCTCCGCCGCCAGGCGATCCGCGGGATCGAAGTGATCGACTACGCCTACGTCCTCGCGCCCGACATGCGGCTGCTGGGCGTGGTCTCGTTCCGCGAGCTGTTCGCCGCGCCGCCCGAGCGGCTCGTGAGCGACATCATGCACACCGACCTCGTCACCGTCACGGACGAGACCGACCAGGAGGCGGTGGCGCATCTGCTCGTCGAGGAAGGCCTGCTGGCCATCCCCGTCATCGACGCCGAGGGCCGGATGAAGGGCGTCGTCACGGCCGACGACGTCGTGGGCGTGGTGCAGGAGGAGGCCACCGAGGACATCCAGAAGATCGGCGGCAGCGAGGCGCTCGACGAGCCGTACCTTCAGATCGGCTTCGCCGACATGGTGCGGAAGCGCGGACGCTGGCTGGCCGTGCTGTTCGTCGGCGAGATGCTGACCGCGACGGCGATGGGATTCTTCGAGAAGGAGATCGCCCGGGCCGTCATCCTGGCGCTGTTCGTCCCGCTCATCATCAGCAGCGGCGGCAACTCGGGCTCGCAGGCCGCCACGCTGGTCATCCGCGCGATGGCCCTGAGCGAGGTCCGCCTGCGCGACTGGTGGCGCGTGGCCCGGCGCGAGCTGCTCACCGGCCTCGTCCTCGGCCTGCTGCTCGGCCTGATCGGCCTGGTGCGAATCCTGGTCTGGCAGGCGGTGGGTGCAGGTCTACGGCGAGCACTACCTGCTGGTGGCCCTGACGGTGGCGGGGAGCCTGCTGGGGGTGGTCATGTTCGGGACCCTCGCCGGCTCGATGCTGCCGTTCGTGCTCCGGCGGTTCGGCGCCGACCCCGCCAGCGCCTCGGCGCCGTTCGTGGCGACGCTGGTGGACGTGACGGGCCTGGTCATCTACTTCACGGTCGCGCGGATTCTGCTGGGGGGGACGCTGCTATAGGGAGTTCGTCATCCCGAGCGCAGCGAGGGACCTTGCCGGAAAATGGCTCGGGCCATTCCTGCGCAAGGTCCCTCGGTCGCTCCGCTCCCTCGGGATGACGGGTTGTTCGAGCGGCTAGGGCTCCAGCACCAGGCGCACGTAGTTCTTCTTTCCCTTTCTCAGGATCACGAACCGCTCGTCCGGCGGCCCCTGCAGCGAGTCCTCGTCGATCATGAGCTCCACGTCGTCGATCGGCCGGCCGTTCAGGTAGAACCCCTTGCCCTGGATGCCCCGCCGCGCGTCCGACTTGGAGCTCGCGAGCCCGCTGGCCACGAGCACCTCGACCACCGGCAGCCCCTCCGGGAGCTGGGTGCGCGACACCCGGCGCTCCGGCATGTCGGCGATCGCCTCGGCGGAGAGCTCCGTCCCGTCGCCCGAGCCGCCGAACAGGGCGGCGCTGGTCTGGATGGCGGCCTCGGCCACCGCGTCGCCGTGCACGGTGGCGGTCACCTCGCGGGCCAGCACGCGCTGCGCCTCGCGCCGGCCCGGATCGGCCGCGTGCTCGGCCATCGTGGCGGCGATCCGGCCGAGCGGGAGGAAGGTGAACAGCTTGAGGTAGCGCTCGACGTCGCGGTCGTCGGTGTTGAGCCAGAACTGGTAGAAGTGGTAGGGGCTGGTGCGCTCGGGGTCGAGCCACACGTTGCCGTCTTCGCTCTTGCCGAACTTGGCGCCCGTGGCCGTGGTGATGAGCGGAAACACCAGGCCGTGCACGTCCCGCCCGTCCCGCTTGCCCACCAGGTGCGTCCCGGCGGTGATGTTGCCCCACTGGTCGCTCCCGCCCATCTGGAGCTCGCAGTTGTCGCTGTGGAACAGGTGCCAGAAGTCGTACGCCTGGATCAGCATGTAGCTGAACTCGGTGTACGAGATCCCCGTCTCCATCCGGCTCTGCACCGACTCCTTCTGCAGCATGAAGCTCAGCTGGAAGTGCTTGCCCGTGTCCCGCAGGAACTCCATCAGGGGCGAGGCCGCGCAGCCAGTCGGCGTTGTTCCGGAGCAGCGCGGCGTTCGCGCCCTCGAACGACAGGAACCGCTGGAGCTGGCGCAGCACGCCCTGGGCGTTCCGGTCGATCTGCTCCAGGGTCAGGACCGGCCGCTCGTTCCGCTTGCCGCTCGGGTCGCCCACCATGCCGGTGCCGCCGCCGACCAGCGCGATGGGCGTGTGGCCCTCCCGCTGGAGCCAGGCCATGCCCATCACCGGCACCAGGCTCCCCACGTGCAGGGAGTCCGCGGTCGGATCGAAGCCGACGTAGGCCGTGATCGGGCCCTGCCGGAGCCGCTCCGCGAGTCCGGGCGTGGCCTGCTGGACGAAGCCGCGGTCGGTCAACAGCTGCAGAAGGTCGCTCATAGCGGCGTATCGTACCCGCTGGAAACGTGCCCCGCAACCGGCTAGCTTGGGGCATGGCCCGCCGGCAACCCAGCTTCCTGCAGCGCGTTTGGTACTCCCCACGCGCCCGTCGCATCGTCCTGGTCTCATTCCTCGCGGTCGTCGCCTTCGGGCTCGCGGTCCTGACGGCGCTGTGGACGCGTGCCTGCGCCGGCAACAGCTGTCCGCCCATCGCCGAGCTCGGCGGGTACGACCCCAACCAGGCCTCCAAGGTCTACGCGGCGGACGGACGGCTCATCACCGACCTGGGCCTGGAGCGCCGCACCGTCGTGCCCCTGGGCGAGATGTCGCCGTACGTGAAGGCGGCGTTCATCACCACCGAGGACAAGCGCTTCTACGAGCACCACGGGATCGACTGGTACCGGGTGTTCGGCGCGATCAAGAACAACCTCTTCAAGTTCCGCGTGGCCGAGGGGTTCTCGACCATCACCATGCAGCTCGCGCGGAATCTCTGGCCCGAGGACATCAGCGGGCGCGACAAATCGCTCCGCCGCAAGCTCCGCGAGGCCCACGTCGCCCGGGAGATCGAGGCCAAGTACACCAAGGACAAGATCCTCGAGCTCTACCTCAACCAGATCGACCTGGGCAACCGGGCCTACGGCGTCGAGGCCGCCTCCCAGCGGTACTTCGGCAAATCGGTTCGCGACCTCAACGTGGCGGAGGCGGCCACCCTCGCCGCCATCCCGAAGGCGCCCTCCCGCTACAATCCGCGCAAGAATCCCAACCTGAGCGTCCAGCGCCGCAACACGGTGCTGAACCTGCTCCGGGACAACGGGCTGCTCTCCGCCGACGATACCGAGCGGTGGAAGGCCTATCCGCTGCTGCTCAGCTCGCACTCCGACTTCAGCGGCGTCGCCGAGTACTTCGTCGAGTACGTCCGCCAGCAGCTCGACGCGCGCTTCGGCGCCGACCTCTACAAGCTCGGCTACCGGATCTACACCACCCTCGACCTCGACACCCAGCAGGCCGCCGAGCGGGCGCTCGAGGCCCGGCTCGAGGCCATCGAGAGCGGCGCCGACGGCAAGTTCGCGTGGCCGACCTATCGCCAGTATCTCGACTCGCGGGCCGACACCCCCGACAACGGCAGCAGGACGACCACGCCCTACCTGCAGGGCCTGGTGGTCACGCTCGACGCCAAGACCGGCAACATCCGGGCGATGGTGGGCGGCCGCGACTTCGAGGACAGCAAGTTCAACCGCGCCACCCAGGCGCTCCGGCAGCCCGGCTCCACCTTCAAGCCCATCGTCTACGCGGCGGCGGTCGAGGCGGGCTATCCGCTCTCGCACGTGATGGTGGACGATCCGCTGACCGTGGAGATCGCCACCGACACCACGCCGTGGGCACCCCAGAACTACGATCTCGAGTTCGACGGGCCGATGACGCTCCGGCGCGCGCTCTACATGTCGCGCAACATCATCGCCATCAAGCTGGGCATGGAGCTGGGCGAGGACGCGGTCATCAGCGAGGCCACCAAGTTCGGCCTCACGACGCGGGTGCCGCCGTATCCGTCGATCCACATCGGCTCCGCGGACGTCATCCCGCTGGAGATGATCGCCGCGTACACCACCTTCGCCAACCTCGGCACCCGCACGATCCCCAACGCGATTCTCCGGGTGGAGGACCGCACCGGCAAGATCCTCTGGCAGCCGCAGGTCCGCTCGGTGTCGGTGATGGACACGCCGCACGCCTGGCTCATGACCGACGCGCTGCGCGACGTGGTGCGCCACGGGACGGCCGTCGGCTCGGTGGGCTCGCGCATCAACTTCCCGGCCGGCGGCAAGACCGGGACGACGAACGACGGGTACGACGTGTGGTTCATCGGGTTCACGCCCGACCTGGTGACCGGCATCTGGCTCGGCTTCGACCAGCCGAAGAAGATCAAGGCCAACGCGCAGGGCGGCGTGCTCGCGGCGCCGGCCTGGACGGCGATGATGCGCGAGGTGTACGAGCGCCGGGCGATTCCGCCGGCGTGGCCTCGGCCCGACGGGCTCACCGCGCTCGACATCGACAAGACTACCGGCTACAAGGCCACGCCGTTCTGCCCGAAGGACGTGCACTACATCGAGTCGTTCATCCCCGGCACCGAGCCGACCGCCTTCTGCCCCATCCACTCGCCCTTCGGCGCCGTGGGGGGCACCGGACCGATGGGCGGCACCGGCACCGCGCCTGACGGCGCGCCGCTGCCCACGGCGCCGCTTCCGCCGGGCGCGGCGCGTCCGGTCGTGCCCGCGCCCGGCGCGGCCACGGGCCCGGGCAAGACGTCGACGGGGGTAATGGGGGGCTCCGGCCCGGCGCCGAATACGCCCCGCTAGCATGCGGGCCCGCCGGCTGTCGGCGCGGTGGGTCCTGCCGATCGAGGGTCCGGCACTCGAGCACGGCGCGCTGCTGATCGGCGCGGACGGACGCATCGCCGCCGTCGGCCCCGAGGCGGTGGTGCCCCGGCCGGCGGACGCGGCGGCCGAGGACTTCGGTGATGCGCTGCTGCTTCCCGGCCTGATCAACACGCACACGCATCTCGAGCTGACCGGCCTCGACGGGGGGCCGCCCGAGCCGGAGTTCGGTGCCTGGATCCGCCGGGTCCGGGAGATCAAGGCGGCCCGTGCTCCCGAGGCGTTTCTGGCCGCCGCGCGCCGCGGCCTCGCCGACTGCTGGGCCGCCGGCGTGACCACCGTCGCCGATACCGGCGACTCGGGGGCGGTCATCGAGGCGCTCGCCGAGGCCGGCGGCTCCGGGATCGCGTACCAGGAGGTCTTCGGGCCGCATCCCGATCAGCGGGACGCGAGCCTCCGAGGCCTCCAGGAGGCCGTGGAGCGGCTCGGCCGGTTTGCCGGCGGGCGCGTCCGCATCGGCGTCTCTCCCCACGCGCCCTATACCGTGAGCGGGGCGCTCTACGCCGCGACCGCCGCCTGGGCTCGCGAGGCCGGTCTGCCGATCGCGGTGCATCTGGCGGAGTCGCCGGCCGAGAGCGCGCTTCTGGCGAGCGGCACGGGCGCCTTCGCCGACGCGTGGCGCACCCGCGGTATTCCGATGCCGGCGCCGCTCGGCCGCTCACCCGTGGCCTGGCTCGACGAGCACGGTGTGCTGTCGGAGCGGACGCTCTGCATCCACGTGGTGCAGGCCGGTCCGGCGGACGTCCAGCGGCTTGCCCGCGCGAATGCGGCGGTGGCGCACTGCCCGCTGTCCAACCGCGCCCACGGCCACGGCGACGCGCCGCTCGCGGCGCTGCTGGCCGCGGGACTCCGGGTGGGGCTCGGGACCGATTCGATCATGAGCGTGGGGACCCTCGATCTGCTGGCGGAGGCCCGCGCGGCTCGCGCGCTCGCGGGGCTCGATGCCGCGCGAGCCCTCGCGCTCTGCACCCGGGACGCCGCGCGCGCCCTCGGCCTCGAGCGCGAGATCGGGGTCCTGGCGCCGGGCCGATGGGGCGACTGTGTCGTCATCCGGCCCCGTCACGGCACCGGATGCTTCGAGGACGACATGTCGGCCGAGGACCGGGTGCTGGCGAGCGGCCCGCGGGACGTGCTGGCCACCTTTGTGGGAGGACGGGACGTGCATCGAACCAGCCCACCGCTATGAAGATCCAGCGTCACGCCGCCATCCTGCGCGTGGTCCGGGAGCGGCGCATCGAGAGCCAGGACGACCTGCGCGAGGCGCTCTCCACCGAAGGCTTCGTGGTCACCCAGGCGACGCTCTCGCGCGACATCAGGGAGCTCGGCCTCGCCAAGCTGGCGGATCCGCAGGGGGGTGCGTTCTACACCCATCCCCACCGGGCCGCGGTCCGGCCCGATCTGGCGCAGGTGCTGCCGGCGCTGCTGGTGAGCGTGGACGGGGTAGGGCCGCTGCTGGTGCTCAAGACGGCGAGCGGCTCCGCCGGGGCCATCACCGAGGCGCTCGACCAGGCGGGGTGGGCCGAGGTCATCGGCACGATCGCCGGCGACGACACCGTGCTGGTGATCACGCGGAGCCAGCGGCTCCGGGAGTCCATCGCCCAGCGGATTCAGGCCCTGGTCAAGAAGTAGGAACGCCATGGGACGCGCGCCCTCCCTTGCCGGTCCACTGGGGGGGCGTTACGCTTTAACTGGTGCGGCTGTTGCGGCTGATGTAAGCGCTGGTGCCGCCGGTGGTTTCCCGTCGGGCCGCCCCCTGCCGGGGCGAGCGAGACGGGATTCTCGCATCCTCCACTTCATTCCGCTGCGGAGACGTCGCGTGCGGTGCTTGGCCTTGAACGCTTCGTTCGAGCCGTTGACGATGGTCCCGGTCCGCCGGGCCCTGCGCCTCGTCATCGAGGGCAAGGCCGAGATCGTCGAGTCCGACGCGGGCAACGTCGTCCGAAGTGAACGCCTCACACTACCCAAACCAGCCATTATCCGGCTGGTCAAGTTCGTGCACGTCCCCCGCCGCTTTCGTCGCCAGGTCACCAACACATTCCTCTTCGCCCGCGACAGCTACCGCTGCCAGTACTGTCATCGGAGCCAGCTCGAGCTGCGGCACCGCGAGTGCCTGACGCGGGATCACCTGGTTCCGCTCTCGCGCGGCGGCGACAACGAGTGGGCCAACGTGGTGACCGCCTGCAGCTCGTGCAATACGCGGAAGGGCAATCACCTGCCCGAGGAGTGCGGCATGCACCCGCTGCACACTCCGCGCGAGCCGCACTTCGTGCACCTCTCGTGGGCGGTTCGCCGGCTCTCGATCGCGCAGGCCAAGTACATCAAGCTCTTCTACGGCGAGGAAGCCCTGCGCGCCCTCGGCGGCACCGTCTAGCCTCCTGCCGCACCGTCTGACGTCCTAGCGTACCTCGAACGTCGTGCTCCGCACCTCGAGCCGGAGGCTCGGCAGTCCGGCCAGCCGGAGCAGGAAGCGGGTCGCGCCGCGGCCGAGCGCGTCGCCCACGCCCTCCTCGCCCTGCGCGACCTCGCCGAGGTCGCCTTCCAGAAACCGCTGCAGCTCGTCGAGGTCGGAATCCGACAGCGTCGAGATCTCCAGCGACGCCGCGTAGTAGTAGCGCCCGGCCGCGGCGGGACGCACGCTCACCTGGTACGCGAAGGCGAGCGCGGCGCTGAGCGCGTCGAGCGTGGCGTACCGCCGCTCCTGGACGCGGCCGCCGACGAGCGTGAGCATCGTGTACTGGTCGAGCAGCGGCTCGTGCCGGAGCACCACGTCCCACGCCGCCTGCCGCTCGAAGGCGTCGAACCAGCCGCCGCGCGAGCGCCAGACCTCCACCCGGTAATGCAGCCGCACCGGCAGGCCCGAGCGCAGCGCCGACAGCCAGCGCCCGTCGCCCAGGAGGTTCTCCGAGCGGACCACCGGCGCCCGCGACCCCGCCGGTGTCGAGTCCGCCGCCAGGCGGACGGTGAGGCGCACCGGCTGCGGCGGCTGCGGCGCCTGGGCGCCGGCCGGCCCCGCGGCCGCGCCGAGGCCGAGGACCACGGCCACGGCGAGCGCGCACCGGACCAGCCGGCGGGGACGAGGCGGCGGAATCGGCCGCACTAGAACCGGCGCTGCAGGCGGACGATGAGGCGCATCGGCTCGCCTCCGCCGAGGCTCTTCGCGAGGTAGACGCCGATCTGGCCCGGCGTCGAGCCCGACCCCGACGTCGGTCTTCCACTCGTCGCAGCGAGGGGATGCGGTTCGACCGGGACCTGGCCGGGCCCGTCGCCCGCGAGCCACGCCTTGCCGGCGTCGCCCAGGAAGACGAGATCGGCCTCCTCGATGCCGATGAACCGCCCGCCGGCGCCGCTCTCGCGATCGCGCATGCGGTAGCCGAGGTTGAGGCCCAGCCGCGTGCGGACCTCGAGCTGGGCGACGATCGCGCGGTCGCAGAGCGCCGGGTCCGACGGATCGACGAAGCCCCGCGGGCGCGCAGGTGAAGGCGCGGAATCCGTAGCCCGGCATCAGGTCGGGGCCGCCGAGCGAGACCCGGCGCTGGACCGGCAGGCGGTCGCCGCCGATCCAGCCGTCGGCGCGGAGCGCGGGCGTTCACCCGCAGGCTGGGAGTCAGCCGCGAGTAGCGCCTGAGATCGAGCGTGAGCCGGTCGAAGGCGTAGCCGCCGCCGGTCGGGATCGGCGGGCGCACGCTCTCCGGCAGCGTCACCGGCGCCACGTCGTCGCTGGTGCTGTGCTCGTACCGCGCGCGGAGGAGCCAGCCGGTGGAGGCGTGCTCGCGGTCGTTGCGGGTGTCGAGGTCGAGCTGAGCGCCGGTGGTGAAGTAGTGGCCGTCGTCGCTCAGCGGATTGCGGCGCCAGCGATCGCTGTTCCGGAGCAGCGACCATGGATCGATGGCCCGCACGCTGCTCTCGTGGTCCCGCCGGAGCGAGAGCTCGAAGCGCAGCGACCGGGTGGGCTGCACCCAGGCCGCGCCGCCGCCGCCGCGCCGCTCGAACCAGTCGCGGAAATCCCGCTGGAGCAGGAAGGCCGACCAGCCGTTCTCGGCGGCCGAGAGCGGCTGGTCCTCGAACGGCGCGACCTCGCTGTAGATCCGTCCGGCGATGCCGACCCGCCGGGAAGCGCCAGCTCGCGCCCGGGCGCCGTAGCCGAAGTCGCTGCTCAGTCGGGACCCCTCGCCCGCGGTGCGGAGGATGCCGCGCAGGTCCAGCCGCGCGAGCGACCGCCGGGAGGGCCGGAGCTCGAAGGTCGGGCCGAAGACGATCGGCAGCCCCTCGATCCGGTTGTAGGTGCCGCCGGTGGCGAGCAGCAGCGTCGGTCCGGACGCGGCCGGTCTGGAAGGTGGCGCGCGCCGTGGCCAGCTCGCCGAGCGGGCGGCGGCGCTCGCGCAGCACGAGCGCGCCGTCGGGGTCGCGCAGCACCGGCGCCGCATCCCACTAGCACCCGCTCCCGGCCCACGTGCCGCGCGCCCGGGCTCCGGATCAGCCGGCCGCCCACCACCAGCACGTCGCCCTCCACGTCGGCGCCCGGCAGCAGGTACAGCGTGGCGTTGACCACGACGACGTCGCCCCGGACCCGTCCCGCGAGCCGGAGCGAGCCGCGGAAGATCGCCAGCCGGCCGGCGAACATGCTCCCGGCCGGGAAGCTCACGTCCCCCTGCACCCGGGTGGTCGCGCTGTCGTTGTAGAAGGCGAGCAGCTCGGACACGACGTCGGCCGGCGGGCCGGCCCGCACGACCGACGAGTCGCCCGGCGGCGAGGTCGGGATCGATGACGATCACGCTGTCCTGCGCCCGGAGCAGCGGCGGCATCGCGAGCAGGAGCAGCAGGCCACCGGCGAGGAGTCGCATGCGGAGCTCGAGGGTCGAAGTGGTGGAGCGGCCGGGCTACTCCCGGTCGAGGCCCAGCCGCCGCATGCGGCGGTACAGGTTGGCGCGGTCGGTCTGCAGCAGCCGCGCGGCCTCGGCGATGTTGCCCTCCGCCTGCGCCAGCGCGGCGCGCAGGAGCCCGCGCTCGTAGTCGTCGAGCGCCTCGGAGAGCGGCCGGCCAAGCGCGGTCGGGGCGGGCGGCGGCGGCGAGCCGCCGCGCAGCACCTCGCGCACCGCGCCCGCGTCCACCGTGGGGCCGCACAGGATGCTCAGGCGCTCGACCAGGTTGGCGAGCTCGCGCACGTTGCCGGGCCAGCCGTAGCCGGCCAGCGCGTCGAGCGCCTGCGGCGTGAACGCCGGCGCCTGGCGCGGCCGCACCCGCTCGGCCAGGTGGGCCACGAGCGCGGGCAGATCCTCCAGCCGCTCGCGCAGCGGCGGGAGCCGGATCGGGAAGACGTTGAGCCGGAAGAACAGGTCCTCGCGGAAGTCGCCGTCGGCCACCGCGTCCTCCAGCCGGCGGTTGGTGGCCGCGACGATCCGGACGTCCACCCGCTGCGACGCCCTCGGCGCCGAGCCGCTGCATCTCGCCGGTCTCGAGCGTGCGGAGCAGCTTGGCCTGGGCCTCGGCGCTGAGGTCGCCGATCTCGTCGAGGAAGAGCGTCCCCTGGTGCGCCAGCTCGAACCGGCCGAGCCGGCGCTCGGTGGCGCCGGTGAACGCGCCCCGCTCGTGCCCGAACATCTCGGACTCGACCAGGTCCCGCGGGATGGCGGCGCAGTTGACGGTGACGAACGCGCCGCGCCGACCGGCGGCTCGCCGCGTGGATCGCCGCGGCCGCCAGCTCCTTGCCGGTGCCGCTCTCGCCGGTGATGAGCACGCGCGCCTCGGTGGGCGCGACCCGGGCGATCAGCGCCCGGACCTGCTGCCATCGCCGCGCTCTCGCCGACCAGCGCCGAGCGGCGCGAGAGCTCCGCGTGCAGCGCGCGGTTCTCGGCGCGCGTGCGGTTGAGCTCCAGCGCGGCCCGCACCGTGACCAGCACCGATTCGGGCGCGAGCGGCTTCTCGAGGAACTGGAAGGCGCCCAGCTTCACGGCCCGCACCGCGTCGGTGAGCTGCGCCTTGCCGCTCATCATGATGACCGGCGTGCCGCGGCCCCGCTCGCGGATGCTCGCCAGCGTCGCGAGCCCGTCGGGCCCCGGCGGCATCAGCAGGTCGAGCAGGACGACGTCGGGGTCCACGTCGTCGAGCTGCAGCAGCGCCGCGTTGCCGTTCGGCGCCTCGGCCACCGTGAACCCCTCCTCGCGGAGCAGCGCGGCCAGCATCCGGCGGATGTTGGCCTCGTCGTCGACCAGGAGGATCTGGGCGCGTGCGCGTCACCGGCCCCGCATCCGCACGACGAACGTCGCGCCGCCGCCGGGCGTCGCCTGGACGGCGATCGTGCCCTGGTGCATCTCGATCGTCTGCTTCGCGAGCGCGAGGCCGAGTCCGGTGCCGCCGCTCTTGCCGGTCACGTACGGGTCGAAGAGCCGGCCGGCGAGGTCGGGCGGCACGCCGGGGCCGTGGTCGCCGATCTCGATCCGCACCGCGCCGTTCTCGGGCGCGGGCCGCGAGCTCGATCTGGCCCCGGGCCTCGCACGCCTCGACCGCGTTGCGGAGGAGGTTGCCGAAGGCGCGGCGGAGCGGATCGTAGTGGCCCAGCAGGCGTGGGCAGGGCGGGGTCGAGCGCGAGCGACACGTGCATGGTGGGCGGGACAGCTCGTGCGCGCGAGCTCGGCCAGCAGCTCGGCGAGGTCGACCTGCGCGGCCGGCCCTTCGGGCAGGCGGCCGAACTCGGTGAACTCGCGCGCCAGCTGCTCGAGCCGGCCCGACTCGGCGACGAGCACCTCGATGGCCTCGCGCTGCGGCGGCGCGGCGGACCGCGCGAGCTGCGCCACCGCGAGCCGGATCGGCGTGAGCGGGTTCCGCATCTCGTGCGCGACCCGCCGCGCCGTCTCGCGAAAGGCGCGGAGCCGCTCGGCCTCGATCTCCCGCGCGCGGCCCTGCTCGAGCGCGGTGGCCATCTCGCGCAGCGCCGTGCGCAGGGCCTCGAACTCCGGCGCGCCGCGCCGCGGCCGGTCGGGCGGCAGGGCCTCCATCCGGCGGATGTGGCGCGGTCCAGCCGATCAGCTCCTCGATCGGCCGGCTGAGCTGGCGCGAGAGATGGCCGCCCACCCGGACCGAGGCGTACAGGAACGCCGCCCCCACCAGCAGCACGACCAGGCCCAGGCCGGCGTAGTAGTAGCGGCCGAAGGTGTCGACCCGCTGGAACCGGCCGAGGGCGCTGTTGAGCTTGTCGGCGTGGTCGGCGAGCGCCCGCCGCTCGGCCGGGGTGAGCCGGGTCGAGTCGAGCCTCTGGATGAGCACGCGGCCGGAGGCGCCGACCTCCTCGATCGCGCGGAGCGCCCCGGCCGCCGGCGTCGTCGAGCGCACGGTGAACGCCCAGCCGAAGATCGCCACGGCGGTCGGCACCGCGCCGAGGCAGATCAGGATGAGGAGGATTCGCTGGCGGAAGGCGAGGCGCATCGCTCTTCAAGATAAGCCGCGGGCAGCCGGAGGGCCCAGCCGAGCGCGACGCCGAGCGCCCCGGCCAGCCACTCGGACCAGTGGACCGGCGGAAAGCCCGCCCGCGGCTGGGATCACGGCCAGGGCCAGGGCGAGCCCCGCGGCGAGCCCGGCGAGGGCCGCCCCCGGCCGCCCGGCCGCCGCCGCCCAGAAGCCGGGCGGCAGCGTAGAGTGCGAGGCAGGCGCGGTGATCCAGCGGACCCCGGTGCCGCTGGAAGAGGAACGGCGAGACGAGGATCCAGCCGAAGGCGGGCGTGATACCCATGGCGATCGATCGCTACGGCCGCCGTAGGTCGAGGAGAGCCGGACATGCCGCCCGCGCTCGGTCGCCCTGAGCCGACCGGCACTCCCGGGCGCACGGGAAACCCGTCGGGGAGGGTCACCATCGGCGGGAAGAGCCGGTAGCGGAGCGCGCGCGCGGGCAGTCGATGCGGGCCAGCCGGTGGAGCTGGCCCAGCGTGACCGCGCCGCCCGACGGGACCCGGAACATGTAGACCCAGGAGGTCAGCGGCGGGCGCGCCGGAGACGACCTCCGCGTCGAGCCCGATCGTCCCGCCGGCGACCGTCCCGCAGCGCGGCCGAGTCCGGGGGGGTCCCGTCGGGCGGCATGGCGCGCCGTTGAGGTGCACGGCCAGCACGCGGCCCCCGAAGACGTCGGTGCCCGGCGCCATGTGCGCCCAGCGGCTCGAGAGTGGGCGGTCGGGCACGACGGCCCGAGCAGCCACGCGGAGGCGGCCGAGCAGGAGCGCAGCGCGACGCCGCCGCGAGCAGGGACCCGCCGCCCCCCGTGGCCGCGGCGACATGCCGGGCAGGGCGCCGCCGAGCGCGGCGCCCATCGCGCCGCTGGCCGTGTTGGTCAGCAGGTCACTGAGGCTGGCGTCCCGGCCCGGGACCACCAGGAGCTGCAGCAGCTCGACGGTGAACGAGAGGCGGCCGCCACCGCCACGCGCGCGGCCATGACTGCCCGGCGAGCCGGAGTCCGGCCGCGAAGGGGAGGAAGAGGAGCAGATTGCCGGCGACGTCGGCGCCGCCCTGGCCGCCGCAGACAGGCAGAGCAGGGGGGTGGCAGATGCCAGGCGGCGGTCGTCCCAGCGGGGTGAGAGTGGCGACGAGCACCACCGCCCCGCCCAGGAGTGCGAGCAGCTGTCCCCAGCGTGCGCCACCGCCGCGCCCGGCGGGGGTGGCGGCGGACGTTTCGGTCGAGCTGGCGGGTGCTGGAGGCTATCAGGACAGGGGGGTGGGAGGCCGTGGGACGCCCGGGAACGTAGCCACGCCCGGGACCCCCGTCCACGGCCACCGCCCGGCCTGCCACGGCGCGGCGGCCCCTGTGACTGGGGTCACGCCCGGGGGAGCCGGCAGCGATTACAGTGTCCGGCCGAGTCCTGCGCGGCATATCCCATACACACGAAACGGGTCCACCCATGGCAGTCGGCACGAGCGCGTTGGCGACCAGACCGGCCGAAGTGCCGCGACGGCGGGGCGAGGGCGGACGGCCCCCGCTCCGCATCGGCATCATGCTTCGCGCCATCGACGAATACGACGGCGCGGGCGTGTACATCCGGAATCTGGTGGACGCGCTGCTGGAGCTCGACAGCAGCAACCAGTACGTGCTGTTCTACGCCAACGACGGGCAGCGGGGACGGTATGCCCAGCGGCCAACGTACGCGAGGTGGTGGTGCGCGCGCCCGGAAAGGTGCTCTGGGATCAGGTGGCGGTGCCGTTGGCGGCGTGGCGGGAGCGGCTCGACGTCCTGTTCCACCATAAGTTCAGCATCCCCCTCGTGGCGCCGTGCCCCACCATCGTCCAGCAGCGCGGGACCGAGTACTGGACCTTCCCCGAGTACTACACGACGCTCGGCGACCGGATCAACCGAGTCTACAACGTCCTCAGCATCCCGCTCTTCTGCCGTCGCGCCGCCCGGGTGCTCACCAACTCGGACAGCCTCGCCCGCGAGCTCGAGCAGCTGGCCGGGGTGCCCCAGGAGAAGATGGCCACGATCTACGCCGCGGCCGACGAGCGCTTCACCCCCATCACCGACCCCGCCATCCTCGGCCGGGTGCGCGCGCAGTACGGCATCCCCGATCGGCCGTGCTTCCTGATGGTGGTCAAGGGATACACCCGGATCGAATACGCCGGGCAGGCGCTCTGCCCGCGCAAGAACGTCGAGGGCACGCTCGAGGCCTACGCCCGCGCGCGCGCCGCCCAGCCCGACATGCCGCCGATGGTGATCCTCGGCGCGGGCGTGCGGGAGCGGCTCACGCCGGAGGTGCTGCGCGACCGGTACGGCCTCGATCCCGACGCCGTCGTCATCCCCGGCCTCATCGCGCACGACGACATGCCCGCCGTCTACAGCATGCCGCGGGCGCGCTGCTGTTCCCGTCCTACTACGAGAGCTTCGGCATCCCGCTGGTCGAGGCCATGGCCTGGGGCTGCCCGGTGATCACCTCGAGCGCGCCCGCCTGCCCCGAGGTGGTGGGCGACGCCGCGCTCATCGTCGATCCCGACGACGTCGACGGCCTCGCCGCCGCCATGCTGCGCCTGGCGTGCGAGCCGGGCTCGCCGGCACGCTCCGGGCCCAGGGGACTGGCCCGCGCGGCGGAGTTTTCGTGGAGCGAGGGGGCCCGGCGCCTGCTCGCCGAGCTCACGCGGGTGGGGCGGGCCGGTTCAGCCTAGGGGTGACGGAAGCGCTCGAGCGCAAGCGGCGCTGCAGACGTGGGACGGTGGTCAGACCCACCCCAGGCGGCGATAGGAGTTGAGCGTACGGACGAGTCCCTCGCGGAGCGGCACCCGGGCACGAAGCCGAGCTCCCGGCGGGCGCGCGAGGTATCGAACCACCGGTTGCTGGTGAAGAAATTGACCCGGCGGCGGAAGATCGGCGGCTCGATCCCGAACGGTATGCACACGGCCTCGCACGCCGCGCCCAGCAGCCAGAAGGGCCAGACCGGGAGCCGGAGCCTCGGCGGCGGGACCTGCGCGGCGTCGGCGATCTCGTCCACCAGCTCGCGCAGGGTCGGGGCCTCTTCGCCGGTGATGATGTACGTCCGTCCGACGGCGGCCGGCTGCTCGCCCGCCAGGCGGAATCCCTCGATCAGGTCGTCCACGTAGACCATCTGGAACCGGGGCGAGCCGTCGCCGAGCAATCGGAATCGCCGGCGCGCCACGCCGCCGATCAGCTTGAGCAGCCGGCGGTCGCCCGGGCCGTAGATGGGGCCGGGCCGCACGACGGTGAGCGGGACTCCGGTGCGCCGCGCCGTCTCCCACGCCATCCATTCGCCTTCGAGCTTGGTCTGCTGGTAGATGTCCATCGGCTGAAACGGCGCATCCTCCGTGGCCGGGCCGCCGCGCGCGACGTCGCCGTGGACGCCCACGGTGCTGCAGTGGACCACACGCCCGACGCCCGCGTCCGCCGAGGCCTCGATGAGCTGCCGGGTGGCGTCCACGTGCACCGTCCGATACTCCGAGTCGGGCACGCCGGCGCGGCGGAACACGGCCGCGAGATGGTAGACGATGTCGACGCCCTCGAGCGCCCCGCGCACGAGCGCTCGTCGCGCATGTCGCCCGTCACGACCTCGACGCCGGCGGCCGCCAGCTCACCGGCGCTTGCCGGGTTGCGGGCCAGGCCGCGCACCGGGTGCCCTCGCGCTGGCCAGGCTCCCGGCCAGCGCCAGCCCGGTGAAC
Organism: uncultured Gemmatimonadales bacterium; assembly: GCA_963804125.1. Taxonomy (GTDB): domain Bacteria; phylum Gemmatimonadota; class Gemmatimonadetes; order Gemmatimonadales; family GWC2-71-9; genus CAVVWJ01. Next base: position 118,748 of record CAWDPF010000002.1, read on the forward strand.
CCGCCGGCGCCCGTGACCAGCACGCGCGGCAACATCTGCTGTTGGGCCGGCTCCGGCATCGATGACTCCGAGGGGAACGCGGGAGCCCGCATGGCGACCGGGGTCCCAAGATGGGGCGCGATAGCAGGGGGCCGTGCGCGTGGTCACAGGGGGCCCGGGCTGCCAAAGGCGGATCACGCCCTGGCCTCGGGGGCCTTCGCTTCCATCGCGGAATAGAACAATCCCAGCTTCCGGCGCGCGGCCTCCGGGGTGAACTCCTCCTGCACGTACTGCTTCGCGTGCTTCGCCAGCCGCTGCCGAAGCGCAGGGTCCTGAGCAGGGCGCTAGGCCGGCGCCGAACGCCTCCGGCTCGGGATCGACCAGGTAGGCCGACCGGTCGTCGAGCACCTGGGTGTGGGTCCGGAGCCGCGTGGCCAGCACGGCGGTGCCCGAGTCCAGGTAGGAATAGATCTTCATCGGCGTGTTGAGTCCCTTGACGCGCGGAGACACGAGCACGTCGGCCTGCCGCAGCAGGCTGGGCAGTACGTTGACCGGTCGGGGGCCCAGGAAATGTACTTTGGGCCGGATACCGAGCCGGGCGGCGACGCCCTGATAGTGCTGGATGTCCTCATCCCGTCCGCCCACGATGACCAGACTCGCATCGGGCACGCGGTAGAGCGCGTGGCGGAAGCCGTCGAGCATCAGGTCGATGCCTTGATAGCGCTCCAGATTGCCGACGTACATCGCGAGCGGTCGCGTGGCCTCCTCGGGGAGCGGTGCGTACCCGTTGCTGGTCCTGCGGCCGGACGAGGGGGGCAGCAGCGTGCTGTCTTCGACCCGGCCCACCGGCTTGCCCGGGGTGTGGCCCAGGGCCACGTCCTCGAGCGCCGCGCACACGGTCAGCACGCCCAGGCTCCGCCGCACCGCCACGGATTCGCAGTAGCGGAGCACCGGCAGCACGGGTGCAGCCTCGGATACGCCTCCACCATCTGTTCCGCCAGCGACGAGTCCATGTCGTAGATATACGGCACGCCCGATACCGCGCCGGCGGCCGCCGCGATGAACGCCGACTCCTCGACCGCGTGGATGAGGTCGTAGCGCTCCCGGCGAACCATGCGGAGGCACGACACGAACATCACCGCGTCGCACAGCACCTTCTTCAGCGAGAAGCCCGGGCGGACGCTCCGGACACCCGGGATGGGCGGAATCCGGTAGATCCGGCAGTTCGGGATCGACACATCCTCGCCTTCGTGCAGCGTCAGCACGTCGACGTGGTGTCCGCGGGCGCTCAGGAACTCGAGCACCATGCGGACGGCCAGCGGCGTGCCCCGCGCCTGGAAGAACGGGTGCGGCGCCAGCAGCAGGATCTTCACGCCACCTGCCCGGGAGAGCTGGGCGTTCTCGAGATTCGCTTCACCGCGTCGATTTCTTCGTCCTTCGCTGGTCCGGCCAGCCCCGCCCGCCGCTGCGTGCCGGCCATACCTGCGCGCTCGGCGGTGGCCCGCGTGCGGGCTGGGCGAGATGCGCCGGAGCACCCGGTCGGTCACGTCCTCGGCACTCTGCGCGCGCTAGTGAATTTGCCGCCTTCGACCGAAAACATATTGCCCACCCCGCCCGCGGCTCGGTGCTCCAAGACACGCGGCCGGTCGGCCAGCGCGTCTGGCACCGCCCGCTCCGCTCGCCTCGAGGGGCGACCAGCCCCGCTCATATCCCAGGGCGTCTCCCGGTCGGGCTCCCCTCGCGGCCGATCCGCCGCTGCCACTCCCTGAACCGTACCACCATCGGTCGGAACGCGCTGCAGGGCGCAGTGGTTAGGAATAGGCGGCGTCGAGACCGTGGCTGGGATCGGGGAGACGGTCGTTACGGCGGAGGGCGGCGGCCCGGCGAGCCGGCGGCGGTGCGGCGCCGAGATCGTCCCGCTCGATCAGCGGCACTCGCAGCCCGCGGAGGCGGCGCAGGTCGCGAAGCATCGGTACCCTGGCTTCCACCATCGCGCGTCACTTCACCGCCGCGCGGGCGAGCCGAGAGGGGGCGGAGCCGCTCCTCAGACCCGCTCGCGCACGCGATACGCGCGGCGGTGCGGCGAGCGCAGGTGCACGATGATCTCGCCCACGAGGCCGAGCCCCATGAACTGGACGCCGAGGGCCACCAGCAGGACTGCGAGCAGCAGGAGCGGCCGGTTGGCGATGGCCTGGCCGCCGATCCGCTCGACCAGCAGCACCAGGCTGGTCAGCGCGCCGAGCCCGAAGCACACCGACCCCACCAGCCCGAAGAATCGGAGCGGCTTCTCGGTGAACTTGGCCAGGAAGAAGAACGCCGCCACGTCCAGCAGGCGCCGGAGATAGATGCCAGGGCCGTAGACCCGCGTGCGGGCGTCGCCCGGGTGCTGCGGCACCGCGACCTCGTCGACCCGGTAGCCTTCGCGCAGCGCGAGCGCGGGGATGAACCGGTGCAGGTCGCCGTAGAGCGGCAGCGCCTCGGCGGTCGAGCGGCGCATGACCCGCACGCCGCAGGCGATGTCGTGGAACCGGTGGTCGGTCACGCCCCCGAGCATCCAGTGGAAGCCGCGCGACTGCAGCCGGTTGAGCCAGCTATCCACCCGCGGCGAGCGGTTGGCCACGACCAGGTCGGCGCCGCCCTGGAGCGCGTCCAGCAGCGGGCCGATCCCCTCGGGCTGCACCTGGAAGTAGGCCGGCAGGGTCACGATCACGTCGCCCCGGCTGCGCTCGATCCCGAGGCGCAGCGCCGCCGTCTCGCCGAACGTCCGCGCGAAGGACAGGAGCCGCACCGACGCGTTCGTCTGGCTCAGCGCGGCCAGCTCCGGCGAGGCGGCGAACCCGCCGTCGAAGACGAACAGGAACTCGTGCTCCTCGCCGCGCCGCTCGAGCTCGCGGGCGAAGGCGTGGTAGAGCAGCATCAGGTCGTCCGCCCGCTCCACGACCGGGACGATCACGGAGACCAGGCGCCCGTCGGCGGTCCCGGAGCGCATTCGAACGCTCGGCGATCGGCTCCATGAGGGCTCCCTCTGCGGTCATGATCAACGCACCTCCCACGCGGTCGGAACGTCGCGCGCGCCTCTGCGCTCGCTGCTGAGCGCCACCTCGGCGACGAGCCCGAGCATGGCGAGATAGAAGGCCGCCCCGAGCCACAGGAGCGCGGCGCCGGGGAAGACCAGCGCATCGGCCTTGTCCGGCCCGAAGTTGGTGGCGGCGTAGACCCAGAACGCCGCGAAGGCGGCCGAGAGCACCAGCAGCGGCGTCGAGGCGAGGGCGAAGCCCACCAGCGGCCGGGACCGGAACGTCGTGATCATCTTGAGCGTGATCAGGTCCACCAGCACCTTCACCGTCCGGCTGATGCCGTACTTGCTCTCGCCGAACCGCCGGGCGTGGTGCCGGACCGGCATCTCGGTGATCCGCGCCCCGACGCTGGCCGAGAGGGCGGGGATGAAGCGATGCTGCTCGGCGTAGAGCGTGATCCGGTCGAGCAGGTCGCGCCGGTAGGCCTTGAGCGAGCAGCCGTTGTCGGTGATCGGGACGCCCGTCAGCCGCCGGATGATCCGGTTGGCCACCCACGACGGCACCTTGCGGAGGATCAGCTTGTCCTGCCGCTGCTGCCGCCAGCCGCAGACCAGGTCGTAGCCCTCGTCCAGCTTGGCCACCAGCATCGGGATGTCGCGCGGGTCGTTCTGCAGGTCGCCGTCGAGGCTCACGACGACGCGGCCGCGCGCGTGGTCGAAGCCGGCCATCATCGCGGCCGTCTGTCCGACGTTCCGGCCCAGCCGGAGCCCGTGCACGTGCGGGTTGGCCGCCGCGGCCTCGGCGATCCGCGCCCAGGTGTCGTCCCGGCTGCCGTCGTCGACCAGGATGATCTCGAAGCTCGCCGGATAGCGTGGCCAGCGCCTCGAGGATCCAGGCGACCAGCGGCGAGACGTTCTCCGACTCGTTGTAGAGCGGCGCGACGACCGACAGTTCGGGCATGGGCTCTCGGTTCACCGGGTTTGGCTCAACCATCAATAATACCCGCGGGGACGCCACGCTTCCAGCAATGCCCGTTCCGCGACGACCGCGGCCGGTGGAAACACCATAACTCTATGTTGCTAGAGTCTGTTGGCTGCCGACTATCGGTGGGGGCTCCGGCCGGCCGGATGGCGGATCGCGCGGTGGTGATGCTGACCCGCAACAGTCGGGGACGGGGGCTCGGGACGTGCCGCTCACCAGCCGCCGCGGCGGAGGAGGACCACGGGGACGGTCTTGAGCATGATGCGCAGGTCTTCGCGCAGGCTCTGGCGGCGGATGTACTCGAGGTCGTAGCTCACCTTGGTGCGCACGTCGTCGATCGAGCGGTCGTAGTGGTGGTTGATCTGCGCCAGCCCGGTGATGCCGGGCTTGGCCCGCTGGCGCAGCGGGTACTCGGCGATGTGGCCGCGGAGCTCGGCGAAGATCGTCGGCCGCTCGGGCCGGGGGCCGACGATGTTCATCTCGCCCTTGAGCACGTTGAGCAGCTGCGGCAGCTCGTCCAGCCGGTACTGGCGCAGCACCCGGCCGAGCGGGGTGACGCGCGGGTCCTGCTCCTGGGCCCAGACGGCGGCGCCGCCGGCCTCGGCGTCGACCCGCATCGTGCGGAACTTGTAGATCGTGAACACCCGGCCGCCGAGGTCATGGGTGCGGCGGTGGTTGACGGGACCGGGGTCGGGCAGGCGGCGGTCGAGGCCGACCCGCTCCTGCAGGTAGAAGACCGGGCCGCGCGAGGTGAGCTTGATCAGCACCGCCAGCAGCAGAAACACCGGCAGCATCGCGGCGAGCGCGAGCGCCGCCAGCATCAGGTTCACGCCCCGATGCAGCCACTCCGCGGTTCCGCTCGGAAGCGAGCGCCCGACCGCGCGAACGGCCCGCACGTACGCGCGCGACCACGCCGGACGCGTTCGCCGCCGGGCGCCGTGCGACGGATGCGGCCAGGTGCCGTCGGCGAACTCCTGAAGTGGCGGTACCCATGGTCTCGGTCGGCTCGGGGCTCGGGTAAGATGAGTCGGGAGCAATCAGTAGTCAGGTTAACGGGTCCCGCTGAGCTATCCTGTGATCTTTCTCACCGAGCGGCTCACAACGTTAGGCTCGGCAGGCCCTCGCGGCACCGGCGGCCGCGCTCGCGTCAGCAGCGGATTCTGCAGCTCGCCCAGCCCGAAGCTGGCCAGCCATTGGCTGAACCGCGAGCGCTCCACGGCCGGCTCGGACGCGGCCTCGTCCGTCGCCGGTGGCGGGGTGGCGGCGGTCGTGCCGTTCTCCGTCTCGAGGGACGGGTCGGATTCTGGTTCGTAGATCATGCTGATCGACATCCGGGTAAGTGCCAGGGCTGCCGTGGGGTCGACCTCCAGGGTCGTTCAAGGATGACGCCGCAAAAACCGGGGTAGGCGAGGCCGCCTGAGCCGGCTCGGCTGTACTGACCTAAGGTATTGTTCGACAGAGCCTTAGCGTGTATAATAGAGGCTCGAGCTGCGCGCGGGGCCTGCGGCAGTCGTTGCTGCGGGACCACAGCGGTCCGAGGTCCGGCGCCACAATCCGGCCTTTGACGGTGGCCGTGGCGGCTGAGCCTCGAACCTGTTGCGGTGATCCGCCGGTGGCGGCTGTCCCGGCGTCCGAGCTCCGATTTAACGCTCGCGCAGATATACGCTTGCCGTTCCCAGCCGGTCACGCACGAGTCCTGCACTCGCGACCACGGGCTCCGTCGACGCTTCTCACCACCCGGCGTTCACTACATGGCAAATCGAGACAAGACTCCGGCCGCATCACCGCTCGTGCTGATCGCCAACGATCAGGAATGGTCCGCCCGCTCCCTGGAAAGCATCCTCGGACCGAACGGCTACGCGGTGGTACGGGCCTACACCGGGCAGCAGGCGCTCGAGCGCGCCCGCACCTCCCAACCCGACATCATCATCCTCGACGCCCAGATGCCCGACATCCATGGCTTCGAGGTGTGTCGCGCGCTCCGGAGCGATCCGCGCTTCAGCACCACGACGCCGATCGTGATCACGACCTCGGGGCCGTCGGGCCGCACCCAGCGCCTCGAGGCCTACCGGGCGGGCGCGTGGGAGTTCCTCGGCCAGCCGCTCGACGGCGAGGCACTCCTGCTCAAGCTCCACACCTTCCTGCAGTCGAAGCGTCAGGTCGACCTGCTCCGCGAGGAGAACCTGCTGGACTCGGGCACCGGGCTGTACAACATGCGCGGGCTCGCCCGGCGCGCCCGCGAGATCGGCTCGGATGCGATCCGGCGGCGCGAGGCGCTCGCCTGCGTGGTGTTCGCGCCCGAGAGCGAGCTGGAGACCACCGATGAAGAGGCCCCGGAGGAGGAGCTGGTCCGAATGTCCGACCAGGTCGGTGCGGTGTTCCGTCAGGTCGGTCGGGTGTCGGACGCGATCGGGCGCCTCGGACCCACGGAGTTCGCGGTGATCGCGCCGGCCACCGGCGCCGATGGGGCCGTGCGGCTGGTGAACCGGCTGGGCGGGGCGGTCGAGGCCACCCGGATCCCGGTCCGGGGCGGGGAGCGCTCGGTGCGGGTCAAGGCCGGCTACTGCGCGGTCCCGGATTTCGCCGAGTCCTCGGTGGACGCGGTGGAGCTCTTGCTTCGCGCCACGACGGCGCTCAGAGACCTCAGGAGCGGTGGGGAGGGGGACCGCATCCGGGCTTTCGAGCAGGTGCCGCTGCCGTACGCGAACTAGGTCCCAACCGCCCATCGCTGTAGACTTTGCACAACGAATTGTGGCGCCAGCCGCGACCGGAACTGTTGTTCTGGCGCGGCAATTGCTTGATATATGCCGCACTCTGTTGTATAGAAGCTGCTCTTCCAGGCGACCTGGGGAGTTGATCCATCGGCTCCCTGACGTATGCGTCATCAACCCCACAGACCGCGCGGCGGTCCTGCCCAGGAGTCCCGATGTCCAACCCGCTCGCCCAGGACCGGTCGGCCACGGCCCCGGTCGACCCGTCCCGCGACCCGTTCTCGATTCCCAGCGAAGTGAAGGCGAGCATCCGCGTGCTGGTGGTCGACGACGAGCGCACGCTTCGCGAGAGCTGCGCCAGCGTGCTCCAGATGGACGGCTACAACGTGACGCTGGTGGGCCGGGGTGAGGAGGCGCTGGACACGGTCAAGCGGCGGAAGTTCGACATCATCCTCGTCGATCTCTACATGTCGCAGGTGTCGGGACTCGACATTCTCCGCGCCACGCTCCAGGCCTACAAGGACACGATCGTCGTCGTGATGACGGGGAATCCCAGCGTCACGAGCAGCATCGAGGCGCTCCGGGCGGGGGCCTGGGACTACCTGCCCAAGCCGTTCAGCGCGACCCATCTCCAGGTGCTCATCGGGCGCGCGTCCCACGCGGTCATGATGTCGCGCGAGGCGCAGGACCTCCGAGTCCAGCTCATGAAGCAGAACGGCCACAGCGACAAGATCGCCCTGATCGGGATCTCGCCGCTCTTCCGCCAGGCCGTCGAGCTGGCCCGCAAGGTGGCCGCGACCGACGCCTCGGTCTTCATCAGCGGCGAGAGCGGGACCGGCAAGGAGGTCATCGCCCAGTTCATCCACCAGAACAGCCGGCGCGCGGGCCGGGCCCTGGTGCCGATCAACTGCGCGGCGCTGCCCGAGCCGCTGCTCGAGAGCGAGATGTTCGGCCACCGGAAGGGCGCCTTCACCGGCGCCGACCGGGACAAGCCGGGCCTGCTCGAGACCGCCAACGGCGGCACGCTGTTCCTCGACGAGCTGACCGAGATGACGATGCCGCTCCAGGCGAAGCTGCTCCGCGTCATCCAGGACGGGGTGGTCCGGCGGGTGGGCAGCGAGCAGCAGGACGCCGTGGTGGACGTCCGGTTCATCTCGGCCACCAACCGCGAGCCGCAGGAAGCCGTCGACAGCGGCGTGCTCCGGGGCGACCTGTTCTACCGGTTGCGCGTGGTTCCGATCAAGCTTCCGCCGCTCCGCAAGCGGCCCGAGGACATCCCGCTGCTCGCGAACCACTTCCTGACCTACTACTGGGCGCGGCACCGCCAGATGGGCGACCGGGTGCCGCGCCTGAGCGAGGCGAGCATCGGCTTCTTGCGCTCGCGTCCGTGGCGGGGCAACGTTCGAGAGCTTCAGAACGTCATCGAGCACGTCGCCGTGCTGGCGGAGCCCGATCAGACCATTCAGCCGAACGACATCCCGGTCTACGACGACAGCGGCGAGTGGCCGGCCGACACCGCGGTGAGCTCCGCGGTCATGGACGAGGCCTATCACGGCGCGAAGGACCGCGTCGTGGCGCAGTTCGAGAAGGAATACCTCACCCGGCTCGTGGCCCGGGCGGGCGGCAACATGTCCAAGGCCGCCCGTCTGGCGAGCATCGACCGCACCACGCTCTACCGGCTCATGGACAAGCACGCCTTCCATCGCGACGAAGCCCCGGGGTCCGCCGAGTGATTCCGGAGACCACCGCGCCCGGCACCACCAGCGGCGAGCGCCGTCGGCCGTCGCCGGCCGCGGCGCCGGTACCGGTCTGGGACCCCGACGGGCCGTCGGGCGGTCCGGTCGCGCCCGCGCTCTGGGATGCCCTGCGCGAGGCGGTGCTCTGGGCCCAGGCGGAGTGGGAGCGCGCGGTGGAGCATGCCGCGGGGATGGACGAGGTCACGCTGCATCTCGCCCAGCTCTGCTGCCGCCATCCGCCAGCAGGGGAGCGGACAGAACGCCGATCTCGCGGCGCTGCCCCGGAACGCGCTCTCGCGCCGGCTGCTCGGCCTCATCCGGGCGGCCTTCGTCGAGCGCGCCGCGGCCCTGCCCGCGCCCGACGCCGGCCAGCTCCTCCGGCTCCTCGGCGCCATCGAGCAGGTGGGCCAGCGGCTCGAAGCCGACTGGTCGCAGCACTTCTCCGACCGGCTGTCAGGGCCCGACGGTCTCGAGCTCGTCGTCGAGGTGGCCCACGACCTCCGCTCGCCCCTCACGTCGATCCTGTTCCTGGCCGAGACCCTGCAGCGGGCCCGGAGCGGCCCGGTGAATCCGGTGCAGGAGCGGCAGCTCGGCCTGATCTACAGCGCCGCCTTCGGCCTCAGCTCCGTGGCGAGCGACGTCATCGAGCTCGCGCGCGGCGGCGACCGGCTGGTCGATCTCGACCCGATCCCGTTCTCGGTGACCGACATCCTCGAGTCCGTGCGCGACATCGTCCAGCCCATCGCCGAGGAGAAGAGCCTGGCGGTCCAGCTGACGACGCCCGAGGCGGACTTCCGGATCGGGCACCCGGTCGCGCTCAGCCGCGTGCTGCTGAATCTCACGACCAACGCGCTCAAGTTCACCGCCGAGGGGTTCGTCGAGGTGACGGCCAGGGAGACCGGCCCCCGCGCGGTCGAGTTCTCGGTCCGGGACACCGGCCGGGGCATTCCTCCGCAGAGCATGGCCACCCTGTACGAGCCCTTCCGCCGGCGCCAGAAGCCCGGCGAGTACGCCTTCTCGGGCTCCGGGCTCGGGCTCTCCATTTGCCGGAAGCTGGTCGAGGCGATGGGATCGACGCTCGAAGTCGAGACCGCACCCGGCTTCGGGACCCGGTTCCACTTCGTGCTGGACCTGCCCCTGGCCGGGGAGGCCCAGTTCGGCTGAGCGGTCCCGCCCCCTACCAGCAGCCCCCCACCCCGCATAAATTCTTCAGGCTGGCCACTTCCGGAACGTTCCTGCTCCCGCGCCACGGCGACCCGGCCGATCCCGCGCGCAGCCGTTGATCCGACCGTTCCTCGCCGTGGCCGCCGAGCATCGACCCCTGTGGGTTCCCGACCTCGCGTTCTCCTCGTTGCCCTGCCGCAGTCCGGGTCCGGCCAGGCGCGTCGAGGGGGTCGCGCGCGGTGCGTGGGGCCCGGAACGAGCGATACGTGAACCGACCGCTGATTCGGCCCGCACGGCACTTGAGCCAGCCTCCAGTGCACGCCCCGAACGCCGCCCTGCTGATCGACTTCGACAACGTCACCCTGGGCATCCAGAAGGACCTGACGAAGGAGCTCCGGACACTCCTCAACAGCGACATCATCAAGGGCAAAGTCGCCGTCCAGCGCGCCTACGCCGACTGGCGCCGCTACCCCCAGTACATCGTCTCCCTCTCCGAGTCGTCGATCGACCTCATCTTCGCGCCGGCCTTCGGGTCGAGCAAGAAGAACGCGACCGACATCCGCCTCGCCATCGACGCGATCGAGCTGGTCTTCACCCGCCCCGAGATCGGGACCTTCATCCTGCTCTCGGGCGACAGCGACTTCTCGACGATGGTCATCAAGCTCAAGGAGTACGGGAAATACGTCATCGGCGTCGGCATCCGCGAGAGCGCGAGCGACCTGCTGATCCAGAACTGCGACGAGTACTACTCCTACAACGACCTGGCGGGGCTCACGAAGGAAGTCGACACCCCCTCGATCCAGCGCGATCCGTGGGAGCTGGCCGGCGAGGCGGTGGCGCAGATGGCCCGGAACGGCGACGTCATGCGCTCCGACCGGCTCAAGCAGGTGATGCAGCAGATCGATTCCAACTTCGACGAGCGCACCGCGGGCTTCAATCGCTTCAGCAAGTTCGTGGTCGAGGCCGGCCAGCGGGGCGTGGTCGTCGTCAACAAGCTGGACAACGGGCAGTACGAGGTGGCGCCGCCCGCCGGTGGCATCGCCGCCGGCGCACCCGCGGCCGCGGCCCGTCCGTCGCGCGAGATCGAGGGCCCCCGGCGCGATGGCGAGGCCGCCCGCGACGAGAACGGCCGCCGGGGACGGAGCCGCCGCGGCCGCGGGCGTGGGCCCGAGCGCGCGCCGGGTGGACGCGAGCGCGCCGACGAGGCGCCGCGCGAGGGCGCCGGCGCCGGGCGTGAGCCGTCGGCCCGCCGCGAGCCGGTGGCTCCGCGCGGCCGAACCACGGACGGCACGCTGTCGCTGGCGCGCGCCTTCCAGCTCATGACCCAGGCGCTCTCGGAGCTCCGCGCCCCGTCGCCGCACGACGCGCTCCGGCTCCGCATGGTGGCGCTGCACGGCCGGGAAGACCCGCTGCTCGAGGCGGCGCGGTTCACCCGGCTGCTCCGGCAGGCCAACGACGCCGAGATCGCCGACGTGCGGAAGGTGGGCGAGGACGAGTACGAGGTCTCGCCGCACCGCACCTCGGGCGTCCCGGCCATCGCGGCGCCGGCGGCCCCGGCCGGCGCCCTGACCGCCGGCCACACCGACGAGCTGCCTGTCGCCGGCGCGGCGGCCGATGTCGGCGTCGAGCCGGGCCGGAGCGACAACGGCCAGCGACTCGGCATCCGCTTCCGCCGCGGCTCCCGCGCGCCGCTCCGGGGCGGGGAGATCCCGCTCATCGGCGTCGTGCAGATGGACACGCCGGCGGAGCCGGTAGGCGCGGTCGCCACGCTGGAGGAGCCGGCTGTGGAGGCCGAGCCGGCCCGCCGGAAGCCGGCGCGCCCGCGGGCGCCGCGAAAGAAGGCCGCGGCGGCAGCGGCGACGGCTCCGGCACCGGCCCCCAAGGGCGGAGACGACGAGGAACCGGCGGCACCCCGCGCGAAGCGAACGCGAGCGCGGGCCAAGAAGAAGGCGGAGTGAGCGGGACCGGACGGGCAGCCACGCTGCCCGTCTCGTTTTTCGCCCGGCCCGCGGAGGAGGTCGCCCGCGAGCTGCTGGGCGCGACGGTCGTCTCCACGCTGGCCGGTGCCCGGACCGCCGGACGGATCGTCGAGGTCGAGGCCTACCTGGGCTACGACGACCCGGCCTCGCACGGATACCGCCACCGCCGCCACGCCCAGAACGAGGCGCTGTTCGGTCCGGCGGGCACCTGGTACGTCTATCTCTCCTACGGCATGCACTGGTGCGCCAACCTGGTCTGCGGTGCCCCCGGCCATGGGAGCGCGGTGCTCCTCCGCGCGCTCGAGCCGGTGCAGGGGCTCGCGACGATGCGTGAGCGCCGGGGCGTCCAGGCCGACCGCCAGCTCTGCTCCGGGCCCGGGAAGCTCTGCCAGGCGCTCGGGATCACCCGGGACCAGGACGGCCTCCCGATGCGCCGCTCGGGGGCGACGGTGGTCTCGGCCGGCGAGCGGCCCGCGGTTGTCGTGACGCCGCGGATCGGCATCACCAAGGCCGCCGACTGGCCGCTCCGGTTCGTGGTGGACGGCTCGCCCTGGGTCTCGCGGGCGCCATCGCGCGCGGAGTGAGGCAGTGGGACGGCGACGCGAAACGGGCAGCGGATCCATGGATCCGCTGCCCGTTTCGCCGTCCTGTGCGGCTGCTGCGGCTGCTCAGTACCCTCCCGAGCCGCCCTTCTCGCGCGCGTTGCCCAGGCTGAGGCGGAGGCCGCCGGTGATCGTGTGGTTGGCGCCCATGGTCCACTCGCCGAAGTCGATCCGCTTGAAGCCGCCCTGCAGCTCGTTGGTCACCTGCTTGAACCCCGACTTCGTGGTGATCTGATACTGGCCGAAGGCGCTGAGCGGCCCCACCCGGAATTCCAGGCCCGCCACCGCGGTGCCGAAGCCGGTGCTGCTCAGGTCGCTCTCGATGCTGCCATCGGCGAACGGCCCGGCCGAATTCCCCGTGGTGTGCGCGATGCCGACACCGAGGCCGACGAAGGGCTGAATGTTGGCGTTCCGGACCGGGTAGGCCATGAGGATGGCCGAGTACCGGCGAATGCCCTGGAACGTCCAGTTGGCTGACGCCGGACTGGACCGTCGCGTCGGTCTCATCGCGGACCTCGAACAGGGTCTGCGTCGGCTCGTCCGAGCCGAAGCCCTGGTCGACGGAGAGCAGCAGGCCCGTGCGCTTCGCGGTGATGAGGATGTGTCCGCCGGCCACCGGCATGAGCTCGCGCCCGCCCGCGTTGGTGCGGAAGCTCGTCACGCCGCCCTGCCCGCCGACATACCACTTGAACGGGCTGGTGCCGGCCTTCTGCGCGGCCGACGGCGCGACCACGAAGAGGCTGCCCAGAGCGACGAGGGCCATACTCTGCTTCAGAATGCGCATTGGACTGCCTCCGTAAGGTGTCCCTGCCAGGCGGATCCTGGCGCTGCCGCGCAAAGTCGGCACGGTCCGTCAAAATGCGGGATGTTGCCGGAAATCGCGGGAAGGGAGGGGGAGCATCGGCCCGGCTAACTGCTTGCTGCGTGGCAGTTTATATAAGCCGCTAGCGGGCCGTCCCCACCCATCGGAGGAGGTGGAAGTGCAAGGTCGGGGCCAAGGGGGCGGAAAGACGGAAAGACGGAAAGGACGGAAGGATGGAACGAAGGGACGAGGGCAGGAAGCGGAAGGTGGGGAGGTGCGGAAGCGCCACGGCGGCAAACGTGAGTCACATGCCATGCCCCCTTCGCTTCGCTCAGGGTGACTCGCTATCCTCGCGCCCGTCTTCCGTCCTGCCGTCCTAGATCAACCCCAACGCCCCCCACCTTCTTGAACGCCGCGAGCGCCTGATCCAGGTCGTCGCGCGTGTGCGCGGCCGAGACCTGGCAGCGGACGCGCGCCTGTCCCTGCGGCACCACCGGGAAGCCGAAGCCGGTGACGAACACGCCTTCGGCCAGGAGCAGCTCGCTCATCCGGATCGCGGCCGACGTCTCGCCGAGGATGACGGGGATGATCGGCGTCTCGCCCGGCAGCGGCTTGAAGCCCAGCTCGAGGAGCCGCTCGCGGAAGTAGCCGGCGTTGGCGCGGAGCGTCGCCACCCGCTCGGGGTGGGCCTCGAGGTACTCGACGCTCGCGAGCGCGCTGGCCGCCACGGTGGGCGGCAGCGCGTTGGAGAAGAGCTGCGGGCGGGCGCGCTGCGTCAGGTAGTCGCACACCGCGGCCGATCCCGCCACGAACCCGCCCGCCGCGCCGCCGAGCGCCTTGCCGAGAGTGGACGTGATGATGTCGACCTCGCCGACGAGGCCGTAGTGCTCGGCGGTGCCGCGGCCGTGCGCGCCCAGGACGCCGGTGGCGTGGGAGTCGTCGACCACGAGCACGGCCTCGTGCCGGCGGCAGAGCTCGACCAGGTCGGGCAGCGGCGCGATCGAGCCCTCCATGGAGAAGACGCCGTCGGTGATCACCATTCGCGTCCGCCGGTCGCGCGCCGCCGTGAGCTTCTCCTCGAGGTCGGCGAGGTCGGCGTGCCGGTAGACCGCCGTCTGACACTTGGTGATCGATTTCGCGAGCCGGGCGGCGTCGATGATCGACGCGTGGTTCAGCTGGTCGCTGATCACGATGTCCTGCTCGCCGAGCAAGCGTAGCGGGGACCGCCTCGTTGGCGTTCCACGCGCTCACGAAGCTGAGCGACGCGCCGGTGCCCACCAGCCGGGCGCACGCGGCCTCGAGCGTCCGGTGAACGGTGTAGGTGCCGCAGATGAACCGCACCGAGGCGGTCCCGGCGCCCCAGCGGTCGAGCCCGGCCTTTCCGGCCGCCACCACTTCGGGCTGGTTGCTCAGGCCGAGGTAGTTGTTCGACGAGAGGATGATGACCTCGCCGCGGCCCTCCATCCGGACCCGGGGTCCCTGCGGACTGTCGAGATAGTTGAGGCGCTTGTAGACGCCGTCGCGAATGAACTGCTCCAGCTCGCCCTCGAGCCGCTGCTCGAACGAAGTGCTCATGCGCCGATCTCCAGGATCACCTTGCCCGCCTGGCCGTCCTTGATGACCTGGATGGCCTCGGCGATCGATTCGAGCGGAAAGCGGTGGGTGATGACGGGGCGGGGGTCGAGCTGGCCGGCCTGGAGGAAGCGCCGCATCTCGTCCCAGGTCTCGTACATCTTGCGCCCGGTGACGCCGTACAGGGTGAGCCCCTTGAAGATCACGTCGCGGGCGAAATCCACCTCGGTCGTCCGGCTCGGCGTGCCCAGCAGGTTGACCCGGCCGCCCAGGCGGGCCGCGGCGAAGGCCTGGGCGTGGCCGCTCGGGTGGCCGCTCATCTCGCAGACGAGGTCGACACCGTCGCCATGGGTCAGCTCGCGCACCCGGGCCAGCACGTCATCGGCCGAGGGATTGAGTGTGACGTGCGCGCCCATCTTCTGGGCGAGATCGAGCCGCATCGGGTTGTAGTCGCTCGCGATCACCAGCGACGCGCCCGCGGCCCGCGCCACCCCCACCGCGAAGCACCCGATCGGACCGCAGCCCAGGACGAGCACCGTGCTGCCGGGGACCTCGGCCTCGAGCACGGTATGCACCGCGTTCCCCATCGGGTCCATGATGGCCCCGATCTCGGTAGAGATGCCGTCGAGGCGCATGACGTTCGAGGCCGGCATCGCGATGAACTCCGCGAACGCCCCGTCCCGGTCTACGCCGATGATCTGGGTGCGCTGGCACAGGTGGGCCGCGCCCAGGCGGCACTGGAGGCAGTGGCCGCAGACGATGTGGCCTTCGGCGGTCACCAGGTCGCCGACCGCGAGCAGCCCCGCCGTTGCCGCCTCGCGGCCGAGCTGGACGATCTCGCCGGCGAACTCGTGGCCGATCACGACGGGTGGCTTGAGCCGGTTGCTGGCCCAGGTGTCCCATTCCCAGATGTGAAGATCGGTGCCGCAGACGCCTGCATGGTGGACGCGGATCAGCGCGTCGGAAGGGCCGCACGTCGGAACGGGAACGTCCTGGAGGGCCATGCCGGGGCCCGGGGCTGCTTTCACGAGAGCGCGCATCGAGCCTTCGGAATGAAGTCGGCGGAATATAGGAGGGGCGGTGGGGGCGGAGAAGACAGCCGGACGAGGGTGACGAGCTGCTGCAAATCCTCGGGCCAGGCCCTGAACGTACAAACACCCCCGGACCGGAGTCCGGGGGCGTTTTCGGGCTGCTGGGTGACTGGCCAGCCCTATCGGCTCAGGCCGCGTGCTCGGTGGGCACGTGCTGATGCCAGTGGTCGTCGCCGGTGTCCTCGTCCGCGGCCCACATGTAGGCCCAGAACCGGACGGGCTTGCGAACCGGGGCGCCGCTCTTGATCACGATGCCCACGGCCGAGGCCGGGACGACGAGTGCTGGTGTGCGCATGGGCGATCCTCATCATCCTGGGTGACTTGCGGACGGCCCAATGAAAAGCACCCGGCGTGCCGCGCCGGGTGCTTCTGTAAGTGATTCCTGCTCATGTGCTTCCGAAATGCGGCGCCAGCCGCGTCGCGTCGTTATGACGCGGTGGATCTCCGGGCCGTCGTGTCCCCGGGACACGGCGGATTCGAGAGGACGAGGCCGTCGGGGCCACGCACGCCAGGGGTGCGCCGGCGCCGGCGGCCGCCTTCCTCGACCGTCCATCCTTCATAGAAGGAAAGCAGCGAGTCGGGTGCGAGCGACGGACAGGACGGCAGAATCACGTGGACGCTGTTCGGCCGGCTCAGGCGCTGCAGGTCGGCGATGAACTCCATGCGGCAGGCGACGCTCAGCTCGCTCAGTGCGCCGGGATCCAGCACCACCAGGTCCAGCGGCCCAGGGATGTCGACGAAGTCGGGCAGCGACGGCCCGGCCTGGGCGACGTACCCCTCGAACATGCTGCCCAGCGCCTCGGTGGCCATCCGGGACTCGACCCGCTCCACGCATCCGAGATCGCCCGCCAGGAACGTGACGACGGCGTCGTAGGCGGCGAGGAGGTAGGCCGCCGGTTCGGCGGCGCTCCCGATGGCCAGCGTGATGTCGCGCGGCTCGATCCGCGGGAGCAGGCGCGCGAGCGGCGCAGGTGGGCTCGAGTCCCCAGTGGGTCGGCGTCCGCTGCGCCTCGCGCAGCTTCAGGAACTGGCGCCGCCACCGATTGTACGGCCGGAGCGAGAGCCGCTTCATGATGAGCCGGTCCACCGACTCCAGCATGAGCACTTCGGTCAGCAGGAACTGACCCTCGGCCGCGGTCTGCAGCTCGGCGGCCGCCTCGTCCCCGAGGCGCAGCAGCTCGTCCCGGCAGATGGAGTTCTTGTAGCCCTCGATCCGCTGGAGGATGTACTCCTGGTAGTACTGCTTGTCCGAGTACGGCGAGCGGCGCCGCTGCGGAGTGCCGCGCAGTTGCGCGACGGTCAGCATGCGGCCTCGACGCGATGGGCTCGCGACGTCGGGGCGGAAGGAAGCGGTTGGCGGGGCGGGTACACGGAGAGCATTGACTGCAAAGTCGTAAGCGGGGGCGCCTGTGTCAACGCGAAGAAAGATCAAAGCGGTCTGAGGGCCGTCTCGGGCCGCTCCACTCCGCCTGCAGCACCGCGCCCTTCAGATAGCTGGTTTCGGGGATGGTGAGAATCTCGGGATGGTCCTCACCCGGGCCCAGAATTCGCCGGAGGTGCACCCGCCGCCCGCTGTCCGCCGCGGCGTCGACGAGCATGGTGAGAAAGTCGGGCAGGCGGACATGGAACGAGCAGCTGGCGGTGATCAGGATCCCGCCGGGGGCCAGCGCGCGCATGGCGCGCAGGTTGATTTCCCGGTAGCCGCGGAGCGCGGCCGCGACCGCGCCCCGGTTCTTGGCGAATGCCGGCGGGTCGAGGACGATGGTGTCGAACCGCTCCCGCGCCCTGGCGAAGGCGCGGAGCGTCTCGAACGCGTCGCCTTCGCGCCACTCGATGTTGCCGAGCCCATTGAGCGCGGCGTTGGCGGCGCCGCGGCGGAGCGCGTCGGGGCTGGCGTCGAGCGCGAGCACGCTGCCGGCGCGTCCCGCCAGGTGAA
Source organism: uncultured Gemmatimonadales bacterium (assembly GCA_963804125.1). Taxonomy (GTDB): domain Bacteria; phylum Gemmatimonadota; class Gemmatimonadetes; order Gemmatimonadales; family GWC2-71-9; genus CAVVWJ01. The sequence goes on from CAWDPF010000002.1 coordinate 136,318, forward strand.
TGGCGAAGGAGCCGTGGTAGGCGAAGCAGTCGAGCGCCCGCCCGCCCGGCGCCGCCAGGGCGCCGGCCAGCAGGCGGTTGGGGCGCTGATCGAGGAAGGCTCCGGTCTTCTGCCCGTCCCAGGGCGCGGCCAGATAGCGAATGGCGCCTTCGCGGACCTCGATCTCGCGCGGGAACCATGCCGCGCGCCAGCACCACCGACTCGTCCAGGCCCTCGCGCCGGCGCACGGCCACGTCGTTCCGGAGCAGGATCCCGTCGGGGCGGAGCACGTCGTCGAGCGCCTCGACGATGGTGTCACGCATGGTCTCGAGCCCGGCCGAGAGGATCTGCACCACCAGCCAGCGGTCGTAGCGGTCGACGACCAGCGAAGGCAGCGCGTCGCCCTCGCCATGCACCAGGCGGAGGGCCGTGGCATCGATGCCGCTCCGGCGCGCGGCGCTCGCCGCGAGGCGCTCGCGCCACCAGGCGCCGTCCACCGCGCGGTCGGTGCGCTCGAGCAGGCGCAGGCGGATCTCCGAGGCAGGGGAGTGGAGCGCCTGCCCGATGAAGCGGCCGCGGGGATCGTGCACCGGCACGAGCCCGGCGGCCGCCGCCGTCTCCCCCACCTCGCTTCGATAGATCCAGGGATGTCCGCGCACCCAGCGCTCGGCGCCGCGCGCGGTGACGCGCACGGGGATCACGCCCGATCGGGCCGGAGGACGGTGGCCCCGCGCAGATAGCAGTGCTTGATTTCCGCCCGCCCGCGCGTGGTGTAGGCGTGGACGAGGAGCCGGATGCACATGGGAAGGGAGCCGGGCACCGGAATCTCGGTGGCGTGGAGCAGCGCCACGATGTTCCAGCCGTATTCTTCCGCCGCCCGCGCCGGGAAGGCGGCGTCGAGATCGCGGGTGACGGTGAACAACCCGCTCACGATGTCGTCCGGGGTGAGGTTGTTGGCCTCGATGAGGGCTCGGAGCAGCTCGTCGGTGGCGGCCAGGATCTCGGCCGCGTCGTTGCGGCTCACGGTGGTGGCGCCGCGGATGCCCTGGAGTCGGGGCAAGGGGGTCGTCATGGCACCTAATGTAGCGGCATTGGTTCGGCTGATGCTCGTGACCGACGACCGGCTCGTGGCCGGCCACGATCTCGTGGCGCTCGCCCGGGCCGCCGAGGCCGGCGGCGTGACCTCGGTGCAGCTTCGGCTCAAGGCCGCGCCCGCACGGGAGCAGGTGGCGCTGGCCCGCGCGCTGGTGGCGGCGCTGCGGGTACCGGTGCTGGTGAACGACCGGCCGGACATCGCGCTCGCGGCCGGGGCCGCCGGAGTGCACCTCGGCGTGGACGATCTGCCCGTGGCGCTCGCCCGGGCCATCGCTCCGCCCGGCTTCGTGATCGGCGCGTCGGTGGGCTCCGACGCCGAGGCCGCCGCGGCGGTGGAGCGCGGACTACTGGGGCATCGGCCCGTGGCGCGTCACCACCACCAAGGCCGACGCGGGCACGGGGCTCGGTGCCGACGGCTTCGCGCGGCTCGCGCAATTGGCCGGCGGGAAACCGTGCCTGGCGATCGGCGCGGTTCGCCCCGAGGACGTGCCCCTCGTGCATCGGGCCGGCGGGGCCGGCGTCGGGGTCGTGTCCGGCATCCTCGGCAGCTCCGATAGCGGCGAGGCCGCCAGCCGCGAGGTCGCCATCCGTGAGGCCGCGTCCCGATACGCCGAGGCCTGGAGACGCGTTACGCACACCTGACAGCCCGAAAGGCGGGCGCCGGGACTTGAACGCGCACTGACGCTTCCTGCGGTCGACCGCCGCAGCTGAGCTACTTGCCCCGGCGGACCTGCGCGATGTTCCGGAGATGCTCGGCGTAGGTCTTGGCGAAGATGTGGCGGCCGTCCGGGCCGGCGACGAAGTAGAGGTAGGGCACCTTGGCGGGATACAGGGACGCCTCGAGGCTGCGGCGGCCCGGCGAGTTGACCGGGCCCGGCGGCAGGCCGGGATGCAGGTAGGTGTTGTAGGGCGACTTGATCTGGTAGTCCCGGTCGAAGAGGCGGGTCTTCCGGCGCCCGGAGGCGAGGAAGATGGCGTATTGGACCGTCGGGTCGGCCTGGAGCGCCATCCCGATGCGGAGCCGGTTGTGGTAGACGCCGGCGATCGTCTCGCGCTCGTCGTCCGCGCGGGCCTCGCCCTCGACGATCGACGCGAAGGTGACCAGCTGCAGCTGGGACATCCCGATCGAGTCGAGCCGGGCCGTCCAGGCAGGCTCCCACCCGGACTTGAAGCCTTCGGCCATGATCCGGACCAGCTCGTCCGCGCGCAGGGCGATGGGCAGGGTATAGGTCTCCGGCCGCAGGAAGCCCTCGAAGCTGCGCACCGGGTAGCCGAGCAGCGCGCTGGCGGCGGCGCCGTCGGTGGCGGCGTCGAGCACCGTGTCCTGCGGCAGGCCGAGCCGCTCGGCGGCGAGGGTGGCCACCTCGGGGATGGTGAGCCCCTCGGGCACGGTGAATTTCTGGGAGACCGCTGCGCCCTTGGCGAGGACGTCGAGCACCTCCCACGGCGGCGTGCCGGGCGAGAACTCGTAGACGCCGGCCTGCACGGTGCGGTCGACGCGGCGGACGCGGGCGATCAGCTTGAAGACCCGCCGGCTGGCGATGACGCCGTGGGCGGCGAGGGTGTCGGTGACCGCGCTGAAGCTCGCGCCGGTGGGCACGGTGACGCGTTCGGGGGCGGAGTTGGTGCCGGCGCAGCCGGCGAGCGACGCGTGGCCACCACCGCCGTCATCCCGAGCGCAGCGAGGGACCTGTGCGACGGCGCTCACGGCTCCGCCCTCGCCGCCCGCCTCGACTCCATGAAGTGCTGCAGCAGCACCGCGGCCGCGAGCGCGTCGACATCCTCGCGCCGCCCGCGGGTCGAGCCGCCCTGCTCCCGGATGGCGGCGAGCGCCCGCGCCGTGCTCATCCGCTCGTCCCACAGCTCCACGGGCAGCCCCGTCCGGCGGCCGATCGTGGCCGCCATCTCCCGCGCGGCCACGGCACTCGCCTCCTCGGTCCCTTCGCCCGTGAGCGGCAGGCCCACGACCACGCCGACCGGCCCGTGCTCGCTCACCAGCTCGAGGAGGCGGGGCATGGGAAAGCGCTTCCCCACCCGACGCACCAGCGTCTCGAGCGGGGACGCAAGGATCTGGGACTCGTCGCTCAGCGCCAGGCCGATGCGGACGTCGCCCCAGTCCACCGAGATGAGGCGGCCGGAGGGGGGGAGCATGGGTGGAATGTAAGGCGGAAAGACGGAAGGACGGAAAGACGGAAGGATGACGCGGTGGCCAGGGCCGCCCTCGTCCCGGCCGGCGACCATCCGTCCTTCCGTCCTTCCGTCTTCCCGCCTTACTGCGCCATCGTCGCGAAGAATTCCTTGTTGTTCTTGGTGCGCTTCATCCGCTCGAGCAGGAACTCGAGCGCTTCCACCGGCGGCATGTCCGCCAGGAAGTTGCGCAGGAGGTAGACCCGGTTGAGCTCGTCCTTGTCCATGAGGAGCTCTTCCTTGCGGGTCGAGGTCTTCTGGATGTCGATGGCGGGGTAGATCCGGCGGTCGGCCAGGCGCCGGTCGAGCACGAGCTCGGAGTTGCCGGTGCCCTTGAACTCCTCGAAGATGACCTCGTCCATCCGGCTGCCGGTGTCGACCAGCGCGGTGGCGATGATGCTGAGGCTGCCGCCCTTGTCGATGTTGCGGGCGGCGCCGAAGAAGCGCTTCGGCTTCTGCAGCGCGTTGGCGTCGACGCCGCCCGAGAGGATCTTGCCCGAGTGGGGCACGACCACGTTGTGGGCGCGGGCCAGACGGGTGATGGAGTCGAGCAGGATCACCACGTCCCGGCCGTGCTCGACGAGGCGCTTGGACTTCTCGATGACCATGTCCGCCACCTGGACGTGGCGGTCGGCCGGCTCGTCGAAGGTGGAGGAGATGACCTCCGCCTTGACGTTCTCCTCCATGTCGGTGACTTCCTCGGGCCGCTCGTCGATGAGCAGCACGATGAGCACGACCTCCGGGTGGTTCTCGCTGATGGCGTTGGCCAGCTTCTGCATCAGGATCGTCTTGCCGGCCTTGGGCGGCGCCACGATCAGCGCGCGCTGGCCCTTGCCGAGCGGCGCGAGCAGGTCCACCACCCGCATCGAGAGGTCGCCGTTCTTGCGCTCGAGCCGGATGCGGGCATCCGGGTACCGCGGCCGGAGGTTGTCGAAGGCGATCCGGTGCTTGGTCTTCTCCGGCTCCTCGAAGTTGACCTGCTCGACCTTGAGCAGCGCCAGGTACCGCTCGCCCTCCTTGGGCGGGCGCACCTGTCCCATGACCGTATCGCCGGTCCGGAGATCGAAGCGCTTGATCTGGCTCGGGGAGACGTAGATGTCGTCGGGCCCGTAGAGGTAGTTCCAGTCCTGGCTCCGGAGGAAGCCATACCCCTCGGGGAGGATCTCCAGGACCCCCTCACCCCGGATCACGGTGTCCGAATCGAGGAGCGACTGCTCGATGCGGAAGATCAGGTCCTGCTTCCGGAGGCCGGAGTAGTTGGTGATGTTCAACTGCTCAGCCAGCGAGTGCAGCTCCGCGACCGACTTCTGCTTCAGCTCAGCGATATCCACGGACACGACTCCAGACAGGCGGGCCCGGCCGGAAGACCGGCGGGCGGTGGGAAGAAATGAAATGCAACACCTAGCGAGGTTGGACGATGTATAAAGGGCGACGTGTGAGGCGACGTATGAATGGGTCCCGGGGACCGGAATGTGCGGTACACGTTGTGACGGGGAGTTTCCTGCCAACCCAAGAAGTACTTGAACTTAGAGCGCGCCGGGACGCCAGTCAAGAGGGCGATGTCGCATTGCGTAACTCCCAATCCTGTATAATCTTTGAGCACGGTGGATCGCGCACCGGAGGCACGGCGATGATTTCGGCCACACCGCTTCATCGCTTTCCTCGTCCAGGACTCCGCCCTGCGCGCGCCGCCGCTCCACCCAGTGCCCGAGCAGCCGATCACCCCGTGCGGGAGCGACTATCGCGTCCGCGCCCGCCTCCTGTCGTGGGCCTAGATCACATGTCCGACGCCGAACGTCTCAGCAGGCTGCGGCACGACCTCTCCAATCCGCTGTCGGCGCTGCTGGCCGAGACCCAGCTGCTGCTGATGAACGAGTCGCAGATCGATCCGACGACCGTGACGGGGCTCAAGGAGATCGAGGCGCTGGCGATCCGGATGCGGACGATGCTGCGCGAGCCCTGACGCCGTTGAGCAGGTACGCGGCCAGGAGTCCCAGGCTGGCCGCGCTGGCGCCGACTCGCGCCCCCACCCCGTAGCCGCCGGCCGACACGAATCCCTCGATCATCCCCGCCACGATCAGCAGGAGCGCCGTCGCCCCGACCATCCGGACCGCGAGCCGGCCGCTCAGCACCAGCGCATCCGACCGGCTGAGCCGTCCCGGCGCCACCACCGAGCGCCCCAGCAGGAAGCCCGCCGCGCCCGCCACCCAGATGGCGAACAGCTCCAGCGCCCCGTGCCCCAGGATGAACGTGAGCAGGTAGTCGAGCAGCCCGGCGTTGGCGAAGTGGCCCGCGAAGGCGCCGATCGCCAGCCCGTTGTAGGCCAGCAGCACCAGCGAGCCCGACCCCGAGGAAGATGCCTCCGGCGAAGCAGGCGATCGCGACCCGGACGTTGTTGGTGATGATGCCCGAGGCCACGAGCGCCCGGTCCTCCGGGCGCCACGTCCACGTAGCCTCGCCCCGCGGCCTTGCGGCTCGCCCCGGCCTCCGCCCGCCGGAGCATGACGTCCGGCAGGAGCTCGGCGGCGAGGGCCGGGCGCTCGCGCAGGAGCGCGAAGCCGGCCGCGGCCGGCACGATGAACGTGAGGAACGCGAGGAGCACGTACCGGCGCGCCTCGACCACGGCCGCCGGGCACTCGCGCGCGAGCACGATCCAGATCTGGCGCCAGGTGCTCCGCTCGTCGCGGTAGAGCGCGTTGTGGCCCGCCGCCGCCAGCCGCTCGAGCCGGGACAGGGTCGCCGGACCCGCGCGGTAGGTGCGCGCCCGGGCGAGGTCGGCCGCCACCTCGCGATAGCGGGCCGCGAAGTCCGGCAGCTCGTGGGACCCGAAGCTGTCCAGACCCTGGGCGGCCGCGCGCCCGGCCAGCCGCTCGAACTCGTCCCAGCGGTGGCGCTTCTGCGCGGCGAACCGGGTGCCGGCCCCGGCCGCCCCCCGCGCGGACAAGCCGCCCTGCCGGCGGGCCAGCTCGGCGGCGTGCAGCGCGAGCAGGTGCGCCACGTCGCTCTGGCCCGCCACCGCCGGCTGCTCGGCCAGCCGAGCCGCGAGCCCGGCAGCCAGCCGCGTCCGTGCCGTCGGGTCAAGGTCGGCCTGCCGCGCGGCGAACTGGGCGAGCAGCCGGAACGTCTCGTCGTCGAGCTCGGGAATCGAGGGCGGCGCCTCCTCGCGCGGCGCCTCCCGCTCGAGGCTCGGCGCCTCCTGGGGCCGGTCCCGGCTCACGACCGTGCCGGCGACCAGGTCCCCGAGCCGCTTGCCTCGGGGATGGAAGGCCACGAGCAGCAGGCCGATGAGGTAGGGCGGGGGGAGGAAGTCGGCGACCCGGAGCAGGTTGCGCGCGGCGGCGGCGCCCATGGTGACGGCGTGGCCGGTATCCATGACCACCCGGATCCCGGCGATGCGCTTCCCGGGCGTCTGGCCGCGGCCGAGCCCCTCGAACAGGATGAAGTAGCCGTTCCAGATCAGGAACGCGCCGATCGTGAGCAGCACGGGCGCCACCCGGCCCAGCCGCACGCCGTAGCCCGACAGGATCCCGACGACGAGCAGCACGGCGAGCGACGCGCCCACCAGGATGGCCATGTCGAGCACCGCCGCGAGCGCGCGCGAGCCGATGCCGGCGATCTCGAGGTCGAGCACGACGTGCTCGGGGGTCTCGATCTCGAGGTGCTGGCGGTAGTCCGGAGGCGTGTCGCGCAGGGCGGGCATGCTGCGATTGTAATATCTTTTCGCCCATGACGCCTCCCATGCTCCGCCCGCTCACGGTGGGCGAAATCCTCGACACCTCGTTTTCGCTCTACCGCCGGCACTTCGGCGCCCTCGCCACCGTCGCCCTGGTGTGCACCGGCATCCCGCTGGTGCTCCGCATGTTTCTCGAGGCGAGCGGCGGATTCCTCCTCCATCCCGGCCTCGGCATCCTCTACGCCCTGAGCCTGGTGGTGCTGAACCTCGTGGCCACCGCCGCCACGGTCTTCATCGTGTCGGAGAGCTACCTCGGCCGGCCGATCTCCGCGCGGGAAGCGCTCCGGCGCTCGACTCCGTACATCGGCCGGATCCTGATCTGCTCCCTGCTCATGACGTTGGCGGTCGGACTGGGCTTCCTGCTGCTGCTCGTGCCCGGCGTGATCCTGGCGGTCGGCCTCGTGCTCGCGATCCCCGCGGTGGTGCTCGAGCCGCGGACCAGCGCCAGCGGCGCGCTCTCACGCTCGTGGGAGCTGACGCGCGGGGCGCGGTGGCGGATCTTCGGCCTCGGGATCGTGCTGCTCGTGCTGCTGTACGTGCCGCTGGTCGCCATCACGGGGCTGTTCGCCTTGCTGCTTCCGCAGAGCGCGGGGATGTTCAGCGGCGGGTCGGTCGGGATGGTGACGGTGATCGCCATCGGCGGCCTGGTGCAGATGTTCATCTACCCCCTGTTCTACTGCGTTCTCACCGTCACCTACTACGATCTGCGGGTCCGGAAGGAAGGCTTCGACCTGGAGCTGCTGGCGTCGACGCTCCAGTCGGCGTGATCGGCCTCGGCGAGATCGGCGCCGTCCAGGCCGAGCCCGGCCCGGCCGCGCTCCGGGCGGCGCTCGACAGCGTCTTCGCAGGGCGGGCGTACCGCTGGGCGGAGACGCCGGCGCCGCTCCGCTTCATGCGCGAGTGGTGGGACCGGCTGGTCGACTGGCTCGACGCGCTCCGGCTCGGGAATCCCGCCGCGTTCCGGCTGTTCGTCTTCGCGCTCCTGATCGCGTTGGTCCTGGTGCTGGCGCACGGGGCCTGGGTCGTCTGGCGCACCGTGCGCGGCGCGGCGGCGCCGGACGAGGCGGGCCCGACGGCGCCCCGCGCGCGCGGCGCGACGCCGCGTGGTATCTCCGGGAGGCGGATCGTGCCGCGGCGGCCGGACGAACCGCCGAGGCGCTGCAGCTGGCCTTCGTGGGCCTGGCGCTCACGCTGGACGGGCAGGGGCTGCTGCGCTATCACGCCAGCCAGACGCCCGCCGAGGTGGCCCGCGCGGCCCGGCTCGCGGCCGAGGATCGGGAGCGCCTGCGCGCGCTGGTGCAGGCGCTCTACGGCTACGTCTTCGGCGGGCGGCCGTGCGCGCCCGACGACTACCGGCGCTGGCGCGAGACCAGCGCCGGCCCCTGGCATGCAGCCGCGCACTGAGCTGGCGCTCGGCAGCGCGCTCGTGCTCGCGCTCGGGATCGCCGCGGGGATGGTCGGCCTCAGCCGCGAGCGCCTGACCGACGCGGACAGGCGGCGCTCCACCTTCCTGTCCGGCCCCGGGGGCGCGCGCGGGTTCGCCGAGGCGCTCGAGCGCCTCGGCGTTCGGGTCGAGACCTTCCGCCGGCCGGCCGCGACGCTCGATTCGGCCGCGCCACCGCGCACGCTCACCGCCTTCGTCGGCCCGAGCCGCGATCTCGATGCCAGCGAAGGCCGGGCGATCGCGGGGCTCCGGCGCGACCTCCTGCTCGCGGGTCCCGGCGCCTCGGCGGCGATCCGCTGTCTGGGCTGGGATGTGCGCCCGCGTGTCCGGGACACGCTCGCCGATCGCGCCGCCCGCCGGCGCCGAGGCGCGCCCCTTCCCGGGCGCCCACGCGATCCTGCTGCCGCGGGCATCGGCCGTGGCGGTGGACTCCTCGGAAGGGGAGGATGGGGCGCCCGTGACCTGCACCGCCCCGGTCGCGCGGACGGTCGACACGCTCCTTCGCACGACCGGCGGCCGGATCGTGGCGCTCCGCGCCGCACTCGACGACGGCCGCACGATCACGCTGGTGGCCGACGACGCCCTGTTCTCCAACCGCGCGCTGCGCGAGACCGGCGCCGGGCCGTTCGCGCTTGGGCTGGTGGTGCCGCGGTACGACCGCGTGGTGGTCGACGAGTACCACCACGGCTACGATGCGTCCCGCTCGCTCGGCGGCGCCACGTTCGACTGGACGCTCCACTCGCCCTGGGGCTGGGCGATTCTGCAGCTCGCCGGCGCCGGGGTGCTCGCGCTGCTGGCCGCGGGCGTCCGCTTCGGGCCGGTCCGCTCGGGGATCGAGCGACGGCGGCGCTCGCCGCTGGAGCACGTGCGCGCCCTCGCCACCGCGCTCGCGGCGGCCCGGGGGCACGATGTGGCGGTGGGCCTCATCGTCCAGGGGCTCCGGCGCCGGCTCTCGCGGACGGGCCACCCCTCGCGGGGCGAGCTCGGGCCCTGGCTCGACGAGCTCGCGCCGTCGGTCCGCACACCGCGCGGCCGGACCGCGCTCGACACGCTCACCACCATCACCCGCCGGCCCGCGAGCGCGGACGACGTGCTGTCCGCGACCGACGCCGTCGAAACGCTCTGGGAGGAGCTCACCCCGAAATGACCGCCGATCCGATCCCGCTCCGCCCCGAGGAGGCCGCGTCCCACGCCGCGGCCGCGCGCCGGCTCGTCGAGGCGCTCGAAGGCGTCGTGCTGGGGCAGCCGGCCGCCATCCGCGAGACGGTGGCCGCGCTCCTCGCCCGCGGGCACGTGCTGCTCGAGGGCGTGCCCGGCACCGCCAAGACGCTGCTGATCCGGGCCCTCGGCCTGGCGCTCGGTCTCGAGTTCCGTCGCATCCAGTTCACGCCCGACCTGATGCCGTCGGATATCACGGGCGTGAGCCTCCTGACGACGCCCGGCACCTTCAGCTTCCGGCCCGGGCCGATCTTCGGCGACCTCGTGCTGGGCGACGAGATCAACCGCGCGCCGGCCAAGACCCAGGCGGCGCTGCTGGAGGCGATGCAGGAGCGGCGCGTGACCGTGGACGGCACGTCCCACGCGCTGCCCGAGGCCTTCACCGTGTTCGCGACGCAGAACCCGATCGAGTTCGAAGGCACCTACCCGCTGCCCGAGGCGGAGCTCGACCGCTTCCTGGTGAAGGTGCTCGTCGGCTATCCGGAGGAGCGGGTGGAGCAGGGGATCCTCGAGCGCGTGCTCGGCGGCTTCGAGGCGGACCTCCCGCCGAGCTACGGCATCGAGCGCGTGGCGGACGGCGCGGGCCTGGCCCAGCTCCGCGACGCCGTGCGCCGGGTGCGCGTCGAGCCGAGCCTGGTGGCCTACATCACGTCCATCGTGCGCGCCACGCGCGCGGCGCCGGTGCTCACGCTCGGCGCGTCGCCGCGCGGCAGCGTGGCCCTGCTCAAGATGGCGCAGGCCGCGGCGCTGCTCGACGGGCGGGCGTACGTCGTGCCCGACGACGTGAAGGAGCTCGCCACGGCGGTGCTCCGGCACCGGATCGCGGTGGCGCCGGAGCTCGAGCTCGAGGGCATCACCGCCGACGCGGCCCTCCGGGGGATCATCGAGAAGATCGAGGCTCCCCGGTGATCGTGGTCCCCTCGCGCCGGTGGCTGGTGGGCGCGGCATTGCTGGCGCTGGTGGCGCCGCTGGCGCTCGTGTGGCCCGCCGCGGCGGGTCTGCTTCCCGCGCTCGACCTGGCGTGGCTGGCGGCGTTCCTGCTCGACGCGGCCCGCGCCCCGGCGCCGCGCACGCTCGAGATCGCGCGGGAGGCGCCGGTCGCGTTCGCCGTAGGGCGCGCCGCCGTCGTGCGCTATCGCTGGCGGCACCGTGGCCGCGGCGCACTGGCGCTCGAGGTTCGCGAGCGGCTGCCCGATCCGCTCGGCGGGGCCGAGGCACCGACTCGCACGCTCGCGGTGCCACCGGGCGAGGGGCTCGACGAGCGGCTGGAGCTCATCCCCGTTCGCCGCGGGCCGGGCACGGGCGGCGCCCTCGCCATCCGGGCGCTCGGCCCGCTCGGCCTCGCGTGGCGGCAGGAGACGGTGTCGCTGCCCTGGTCGGCCACGGTGTACCCGAGCGTGCCCGACGCCGCGCTCCGGGCGCTGCCCCTGCAGCTGCTCCGCCGGCGCGAGGCCGGCCTCCGCGCGATCCGCCGCCCGGGCGAAGGCCGGCTGTTCGAGGGGCTCCGCGAGTGGGTGCCGGGCGACGAGACCCGGATCATCGACTGGAAAGCGACCGCCCGGCGGGGCAAGCCGATCGCCCGGCAGTACGAGGACGAGCGGCGGCAGCAGGTGCTGATCGTGATCGACGCCGGCCGGCTGCTCACCGCCGAAGTGGCGGGCGTGCCCCGGCTCGAGGCGGTGATCTCCGCCGCCCTGCAGCTCGCGCGGGCCGCGGTGGAGCACGACGACAACGTCGGCCTGATGGTCTTCGCCGACACCGTGCAGCGCTACGTCGCCCCGGCGCGCGGACGCCGGGCGCTCCGGGCGGTGCTCGACGGCCTGGCCCACGCGGAGGGCCGCCTGGCCGAGTCCGACTATCCGGCCGCCTTCCGCCATCTCGCCGCGCACAACCGGAAGCGCGCGCTGACGGTGCTGTTCACCGACGTGATCGACCGGACCGCGAGCGAGGCGCTGGTGGCGCACGCCGCGACCCTCCGGCCGCGCCACCTGCCGCTCGCCGTCACGCTGCGCGATCCGGCGCTCGAGGCCCTGGCCGCCGCGCGGCCGGCCACCGCGGCCGGCGCCTTCGAGCGGGCGGCGGCCGAGGAGCTGCTCGGCGCGCGCGACGCGGCCCTGGCCGAGATGCGCGGCCGCGGCATCATGGTGCTGGACGTCCCGCCGTCGGGCGCCGGGGAGGCGGTCGTCACCCGCTACCACCAGCTCAAGCGGCGCGGGCTCCTCTGAGCGCGGGGTGAGTCAGGCCACAGCGGGAGGCGGGCCGAACGGTAGATACAGGGGAATGAACATCGCCGAGTCGTTCTCGCGGTTCGCGAAGGCGACGGCCCGCGGCCGCCGGCCAGCCCGCGACCTTCGGCCTCGCCCTCCTCGTCATCGTCGCCTGGGCCGTGACCGGGCCCATCTTCGGGTTCAGCGACACCTGGCAGCTCATCATCAACACCGGCACGACCATCGTGACCTTCCTGATGGTCTTCCTCATCCAGAACACCCAGAACCGCGACAGCGTCGCCATGCAGATCAAGCTGGACGAGCTGCTGCGCGCCGCGAAGGGAGCGGAGACGGCGATGGCCGATCTGGAGGACCTGACGGAGGAGGAGCTGGAGGCATTCCAGGCGCACTACCGGAAGCTGGCCGAGGCCGCGCGGAGCAAGATGCGCGAATCGGAGGGCCTGCCGTTCGCGAAGAGCCGGACCGCGCCGCCCAAGGGCGGGTCGCGCCCGGCGGGCGACTAGGCCGAGAGCGGCAGGTCCGCGGGATCGGGGAAGGCGTCGACGAACGCCTCCACCGCGGCGGGATCGAGCTGGGTGCCGGCGACGCGGCGGAGCTCGTCGACGGCGGCGTCGGGCTGGCGGGCGTCGCGGTAGGGCCGTTCGGTGGTCATCGCGTCGAACGAATCGGCCACCGCGACGATGCGCGCCTCGATGGGGATCATCTCGCCCCGGAGACCGTCGGGGAAGCCGCGGCCGTCGAGCCGCTCGTGATGCGAGCGGACGATCCGGAGCACGTCGGGCGACTCGCGCGCCAGCGGAAGCAGCATGCGCTCGCCCAGCACCGGGTGCTCGGTGATCTGGCGGAACTCCTCGTCGGTGAGCGTGCCCGGGCTTGTGGAGCACCGCCTCGCGCGTGCCGATCTTGCCGATGTCGTGCAGCTCGCCGCCCAGGCGGATGCCGTCCAGGCTGGGGCCGTCGAAGCCGAGGCGCTGCGCCGTTCCCACGGCGTACTGGCTCACCCGGATCGAGTGCCCGCGGGTGTAGGCGTCCTTGGCCTCGAGCGCCCGGGCCAGCATCTGGACGCCCTGCAGGAACAGCTCCTGGATCCGCACCGCCTGCTCGTGCACCTGGCGCTCGAGGTGCTGCTGATAGAACCGGTTCTGCAGCACCAGCGCGCGCTTCTCGAGCACGCGCGCGACCCGGGCCTGCAGCTCGCCGACGGAGATGGGCTTGAGCAGGAAGTCCGCCGCGCCCATGTGGAGGCAATCGACGGCCGTCGTCGTCTCGCTCATGCCGGTGAGCATGATGACCGAGGTGTCCGGGTAGCGCTCGCGCAGGGCCCCGAGCAGGCCGATCCCGTCCAGCTCGGGCATGCGCATGTCGGAGATGACGAGCGGCGCCTCCCCGATGCGCTCGAGCACGCCGAGCGCCTCGCGGCCGCTGCCGGCCTCGAAGCAGGTGAATCCCTGTGCCTGGAGCATCCGGACGAGCGAGCGCCGCACGCTGGGCTCGTCATCGACGATCAGGCAGTTAGCGGCGCCGGCCATGATGGGCGGCGTGCTGGGTAGTTCCGGCATGGGTGCTGATCAGTCCGCGGTGGGAGATGGATGCCACGAACATCCATTCGCTTGCAGACTAGCCAAGTCGGGCGCGGAATGTCCATCGGGGCGGTGCCATCGCTCCTCCTCGGCATATAGATTTCGCGGACATCCCCACCAAGGAGCGCCAGGTGGCTGGCGTCCAGGCACGTCTTCGGTCCGAGCACCAGCGGAAGTATCCGGACATCAGCGCGTCGGTCTGGTACGACGTCGCGCCGATCTTCCCGGGCGTGACGCAACGCATGGTCAACATGGCCGGCGAGCGGCTCACCCGGCTCTCGACCCCGCGCGGGTTCCTCATCCTGCGCGCGGACCACCTCGAGTTCCGCCCGGTCCCGAAGGAAAGCCCGCACGCCGGCGCCGGGTCGACCGCCTAGCCGCTGTTCGCGGGCGTGCGGAGGCGCGCCGCGTCGAGCATCTCCCGGACCTTTCGCGCCAGCTCCTCCGGGGCGAACGGCTTCTGCTGGAACGGCGCCCCCGGTTCCAGCAATCCCCGCTGGGTGACGTCCTCTCCCGTATAGCCCGAGATGTACAGCACCGGCAGCGACGGCCTGAGCGACGCCAGGCGCCGGCCCAGCTCGCGGCCGCCCATCTCCGGCATCACGACATCCGAGATCACCAGGTCGACTTCGGAGCGGAATTCGAGCTGCCGGAGCGCGTCGGCGCCGTGCCGCGCCTCGATCACGGCGTAGCCGTACTCGCGGAGGCTGCGGCTCGCGAGCGACCGGACCAGCTCCTCGTCCTCGACGATCAGGATCGTCTCGGAGCCGCCGCGCGCGGCCAGGCCGGCCTCACCCCGCAAGGGCATCGCGCCGCCGGCGCCGACGCGCGGGAGGTAGATCTTGAAGGTCGTTCCGAGGCCGGGCTCGCTGTACACCCACACGAAGCCCTCGCTCTGCTTGACGATGCCGTAGACCGTCGAGAGCCCGAGGCCGGTGCCCTGGCCGATGGGCTTGGTCGTGAAGAACGGCTCGAAGATCCGCTGCCTGGGTCTCGCGGTCCATGCCGATGCCGGTGTCGCTGACGGCGAGCTGGACGTATTCGCCGCGCGGAATGCCGATGCCGTCGTGGTGCGTCGCCGTAGCGGTCGTCGAGCACCGTGGCCCGGGTGGTGATGGTCACCCGGCCGCGCCCGGCCATCGCGTCGCGCGCGTTGAGCATGAGGTTCACCAGCACCTGCGCGAGCTGTCCGCGGTCGGCGCGGATCTCGCCCGCGTCGGGCGCCAGCGCCAGCTCCAGCACGTGGTCCTCCCCGAGCACCCGCCGCAGCATCTTCTCGAGGTCCTGCACCACGCCGTTCACCGGCAGCACCTCCGGGCGGAGGAACTGCTGGCGGGTGAAGGCCAGCAGCTGGCGGGTGACGTCGGCGGCGCGGGTGCCGGCCTTGATGATCTCGGCCACCTCGCTCCGCCGCGGATCCATGGGCTCGAGGCTCCGGAGCAGGAACTCGCTGAAGCCGATGACCCCGGTCATCATGTTGTTGACCTCGTGGGCCACGCCGCCCGCGAGGCGTCCGGCGGCCTGCATCCGCTCCGCCCGCCGGAGCTGCTCCTCGACCCGCTTCCGCTCGGTCACGTCGCGGTAGATGCCGCGGAGCCGCGGCGGGCCGCCGTCCGTCGCGGTGCAGCTGATGTTGCCCTCGAGGGTGAGCGGCATGCCGGCGGCGGTCACCAGGATGAGGTCGACCTGGCCGATCGGCTCGCCCGCCTCGGCGCGCGCCACGACGCTGCGATAGCGGTCCCGGCTGTCGGGATGGACCAGGTCCGGAAAGCGCCGGCCGGCCAGCTGCTCGTCCGAGAGGCCCATCGCCTCGTGCCAGGCCCGGTTCACGTAGAGGAACGTGCCGTCGAGCGTGGTGGTGCAGACCAGGTCGCTCGCGTTGTCGAACAGGTCGCGGTAGCGGGCCTCGCTCTCGCGCAGCGCCTGCTCGGCCTGCTTCCGCACGCTCACGTCCCGCGCGTTGAGGCAGACGCCGATGACGGCCCCGTGCTCGTCCACCACCGGGGCGTGCGTCGTCTCGTACCAGCGCTCGACGCCGTCGGTGCCGCGGAGACGGCGCTCGAGGCTTCGGGCCTCGCCGGCGAGGGCCGCCTGGAAGCTGGCGGCGCCCTCGGGGATGAAGTCGTGGATCCGGTCGCCTTCGCTCGCCTGGCGGCCGAGGATGCGCAGGGCCCAGTCCCGGGCGGTGGGGTTGAGCGCCTGGATGGTGCCGTCGCGGTCCACCAGGACGAAGGCCTGGAGGCTGGTGTTGAAGATCGCCCGCAGGTTGGCCTCGGAGCGGCGGAGGGCCGCCTCGGCGCGCGACTTCTCGGCGCGGGACTGGACCCGGGCCAGGGCGGCCTCGATGGCCGGCCCGATGCGGGCGAGGTTGCTCTTGAGGAGGTAGTCGGTGGCGCCCGCCTTCATGCAACCGACTGCAGTCTCCTCGTTGACCGAGCCGGTGACGATGAGAAAGGGCGTCGTGGGCGCTCGCTCCCGGGCCAGGGACAGCGCCGACATGCCATCGAATTGCGGGAGGGTATAGTCCGAAAGGATCAGGTCGGGACGGAAGGCGTCGAGCTCGCGCTCGAAGCCGTCGCGGGTATCCACGCAACGGGCGTCGAACGGAATGTGCGCCCGCCGGAGCTCGTACTCGACGAGCTCCGCGTCCATGGGGACGTCCTCGAGGATCAGGATCCGGAGCGGAGCCGGGGCCATGGGACACTCTGCCTGGAAGGTCTTCCGGCGCACCCAGGGGGTCGGGAGCGCATCCACACGGCGCACTGTACGATGGGTGCCCCAAGGTGTTCAATTTCTGCGAATTAGGGCTGTGATGGCGCTCACAGTAGCGCCCCCCCGGGGTCGGTAGGTTCCAACAACCCCAACTGCAATTGTACTTCTGCCGGAGCCACCATGCCGCACGCCTCGACGACCGGCAACGGTCGAACCGCGAAGCGACCGCCCTCCAAGCGCATCCCGGCCTCTCCCGAGACACTCGACCTCGAACAGCTGCTCACCGTCCTGACCGCCGTCCGGAAGGGCGACTTCTCGGTCCGCATGCCGGTGTCGAAGACCGGGCTGGCGGGCAAGATCGCGGACACGCTGAACGAGATCGCCGAGCTGAACGAGGGCATGGCGCAGGAATTCGAGCGGGTGAGCCTCGCCGTAGGGAAGGAAGGGCGCATCGCCCAGCGGGCCACCCTCGCCGGCGCCGGCGGGTCCTGGGCGGACTCGGTCAGCTCGGTGAACATGCTCATCGGCGACCTGGTCCAGCCCACCAGCGAGGTGGCTCGCGTCATCGGCGCCGTGGCCAAGGGCGACTTGAGCCAGACGATGGCGCTCGACATCGAGGGCCGGCCGCTCATGGGCGAGTTTCTCCGGATCGGCAAGACGGTGAACTCGATGGTGGACCAGCTCAGCTCGTTCGCGTCGGAGGTGACCCGCGTGGCCCGCGAGGTCGGCACCGAAGGGAAGCTGGGCGGCCAGGCGCGGGTGAAGGGGGTCGCGGGGACGTGGAAAGACCTGACGGACAACGTGAACTCGATGGCGGGCAACCTGACGGCCCAGGTCCGGAACATCGCCGAGGTGACGACGGCCGTCGCGCGCGGCGAGCTCAACAAGAAGATCACCGTGGACGTGAAGGGCGAGATCCTCGAGCTCAAGAACACCATCAACACGATGGTCGATCAGCTCAACTCGTTCGCGTCGGAGGTGACCCGCGTCGCGCGCGAGGTCGGTACCGAGGGCAAGCTCGGCGGCCAGGCGCAGGTGAAGGGCGTCGGCGGCACGTGGAAGGACCTGACGGACAACGTGAACTCGATGGCCGGCAACCTGACGGCCCAGGTCCGGAACATCGCCGAAGTGACGACGGCGGTGGCGCGCGGCGAGCTCAACAAGAAGATCACGGTGGACGTGAAGGGCGAGATCCTGGAGCTCAAGAACACCATCAACACGATGGTGGACCAGCTCAACAGCTTCGCCTCCGAGGTGACGCGCGTCGCCCGCGAGGTCGGCACCGAGGGCAAGCTCGGCGGGCAGGCACAGGTGAAGGGTGTCGGCGGAACGTGGAAGGACCTGACGGACAACGTGAACTCGATGGCCGGCAACCTGACGGCCCAGGTCCGGAACATCGCCGAAGTGACGACGGCGGTGGCGCGCGGCGAGCTCAACAAGAAGATCACGGTGGACGTGAAGGGCGAGATCCTCGAGCTCAAGAACACCATCAACACCATGGTGGACCAGCTCAGCTCCTTCGCCTCGGAAGTGACCCGCGTCGCGCGCGAGGTGGGCACCGAGGGCAAGCTCGGCGGCCAGGCGCAGGTGACGGGGGTCGGCGGCACCTGGAAGGACCTGACGGACAGCGTCAACTCGATGGCCGGCAACCTCACCGGCCAGGTCCGGAACATCGCCGACGTCACCACCGCGGTCGCCAACGGCGACCTGTCGAAGAAGATCACCGTGGACGTGAAGGGCGAGATCCTGGAGCTCAAGAACACCATCAACACGATGGTCGACCAGCTCAACTCGTTCGCCTCGGAAGTGACCCGCGTCGCCCGCGAGGTCGGCACCGAAGGCAAGCTCGGCGGCCAGGCGCAGGTCCGCGGCGTCGGCGGAACCTGGAAAGACCTGACCGACAACGTGAACTCGATGGCCGGGAACCTCACGGCCCAGGTCCGGAACATCGCCGAGGTGACGACGGCGGTCGCGCGCGGCGAGCTCAACAAGAAGATCACCGTGGACGTGAAGGGCGAGATCCTCGAGCTCAAGAACACCATCAACACGATGGTCGATCAGCTCAACTCGTTCGCGTCGGAGGTGACCCGCGTCGCCCGTGAGGTGGGTACCGAGGGCAAGCTCGGCGGTCAGGCCCAGGTGATCGGCGTCGCCGGCGTCTGGAAGGATCTCACCGACAACGTGAACTCGATGGCCGGCAACCTCACCGCCCAGGTCCGCAACATCGCCCAGGTGACGACGGCCGTGGCCAACGGCGACCTGTCGAAGAAGATCACCGTGGACGTCCGCGGCGAGATCCTGGAGCTGAAGGACACCATCAACACGATGGTGGACCAGCTCAACTCGCTTCGCGTCGGAGGTCACCCGCGTCGCCCGCGAGGTCGGCACCGAGGGCAAGCTCGGCGGCCAGGCCTACGTGAAGGGCGTGGCCGGCACCTGGAAGGACCTGACCGACAACGTGAACTCGATGGCCGGCAACCTGACGGCCCAGGTCCGGAACATCGCCGACGTCACCACGGCCGTAGCCCGTGGCGAGCTCAACAAGAAGATCACCGTGGACGTCCAGGGCGAGATCCTGGAGCTCAAGAACACGGTGAACACGATGGTGGACCAGCTCAACAGCTTCGCGTCCGAGGTGACGCGCGTGGCCCGCGAGGTGGGCACCGAGGGCAAGCTCGGTGGCCAGGCCCAGGTGGTCGGCGTGGCCGGCGTCTGGAAGGACCTCACCGACAACGTGAACTGGATGGCCAGCAACCTGACCAGCCAGGTGCGCGGCATCGCGAAGGTGGTGACGGCGGTCGCCAACGGCGACCTCAAGCAGGAGCTCCGCGTGGAGGTGAAGGGCGAGATCGCGACGCTGGCCGACACGATCAACGCCATGACCAGTACGCTCGCCACCTTCGCCGATCAGGTGACCAACGTGGCCCGAGAGGTGGGCGTCGAGGGCAAGCTCGGCGGCCAGGCCCGCGTGCCCGGCGCCGCCGGCGTGTGGCGGGACCTCACGGCCAACGTGAACCAGCTCGCCGCCAACCTCACGACCCAGGTTCGCGCCATCGCGGACGTGGCCACGGCGGTGACGAAAGGCGACCTCACGCGGTCGATCGCGGTCGAGGCGCTGGGCGAGGTGGCGGAGCTCAAGGACAACATCAACGAGATGATCCGCAACCTGCGCGACTCCACCCGCAAGAACATGGAGCAGGACTGGCTCAAGACCAACCTGGCCAAGTTCAGCCGCATGCTGCAGGGCCAACGCGACCTGGCGGCGGTATCGCAGCTCATCCTGTCGGACCTGGCGCCGCTGGTCACCGCGCATCACGGGGTCTTCTACGTGGTGGACAGCGGCGGCGAGACCCCCGCGCTCAAGCTGCTGGCGAGCTACGCCTACAAGGACCGCAAGCACGTCGCCGACGAGGTCAAGTGGGGCGAAGGGCTGGTGGGCCAGGTGGCGAAGGACCGCCGGATGCTCACCGTCGGCCAGGTGCCCCACGATTACATCCAGGTGAGCTCCGGCCTCGGCGAGGCCGCGCCCCGGAGCCTGGTGGTGCTCCCGGTGCTGTTCGAGGGCGAGACCAAGGCCGTGCTCGAGCTCGCCACCTTCGACGAGTTCGACGAGATCCGGCTCACGTTCCTCGAGCAGCTCGCCGAGAGCATCGGCATCGTGCTCAATACGATCGCCGCCAACATGCGGACCGAGGAGCTGCTCAAGCAGAGCCAGGCGCTCACCGAGAGCCTCCAGGCGCAGCAGGAGGCGCTCACCGAGACCAACAAGCGGCTCGAGCAGCAGACCCGCTCGCTGCAGAAGTCCGAGGAGCTGCTGCGGAAACAGCAGGACGAGCTGCAGTCCACCAACGCCGAGCTCGAGGTCAAGGCGCAGCTGCTGGCCAGCCAGAAGGCCGAGGTGGAGCAGAAGAACAAGGAGGTCGAGCAGGCCAAGGTGGCGCTGGAGGAGAAGGCCGAGCAGCTGGCCCTGATCTCCAAGTACAAGTCGGAGTTCCTGGCCAACATGTCGCACGAGCTCCGGACGCCGCTCAACAGCCTGCTGATCCTGTCCCAGATCCTGAGCGAGAACGTCGACGGCAACCTGACCACCAAGCAGGTCGGCTTCGCCCAGACCATCCACAGCTCGGGCTCCGACCTGCTCGACCTGATCAACGACATCCTCGACCTGTCCAAGATCGAGTCCGGCACCATGGCGGTCGACATCGCGGCGGTCCCGTTCGCCGAGGTGCGGAAGTTCGTCGAGAGCACCTTCCGCCAGGTGGCGGACCTCAAGAGCCTGCACTTCGACGTCGTGGTCGATCCCTTGCTGCCGCCGGCGCTCCAGACCGACACCAAGCGGCTGCAGCAGGTGCTCAAGAACCTGCTCTCCAACGCCTTCAAGTTCACCGAGCGGGGCAGCGTCTCGCTCAGGGCCACCCTTGCCACCGGCGGATGGAACCCGGAGCAGGAGCTGCTCAACAGCGCCACCGGGGTGGTCGCGTTCAGCGTGGTGGACACCGGCATCGGCATTCCCAGGGAGAAGCACGGCGTCATCTTCGAGGCGTTCCAGCAGGGCGACACCGGCACCAGCCGGAAGTACGGCGGCACCGGCCTCGGCCTCTCGATCAGCCGTCAGATCACGCGCCTCCTCGGCGGCGAGATCCGGATCGACAGCGCGCCGGGCGAGGGCAGCACCTTCACCCTGTACCTGCCGCTGATCTATCCGATGCAGCCGGGCACCTCGCCGGCCATCGTCGAGACCGAGGGGGAGGGACACGTCGCTGTCGAGCCGGCCAAGGCGGCCGCGTCGGCCGCGTCGCGCATCATGCTGGCGCCGGTCGTCGAGCGCGCCATCGCCGACGATCGCAGCACCATCGAGGAGGGCGACCGGGTCCTCCTCATCGCCGAGGACGACCCCGCCTTCGCGCAGATCCTGCTGGATCTCGCACGGGATCGGGGCTTCAAGGGGATCGTGGCGCAGCGCGCCGACCGAGCGCTCGCGCTGGCCCGGGAGTACCAGCCGACCGCCGTGACGCTCGATCTCCGGCTGCCCGACGCCGACGGCTGGACCATCCTCGACCGCCTCAAGCACGATCCCGCCACCCGCCACATCCCCGTCCACATCATCTCGGTGGACGAGAACTGGCAGCGCGGCCTCCGGCTCGGCGCCATCGACTTCCTCACCAAGCCGGCCACGAAGGAGTCGCTGGGCGAGGCGCTCACGTCGTTGCACGAGTTCATCGACCGGCCGGTGAAGCGCCTGCTGGTCGTCGAAGACGACGAGACGGCGCAGCGGAGCATCGCCGAGCTGATCGGCGGCGGCGACGTCCAGACCACCACCGTCGGCACCGGGGCAGAGGCCCTCGAGGCGCTCCAGTCCGGGCGGTACGACTGCATGGTGCTCGATCTCGGCCTGCCGGACATGACCGGCTTCCAGCTCATCACCCGGGTCAAGAGCGAGATCGGGCTCCGGAAGCTCCCGACGATCGTCTACACCGGCAAGCAGCTCTCCAAGCGGGAGGAGGCGGAGCTGGGCCGCCTGGCCGAGTCGGTGGTCATCAAGGACGCGCGCTCGCCCGAGCGGCTGCTCGACGAGACGGCCCTCTTCCTCCACCGGGTCACGGCCCGGCTGCCCGAGGGCAAGCGGCGCATGCTCGAGCAGCTCCACCGGTCCGATCCGACTCTCACCGGCCGCACCGTCCTGATCGTCGACGACGACGTCCGGAACATCTTCGCGCTGACGACCTTCCTCGAGCGCAGCGAGATGAAGGTGGTCTACGCGGAGAGCGGACGCGACGGCATCGCGCGGCTGCAGGAGACGCCCGAGGTCGACGTCATGCTGATGGACGTGATGATGCCGGAGATGGACGGCTACGAGACGATGCGGGCGATTCGGGAGATGCCCCGGTTCCGGCAGCTTCCGATCATCGCCGTGACCGCCAAGGCGATGAAGGGCGACCGGGAGAAGTGCATCGAGGCGGGCGCGTCCGACTACATCGCGAAGCCGGTCGACATGGAGCAGCTGCTCTCGCTGTTGCGCGTATGGTTGTACCGGTGACGGACGAGCGGGCGGTCAGGCGGTCAGGCGGTCAGGCGGTCGGACGGTCGGACGGTCAGGCGGTCGGACGGTCGGACGAGCAGGCAGTCGGAGTGTCGGACGGTCACCAGGTTGGCGAGGGTGAGGCGCTGTCCACCGACCGCCTGACCGCCCGACCGCCTGACCGCCTGACCGCCCGCGTCAACATCCTCCTGGTCGACGACCAGCCCGCCAACTTGGTGGCGCTGGAGGCGATGCTGCAGGGCCTGGGGCAGAACCTCATCACCGCGAGCTCCGGGCGCGAGGCGCTCAAATGGCTCCTCACGCACGAGTTCGCGGTCGTGCTGCTGGACGTGAAGATGCCGGACATGGACGGGTTCGAGACGGCCGCGCTCATCCGGCAGCGCGACCGCTCGCGCCACACGCCGATCATCTTCCTCACCGCGGCCGACCAGACCCAGGAGCAGGCCGTGCGCGGGTACGCGGTCGGCGCGGTGGACTACCTGGTCAAGCCGGTCGTCCCCGAGTTCGTCCGCTCGAAGGTGGCGGTCTTCGTCGAGCTGGCCAGGAAGTCCGAGCTGCTGCAGCGTCAGGCCGAGCTGCTCCAGGCGAGCGAGCAGGACGCGCGCGATCTGGCCGAGACCCGTGCCGAGCTGGTGCGGGACCTGGAGCACAAGAACCGCGAGCTCGAGAGCTTCAGCTACGCGGTGTCCCACGATCTTCGGGCGCCGCTCCGCCGGATCGAGAGCTTCAGCCGCGCGGTGCAGGAGAGCCAGGGCGAGCGGCTGGACGCCGACGGCCGCCGCTATCTCGACCGCGTGCGCGAGGCCAGCCGGCAAATGTCGGAGCTGATCGACGACGTGCTCTACCTGGCGCGCGTCACCGGTGCCGAGATGCGCGAGCAGGAGGTGGACCTGAGCGGGCTCGTGGCGCTCCTGCTGGACCGGATGCGGGAGGCGGAGCCGGAGCGGCTGGTGGAGATCAGGATCCGCCCAGGCCTCACGGTCATGGCCGACGGCCAGCTCCTCCGCATCGCCCTCGAGAACCTGCTCGAGAACGCCTGGAAGTTCACTGCCCGGGAGCCGGTCGCGCGGCTCGAGTTCGGCATGACCAGCATCGGCGGCGAGCAGGCGTACTTCATTCGCGACAACGGGGCCGGCTTCGACATGGCCTACGCCGACCGGCTGTTCGGCCCGTTCCAGCGGCTGCATCTCGCGAGCGAGTTCCCCGGCAGCGGGATCGGGCTCGCCACCGTGCAGCGGATCATCCACCGCCACGGTGGCCGGGTGTGGGCCGAGGGCATCGTGGGCCAGGGCGCCACCTTCCACTTCACGATCGGTCGGGTTCGGGCGTAACTCATGGAGCCGCTTCCTCGGCGTGCGCGGCGTGTGGCGGATACTGAAATCCCAGGCCAGCGTGAAAGTGCAGGGCGAGGTTGGGCACCGACGCGTGGCCATTGGCGACCGGGACCCGGACATACGAGGCCGACACCCGCCCGTCGAGGCTCAGGAAGAAACCGACGGCGAGCGGAAACCTGCGCGTCGCGCTCGCCATCAGATTGCCGCCCGACAGGAAGTACCCGCCGAGGAATCCGCGACCGCCCTGCAGCTTCTGATCGCGTACCCGGTTGATCGGGTAGGTGACCACCGGCCCCGCGCCCAGCGCGTACGAGAAGAGGCCACGCCGGAATCCGCGACTCAGCGTGAACATGTTCATCCCGTTCGTGATCTGGAACCTCTGGATCTCCGCGGGCGGATTGGTCAGATAGATCTTGTGGTGCGTGAAATCGAAGAGCCAGCCGCGATCCCCCGACCAGAGCCCGATGCGCCCCGCGTAGTACCACGTGTCGAGGAATGGGCGCGTCGCCCAGTGTGCGGTGAAATCCAGGCCAGGCTGGCCGCGCTGCGTGATCCACAGCGGCGACGGCGCGCTGACCGAGGTGCCGAGGAAGGCCTGGAGCTCGAGCTGCGCCAGGGCCGGGGCGGGCCGCCCCACCAGACAGACGAGGAGGAGAGAGAGGAAGCGAAGCACGGGAAGGCTTTCACGGCTGCTGGTGCTTCCGGCGGGCCTCGATTTCCTTCTTGGCACGTCCGGGCTCGAGGCCCGCATCGCTCAGCCGGCTGAGATCGGGCGGCAAGCCGGTCGGGCGAGGCGAGGCCCCGCGGAACTCGAAGTGGTCGTCCCGGAGGAGGCGCTCGCCGGTGATCACGCCCGACTGGGAGCGATCGCCGTAGAGCATGGTGACGATCCGGTTGATGAGCACCTCGACCGGCTGCCAGCTCCCCGGCTCGATGTCCGGGTAGAGGTAGTCGAACTCGGGACGCAGCCGGGCTTCACGGCCTCGGGCTTCACTCACCGGGATCCTCCAATGCAGGGTCTGCCGAAGAGATATACCGATGCCCGCGGGCGCCGCAACGTGGCGGGGCGGTCTAGGGCGATGGTGTCCGCGCGCCGGCCGGCGGCGGAAGGGGATGCCGGAGGGCCAGATCGACGATCTGGGCGAGCTCGGCGGTGTCGAACGGCTTCTGCAGCACGGGCACGATCGTGTCGCCGTGACCCAGGCGGGCCACGCCACCGGGCGCGAAGGCCGACATGAGGATGACGGGGATGTCGGGGAACTCGACCCCGATGCGCGTCGCGAGCTCGGTGCCGTTCATCTGCGGCATCACGACGTCGCAGAGGATGAGATCCACCGCGCCGTTCCGGCGGCGGACGAGATGGAGCGCCTCGGCGCCGTCGCTGGCCTCGAGCACGGTGTGCCCGCGGTCCGTGAGCTGACGCCGGACCATGACGCGCACGTTCTCCTGATCGTCGACGACGAGGATGATGCCGACCGGGGCGCGATCGAGCACGGGTCCGTCCGGGGAAGAGGTGGCCGGGGAGAAGCTACCCCCCGGCCGGTACCCCGCAAGCCGGTCAGGGGGCTGCCGTCACCGTCACCGCGACGAGCTCGAACGTGTGCTCGTCGGCTGCCTCGTCGTGCCCGTAGCTCACCTGCACGGTGCCGGTGCCCGGAGTGCCGCCGGTCACGTCGAACTGGTAGTTGTGGTCGCTGACGCGGGCCACGGCTGGCGAGCGAAGAGGGGTCGAACGTCAGGCCGCCGAAGTGCTCGGCCTCGACGTCGTCCAGATCCTCGTCCGCGGCGTTGAAGAATTTGAGCCGCACCCGGACCGTCTGCCCCGCGGTCAGGGTGAGCGGCGGCGCGGTCTCGATCCCGTCCACGAAGATCGTGTAGGTGACCGGGGTGTGATCCTCGGTCGCCTGGGTCTCGTCGCCGCCGCACGCGACGGCGAGGGGGAGGGCCGCGCAGGCGGCGAGACGGAGCAGCGTGGTTCGAACGGTCGTCACGTGGTCCTCGGAAGGATGGAGGGACAGGAGCGCCCGGCTCACGGGCGCTCGGCGAACCGGAGCGCCGCGCGGAGCGTGCGCGGCGCGCCGGGGTTGAGAAAGCCCGACGCCCGGATCTCCGGGTACTTGGCGTCGAGCACGTTCTGGAGCTCGAGGTCGAGCACCGCGCCGAGCGGGCTCACCTGGACGGACGTGCCGAGGTCGAGCACCGCGTAGGACTGCGTCTCGACGTCGGGCTCGCCGATCGGGGTGTAGGGCCCGGAGAAGCGGACCATGGCGCGGGTCGCGAGCCGCGGCGTGAGGGCCGCCTCGACGCCGACGCGGCCGAGCCAGCGGGCCACGTTCGGCACGTGGTCGCCGGGCTCGAGCGGCTCGATGTGGAAGTTCGGGCGGATGACCGGGGCCGCCGGCGACGAGCCTGCTCGGACAGCACGACGCACCGGCGTCGGCCGCCGGAGCCGTCGCCCGCCTTTCACCGTCGCGTCGTTGACCGTGCCGTCCGCCAGCAGCGTGAACGACGCGAGTGAGCGCGCGCCTCCACGTTCGCGCTGATCCCCTGCCGGAGCGTCCGGCCGGTGGCCAGCACCTCGCGGGTCACCGGGTCCTGGATGCGCTCGTGGGAGACGTCCAGCCGGAACAGGGCCAGCTGCGCCGTGATCCCGGCGCCGTCGTACCGGGCGCCGACCTCCTTGCTCCAGCCGCGGATCGGATCGAGCGTCGGATCGGCGATGACGCCGGGCGCGCCGCGGAATCCCTGGCTGAACGAGGCCAGGAGCGACCATCCGCCGCCCGCCAGGTAGCGGGCGCCGAGCTTGGGGCTCACGATCAGGTCGCTCGCGCTCCGCCAGTCCGTGCCGGCCAGCCGGTCGAGCGTCCGGTAGTGGATGCCGTCGGCGCGGGCGCCGAGGTCGAGCGCGACGTGGGTGCCGACGAGCGTGCGCCAGCGGACGAAGGCGCCGCCGCCGAAGTAGCGGGCGTCGTAGTCCTTGGTGGGGTCGAGCCGGTCGCGGTCCTCGGTGGCGAAGAGGTCGTAGGCCGCGAAGTCGGCCCGGCCGTCGAGCCCGCGCTCAGGTCGCCCGCGCCGATCGGCCGGCTCACCTGGAAGCGGCCGCCGACGGCGGTGCGGCGGTCCTCCTCGTCGCTCTGGTCGAGCGCGCCGTCCTCGGGGATGGTGAGGAAGACCGCGCTGTGCACCCGCTGCACCCAGGCGGTCGCCTCGATGCCGGTCTCGCCGGCCACCGTGGTGAACCGCCCGTGCGCGATGCCGCGGTAGGCCGAGCCGCCGTCGGTGGGATCCATCGCCTGCTCGAGCCGGTCGGCGTTGTAGTCGTCGACCGAGACGAAGCCCGGCGAGTCCCAGCTCGAGCCGTAGAGCGATGACGCCGCCTTCGAGCCGGCCGCTTCCCGCGCGGCGCCACCCGCGCACCGTGCCGTTCCCCAGCCAGTACGCCGAGTTGTCGCGCCAGCCCTGCTGGCGCCGGCCCTCGCCCGCCAGCGAGGAAGCCGCCGTCGTCGGCGCGGCGCCCGCTCCGGACCCAGCCGCCGGCGTCGCCGTAGCTCGAGCCCGAGACGCTGCCCGACGTGCCGGCCGCGTCCGCGGCGGTGAAGACCTCGACCACGCCCGCGAGCGAGAAGTCGCCGTAGAGCGGGCTCGCCGGGCCGGTGATGACCCGGAGCGAGCTCACCGCCGCCGGCGAGAGGATGCTCCAGTCGGAATAGCCCTCGACGTGCCCGTGGACCGGGAGGTTGATCGGCACGCCGTCGATGGTGAGGAGCACGTCGGAGGAATGGTCGGACGAGAAGCCGCGGATCACGGCATCGGAGGCGAAGCCCGGTCCCTGGCCCTGCTCGTGCACCTCGATGCCGCTGGTCCGGCGGAGGAGATCATAGGCGTCCGCGCGAGAACGTCCGGCGAAGCTCCGCCGGCGCGACGTCGATCGTGGTGACCGGCGGCGCCGCGGCGCGCGGGCGCTCCGCGGTCACGTTGATGGTCTCGAGCCGGGTCACCCGCGCGCTGTCCGTGCGGGTGGCGGCGGTGTCGACCGACTGTGCCTCCGCGGTGCCCGCCACGAGGGCGAGCGCGGCGAGGGCGCTCAGTGCGCGCATCGTCGTGTGCTCCCCGGCGCGGCCGCGAGGCGGCGGGCGCCGGCTGGTGCTGCTGAGTTGGGATCGCCGCGCGGGCCGGATGCCCGGCGGCGGAGGGTCAGACGATGGGAGCGGGCGGGGCCTGCGCGAACGGGAGCGCGTGCGGGGTAGGCGTGGCCGGGACGTCGGCGGACGGCAGGAAGCCCGAGGCGGCGTGCAGCGCGATCACATCGCTCGCCGCCGAGGCGTGGCCGGTGCCGGAGCGTACAGATGGGCGCAACAGACGTGGACGACGCAGGCCTGGCGGCCGGCCGGCATGTGGTGGTGGCCGCCCGGATGGGCGGGGGAGCCGTGCTGGGCGTGGTCCGCGACGCCCGCCTGCCCGGAACAGCCGGGCATCGCGCCGCTCGCGGTCGCGATGAACGCGAAGCACGCGGCGACGACGGCGGAGACGAGCGAGCGGACCAGCGGTTTCAGCATGGCGCCCGGGCTGGAGGAGACGAGAATCTGAGCGCCGACTGGCGGCGGCGCAATGCCCGGGCCGCTGGGCCCCGCGGGAGCGACCTCAGGTGTAGCGGTGCACTCCCGTCGCCTTGAACGCCGCATAGACCTGCACGCCCTCGCGTAGCCCGAGCGCCGCGACGGCCTCCGGCGTCACCTCGGCCACCAGCGCCGGCCGGGTGTCCAGCACGACCCGCACCCGCTCGCCGCCCGGCGGCTCGGGAATGAGCTCGACCACCGTGCCGGCGAATACGTTCTGGGGGCTGCCCTCGGGCAGCGTGCGCGAGAGCATGATCTCGCGCGGGCTCACCGTGAGGTACACCGTTCCCGGGCCGCTGCGTCTCCTCGATCGCCACGGCGCCTTCCGGCGTGCGGATCGACCCTGCCGATGCACTCCCCCATTGCCCCGCCCGGCCGATGAACAGGTTGGTGCCGATCAGCTCGGCCACGAACGGCGAGCGCGGATGCCGCAGCAGCTCCTCGCGCGATCCCGCCTGCGCCACCCGGCCCTCGTCGAGCACCACGACCCGGTCACCGAACACCAGCGCCTCGATCGGGCTGTGCGTGACGTAGACCGTCACGCACGGCAGCCGCTGCAGCAGGCCGCGAAGCTCCACCCGCACCACTCGCCGCGTCTGGATGTCGAGCGAGGACAGCGGCTCGTCGAGCAGCAGCACGCGCGGGCCCAGCACGAGCGCGCGGGCGAGCGCGGCGCGCTGCTGCTGCCCGCCCGACAGCTGGCGCGGCATCCGGCCGGCGAGCTCCGGGATGCCGACCAGGCCGAGCGCCTCGTCCACCATCGGCCGGATCCGACGCGCGGCCGTGCCGCCGGCGCGGAGGCCGAACGCGACGTTCTCGTAGACCGAGAGGTGCGGGAACAGCGCGTAGTCCTGCGCCACGTAGCCGATGTCCCGCTGCCAGGCCGGCACATGGAGGCCGCTCGCCGCGTCGGCGTACGGGACGCCGTCGAGCGTCACGTTGCCGCCGTCGAGCCGGTCGAGGCCGGCGAGCAGCCGCAGCA
Source organism: uncultured Gemmatimonadales bacterium (assembly GCA_963804125.1). Classification (GTDB taxonomy): domain Bacteria; phylum Gemmatimonadota; class Gemmatimonadetes; order Gemmatimonadales; family GWC2-71-9; genus CAVVWJ01. The sequence goes on from CAWDPF010000002.1 coordinate 165,466, forward strand.
CCGAGGTCTTGCCCGCGCCGCTCTCCCCGACCACGACCGTGGTGCTGCCGGCCGGCGCCTCGAAGGCGACGTCCAGCGCGAACGCGTCCCGCCGCTTAACGAGGCGCGCGTCGAGCACGGGCGGCGAGCGCGGCGAGGCGCGAGGGGGTGAGCCGGATCGAGAGCAGCACGGTGAGGGAGACGAGCAGCAGCAGGACCGACAGCGCGACGGCCGCATCCAGATCGCTCTGGAGCGCCAGGTAGACCGCGAGCGGCATCGTCTGCGTGACGCCGGGCATGTTGCCGGCGAAGGTGATCGTCGCGCCGAACTCGCCGAGCGCCCGCGCCCAGCTCATCGCCGCGCCGGCGAACAGCGACGGCGCGGCCAGCGGGACGAGCACCCGGAGGAACGCGTAGCCCGGGCGCGGCGCGCAGCGTCGCCGCCGCGTCCAGGTACTTCCGGTCGACCTCGGCGAAGCCGGCGCGCGCGGCGCCGACGAAGAACGGCGCCGCGACGAACGCCTGCGCCACGACGACGCCGAGCGTGGTGAAGGGCAGGGTGATCCCCAGCGCGCTCAGCGCCTGGCCGGCGAGGCCCGTCCGGCCGAAAGCGGTGAGCAGGGCGACGCCGGCCACGGTCGGCGGCAGCACCATCGGCAGGTCGATGAATGCCTCCAGCACGCGCTTGCCGCGGAACTCCGCGGTGGCGAGCAGGTAGGCGACGGGCAGCCCGAGGGCGGCGACGATCACCGTCGCGGCGAGGCTGGTGACGAGGCTCAGCCGGAGCGCCTGCAGGATGAGCGGGTCCCGCAGCCGGGCGACGAGGTCGCCCGGTGGAATCCGGAGCACGAGGCTCAGCAGCGGGAGGCCGAGCAGGAGGACCAGCAGCGCGCCCAGCACCACCGCCAGGACGCGGAGCGCCACGCCCGCGGCGAGACGTGCGCCGCGGCGCGACGGCGGGAAAACCGGTCAGGGCTGCGTGGCGGCCGGCGCCGCGGCCGCGGCCGGCAGCAGGCCGTGCCGCTGCGAGGGTCTGCTGCCCCGCCGCGCTCGAGACGAGCTCGACGAACCACCGTCGCCGCCTCGGCGTTCTTCGCGCCCTTGAGCACCGCGATCGGGTAGCTCGCGATCACGTTGTAGGGATCGTCGATCTCGAAGACCCGGACGTAGCGGGAGACCGACGGCGTCACGTCGGAGCGATAGACCAGGCCGGCGTCGGCCTCGCCGAGCTGCACCTTGGCCACGACGGCCTTCACGTTCTCCTCCTGCGACACCACGTTGGCGAGCACGCGGCGAGCGTACTCGGGCGGGAAGCCCGGCGCGGCGCTGAGGTTCTCGAGCGTCTCGCGGCTGTACTTGCCCGCCGGCACCGCCTCGGCCGCGAGGACGATCTTGGTGCCCCGGCGGGCGAGGTCCGGCAGGCCGCCGATGCGCGCCGGGTTGGTCCGCGGCACGATCGCCACCAGGCGGTTCCGGGCGAAGACGGCGCTCTCGCCCTCGACGAGTCCCTTCTCCGCGGCGTAGCTCATCCAGCGCTGGTCGGCGGAGGCGAACACGTCGGCGGGCGCGCCCTGCTCGATCTGCAGGGCCAGCTGCTGCGAGCCCGCGAAGTTGAACTGCACGGTCAGGCCGGGATGGCTCGCCTCGAGCGTCCGGCCCAGCTCCCGGAAGGCGTCGGTGAGGGACGCGGCGGCGTAGACGGTGAGCGTCGACGGGCGCGGGCGCCGCGGGCCGGGCCGGCGAGCAGCCGGCAGCCCGAGCGAGGCCGAGCGCGAACTGCATGAAGGCGTTCATGCGAGGGCGGCGCCTTTCCCGATCATGACTTCGGTGGACTTGATGACGGCGACCGCGAGATCGCCGACCTTGAGGCCGAGCCGCTCGGCCGAGCTCCGGGTGATCACGGCGACCAGCTCCTGGTCGCCGATGCCGATCCTCACTTCGGCCATGAGCCCCTCGGCGTGCAGGGCGATGATCCGGCCCCGCAGCTGATTCCTGGCGCTCAGGTCGAGCCCCCGTTGCTCCGCGGCCGGCGACTGGCCGAGCGCGGCATCGAGGTCCCGCTCGTCGAACAGCCATCGCCGTCCGACCCGCCGGCCCGGGAGCTTGCCGGCCCGGGCAAGGGCCTGGACCCGCTTGACGTTGAGATGGAGGTGCGCGGCGGCCTGGTCAGCGCTCAAGAGTCCCATAGTTCCCCTATCATACTTGATAAGCCACTCATCGCAAGCCAAGTTCTACCTCGTGTTCCCCTAACATCCTCAAGTCCCTTCATCAGTTGTGGAGTCGCTCATGCGTTCCCTGCCGCTGTCCGTCACCTCTGCCTGTGCAGCGTCGTACCCTGGCGCCCGGTTCGTGCCCAGAACCCGCCTCAGTCCCCGCCAGCGGCCGCAGCTGCACCCTCCGGGCCCGCGGTCCGCTCACGGGCTACGTGCAGGCTCGCGAAACGTACCGCGAGGGGGTCGGCCTCACCGGATCCATCAACCGGGCTCGGCTCACGGCGACCGCCCGTCCCGTGGCTTACCTGACGGTGGGCGCGAACGTGCGCGCAGTATGGCTCGGACAGCACCCGGTACGGCGTCGACGGGGCGCTCGAGTACATGGGGGCGGCGCTCAAGGGCGAGTACATCGGGCAGCATCGCGACGGCGGCGGGCTCAACGACAAGGGCTGGTATGCCCAGGCCACCTATAGGGTGCTGGCACTGGGTCCAGCTGGTGCTCAAGCAGGAGGACTTTCGCCGGTCCGCGATCACCGACGACGTGCGCAATCGCGCCACGACGGGGGGCGTGAACGTCGAGTTCGGTGGGGGCAAGGTGCGGCTGCTGGCGGACTATGTCTCGCGGAAGATCGGGATGCCGGGCACGCGGCGGGGCATGCTCATCACCCAGGCGCAGGTCAAGTTCTGACGCCGGCACCGCCGAGGGCCCACGCAGACCGAGGCGGTTGACGGCGTACCTGGATCTCGTCGATAGCCATGAAGAGCTTCCACAACAGGCCCGAGCGGTAGTTCTCGATCATGGCCACGATCGGTGCCTGATTCAGACCCATGTAGATCGGCGCCACCCAGTCCTCGGTCTCGTTGTACGCGTCTCGGAATCCGTAGATGCCCCAGAGCGTGCCGCCCAGCTCGTCGTACAAGCGATGCAGCGCGGCCCTCGAGCGCCTCCGGGGTGTAGGGAAACGAGGCGAGCGCGCCGGTCGGTGTGATGTTCCGAGTCGTCCAGCCCCTCGCGCGGCTCGTGCGCCGTGTCCCCAGGGCCCGTCGCTGGCCGTGAACCCCAGGCGCCCCTGGCATAGCCCGCGAATCCGCCGGGGTTCGCCGCAACGTAGGCCCGATTGATCCGGGCGATGGCCTGATTGTTCTCGAAGTGATTGGTGTAGCGGTCACGCAGGGCGCGGGGGTCGAGTCCTAGATACGAGTAGTGGGTGAAGAACAGCGGCCCTCCCCGGCCCACACCCACCTCGAGCCTGGTCCCGAAATAGGAGTTGCCATTGGTGTAGTGCTCGCCCTCGACCGTGCCGCCCCAGGCGCGGCGGTATACTGCCGCTTCGTCCGACCGGCTGGCCCAGCCGCTGTAATACAAGCCCGGCGGCACCGCGTGTGTCGGTGAGGCGATCGCCAGCAGGTAGGTGATCAGGGTCTCGTTGAAGCCGATGAGCTTGTGGCCGAGGGCCCACCCGTAATCGGGCGACCAGTGCCAATACAGAAAGTCGCTCTCGGCTGACCGCCGGTACCAATCCCATTCCACGCTTTCCCACAGCTCGGTGATTCTTCGAATGACACCACGCTCCGTCGGATCGGACCCGGTGAAGTACTGGCGGGCGGCGAGGAGTCCCTGGACCAGGAAGGCCGTCTCGACCAGGTCCCCTCCGTTGTCGGCCTCCCCAAAGAGCGGCACTACCCGGCCCGTCCGCCCATCGAGGAAGTGTGGCCACGCGCCGTGAAATCGATCGGCCTTGGCGAGAAATTCCACGATAGTGTGCACTCGGCGGGCAGCCTCATCGCGAGCGATCAGTCCGCGATGCACCCCGGCGATGATCGCCATGATACCGAAACCCGATGCGCCGGTGGCCACGATCCGGTCGTCACCCGGGATGTTTTCCAGCGCCATGCCGGCGACCGGATGGGCACCTTCCCAGTAGTACCGGAGACTGGCCTCCTGCACCATCGTCAGCAGCTCGCCCTCGTTGAGCCGGCGTGTGGTCGCGGTCGCGCGCTCGCTGAAGGCGGACTCCCGATACTCCCGGTCGCTGGCGGTCACCTTGTACCAGGCCCTGATGCCCTGCCTGCCCAGGAAGTCGGCGTACCGGTGAATCGTGCCGCGCTGGATGCCGACCGGCCGATAGCTGACACTGTCCAGCGATCGGTAGATGATGTACCGCTCGGCGCGCTCGTCCTTCGGCGGATCCCAGGTGAGGTCCACGTGGCGGGCTGCTCCCGTCGCGCGGGGTGCGGTCGGGGGTGCCGGCGCCCCGCCACCCGACGCTCCTCCGCCGGGTCCCCCATCGACGCGGATCTCGTCGATCATCAGCGCATGCGGCGCCCCGTCCGGGGCACCCTGGAGGAAGGTGAGCGCGAGGATGGCACGGGGATCGAGGCGAGCTCCCGCCGGCGACTCGAACAGGTGCAGTGGAATCCTGAGCCGTATCCAGCGTCCACCGGCGAGGTCTCGGACGTGCCCCTCGAGAGCGAGAGGAGCCGATAGGACTCCCCGCAGGTCCTGCAGGCGAAGCCTTGGGAAGTGCGCCGCAGGGAGCGAGTCCTTCGAGTAGCACCAGATCGAAAGCGTGTCGCCCTGGAAGACCGGATCGCGGTTGCGCCAGCGACTCGGGCGGAGCGTCGCCTCCCAGTAGCCGCCCGCCGCGGATCTCCACGCCAGCCGGAGCGCGTTGGGGGGCGTGACGAACACCGTGGTATCAACCGGGACTCGGCCTCGATCCAGGTCGAGGCTGCTCGGCTCGGACGTCTGCACCGAGCTGTAGAAGTAGCGTGCGGGGGTGAGGCTGTTGTCGAACAGGACGTGCTGATCGTATCCGGCCTGGGCGAGGAGAAGTCTTGGGAAGAGCGTGGCTACCACGAGAGGCCACTGTCGTCCAGTCATTGCGAGCTGCCGGTAAGCGACACTCATGGTTCGGCAGGTGCCGTGAGGTTGTCAAGGTTCTGGAGAACCAGGTGATTCTTTCTTCCGCTCATACGGATGCCGGAGGCGGTGAATGAGACGGGCCTGCCATTCAGAAAGTACCTGGCGCCGGGCACGTCCTTCCCTTTCAGAACGAAGCTCCATCCGCTCTGCTTGGCTTCGAAATCGTATTCGATGCCTCTGCCGGTTCGTGCACGCGAGAAGGAGACCAAGTTGGTGCCAACGGGGAGATCGTCGATGCGGATATCCTCCCAGCCGGTCGGCAGATGAGGCTCAAAGACCACGGTCTTGTGCAGCGCATCCGGCTGAATGCCGAAGACATGCTGAATGAGCGGAACCACGATGCCGTAGCTGGTCCAGGCGATCGTAAAGCAGCCGTAGTCGGGCATCATCTCCGAAATCGAGCCTGGTGACACCCGATTGAATGTCTGCACGATTCTGTCGACATACCACAGCGCTTCGTCGGTGCGCCCGTAGTTGGCTTCCGAGACGGCCTGCACGCCGGTCGAGATGGTCATCATCGCCTGCTTGTCGACAGCGGACAGGAAGGGCCCGTACTCTCCGACATTCTCGCGGCGGATCTTGTCCAGGAGCCGCAGCGCTCGTGCCCGCGGGGCGATGCCCGTCTCCATCGGCGTCGTGATGACCCAGTTCTTGTTCGTGAGCCAGCCTCTGGTGCTGTCCGGCATGGCGGAGAACTTCTGCTTGAGCCGCTCGTAGTATCCAATCAGCTCCTTGTCTCTTTGGGTCAGCTCGTTGGCTCCCTTCAACCCGATCTGCCTGATCGCCCCTTCCGCGGCGCTGATGGCCTGGGCTCTGGTGCCGTAGAAATCGGCGTACGAGCCTTCCTCCTCGACCCAGAAGCGCTCGTTGATTCGCGTTGCCAGTTGTGACGCCAGTTGCCGGTATCGCTCCGCTGCCTCCGGCTCGTTCAGGATGCCGGCGATGTGCGCGGTGGCCCTCAACGCCTGCTGCGGTGTAGACCGCGACATCGATCAGTTCCGCATTGAGGCCGGACACCTCCATGATCCCGTAACCTTCGGGGAACAGGTCCTTGTTCTGGTCCATGTCGGTCAGCAGCCAGTGGATGCCCATCTTCATCGCCGGGTACATCTCCCTTGCAAAGTCGAGATCGCCCGTCCACTCGAACAGCTTGCCGGCAGTGAGGATGAACTGGGCGGTCTCCTGTGTGTTGCCGGGATTGGAGATCGCGCCGTTGGTCGTCACCTCGTGCACGATCCGGCCGTTGCCGTTGGCCTTCATCGACTGGGACTTCAAGAGGCGGAGGGTTTGCTTGGCGAGATCGAAGTCGCCCGTCGCCATGAGCGCTTGCAGGGAGTATGTCTCGGTCCCGAACCACCACGGGTATTCCATCAGGCCGGCGCCAAGACCGCGGCCGATGCCGGGAACATCCCGGACGAGCCACTCGGCGTTGATCCTCACCCAGTCATAGACCTCTTGCAGGCGTCGGTCGGGAATCGTTACTCTCGCCCGTTCGATGAGTGAGGCATAGTGTGCCTTCTTCCTTGCCAGCAGGGTCGCCTGGTGCTTGGCCAGATACCTGTAGGCGTTGACCGCCGCGGTGCTGTCCGTGGCCGAGCCCGCGATGACGAACGTCAGCGTCGAGGTGCCGTGGGGGGCAACCGACAGGCTGTAGCGGGATGCGGCCGTGACTCCCATGCCACTCGTGTGTATCGGCTCGAGGACTGGCGATTGGCCGTGCACCTGCGGAAGGGGGGGCTCCCCAGACGGCGAACCAGGTGTTGCTCGGTGTCCTTGGCGATGAAGCGGCGGTTCGCGGGTTGCCAGGCGACGGTGTCCCGAGCGTCGCTAATCCCGAGGCTGTTCCGAAAACCAGACCGGTCTCAACTCCGTCTTGACGGAGAATTGAAAGGTCAGGTCTCGCTTGCGAGCCGCGGCGTTCTTGAATTCGTACTGAACGATCACTCCCTGCTGGCCATCCGGACTGAACTGAAACCGCTCGATGTCCAGGCTGTCCAACACCGGGCCGTACCTGAACCGGGTGCCGTAGGGGTAAGTGACGAAGTCGGTGCTCTCCGAGAGGGCGGCCTCCTGATGGGTGGCTGAATCGGTCACCTGAGCCCAAAACCCGTCGATCAGCTTGATCGGGTGCAGCCATAGCCCGCCCATCTCGCCTGGCACGTGCTCGCCCAGGTCCGGGAAAGTTGCCATCCTGCGTTCCGATCAAGTACGCCCTGTCTCCTGCCGTGACGTAGGGCTGGTCCTGGTGCTGCCCGTGACTGGCGATCCCTGCCAGGATGGGCTTTGCATACTCGTCCTGGGACGCCAGCGACCGGCGCGGTCGCCAGGGCCAAGCACCGAAGACAGAAGCACGGCACGAATGACGCTATTCATCGAGGTTCTCCGCGCTCGCATACGCCTCGATCCTGGACAGAGGGAAAGAAAGACCCCGCGGGACCGAGTGCTAGCGAGGGGTCTGCCGATGCGGCTCGCGAGCTGACGTGATCGCTGCTCAGCTTCAGCCCGGCTGGCGGGCGCACGGACGTGCCCGCCGGATACGCCGCGGGCAAGGTCCTGATCAACAACTGCGCGGCATCTCCGGTGAGTGGCGCCGAGCTGGTGCTTCAGCCGTATCAGGCGGTGGTGCTGGAATTGAAGCCGGAATGAGACAACCGGGTGCAGCGCGGTCGGCCTCAGCGGGCCAGGGGCTTCGCGCCGCCCGAGCCGCCCAGGAGCTCCCCCAACCACCGAAGACTGCGAACGTCGAAATCCTTGGTGGTCACCTCGCCGGAGCATCGCATGGTCCCGATGAACTCTCCGCGGCGATACACCGCCCAGAGTGGGGAGTCGTTCTTCGAGGGATCGGACTGCAGTTGTTGGAACTGAAACGCTTGGCCTTGCCAGGTGATGGATCGCTGATGGTCGCGCATTGGCCGGGTCCCGAGGAGGGCAAATCGTACCGTAAGGGGCCTTCTATAGTGAGGTGTGGTACGCGGGTGGACAATAGGCGGAAGGGTCTAGGCGGGTCGGATGCGGACTCCCATCGTCACCTCACGGCGTGCGTGGTCCCATCGGCTTCATCCGACTCCGCGCCTGCCGCCGAGTCGGGCGTGGGCTCGGCACTGGCCGCCGAATCGGGCGGCGGCTCCGCGGGGCCACGACCCGCTCGCGGTCCAGTGGAAGACGATGCCCGTGAGTATCACTCCGCCGGTACCCTGAAATCCCGGCTTCCCCTGCGACACTGCGGACGCGGTCCGCTGATAGGCGCGATTCGTGGCCCTGCCGACCAGCCCGAGGATGGCGACCAGGCACGCGCCGACCACGGCAACGATGGCCGCGTACTCGATGAGCGCTTGCCCTCGCTCGTTGCCGCGGAAGAACGGACGTGCCAGAACCACGTGATTACTCCGGTGCGGGCTCTTCGACGCTTCGGGGCGGTGAGGTAGAAAGAGGAGCCGTCAGGACCTGCGGCCACTCCGCAGCTATCGTGCCCCGGAATGACTGAGCCCCTCGCACCAAGGACAACTCCAATCCCACGTTGCGCTTGGTCCGTGTGCCCAGGCGCCGGCGACGGCGATACCTCGAGGTCGACAAGGTGGCAGATTGCGATCTCTGCGGCAGGTCGGGTACATCGCGGGCGGACGATTCGGAGATCCGTTCGCGCGAGCCGGCTGCCTCCCGTCCTTCGTCCCGAGGCTGATCGCGCCTGGTCGATTCAGGGCTGGATCGCGCCGGTAGCTGGCAGCGGGTCCAGCCCGAGATCGAGCTGTCTTCCGCAGTTGTGGCAATGCACCACGCGTGGCAGGCGGAATGTCCGACCCGCCAATCCGAGTCTCTGAACGGTGCCACAGTAGGGGCACGGTGCCTCGGCCGACTCGAAGATTTCGCGCTGCTGCACCCGGATGATGCCGAGCGTGAGGCCCGTGAGCAGGGCGCCCGGCACGAAGAGGAAGTGGACCAGCGGGATGGGAAGCGCGATCAGGGCCGCGACCAGCCCCGCGCCAACGACGCGGCCGGACCGCGCGACGCGCTCGCGCAGCGTCAGCCGGGCGACGACCACCGTTGCCTGGGTCGGGGCGCACCCGAAGCCGGTCGAGTGGCACCGTCAGCGATCGCGTGTTCACGGCGTGGCGTTCCTGCCCGCCGCGGCGCCGCGCGGTGTGCGGGGACCCATGCCGCGCGGCGCGCGTCTGGGCTCGAAGAACATGGCAGGCGGCACGTCGGTGAGCCCCGCGATGGCGAGCCACTGCTCGAGTGCGTCGGCCAGAGCAGTGCGCGATCCAGGCGAGAGGCGTTGAAGCCCCTCGATGAGATCCGCCTGCACGGTGGGCGGCGCCGCCCGCACCAGTGCCCGGCCGGCCGGGGTGGGGTTGAGCACCGCGCGCCGGCCATCCTGGGGTGCGACCCGCCGCGTCACGAGACCGCGTGCGATGAGCCGCGCCACCACCTCGGACACGGTGCTCTGACTGGTGAGCGTGCGCGCGACCAGATCGCGCATGGACTGGCCTGGTCGCTCCACGAGCGCGCGAAGCACGAAGAGCTGGGCCCCGCTGATGCCCGACGTGCGCTGCACGGCCACCGTCGAGACCCGAAGCGCGCGGACAAGGCGGCGCAGCGCGTTCATCGCGCGCTCGGCGTCTTCGACCAGCCGGTTTGGCCCTCCCTCGCCCATAGCTCGCCCCTCGAAGAATTGCATCGGTACCGAACTATCGGAACCTAGACGCAGGACGGCTCGGGCGCAATCGTTCCAGCTCCCACAGCCGAAAAGTTTACGGGCGGCTGCGCCGGGCTACCTTATGATGCCCCGTCCCGAATTGTCCACAAGTACAGCGGCCCAGGGAGGTCCCTTGTCGCCCCCAGAGCCTCACCCGATCTCCCGGCGCGATCTGTTTCGCGGCGCCGCTACCGGCATGGCCGCGCTGGCCTTCGGCCTCGACGGCAAGCGCACGCCGCCAGCAGCCAGGCCGCCCAACGTCGTCTTCATTCTCGCGGATGACCTCGGGTTCGCCGACGTGGCCTGTTACGGGCGTCCGGATATCAGCACGCCGAGCATCGACCACCTCGCCGCGCAGGGCGTGCGGTTTCTGCAGGCGTATGCGAATTCCGCCGTGTGTACCGCCACCCGAACGGCGCTGATCACCGGGCGCTACCAATACCGGCTGCGACTCGGCCTCGAGGAGCCGCTGGTGGGAAACGCCGACGTCGGGCTGGAGCCGTCGCACCCCACCTTGCCCTCGCTGCTGAAGAAGGCCGGTTACAGCTCTACTCTCGTCGGCAAATGGCATCTGGGAGCCCTGCCGAAGTTCGGCCCGTTGAAGAGCGGCTACGATCATTTCTACGGCTTCCGCGGCGGAGCGCTGGATTACTACTCACATAGGAGCGGCGGCGGCCAGGACGACCTGTGGGATGACGACGTTCCGGTCGCGCCAATCGGGGTACCTCACCGATCTGCTCGGAAGCCGCGCGGTTGACGTGGTGAACGGCTATGCGAAATCCCGTCAGCCGTTCATGATCAGCCTCCACTTCAGCGCGCCGCACTGGCCGTGGGAGGCCCCGGGCGATGAAGCCGAGTCCGATCGGCTGGGGCAGTCGGGCCACGGAGGCCTGTTTCATTTCGATGGGGGAACGCAAGCCACCTATCGGCGGATGATCGAGGCGATGGACCTGCAAATCGGCCGCGTGCTGAAGGCGCTGCACACCAACGGGCTGACCGAGAACACCATCGTCATCTTCACCAGCGACAATGGCGGAGAGCGCTTCGCCGATACCTGGCCGTTCACGGGGAAGAAGACGGAGTTGCTGGAAGGCGGGTTGCGCATTCCCTCGGTGATATCGTGGCCGGCGCGCATCCCGCGGGGGCGGACGACCGACCAGGTCGCCATCAGCATGGACTGGGTGCCGACGCTGCTCGCGGCCGCCGGCACCGCGCCCGATCCGGCCTACCCGACCGACGGAATGAACCTGCTGCCCGTTCTGACGCAGCACGCCCCAGCCGTTCCGCGCAAGCTGTACTGGCGCTACAAGGCCAATGCCCAACGTGCGATGCGCGACGGCGATCTCAAGTTCCTCAAGATCCTCGGGAACACCTTCCTCTTCAACGTCGTGGCCGACCCGCTTGGAGCGAGCCAACCTGAAAGAGCGCCAGAAAGACGACTACCAGCGGATGGTGCGCGACTGGTTCGCCTGGAACGCAACGATGCTGCCGGAGATCGAGGCCAGCTTCACCCACGGGTTCTCCGGCGAAGATCTGGCCGATCACTACGGGGCGAAGGAGCCCGATCGGAAGCCGGATCTTCCCACGGCACCCGAGGACTAGGCGCATGATCGCGACCCCCTTCGGCTTCGATTCGACCGCCGCCGAGGTGAGACAGTCGCCTCGTGATCCTTTGCCGTAGCTGTTACCCTTTAGGACCCCTGGCTTCCTCCGGTTTCCCGAGGTAAGGCTCACGGGTATCCAGCAGCGCTCCGCCAACCCGCCTGCCACGAGGTCTCGCCGGGTGACCGCCTCGACCCAGAGCCAACCGTATGCCTTTCTTCTCAACGGCGAGCTGCGCGCCGGCCCCGCTGTCCTGGATGTCCGCAGCCCATATTCGGGCGATCTGATCGGCCGCGCTTCGTTGGCCGGCCGCGGGGACGTTACCGCGGCGATCGACGCCGCGGTGGCCGCCGCGCCGGCGGCCGCCGCGCTGCCCTCGCACGCCCGCGCCGCGGTGCTCGAGCGCATCAGCGCGGGGGTGACGGAGCGCAGGGAAGAGCTGGCTCGGCTTCTCGCCGCCGAGGCGGGCAAGCCGCTCCGGCTCGCCTACGCCGAGATCGACCGTGCCGCCTTCGTGTTCCGGCAGGGGGCGGAGGAGGCGAAGCGCATCGGCGGCGAGGTGATTCCGATGGATCTCGCCCCGCACGGCGAGAAGCGCTGGGGCCTGACCCGACGCTTCCCCCTGTCACCGATCAGCGCGATCATCCCGTTCAACTTCCCGGTCCTGCTCGCCGCCCACAAACTCGCGCCCGCGATCGCCTGCGGGGCCACCATGGTGCTCAAGCCGCCGCCGCAGGATCCGCTCGCCACGTTGCTGCTCGCGGAGATCGTGCGGGGGAGCGGCTATCCCGCCGGCGGGGTCTCGATTCTGCTCTGCACCAACGAGGACGCGGCGCCGCTCATCGAGGATCCCCGGGTCCGAATGATCACCTTCACCGGCTCGGCCCGGGTCGGTTGGGCGATCCGCCAGCGCGCGCCGAAGAAGCGAGTCACCCTCGAGCTCGGCGGCAATGCCGCGGTCCTGGTCGAGCCGGACGCGGATATCGACCACGTGGTGCAGCGCTGCGTGACCGGCGGATACCTCTATGCCGGGCAATCGTGCATCTCCACGCAGCGCATCCTGGTGCACGTGTCGGTGTACGAGCGCTTCGTCGAGCGATTCGTCGCCGCGGTGCGGTCGCTCCGTACCGGCGACCCCATGGCCGACACGACCGACGTGGGGCCGATGATCGACCGGGCGAGCGCCGAACGGGCCGAGGCATGGATCGCCGAGGCGGCGGCAGGCGGGGCGAGGGTGCCGGTGGGCGGCCGGCGTGACGGCGCGGTGCTCGAGCCCACCGTGCTGCTCGACACGACGGGCGACATGCGGGTGAACTGTGAGGAGATCTTCGCGCCGGTCACCACCGTCCGCCCGTACACGGACTTCGACCAGGCGATCGAAGCGGTCAACGATTCGCCCTACGGCCTCCAGGCCGGACTCTTCACCAACGACGTGCGGCGGATCCTCCGGGCCTTCGAGCGAGTGGAGGTAGGCGGCCTGGTGGTCAACGACGTGCCCGGGTACCGCGTGGATCACGCCCCCTACGGCGGGGTGAAGGAATCGGGACAGGGGCGGGAAGGTGTTCGCTATGCGATCGAGGAGATGACGGAGCTGCGGCTCCTGGTGATCGGCGAGGACCCGTCATCCTGAGCGAAGCGAAGGATCTAGCTCAGGAATGGCTCGAACCCGGCGGCGAGGATCCTTCGCTTCGCTCAGGATGACGAAGTTCACAACCTTCGGAGGGGTAATGCGACGAACCCTGGTGCTCGGTTTCCTGTGCCTGTCCGCCGCGCTGCACGCCCAGGCCCCCAACCCCGCGCACACCGCCCTCTACCGCGCGAAGCAGCTGCCGCACGAGGCGGGATTCCGGGTGTTCATCGTCCCCGACATGGAGGGCATGGGGAGCGCGGTGGACATCCGCGAGGTGATCGCCGGGAACGAAGGCGAGCGGTACAAGACGCTCACCAGCGTCGGACTACTGGGATCGCTTCCGCGGCCTGCTCACCCAGGAGGTCAACGCGACCATTCGCGGCGCCCGCCAGGCGGGCGCCCGGAGCTTCGCGGTGAATGAGGGCCACGGCGGCAACCTCTTCGCCAACGTCCTTCCCTGGGAGCTCGACAGCTACGGCGATTCTGGTGCGCGGCTTTCCCAAGCCGCTGATCATGATTACCGGGCTCGACAGCACCTTCGGCACCTTGATGTTCACCGGCGCGCACGCGAACGCCGGGAGTCCCGGCGTGCTGGCGCACAATTTCGCGTTCGACTCGTTCACGGTGAACGGCAAGCGGCTGAATGAGGTGGGCATCAATGCCCTCATGGCGGGCGAGATGGGCGTGTCGGTGTCACTCGTGAGCGGCGACGACGTGCTGATCGAGGAAACGAAGGAGATGCTCGGCAACGGCTTCATCGGCGTCGTGGTCAAGCAGGCCGTGGGACGAAGCGCCGCCATCACCTATAGCCCTGCCAAGGTCCGCCGGCATGCTGCGGACGGCCGCCGCCGAAGCGGTACGCCGCGAGCTCCGGGGCGACTTCAAGCCGTTCACCATGGAGCGGCCGTACCGGGTCGAGTTCAAGCTCCGACAGACCTACCCGGACAGCATGGTGACGGGGGTGGCCGAGCTGTCCGAGTTCAAGCTCGAGAAGACCGGGGATCGGAGCTTCCGATTCGTGACCGACAGCGCCCGACAGATGGGCTATCTGCTCGACGCGATCGAAGAAGTGGTGCTCCGATGATCCGCCGACTGCTTCTCGCCGCCGCCGCCGTCCTTCCGCTCCCGGCGTGGGCCCAGGGCCAGCCACAGCAGCCGTCCGCGCCGCCGCCGCCGCGCGACACGACGCCGCCCGCCGCCTACTTCGGTGTCACCGAGTACCAGCTCGCGCGCCAGAAGCTGGAGCAGGACATGCAGCGCGGCGGCTTTACCGTCTACATCATCGCGGACATGGAAGGCCTCGCGGCGGCGGTGCGAAACGCGACCGAGATGCGCCCGGTCGAGCGCGGCGGCTCGCCGCAGCACGAGCGGTTCCGCCAGGAGCTCACGGACGAGGTCAACGCGGTCATCGCGGGCGCGCGGGCCGCGGGGGCAACGCAGTTCGTCGTCAACGAAGGTCACGGCGGCACCCTCTTCCGCAACGTGCTCGTGGACCAGCTCGATGACGAGGCCATCCTGATCCGCGGCTATCCCAAGCCGATCGTCATGTCCACCGGCCTCAACCCCAAGGTGGACGCGATCATGATCGTCGGCGCCCACGCGAACGCCGGGAGCCCGGGAGTCATCTCGCACAATTTCGCGTTCGACTCGTTCACGGTGAATGGGAAGGCGCTGAACGAGGCCGGGATCGCCGCGTTCATCGGCGGCGAGATGGGAGTGCCACTGGCGCTGGCCGCCGGCGACGACGCGCTCACCGCGGAGACGCGTGAGATGCTCGGCCCGATCGAGACGGTGACGGTAAAGACCGTGTTCTCCCGATCCGCGGCGGCCGTCCTGCCGCCGGCCGTGGTGCACCGGCAGCTGCGCGAGGCCGCGGCCCGCGCGGTGCGCCGGGTGAAGCGGGGGCAGATCCCGCCGCTCGCCATCGAGAAGCCGTACCTGGTGCGCTTCTGCCTCCGCCGCTCGTTCACCGAGGATGACTGGGTGCGCGAGACGGTCGGGCGGCTCGAAGGCGTGAAGCCGGACGGCGGTCGCGGCTGCTTCGCCTATACCTCGGAGTCCGCCGAGGCGGTCGGGAACCTGCTGAACGAGGTCGAGTGGACGGTGCTGAAGCCGTAATGGACCCGCATGGTCGCACGTGATTGCATCAGTGCGGGCTTGAGACCGAGACTCGCGCTCCTTCTCGCCGCCTGCGCGGCGCCCGGCGCCGAGAACACGGTCCCGGCCCGATGGGAGGCGCGCGCGCGGGTGCCGGAGGCTCGCACCGAGGTGAGCGTCACGACCGACGGCTCCCTCATCTACCTGATCGGCGGCTTCCGTGCCGAGGCGGGAGGGTCGCCTTCGGCGCCCCGTGCGATGTTCGCGTACGACCCCGCGGCCGACAGCTGGACCACGCGTGAGGAGATTCCGGAGGGCGTCAACCACGCGGGGTTCGCGGCGGTAGGCGGGAAGCTCTACATCGTCGGCGGCTTTCGGGAGAATACGTTCTCGCCCACCGGCGCGGTGCGCATCTACGATCCGGCCGCCCGCACCTGGTACGACGGGGCTACCATGCTCACGCCTCGTGGTGCCCTGGCGGTGGCCGTGGTCGACGGGAAGATCCATGCCATCGGCGGGAATGCGGCGGGCGGGGCCGGCCTCCCGCCCCACGAGCACGGCGCGCCCCAGGCGGACAACTCGGTCGGGACCCACGAGGTGTACGATCCCGCCGCCGACGCGTGGACTCGACTGGCGCCGATGCCGACACCGCGAAATCACCTGGGCGCTGCCGTGGTCGCGGGGAAGATTCATGCGGTGGGTGGGCGGGTGGGCGGCAACATGGAGCTCACGACCCACGAGATCTATGATCCCGTGGCGGGCTCATGGACCTCCGGACCGCCGGTGCCGACCGGTCGCAGCGGCATCGCGGTCGTCGCCCATCGGGGGGTCGTCTACGTCTTCGGGGGCGAAACGGTTCGGACCGTATCGTCCAAGACCTTCGACGATGCCGAGCGGTTCGACCCGGCGAGGGGTCGGTGGGAGCGACTGCCCCCGATGCCTACTGCGAGGCATGGTCTGGGTGCCGCGTCCTTCGGCGAGGCGATCCATGTGCTCAGCGGCGGGCCGAAACCAGGGCTCGCATTCGGCATGGCAAACGAGCGGCTCACGGAGCTTCCTTAGTCGGGCCGCACCTGCGGATCCTCCGTCGACGCCGCTCTCTGCTACTCCGAGGTGAGATAGCGCTCCATATCCTCGAGGCTTCCCCCGTGTACATCAGGAAACACCAGGGCGTCGCGGTCGGCATCCATCAGCCAGTAGCTGCCGAAGTCCCAGGCCCGTCGGTCGCGGCGACGCGATTTCCGCAGGATCAGACCTTGCCGCTCGGCCATGCGGCGAACGCGATTTTCTCGCACTTTGTCGGGCGTTTCTGGCATAACAAACTCATAACCGCTGTGAGGGGATGAGCTGATAGCGTAGCCTGCGGTACCGGCCACCGCTAGGCGGCACCGTGAGACGCTCGGGATAAGGAAACCCCGGCCAGAGGCTCGAGCTTGCCTGGCCCGCTCCCGCACTATAGCATGGACGATTCCCACGTAGCACTCCACGTCGAATCGATTTCCTAGGACGCGGTCTCATAGCATCCGCTGCATTGCCACTGGCAATGGAGGAATGGCCATGCGACTAGTGTTGGGCCTGCTCCTTGGGCTGCTCGCCTGCGGTGGGACTGAGCCTGACTACCCGCCCTTCGGTCCGGCGCCCACGGTCTCCGACTTCATCGTAAGCAACGGGGAGGCAACAGCGACTCTCCGGGACCCGCAAGGGGCGATTACGATTGGTCGAACGGACTACACCTATGTCTACTTCTACAAGGAGGGGAGCAATGACAGTCAGGTCAGCTTCGCTCGGGAGTGGACTTGGACGCGAGTTGATGATCTGACGTGGCGCGTGACGGTTCCCGGTCTCGTGCGGGATTGGTCTGCATCGACGTGGCATGTTGCCGACGACGATTCCAACGTGCAGGGGTACCGGTGTCCCCACCGCGCTGCATGTGAGCCGTTCGAGGAACCTGTGTAGACCCAGCCGGCGCGAGCCAGCTCAACGGGTGATATGGCGCCACGTGCGTGTCGTCGGCGGGGGTCCCTGCAGGATTCGATCGGGATTGCTGCGCACCATCACCGCGGCACCATCCTGGGTAGTCACGACGGTATCCGCCATGGCGCGGAGGCGGCCGTGATCGTGGCGAAAGAGAAGGACACGCTCGTACCCGATGCGGCCCACCGGCTGGAGCCTCGCCGTCGCGAGCACGCCGCGATCACCGGGCGCGAACCAGGTGCCAGGGGCCCCGTTGTCGGTCGATTCGACGCCGTCGCGGTAGAACCGGAGGTGCCGGGTGGTGTTGGCGAGCAGCGACCAGTTCCCGTAGAGCGCGATGACGTAGCTGCTCATCTCGTAGTGGCTGGCAAATGGGGCGCGCCGGTCTCGCTCGTCGAAGATGATCACCAGCGAGCTGTCGGCGATACGTGGCGCCAGGGCTCCGAGGCTCGCGAATCGTGCCTTGTGTGCCGCCCACTCGCGCACGAATGTCTGCTTGACGGTGAAGTGGAGCAGGCTCCCCAGAAGAACCGATCCGGCCAGTGCCGCCCCCGTGATGATGCGAGGGAGCCGGAGCGCGCCCGCCAGGGCGGGCAGCCCGATGGCGATGCCGGGGAGTGCGACGAAGTTTCCCCGCGGCCCGTAGCTTGGGCCGAAGGAGTAGTCGATCCCGATGGGAGAGCCGGCGAGCGAGATGGCGGCAGCGGCAAGCATGGCCCCTGCCATGGTGAGCGCATACCAGTACGGGCGGCGGTTCGGCGAGTCATCCCGGCCGATGAGGACCGCGCACGTGAAGCCGGCGAGGGCGGCGGCGCCGGCCGCCGCCGGCCACCAGTGCGCCGCCTCCAACGCCGGCCGTCGCACGTAATGCAGTGCGATCCTCCAGGGTGCCAAGGCGGCGATCGCGTTCTGCGCGGTGTGGCTGAGGAACACGCCGGGCACGAACCGGTCCGGCGATAGTGGGTAGAGCTGCCCTCCGTACAGAGGTAGAACCACGGTGCGCCAGACGGCGGCCAGCGCCAGGATGGCGGTGAAGCCGACAAGACGTCCGGCGAACCAGCGTCGTTGCTCCCGGGAGTAGAGCCAGCGCACGGCGAAGAAGACCGGGGGAATGAGCGCCAGTCCCTCGTGTGTGGTGAGGCAGGCCAGGTACGCGGCGAAGCCGCCCACGCTCAGCCAACGCGATCGTGCCGGCAAGCCCGTCGCCCCATGGTCCAGACACAGGATGGACGTCGACATCAGCAGGCAGCCGATCTGATAGTGCACGGTTGCCAACCAGAGGGGTTGAAGCGGCGCCAGCGGATACGTGAGGAAGATCGCCGCCGTCGCGAAGCCGAACCACTCCCGATCAACCAGGCGTCGTGCAACGGCCGCCATGGCGAGCGCGTTGACGGTCAGAAGCCCCAGGAGCACCCAATGCGCCGCCGCGACGCTCTGCAAGAATGCCAGGCGCGTGAGGGCGAACGCGACGAACGCGAACGGGCGCTCCGATCGGAGCGCCTCGCTCGTGTCCGTGAGCACGAAGGCGATGGGCCGATGGTCGACGCCCTGGAACGGTTGAAGCAGCTGGAGCGCATCGTCCCAGTAGAGTCCCAATGCGCCCGCCTGAACGCCGTGTACGAGGAGGCTCAGCAGGATGACGGCTGCCGTGGTAGAGCCCAGGCGGAGTCCGACGGGGTTCCTGATAGGGGCTCCTGCCGCGGGGAGGCGCCCGTCTCGTGAGGCCCCGAGCCGTGGCGGTGGGACGCCATCGCGAGAGTCAGGCGGAGAGGTGCGGGAGTGTCGGCAAGTTAGCGGGGGCTCGGGGAATCCGCCCGGTCCCGCTCGGTGACGTCCCGGGCCACCGCGTAGATCAGACCAGTGGCTGGCTCTGGGTACGACGTCCACTCCAGCCGCCGGTAGCTGCCGTCCTTGCGGCGATAGCGATTCTGGAAACAGATGGTCTCGAGACCGTTGGCGAGCTTGCTCACCTCCGCGATTGTGTCGCTCCGGTCCTCGGGGTGGATTAGCTCGACGAAGGGGATCTTCAGCAGTTCCACAGTAGTGTAGCCCAAGACCCGCTCGAAGGAGGGATTGACCAGCTTGAAATAGCCGTCGATCCCTGCGATGCAGAGCATGTCCAGGGCATAGTTGAAGAACCGATCCAAGTCGTAGCGGGTATATTCCCCGGTGGCAGCCTCGCTCACCGAGACACCGCAGAGGGGGCAGTAGCGCGCGCCCTTTGCCAGCGGCGCCTGGCATCGCAGGCACGAGCCCTGAGAATCTCTCGTTGGGATCGTCTCCATGATGCACACCTCCCCCAAGCTACGCCTACAGCGGGGTGATGCGGTTGGGTCGCACTCCCGCCCACGGTTCAGTATGCTGGGGTGGCCGGATACCAGGTGTGCGCAGGCTCACTGAATGGCAGTCGAGATCCGGACGCCACCGTCGGGGTGACCTACGCGACGGCCAGGCTCCAGACGCTCAACGGCGGAGCGCCGGCCTCGCCGTGGACGGTGAGGAAGGAGCTCGGCCACGGGTCACGCGCTATGCTCGAGGAGATATACGGCCGCAGCGGCGATGTTCGGCACCGTTCGGAGGCGGTGGAGTACTGGGTCGAGCAGCATTTCGATCGGCAAGGCGAGAAGTGGGTGCCGAAACCTCCGAGCGTTGAGCCTCGGTTGATGGGGCCGCGCTGAGAGAGCGCCTATCAATTCCGCGTCCTTCAGGGTAACTTCAGAGTGCCTCACCGATGGATCTCCCGCCATGGCCGGCTGTCCTCGCCGGACCTAAGGACCCCACATGTTGGCCCAGCGTCCTGTCCCCTCCAGCGAGGGGCGGCGCATCGTTATTTGCGACTACAACGCCTTGTTGTTGTCGGTCACTGGCCTCTTGCGCATGAGCGGCTACCGCGTGTTCCAGGCCCACGACGGCCTCGCCGCTCAGGAGCTGTGTATCGAGCTGCCCGAGATCTCGCTCCTGGTCCTGAACACCTATGGGACGGGAATCGATGTCGGCGACCTTATCCGCGGCGCCCGCGCTGCCAGACCGGGCCTCCCGGTCCTCCATATCGGCTCGGCCATCCCGGTGGGCCTGCCGCCCGATGTCCCCACACTGCCGGAGCCGTTCACCCCGGACGAGCTCCTGTTCGCTGTACAGGCCCTGATGCCCGCGGTGGCGTCCTCGATTCCCCGGCTGATCGGGGCCGCGTGAGGATGGAACGGCCTCGCGCAGCGCGCGAAGCAGCGCGGACTCGGGGGGCCGGCACGAGGGCGCGCGAGATGGCGCTTCGTGGATGACATGTCGTCCGGCTGGTGAAGAAATCCGGCCGGTTGCTGTTCGAAAATGCCTCAGGAGGGTGCCAAGATGACTGAAGTTCGAATGAAGGTTGCGCCCAATACCGTCGCGTATGCTGACGGGGAGAACCATAGGCTCGTGGTGGAGTTCGCCATCCCTGGAGCGCCAGCGGACACCATCGACCTGAAGATTCTGGAAGACAGTCTCCACCTGACCGCGCCCGCAAGGGACATCGACTATGTCTCCGCGCTGGCTTTAGGTTGGGTGGTAAAACCTCACAAAGCCGAAGCGAAATACGAGCATGGCCTGCTGCGAATCGAGGTGCCCTTCAAGGATCCAATGGAGGATGCGGTGACGGTCCCCATCAAGACCAGCGTCGTGGAAAGCAAGACCAAGAGGCTCAAGGCCTCATGACCGGTTGATTTGTTAGGCTGATAGACGAGCAACCCGGGGCTTGCTGTCCTAGGGTCCCGGTGGCGCTGGTGGTTTGGGCCCGGGGAAGTAAGCCCGGGCCCTTTGGCTATTTGCCCTTTGCTCGTGGCTTCTTCTGCCGCTCCCTCGCCTGTTCCTTCTCGATCTCCGCCTTCAGACACCCGTTTCCCGGACCAGCTCTTCCGATGCTTCCCGCACGGCCGCATTCTCCCGCAGCAGCCGGTCAAGCTTCGCACTCAGATCATCTGTGCGAGGCATCCGGAAGTGAAGAGTGACTCGCGCCCGTCGGCCCGCCCTCCGACCAGCCTGTCGGCCACATCATCCCCGCCATTCTGACCTCCGGAAGCTGCCGTCGGATGCTATGCTCAAGGGCGTTGCCACCCCGGGCACGTAGGCTACTCTCGCTCACGTCCCCCGCAAAGCCGTCCATGCTTAGCCTTTCACGATCCGGGGCCAGGGAGTTTCCATGACCATAGCAGGTGCAACTCGGCCTCGATGAGCCGCTGGCGGTTGGTCCCGGGCGTGATTCGCTACTGACAAGGGGCCGCCGCGATCCGCTTCGCCTCGAATCCCTGAAACAGCTTGTAGTGGAATCCCGTCACGGTTCCGTCCGCATCGCGCTTGAAAACCACCTCCGCCCAGAAGTTGCGGTCGAGGAACCGGTCGGCGCCGATGGCGTACAGGGCGTTCACGGCGCCGTCGCTCCAGCGGGCCTCCAGGTAGTCACCTTTGTCCGCCAGCGTGAGCGGCGCGTCCGGAACGAAGTAGTCATGAGGCATCCGGTAGCAGCCCGCGAAGCTGGCAAGCGTGCCGGGCGGCACTCTCACCGGAGCGATGGCCGGCGGTGGGGCAGCTTTTCCGAATACGACGGCATGCAGGCCCTCGATGAACTTGGGGTCCTGGCCCACGGGTGAGTAGCTGTTGGTGAGGACGATGACGTCGGTGCCGTCATCGAGGTAGTGCTCCACGCTCGCGTTGAAGCCGGGGCTCCGCCCACCCGCCCGCATCTGCTTGCGTCCGAAGCGCTCGTCGCGTGCCCACCCGTAGGCGAAGCCCTCGGCCGGCGCCGTGATCTTCGCCAGCAATGCGGGCTTCAGCAGCTTGCCACTGTACAGCGCTCGGACGAAGAGCTCCAGATCGTGTGCGGTCGTGACCAGCGATCCGCTCCCCGTACGACCCGACCAGTCGATGTACCGCGGGAAGCGCACGCCTCGGATGCCGTCCGGCTCGGTGCCGCTTGCACGGTCGGGGATGAGCCGTCTCATGTCGCCGTCGTGGAGAGTCGAGCTCAGTCCGAGCGGGGCGAACACGCTGTCGCGCATGAAGTCGCCGTACCATTGCCCCGTAACCTTTTCCAGGATGAGCGCCAGCAGGTTGTAGTTGGAGTTGCTGTAGCTCACTTTGGCGCCGGGCTCGAAGTCGAGCGGCCTGTCCTTGAACAATCCGACCAATTCGGCTGTCGTATGAGGTAGGCGCTCCTCCCGGTCCCAGTCCGGACCATCGAGGTTCGAGACCCCGGACGTGTGGGTCAGCAGGTGCTCGAGGCGGAGCTTCCCCCCGTTCGGGTAGTCCGGCAGGTACGTCGAGACGGGGTCGGCGGTGTGCAACCTGCCGTGCTCCTCGAGCAGCAGGACAGCGGCGGCGGTGAATGCCTTCGTCACCGATGCGATATGAAACCGGCTCCGTGGCGAGTTCGCTACCCCGAGCTCCGGGTTGGCCAGGCCGTAGCCTTTCTCAAGCAGGACGCCGTCGCCGCGGGCGACCAGGATCACTCCCGTGAAGTTGTTGGTGGCCAGGTAGGGCGCGACGAACGAGTCGACGCGGGTCTCGAGGCTCCCGGCCATACTGGGCGGCACCGGAGTCGCGGCCCTTGAGGGGGCGCAGCCCAGCGCGGCGGCGAGAAGGAGCGGCGTTCGATTTACCATGGCGGCAAAATGGCGGTTCGGGCGGGCCGGGTCTTGTACGGGAGTCACATCTGATGATCACCGATCGGATCACCTTCGGCAGCAGCGTGCGGACACTGCACGGGTCTGGCGGTGTCGTGACCGAGACGGTGCACGACTGTGGGATGGAGCTGCCGCGGCATGAGCACGCCAGCGCGAACGTCAACTTCGTCCTGCATGGGACATTTGGCGAACGGGTACAGGGTCGCGAGTTCAACTGCACGACGGGAAGCCTGCTGGTCAAGCCGAGTGGCGCGGTGCACTCGAATCGCTACGGAAGGACGCCGGCGCATTGCCTCGTGGTGGAGCTGGACGAGGAACCGACCGACTCGGGCGGCGGGCTCGACGACATCTGGTACAGCGAGGACGAGGCGGTCGCCGGGATCGGCTGGCGCCTGTACCGCGAGATGCTCGAGCCCGACAACGCGACCCCGCTGGAAGTGGAGGGACTGCTGGCGGAGCTGCGTGGTCGGGTGGGACGCGGTGTCGCGCTGGAGCGCACGCTGGAAAAGCGTTGGGCCACCCGGCCCGGATGGCTCCGGCGGGTCCGCGAGCGGCTCGACTGTCCCAGTGACCCTCCTGGTGTCGGCGAGCTCGCACGCGACGCCGCGGTCCACCCCCGCCACCTGATGCGGGCTTTCCGTCAATACCACGGCTGTTCGGTGGGCGAGTATCTCCGGCGCGCGCGGATCCGGCGGGCGCGGCGCTTGCTTGCCGAAACGTCCCTGTCGCTCGCTGCCGTCGCGTCGGATGCCGGGTTCTACGATCAGAGCCACTTCGCGAAGCTCTTCCGGCGGGCGACCGGGCTTACTCCCAGCGACTATCGTCGGCTCGTGAATCGGCGCGAGCCGCCGTTACCACGGCGGTGACTGGCCGGGGCGGCGCCTCGATCCCTAGTCCGCGCCATCGGCGCTGCCGACTTGAGCGGCCTGCTACTTGCTAACGGTGGCGCCCATCTCGGGGCTTCACTCAGGCGAGGAGGGTATCGTGCTCAAGCTGTTCGGCTATGGTCTGCTGGATCCCGACGGAGTGCACGCGCACTACCGGGAGGACTGTCCCCGTGTGCGTCGCCTGCATCCCGGCGAATTACGCGGAGGACTGACTGTGATTCGGAGCAATTGCCCCTGCTGCTCCGACATTGCGGCACGCAAGAAATCTCGGGTATCACAAGACTGAAGCGCTCACGTAGGTCGAAAGCCAGCCGGTAGCTCCCACCCCGACGTTGGCTCGCCAGTCCTCGAACGGTGCGGCTGCCAAGGTGCCGTTGTCCTGCTCAGCTCGCCCGTGATTTGGAGGGCCCGAGCAGCAGTCGGGTCACCACGAAAAACGAAGCGCCCCAGCTGGGAACGCGCGACCTCGCGGCGCGGACGAGTCTCGTGCCTGGCGATGTCATCGCTCCGGCAGCTCTCGCATCCAGATGTTCCGATACCGCACCGGCTTGCCGTGATCCTGCAGGAGCAGGGGCAACCGGTCGGGGTGCGCGCTGTATGTCGCGCGCTGCCCATGGGCCGTGGCGCCGACGAGCTCGACATCGTCCTGGACGAGCACCCGGTTGTGAAACACCGTCATCCGCGCCGGGCTCACCAGCTTTCCGACTCGATCGAAGCGCGGCCGGTGAAAGACGATGTCGTATTCCTGCCATTCTCCGGGTGCCCGGGAGGCGTTGACCAGCGGCGGGAACTGGCCGTAGACGGCGGCGGCCTGTCCATCCGCGTAGGTCCGGCTGCGGTACGAGTCGAGGACCTGCACCTCATAGCGCTCCATCAGGAACACCCCACTGTTGCCCCGCTCCTGACCCTCGCCCCTGGGTGGGATGGGTGCTGCCCACTCGAGGTGGAGCTGACAGTCGCCGAATGATCGCGTGGTCACCAGGTCGCCGCTCCCCGGGGTGACCTCGATGTAGCCGTGCTCGGCCTTCCACTGAGCGGGCTGGCCGTTCTTCATCCGCCACTGCGACAACTCATCCGTCCCGAACAGGACGACGGCGTCGGAGGGGGCCCGTCCGGCCGTCCCCGGATCGACGACGGGCGGAAGGGGACGGTTCATATCGTGAATCGGCCACTGCTGGGCACCGAGCGCGACGGGTCGGAGAGAGATGAAGCCGGGCAGGGCGAGGAGGAGGATCAGCGGCAGATGGCGGTAAGAAACGATCATCGGGCAGGCCTCTAGAATCGCAGATGGCGAAGATATCGCATGACTCGCCGCGATGCTTGCGAAGGGGTCCGGCGGCTCGTCGTGCTCCACGAAGACATGCTCGATACCCGCCTGTTTGCGCTGCACGAAGATCCGGCCCCAGTCGATGGTGCCCGCTCCCACGTCCGCCATTCGGTGCTCGGGCGGACCGGCCGAGTCCTTCACGTGCACGAGGCGGAAGCGGCCGGGCCAGCGGGCGAAATAGGCCAGGGGATCCTGGCCGCCCTTGGTGATCCAGTAGAGATCGAGCTCGAGCAGGACGTGCCGCGGGTCGGTGGACTGGAGCAGGACATCGTACGGCAGCCGATTCTCCATCGGGGTGAATTCGAAGTCATGGTTGTGATAGGCGACACGGATGCCGGCCTGCGCCGCCGACTCCCCCGCATGGTTCAGCCGGTCCGCGATCCGCCGGTACGCGTCGAGGTCCTGCCGGTCCTTCTCGTCGAGCCACGGCATGACCACGTACCGATGGCCGATCGTGTGGGCATCGTCCAATACCCGGTCCCACTCCTTGCCCAGCGCGGCAAAGGGAACGTGGGCAGAGGGCGCGCTGAGCCCCGTCCGGCGAATCGCGTCGCGCACCTGGGCCGCCGTTTGCCCCATATAGCCCGCGAACTCCACTTCCTCGTATCCGATGCTCGCGACGCGGGCGAGCGTGCCCTCGAAGTCCCGTTGCAGGGCGTCGCGGACGGTGTAGAGCTGGACGCCGATCCGGTCGAGGCGGGATCGACCGGTGCCGCCGAACGGGCGCGGCAGCGCCACGGCCGCGAGCCCGGTGGCGGAAACCGCGAGGAACGACCGCCGGTTCACAGCTCGTGACGGGCTATCTGCCGCACCGCGTAGTAGCACGCACGGGCGGTGAGCGCCATGTAGGTGATCGAGGGGTTCTGGTTGGCAGATGACGTCATGCATGCGCCATCGGTGACGAACACGTTGGGAACATCGTGGCATTGATTCCAGCCATTCAGCACCGAGGTCTTCGGATCGCGTCCCATCCGCGCGGTGCCCATCTCGTGGATGCAGAACCCCGGTTCCAGGTGCTGGTTGAAGGTTTCGATGTGGGTGGCTCCCGCCGCCTCGAGCATCTCGGCCGCCGTCTGCTGCATGTCCTCCAGCAGCGCCAGCTCGTTGGGCCCCCAGGTGCACTGGATGCGGAGTGCCGGGATGTCCCACTTGTCCCTGAGGGTGGGGTGGATCTCCACGAAGTTGTCGCTCCGCGGCAGGCACTCCCCGAAGCCGCCGAAGCCAAACCTCCACGGGCCCAGCTCGTTGATGAGCGAATCCTTGAACGCGGCGCCGAAGCCCCGCGTGTCCTTGCCCCGTTCCCATTCGCTTCGCCATCCGTCGGCCTGGAAGCCATAGCCCCGCACGAAATGCGGGTGCCGCTCCTTCACGTTGCGGAACCGGGCGACGTAGACCCCGTTCGGGCGGGCGCCGAAGGTGGTCATCTCCTCGTGGCCGGGGAGCGTGCCGTTCGCGCCCGCGCCGTAGACGTGGTCCATCAGGTTGCGCCCCAGCTCTCCGCTCGAGTTCCCCAATCCGGTGGCGAAGCGCCGGGTCCTGGAGTTGAGCAGAATCCGGCTGCACTCGAGCGCCGACGCGCACAGGAAGATCACCCGGGCGCGGAACTCGAGCACCTTGCGGGTGTCGCCGTCGATGACGCGGACGCCCGTCGCCCGGTCGCGCTTCTCGTCGTAGAGCACTGACTCCACCACGCTGTTGGGCCGGAGGGTGAGGCGGCCGGTGCGTTCGGCCGCCGGCAGGGTGGAGCCGACGCTGCTGAAGTAGGAGTGGGTGCTGCAGCCGCGCCAGCACGGTCCACAATAGTGGCAGGCGGCGCGCCCATTGTGGGGCCTGGTGAGGATCGCGCATCTGCCGATCGTGAGGAGCCGCTCGCCGCCCCATTTGGCCAGCAGGACCTGGCGCATGGTCTTCTCGACGCAGCGCAGCTCCATCGGCGGTAGGAACTGCCCATCGGGAAGGTGCGGGAGGCCCTCGGCCTGCCCGCTCACCCCGATGAAGCGCTCGACATGATCGTACCAGGGGGCGATGTCGGCGTACCGGATGGGCCAGTCGACCGCGATCCCCTCCCTGGCGTTGGCCTCGAAGTCGAGGTCGCTCCAACGATAGACCTGGCGGCCCCACATGAGGGAACGCCCTCCCACATGGCGACCGCGGATCCACGTGAAGGGCTTGTCCACGTCATGAGCGTAGGGATTCTCCCGGTCGTTGACGAAGAACTTGGCGTTCCACTCGTCACATGCCTTCTGCTGGATCGGCTGGTCGCGGTCGAGCGTCCGCCGGTCGCCCTTTCCGCGGAAGGGAAGCGCCCAGGGCTGCACGTGCTCGACATAGTCCCGTTCAGGCACGATCGGCGGGCCGGCCTCGAGCACCAGCGTGCGCAGACCCCGCTCGCAGAGCTCCTTGGCCGCCCAGCCGCCGCTGATGCCGGAGCCGACCACGATCGCGTCGTACGCGACCGCGGCCTCAGCGAGGGATGCAGCCATTGAACCTCCCCGGGATTACCTGGTGATGAGTCACGTCCTTCATCACGACTTCCGAGGTGAAATAACCGAAGATCGTGAGCTCCTTTATGGTCGCGAAGGCATCCTCCGCGCTGCTCTCGGCGCCCTTCACCCCGTCGAGAGTGTCCAGCAGGGCACCCTGGTCCGCAACGCGGAGATCGACGAAGACGCCACCGTAGTCCAGGCCGCTCCGGGTGTCGATGTCGGCCAGGCCCTCGAGGAAGCGCCCGCGCTCCGCCGCGGGATACCATTCCGTGAGCATGAGATCGATGAACCCGGGGACCTTCACGCTGGTGGCGCCAGGGGTGTTGGTCTCGGGGAGGATCAGCTCCGCGATCTGGGTGACGGTCTCCAGCTGGTGGGCGTCGAGAGTGCGGCCGGTCCGGCCGGCCAGGCGGCCGTGGATGGTACGGCCGAGGTCCCAGACCGCCTCCGGCGAGGCCGGGGTGAGCAGGGGCACGACGGCAACCCGGCTGAGCAGCTGCAGGACTTCTCTTCGGTTCATGGGACCCGCCACGCTCCGGCGACATGGCACGATGGGTGATACGAAGAAGGACAGCTCCCGAGGAATCGTAACGACTGCTGTCGCCATCGCCAGGGCACGCGCAGCACGGCTGCGCAACCCCCACATCCTCCCCCTCTACGATTCGGACGAGGCGGACGGTCTCCTCTACTACGTGATGCCGTATGTCGAGGGCGTGTCCCTGCGCGATCGCCTGCGGCGGAAGCGCCAGCTGCCCGTGGACGAGCGCTCGGCGTCGCGCGCGAGGTGGCCGACGCGCTGGCCCCCATGCGCACGAGCGTGAGCTCATTCACCGTGATATCAAGCCGGAAAGCATCCTGCTCCTGCGGGAGGGCGGCCACGCGCTGGTGGCCGACTTCGGCATGGCGCGCGCGGAGCGACGTCTACGTGCTCGGCTGCCGCCTAGCACCCACGACCCTTGGCGGCGGAGCCGCCGGGCATGCTCGGTCGCGCCGGGGCCGGCTTATTGCGATCGCCCGCTCTCGGCCTGCTGCGTGCTGTCCGTCGGGACTGCTTCCTGGCCCTTCCTCACCGTGGTATCGACCCTCACGGTCGTGTCGGTCGTAACGATCGTGGTGTCTTGGGTCCGCCTTTCCGTGACGACCGTGTCCTTCGTCGGTCCGATGCGTTCCGTCTGCCCCCCGTGACCACCGCATCCGGCCAGGCTTACCACAATCAGCGTACCTGCGAGTACGAAGCGCATATGTCTCTCCGGGTCACCGCTCCCGCGCTCAGCCGCGGCGGGAAGGCCCACCATAGGCCGTCCCAACTCCAATCCTGCGCCCGGGGAGTGAGTGTGCGGTGACTGGTCTCACGCTCCAGGAAATCGAACAGCCAGCTCGGGGCCGCCAGTCACAGGGTCGATGTCCCGGCCCCGGCGCCACGAGCTCGCCAGGACGGCCTGAAACCCTGCGAACACCGGTTCCTGCTCGCCGATCCACGGCTGGCGGTAACGAAAAAACCCGCCGCGACCGAAGTCTCAGCGGGGGAAAATCTTCCAGAGTGGGCCCGGCGCGACTCGAGCCGCAGGCGGCCGGAGGCCAACGCGCGACCTCTTGCGCCGGAGCGTAGGCCCCGACCGCCAGCCCCTGCCAACAGATCCCGATTCCCGCTGAGTTCGAACTTTCATCGCTGGTGGGCGTCGCCCTGGAGCGAGGCTGAGGCCGCTCCAAGGTCAATCAGGGCGACTTCCGCTGCGCTCCTGGCCCTCGAGGAGCCGGGAGACGGCGCTGAGCAGCGCGTCGGGTTGGAAGGGCTTGGCGAGCACCTCGCCCGGCAGATCCGGGTCGGTAAAGCCCGAGACGAACAGGATGGCGGGAGAGCGGTTCAAGCGCGCCAGGTGTGCTGCCAGGGCCGGCCCGGACAGCCCAGGCATGCGAACGTCGGTGACCACTACCCGGATGACCGGACCCCACGCCCCGATCACGTTTAACGCCTCCAAGCCATCGGAGGCGGTGAGCACGTGATAGTGCGGTTCCAACGTTCGTTGGAGCACCGCCAGCGCCACCGGCTCATCGTCCACTACGAGCACCACCGGTCGCGCCGAGCTGATTGGGGAAGAAGCCATACGCCTAAGGTACACCTCGAAAGCATCCTCGGTAGGTGGACGAGATCCGGCGTCGAAGGGCCGCTCTGTAGCTGCGAGGAGGTCTTACGAGTGTACGTTAGCGCACTCAGCAACATGGGCCGGTAAGCAAAGTCCTCCACCATGCTGTTTGGTGCACAGATCGGTGCGGTGATCGCAAACAGGCCTCTCACTGCCGTCTAGGGTGCACCGGGCAAACTTGAGCAGCGTCTCCTCCGGGCGCACTAATCGACCAGGGGTAATGGCCGTCACGGACATGGATCCAAAGAGTGGCCATGCTCCCACAGTGTGGGCGCGGTCGACAACTCGAACAAGGGCGGAGGCACGACGGGACGAAGGGCGGAGCCACGACGGAACTGAGAGAGAATTTTCGCTTACCAGCCCTCCGGAGAGGGGTGAAATGACTAGGGTGAAAGAAGAGAAGCCACTTACAGAGATGTCTCGCTCCGAGCTCGAACGAGAGATTGGCAAGCGAACGAAGCGGTACGACTTTGCGGTCGATGTCCGAATCGGAGTGGCCATTGTGACCGCATTTGCGATAGGTCAGAACTCCAGCATCATCGTGAGAAGTGGATACCCGCCGGAGGATGTTCTCCTGTCGGTGTTACACACCCTCTGCAGACTGTCGTGGCCTAACGCGCCAACGTACCGGTGAGCGAGCGTACTCGACCGCCGTGGGTGTACGAACCTGCGAAGCTTACTCCCTTGCGGTCACAAGATTTCCTGTTCGACTCGAGTACAACGGGGCGCGCCGGGCGAGGACGTTTTCTACGACCCGGCAGAGTGTGGGGACGTTCAGCGGTTTCTCCAGCACCAGCCCGGGCAGTAGTGTGTCGGGATCGGCGAGATGCTTCACGACAAAGATGATGGGAACATTCACCGCGTGACGACTCAGCGTTCGAGCCACCGCTCTTCCCGAGCCAGGCGTGTCGTGCAGGTCCACAATGGCCAGCGCAGGCCTCTGACGCAACAACTTCAGCATCCTGGTGGCCTGCGCCAGGTGTGCGGCGGCAACGACATGATAGGGCGTGGAGGGCAGGAAACGTGCGACACGGGGGCGAGGCTTGCGAAGATTTTCAACGACAAGGATAAGCGGCCGCTCGCTTATGCCATCCGATGACGCTTCCATAGTCGCCCTCCCCCGGCCGCGAGTGGGGGACTCACGCCCGCTACAAGCTAATTGCGCGCCGTGCCGGACGCGATCAGGCTTTCCCCTACGCCGTCGCAAGAGTCGCCTTCGAACTCGTAGACCAGCACCGGGATTGAAGCGCCGGAGGCGCGCTGCCGCACCTGCGCGCCGCCCGACTCAGGTCGTGCGCATCCTCATCGCGGGCGGGGCATCGTGGCGGTGAGACGGTGGGCGGCTTACTCCGGGGGCGTGTCGGTGAACTCAACTCGCGCTCGGGGATTGACGGCGCCTTCCCGGGCATTTTCCAACCAGACATACATAATGTGCCGATGACCGCCCGCACCATTTACGCGCACCATTCGCGTGATGCCTGAAAACGCCAAACCCCGCTCACTATCTAAATAGTGGCGGCGTTTCAGCTTCCAGAGTGGGCCCGGCGCGACTCGAACGCGCGACCTCTTGCTCCGGAGCCGCCCGACGCCAGCGACGGCCAGCGCCCGCTGGCGTAAGTCCCTGAGAAATCAACGGCCGGTCGCCTGCGGTCGCCAGCCAGCGCCAGGTTGTTTGTTACTGGGAACGTTACTGGCAGCAATCGCCGCTCAGGCGACGGGGATCCAAACGGGCGCGATGCCGGTCCCGCGGCCGGCGGCGTAGCCGAAGTAAATGTTGAGCATCCCGCGCGGCTCGAGGAGCCGCGCGTTGGCGAGCGGGCCCGCATGACGGCGCCGAAGCCCGCGCTCTCGATCAGCGCGCGCACGGCGGCCTTCACGCCCGCGTCGTCGCCGGCGTAGAGCACCTGCGCCCGGGTGCGATCCGGTGCGGCGCCGAGGACCCTGGCGAAGGTCGTGTTGAACGCCTTCACGACCTTCGCCGTCGGGACAGCCTTTTGGATCTCCTCGGCGGCGGACGTCGTGAAGCCGAGGGCGAGCCCAGAGTAGTCGGGCGTCACCGGTTTGCTAATGTCCACGATCGTCTTGCCGGTCACGTCGCCCGCGCCGCGGAGCGCGTCGCCCGCGGCCGCGTAGGGCACCGCGAGGATGAGCAGGTCTGTGTCACGGGCGATCGCGTCCGGGCGGACGGCGCGCGCGTTCGCGCCGGCCGAGTGGCCAGGTCCCCTTGCGCTCGCGGCGCCACGTGTGTATGATGTTCGTCATATGAGCGCCGCCGCCAAGAGACGCACCGACCCCAGTCGCAAGGAAGCCACGCACGAGCGCATCGTCGAGGCCGCCGCGCGCGCCATCCGGCGCAGCGGCTACGGCGGCACCGGCGTCGCCGACATCATGAAGGACGCCGGCCTGACGCACGGCGGCTTCTACGCCCATTTCGACTCGCGGGAGGCGATGCTCGCCGAGGCCGCCGACCGCGCCGGCGCCGACACCGTGGCCACGATGACGCGGGTGGCCGACGCGGCTCCGCCGGACCAGGCGCTGCAGGCGATAATCCGGGCCTACCTCTCCAAGGCGCACGTGGAGGCCGTGGAGACCGGCTGCGCGGTCGCCGCGCTCGGCTCGGAGATGCCGCGCCAGACGCCCCAAGTGCGGCGCGCTGCAACGCGCCGCATCAAGGAGATGATCGATTTGGTCGCCCGCCAGTCGCCCGACTGGGGGCAGCCCGGCGCGCACGAGCGCGCGCTCGTTACCGTGGTCACCGCGGTGGGTGCGCTGGTCCTGGCCCGCGCCGTGGACGACCCGAAGCTCTCTGACGCGCTGCGCGAGGCGGCGCTGAACCAGCTCACCCCAGCAGGTTGATGCCCGATGCACCGATGCCGGGGCTGCGTTTAATCAAGAATATGATGCACATCATATGCGGGATGGCAGTTGACCTCAACGGAAAGCGAGCACGGCATGGCAGACCATCAGGAGCAGCAGACTCGGCCCGTAGCGATCGTGACGGGCGCATCGGGAGGGATCGGTGAGGCGACCGCGCGGGCGCTACAGGCCGCCGGCTACCGAGTGTTCGGCACCTATCGGCGCCCTCCCGCGACGAGATTGGCCGGGGTCGAGTACCTGGCCTGCGATGTGACCAGCGATGAGGCTGTCCAGACCGCGGTCGGTCAGGTCGTGGCGAAGGCAGGCCGGGTCGATCTTCTGATCAACAACGCGGGCGTGGGCTTGATCGCGGGGGCGGAGGAGTCGTCAGTGGAGCAAGCGAAGTCACTTTTCGACGTCAACCTGTTCGGCGTGTTCCGCATGACCAAGGCAGTGCTTCCCACCATGCGCCGGCAGGGATCGGGACGGATCGTCAATATCAGCTCGGTCATGGGCCTGATCCCAGCGCCGTTCATGGCCCTGTACGCCGCCAGCAAGCACGCCCTGGAAGGGTATTCAGAGTCGCTGGACCATGAAATCAGGGCCACGGGCGTCAGAGTGGTGCTGGTTGAGCCGGCCTACACGCGGACTTCCTTCGAGGGCAACGTCTACCAGGCAGACCAGCAGCTCGACGTCTACCAGTCGGCACGCGCGAACGCGGAGGGAGTGATGCGCGACGAGATGAAGACGGCCGACACGCCGGAGCTGGTCGCGAATGCGGTCGTGAAGGCCGCTACCGAGGTCAACCCGAACCGACGCTACGCCGCGGGCCGGATGGCTCGCCAGGTCAGCCTGCTTCGTCGCTTCGTGCCCGCCTCGGCCTTCGACAAGAGCCTGCGGAAACAGATGCGGTTGCCGGCGTAAGTCAGATCGACTGAGGAGAACGGATCAGTTGAGCGAACGGTGAGGATGGGTGTCCCGCACCGTAGGTGGGGGAGCGGGGGTTTGCCCCGCTTCACCGAACAGGCGTTCGGCTGAGCCGAAGCTATTCACGATTGCTTTTGAGGAGGCCACCAATGTTCACCAGAATCCAGAGTCGTGCGTTTGTGGTGCTGAGCCTGGGGATTGTATCCATCGGACACTCGCTGCACGGTCAGAGTGTGACTCCGGCCGATACGGCAGGTCAGGATAATAAGATCGAGCTGTCCTATCACGTGAAGGCGATCAAGCGGGACAGCTCGGGACAGTACACCATGTCGGGCACGGTGAATGGCGAGCGGCAGGGTAAGGCGACCCTCGTGTTCGGCTTCGACGAGGGGTCGTCCGGGCAAGCCGGCAAGATACCGGTTCATTCGTTCTGGGTAGTCACCGCGGTGCCGGCTTCAGAATCGTTCAAAGCAAGATTGAGTGGAACCGCTGAGACCGTCTCGGGTCAGACCCACCTGGTCGGCAAGATCACCGAAGGCGCCAACAAGGGGCGTCGGGTCGAGACCAGCAGCCGGCTGCTCAACTTCGGACCCAACCATTCGCTAAGTGACATCGACGGCAACATGATTATTGACGGGAAGTAAGAGGTCGATACCGGTGGCGGGGTAGGGCAGGGAACGGAAATCCCCGCCCCAACCGAAGTCGAAGCGGGGGAGGAGCTTCCAGAGTGGGCCCGGCGCGACTCGAACGCGCGACCTCTTGCTCCGGAGGCAAGCGCTCTATCCAACTGAGCTACGGACCCGAACTACAGGGGCCTAATTCTCGCTCCCTGCGCCCTCGTTAGCAAGCGCTTTCGACCCCCGCCGCTCCCGCTGCCCCGGCCGCCAGATCGCCTCGCCATCGATCCCCGCCGGCGCCGCCACGCCGAGCCAGTCCAGCATCGCCGGAAACAGGTCCACCGTCCGGATCGGCTCCGCCGGCAGCGGCTCGCTCGACCAGACCGGCGTCTGCATGTGCGATCGCACCAGGCTGCCGTGGCCGGACCGGTGCTCCGGCACCTCGTACCGCCGCCGGAAATCGAAGCCTTCGCGGGCGACCACCACCAGGTCACCGGTCCGCCCGGCGCGAAACTGGTCGAGCAGGTGATAGACCCCGTCGGGATATTCGGCGTCCCAGCTCGCCTCCAGCCAGTCGCGCGCCGAGCCCCGTCGCGCGGCCGCCGCACGCGAAGCGGGTCGCCCGTGAGCGGCTCGTAGGCCATCGCGGTGATCGTGTCGCCCTTTCCCGTGAGGCGGAGGCGGGCCGCGCCCTCGGCGTTGCTCACCCACACGCCGCCGTCCGCGGTCTCGGCCGCCACCAGCCCGACCGCCGGCTCCCGGAGCAGCGCGGCCACCAGGTCGCCCTCGACGCCGAAGGTCTCCGGCCGGCGGAGCCGCTCGATCGGCCAGCGCGCCGCCCGCGGCTCGCCCGGCCGGGCGTACACCATCGCCGAGCCGTTGCCCGCCACCATCACCGCCGCCCGCGGCGCGCGCTCCCAGAGGACCGGATGCGAGAGCGTGGGCACGCCCTGCGCGCGGAACCAGTCCGCGAGGTCGAGGTGGGTGTGCACCGATGCCGCGCCGTGGTCGCTCACGACCAGGATCAGCGTCGACTCCAGCTCGCCCCGCGCCTCCAGCCGGGCGCGCACCCGCCCCACCACCGCGTCGACCTTCCGCAGCGCCCGCCGCACCGGCTCGGCGTCCGGATCGGTCTGGTGGGAGTAGCCGTCCACCGCCGGGAACTGGGCGAACACGAAGCGCGCCGGCCCGTCCACCGCGCGCAGCAGGTGCCGGGCGACCGCGTCGTCCGACGGCTGATGCCACTGGGCGTAGTGCGCCAGCGCGCCCCAGAACTGGCGCTCGCGCCGGGAGGGATCGCGCTCGGGCGTGAGCCCGCGGGCCACCGGCGTGAAGATGCCGACGCTGTCGGGCACCAGCTCGAAGATGGTGCGCACGTCGGGGGCGATGTCGTCGTCGAGCCGGGGCGCCTGGTAGCCGCAGTAGCTGCGCACCGCCTCGCGCTCGCGCCACCACCGGCCGCCGTACGCCTGCCGGTCGAGCCAGCGGATCGAGGGGATGTTGCAGTGGCCCGGCGTGCAGCCGGTGAGGAAGGGCAGGTAGGCGACGCTGGTGGTGGAGGGGAACACGGTGATGGCGCGGGTGCGGCCGCCGGCCTCGAGCATCGCCTCGAGATGCGGCAGCTCGCCGGCGGCCAGCCGGGCCTCGGCGACGTCCGGACGGAGTCCATCGACCAGCAGGAGCAGGCAACGGGAGATCGGCACGCCCATCAAGCTAATGCAGCGGCTGGGCGATCAGGCCACATCCATGATGGCGGCCACCCCGGTGGGCGACAGGCGGGGCTGTGGATAGCACTCGAGGTATCGGCCCGCTACGGCGGGCCAGGTGAAGTTGTCGCGCATGCGCGCCTGCGCGGCGAGGGAGAGCCGGCGGCACAGCTCGCGGTCCGTGGTCAGCCGGGTGAGCGCCGCCCGGATCGACTCGGGATCGCGCGGCTCCACCAGCAGGGCCGTGTCGCCCACCACCTCGGCGCAGCCGGTGCCTTTCGTCGTGATGATCGCGGCCCCGGCGCGCATGGCCTCGAGCAGCACCAGCGGGAAGTTCTCCGCCTCGGACGGGAAGACGTAGATCTCCGAGCTGTCGTACAGGTTCCTGAGCTCGGCCGACCCACGGTCCAGCCAGCCCCAGAACTGTGCGTCGACGCCGAGCTCCCCGGCGAGCGACTTCAGGGTCGGCAGGTAGGGCCCGTCGCCCACGATGTGCACCTCGTGCTGCAGCTTCATGCCCTGAAGCGCGCGGAGGAAGAACTGGATGCCCTTGCGCTCGAACATCCGGGTCACGACCAGGATCCGGCGCTTCTTCTCGCCGCCGTAGCTCGCTGTCGGGTCTTCGTCGATGCCGTTGGGGATGACGGTGGTCCGGGCGCCCGGCATCGAGCGCAGCACGAGCCCCTGCTGCAGCTCGCTGGGGCAGATGATCCGCTCGGCCCCCGCGACGATCTGGCGCCAGACCGGCGCGAGGGTCCGGTGGGCGAGCAGGAAGCGGTGCGGATTGAAGCCGGGCACGTCCGACCCATGGCTCGTGATCACGTACGGCAGGCCGACGATCCGGCGCAGCATCATCGACGCGACCCGTCGGGGAAGATGAAATGGGTGTGGTTGATGTCGTAGTGACGACGGCGGGCGAGCTTGACGGCGTAGGGCACGACCGTGGCCAGGTAGGTGGCCTGCTCCGCCATCGTGCACCAGGACGTGCTGAGACGGACGCACGGCACGCGGTGCACGTGCACGCCGTCGACCCACTCGTGCTTCGGCAGGCCCCGGTAGCGCATCGTGACCACATCGACATCGTGGCCCATGCGTACGAGCTGCGCCGAGAGCCCGCGAACGACCCCGGCCCCTCCGCCCCCGATGGGCGGAAACTCGTAACACATCATCAGGATGCGCATGTTTCTGCCCCAGTTTCCGGGTATGACGGTGGATCTGGCTTACGCCCGGCAAGTCCTACACCGCTCCGGTGTGGTCGGACGGCGCACGGAGGCTCCCATCGCACCGATCGTCCGCCGGCCGTCGCCGCTCCGCCGGAGCTATCCGCCGGGGACCACCTATCGACAACGCATCAGGCCAATGCCTGGAAACGACATACGCACGTGCGGACAGGCCGGGATGGTCCACGGGTCCGCCTGCGGACGTTCGGGTCCGGACGGGCACGTCCCTCCGGGAGACGGCGTCAGGATACCGCCTGTCACCGGGACCAATGCGGCGGCGCCGCTACATCGGAACATCCGGTCCACACGTTGGTTGCGGCTGCGGAAGAACGCTGAATATAGGCGGCCTCGATCTCCGGCTGCAACCGATTGCAGCGCTTCGACGTATGCGCGCGACGCAAGAGTCGGGGCCTCTCGCGGACTACTCCTTCAGCGCGTCCATCAATCCATCCCGAAGGCCGAACCAGAGGAACTGGAGCCAGCTCTTCGCCGGGTCGTACCGGCGCACGATCCGGGCGGTGCGTAGGTGGTCGCCGTCCTCGTCCGGATTCCGGTCGTCCACAACGAAAGCGTTGGCGACGAACTTCTTGACCGCGCGCTTCACCGACCCGAGCAGGCCACCTCCGTCACTGGTGGGCCTGACCGAGACGTCGTGATAGCGGGGCGTCACCGTCGTGAGGGCCCGCCCGTCACTCACCGTCTGCCGGAAATCGATGCCGTCCACCGAGCCCTCCTCGAATTCGAAGGACTCGTTCTCCGCGAGGAAGCGGTTGAAAGCGGTCGCCGACATCCGTTCGAGCCTGCCGGAGAGCTGGTATCGGAAATCCGGGGCGTCGAGCGGCACCGAGCCCTCCACGGTCAGCAATCCCTCATTCATGAGCCGCGCGCGAGCTTCGAACCTGAGCGGGTTGCCGCGGGACGGCAGGTGGAGATTGAGAACCCTTCCACGCAGCGCGTCGAAGGTGACCCGTCCGGGTCGCTTGCTTCCGGGCGCGCGCTCGCGATAGGTGATCGTGCCAGCGGATACGAGGAGACTGTCGAGACGGAGCGAGGGGCCGGCAGCGGTTGCCACCTGCTGCGGGCTCCGGTGGCGCGGGGGACGACCGCGGGGAATGCGTTTGTCGGTCAGCACGTCGATCCGGGCGCCTTCGAGCTCGAGGGCACGGCCCCCGATGTCGCCGGTGGCGACGAAAGCGCGCCAGGCGACGCCCCGCGCCCGCAGGCTGTCCAGCTCGAAGCGAATCCGGTCCCGGCGGACCCGCACCCGACGCGCCCATTGGTCCTCGGGGATGGACGGCTCGTGCCTGGCGCCGGCCAGCCGCAGCGTGGAGTCGGTGAGGTCCGCCTCCGCGCCGGCGATCGCGATGTCGGTCAGCGTGTCGGGGCGCAGGACCAGCCCGGTCGCGGTCAGGCGCGCCCGGCCGGCCGACAGAGCCCGCCGCTCTCGAGGGTTCGCTGTTGGCTCGAACACCAGATCCTTCGCCTCGAACCGGGCGTGCTCGAGGAGGATGGAGCTGCCGCCGTGCGTACCCGGCCGCTGGAGCGTGAGGCTCAAGGCGGGAAAGGAAACGTCGGCCACCTCGAACGAGGAGAGTCCGAGCTGACGGGCCGGCTCGTCCAGTATGGCCGCCGGGCTCGCCGAGTCCGGGGTGGGCCGGCTCTCGCCCTCCGCACGGGACGCCAGCGCGATGCCCGCGACCACGCGGTCGCACCCCAGTTCGCGGGCGACGAACGACCGCCGGAAGACGAGCCGCACGACGTCGAGCCCGGACACGCGGCATCCGCGCGCCCGCCACTCCAACGCCGGCAGCGGCGATTCCCGACGGCGGTTCCTGACGGAATCGGTCGAGACGATCGCGGAGTCGAACGAGATGGAGCCGGCCAGTGGAAGGAACGAGAGGTCGCCCAGCGTCAGGTGGTAGGTGCTGTCGGTCCGGCGGGCGATCTCTTCGACCGCCCATCGGGCCAGGCGGTCTTCCACCGAGCGGTCCCACCAGCGGAATGCCAGCGCGACGAGGAGCAGGGTGAGTGCGACGGCGGCGAGCAGCACGAAGGGCCTGGCCGGGTGCTTCGGCTTGGTCGTGTCGGGCATCCGCGTCGAAGGTAGAGGCGCAGATCCAGGCGCCGGTAAGTTGCTGCCCTGACGAAACCCACCGCCGTCGCCGCGCGCTCTACGGGCTGGCCGGGAGTCCTAGAAAATCGCCATCGACGCCTCCGAATGGCGCCGGGAGAATTCTTCCTGTTCCGCCGGGGGGACGCGGTGATGGCGGGCACGCTGGATTGGCCGGCCAAGTCCTCGAACGGCGGCGGCTGCCAGGGTGCCGTTCCCTACTTAGTGGCCCGTGATTGGGAGGGCCAGCGCAGCTAATTCCAGCGGATGTTTCCCGGGAGGGTAGGGCGTCAGGCCGAAATGGCGGTCGGGTGAGTGTAGGTCGGTCCATTCACAGGAGATCGCATGGTGCTGACCACGGGCGCCTGCTCTAGCGACGGTTTGGACGCTGCGATGGCAGCTCAAGCGGAAACCCGGAGGGTCATCACCGAAGATATCCCGAATCATCCTAAGCCCAGGCGACCTAATCAAAACGCCGAGCATTTTTGTGGTGCAGCTTCCTCACGTGTGGCACATGCCGGGCGCCCGCGAGGTTGAAGTTCGTCTCCTACCCTATGGTTTCCCCGGTTCCATCGCGGCACGTTTTTCCCTCGAACACGGTGTGCGGCTCCAGGCTCACCGCCCCGCAGGCGGCTCCGGGAACCCGCTTGAGATCTGCTTGAGGCCCCGGGTTAGGTTAACACCAGTAGCTTCGGTCCTCCCCCAGGAGAAGCCCTATGGTCCGCTCACCGCTCATCCACCTGGTGCTTCCGCTCGGCGCCCTCGCTCTCGCCGCCTGCGCCGAGGACCGAAGCCCGACTCAACCCGCGTCCGGGTCGGAACTCGCCCCAGATGCTGCGGTCGCTGCCGCCCTCGCCCCGAACACCTGGACCTTGAAGGCCGCGATGCCGAGTACGTTGTTAGGCATCTCTGCCGGCGTCATGCCCGACGCGACCGGGCAATCCGTCGTGTATATCTTCGGCGGCACAGACGGCGCCGGATTATCCGGCGCCAACGTCAGGATCTACAGGATCGGCACGAACACGTGGTCGGGGACAGGTCTCGAGCCTCGCGTGTACGTGTACAACTCGAATGGCGTCGGGAGAATCGGGAACACGCTGTACATCTCAGGTGGGGAAACCTATCTCGGGGGTAGTTATCACATTGACGGACATGTTTCGGCCTACAACCCCGCCACCAACACCCTGACCGACAAAGCCACCCCACCCAAGCTCACGGCCAATGGGATCACCGGGGTCATCGACGGCAAACTCTACATGCTTCCGGGACGCTGTTCAACCGACAACTATCCGAATAACCCGTTCTTTTGCCAGAGCGAGCCGATCCGCACGCTCTTCCGCTACAGTCCCACCACCAACACCTGGAGCTGGAAGCGGCCGGCGCCACACTTTCACGCGTATGGGGCGGGCGGCGTGATCAACGGGAAGTTCTACGTGACCGGCGGCTCGGATCGCTCACTCGACCGGTACGATCCGGTGACGGACACCTGGACGACGCTCGCACCGCTGCCCACGGCTGGCGCGGCCCGGGGCGCTGCCCTGCAGGGGAAGCTGTTCGTGGTCGTTCGGACCGCCACCGGGCGTCGGGCCTACGCCTACGATCCCGCGACGAACAAGTGGACCGCCAAAACCGCGCCGCGATATGATCATGACGATATCGTCCCGATCACCTGGGGCGGCAAACCTTTTCTCCTCGGAGTCGGCGGCGTCACCGGCGAATACCCCAACTACAAGGCGAATCCGACGGAGGTGTACGCGCCGTAAGTGCCTTGCACCCGGGGCCCGGGCCTTGAAGGCGACGAAAAACCCCGCAACCGCGAAGCGGAAACGGGGCCAGACGTTACATCATCGGGGCGCGGGGATTTGAACCCCGGACCTCCTGCTCCCGAAGCAGGCGCGCTAACCGGGCTGCGCTACGCCCCGTGTTCCAGCGAGCGCGGAATGTAATGGCCCTGCCCGCATTTGGCAGGTCCCGGCCCACTTGTTCCGCAGGCCGCCGGGCCCCACTGTATAGCCATCCCTGCCCGAGCCTCTGTGCCCCTCCTCGATCGTCCGGCCGTCCGCCGGTGGAGCCTGATCGCGCTGCTCGCCCTCGCCGCGGCAGGGGCGGTCGCCGTCGTGGCTGTGCGCCACTGGCGCGGCCGGCCGGAGCGCACCCGGATCGTCGTCGCCGTCTTCGCCAACCGGACCGGAGACCCCGAGCTGGAGCAGTTCGGCAGCATGGCGGCGGACTGGGTCACGCGCGGGCTCGCCCGGACGCCGACGGTGGAGGTGGTGGACCTGGGCGCGCTCTACGTCGAGGGGCGCACCGCATCCGGCCAGCCGACCGATCCGCTCGAGCTCGCCCGCCGGAACGGCGCCGGCAGCGTGGTGGCCGGCAGCTACTACGTCTCCGAAGACACGCTGGCTGTACGCAGCACCGTCATCGACGGCACCACGGGCGAGGTACTGCAGACGGTCACGCCGGTGCGCGTAGGCCGGAACGAGTCGGTCAAGGCGCTGGAGCTGCTGCAGCAGCAGGTGATGACCGCCGTCGCCGGCGCGTTGGACGTCGAGTTCCGGCCGTTCACCGCCCAGCCCTCGGCCCCGCCGCCGTATGCCGCCTACCAGGCGTTCGTGGCCGGACAGACAGCATACTGGCAGGGGCGCCCGGCCAGTGAGGCGCGCGATTTCTTCCAGTACGCCGCGGCGAGCGACTCGACCTTCCTGACCGCGGTCGTCTGGCTCGCCTTCGTCGGCGCCAACGGCGCGGGGTGCGCGCTGACCGATTCGGTCACGCGCGCGCTGGCCGGGCGGACGACCGGCCATCAACCGGTTCGACCAGCTCACGCTCGGCATCAGCGCGGCGCGCTGCCGCAACCACTGGCACGAGGCCTTCCATCTGGCGGCCGAGCAGGCGGCGCTCCGCCCGCGATCGACCTATGCCGTGTACACGGCCGGATTCTTTGCTCTCACGAGCGGGCGGCCGCGCGCCGCCCGCGAGTTCCTCCGCAGCATCGACCCGGCGCACGAGCTCGGCTGGCTCTCGGATTCCGCCAAGAGCGTGTACTGGCGTGATCTCACCACCGCCGAGCATCTGCTGGGCGAGTACGAGACGGAGCTGGCGGAGGCCCGCCGGCTCGAGCGCGCCTTTCCCGACCGTCTCGGGACCCACTTGATCGCCGCTCGCGCGCTCGCGGGCCTTCGCCGCTCGGCTGACGCGCTCGCGGTGGTGGACGCCGTGCTCCGGCTTCCAGTCGATGCCACGGTTCGGGTCCAGGGCTCCCTCAGCCCGGGGCTCATCTGCCAGCAGACAGCCGCCGAGCTGCGGGCCCACGGCGACTCGGCCGGCGCGCGCCAGGCGGCCGAGCGCGCCGTCACATGGTACGGCGGCGGGGAGGATCGCCTGCAGGGTCGCTACGAGCGGCTCTGGTTCGCGCGCTCGCTGATGATGCTCGGGCGGTTCGATGAAGCGGTCGCCGCGGCGGCGGTCGGCAGCCGGACGGATTCCACCGACGTGTCGTACATCGGTCTCCGCGGCGTCCTGGCCGGCTATCGTGGTGACTACGGAGCAATCGCTGGAGCTCGACCGGCGCCTGGCCGCGCTTCCGGGCGCCGACCCGCGAGGTGCCCCCTCGTGGGTCTGGCGGGCCCGCGTCGCGGTGGCCCGCGGAGACCGGGCGACGGCCCTGGAGGACTTGAGGATCGCCTCGGGGCCGGGGCTGCCGCGCGTCGGGATCGGCGTCGACCCGCACGCCGATCCGATCTTCGAGCCGCTGAGGGGCGATTCGACGTTCGAGGCGATTCTGCGGTCGGGGGAGTGAGGCGCGCGTA
This sequence comes from uncultured Gemmatimonadales bacterium, assembly GCA_963804125.1. Lineage (GTDB taxonomy): Bacteria > Gemmatimonadota > Gemmatimonadetes > Gemmatimonadales > GWC2-71-9 > CAVVWJ01. The sequence continues at coordinate 208,326 of CAWDPF010000002.1, forward strand.
TCAAGAGCGAAGGCGCGTTCGAGAAGAGAAGAAAAGAAAACGCGCCCCGGCCTTGGGCCGGGGCGCCGTCACTTCAATTCGGTGGGGTCGTACATGCGCCCTGAGGGACTCGAACCCCCAACCTTTTGATCCGTAGTCAAATGCTCTATCCAATTGAGCTAAGGGCGCGGCTACGATGGGCGGTACAAGACTCGAACTTGTGACCTCCACGATGTCAACGTGGCGCTCTAACCAACTGAGCTAACCGCCCCAGAGAGCGGTCAGGCGGTCAGTCGGTCCGGCGGACGGTTGGCTCCGGCGACCGAGAGGGCTCGTCTCACCGGGACCGCTGTCCGCCTGACCGCCTGACCGCCTGACCGCCAATAGCGGGGGTGGGATTTGAACCCACGACCTCCGGGTTATGAGCCCGGCGAGCTACCAGACTGCTCCACCCCGCGACGATGACTGCGACCTGCCCTGCATTTCCTGCCTGCTCCTGAGAGCGGGAAACGGGACTCGAACCCGCGACCCCAACCTTGGCAAGGTTGTGCTCTACCAACTGAGCTATTCCCGCAAGCGGCTAGCAGTTTAGCGTCCGCTCACCACTCGCGCAACGCCCACGGCCACCGGGGAATGGAGGCGAGGGGGATCGAACCCCTGACCTCGTGAATGCCATTCACGCGCTCTCCCAACTGAGCTACGCCCCCGTTATATATCGACCCGCCCTCGGAGTCTCCCGCCCCCGGCGCCGTGGCAGCACGGAAACCTAGCGGGCGCCCGAGCGAGCGTCAAGCGGATTACCTATCTTCTACGACATGGCGAAGAAGCAGCCCGACGACGGGGACAAAGCCCCGCGCCCCACCAAACGGCCGGCCGACACCTCCGCCGAAGCCTACGGCGACGACATGACGATCGCCGAGATCCTGGCGCAGTCCCCGCCGGCCAAGCCGCGGCGCCCCCGCAAGGGAGAGACGTCGAAGAGCCTCGGTGTCTACGACGCCGACCGCGACATCCTCGATCAGTACCTCTACGAAGTCAGCAAGACCCCGCTGCTCACGTCCCAGCAGGAGATCGCCATCGCCAAGCGGGTCCGCGCGGGCGACGACGAGGCCATGCAGGAGCTGGTCAAGCGCAACCTCCGCTTCGTCATCTCGGTGGCCAAGAAGTACCAGAACCGCGGCCTCGCGCTCACCGACCTCATCGGCGAGGGCAACATCGGCCTCCTCACCGCCGCCCGCAAGTTCGATCCCGACCAGGGCGTCAAGTTCATCTCCTACGCCGTCTGGTGGATCCGCCAGGCGATCCTGGCCTCGCTCGCGCGCCAGGGCCGGACGGTGCGGGTGCCGCTCAACCGCACGGCCGACCTCTCGCGCATCGTGCGGACCGCCGAAAACCTGCGGCAGGAGCTCCGCCGCGAGCCCACGCCCGAGGAGATCGCGCAGTCCACCGGCCTCTCGGTCGACGTGGTGCAGTCGCTCGCCGCGCTCAACACCAGCGACATCCGGCTCGACGCGCCGCTGGACCCCGAGGGCGACCGCTCGCTCATCGAGCGCTTCATCGCCGACGAGCAGGGCGACCCCGAAGCGCAGGCGATGGACAAGTTCCTCTCCGAGGAAATCGAGAGCGCGCTCCGCACGCTCCCGCCGCGGGACGCCAAGGTGCTGCGCCTCTACTTCGGGCTCGACGGCGGGCGCGAGCACACGCTCGAGGAGATCGGCGGCATGCTCGGCGTCACCCGCGAGCGCGTGCGCCAGCTCCGCGACCGCGCGCTCAAGCGCCTGCGCGAGGGCGAGGTCGGCCGGGCTCTAGCGAGCTTCGCGGCGTAGTCGTACCTTCCGGCTGTGTCGCCCCTCGTGGCCTCCCGTGTCGCCGCCCGGGACGGTTTCGTCGCGCATGTTGGACGCCGCAGCCTCGAAACCGCCCGCGCACTCGCCGATGTCCGCACCTGGTCGCCCCTCCTCGTGGGACAGATGCGGCGGCTCGGCGTGGACTCCGTGCCCGATCGCGCTGTTCATCGCCGTCTTCACCGGCATCGTCCTCTCGCTGCTCTCCTCCTACATCTTCACCGGCGCGGTCCCGCTCTACTTCGTGGGCGCCCTGGTCGGCAAGACCGTGATGATGGAGCTGGGCCCCGTGCTGACGGGCATGGCGCTCGCCGGCCGCGTGGGGGCGAGCATCGCCGCCGAGCTCGGCACGATGAAGGTGACGGAGCAGGTGGACGCGCTCGAGACCCTGGCCTACGACCGCTACGCCTACCTCGTCGTCCCCCGGGTCCTCGCGGCCACGCTGATGTTCCCGGTGGTGACCGCGTTCGCCATGGCGATCGGCGTGACCTCCGGCTGGATCACGGCGGTCAACCTGCTCGACCTCTCGACCCCGCAGTTCTTCAAGGGGCTCAAGCTGTTCTACCAGTTCAAGGACATCTGGTTCGGCCTGGTGAAGAGCGCCAGCTTCGGCGCGGCCGTGGCGCTCATGGGCTGCCTCCAGGGACTCGACGCCAAGGCCGGCGCGCAGGGCGTCGGCCAGTCCACCACGCGGGCCGTGGTGCTCGGCTGCGAGGCGATCCTGGTGCTGGACGCGTTCTGGGCGCTGGTGTTGTTGTGAGGGCGATGCGGTCGGAGCGGTCATCCGAGGGCGCGTCAGGCGATCAGGGCCTGCTCGGACCATCGCTCGGTGTGCTATTCCCTGACGGTCCTCGCTCGCTCGACCGCGCCGACCGCCTGCGTCCTTGACGCCATGATCCAGCTCGACGGCCTCACCAAATCCTTCGGCCCCAAGCGCGTCCTCGAGGGCGTCACGCTCGACGTCCCCGACGGCGAGAACACCGTCATCATCGGCTACTCGGGCTCGGGCAAGAGCGTGACGCTCAAGTGCATCGTCGGCCTGATCGAGCCGGATGGCGGGCAGGTGGTGGTCGATGGCGCCGTGGTGCAGGAGATGAGCCGGGAGGAGCTGGCCGAGCTGCGCGGGCGGATCGGCTACGTCTTCCAGTTCGCGGCGCTGTTCGACTCGATGACGGTGGCGGAGAACATCGCGCTGGGCCTGGCGAAGCGGGGGCTCGACCACGACGCCATCGCCGAGCGGACGGCGGAGAGCCTCAGCGTCGTCGAGCTCTCGGGGACCGAGGACAAGTATCCGGCGGAGCTGAGCGGCGGGATGCGCAAGCGGGTCGGCATCGCGCGGGCCATCGCGCTCAAGCCGCGCTACATTCTCTATGACGAGCCGACGTCCGGGCTCGATCCGGTCACCTCAGCCGTCATGGACCAGCTCATGGTGCGTACCCGCGATCTCGGCGTGACCGGGCTCGTCGTGACGCACGACATGCGGAGCGCCTTCTGCGTCGGCGACCGGATCGCCATGCTGCACGACGGCCGCATCCGGCAGGTGGGCACCAAGGCCGAGCTCCAGGCGACCACCGACCCGGTAGTCCGCCAGTTCATCGAGGGGCGTCCATGAAACGCACGAACGAATTCGCGGTCGGGCTGGCGGTGCTGCTGGCGCTCGCGCGTCGTGGTGGCCGGCGCCCTCTGGCTGAGCGAGACCGACGTCAACAAGCAGAACATCGTCGCCCTGGCGCGGTTCCGCACCGTCGGCGGGCTCGGCGTCGGGGCGCCGGTCACGCTGCGCGGCGTCAAGGTCGGCCGGGTCGAGGCCATCCGGCTGGTCCAGGACCAGTGGGTCGAGACCGAATTCAGCATCGACCGCGGGGTCGAGCTCCCGGCCAAGCCGGCCGTCATCTCCGCGTCCGCCAGCCTGTTCGGCGAGTGGAGCGCCAACATCGTTTCCTACGATCCGCCGCCCACCGATCCCAACCTGCGCGACGCGCTCGCCGAGTCCGACCGCGCCGGCGGCGAGGCCTGGCCGGGCGCCACGCTCCCCGACATCGGCCAGCTGACCGCCCAGGCCAGCCGCATCGCCGGCGACGTGGGCGTGGTGACCCAGCGGATCAGCCAGGCCTTCGACAGCACCGCGCTCAAGAACCTGCAGAAGAGCGTGAAGGACCTGGCGGAGATCTCGGGCCGGCTGGTGACCTTCGCCGGCGCGCAGACGACGCGGATCGACCGCGTGAGCCAGAATGTGGCCACCACCTCCGACGCCTTCGCCGGTGTGGCCAAGACCTTCCAGGGCGCGGTCGCCCGGCTCGACACGGCCACCAGCGACAACCAGCTCAAGGACATCCTGAACAACGGGCGGGAGTCGAGCGCCGACCTGCGGCAGGCCGCGGCCGACATGCGCTCGGTCATGGCCGCCGCCCGCGCCAACGAGGCCAGCCTCGTCCGCGTGCTGCAGCAGGCCGACTCGCTCATGACCAAGATCCAGCGCGGCAACGGCACCCTCGGCATGCTGGCCACCGACTCCACGCTCTACCGCGAGACCACGGCGACCGTCGTCCAGTTCCGCGAGCTGCTGACCGACATCAAGGCGAATCCCAAGAAGTACCTGAAGATCTCGGTCTTCTGATGAGCAAGCGCCGGGCGGAGCTGGAGGTGAGCGCCGGCGGGATCGTGTTCCGGCGCCTGCCGGATGGTGGGGCGCGCTTCCTGCTCATCAAGGATTCCTACGACAACTGGGGCTTCCCCAAGGGCCACCTCGAGGACGGCGAGTCGCCGGCGGAGGCGGCGGTCCGGGAGACCGCGGAGGAGACCGGGCTCGACCGCCTGGTGCTGCAGGGCCCGATCCGCGTCATCGACTGGCATTTTCGCTTCCGCGGCCGGCACATCCACAAGTACTGCCACTTCTTCCTGCTCGAGAGCACCGGAAGGCGAGCCCACGCCGCAGGCGGACGAGGGGATCACCGCCTGCCAGTGGCGCACGCTGGAGGAGGCGCTCGGGACGCTGAGCTACGACAATGCCCGCGGCGTGCTCAAGCGCGCGGGCGAGATGGTCCGCACGCTGGTGGCCATCGGGGCCGGCCGGTCCCGTCCCGCCACGGAGCGCCAGGCGCCGGGCTGACGGTGGCCGCCATCGCCACGCTGCTCGAGAGCCGCGCCGCCCTGCTCGCGCTCCGCCGCACGCTCCCCAAGAACGGTCCCGGCGTCGTCGCCTGCCGGACGCCCGCGGCGCTGCGTCGCGTGCTCGAGCGGCGGCTGGTCGACGCGGTCGTGCTCTGCCCGAGCCTTCCGGCGCTCTCCGACCTCGCGGAGCTCCGGAGCGAGCTGCCGGGCGTCCCGGTCGTGGCGTACGCGCCGTTCCGCCCCGACGACGGCGAGCTGCTGCTCGCCTGCCGGCGTCACGCCGTGGCGGGCGTGGCGGTCGAGGGCGTGGACGACCCGATCGTGGGCGACATGGTGATGCGCGCCTCGATCACCGCGGAGCGGCGGCGCGCGCTGGCCGACGCGCCGCGCATGCTCCGGCTCACCGAGCCGCTCCAGCAGGCCGCCTGGGCCGTGCTCGTGGGCGAGGTCGAGCGGCCGTTCCGCACCACCATTCTCGCCAAGCTCCTCCAGGTGAGCCGGGAGCATCTCTCCCGCCAGTTCGGGGCGGGCGGGGCGCCGAACCTGAAGCGGGTGATCGACCTCACCCGCGTGGCCTGCGCCGCGCAGCTCCTCGCCAATCCCGGGTTCACCATCCCGACGGTCGTCCGGGTCCTGCACTTCGCCTCCTCCAGCCACCTGAGCAGCACCGCTCGACGGATCGCCAACGTCTCTACCCGCGGGCTCGGCGCCCTCGGGCCCAGGGGTGTGCTGCAGGCGTTCGTGAAGGGGAACACGCGGAGCAGGGTCTGAGAGTTCCCTCCCGGTGCGCGGCATGACACCTTAGAGGGTCGTTTTCCTCCAGGGCTCCAGTCCTCGGGAGTGTCTCATGCTCCGTCCTCTTTCCGTTGCTCTTCTTCTCGTGTACTTCCACCGTCGGCCTCCAGGCCCAGGCCGGGCACGATCACACCGGCCCCGCGCCCGAGCAGCTGGGTCACGTCGACTTCCCATCCGGCTGCCACGCGCGGGTCCAGGCCCCCTTCGAGCGCGGCGTGGCGCTGCTGCATTCGTTCTGGTACGAGGAAGCCGGCCGCGCCTTCGGCGAGGTCGCCGCGGCCGATTCGGGCTGCGCCCTGGCGTACTGGGGCCGGGCGATGAGCGTGCTGCACCCTCTGTGGACGCCGCCGACGCCGGAGGAGCGGGTCCAGGCCCTGGCCGACGCCGAGCGCGCGGTGCGGCTCAGCCGGCCCGGCACCCGGCCGCGGGACTATGCCGAGGCCATCGCGGCCTACTATCGCGGCGACACGGTCGATGACGGTGCCCGGCTTGCTGGCGTACGAGCGCGCCATGGCGGGAGTGGCCCGGCGCCGTCCGGAGGATGAGGAGGCGCGGATCTTCCACGCGCTCGCCTTGATCGCCCTGGGCCAGCTCCACGCGAGCGACTCGACCTACGCCGCGCCAGCGCGAGGCCGCCCGGATTCTCGAGCCGCTGTTCCGCCGCCATCCCGACCATCCGGGGCTCGCCCACTATCTCATTCACGCGTACGACTCGCCGGCGCTCGCGCGCGAGGGCGCGGCGGCGGCCGACCGCTACGCGTCCATCGCGCCGTCGGTGCCGCACGCGGAGCACATGCCGTCGCACATCTACACGCGGATCGGCGCGTGGGACAAGTCGATCACGGCCAATCTCCGCTCGGTCGAGGCGGCGAAGCGATTCGAGGCGGCCAAGCACGGCGGGGCGCTGTGGGACCAGGACGCCCACGCGCTCGACTACCTGGCGTACGCCTACCTGCAGACCGGACGCGTCGCCGACGCGAGGGCCGTGGCCGCAGCAGGTGGCCGGGGTGACCGAGACGTTTCCCGCCGGGCACGCTCACCATCGACTACGCGCTGGCGGCGATCCCGGCGCGGCTGGCGCTGGAGCGGGACGACTGGCAGGCCGCGGAGACGCTGTCCGTCCGTCCGGCGCCCGCCTGGCGCGGCGCGGAGGGGATCACGCGCTTTGCCCGGGCGCTCGGCGCCGCGCGCGGCGGCCACGCGGCGGCCGCGCGCGCCGAGATCGACTCGCTCGCGGAGCTGGAGCGGACGCTCGCGGTGGCGGGTGGTGCCCAGGCCTACTGGTCGACCCAGGTGCGCATCCAGCGGCTCGCCGCCTCCGCATGGGTGGCGCTGGCGGCGGGCGACACGGCGGACGCGCTCCGGCAGGGGCTGGCCGCCGCCGACCTGGACGACGCGGTCGAGAAGCATCCCGTCACGCCGGGGGCGGTGCTGCCGGCGCGCGAGCTGTATGGCGACCTGCTGGCCCAGGCCGGCCGCCCGGCCGAGGCGCGGGCCGCCTACACGCTGGCGCTGGCACGGCAACCGGGACGGGCCCGGTGCCTGGCGGCGATGGGGCGGGTGGGGCAGACGGTGGGTCAGCGGTAGCGGACACGCCGGATGACTGGCGAGCGGCGCGGGTGTAGCTTGGAGGCCGCGCCGCGCCCGACCCTTGCTCGGCCCCGGGCATTGTGATTATTTTCACAAGCCGTTCAGGGCACTCCATTTTCCTTTACGTCAGGCTGCTCACGCCATGGCCACCGAATCAATTCTTCGTCCCGGCGAGCTGAAGGACATCCTCCTCCGCGAGATCGCCGCGGCCGACATCACCACCGCCGACGTGTCGGAAGTCGGCACCGTGCTCGAGGTGCGCGACGGCATCGCCCGCATCTACGGCCTGCAGTCGGCCGTGGCGAGCGAGATGCTCGAGTTCACCGCCACGGAGACCGGCGAGACGGTGGCGGGCCTGGTGCTGAACCTGGAAGAGGACAACGTCGGCGCCGCCATCCTCGGCGACTACCTCAAGCTCAAGGAAGGCGACGAGGTCCGCCGGACCGGCCGCCTGCTCGAGGTGCCCGCCGGCCCCGCCATGCTCGGCCGCGTGGTCGACGCGCTCGGCCGGCCGGTGGACGGTCGCGGGCACGATCCAGACGAGCACTGCCCGCCAGGTCGAGATGGTGGCGCCGGGCATCATCGTCCGGCAGCCGGTGAAGGAGCCGCTCCAGACCGGCATCAAGGCCATCGACGCCATGATCCCGATCGGCCGCGGCCAGCGGGAGCTGATCATCGGCGACCGCGGCACCGGCAAGACCGCCATCGCGGTCGACACGATCATCAACCAGAAGGGCACCGGCGTCATCTGCGTGTACGTCGCCATCGGCCAGAAGCGGTCGACGGTGGCCACGGTGGTGGAGAAGCTGCGCGACGCGGGCGCGCTCGAGTACTCGATCGTGGTCGTCGCCTCGGCGTCGGACCCGGCGCCGCTGCAGTTCATCGCCCCGTACACCGGCTGCGCCCTCGCCGAGTACTTCATGTACGAGGAGGGGAAGCCCACCCTCTGCGTGTACGACGACCTCTCCAAGCAGGCCGCCGCGTACCGCCAGCTCTCGCTCATTCTCCGCCGTCCGCCGGGCCGCGAGGCGTACCCGGGCGACGTGTTCTATCTCCACAGCCGCCTGCTCGAGCGCGCCGCGAAGATCAACGAGAACCCGGAGACCATCAAGTTCGATCCCCGGATCAAGAAGCCGGGCGGGTCGCTCACGGCGCTCCCGATCATCGAGACCCAGGCGGGCGACGTCTCGGCCTACATCCCGACCAACGTCATCTCGATCACCGACGGCCAGATCTTCCTCACGACCGACCTGTTCTACTCGAACGTGCGGCCGGCCGTGGACGCCGGCATCAGCGTGAGCCGCGTGGGCGGCAACGCGCAGATCAAGGCGATGAAGCAGGTCGCGGGCCCGCTCCGGCTCTCGCTGGCGCAGTATCGCGAGCTCGAGGCCTTCGCCCAGTTCGGCTCCGACCTCGACGCGGCCACCCAGCGGCAGCTCGCCCGCGGCGCCCGGCTGGTCGAGGTGCTCAAGCAGCCCCAGTACCGCCCGGTGCCGGTCGAGCGGCAGGTGGCGATCATCTACGCCGTCACCAACGGCTATCTCGACGAGGTCAAGGTCGAGCACATCCGGCAGTGGGAGCGCGAGTTCCTCGACTATCTCGAGGCCAAGACGCCGGACATCCTCAACGGGATCCGCACCAAGAAGGCGCTCGACGACGACCTCACGGCCAAGCTCAAGGCCGCCATCGCGGCCTTCAAGCCGCTCTTCACGGCCGACTGATGGCCAAGGGTCGCCAGCTCAAGGGACGGATCCGGTCCGTCCAGAACACCCGCAAGATCACCAAGACGATGGAGCTGGTGGCCACGTCGAAGCTCAAGCGGGCGCAGGACCGGGTGGTGGCGGCGCGGCCGTACGCGCAGGCGCTGCGCGAGGTCATCGCCGATCTGTACACCGCCGAGCTGGCGGAGCGCTTCCCGCTGCTCCGGCGCCCGGCGCCTCCGGGCAAGGGCGGCCCCTCCCGCGCGGCCGTCATTCTGCTGACCTCCAATCGCGGCCTCGCCGGCGGCTTCAACGCCAACCTGATCAAGGAGGCGCGCCGGCGCATCGAGCAGCTCGAGTCCCAGGGCTACACGGTCGACCTCTACGGCATCGGCAAGAAGGGGATCGGCTTCTTCCGCTATCTCGGCCGCAAGCTCGCGGCTGAGCGCCAGGACATCGGCGACCGGCCGACGGCCGACCACGCCGCCGACATCGTCCAGCCGCTGATCGCGGCCTACGCCGCGGGCGAGCTCGCGAGCGTGGACCTGATCCAGGCCCAGTTCATCACCGCGCTCCAGACTCCGCCGGCGACCGTGCGCATCCTCCCGGTCGAGGCACCGCCGGCGGGGACGGCGGCGCGCGACTACATCCTGGCGCCGAACGCGGAGGCCATCCTCGAGGAGCTGCTGCCGCTGTACGTGCGGAACGCGGTCTACCGCGGGCTGGTCGAGACCGCCGCGGCCGAGCACGGTGCCCGGCGCACGGCCATGAAGAACGCGACGGACAACGCCGGGGAGATCCTGGAGCTGCTCAAGCGGACGTACAATCGCCAGCGGCAGGCGCAGATCACGCAGGAGATCGCGGAAATCGTCGGCGGCGCCGCGGCGCTGCAGGGGTAGGGGAATTTGAGGGGAGGAGTCATCCTGAGCGCAGCGAAGGAGGCATGACTCGAGATATGCCCCTTCGCTTCGCTCAGGGTGACGGACAGGGAACGTCAGGATGACGGCCACGGAACACACGAAAGAGAGCATCATGGCAACCGCAATCTCCACCGAAAAGGCCGCCACGGCCGCCGAAGACCCAGAAGAACATCGGCCGCGTCGTCCAGGTCATCGGCCCGGTGCTCGACGTCGAGTTCGAGCCCGAGAACCTGCCGGAGATCTACAACGCTCTCACCCTCGAGGACGCCACGGGCACCGTGCCCGTCCGCCTCACCGCCGAGGTGCAGCAGCACATCGGCCAGAACCAGGTGCGCGCGGTGGCCATGAGCTCGACCGACGGCGTCACCCGCGGCATGAAGGTGACGGACACCGGGTCCGCCATCACGGTGCCGGTGGGCGACGTGGCGCTGGGGCGCATCCTCAACGTCCTGGGCGAGCCGGTGGACGGCGGCGCCCCGATCCCGCCGGACACGCTGCGCTGGCCGATCCACCGCGAGACGCCGAAGTTCACCGATCTCGAGCCCAAGACCGAGATCTTCGAGACCGGCATCAAGGTCGTCGACCTGATCGCCCCGTTCGTGAAGGGCGGCAAGATCGGCCTCTTCGGCGGCGCCGGCGTGGGCAAGACGGTCGTGATCATGGAGCTGATCAACAACGTGGCCAAGGGCCACGGCGGCAAGTCGGTCTTCTGCGGCGTGGGCGAGCGCACCCGCGAGGGGAACGACCTCTACCTGGAGATGGAGGAGAGCGGCGTCATCAAGAGCTGCGCCCTCATCTACGGCCAGATGAACGAGCCGCCGGGGGCCCGGCTCCGGGTGGGCCTGAGCGGCCTGACCGTCGCCGAGTACTTCCGCGACGTCGAAGGGCAGGACGTGCTGCTCTTCATCGACAACATCTTCCGCTTCACCCAGGCGGGCTCCGAGGTGTCGGCGCTGCTGGGCCGGATGCCGAGCGCGGTGGGCTACCAGCCGACGCTGGCTACCGAGATGGGCGACCTGCAGGAGCGCATCACCTCGACCACCAAGGGCTCGATCACGTCGGTGCAGGCGATCTACGTGCCGGCCGACGACCTGACCGACCCCGCGCCGGCGACGGCCTTCGCGCACCTCGACGCCACCGTGGTGCTCTCGCGCGCCATCTCCGAGCTCGGCATCTATCCCGCCGTGGACCCGCTCGACAGCTCGAGCCGCATCCTCGATCCCGCAGTTCATCGGCGAGCGGCACTACAACGTGGCCATCGGCCTCCAGCGGACGCTGCAGCGCTACAAGAGCCTGCAGGACATCATCGCGATCCTGGGCATGGACGAGCTCAGCGAGGAGGACAAGCTGATCGTCGCGCGCGCGCGGCGGCTGCAGCGGTTCCTGTCGCAGCCGTTCTTCGTGGCCGAGCAGTTCACGGGCTTCGCCGGGAAATACGTGAAGCTCGAAGAGACGATCTCGTCGTTCGAGCGCGTGCTCTCGGGCGAGTTCGATCATCTCCCGGAGCAGGCGTTCTACATGGTCGGCGGCATCGACGAGGCGGTGGAGAAGGCCAAGAAGCTCGCGAGCTCGTGATGCAAGTCACGGTGATCTCCCCCGAGGCGTCTATGTTCGACGGTGAAGCGGACGCGGTGGTCGCGCCCGCCTTCGACGGCGAAGTCGGCATCCTGCCGAATCACGCACCATTCATGACGCTCCTGGGCAACGGCACGCTCACAGTGCGGAGCACGGACGGGACACGGCGGTTCGCGGTTCGCGGAGGGTTCCTCCAGGTCGTGGACAATCGGGTACGCGTGGTGGCCGAACACGTACAAGGAGAGTCTCATGCATCGTAACCTCTGCGGTAGTATCCTGGCGGTCGCCCTGCTCGTCGGTACGGTCGGAACGTCGGCGGCGCAGGAAACGGGCACGCCGATCTTCAAGGCGCCGTACCGGGCGTTCAACAACCACGAGCTGGGGGTGTCGCTGTCCGATCCGGGTGAAGGCGTGAGCCTCGCGCTCGAGGGCTTCTACCGCTACGGGAGCGGCGCCAACGACTTCAGCGTGCGCGGCGGGTTCGCGGACCTGAACGGCGATGGCGGGACCCGCGTCCTCCTCGGCGGCGACTTCCGCACTCAGGTCGTCAGCTACAGCGAGAGCTTCCCGCTCGATGGCTCGCTCACTCTCGGCCTCGGCGCCAACGTCGGCGACGGCCGCGATGCGTACTATATTCCCGTCGGCATCTCCCTCGGCCGGCGGTTCGAGCTCGAGGGCTCCAACACGATCTTCGTTCCGTATGCCCACCCCGTCATCGTCCCGACTTTCGGCGGCGGTGACAGCGATGTGAACTTCGCCCTCGGCCTGGGCGTCGACATCCAGCTTCAGCGAGCAGTGGGCCATCCGCGCGAGCGGGGGCCTGGGCGACATCGAAGGCGTCGGCGTCAGCGTCGCGTATCTCCGCTGACGCTCGTCGCCGACCGAAACGCCCGGCCGCGGACCTCCGCGACCGGGCGTTCTCGTTGGATCCCGCGCGATTGACTTCCCGCGAAGCGCCCGAGTAGCTTCTGGCGCCTTGCATCCACCCCGAGTAGCGATCCGCGGAGGTAGCATGCGGTACACCGTGCACGCTGTCACAGTTCTCGCCCTCGCGCTGGGCGCGTCTCCAGCCCGGGCCCAGAACCCGGGGTTGCCCGTCTACAACATGGGCGTGCCGAGGGGCATCGGGCTCTACGGCGACGTCGGCTTTCCCAACGACAGCGGCGGGCGAGGGGCACCGCCTACGGCGCCACCGGCGCGCGCGGGCTTCGGCCCGTTCGGCGCGACGGCGACGCTGTCGGCGCTCAATCCCGGAAGGGTCCGGCAGGCAGCGACGTTTCGGTGGGTGGCACGCTTAACTACAAGCTGCTCGGCGGTCCGCTGGTGCCCCTGTCGGTCACGCTGCAGGGCGGCGTGAGCTATGCCAAGCCGGGCGACGGATTCCTCCCGCGGCCAGGATATCACGTCCTACCGCTTCCCCGTGGGCGTCGGGCTTCGCGCTGGTTATCCCGAACCCGGTGCTCTCGATCCATCCCTGGCTCGCGCCACGGGTGGACATCAGCTACCAGAAGGCCGGCGGCGCCTCGAACACCGATACCAACTTCGGTCTGTCCGGCGGTCTCGAGCTCAACCTGCTGAACGGCTTCGGCATCCACGCGGCCTACGACCGCGTCTTCGCCAAGGACGTCGCGGACCCGGCGACGTTCGGCATCGGCGCGCACTACGCCTTCCGGGTACCGGGGCTGTGAGGGCGCGCGGCGCCGCCCTCATCCTCGCACTGGTCTGCTTCCTGGGCGGCTGCGCCCAGACGTTCGACGCCACCACCCTGGGCGTGCCGGCCACGCTCGCCTCCGCCGCCGGGCAGCCGCCGGCCGGCGACCACTTCAAGGTCTCGAGCAAGGCGTTGTTCGGTTTCTGGGGCATCGCGCGGCTCAAGGAGCCCTCGATCCGGAAGACGCTGGCCGCGCAGCTCGTCGGCGGGAATGGCGTCGCCAACGTGAAGATCCGGGTGCGGAGCCGCTGGAGCGACGTGCTGTTCACCGTGCTGACGGCGGGGCTCATCGTCCCCCGGACAGTCACCGTCGAGGGGATCGTGACGAAATAAGCGCGGCCAGCATCTCCGCCGACCGCCGCGCCGCGCCCAGCCCCTCCGACACGATCTCTCGCGCGCGGGCGCCCTGCGCCATTCGGTGCGCTTCGTCCGCGATCCACCGCTCCCACATCTCCGCCAGCACCGCACCGTCCCCCGTGACTCCCGGCTTCACTCCCAAGCGCCTCGGCGGCGCCACCCCGCAGCAGCAGCTCCGCGTCCCGGCTGTTCCGCCAGTTGGGCCCGAACGCCACCGGCACGCCCCACGCCGCCGGCTCGAGCACCGAGTGCAGCCCCGCGCGCCCGAATCCGCCGCCGACGTACGCCATGGTCCCCGCCCCGTAGAGCGTGGCGAGCACGCCGACCCGGTCCACCACCAGCAGCGGCGACGGGCCTTCGGCCGTGCTGAGACGCGCAGGTGCGGGGAGCCCGGCCCGCGCGGCCCGGCCGTCGAGCGCGGCGAGATGATCGACCGTCGGCTCGTGGGGCACGAGGATGAGACGCGCCTCGGGCCGGCGCGCGCGAACCCGCGCGAATGCCTCGAGCAGGACCGCCTCATCAGGCGGCCAGGTGGAGCCGGCCACGAGCGTCGGGGCGCCGCGTCCGAACCGGAGCAACGGCTCGTCGGGCGGCACCGCGGCCACACGCGCGGCCACGCTGTCGAAGCGCGGATCGCCGAGGACACGGATCCGGTCCAGCGGCACTCCCAGGCGCGCGAGCCGCTCCGCGTCCGCCTCCGCGATGGTGCCCGCCGCCGAGACGGCTGCGTAGCCGGCGTGGAGCAGTGCGCGGGCCGGCCAGCGGAGCCGGCCGCTGCCGGCACTCACGGTGGCCGCCACGAGCGCTACCGTGACACCGGTGGAAGCGGCCCGGGTGGCGAGCTCGGGCCAGAGATCGAGCTTCGAGAACACGAGGAGGTCGGGGGCGAGCGTGGCAAGGAGCCGGTCGGCCGCTTCGGGAAGATCGTAGGGCAGGTAGTCGGCCGCGTCCACGGTGAGGCGGCGGGCGAGCGGCTCGGCCGAAGGGCTGAAGTGGGTGTAGACGAGCTGGCACCGTGGCACGAGGCGCCGGAGCTCGAGCAGCACGCTCTCGGCCTGCAGCCCCTCACCTACGCTGGCTGCGTGGAACCACACGAGCGGCCGCGTAGTGTCGCGCCCGCCGGCGCCCCACGCCGCCAGCCGCGCGGCGGCGCCACGCCGCCGGCGGTGGCCGTCGCCCACCTTCTGGTCCACCAGCCCGAGGGCGGGGGCCAGCGCCGCGCCGATCCGGACGGCGGCGCGATACCCCCAGGAGGTCGACGGCATCGGGGCAATGTCGCGGCGGCCCGAGCGGGCGTCAATCCGGCGGTCCGGCCGGGGGCGCCGCGCGGGGCTTGCGACCGAACGGGGGCACGTTCTACAATTCTTTCACGAAGTCATGTTCCACCTGCTACCGAGGGAGGTGATCCATTGTCTACAGAGTCAAGGGTCGCCTGCGGCTGCTGAACAGCACTGCACGATCAAGACCCGGGCGACACTTGGAACCTGGGGGGGCCGCTCCGAGCGGCCCCTTTTTTTGCCCCTGAGCCACCACGACCATGGCACTCTCGACCTCGAGCACCCGGTACTGGCGCGCCACTCGCGCTCCGCGCTACAGCCTCACCTTCGCCTTCCCGCTTCTCGTGGCGTACGAGGTGCTCGCCTTCACGCTGTCGCACGATTCGCTCGCCGGCGTCCGGAACGGGGCCGACGTCCTGCTGAAGAGCGTCTTCATCCTGTTCGGGGGCCGGAACGGGCTGCTCGTGTTCGGCGCGCTGGTGGTGGGCACGGGCGTGGTGCTCGTCTGGCGGGACCGCCGCCGTTCGGGACCGATCGAGGGCCGCGTGCTCGTGCTGATGATGGTCGAGGCGGTGTCGTATGCGCTCGCGTTCGGTCTGGTGACGGGCATCCTCACCGGGCTCCTGCTCGGTGGGCTCCGCATCGCCACGGCGCTGCACCTGGCCGCGAGTGCCGGCGGGATGAGCCTCGCCACGCAGCTCATGATCTCGCTGGGGGCGGGGATCTACGAGGAGCTGTTGTTCCGGGTGATCCTGGTGGGAACGCTCGCCTGGACGGCCCGGCGCGCGTTCGGGTGGGGTCCCGGCGCCGCCGGCGTGCTGGCCACCGTGCTCGGCGCGCTGATCTTCTCCGCGTTCCACTACATCGGTCCGTATGGCGACCGGCTGGAGCTGAGCTCGTTCGTCTTCCGGGCGATCGCGGGTGTGCTGTTCAGCGGCCTGTATCTGCTGCGCGGGTTCGGGATCACCGCGTGGACCCACGCGCTGTACGACGTGTTCCTGTCGCTGGCAGGCTCAGGGTGAAGCGCCGGGCGGCCTGGGCGCCTTCCGCGTCTTCTCCCGGATGATGGAGTCCAGCACCTGCCGGAAGATCGGCAGCGGCTGCGCGCCGGAGAGCAGGCCGCCCTCGATGTAGAAGGTCGGCGTGCTGTTGGCGCCCGAGCGCGTGGCGCCCTCGGCCTCCTGCCGGAGCGTCTCCCGCGTGGCCGGTGACTGCACGCAGGCGAGCAGCGCCGGACGCGAGATCTTGGCCGAATCGGCCAGCGTCAGGAAGAACGCCTCCGGCTGCTTGAGGGGCGCCCAGACGTCCTGGTGCTGGTAGAGCAGGTCGTGCACGCGCCAGAAGGCGTTCTGCCGGGCGGCACAGAGACCCACCTCGGCCGCGGCCAGCGCGTTGTCGTGGACGCTCGTCAGCGGGAAGTTGACGAACGCCCAGCGCACCTTGCCCGGTGGCGATGTAGAGCGAGTCGATCTGCCGGGAAGGTGGTCAGCGCGAAAGTGCGGCAGTAGGGGCACTGGAAGTCCGACATCTCGTACACGGTCACCGGTGCCGCGGCCGAGCCGCGGATCCGCCCGGCGAGCGGGTTGCTGGCGCTGTCGGGCTTGGCCTGGGCGGCCAGGTCGGCGGCGGTTGGGCCGGGCGCTGCGGCGAACGCCAGCGTGAGCGCCAGGATCCGCAACACCCCACCGCGCGTCATCCTGAGCGGAGCGAAGGATCGCCCCGGGCATGCGAATGACGCTGGACGCTCACTCGTACCACCGACCCGATCCTTCGCTCCGCTCAGGATGACCCGCACGCTGTTGGCGAACCCGTGCATCCCACCTCCCCTAGTATCTGAGCTGCCGCCGCGCCGTGCGGCTCGACAGGAACAGCGTGTCCTTGGTCACGGGCGTGTTCCAGTACCACTCGGCGTTCGGGTCCTCCGCATCCCAGCTCCTGGCGTAGACCCACCAGCGTCCCGGCGCGAGCCTCAGGTGGGCCCATCCCTGCGATCCCGTCGTATCGGTCACCGCCGTGCGCCCGCTCCGCCGGGCCAGCCCCTGGACGACGCTGTCCCACCCCTGGTAGGTACTATCTTCCCACTGGCGCATGCGCCGCCGCAGGCTGTCGCTGCGGCCGACGAAATCGCGCCGCGCGCGGTCGAGCTCCGCCCGCGCGCGCTCGGCCCGCGCCTCCGTGGCGCGGAGCGAGTCGGCGAGGCGCAGCGAGTCGGGACCCGCCTTGGCCTCCGCGACGGAGTCGCGCAGCTTGCCGAGCCGCAACGTCACCGCGGAATAGGCGGTGAACGGGCCGCGAAAGGCCGCGAAGAGGCTCTCGAGCGGCGCGGTGTCGGGGCGGGGAGTCTGGGCGCGGGCCTCGAGCTGCCGCAGGACGCTGTCGCGATCGTAGGGCAGCGCGACGACTCCCACGCCGGTCACCGGCGTCTCCACCGAGTCGGGGCCGGGAATCGAGACGCGCACGGCCACGTCGCGCGGCCCCTCGCAGGCCGCGAGGCCGAGCAGCAGGACCGCGGCGCGGCACGCGCGGGCACCGGAGCTTCGAAGGAGTGGGCGTGAGGGAAACACGACGCAAAGCTACCGCCCTCCTGGCGGGGCTACAACTGATCGCCGCCGTCGCGCTGGCGCAGAGCCCGGAGGTCGAGCGGCTCTTTCCGGCGCAGCCCGTGGGGCTCGTCAACGACTTCGCGTCGCTGCTCGATCCCGCGACGCGCGCGGAGCTGGAGGATCTGCTCACCCGCCTCCGGAGCGCCACCGGCGCCGAGGTGACGGTCGTGACGCTGCCCACCATCGACGACCACGACGAGGGCGAGGTGGCGCTGGCGATCGGGCGGAAGTGGGGCGTCGGCGCCCGCGCCGAGATCGGCAACGCGCGGCGCAACGCCGGCCTGGTCCTCCTTGCTCGTGCCGCGCGTCAATCACGAGCCCGGCACGGGGCACGTGCGGATCGAGGTGGGGCAGGGCCTCGAGGGGATCGTCACCGATGCGGCCAGCGGCCAGATTCGCCGGGACGTCATGGGTCCGCTGCTCGCCCAGGAGGAGTACGGTCCCGCGCTCCGGGCCGGCGTCCGCGCGCTCACCGGCACTCATCGCGCGCGGCTTCGGCGTCACCGATTCGACGCTCGCGCTCGCCCCGCCACGCGTCGCGTCCCGGGCGCCCAGCCCGCAGTTCTTCTCGCTCCTGCCGCTCCTGCTCTTCGTCGTGTTCGTCATCATGGCCAATCGAGGCGGACGCCGGCGCCGCGTATATTGGGGGGGCGGTCCGTGGATCGGTGGTGGGGGGTTCGGGGGTGGCGGATTCGGCGGCGGTGGCGGGTTCGGGGGTGGCGGCGGGTTCGGTGGCTTCGGCGGCGGCGGCGGCTTCAGCGGCGGTGGATCCGGAGGACGGTTCTGATGCATGAGACGGTCGATCGCGTGGTGACGCCGTTCCTCGCGGCCGCGGACGCCGCCCTCGGTGCCGGCTACAGCGCGCTGCTCTATGGCTCGGCCGCCCGGGGCGACTATCTCGCCGGCCGCTCGAACATCAACCTCCTGCTCGTGCTCGACGACGCCTCGCCCACCCGGCTTCGCGCCCTGGCGCCGGCGTTCGCGGCGTGGCGGAAGGCCGCGTCCGAGCCACCGCTTCTCATCAGCCGGACCGAGTGGGCGCGGGCGACGGACGTGTTCCCGATCGAGATCACGGACATGCGCGCCGGCTACCGGGTCCTTCGCGGGGCCGATCCCCTGGGCGCCGCGCGCGTTCAGGGCGCCGATCTCCGGCAGGCCCTGGAGCGCGAGCTGAGGGGCAAGCTCCTTCGCCTCCGCCAGGGCTACGCGGCGGCCGCGGGCGACGAGAAGCTGCTGGGCGAGGTGGCCGCGGGGAGCGCCGGCACCATTCTCGTGCTGCTCCGCTCGCTCCTGAGCCTGGCGGGCCGGCCGGTGCCCGCCGCGCCCGCGGCGCTCGCGGCAGAGGCCGCCGCGCTGGTCGGGGTGCCGGCCGCGGGGCTGACGACGCCGGTCGAGCGTCGCGGCGAGCGCGGCTGGCGGTGTACCGCATCGCAGTTCGAGCAATACATGGACGCGGTGGCGCGGGCCGCGGGGTACGTGGACCAACTTCAGCTCGGAGACCAGTGATGAAGCGCTCGTCGGCGGTCGCCTCAACGCTCGCCCTGCTCGCGATGTTCACGGCAGGCTGCGGGTACAACACGATTCAGACGATGGACGAACGGGTGAACCAGGCCCAGGGCCAGATCCAGGCGCAGCTCCAGCGCCGGGCCGACCTGATTCCCAACCTGGTGAACACGGTGAAGGGCGTCACGAAGCAGGAGGACACCGTCTTCATCTCGATCGCCAACGCCCGCGCCCGCCTCGGTGGCGCGATCCAGTCGGGCAACGTGCCGGAGATGGCCGCCGCGAACGCCGCCCTCAACCAGGGGCTTGGCCGCCTGATCGCGATCTCCGAGAACTACCCGCAGCTGCGCTCGAGCGAGAATTTCAAGCAGCTGCAGGACCAGCTCGAAGGCACCGAGAACCGGATCTCCGTCGCCCGGCAGGACTACAACGCCGCGGTCGGGGAGTACAACGCCTACATCCGCCGCTTTCCCTACAACATCACCGCGAAGGTGTTCGGCTTGGGCAAGCCGCGGGAGTACTTCGAGGCGACGGCGGGGGCGGCGGAGGCGCCGAAGGTGCAGTTTTAGGCGGGCGGGCGGGCAGGCGGTCGGGCGGTCAAGCGGTCCGGCGGTCAGACGATAGGATGGCCGATCAGACGAAGATCCGAGCGTGAAAAATTGTCAAAAATCTCAAAGCCCCCGAGGCGATTACCGCCTCGGGGGCTGCCGTTTATTCCTCGGTTCGACCGCCCGACCGCCCGACCGCCTGACCGCCTGACCGCCCGACCGCCCGCCTAGTCCGTCACCACCCGATCCGGCAGCACGTACTTGAGCGGATCGACCGGGCGCCCGTTCACGTGCACTTCGTAGTGCAGGTGGGGGCCGGTGGCGAGGCCGGTGTTGCCGACCAGGGCGATGCGCTGGCCACGCTGGACCCGCTGGCCGCTCTTCACCAGCAGCTTCGACGCGTGCGCGAACTTGGTGACGATGCCGTAGCCGTGATCGATCGTGACGGTGTTGCCGTAGCCCGATTCCCAGCCGGCGTCGGTCACGACACCCGCGGCCGGGGCCTCGATCGGGCTCCCCATCGGCGCCGTCACGTCGATGCCCTCGTGCGGCCGGGCGATGTGGAGGATCGGGTGGTCGCGCATGGACGAGAACGCGCTCGTGAGCCAGCCCTGGGTCGGCATGATCGACGGCGTGGCAGCCAGCCGCTGCGAGTGGCTGGCCAGGCTGTCCTTGGCCTCCTCGAACGACGACGCCAGGAGGTTGGCCCGGCGGATCAACGCGTTCAGGTCGACCCGGATCTCCGCGGAGCGCCGGACTGCCGGTCCCGCGCTCAGCAGCCCCGGTCGGGACGCCAGCGTGGGTCCGCCGATGCCGGCAGCCTGGACTTGGGGATCGATCGGCTCGAGGTTGGCGAGGACCCGGATGCGGGCGTCGCGCTGGCTGATGCGGGTGAGGGTATCCGACAGGCTGGAGAGCCGGCCGTGCAGCTCGCCGATCTCCTGGGCCAGCCGGGAATTCTCATCCTGGAGGTGGGCCGTGCGGGACAGGTCCGCCGTGCGGGCCATGGTCGCGTACCCGACGAGCAACGCCGCGGCCAGGCCGAGGGCCACGCCGCCGATTGCCGTCTTGATCAGGCCGTAGGAAACCTCGATGATCTTCGAGGGCTCCGAGCCATGGGGTACGAAGACAACGGTCCACCGGCGTTTCGCCATGCGCTTCCCTCACCAAGGCTCGGAATCGACAAGTCTTCGGGTGTTCGACCGTCGTTCCTAAGAGTTTCGGCAGCCCGACAGAACAATCTGAGCGCAACGAGGCAAATTTGAGGTGACCCGACGCACAGAATCCAAGCAAAAATGTGGCCCGGGCCACACACTTCGTCAAGCCCGATACGGCTGTGATAACTCCTTGACTGTCAAATAGTTTTGCTCATTGACAGCCTAACTTCTAGACAGTGTGAGGCTTGGGGAACAACACCTCGGGCTTGTTGGTAGCAAGACCCCTCACCGGCGGTGCCGTCAGGTCTACCCAGGTGCTGAGTAGTGCATCTCCCGGGAGCCCTAGGGATTGCCAGAGCAGTTGGGCTTTGCCCGGGACGAACGGGGCAGCCAGGACCGCCAGCCGGTACAGGGCCCGCGCCAGCCCCGCGAGCGCGGCGTCCAGCTCGGCTTCCCTGCCGGCCTTGGCGAGCGCCCAGGGCGCCACCTGCTGGATGTACAGGTTCGCGGTCCCAACGAGCGCCCAGGCCGCCTCCGCGCCACCCCGGAGGTCCAGCGCGTCCATCGCGCGGGCGTAGGCCTCGACCGCCTGCCGGCCTGCCTCGTCCAGCGTGGTGTCCGACGGCGAATCCGGCACGATCCCCTCGCGGTACTTGGCCAGCATCGCCAGCGACCGGGACGCGAGGTTGCCCAGCCCGTCCGCCAGGTCGGCCGTGTATCGCTCGTCGAAGCGATCCCAGGTGAAGTTGCCGTCGGCCTCGAAGCCGACCTCCCGGAGCAGGAAGTAGCGCAGCGCGTCCGGCCCGTGCCGGTCGATCGCCTCGCCCAGGCTCACCGCCGTCCCGGCCGACTTCGACATCTTGGCGCCTTCCCACTGCACATATCCGTGCGCCCACACCTCGCGGGGCAGGGCTACGCCCGCGCTCAACAGCATGGCCGGCCAGATCACGCAGTGGAACCGGGTGATGCCCTTGCCGACCACGTGCAGGTCGGCTGGCCAGAGCCGATCGTAGCCGGGGTCCGGGTAGCCCGTGGCGGACAGGTAGTTGATCAGGGCGTCGAACCAGACGTACACCGTCTGCTCGGGGTCGCCGGGAAACGGGATGCCCCACGACTGGCGGTTCCGGCTGACGGAAATATCCTGCAGCCCGTCCTCGAGCAGGCGAACGATCTCGTTCCGACGGATGGCGGGCTCCACGCGGAACTCGCCCGACCGGATCAGCGACAGCAGCTGGTCGCGGTACCGGCTCAGCCGGAAGAAGTGGTTCCGCTCCTTCGTGGGCACGAGCTCGAGCGTCGGATGCTCGATGCAGTGGCCGTTCACGATCTGGGACGGCTGCTTGAACTCCTCGCAGCCGAAGCAGTAGAGCCCCTCGTACTCGCCGACGAAGAGGTCGTCCGGGTTCTTCCGGGCGATCTGCTCGAGCAGCGCCGCCACGGTCCGGTGGTGCCTCGGCTCGGTGGTGCGGATCCAGTCGTCGAAGCTGCACTCGAGCCGCCGCCAGTACGACTCGAACGTCGCCGCCATCCGGTCCACCCACTCCCGCGGCGTGACCCCATTCTGCTCGGCCGCCTGCAGCACCGCCTGCGAGTGCTCGTCCATCCCCATGAGGAAGTGGACGTCGTCCCCCCGGAGCCGCCGGTAGCGCGCGATGCAGTCGGCGCCGACCTTCTCGAGCGCGTGGCCGAGATGGGGGTCGCCGTTGGAGTAGTCGATGGCGGTGGTGAGGTAGAACTTGGGCATGCCGGGAAAGCTAACCCGGTCTCCTGTCCCTCATCATCGGGCCGAACGAGGCCTGACGACGGGCCGGCGGCTGGACGAGGCCCAGTCGGCGATGAAATCCGCAACCGACTCGGCGCGATTGAGATCCAGGCGCACCACCGGCGGCTCGACCGGGAGGTCCGCGTCCGAGGCAACGGCCACGACGTCGGGATCGCCCGGCCAGCACCGCGGGGGCCGGCCGTAGGCCGGCCGGAACACCTCGATCTTGGGGACGGCCTCGTGGGAGAATCCTTCGGCGAGCACCACATCGATTTCGCCCGGGGAAAAGCGGGCCACGAGCGACGCGAGCTGGGGATCCTCGGCGCCCGGAGGCTCGTCTCCGATCAGGGCCCACTGCCGGTTCGACCCGACCAGCACCTGGGCCGCTCCGGCGCGGCGGACCCGGAAGCTATCCTTGCCCGGCTGGTCGATTTCGAACCCCCGGTGCGCGTGCTTCACGACGCCGACCCGGTAGCCGTACGCCTTGAGGAACGGCAAAACCGCTTCGATCAGCGTGGTCTTCCCGCTTCCGCTCGAGCCCACGAGCGCGATGGCCGGAACTCGCTCGCCCGTCTCGAGCCGGAGTATATTCCTCATGAGTTCCCCGGTCGCATGACGAGACGGTCCGGCAGCGTGGAGTCGCCGAGATGGCCATCGATCTCACTCAGATGCAGCACCCGCTGGGCCTCCGTCGGCTCGGCTACGCCTCGCCTCTGCTCGAGGTCTCCGCCCGCCGCTGGGAAGGCGGCCGGGCGCAGGAGGGAACGGAGCAGGTGGCCGAGGAGACGCCCGTGGCCATCGTCTACAACGGCATTCCCCACGTCGTCATGATGGCCACGCCGTCGGATCTCGAGGACTTCGCGCTCGGCTTCAGCATCACCGAGGAGCTGATCCGGACCCCCGCGGACCTGCAGTCCCTGCAGGTGGTTCGGTACGGACAGGGAATCGAGATTCAGGCGATGGTCTCCCCCGACTGCGAGGCCACCATCGCCTCGCGCAACCGCCGCCTCACCGGGCGGACGGGCTGCGGCATCTGCGGCATGGACAGCATCGAGGGCGTCCTCAAGCAGCTGCATCCGGTGACGTCGAGCGCGACGGTGACCACCGCTGCCGTCGAGAACGCTTGTCGGACGCTGGTCGGGCACCAGACCCTGAACGCCGCGGCAGGGGCCGTTCACGCGGCGGGCTGGGCGTCCCGCGAGGGCGAGATCCAGCTGGCGCGCGAGGACGTGGGCCGGCACAACGCGCTCGACAAGCTGATCGGCGCGATGCTCGGCCGCGGGGTGAAGCCGGAGAGCGGATTCCTCGTGGTGACCAGTCGGGCGAGCTTCGAGATGGTGCAGAAGGCCACGGTCTTCGGTGCTTCTCTGCTGGTGGCGGTCTCGGGACCCACCGGCCTTGCCGTGCGGATCGCCGAGCACGCCGGGCTCACGCTCGTGGGGTTCGCGCGGGCCTCGCGGTTGACGGTGTATACCCACGGCGAGCGGCTCACGAGCTGATCCGGTCACGGCCGCCGCACGCCCTCTCCGGGCGGCCCGGACCCGCGATTCTGCACGTATCTCCAGCCAAACCGGCCCTTGATGCACAGATTGCCGCGGGTCACCTCGTGGTCCAGCGGCGAGGTCACCCGCACGATCTCGTTGTCCTGCACGTGCAGCTCCAGGTTGCATCCGACGCCGCAATACGGACACACCGTCCGGGTCACGGTCTGCCGCGATTCGTCCCAGGTTCCGGCGTGCCGGTGGTCGTACTCGGTCTTGAACATCAGGGCGCCGGTGGGGCAGACGGCGATGCAATTGCCGCAATACACGCACGCCGACTCGGGAAGGGCCACGGCGAACTCGGTCGAGATTCGCGCATCGAACCCGCGCCCCGCGACGGTGAGCGCGAAGGTGTTCTGAAAGTCCTTCCCACAGGCCTCCACGCACTTGTAGCACAGGACGCACTTGCCGTAGTCGCGCACGTAGAGCTCGTTGTCTACTTTGGTCGGCTGGCCGACCGTCGCGCGATAGGCCGGATCCGGCGGCGCATGGTGGCCCGGCTGCAGGCTGTCGCGATGGCCCGCCGGCGCTGGCGGGGCAGGCGGGCCGTAGCGCTCCGGCGCCGCCTGATACTCCCGGATCCACTCCGCGGCGTCCGGAGTGGTCGAGAGGTCGACCGACGAGGCCAGAAACTCGATCACCATCTTGCGGCTGTGACGCACTCGCTCCGAGTTGGTCCGCACCACCATGCCTGGCTCGACCTTGCGGGCGCACGACGGGACGAGGACCCGCGACCCCTCCACCTCGACGACACACACCCGGCAGACGTTGACCGGATGCAGGGTCTCCAGGTAGCAGAGCGTCGGGATGGCGGTGCCCCGCTGGCGGCAGGCCTCGAAGATCGTGATCCCCTCCGGCACCTGGACCTTTTCATCGTCGATGGTGAGCTCCACGGTCCGGCGGAGCGGCTCGAGCTGGACCAAGGCGGTCATGAGGGGGCTCCGTTGAACAGGTGCAGGCGCTTGACCGCCGACTCCACCGCGCTGTAGGCGGTCTGACCCAGACCGCAGATGGACGAGTCCTTCATCGCCAGGCCGATCTCCTCGAGCAGCGCCAGCTCACTGCCGATGCCGCCGAGCGCGCGTTCGCTCTTGAGCCGGTGCAGTGCTTCCTCCTGGCGCACGGTGCCGACCCGGCAGGGGACGCACTGCCCGCACGACTCGTCGCGAAAGAACGCCGCGATCCGCAGGATGATGTCCAGCATGTCCACCGTATCGTCGAA
Organism: uncultured Gemmatimonadales bacterium; assembly: GCA_963804125.1. Taxonomy (GTDB): domain Bacteria; phylum Gemmatimonadota; class Gemmatimonadetes; order Gemmatimonadales; family GWC2-71-9; genus CAVVWJ01. Next base: position 233,521 of record CAWDPF010000002.1, read on the forward strand.
CACCATGATGACCCCGGACCCGAGCGTCGCCTGCGCCGCGCGCGCGCCCTCGAAGGTCAGCGGCATGTCGAGCTCGTCGGCGCGGACGAACACCCCGGCCGCGCCGCCGAGCAGGATGGCCTGCAGCGGCCGGCCACCGGCCACCCCGCCGGCCATCTCCAGCAGCTGCCGGAGGGTGGCGCCGAAGGGCACCTCGTACACGCCCGGCCGGGTCACGCATCCCGAGAGGCAGAAGAGCCGCGGTCCGGTCGAGTCCGCGGTGCCGATCCGGGCATAGGCCTGGCCGCCGATCCTGAGGATCTCGAGGACGTTGACCAGGGTCTCGACGTTATTGATGACCGTCGGCTTGCCGAAGACGCCGGACTGCACCGGGAACGGCGGCTTGTTCCGGGGCTCGCCGCGAAAGCCCTCGATCGAATTGAAGATGGCGGTCTCTTCGCCGCAGATGTACGCCCCGCCGCCCTTCCGGATCTCGATGTCGAAGTCGAAGCCGTGGCCCAGGATGTCGGTGCCGAGGAGACCCCGCTCGCGGGCGGTGTCGATGGCGTGCTGCAGCCGCTCGTGCGCCAGCGGGTATTCGCCTCTGAGGTACACGAAGCCCTGGGCGCATCCCGTCGCGTACGCGGCGATCGTCATGGCCTCGACGACGCCGAACGGATCGCCCTCCATGATCGCCCGGTCCTTGAACGTGCCGGGCTCGGACTCGTCCGCGTTACAGATCAGGTAGTGGGGCCGGACCGGCTGTCGAGACACGGCCTCCCACTTCCTGCCGGTGGGGAAGGCCGCGCCACCGCGTCCCATCAGCTTGGCGTCCGACACCTCCCGGATGATCCCTTCCGGTCCCAGATCCAGCGCCCGCCGGAGCGGTTGGTACCCGCCGTTGGCGCGGTATTCGTCCAGGCTCGCGGGGTCGACGACGTCCACCCGCCGCAGGAGGCGGAGCGACGCGTCGCCCGCCTGAGGCAGCCGGGGATGGGGCAGGGCCGCCGACGAGAGATCCCCCGCGAGCAGCCGTGCGGCCGAGGCGGCCGTGACGTCACCGACGAGTCGCTCGACCGGGGCTTCGCCCGCGACGGTCAGCAGCGCGGCCGGCGCCTGGTCGCACAGGCCGAGGCACGGACTCCGGAGCCACACTGCCCCATCGGCGGGAATTTCGTGATGGTCGCCGTCGGGGCCGTGGTAGGCGGGTCCAACCGCTCGCTCGAGCTCGGCGCAGAGCTGCTCCGCGCCCTTGCACCGGCAGGCGATGTCGTCGCACACGTGCACCACCCGCCTGGGGCGCGGCACCGTGGACAGGAGGGCGTAGAACGTCGCCACGCCGTACGCGTCCGCCGGCGGCACGGTGAGCCGCTCGGAGATGTAGTTGAGCGCGCCCTCGCTGATCCACCCGACCCGGGACTGGACGGCGTGGAACGCCGGCAGGAGGAGGTGTCGCCGGCCCCGGGCCGCGTGGCCGCCTTCGGCGGTATGGGCGTCCCTGGGCTGGCGCTGGCCGCCGTCCCAGCCCGACTCCGGCGGGCCGAGGAACGCATCGACCGCCGCGCGCTCCTCGGCCGTCGGTTCCGCGGCCATGAAATGGAGATCCAAAGGCGAGGACTCGCTAGGGAGAGGGTTTGGGGGACCGTGGTGTGGTGACGCGCTCGGCGCCGGCGCGAATCGGATCCACCCGCACCGCGCAGGCCTTGAATTCGGCCGTGCCGGACCTCGGGTCGGTTTCATCGAGCGTGAGCACGTTGGTCTTGACCTCATCCTGGAAATGGAGGGTCATGAACACCAGGCCCACGCGCAGAGAGCGGTCGATGTGCGCCGGCGCCACGACGCTGCCGCGCCGCGATGTGACCCGCACCGGATCGCCTTCGAGCAGGCCGAGGCGGTCGGCATCCTCGGGACAGAGGTCCAGCGACTCGCCCCGGCGGAGCGGCGAGCTGTATCCGCCGGTCTGCACGCCGGTGTTGTACGAATCGAGGCGCCGGCCGGTGGTCAGCTGGAAGGGATACTCGTCATCGGGGCGCTCGACCGGCGGGTCGTGCTCCACGACGGAGAACGGCGCCGGCGGGCCCTGGCGCGGCTCTTTCCAGAGCCGGCTGTGGAGGAACAGCTCGCCCGGATGCTGCTCGTCGTAGCATGGCCAGTGCAGACCGCCCTCGGCTTCCAGCCGGGCGTAGCTCATCCCGGCGAAGATCGGGGCGAGCGAACGCACCTCGTTCCACACGGCCTCCGCCTGGGGTGGTCCCAGGTCGTGGCCGAGTCGCTTGGCGATCTCGCAGATGATCCACATGTCGTCCCGGGCGTCGCCGGGCGGCTCCAGCGCCTTGCGAACTCGCTGCACCCTCCGCTCGCTGTTGGTGACCGTGCCCTCGGCCTCACACCAGCTCGAGCTCGCGGGCAGGACGACGTGGGCGAACTCCGCGGTGCGCGTGAGGAAGATGTCCTGGACCACGAGATGGTCGAGCCCGAGGAGCAGGCGCTCGGTGCGGCTCTGATCGGCCTCGGACTGGGCCGGGTTCTCGCCGATGGCATAGGCCGCGTGCATCTCTCCGTGCGCCATCGCCTCGAACATCTCGGTCAGATTCCTCCCATAGACCGGCTTCAGCGGGACGCCCCATGCCCGCTCGAACCGCTCCCGGATGGCCGGATCCTTGGTCCAATCCTGGAAACCGACGAGACGGTTCGGAATGGCACCCATGTCGCCGCCGCCCTGGACGTTGTTCTGCCCGCGGAGCGGGTTGACGCCCGAGCCATACCGGCCGACGTGGCCGGTGAGCAGCGCGAGATTGATCAGGGAGACGACGTTGTCGACGGCGTTGTGATGCTCGGTGATGCCGAGCGTCCAGCAGATGACCGCCCGGTCCGCCCGCGCGAAGGCGTGCGCCGCCCGGCGGATCACGTCGGCGGGCACGCCGGTCTCACGCTCCGCGTACTCGAGTGTGTACGGCTCCACGCAGGCCCGATACGCCTCGAAGCCGCTCGTGGCCCGCCGGATGAAGGCCTCGTTGGCCAGCCCGGCATGGATGATCTCGCGCGCCATGGCGTGGGACAGCGCGATGTCGCTGCCCACGTTGAGGCCCAGCCAGTCGTCCGCCCACTGGGCGGACGTAGTCCGCCGGGGATCCATCACGTACAGCCTGGCGCCGTGATGGACCGCCTTGAGCACGTGGTGGAAAAAGATCGGGTGATTCTCCCGGGCATTCGCGCCCCAGAGGAAGATCACGTCCGTCTCTTCCACCTCGCGATAGGAGCTCGTGCCTCCGCCTGCACCGAATACCGTCGCCAGACCGACGACGCTAGGCGCGTGTCACGTTCGATTGCAGCTATCGACGTTGTGCGTGCCGAACGCGATCCGGGTCAGCTTCTGAGCCAGAAAATTGACCTCGTTGCTGGCTTTCGAGCAGCTGAACGTCCCGATGGCGTCGCCGCCATGCTGGGCCTTCACGCGGCGGAACCCGTCGGCGGCGCGGTCGAGCGCCTCCGCCCACGAGGCGGGCCGCAGCACACCGTTTTCGCGGACCAGGGGCTCGGTGAGACGGGAGAGGTTCATGACCATGCGATTCAGACTCCGGTCGGACCAGGGAGAAAGGAAACCGTAGGTGTTGGAAGTATGCCCCGGTCCCGGACCCTCAGCAAATAGGCCGGTGCAATGGGGCGATAGATCGCGACGATGACACGACGGGCCTCAGTGTGGAACGCCGTCGACCTCGCGCCGGACCCCATCGAGCGCCGCCGTCAGGTCCAGTGTCGCGGCCACAGCGGCCAGGGCGCGCGCCGATGGGGTGAGCGGTTCGTGGTCCGACACGACCAGCCCGACGCTGTGGGTGGCGACGGAGCCCGTAATCGGGATGGCCCGAATGCCGGCGGGCTCCCCGAACAGATAGAGGAACGCCTGGGAGAGGATGCTCGAGTAGGCGCCGGTCCGGACGTGCGACCACAGGGTCAGCACCGAATTGGTCTCGATGGTCGGGTGGACCGTGACTCCGGCGGCCGCGAAGAGGCCGTCGATGATTCGGCGATTCTGCATGTCGGGCGTGAGCAGGCACAGCGGCAAGCCGGTGACCTCCCCCCACGCCACGGTCTCGCTGTCCGCCAGCGGACTGCCGGCCGGCGTGAACAGCAGGTAGCGCTCATAGTAGAGCGGAATGGTGCGGACGTTTGCCAGGGGCTCGTTGTCGAGGTAGGTGAGCCCGGCATCGAGGCTGAAGTCGTCCAGGCCGCGCTGGATGTCGATCGAGGTGAGCGAATGGATCGAGATCGTCACCTGCGGGTGCAGCTGCGAAAACGGGAGCGTCAGGAGCGAGAGCGCCGGAAGGGTCGTCGGAATCGCGCCGATGCGCAGACGCCCCCGGAGCCCGCCACGGAGCACCGCGGCCTCCTGTTCGAGGCTCTCGCAGTCGGCGAGGATGCGTTGCCCCCACTCGAGAATTCGCTGGCCCTCAGCCGTGAGGCCCTCGAACCGCTGCCCGCGGCGGACGATCAGAAGCCCGAGCTCCTCCTCGAGCTGCTTGATTCCGGCCGACAGCGTCGGCTGGGTGACGCCGCAGGCGCCGGCGGCGCGGGAGAAGTGCCGCTCGCGGGCCAGGGCGGCGAGGTATCGCAGATTCTGGAGAATCATGGCCCGCGGGCTTCAGGCCGGTGGCGGCGAGTCGTCGCTCGGGTCCCGCCGGTGCCGCCGCCGCCGGCGTCGGTGCGGTGAGCTTCGCGGCGTGGGCGGGCCGCCGCTCGGCGGCGGCGGCGCGGCAGGCGCGGGGCTCAGCGGGCCGTCGACGTCGAGGGGCAGCTCGTCGACGCCGGTAGGCCCATCCTCCACCGCCGCCGCGGCAGGTGACTCCGCCGCCACCGCCAGCCGGCTCCGGGACTCGGCCGTGCTGAGCACGTCGCCCCGGGCCTCGACCTCCTCGCGCAGTTGCACCAGCGGGATGATCCGCGAGCCGTGCTCTTCGCTCCTGAGGAAGACCCGCTCGCGAAAGATGTCGACCGCGATGACCCGCTCCGGCCCGCGCGACGCCGTGACCAGCTTGCCTTCCTTCGGGAATCGCCGCCGGGCGGTGACGTAGAACTCGTGCTCGTACTTGAGGCAGCAGAGCAGGCGACCGCAGCCGCCGGAAATCTGGCTGGGATTGAGCGAGAGATGCTGGTCCTTCGCCAAGCCGAGGTTGACGGGCGACAGCTCGGTGAGCCAGGAGCTGCAGCAGTACTCGCGGCCGCACCGGCCGACGCCGGAGAGCCGGGCGGCCTCGTCGCGGACGCCGATCTGCCTGAGCTCGATGCGGGTCCGGAAGTGCGAAGCCAGGTCCCGCACCAGCGCGCGGAAGTCGACCCGCTTCTCCGCGGTGAAGTAGATGGTGAGCTTGTTCCGGTCCCACTGCCACTCGGTGTCGCTCACCTTCATGACAAGGCCATGGGTGCGGACCCGCTCGAGGACCTTGCGGCGCACGTTGTCCTCGTCCAGACGGTTTTCGTCGTGCACCCGGATGTCGTCGCGGGTAGCGCGCCGAAGGATCGGCTTGAGAGGCGCGGCCTCGGCCGGGGCCTCGCCGACCGCGCAGCCGGTGCAGCTGCCGGCGCATTTCTTGGTGGCCACGTCGCCCACCGCGGTGACCCGGCCGAAATCGCGTCCGCGCTCCACCTCGACCAGCACGGCTTCACCGGTCCGGATGGGAGACTCGCCGTCCTCCCACTCGAAGTAGGCCTTGCGGGTGCCCTTGAACCTGACTTCGACCGTCTGACTCATCAGGCCTCGGAGAAGGCGCCCATGGCGCCGTACTTGTCGGCCCGGCGGCGGATCAGCTTCTCGGGCCGAATCTTCCGGAGCTCGGTGACGTGGCGGATCAGCGCCTCGCGGAGGGCCTCGCCGGCAGCGTCGGGATCGACATGCGCGCCGCCCTCCGGCTCCTTCACGATCTCGTCGATGACCTTGAGCCGGAGCAGGTCCTCGGCCGTGATCTTGAGCGCCTCCGCCGCGCGCTCCCGCTGGCTCGCGTCCTTCCACAGGATCGCGGCGCAGCCCTCGGGCGAGATCACCGAGTAGACCGAGTTCTCGAGCATCAGCACCCGGTCGGCCACGCCGAGCGCAAGCGCCCCACCCGAGCCGCCCTCGCCGATGACCACGGCCACGGCGGGCGTGGGCAGCGCGGACATCTCGAGGATGTTGCGGGCGAGCGCCTCGGACTGACCGCGCTCCTCCGCGCCCAGTCCGGGGTACGCCCCCGGCGTGTCGATGAGGGTGATGACCGGCGCGCCGAACTTGGCCGCCAGCTTCATCAGCCGGAGCGCCTTGCGGTAGCCCTCGGGATGGGGCATGCCGAAGTTGCGCTTGAGATTCTCCTTGGTGTCGCGGCCCTTCTGGTGCCCGATGACCATGACCGACACGCCGGCGAGCCGCGCCCAGCCGCCCACCACCGCCGGATCCTCCATGTAGAGTCGGTCGCCATGAAGCTCGATGAAGTCGGTGAAGATGGTGCTGAGATAGTCGAGCGTGTAGGGGCGGCGGGGATGACGGGCTACCATGACCCGCTGAATGGGCGTGAGATTGCGATAGATGTCAGCCCGGAGCGATTCGAGCTTGCCCTGGAGTCCCTCGAGCTCGCCGTCGATGTCGATCTGTCGTTCGCTGCCGATCCGTTTCAGGTCCTCGATCTGCCGCTCCAGCTCGAGCAGGGGCTTCTCGAACTCCAGCGTATAGGCTGAGGCCATCGGGTCATCCCGCCTTGATGTAGTGGACGGAATCGGCGCCCAGGAGATCGCGCAGGGCCCGAACGAGGTCCTCCTCCGCCGCGACGCGGACGCGACGGGACCGGAGCCGCACCGATTCCCCGTTCCCGTCGCTCCACTCAATATACAGGGGCGTGGGGCCCGGATGGGCCGAGCAGAGGGCGGCAGCCGCCCGGAGCGAATCGGGCTCCGGCGCGCCCGGCGCGCGCCAGCGGAGGCTGAGGGCCACGGCGCCCGACGCCTTGAGCTCGTCCAGGGCCCGGGCGGACTCCACGATGAACGGCGCGTGATCCTCCCCCCGGTCCCGGTCGCTGTAGCCGCCGGTGAGCAGGAGCGCCGCGTCGGGCAGGATGGTCCCGTTGAGCTTGGCCCAGGCGTCGGGGAAGACGATCGCCTCCGCCGTGCCGTGGAAGTCCTCGACCACCAGCCGCGCGTACTCCTTGCCGGTCTTCTTGGAGATCTGCCGCTTCACTCCGGTCACCACCGCCGCCACCGTCACCGGGTGCTCGCTCCATTCGCCCAGCGTAGCGGTGGTGCGGGTGCCGAACAGCTCGACCTCGTCGCGGAACCGCTCGAGCGGGTGGCCGGAGATGAAGAAGCCGAGCACTTCCTTTTCCTTGACCAGGCGCTCGGCCTCGGTCCAGGCCGGGATGTCCGGCAGGGTCAGTGAGCGCGCGCCCTTCGCTCCGCTCAGGGCAGGCTCCCCCATCCCATCCCCGAAGAGCGACGCCTGGCCGGCCTCCTTCTCCTGCTGCAGCAGCTGAGCTTCGCCCAGCACGTGGTCGAGCGCCTCGCAGAGCTGCTTCCGGTGGCCGCCGAGCCCGTCGCACGCGCCCGCCACGATCAGCGACTCCAGCACCCGCTTGTTGCAGAGCCGGAGGTCGATGCGCTCGACGAAGTCCGCCAGCGCCGTGAACGGCGCGTCCTGCCGCGCGGCGATGATGCTCTCGATGGCGCCCCAGCCGACGTTCCGGATGGCGCCGAGGCCGAACCGGATGCGCCGGTCTCCCACCACCGTGAACTTGAACCCCGACTCGTTGACGTCCGGCGGCAGCACCTCGAGGTCGAGCTCGCGGGCCTCGTTGATGTACTGCACCACCTTGTCGGTGTTGCCGATTTCCGACGACAGCAGCGCCGCCATGAACTCGGCGGGATAGTGCGCCTTGAGCCACGCGGTCTGGTAGGACAGGACCGAGTAGGCCACCGAATGCGACTTGTTGAAGCCGTAGCGGCCGAAGGTCTCGATCTGCGCCGCGATGTCGTCCACCATCCTCTTCGGGTGGCCCAGCGCCATGGCCCGCTCGCAGAACTTGCCCAGCTCCTTCTTGATGAGCTCCGCGTCCTTCTTGCCCACCGCCTTGCGGAGCACGTCGGCTTCGGCCAGGGTGAACCCGGCCAGCACGTTCGCGATCCGCATCACCTGTTCCTGATAGGTGATGACGCCGTACGTGGGCTCCAGCACCTCCTGCAGCGACGGGTGCGGGTAGGTGACCTTCTCCAGCCCCAGCTTCCGCCGGATGAAGACGGTGTGCATCCCGGCGTCGAGCGGGCCCGGGCGGAGCAGCGCGTTCGACGCCACCAGGTCGTCGAACCGGTCGCACTTCATGGCGCGCAGGGTGTCGGTCGCCAGCGGCGACTCGAACTGGAAGACACCGGCCGTGCGGCCCTGGCGCAGGAGCTCGTAGACCTTGGGGTCGTCGAACGTGAGCGCGGCCATGTCGATGTCCACGCCGGAGCGGGCGGCGATCATCAGCACCGCATCGTGGATCACGGTCAGCGTCTTGAGGCCGAGCATGTCCATCTTGAGCATGCCGACCTTCTCGAGCGCGCCCATCTCGTACTGCGTGATGATGGACTCTTCGCCGTCCGCCGCCGCGCCCGCGCCCCTGGTAGGGGCCGTGCAGACCGGCACGTAGTCCGCCAACGGTCCCGGGGCGATCACCACGCCGGCCGCGTGGACCGACATGTGGCGAGAGATCCCCTCGATCCGGGAGCTCAGATCCAGCAGCCGGCGATACGCCGGGTTGCCTTTCACCAGGTCCTTGAGCTCGTCGACCTTCCGCTCCGCGTCGGCGATCGTGAGGCTGTACGCGGGCCCCGACGGGATGAGCTTGGTGATCCGGTCCGCCTCGCCCGGCGGAATCCGGAGCACGCGGGCCACGTCCTTGACCGCCGCGCGCGCCTTCATCGTGCCGAAGGTGACGATCTGGCCCACGCTCGCCCGGCCGTATCGCTGGCGGACGTACTCGATCACCTCGCCCCGGCGCTCGAAGCAGAAGTCGACGTCGATGTCGGGCATCGACACGCGCTCGGGGTTGAGGAACCGCTCGAACAGCAGGTCGAACTTGAGCGGGCAGACGTCGGTGATGCCGAGCGAGTACGCCACGATCGAGCCGGCCGCCGAGCCGCGGCCGGGGCCCACCGGGATCCCACGCTCGCGCGCGGCGGCAATGAAATCCTGGACGATGAGGAAGTAGCCGGCGTAGCCCGCGGTGTTGATGACCCGGAGCTCGTAGCCCAGCCGCTCCTCGACCGCCGCCGGGAGCGGCGTGCCGTAGCGCCGGGCGGCCCCCTGGCGGGACAGGTCCTCGAGCAGGGCCTCGTCCGTGTCGTAGCCGGCGGGGCGGGGGAAGCCGGGCAGGAAGTACTTCTTCTCGAAGTCGAACTCGCAGAGGTCGGCCACGGTCTGGGTGTTGCCCAGCACCTCGGGATGGTCCGGAAAGAGCGCCTTCATCTCCTTCTCGGACTTGACGTACGACTCCTCGCCCGTGAAGCGGAAGCGCTTCGGGTCGTCGAGGTCGCTGCCGGTCCCGATGGCGAGCAGCACGTCGTGCGACTCGGCGTCCTCCCGCCGGAGATAGTGCGCGTCGTTGGTGGCCACGACGCCGATGCCCAGCTCCTGGCCCAGCCGCAGCATCCCCTCGGTGACCAGCCGCTCCTCGGCGATGCCGTGGCTCTGCACCTCGAGCCAGAACCCGTCCCTGCCGTACACTCGGGCGAACCATTCGGCGCTGCGCCTGGCCTCCTCGTAGCGGCCCTGCCGGAGGTGCAGCGCCACCTCGCCCGAGAGGCACGCCGCGAGGCAGATGATTCCCTCGCTGTACTTCTCCAGGCACTCCTTGTCCACTCGCGGCCGCCGGTAGAACCCCTCGGTGTACCCGATCGAGGTCAGCCGGACGAGGTTCTTGTAGCCGGCGCGGTTCTTCGCGAGCAGGACGAGATGGCTGTAGGCGGCGGGCGCGTTGCTCGGCTTCTCGCGCGCCTGGCGCGGGCCGAACGCGAGGTAGGCCTCGAAGCCGAGGATCGGCCGGATCTTGGCCGCCTTGGCGGCGTCGTAGAACGACCAGGCCGCGTGCATGTTGCCATGGTCGGTGACGGCCAGGCTGTCCATGCCGAGCTTCTTGACGTGCGCGACGAGATCGGGGATCCGGCTGGCCCCGTCGAGCAACGAGTATTCGCTGTGGGTGTGGAGATGGACGAAGGCCATGCCTACCGACTGCGGTGCGCCAGCTCCTTCCAGACGGCGTCCAGCGGGACACCGCGAGCTTGCAGCAGCACCAAGAGATGATAGAGAAGATCGGCCGCCTCGGACGCGAGACGCTCGGGCTCCTCCGCATTCGCCGCGACGACGACCTCGACCGCCTCTTCTCCCACCTTCTGGGAGATGGCGGGCACGCCGCGGTCCAGCAACTGCGCGGTGTACGACCCCTCGGGACGCTGCACCGCCCGGCGCGCGATCTTGGCGGCCAGACGGGTCAGCAGGTGTGCGCCGGGATCCTCACCCGACGTCGTATGGCCGTCCGGCGCCACGGCCGCCGAGAAGCAGGTCCGGGTGCCGGTGTGGCAGGCGGGCCCGGTCTGCTCCACCCGGTAAAGGATGGCGTCTCCGTCGCAATCGATCCGGATCTGGCGGACGGTCTGCTCGTGGCCGGAGGTCTCGCCCTTGCGCCACAGCGCGGCGCGGGACCTGCTGTAATAATGCGCCTGACCCGTGGCGGCGGTCCGCTCGAGCGCTTCCCGGTTCGCGTACGCCAGCATCAGCACGTCGCCGGATCGGCTCTCCTGGGCCACCACGGGCACCAGTCCGTCGGCCCCGAACCTGACCTCCGCCAGCCAGTTGGTCTCAGACACCGAGAGAAGGTACCGGAGCCTCGAGCGATTGTCAAAAACCATTGTGGTTCCTTATCTTGCTGGAGATTTGACCGCCACGTCCGCCGCCCCGGAGCTTCCCCACGTGACCCGAGCCTTTGCCCGCTGGACCCTGCTGGTCGGCGTGCTCGCCACCGCAGCGTGCGGCAACGATGATCCGAACCCCCCCGGCACCGTCGATTGCTCCTCGGCGGCCCCGACGATTCTCTCCGCGGGCCAGTTCGTGATCCTCGACGCCTCGGAGGACGGCCTGTGTGCGGATTCCGGGCGCCGCGTCCCAGGAAACGGAATATCTCTACGTCGCCCTCTCGGGCGACGGCACCGTGAGCCAGAATGGGACCGCCGCGGCGTACCAGCTTCAGGGCGGTCCGAGCCCATGCGGCCTCGGTGGCCCGGCTGGGCCAGGCCTCGCTGGACAAGGCCCCGTCCGCCGCCGCCGCCTTCCACGACGGGCTGCGCGAGCGGGAGCGGATGCTGTCGCAGCAGCCGGCGGTGGTCAGCGCCTCCCGGGCGCGCATCTCCACGTCGTCGGTGGCGGCGGTGCCGCCGGTGGTCGGCTCGGTGCGCACGTTCGACGTCTGCGCCACCACGACGTGCGACAGCTTCGTCCAGAGCACGGCCACGGCCAAGGTCGTCGGCCAGCGCGTGGCGATCTATCTCGACGACGATGCGCCGGCCGGCTTCACCCAGAACGACCTGGACGAGGTCGGCGCGCTCTTCGACGCGCACCTCTACGCCATCGACACGACCGCCTTCGGCCGCGAGCCGGATCTCGATGACAACGGCGTGGTCATCGTCCTGCTCAGCCAGCACGTGAACGACCTGTCGGCCGATTGCAACTCGACCGGCAGCATCATTCTCGGCTTCTTCTTCGGCCTGGATCTGCTGCCGGCCGAGGATCACTCGAACGACGGCGAGATCTTCTACGGCGCCGTGCCGCGCCAGGACATGCCGAACTGCTCGTCGTACACGAAGGCGGTCGTCACGCGGTCGCTGCCCGGCGTCTTCATCCACGAGTTCCAGCACATGATCAGCTTCAACCAGCACGTGCTGGTGCGCGGGGGCAACGTCGAGGAGACCTGGCTCAACGAGGGGCTCTCCCATTACGCCGAGGAGCTGGGTGGCCGCGAGGTGCCGGACCAGTTCTGTCCGTCGTTCAGCCAGTGCGAGGATCAGTTCCTCGGCGACAATATTTCCAACGCCTACGGCTACCTGAACGACCCGGAGACGACCTTCCTCGTGGCACCGTCCGGTTCCGGTGGGACGCTCGACGAGCGCGGCGCCGCCTGGCTGTTCGTGCGCTGGCTGGGCGATCACTTCGCGGCCAGCCAGCCGCTCGCGACCGAGCTGACACGGGCGCTGGTGCTGACCAACCGCACCGGCGCGGCGAACGTCGAGGCCGTGACGGGCGAGGACTTCCCCACGCTCGTCTCCCAATGGCAGATGGCGAACTACGTGACGAACCTCCCCGGCTTCACGCCGTCGAGCGACCGGCTGCGAGTACACCAGCTTCAATCTGCGGGCGCTCTACCAGGCAAATTTCCCGTCCCCGTTCGACAAGCCCTATCCGCTGACGCCCGACAGCACCAGGACCGGCACCTACGACCGGACCGGCGTGCTGCGCGGCGGAACGGGACGCCACGTGCGCATCATCCAGCCCGCCGGGTCTGGTGAGGTCGCGTTCAGCCTCACCGACGGCGCCGGATCGACTCGCCTTGGCAAGCACTGTCGTGCCCCGGATCGCGCTCGTGCGGGTGCGGTGAAAGGCGTGATCTTCCTGGTCGTCGTCGCCGCGCTCTTTGCCGGGTACGGCACCGCCTACCTGGCCAGCGACGACGTCCGATACCTGACGCGCGCCGGCATCGAGGAGACCCGGATCCTCCAGGCCCGCCGGCCGATCGCGGCGCTCGCCGCCGACCCGCACACCGAGCCCGCCCTGCGCGACGCGCTCGGCCTCGTGGTGGCAAGCCGCAATTACGCCGCCGGCCTGGGCCTCGAGGCCAAGGAGACCTACACCACCTACGCCGACGTCGGCCGGGATACGCTGCTCCTGGTACTGCAGGCGGCGCCGCGCGACTGCATCTGTCCGTACACCTGGAAGTATCCCATCGTCGGCCGGATCCCGTACAAGGGCTTCTTCGACACCAAGGCCGCCCAGCGCGAGGCCGCCCGGCTGGCGGCGCGCGGGTACGACATCCATCTCCGCCCCTCGGGGGCGTTCTCGACGCTGGGCTGGTTCAACGATCCGCTGCTCTCGACCGCGCTGACCGGCGACTCGGTGGAGCTGGCGGCCACCGTGTTCCACGAGATCGCGCACAACACGCTGTACGTGAAGAGCGCCACCCCGTTCAACGAGAGCTACGCGCAGTTCGTGGGCTATCACTCGGCCCAGGCATTCTTCCGCGAGCGGGGCGACAGCGTCCTGGCGCAGCGCGCGGCCGACCGGTGGCATGACGAGATCGTCCTGGGCGAGTTCTACGCCGGCCTCGTGCAACGCCTGCAGACCCTCTACGACACCCATCCCGACTCCACGACCCTCGAGCGTGGGCGCGCGGACGCCGCCACCTGGGCTCGCTCGGAGCTCCAGGGACCGGTGGCAGCGCGGCTTCGGACGTTCACGATCGGCCGGCTGCCCGAGCGGCCGGTCAACAACGCCCGGCTGATCGGGGCGCGGATCTATCGCACCCGGCTCGACCTGTTCGACCGCTGGTTCGAGCAGCACGGCCGGGACGTCCGGGAGAGTGTCGCGGCGATGGGCACGCTGATGAAGGGCGTGGAAGGGGACAGCGCGTACGTGCGGCTGGAGGCGGCGGTGGGGGACAGCGCGGAGCGGTGGGCGGGCAGGCGGACGGGCGGGCAGGCGGGCGGTAGCCGCCCTCGAGTCACCCTGAGCGCAGCGAAGGGGGCATGCCTCGAGGCATGCCCCCTTCGCTGCGCTCAGGGTGACGTCAGGGGACGGTCAGGGCGTCAGGCCGAGTCGGCGTCCGGATCGCTCTCCGTCCCGGGACTCGTCGTGGAGCCCGGCTTCGTGCTGTCGGTCGGCTGCCGGGCCTGCATGCCGCTGGTGTCACCGCGCAGGAGCCACGCTGTCGGTGACGGCGCCTCCCGCTGCGCTCGAGGTGTCGGCGCCGGGCAGAGGAGTGAACGTGGACTGTCCACTGCGCCACCGACGGCCGTGTCCGTGGCCCCGACGCGGCCGGGACGCGCGCTGGTGTCGACGCCGCCGGCGCCGTCGTATACCCCGAAGTGTCGGGACGCGTCGGCGTCGTGGAGGACGTGTCCTGGGCCATGAGACGCGGCGCGAACGCCCCGAGGGCGAGCGCCGCGGCGAGTGCGGTGAAGTGAGATCTCGACATCCTGCCTCCTGCCACTGTGGGGGTCGGGCGGACCGCCGTCGCGGCCGTCCGACACCCCGGATCCAAGGACCTCGATCCTATCGCGGCCGGGGCGACCGGAGCGGTGAGGCAGGTCACTCGCCCTCTCGCGCGGTTCCTCCTGGCGTGTAGCTTTCCCGGCGATCACGGCGCGCCACCTTTACCCGGGACTGTCTTCCATGGATACCAGCTTCGTCGCCCGCGAGCAGACCCGTATGCTGGGCGAGCTCTCCGGGTTCCTCTCCATCCCGAGTGTGAGCGCCCTGCCCGCGCACGCGGCGGACTGCCGTCGCGCCGCCGAATGGCTGCGGGAGGAGCTCGTGAGCCTCGGCTGCCCCACGGTCGAGCTCCTCGAGGGGCAGGGCCATCCGGTCGTCTGGGCGGAGAGTCCGCGCGTGCCGGACCGGCCCACGCTGCTCATCTACGGCCACTACGACGTCCAGCCGCCCGATCCGCTGGAGGAGTGGATCACGCCGCCGTTCGAGCCCACCGTCCGGGGCGGCGGGCTCTACGCGCGCGGCGCGGCCGATGACAAGGGCCAGGTCTTCTGCCTCCTCAAGGCGTACGAGGCGACGCTCGACGCCGGACCGCCGCCCGCCGCTCAACGTCCACTTCATCTTCGAGGGCGAGGAGGAGTCCGGCGGGCACGTCATCGCCGACCTGCTGCGCGCGGAGCCCGAGCGCACCCGCGCCGACGCCGCGCTGGTGTGCGACATGTCGTACTTCGCGCCCGGCTGGCCCGCCGTGTACACGGCGCTCCGCGGCCTCTGCTACGCCGAGATCTCGGTCCGGACGCTCGAGCGCGACCTGCACTCCGGCAGCTACGGCGGCGTCGCGCCGAACGCGCTCGAGACGCTCGTCCGGCTCCTGGCCAAGCTCAAGGACGCCGACGGCGAGATCCAGATCCCCAAGCTCTACAAGGCCGTCGAGCCCCCGACCAAGCACGAGCTCAAGACCTGGAAGCAGCTCCCGTTCGACAAGGCGACCTTCCTGCGGGAGGAAGTGACCGGCCAGGTGCTCACCGGGCTCAAGGAGTACTCGATCTTCGAGCGCGTGTGGGCGCTGCCCACCTTCGAGATCCACGGCATCAAGGGCGGCTTCGTGGGGGAGGGCGCGAAGACGGTGATCCCCGCGCAGGCGACGGCCAAGGTGAGCCTGCGCCTGGTGCCCGGGCAGAGCTACGCCAAGGTGGCGAAGCAGCTCGAGCGCGCGGTGGCGGAGCTGGCGCCCCGGTGGGCGGAGGTGAAGGTCACCCTCCTCCACGGCGGCGATCCGGTGCGGGTCGACGTCGACCACCCGGCCTTCGCGGTGCTGGACGAGGCGTTCGCGGCGGTGACCGGACGGCCTGCCGTGCGGGTGCGGGCGGGCGGGTCGATCCCCATCATTCCCGAGCTCGGGCTCGCCGGCGCGCCGGTGCTGCTCACCGGGATCGGCCTGCCGGACGACGGGCTCCACTCCCCCAACGAAAAACTCGACCTCGCTCAGCTCTGGAGCGGGATCGAGATCTTCGGGCGGTTCTTCGACCTGTTCGCCGAGAAGGGCGCGGTCGCGGGCGCGTCCGCGGCTCAGCTCTCCTCTTCCGGTGCCATCCGCTTGACCGGACCCGAGTAGCGCGCCTCGGTGCGGGCGTGCAGCTCGTCGACCCCGATGAGCGCCCGCACCGAGGCGATGATCCCCGCCACGACATCGTCGGCCCAGTACGGATCGGGCCGCTCCCCTGCGGGCAGCGCGCCGGCGCAGCTCTCCAGATACCGGATGGCGGTGGTGATCCATTCGGTCTGCGCCGACGCGACCGTCGACCAGGAGCCGGTCGAGCGGAGCTCCAGCTCCTCGAGCGCCTTCAGGTGCTGATCCAGGCCCTGGGTCACGGGGTTGGAGCGCAGCCGATCGGCCACCATGCTCAACACCGTGCTGCGCTCGCTCTCCTGCGGCTCGGGCAGCGGCGCCAGATAGTGCCGCTGGTCGGCGACCATCTCCGCGAGCCGGATGCAGACGGCGCGGATGGCCGGCGTGAGGGCCCGGGGAGCCTCCCTCGACCAGCTGTCCGCGGCGCGCAGGATGTCGGCGATCCGTTGGTCCGCCTGCGCCTCTGGCGTCGGACGTCGGGGCGATTCTGCCATGCTAGACAGGAAAACCGGGTTGGGCGCCAAAAACAAGACTCAAACGAATTGAATCTCCCAGCGCCCAACCCGCCCTGAGCCCAACGGGCGAAGGGGCCATAACCCTTCCGAGCGAGCTCTCACCGCGGCCCCCGTCGCATCCGCACCGGATCCGGCCGCCCATACCGCTCCTCCTGCCACGGATCGCCCCGCATGTGGTACCCGTTCTGCTCCCAGAACCCCGG
The DNA here is from genome assembly GCA_963804125.1 of uncultured Gemmatimonadales bacterium. Lineage (GTDB taxonomy): Bacteria > Gemmatimonadota > Gemmatimonadetes > Gemmatimonadales > GWC2-71-9 > CAVVWJ01. The sequence goes on from CAWDPF010000002.1 coordinate 250,093, forward strand.
GTAGTCCTCCTCGAGCAGCTGGAAGCCCGTCACCCATTTCGCGCTCTTCCAGAGATACAGGTGAGGCACCAGCAGGCGCACCGGCCCGCCGTGCTCCGGCGTGAGCGGCTCCCCGTTGTGCGAGAGCGCGAGCAGATTGGCCGGCCGGTCGAGGTCCGACAGCGGCAGGTTGGTCGTGTAGTTCTGCTCGGCGTGCACCAGCACGTACGCCGCGCCTGGCTTGACGCCCGCGCGCGCGAGCACGGCCTGCACCGGCACGCCCTCGAACACGTTGTCGTAGCGGCTCCAGCGGGTGACGCAGTGCATGTCGCACGCGGTCTCCCGGCGGGGAAGCGCCAGCAGCTCGTCCCAGGTCAGCGAGACCGGTCGCTCCACGGCGCCGCGCACCTCGAACCGCCAGGTGGCAAGGTCGACCCGGGGCACGGTGCCGTAGTGCAGCACCGGCCACTTCTGGGTGATGATCTGGCCGGGCGGCAGGCGCTCGCGGCCGGTGTCGCGGACGTCGATGCGGTCGGGCATGGGGCGTGGCGCTCCTTCGCCGCGTGCTGCGATCGTCATCCGAGCGGAGCGAGGACCGTCCGGAATGGCTCGGGATCGCGAGAGGTCCCTCGCTCGCTCGGGATGCCGACCTCGGCCAGCGATCCCGCCGTCACGCGCTCCACCGCCTCATACCCGAACGTCCCCCCGAACGCCGTCACCACCGCCTCACGGGTCTCGTCCCAGAGCGCCGCCGCATCCCCGCGACCGAGCTCCGCCGCCACGCTCGTCATGACGACGCCGTCGATCCCGCACGGGACGATCAGCTCGAACGCACTCAGGTCGGTGCTGACGTTGAGCGCGAAGCCGTGGAACGTCACCCACTGCTTCACGTGGATGCCGATGCTCGCGATCTTGCGCCCGCGCGTCCACACGCCGGTGAGCCCCGGCGTGCGCTCCGCCGGCGACGCCCAGCGTGGCGAGCGCGGCGATGAGCGCCGGCCTCGAGCTGGCGCAGGTACCAGTGGAGATCTTCCCGGTGCTCGCGCAGGTCGAGGATCGGATATCCCACGAGCTGGCCCGGCCCGTGGTACGTCACGTCGCCGCCGCGCTCGACCTCCGCGACCTCGAGCCCGCGGCGCTCGAGCTCGGCCGGGGCGAGCGGCAGGCTGCTCGCGCGGGTGCCGCGGCCCAGCGTCACCACCGGCTCGTGCTCCACCAGGAGCAGGAGATCCTCGTGCCGCTCGCCCGCCATCCGCTGCCGGCAGAGGGCCCGCTGCAGCTCGAGCACCTCGCCGTAGGGCCGGCGCCCGAGGTCGACGACGCTCAGGCGTGCGCTCATACGGCCTCCGCCGACCGCACCAGGCGGGCGAGGAGCAGCGACAGCAGCAGTGCCCCCACGCCCAGCGCCGCCGAGCCCGGCGCGCCCGGCGAGCTGGTGGACGGGGATGCAGAGCAGCATCGCGAGGACGGTGGCGAGCCCGCTCACCATGCTGAGCCCGCCGCGCCGATAGATGGAGAGGATGGGGTCGAGCACACGCCAGGCCACGACCCCGGCGAGCACGACCCCGGCCATGGTCCCGAAGAAGAGGAGGTAGAGCGGGGCGCCGAGCTGCGGGGCGGCGGAGGGCGACTCGGACCGGAGCAGATCCACGCCGAGCACGGTGGCGCTCACGACGGCCAGGCCGAACGCCACCGCGGACCCCATCGCCAGCACGACCAGGCGGATGGGGCCCACGATCAGATGTGGATGACCCGCCCCATCGAGTCGAGCGCCGCCTCGGCGATCGCCTCGGAGAGCGTCGGGTGGGCGTGGATGGCGAGATCGACTTCCTCGACCGTGTACTCGTTCTCGCGGGCCACGGCGAGCTCGTGGATCAGCTCCGAGGCGTGGCTGCCGACGATGTGGGCCCCCAGGATCTCGCCGTACTTCTTGTCCCGGATGATCTTGACGAAGCCCTCGGTCTCGTTGGTGCTCCGGGCCCGGCCGTTGGCGCTGAACGGGAAGCGGCCGACCTGGTAGTCGAGCTTCCGCTCCTTCGCCTGGTCCTCGGTGAGCCCGATGCTGGCCACCTCGGGATGGCAGTACGTGACGCTGGGCACGTTGTCGTACTTGATCGGATGCGGGTGGCCGCCGGCGATCAGCTCGGCCACGTGCACGCCCTCGCGGCTCCCCTTGTGCGCCAGCATCGGCGGCCCGGCCACGTCGCCGATGCAGTAGACCCCGGGCGACGTGGTCTCGAGCGTGGCGAGGTTCACCTTCACGAAGCCGCGGTCGGTGAGCTGGACGCCCGCCTCCTGGAACCCCATCGACTCGGTGTTGACCGCCCGGCCCGCCGCCATCAGGACCTTCTCGACCTCGACCGACTCCTTCTTGCCGCCGGCCTCGAGCTCGAGCGTCACCTTGTCCGCGGCCACCGTCGCCTTCGTCACCTTGGCGCCCGCGTGCACGGCGATGCCGCGCTTCTTGTAGCTCTTGGCCAGCGCGTCCGACGCCTCGGCGTCCTCGAGCGGCAGGATGCGCGGCAGCGCCTCGATCAGCGTGACCTTGGTGCCGAAGGCGTTGAAGATGTCGGCGAACTCGCAGCCCACCGCGCCGGCGCCGATCACGGCGAGGGTCTTCGGCACCTCGGTCGAGGAACAGCGCCTCGTCCGAGCTGATGACCGTCGTCTTGTTGATCTCGAGCCCGATCTGCGGGATCCCCTTCACCCGCGAGCCGGTGGCGATGACGACGGCCTTCCGCGCCTGGTACTCGTCGTTCCCGACCTTCACCGTGCGGTTCTTGCCCAGGATGCCGGTGCCCTTGATCACCGTGATCTTGTGCTTCTTCATCAGGAACTCGACGCCCTTCGAGTTCTGCTCGGAGACCTTGCGCGAGCGCCGCATCGCCACGCCGTAGTCCGCCTTGACCCCGCCGACCTCGACGCCCAGGTCCTTCGCGTCGTGCGCCACCAGGTTGGCCACGTAGGCGCTGTGGAGCAGCGCCTTGGTCGGGATGCAGCCGATGTTGACGCACACGCCGCCCAGCTTGTCCCGCTCCACGACCGCCGTCGCCAGCCCGAGCTGGGCGGCGCGGATGGCGCAGACGTAGCCGGCCGGACCGCCGCCGATGACGATGACGTCGAACTGGGTTGCCACGGATGTCCTCTAGTGAATAGTCACAACTGCCAGGCACCTCTCGAGTCATCCTGAGCGAAGCGAAGGGCGGTAGTCGGAGCGAGCCCCTTCACTCGCTCAGGCTGCTCGAGCTCGCGGACGCTACCACACCAGCGCCAGCGGATTCTCCAGCATCGCCTTCAGCGTCTTCAGGAACTGCGCGCCGGTGGCGCCGTCGATCACCCGGTGGTCGCACGACATGGTGAGCCGGAGCCGCCGCCGGACGGCCAGCTGCCCCTCGTGCACCACCGCCTTCTGAACAATCCGGCCGACCGCCAGGATCCCGGCCTCGGGCGGATTGATCACCGCGGTGAACTCGTCGATGTCGAGCATGCCCAGGTTCGAGACCGAGAAGGTGCCGCCGGTGTACTCCTCGGGCGTGAGCCGGCGCTCCCGCGCGCGGGCCGCCAGGTCGTGCGACTCGGCCGCGATCTCGCGCAGCGACTTGAGGTCGGCGTGCCGGATCACCGGGGTGATGAGCCCCTCCTCGATGGCCACGGCCATGCTGACGTGCACCTCGTGCCAGTAGCGGATCCGGTCGTCCTGCCACCAGGCGTTGCACGCCGGATGCTGCCGCAGCGCGGTCGCGACGGCCTTGATGATGATGTCGTTGAACGACACCTTCGGGCCGTCGCCGAGCGCCTTGAGCGCCTCGCGCGCGTCCCACGCCCGCTCCATGTCCACCTCGGTGGTGAGGTAGAACGTCGGGATCGGGCCGATCGACTGCGCCAGCCGCCTGGCGATGGTCTTCCGGATCTGGGTGAGCGGCACGTCGGTGAAGGGCGCGCCGTCGGGCGAGCGGACGACGACGGGGCGGGGCGGCGCCGGGGCGCCGGGGCGGCGCGCCGCCGGCAGCGGCGGCTCCGCGCGGAGCTGGCCGCGCGCTCCCTCGAGGTCGCGCAGCACGACCCGGCCCTCGGGGCCGGTGCCGGCGATGCCGCCGAGATCGATGCCGCGCTCGGCGGCGATCCGCCGCGCGAGCGGCGAGCCTTCACCCGGCCCGCCGGCGGACCGCCGGTGCGGTCGTGGCGGCCGGCGCGGCGGGGCCGCCGAGCTGCGGCGCGCTGGCGGGCGCGGCCCGGCGCGCTCTCGGTCGCCTTCGGCGCGGGCGGCGCCGGCGGCATCGACTGGGGTCGGTTCGCGCCCGGGGTCGGCTGGGTCGCCTGCTGCTCCGGGGCCGGCGCCGGCTTGCCGTTCTCCACCGCCTCGCCCGGCTCGCCGATCAGCGCCACCAGCTCCGAGACCGGCACCGTCGCGCCCGCGGGCACCACCTGCTTGAGCAGCGTGCCGCCCGCCCGGGCCACCAGCTCCATCACCGCCTTGTCCGTCTCGACCTCGGCCAGGACGTCGCCCACGGCGACCGGGTCGCCCTCGCCCTTCTTCCACTCGACGAGGCGCCCTTCCTCCATCGTGGGCGAGAGCGCCTCCATGACTACTTTGGTTGCCATCGGTCAGTCGCGGTACAGCACCGAGTGCACCGCGGCGACGACCCTGGCGGGATCGACCTTCGCGGCCTTCTCGAGGTGCTTGTTGTAGGGCATGGGCACGTCGGCGCCGGTGACGCGGAGGATCGGCGCGTCGAGCTCGTCGAACGCCTCCCGCTGGATGGTGTCCACCACCTGCGCGCCGACACCCGCGAACGGCCACCCCTCCTCGGCCACCACGCACCGGTGCGTGCGGGCCACCGACGACAGGACCGCCTCGGTGTCCAGCGGGCGGATGGTGCGGAGGTCCACGCACCTCGGCGTCGATCTCCTCGGCCGCGAGCTGCTCGGCGGCCTTGAGCGCCACCGCCACCGTCTTCGAGTGGCAGATGATCGTGACGTCGCTCCCGGCGCGCTTCACGTCGGCCTTGCCGAGCGGGACGATGTGCTCGCCCTCGGGCACCTCGCCCTTGAGGTTGTAGAGCATCTCGCCTTCGATGAAGACGACCGGATTGTCGTCCCGGATGGCGCTCTTGAGCAGCCCCTTGGCGTCGGCCGGCGTGGCCGGCATGACGACCTTGAGGCCGGGGATGTGCGCGTAGAAGCTCTCGAACGCCTGGGAGTGCTGCGCGCCGAGCTGGAGGGCGGAGCCGCCCGGGCCGCGGAAGACCGCCGGCACGCCGACCTGGCCGCCGGACATGTAGCGCATCTTGGCCGCCGAGTTGACGAGCTGGTCGATGGCGAGCAGGGCGAAGTTCCAGGTCATGAACTCGATGACCGGCCGGAGGCCGACCATCGCCGCGCCCACGCCGACGCCGGCGAAGCCGAGCTCGGTGATCGGCGTGTCGACGATCCGCATCGGCCCGAACTCGTCGAGCAGGCCGCGGCTCACCTTGTAGGCGCCCTGGTAGACGCCGACTTCCTCGCCCATGAGGAAGACGTCGGGGTCGCGCTGCATCTCCTCGCGGAGGGCCTGGTTCGAGGCGTCGCGGTAGGTGACGATGGCCATGTCGCGTCAACCCGAGCGCCGATGCACGCGGCCATCGTCACCCTGAGCCAGCGAAGGGGCCACGCGCTCAGGGCATGCCTCCTTCGCTCCGCTCAGGATGACGTCCCTGGTCAGGCCCATCGCGTCAGTCCGCATACACATCGGTGTACAGCTCCCCCGCCTCCGGATCCGGCGCCTCGTCGGCGAACTTGTACGCGTCCTCCACCTCGTCCATCACCTCTTTGTCCAGCGCCTTCACCGCCGGCCTGGTCCAGCAGCCCCTCGTCGACGAGCCGCTGCGACCAGACCGCGATCGGATCGCGCTTCCGCTGGTCTTCGACTTCTTCGCGGGTGCGGTAGTGGCCGTGGATCGGGTCCGACATCGAGTGGCCCATGAAGCGGTAGGTGCGGACCTCGAGCAGGGTCGGGAGCTTGTCCTTCCGGGCCCGCTCGACCGCCCGCTCCATGGCGGCGTGCATCACCAGCACGTCCTGGCCGTCGACCACCTCGTTGGCCATGTCGTACGAGCACGCCCGCTCGGAGATGTCGTAGATGGCGCTGGCGCGCTCGAGCGCGGTGCCCATGCCGTAGCGGTTGTTCTCGCAGATGTAGATGGCCGGGCAGCTTCCAGAGCGCGGCCATGTTGAGCGCCTCGTGGAAGGCGCCGTTGTTGACCGCGGCCTCGCCGAAGTAGCAGATCGCCACCTGGTCGGTGTTGCGGTACTTGGCGGCGAACGCCATGCCGGTCGTGAGCGGGATGTGCCCGCCGACGATGCCGTGCCCGCCGAGGAACCCGAGCGAGGCGTCGAAGAGGTGCATCGAGCCGCCCTTGCCCCCGCTGCAGCCCGTGGCCTTGCCGAACAGCTCGGCCATGACGGCGCGCGAGCTGATCCCGCGCGCCAGCGCGTGGCCGTGCTCGCGGTAGGAGCAGGTGATGTAGTCGTCCGGGCGCAGGGCCGCGAGGCTGCCGACCGCGACCGCCTCCTGCCCGATGTAGAGGTGGCAGAAGCCGCCGATCTTGCCGAGGCTGTAGGCCTCGCCGGCCTTCTCCTCGAAGTGGCGGATGAGCATCATCTGCCGGAGCCAGCCGCGGTACTCGTCCGCCCGGGCGGGATCGAGGCCGCGCGCGGCGCGTGCTGGCCTTGGGGGCGGCGGTGCCGGCCATCAGCCGGCGCTCCGGGCGGCAGCGCACCTGCTCCCACGCATGGTAGGACGAGCGGGTGAGCGGGCTCGACTGCACGTGCGAGAATCCCATCGCGAGCCCGAGGTCGCGCAGCTCGGCGAACTCCTCCGGCGTGTAGTAGCGGGCCACCGGCAGGTGGCTGTCGGACGGCCGGAGATACTGGCCGAGGGTCAGGATGTTCACGTCGCTCCGCCGAAGGTCCCGCATGCACACCAGCACTTCGTCCCACTCCTCACCCATGCCGAGGATGATGCCGCTCTTGGTCAGCGCGTCCGGCATCCATGCGCCGCGCGTTGGCCAGCAGCGCGAGGGCCCGGTCGTACCGGCCGCCCGGCCGGGCCAGCCGGTAGAGCCGCTCGGCGGTCTCGAGGTTGTGATTGAGGATGTCGGGTCCGCGCGTCCATCACGATGCGGAGCGCCTGCTCGGAGCCCTTGAAGTCGGGGATCAGCACCTCGACCGAGGTCTCGGGCAGCCGGCGCTTGATCTCGGTGATGCAGCCGGCGAACGCCTCGGCGCCGCCGTTCGGCAGGTCGTCGCGATCGACCGACGTGATCACCACGTGGGCCAGGCCCATGCGCTCGACCGCCTCGGCCAGGCGCACGGGCTCGAGCGGGTCGAAGGCCGTCGGCGTGCCGTGGGAGACGGCGCAGTAGGTGCAGTTCCGGGTGCAGACGTCGCCCAGGATCATGAACGTCGCGGCCTTGTGCTCCCAGCATTCGCCGATGTTGGGGCAGCGGGCTTCCTCGCACACGGTGTGGAGCCCGAGCTCGCGCATCAGGCTCTTCAGATGCACGTAGTTCGGCCCGCCCGGGGCCTTCACCTTGAGCCACCCGGGCTTCCTCGCCGGGGTGGCTGGGGGGAGCGACCCGGCCGTCGGGGCCGAGCGCGTGAGTTGGACCAGCGGTACCGCCACTGCCGCTCTCCTTCTGCTTGATCAGTGTGGCCGGCGTTCGCCGTGGAAGCTAGCAGCAGCCGGGAACGGATGGTACTGACGCACGGCGGGGCGCCCCGCGTGGGACGCCCCGCATCGGCACCGGTGCCATCTTCGGCCCCAGACTCAGCCCTTGCACGCCTCCAGGAGGCTCTGCGCGTCGTTGGTGACCGCCTCCATCGGCTTCTCCTCCACCTCGGTCGGGCCGCGTTGTGTCGTGTACTCGCCGAAGGTGTGCGGGACCACCTCGAGGCCGGTCTGCCCATCGGCGCCCGGCGGCGACCTCGACCTCCAGCTTCTGCAGGATGCGCCGGAACTGGGTGTCGCTGCGCCGGGTCTTCAGGTCGATCTTGGTCGCGTTGATGCGCAGAGCGTCCGTGTCGATCGAGCTCGGCTTGTACCCGAGCACCCCGATCTGCTGCTTGACGCAGTCGAACACGACGCCGGGTGCGGCGCTGGTCTTGACCACGGTTGGCGACGTGTACGCATGGGCGCATCCCGCCAGCGCGACGAAGCCTGCCAGAAACCGACGATGAGCCCATCGAGTGCTCCGGTGTGAGAAATGGGAGACGGCGAAATGTACACCGACCGCCACCAAACGACGACGGCCTCCCCACCAAGGGGGGAGGCCGCCGCGTGGTGCGATGAACAGCGATCGGCTTAGAAGAACAGCATCAGGCCGATGGTCGGCGCGAAGGTCTTGTTCTTGTCCGCGGTCGACTCCTTGTCCTTGGTCCAGGCGTAGTTGCCCTCGCCCACGACCTTGAGGGACTTGGTGGCCTGGTAGTAGATGCCGCCGGAGATGAGCGTGTTCTCGGTCTTGAACGCGGTCTCGCCATCGGTGGCCTTGAGGTAGCTCGACCCGAAGCTGCCGGCGAGCGTCACCTTGCTGTTGGCCGGGGTGACGGTGATCTGGCCGATGAAGCCGTAGGAGTTCCGGAGCTCGCCGTCGTCGCCGACGCCGAGGCCGTCGATCGCTGAGCCGCCGCCGGTGTTCACGCCGTTGAACTGGAGCGTGGTGCCGATGCCCTTGCCCCAGTAGCCGCTGCCGGTCACGGAGAACATGGCGTTGCCGAACCGGAGGCCGCCGCCGACGCCGACCGCAGTCTTCGGACTCATCGAGGCCGACGTTCTTGGCGTTCTGCGCGGTCCCGTTGACCCAGCCCTTGACGTTGCCGCTGCTGTACACCAGCTCGGCTTCGACGCGCGGGACCTGGGTCTGGTTGTACACTCACCGCCGTCGCCCGCGAGCGAGGACGGCTGGAAGATGCCGATCGAGAGCTGCGTCGGACGCCCGGCGGGCGTCGAGTACGTCATCTGCGCAACGAAGTTCGGATAGATGTAGCCGAAGCCGATACGACCCAGGGTGGTGCCGCCGCCGTTGATGCCGCCGGTGGCGCCGATGCCGAACAGGGTCTGGTCGGTGAGGATGTTCTGCCGGTTGAAGAGGCCGATCTCGCGACCGGCGAGGATCTGGCCCCAGGTGCCGCCGACGGTCAGGAACACCTGACGCATGTCGATCTGGGCGCCGAAGCAGTCGTGCGCGCTCCCGGCACCGCCGCCGGTGCCGCACTGGATCTGCGGCGCGAAGCCGAAGTGCACGCCGAGGTCCGTCTCGCCCTCCTTGCCCTTCGCGTCGAACACCGCGAAGGCGGGCAGGAGGCCGGTGCGGATGTTGAAGCCCTTCGCCTCGCCCGCGCCGACGAGTCCGCCGGGGGTGACCGTTGCGCCGTCGGCATTCTGAGACTCATAGATCGCGAACGCGTTCACGTTGCCGGCGAACGTAAAGCTCCAGCCGTTGCTCATCTGCATCGTGAGCTGGGCTTCCGCGGCATTGGCCGCGCCCATCGCCAGACCCAAGCACAACAGTGCGACTTTCTTCATAGGTGCTTCTCCCTCGGAGTAAGTATTGACCGCCAACGACAGCCAACCTTCGGGACGTGCCTGCACCACACAAATCGGGACCGCAGCGGGCGCGGGGCGCCTGGCGCGCGGGTTCATTCGTCGGACGAGTGAGCGATGTGTTCACCTCCCAGAAAGCGTACGAGGTGGGACGCGGTGATCCAAAGGAATCGGCCGGCAAGGCACCCGACCGCGGGCGCCCTGCCGGCCGAGCCTGGCTGCTAGTTCTTCATCGCGCCGGCCTTGGCCGGGAGGCCGAAGACCATGAGCGCATCACCGAGCGGATAGCTGATCTGGAAGTTGCCGCCGCACGCGACGGCGATGAACTGCTCACCGCCGAAGGTGAAGGACATGGGGGCCGAGTTGCAGCCCGCGCCGGCATTGAACTGCCACAACAGTTTGCCGGTCTTGGAATTGTAGGCGTTGAAGTTGCCGTTGCCTTCACCGGTGAAGGTGAGACCGCCGGCGGTGGCCAGGGCGCCACCCATCATCGGCTGATCCACCTTGTTCTGCCAGGCGATCTTGCCGGTCTTGAGGTCGACCGCCGAGTAGAGACCGTACTGGGTCTCGCCCGGGATGGCCACGAAGGCGGAGCCGAGCCAGAGGCGGCCCTTCTCATACGGCGCCGAGTGGACGATGTAGTTCATCGGCTGGTGCAGCGCCGCCACGAAGGCGTAGCCCAGCGTGGGATCGATGGCGATCGGCGACCACTCCGCGCCGCCGTTGGCGCCCGGCAGCATGCGCGTGCCCTTCTCGCGTCGGCAGGGCGAACATGTTCTCCTGCGGCACGAAGGCGTCGCTCTTGCGGACCAGCTTGCCGTCGGCCGCGTCGAGCACGTACACCCAGCCGGTCTTGCCCGCGTGCACGACCACCTTCTTGCCGCCGACGGTCGCGACGACCGGCGGGGACACGGCATCGAGGTCCCAGACGTCGTGCGGCACGGTCTGGTAGTACCACTTGGTCTTGCCCGAGGTGGCGTCGATGGCGACGACGCAGTCGGTGTAGAGGTTGTCGCCCGGGCGGAGGCTGCCGTCGAGATCGGGCGACGGATTGCCCACGGCCAGGAAGATGCTGTTGCTCTCCTTGTCGTACGCCGGCGTCATCCACACGCCGCCGCCGCCGGTCTTCCAGGCGTCGGCGTACTTGGCGCTGTCGGCCTTCTCCTTGGTCAGGTCCCGGTGCAGATCGGCGTCCTCGGCCTTGGGGGCCCAGGTGCCGAACCAGCCGTTCGGGGCCTTGTCGTCGAAGGTGGAGTCGCCCTTGGGGGCGGGGATCGAGTACCAGCGCCACACCTGGTCGCCGGTCATGGCGTTGTACGCGGTCACGTGGCCGCGGATGCCATACTCGCCGCCGGACACGCCGACGATGACGTTGTCACCGATGATGAGGGGAGCGTGGGTGATGCTGTAACCGAAGGCAGGGATCGGCGACTTCCTTGTCCCACAGGACCTTGCCGTCCTTGGCGTCGAAGGCGATCAGGTGGGCATCCAGCGTTCCCATGTAGACGTGGGCGCCGCCATGGATACCCACCCCGCGATTATTCGGGCCGCAACAGGTGATGGTGCTGCCCAGCTTGTGCTCGTACCGCCACATCTGCTTCTTGGTCTTCAGATCGTAGGCGATGAGCGTGTTGTAGGGCGTCGTCACGAACATCATGCCGTTGGAGACGATCGGCGTATTCTCGAACGAGCCCAGCTTGGTGATCCCGGTCTGGAAGATCATCCGGGGCACCAGCTGCGACACGTTCGAGGTGGTGATCGTCTTGAGGGTGGAGTACCGCTGATTCCAGTCGTTGCCGCCGTACGTCGTCCAGTCGCCACTTTGGGCCGCAGCCTGACTCGCCGCGGCGAGGAGCACCGGGGCTACCCACCAACGCGTCCTCATGCTCATGGACACTCTTCCTTTCAGCAGGACCTGCTGTGCGGGAACGGACCGTGGCGGTCCGCGATGGATCGAGGGGAGAGGTCCCCAGGATCCGGTATCCGCTACCTCCCGGCGAGGCAGTGCCGGGAGTGGAGGCCCCATCGAACTGATCGTGGCACCGGACCGCGTGCCCGCCGGTGCCCCGATCGGGCGTGCCGGTGGCGGGCAACAGCGAGAGGCATCGGTGCCGTGGGTGGTCGCCCTGAAGGGCGTCGTCGATCCGGGGGCGCTAAGTGTTGAACCGGTTACAATCTGCGATGCTCGGTGCGCCAGTCAAGACCCCAGAATCCCGACAGTATGACCCTCGGGCTCGGCGCGGCCTGGTCAACTCTATTCAATGCAAAGCTTTGCGTTCGTGCGCTGGTGTCTGATTTTGCGCCGGTCCGCCTAGCGGAAAAGCGCCGCCGCCTTCAGCAGCGTGTTCCAGACCCCCCAAAGCAGCGGAACTCCAACCAGGACCCACGCCAAGACCACCAGGCCCCATTGGCCTCCGCGCCCCTCCGGCGACCGCTCGTCCTCGTTCACGCGACGCTCCATCCGGTGATCGGGCCAGCCCCGGCTACCGGCCGCGGCCGTAACAATATTCAGAGCCAAGGGACTTTATGCAATCGGTCACGCGCCGCCCCCGTGCAGCCACCAGCCGCCCGCTCCTGGGCCAGCTCGTCCTCGGACATGTAGTACCGATCGTCGACCGGGCGGACCGCCAGGTTGGCGAAGAAGCCCGCCACCAGCAGGCCGGCCAAGACGTACATGGTGACGTTGTACGCCTGCGCGGCCGGGATCCCGCGGTCGATCTGATACTCGCGGATGTAGTTGACCAGCACCGGCCCCAGGATCCCGGCCGCCGACCAGGCGGTGAGCAGGCGGCCGTGGATGGCCCCGACGTACTGGGTGCCGAAGATGTCGGCCAGGTAGGCCGGAATGGTTGCGAACCCGCCGCCGTACATGGTGAGGATGAGGCAGAAGATCGCCACGAAGAGCGGCACCAGCCCGCTCCGGCCGGCGAAGGGGACGGCGGCGTACAGCACCGCACCCAGCGCGAAGAAGATGAAGTAGGTGCGCTTCCGTCCGATGTAGTCGGACAGCGATGCCCAGGCGATCCGTCCGGCGATGTTGAACAGGCTGAGCAGCGCCGCGAAGCCCGCCCCGACGGTGGCCAGCAAGGCTTTCTGGGCCTCCGACAGCTGTCCCATGGCCACGCCCGGCAGGTCGATCAGCCGGCCACCGAACACCTCCTGAATCATGGGCGAGGCCATCCCGATCACGCCGATCCCGGCGCTCACGTTGAGGCAGAGCACGGCCCAGAGCATCCAGAACTGCGGGGTCTTCCATGCCCGGTCGACGTGCACGTGCCGGGTGGTGATCATGCCGCCGCTCTGCCGGACCGGCGGCTACCCAGCCCGCCGGCTTCCAGTCGGTGGGCGGCACCCGATAGCCGAAGGCGCCCGCCAGCATGGCGATGAAGTAGATCACGCCCATGGTGACGAAGGTCTCCTGCACGCCGACCGAGGTGGCCGTGGCGAAGTGCTTCATCAGGAGATCGGCCAGCGGCGCCCCGATCATCGCGCCGCCGCCGAACCCCATGATCGCCATGCCGGTGGCCATGCCGCGGCGGTCGGGAAACCACTTGATGAGCGTCGAGACCGGCGAGATGTAGCCCAGGCCGAGCCCGCATCCGCCGATCACGCCGGAGCCGAGCCAGAGGAGCCAGATCTGATGGAGATGCACGCCGAGGGCCGAGAGGAGGAACCCGCCGCCCCAGCAGAACGCGGCGACCACGCCCGCCTTCCGCGGCCCGGCGTGCTCGAGCCAGCGTCCGAACACCGCCGCGGACGAGCCGAGGAAGACGAAGAACAGCGTGTACATCCAGCCGAGCATGCTGATCTTCCAGTCGCAGTTCGTGGCGAACGACGTGCTGGAGGAAGCTCATCGTGTCGGGACAGGGGACGGACTGCGTGAGGCCGATGGCCTTGCTGAGCGGCAGCCAGAACACGCTGAAGCCGTAGGCCATCCCGATCGAGAGATGGATCGCCAGGGCCGCCGGCGGCACGAGCCAGCGGTTGAAGCCCGGTCCGGCGACGATCCGCTCTCTCGAGAGTAGTCCCGCCATCGCGATTCTCCTCGATTAAGTTGCGCTGCGGAAGCCACTCAAGGTACCGACGACCCGAAGAGGGGGCCAGACCGACCCATGGTGCGCGCAATCCTTCGCTGCTGCCGGCCCGGCGCCGGCGTTCTCCTGGCCCTCGCCGCGGTCGCCGCCTGTGGGTCGGCCCAGACCACTCCGGCGCCGGCCACTACCCCGCTCCGGCGTCCGCCCCCGCCTCCGGGCAGGCGGCCACGTCGGACTCGGTGTCGAAGACGCCGGTCTGGCTGGTGGCCGACACCGCGGGCCGGACCGTGACGATCGCCCTCCAGGTGACCCCGGCGACGCCGGCGGTCCGGCGCTCCTCAACGGGCACCACAATGGCGCCCTCCAGATCGTCGTGCCCCTCGGCTGGACGGTGCAGTGGGACTGGCGCTCGGCCGACTCGACCTCGCCGCACAGCCTGGTGGTCATGGCCGAGCGGGAGAAGCTGCCGCTGGAGGGTGGACGGGAGGCGTTCACCAACGCGATGACTCGCGCGGTCACCGCCGGGCTCCCGGCGGGCCAGGTTGACCGGACGACGTTCACGGCCGAGGAGGCGGGGTGGTACTGGATGCTCTGCGGGGTGCCGGGGCACGCGATCGCGGGGGAGTATCTCGGGCCTTCGGGTGGATCCGGAGGCGAAGACCGCGAGCGTCAAGCTGAAGTGAACTAGGTCGTCCTGCATTCCCGCGCAGTCCCCGAGACGAACTCTGCCTGTCACATCAAGGAATCGGGCGGTAGGGCGAGCGACTCTCGGGGCTCACTCACATGCGTCGAGCGATCCTTCGCTCCGCTCAGCGCGGCGCGAACCCCGTCGTCGGTGTTGGTCGGCGGCATGCGGATGTCCGTCACCGCGACGTCGGGACGGTGCGCGCGCACCTGCTCGAGGAGCTCCTCGGCGTCGGCCGCCTCGCCGGCGATGGCGAAGCCCGCGGCCTCGAGCACGCGCACGACGCCCGCGCGCAGGAGGAACGAGTCCTCCGCCACGACCACGCGCAGTGCGTCCGTCATGCGCTCATCCGCACGGCAGCTCGGCCCGCAGGCGGGTCCCGCGACCGGGTGGGCTCGAGACCTCGAGCGTCCCGCTGAGCGCGGCCACCCGATCCGACAGCCCGCGCAGGCCGGAGCCTTGCTCGGAATGTGGCGCCGCCGATCCCGTCGTCGCTGACGTCGACGAGCAGGTGCCCGTCGACCCGCTCGACCCGAACGATCGCGCGCGCGGCGCGCGCGTACTTCGACACGTTGGTCAGCGCCTCGGCGACGACGAAGTACGCGGCGGTCGCCACCGCGGCGGGAAGGCGGCCCGTGGGCCCGCTGACGACGTCCACCGGGACCGGGGCGCGTGCAGCCAGCGCGCGCACGGCAGGTTCGAGCCCGCGCTCCGACAGCACCGCCGGGTGGATGCCGCGGGCGAGGTCGCGCAGCTCGTCGAGGCTCTGGCTGAGCTCGTCGAGCGACGTGTCCAGGAGCTCAGCGATCTCGGGATCGTCGCGCACCCGCATGCGCCCGAGCCGGAGGGTCAGCGCCAGCGCGACCAGCCTCGCCTGTGCCCCGTCGTGCAGGTCGCGCTCGAGCCGGCGGCGCTCACCGTCGGCGGCTTCCACGAGGCGCGCCCGCGAGGCGCGCAGCTCCACGAGCCGCGCGCGCAGCTCGGCCTCGAGGCGCTGGTTGTCGAGCAGGAGCGCGGCGGCGGCCCCTGCCGCGCGGACCGTCTCCCTGTTCTGCGCGCGGTCGTGCACGATCGCGGCCACGCGCCGGCCCTGCCGCGAGACCTCAGTCACCGCGCGGCGCGCGTTGTCCTCGACCCCGGGCTGGGGAGGGCGGCCCTCGGCGTCGACGTAACGGTCCTGCTCGGGCATCCAAAACGCCAGCTCCAGCGCGGGGTCGCCGAGCGCCCGCGCCAGGGCCTCGCGCAGGTTCGTGCGCTCGGGCATGTCGGCGAGGTCCGCCATCAGCGCGCGCACACCGCGCGAGCCCGAGACAATCGGTGCGCGCGAGGCCCGCGAGGAAGGCGAACGGCGTCGCGGCGAACGCCACGAAGGCGATGACCGACAGCATCTCCACTCCCGTGACCGGGTAGGCGGCCACCAGCGCAAGGGTCACCCCACCGGCAGCGAACAGCGGGACCAGGCTGCGCCGCTCAGGAGCGCCGGCGGCGCGCCACTGGCGCACGAGCATCGCCACGACGGCGAGGCACAGGCCGAACGTCACCGCCGTGCCGAGCATCACCGCCGCGTCCCGAAGGCCCTCGTCGCGCGCCACCAGCAGCACGTTGCGAGGGCAGTCGCCCTCGCAGTCGGTCGAGATCTCCTCGGGGTCGGCGACCAGCAGCGCCGGCACGAGGGTGAGGGGGACCAGCACGTAGGCGGCCGTGATCAGGCGGCGCCGTGCCCGGGTCGGCAGCCGGCCGGTCGGGAAGCTCAGGAGCACGTGGGCGAAGGGCGGGCCCCAGAGACCGCTCAAGAGGATTCCGAGCGTGAACAGGTACGGGTCGTTGGCCGCGGCCAGCGGCGCGAGGAACCAGGCGAAGCCGACGATGGCCATCAACAGGCCGAAGCGGGACTCCGGGCGCCGGTGCCACGCGTACAGCCCGGTGCCGACGAAGCTGCACCCGACCAGCGGCGCGAAAGCCCAGATGCCCGGCTCGGCGAGGTGGTCGCTGCGCGCGACGAGCAGCAGATCACCCACCCCGCAGAGAAGCGCCGCCCCGACGATGGCGAGCGTCCGACGAGCCGTCATGCCGCCATCCTGACGCCTCACGGCGCGGCTGCCTAGACGCGGCGAGCGTCTCCAGACCTGTCCGCTCGAATGCGGTACGGGAGTTGCAGCGCAGCGTGTGGCACACGGCGCAGCCCGTCCAGGGCTACGAGCGGCACCGCAACAAGCCAAGGATCGGTATGTGCCCGCTTCGGACGAGCAAACCTCACGCTCATCCGCACGCCGCCGCCGAGCTGCCCACGGCGGAGCCCAGAAACGACGAAAGCCCCGCGAACGCGCGGGGCTTTCGAAAGGTGCGCCGAAGAGGACTCGAACCTCCACCCGGTTATCCCGGACCAGGCCCTCAACCTGGCGCGTCTACCAATTCCGCCATCGGCGCGAGAGCGACCGCGAGAATAGACCGGCTCCGCGGCTCAGCCGGTGTTGCGCATGCCCGCGGCGATGCCGTTGATGGCGAGGAAGCTCGCTCGCGCCAGCTCCTCACCGTCGCCGTTGCCCGCCGCCCGGGAGCGGCGCAGGAGCTCGACCTGGAGCAGTGAGATCGGGTCGACACAGCGGGTTGCGGCGGTCGATCGAGGCGCGCAGGAGCCGCTCGCGCTCGAGCAGCCGCCCCTGGCCGGTGACGGCCAGCAGCAGGCGGCACGTCAGGGCGAACTCGGCTTCGATCCGGCCCCAGATCCGCGACCGCACGGCGCGGTCCTCGACCAGCCCCGCGTAGACCTGCGCGATGAGCATGTCCGCCTTGCGCACGACATCTGCGCGTGTCGAGGTCAGCGGAAGAAGGGCCACTCGCGGTACATCGTGGTGAAGAGCCCCAGCGCGCCTCCTCCTCGCCCGCCCACCGCCGAGGGCGCTGCCCAGCGCGTACCAGCCGGGCAGCGAGACGGGCCTGCATCCAGAGAAGACCCACGGAATCGCGCGCAGGTCGGTGATGGCTGCCGTCGCCTTGCGCCGCGCCGGGCGGCTGCCAAGTTGAGCCGCCCAATCTCGTCGATGGGCGTGGCATCGTGGAAGAGCGCAGCATTGCGGGGGCGTCGTGGACCAGCGCGCGGTACCCTCCTCCGCGGAGCGACCGCCCGCCGTCTTCCTCCCACTCACCGCGCGCGACGGGCGGGGGTCGGGTGGCGCCTGCCGCTGGTCAGCAGCACCGCGCTGCCGGTCAGCTCAGCTCGCGGTGGGCATCCCGGAGCGGGAATTGTGATGGACTCGCCCTGCTCCGTCAGCTTGATGCGGCCCGCGACCGTTCCGGCGGCTGCGCAGGATGGCGCGGTTGGCTGGCCCCCCGCCCCGCCCCACCGAGCCGCCCCGCCCGTGGAAGAGCGTCAGCCGCACGCCATGCGCCTCGCAGGTCGCCGCTAGCGCCCGCTGCGCCAGGTAAGCTCCCAGTTCGTGGTCAGATAACCCCCGTCCTTGTTGGAGTCGCTGTAGCCAATCATGATCTGCTGCGCGCGGCCCCGCGCGCAGGGCGGCGCGGTAGACGGGCAGCTCCAGCAGCGTCCGCATCGTCGCGACGGCCTCCGACAGGGACTCCTCGGCCTCGAACAGCGGCACGATCCGCAGCATCGCGCCCTCCGCCTCCCGCCGACGCGAGCCCGCTCTCCTTCATCAGCAGCAGCACTTCCACGTAGATGCGCCGGGTCCTCGGTACCCGACACCACGTAGGACTGCACCGCGCCGGCGTGACGACCCCGCAGCTGCGAGCCGAGCATCCGGAACGTCCCGATGACCTCCTGCGTCGCGGCGGAGAACGCGCCGAGGTCGGAGGGGATCAGCGGCCGCCGCTCGGCGATCTCGCGCGCGAGCAGGGCACAGGCGCTCGGCCGACCCCAGCGACGCGTACGCCTCGTGCACCCCGAGCGCCGACAGCACCTCCGCGAGCGCCTCGCCGTGCCGCGCGGCGCAATCCGCACGTCGAGCCGCGCGAAGTGGAAGCCGAACACCTCGACCTGCCGGATCGTGTCGTGGAGCTGCGTCGGCCGCGACGAACTCCGCGCCCGCGTCGCGCAGCAGCCGCTGGGCGAGCCGCAGGTCTTCCCAGCAGCTCGGCCGGCGCGCGGTACCCCGCCGGCGTCTCCCGAGCGCGTCGCGCGCACGCGCTCTCGCCACCAGCGAGAAGTAGCGCCGGAACGGCTCCTCGGGGTTCCGCGCCAGCCCGCGCGCGGCCTCCTCCGGGAACAGCTCTCCCAGCGCGGCGAGGGCGATGCGAGAGGTCGACCTTCACCAGCCGCTCGCTCAACGACACACGCTGGGCCAGCACCTCGATCCGCGCCTCCAACAGGTGCAGGCACGCAACGCGCATCATCTCCAGCGCGGACGCGGTCACCCCGGCGGTGACGTTCGGGTTGCCGTCGCGATCGCCGCCCATCCACGACCCGAACGTGATCAGCGGCGGCACCGCGATCCCCTCGCCGGGATAGCACGCCTCGACCGCCGCCTCGAGCTCGCGGTAGAGCTCCGGCACCACGCGGTGCAGCGTCGATGCGAAGTAGACGAGCCCGCCGTGGACCTCGTCGGCGGGGGTGGGGGAGGCGGCGCGGACCTCGTCGGAGCCCCACAGCTCCTGGATCGTGCCGGCGATCGCGCGGCGTGCCTCGGCCTCGTCGTCGGGCACCGGCGGGCGCTCGTCGAGATCCCGCAGGCGCGCGAAGATGCGCGCGAGCTTCTCGACCGTGGTCCGGCGCCGCGCCTCGGTCGGGTGGGCGGTCATGACGAGCCGGAGCTCGGCGCCTCGAGCATCTCGCGCAGCTCGGCCGCCGACACGCCCCGCTCGGCGAGGTGGGGGTCACCGCGGCGCGCAGGGAGCCGGCGCGGGGCGCGTCGCCGAGCCCGCGCTCGCGCCGGCGCAGCCGCCGCACGCGCTCGTTGTCCTCGGCCAGGTTCATGAGCTGGAACCAGCGCGACAGCGACCGCATCAGCATCTGCGCGTCCTCGAGCGAGAGCGCGCTGACGAGCTCCTCGAGCTCGCGCGCGGCGGCGAGGTCGCCCGCGCGCCCCGCGCTTGCCCAGCGCGGCGGCGCGCTCGTGCAGCGCGACGGCCTCCTCGCCCTCGCTGGCGGCGAGCACGGCGGTGAACAGCTCGCGCAGGAGCGCCTGGTCGTCCACGAACGTCCGCCCGCCGAGGTAGCTGAGCGGCGCGGGAGCAGCTTGCGTCGACACGCCCTGGAGAGTAGGCGCCGCGCGCCCGCATGCACTGGCCCGCGGGCGAGAATGTGAGGCGCTTCAATTGGCCCGGTCACAATGAATGGCGTGACACCGCTCGCTCCTGGTGACGTCTTCGGTGATTTCCGCATCGAATCGGTCGCGGGGCGCGGCGGCATGGGCGTCGTCTACCGGGCGGTCCAGCTCGACCTCGGGCGCCCCGTCGCGCTGAAGCTGATCGCCTCCGACCGCGCCGCCGACCCCGCCTTCCGCGAGCGCTTCCAGCGCGAGTCGCGGCTGGCGGCGCTGATCGACCACCCGAACGTCGTGCCGGTGCACGGTGCAGGGGAGGAGGACGGCCAGCTCTACCTCGTCATGCGCTATGTGCCGGGCACCGACCTGCACCGGCTGCTCAAGCACGAGGGCCCGCTGGAGCCGGACGGGGCGGCGGCGATCGTGGCGCAGGTGGCGTCGGCGCTCGACGCGGCCCACGCGGCCGGCCTCGTGCACCGCGACGTGAAGCCCGCCAACGTCCTGATCGCGGGCGACCACGCCTACCTGGGCGACTTCGGCCTCACCCGGATGCTGAGCTCGGAGGAGCAGCTGACCGAGACCGGCCAGTGGCTCGGCACCACGGACTTCTCGTCACCCGAGCAGCTGCAGGGCGAGCACGTCGACGCGCGTGCCTACATCTACTCGCTCGGCTGCGTGCTGCACGCGGCGCTCCTGGGCGATCCGCCGTTCCCGCGCTCGACCGTGCCCGCGACCCTGCTCGCCCATCTCAGCGACCCGCCGCCGCGCCCGTCGGAGCGCGGCGCGCCGCAGGGCTTCGACCGCGTCATGGCCCGCGCGCTGGCGAAGGATCCGGCGGATCGCTACCCGTCGGCGGGCGACCTCGGGCGCGCGGCGCTGGCGGCGGCGCGCGGCGAGCCGGTGACGGAGTCCGAGCGCAGCGTCGCGATCGGCCCCGCCGCGCCCTCCACCAACGGCCACGCCGGGCCGCCGACAGCGCTGACCGTCGCCGAGCCGACCGCGCTGACGCGGGCGCAGACACGCGTGCGGCGCGAGGACGAGACGACCGTGCTCCCGCCGCGGCGCCGCCGTCGCCGGGCGTTCGCGGGCCTGGTCCTCGGAATCGCCGCCGCCGGCACCGCGGTCGCGCTGATCGGCAACCCCGGCGCCGGCGACGGCGCCGACCGGGCTCGCGCTCCGCTGTCGGAGGACGAGGTGCGCGACGTCGGCCAGGACTTCGCGCAGGCCTACCAGGACGAGGACGGGACGGCGCTGCGGCGGCTGCTCACGCCGGGCGTCGCGGGCGTGCTGCCGAGCGGGGTCGCGCGCGGGCGCGCGCGCGTGGTGCGCGAATACGAGTCGCAGTTCCGCGCGCAGGAGACCGAGGGCTACTCGCTCGACGACCTGGCGATCCAGGGCGGCCGCGCCGGCCGGGCGAGCGGGAGCTACACGGTCGACCGCAAGGGCAAGCAGCCGATCGAGGGCCGGATCGTGCTCGGCATGCTCCGGACCGCGGGCAGCCGCGGATCGGGCTGATCGCGGTCACGCCGAACGGCTGACTCAGCAGGAGCGGGCGACCAGCAGCTTGACGGTCGGCCGCGCCGGACCTGCTTGCCCGGGGCGGGCGACTGGTCGCAGACGTGGATGCCGCGCGGGACAAGCGGGTCGAGGAAGCCGCCGCCGCGCTCGGCGCTGAGCTTGAGGTCGCGCTGGTCGGCCTGCTGCTGCGCGTCGTCGAGCGCCAGGCCGACGAGCTCGGGCACGCCGACGCGCTCGTCGCGCGTGACCCGGAACGCGGTCAGCGCGGTGGCGCGGCCGCGGGCGGTGGCGGCGACGTCGATCACGTTGGGGCCCTGGGCGAGGTTGACGGTGCTGGTGAAGCTGTTGCCGCTGACCCGGGCGAGGTGGCCCTGGACCTTGACCTGCGCGCCGGGCGGGCTGACCGTGCCGCTGACCTGCGCGGTGGCGCTCTGGACGATCGCGGTGTCCGACGGCGCCGAGACGCTGAGCTTCACCGGCTTCTGCGGCTTGGGTGGGGGCGTGTCGGCGCCGCATCCCGCGAGGAGGATGCCGGCGATGAGGAAGAGTCCGAGCCGCATCGTCGCATCCAGGCTACCGCCCGCCTTGAGTCCGTCCCCGGGGATCGCTACTGTGTCGAACACATGTTCGTACGACTGATCAGCAACTGACCGAGGGAGGCCCCGCGATGGACATCGGCAAGGACCTCACGAAGCGCCAGCAAGAGATCTTCGACTTCATCAAGAAGTACTCGGCCAAGATGAGGAACTCCCTGCGAACGGTGCGGGACATTGGGAAGGCCGTCGGCCTCGCGTCCTCCTCGACGGTGCACGCGCACCTCGCGAACCTCGAGAAGGCGGGGCTGCTGCGCCGCGATCCCTCGAAGCCGCGGGCGATCGAGATGCTGGACCGCGCGACGACCGGCGTGGTCGACGCGTGGGAGCTCTGTCGTCGGCCATGGCGGTGTGGCACCGGACGGCCAGGTCGCCGCCGGCCAGCCGATCCTGGCGGAGGAGAACATCGAGGAGTACGTGTCGGTTCCGGAGCTCGCGGGCGGCGACGAGGGCGAGTACGTCCTGCGGATCCGCGGCGAGTCAATGAAGAACGCCGGCATCCTCGAGGGCGACTACGTGGTCGTGCGCCGGCAGGACACGGCGGTGGACGGCGAGATCGTGGTCGCGCTCGTGGGTGAGGACGCGACGGTCAAGCGCTTCTTCCGCGAGGAGGACCACGTGCGCCTGCAGCCGGAGAACGAGAGCTTCGAGCCGATCCGCTCGCGCGAGGTGCGCGTGCTCGGCCGGGTGGTCGGTGTGTGAGGACGGTCGCGTGAGCGCCGCGCTCGCACCCCCGCCCCGGCACGCCCACGCGCGCGCGGCCGCCGAGCCGACGCTCGCCGACGTGCTCGGCACCGCGTGGTCCGCGGTCAGCAGCGGCGCCGCCACCGAGTGCCCGGTCTGCGCCGGATCGCTCCAGCCGCGCTGGTCGGCCGGCGCCGGCGTCGTCGGCGCCCGCTGCGGCGACTGCGGCACGACGCTCGAGTAGCTAGCCTCCGGCTCCATGTCGGAGGAAGAGGATCGGGCGGAGCTCGCCGAGCTCGAACAGGGCTGGATGCACGCGATGCAGGATCGCGACGAGACGCGGCTCGAGGAGCTGGTCGCGCCCGGCTTCCGCTTCACCGCGCTGCACCTCGCGCCGGAGCCGATGTCGCGCGAGCAGTGGATGGGCGCCGCGATGGGCGGCTACCACATCATCTCGTTCGCCTACCTCTCGATGGACATCGACGTGTTCGGCGACACCGC
>CAWDPF010000003.1:0-149665 GCA_963804125.1 uncultured Gemmatimonadales bacterium
TAGATCCGCTCATTACTGAAGTTGCGGGAAAGGACGCCCACCGGACCCTCAACGTGCACGGCGCGAACCTGTTTCCCGGCGACGTCAGCGATGGTCCGGACGAGCTCATCGACCGTAACGTACTCGGGACTGCCGATGTTGGTCGGACGGTCAGGTCCGAGTGGGTAAGGCGGAGATGCCGTCAACCATATCGTCGACGTAGGTGTACGACCGGATAGCACTGCCGTCCCCCCAGACCTCCACCGTGTCCACCATCTTGCGCCTCCGCGACCTTACGGCAGATAGCGGCGGGGGCTTTCTCCCGTCCCCCGGTCCACGCTCCCTCGGGGCCATAGCAGTTTTGGAACGCGCAATCCGTACTGCATGCCAAACCGGCGGCCGTAGGCCAGCGCCATCCGCTCGGCATACAGTTTCTCCCACCCGTACTCGTTATCCGGAAGCGCTGGGTAGGCTTGCTCTTCGGTAAGCTCCGGCTCGCCAGGCTGCATGTCGCGATAAATGCAGACCGAGGACGAGAAAAAGTAGCGTCCGATCCCGCTGCGTGCCGCAGCATCGATCATGTTGATATTGATCAGCGCGCTGTTGCGCATGATCTCGCACTCGGCTGAGTGGATAAACCCCATCCCACCCATGTCCGCAGCGAGCTGGTAGACCTCGTCGAAGGAGCCCGACGGAAGCGTCAGCGCAGCGTGACAGGAGTCCCGCTCGCGAGATCGACCTGCAAGAATCATCGGCGGCCGTAGGCGAGAACTCCGGCTGCTTCTGATCAACCCCGCGCACCCAGTAGCCCACGTTCTTAAGGTGCTTGACAAGATGGCTCGCGATAAAGCCGCCGGCGCCGCAGACCAGTGCCCTTTTCATGACCGCCTCTTCGTTGTGTGTCCGTGCACTCAGGATAGCGGATTATCGTCTGTCGTCGGTGATCCGTCATCAACGACCACCAGCTCGTAATTGTCCCAATGCTGATGCGCAACGCTCTCCAGGGTCCCTCGATGTACGCTGAGTGGTTGTAGGCAGCCCTGAGCACTGGGAAAACCGCGCCCTCTGCTTGAGCGTCTGCATTCTGTGCACCACCCCGGCCTGGCTCAGCTGCAGACGGCCGCTTTCTGAGCATCACCGATACTCCTCATAGCGCGAGTTGGCGAGCGCCGTGAGCTTGCCGGCGTTGGAATAGGCCCTGCGCAACCAGCCGAACCGCCAAATCTCGCTGAGCGGCCAGAGCAGTATCGCGAGGGCACTTGAACTCACTGCCACTGCGCCTGCCCGCAGTGCTAACAACGGGAGGGTGTAGAAACGAAGCGGTCCATACGCACCTGATCGGGTGTGTCGGGTAACATTTTGACCCCCCCGGTAGGCACGCATCAGCAACCAGCGGCGGGTGAGACGGCTGGGTTCCACCGGCTCAGTTACTGTGGCTTCGTCGCACCAGACCAGCCGCGCGCCGCGATTGGCGAGCAGGTTCAGCAGGCGCCCGTCTTCACCCCCGCTGAGGCCATACTCGGAGTCGAAAGGCCCCGCGATCTGCCGCAGCGACTCGGCACGAAGCAAGGCATTGCCGATCCGATATTCAGTGCGAGGAACGATGACGCCAGTTGCGAACCGGCCGCGGCCGAAGAAATCGCCTGCGCGTATCCAGTCGGGCGCATCCGCCGGCAATACTGAAACTACCGGCCCCAACACGCCATCCGCGCCTGACCGGATCACAGTCTCGAACATCCGCCGCAACCAGTCCTTACTCGGCAGCTCGTCGTCATCCAGGAACGCTACCCAGTCACCGATTGCGAGCCGCACGCTGAGGTTCCGGGTGAGCGCGATATTCTTTTGTGGCTGGATGTCGTACCGGATGTGCAACCGAGTACCCGCTGCCTTCACCACGGCGCGCGCCGAGCCGCTGGGATCGTTGTCGACGACCACCAACTCCAGGATGTCAGGCGGCTTCTCTTGCCTGGCTAGCGCATCGATCAACCGAGCCAGTTGCACAGGCCGCTGATAGGTGGAAACGCAAACACTGATACGGGGGGCCGATGCTTCAGCGCTCACGATTCGCCCGCTCCAGCTCCGATGGAAACAGCTCCAGGGGATTGGGTGATGGCAGAATTCCGCTCCGGTTCGATCGACCAGGCCGACGCCCCTCACGCCATTGGGACAGCCGAAGACTGCCCGTAGTAGCAACGAACAGAAGCCACTCAGTACTGCACGCAGGACAACGCCCTCAGTCATATTATACAGAAGGAGGAAGCTCAGAACAACACCGGCCAAAGACCCACGCACTCCGTAGTGTGTCCCTATCGCCAGACGGCACAGAGGCCTGGCTTATCGGCTCCTGATCCTGCAGATCCGGTCCGGACCGTCAGAAATGGGATGATCGAGAACCTAGAATCGAGCAGGCCAGAGCCCGGCGACTGAGCAAGGAGTACCCGAAAAACGCCTCAGCTGCGCACCTTGAGGTAGGTCTAGGCGCGGACGCCTCGTGAATGGTGAGTGCCACTCGTGGGGTACCCTTGTTGCTGAGAACTAGCTGCCCGCTTGGGGCGGGCGGCGATCGCGGCCGCGTGTTCGCTGACCACGTTTCGCATCGTGCTACCTTTGGCGGCGTCCAAGTGCCCAAGGCATGAGCAGAGTCTTCGCCATTTCTGTCAAGACTGGGCCAATAAGAGACTAAATTGGTAGGCAGTTCTATTTGATTTCTTGCTCTATCTGCCATCAGCTTTGTTGTTGGATTGATTGGAAACAGAAAGACTCCGCATCTTCCGTGATCGGACGGTGCGAATGTTTAGCAGTTCTACGGCAAACCCTACTCCAACGTGGGGTTTTGTTTTTTGATGATGATCATGGGATATGCGCCCAATGTGACACTCAATTTTTCCCAATTGTTTTCCATCTCTGTCAAAGAGTGGAAGAGCTTTTTTCCGATTTCCGAATCAGGAATAAGCCGTCTCGAGGATCCAGCCGTGAGCATTCTCCAAGGTTTGATTTCTACGGACCCAACGTCTTCAAAACGAGACCACCAGTTCAATGGGTAGGCATGATAATAGAGCAAGCTTGGCTTTGGTTTAACACCAAGGACTCTTCGAATCGAAATAACACCAAGGACTCTTCGAATCGAAGTTTTGATGAGGTTTCCGGGCCGCTGGGGATTGGCGTAAATAATGATCAGGGGAGCTCCGGGTTTCGTCACACGGATGAGCTCGCGGACCGCCTTCTCCTGGTCCTTGCGATCGATGTGATAAATCGTGTGAAGGCTCACTGCCGCGTCAAAGAAATTATCGTCGAAGGGGAGATCCAAGAGACTTGCTCTATAATACTCCCCTTTTTCGCCCAGCTTTTTCTTGGCTTCGTTCAGTGCGGAGGCCGAAATATCCACACAGTAGTGCTTTTTGAAATGTCTAGAGAACTCCAGATACTCCGGATATTGAAGGGGTCCAGATGCCGCGTCTAAGAGAAAGTCCCCCTTTGCAGGGAGGTGAAGAGAAATACGGCGTCTGCAATTGGAGACATAATCTTTTGCCGCCGGGCGAAGGTCTTCCCAGAGGCGAGCATCGAGAGAATGGCCCTCGGTGTCGGCAGACCAGCCTTCCTTATCATAAAAGCTGCGAACTTTTTCTTCTGCCGGCACATCGCCAGGATTGGAAACACTCATTTTTACTCCGATCCATGCAGCTGTAGATGTCCTGCTCTTTAGGTGGAGGCAAGAATAAGTGAAATGGCACGGTTTGTCTTAAGAGATGGGACTATTGTTGACACTCATTCTTCCATCTACTTATCTTAAGTTGGTCCATCTCGTAACGAGGCCTTTTCCTTGAATCCCCTATAACAGATAGTCTTGAATTGAGTGACTGTGACGTCTTGGTTTGTCCTGGTTCAGCGCGAATGTGACTCGGTGGACGTTCACTTAATGCACTTCTAATGCACTTCGCTTAGTTCCGCCAGGGCGGAATCCTCGTCGGGTGGCAGGTCGCGTTTCCCACGGCGCCGCTCCCGTGCCGCCTCCAGCTTCCGATCGCGCTCTGCCCAGATTGCCTCGGCTCCCCCTGCGAGCATGTCGGCCGGCGCGATGTAACCTAACGCGCTGTGCAAGCGCTGGTGATTGTAGGGGTCGACGAAGGCGCCCACGAAGTGTGGCGGATCGACTATAATCACCAGCGACCTCACGGCTCCCTCGGGCACCTGACCCCGGCGGAGTTCGCCACCCAAGGCCAGGAACAACGGACCGAAGAAGTCGCCTTACTCTAACTCAGAACTGCCCACAACAGGGACCAACGTCACTTCCACCTTGACCACAAGTGGAGAGCCTGGCTGATATTCCTGATTGCGGTGGCATTTGCGGGAGGAGTCGAGCTGGTTTGTAGGGTCAGGACGACATCAGGTCATTGAATCTATCACGCGAAACGACCGGTCCCCTTCGGGCGAAACTTTGACAGCGCACCCGCAGCCCGTGCCAAGGGAGATCGCCCAGTTGGCGAGTATACCAGGCATGCTCCCGAGAACTGGGGCAGTCATACATGGGCATCGGCGATCGGCGGGCGCGCCCGCACCACGACGGTGATCGTATCACAAGAGAGCACGAGGCGATCGAGCCGGAGCTCGGCCGTGCTGGGCACAGCGGACGGGTATCCATCGGTCCTGCCGCGACAGGAGCGAGGACCAGACGATAATGCCCGGTCAGGGAATCACCAAATTCCGCGCAGACGCCATTTTCAACCGTGGTTGACTCAGCGTAAGACGGGACGCATGATGTAGAGCGTTGGGAGTTGCTGAACATGCCTCGCGCGTACGTGGCTTCAGGAGGGTACTCGCCGATACGACGTTGGTCTCTTCAGGTCTGCTTGCTGCTAGCCTCTTCGATCGTGGGCGTGCTAATGGCCGAAGGGCTTTGCCGCATCACCTTGAACCCAGTAGACTATCTTGCGGCCGACCCCATACACGACTCCATCCTTGGGATACGACTCGCGCCGCATACGGCTGGCCACGACGAATGGGGCTTCCGAAATCGAGAGTTGCCTGACAGCGCCGAGATTGTCACCATCGGAGATTCTCAGACCTATGGTGTTTCTGCTCCTGCCGATCTGTCCTGGCCTGCACAGCTCAGCACCTTAATTCACCGCCAGGTTTACAACCTCGCGCTTGGCGGCTACGGCCCGGTGCAGTACGAAGAGCTACTCCGTACCCGTGCCTTGCGGCTTCGACCACAGGTAATCGTGGTGGGCCTCTACTATGGCAACGATCTCTGGGATGCCTATGCAGCCGTGTACGGGCTTCGCCATTGGGCGGCATTGCGCAGGGAAGGTATCCCGAGCTTTACCGGCAGCTTATCGGTCCCGCCGGCGCGTGACGTCTACCTGGCGTCGCTACGTGATTGGCTTGCCCGCCGTAGTGTTGTTTATCGGCTAGCGACCTTCACTGCACTTGGGGGCTACGCTCGAGGGCTGGAGTTCGTCACTCGCGACCACCCGAGCGACATCGTTTCAATGCAACTTCCGACGCACAGCGGCTATACCGGCTTCACACCGAGGGGGCGCTTGAGGGCTCTCAACCTCGAGGATTCAACCATACGGGAAGGCTTGCGGCTGACATTGGATCGTCTGGAACGCATCGCGGAAGATTGTCGCGCTGCTAGGGTGCATCTCTTGGTTGCCCTCATCCCCACAAAAGAGCGGGTGTATGCACCGTGGCTCGGCCGTGACAGCAATCTGCCCGGACATGAGACCATTCGCGCGCTTCTGAGCAACGAGTATGAGGTCGATCGCCAAGTGCAGAAGCAACTTGACAGGTTCGGGGTCAGGTACGTGGATTTGGCGAAGCCGTTGCGCGATGCCGCGGCCTTAAAGGCAATTTACCCCGCCAGCGCAGATGGCCATCCCGATCGCGAGGGCTATGCAGTCATCGCGCAGGCTGTGGTGAAAGCAATCGAAGATTGGTCACCTTTGACTAGCGCTAATCGCGCAGACCGCGAGGCGTCACGCTGACGAGGCTCCGGGCGCAGGCGAAGGCCCGGAGAACCGAATCGATATCAACTGCGGCTTCCAGTCCCTCGCAGCGTTTGTGCTCGGTGTCGCGTCAGCATTCCCGCGCACAAGGGAGCCCCGCACGTCAGGGGCTGATGCGGATCGTCGCCGTGATCACCGAGCCCGCCGTGATCACCCGGATCCTCGCCCATCGAGTCCGAGCCCGGGACCCGACCCCGCGGTTGCGGGGGCCCCCTCCGCGAAGGCGCCGCTCACTGACGCCGACCGGAGCCACGACGCCGACCGGAGCCACTCCCCCTTACCCGTAGTCCTGGGCCCCACGCTCGGGGACCGTTTGCGTGCCCGGGTGTCCCGGAAGAGCCGGCAGGCCGGCCTCGGGCGGCGCGGCCAGCCTCTCAACCACCCCAACCCACCCGCCCCCGCGCGGCACCGACCGTAGGCCCCGGGGCCGCGCGTTGGCCACCCCCCGAACCCCCTCCTACCTTCGGCGAAGGAGAAGGAAATTCTTATCCTTTGAGCGCAGCCGGGTCAAGACCAAGGGGATTCGAGCCCTGCAATCTGTCGCACTCTTGCGCAGCCCGATCAGCGACTGCACACTAGAGACTCAGTTGCTGCGCCAGTTAACTATTCGATAAGTCCTTGGTAGGCTTGACCTGCCGAGCGGAATTGCAGGGTACATCTCGTGCAGAGCAACAGCTGCCTTTCGAGGCTCAACACCAATCCCCCGGGAAGACCCCTTGCTTTGGACGAACTACCGGGTGGGCATAATCCTTGCAGTATCGGTTTTTACACGCCGTCCCACCTATAGCTTGGGCCGACTCGGTTTGTACGTGCGCTGATGTAGGCTAAGGAGTTCGCAGTGAAGTTTGACAGGATCTGGCTATCCCGCAATGGGGGGGTCGTGGCAGCCGACATTACTGCCGCGGCGCTCATTGCGACCACCGCGATTCAGTAAACCACCATGTTTCCCGTGCTCCCCCTTGATCCCGACCAACGGCAGATAGAGGCCGGCGCTTTTCCTCCGCGGTTTCCCGGCCATCCCACCCTAGGCGATTTCACGGCGATGCTCCGCCGTCATCGTTTTTTAGTTGCGCTCTGTGTGCTACTCTCGGTTGCCGTGGGGGAGGTTTATACCCTGCGCGCGCCTCGAGTCTACGCGGCGACCAGCGTTCTGCGGTTCGAGCTGGAGGAAGTCAATCTACCCCAGTTAGTACAGCAGCTCTCCACCGAGAACCGGATCAGCACCGAAATCCAAGTCTTGTATGGCCGGAGCGCGGCTGCGGCCGTAATTGATTCTCTCGGTCTGCGCGCTCGCCTGGTCGCACCTCGCCGCGCCCAGATCTCGAACCTCTTTTCGATGCTGCGGGTGGCGCCGGCTAGCGATACCCTGACCCTAGTCCTGCAGGCAGGACCGGGTAGGACCCGAATGATGAGGCGACTGGAGCCGCCTCATGACGAGGTCTCGGTAGCCATCGGCGACACGGTACAGGTTGGGGGCCTGACTTTCGCCCTCGCTCCAGCTGCGCGGGAGGTAACTGAGCTCCGTCTGATGGTCGTATCGATGGCCGAAGCGGTTGCGCGCTTCCAATCCAGTCTCCAGGTCTCCCGTCCTGACAGAGATGCCGATCTGATCGCCGTGCAAGTCCGGGCAAGCGACCCAGGTCAGGCAGCGGCCGCCGCCAACCTCCTGACCCAACAGCTCATTTCCGGCCGCCACGAGGTTCAGTTGGCACGCACCGGCAGCACTATCCAGTTCCTCAAGCACCAACTGGACACGTTGGGCACTCAGTTACGTCGGGCGGAAGATGACCTGCGGGCTTATCGCGAACGCAGCGGCGCCGTCGACGTCGAGGAGGAGGCCCGCACTCAGGTGAGGCGTCTGGCTCAAGTCGAAGCCGACCGCGGCGCCGTGGAGGCGGAGCGGCAGGCATTGGCCCTGCTCGTGCGACAGATGCGAAGCGATTCGGCACGGGCCCTACCCGACGGGCAGACCAAGTCGCGAGGCCTCGTCTCGTTCCCGACCCTGATCAAGAATGAAGCTGCGTCTCAGCTGCTCTCAGCCCTGGCCCAGCTCGAGAACGAGCGGTCCGCGCTGCTGGTTCGGAGGAAGCCCGAGGATCCCGACGTGCAGGTACTCACCGCCAGGATCAGAGAACTCGACGCGCAACTCCAGGGTATCGCGGAAACGTACCTACAAGGCCTGACCAACCAGGTAGATGCGCTTCAGGAGGTTGCCCGGAATTTCAGCGGGGCACTCAATGCGTTGCCAAGGAAAGAGGTCCAGACAGCCCGGCTGGAGCGAGAGGTTGGAGTTCAGCAGGAGCTCTACACCCTGATCCAGACCCGCCTCAAGGAAGCGGAGATCACCCGGGCGATGGAGGATCCGAGTGTCCGCATAGTCGACCCGGCGGTCGTGCCCGACGGTCCCGTGGCCCCCAGACCGCTGCTAAACCTGGTGCTCTCTGTGGTGGTCGGCTCGCTGCTTGGGGTAATAGCCGCGCTCGGTCGGGGGGTGACCGACCGATCGGTCCGCACGCGCACCGACGCATTGCTGGCCGCTGGTCTCCCTGTCCTCGGGGCAATTCCGCGGCTGGAACGTCGATCCACCAATTTGTTGCCCCGAACAACCCAGTCGTTGCCCCGAACAACCCAGCGGCGAGCGCTTCCCGGCGTTCCCAGCTCCCGGGCGACGTTCACGTTCTTCGGCCCCGCTCCAATAGCTCAAGCGCCGACCACACCGCATCACCGGGACCATCACCGCCCGCCTCGCGGAGCGGCCGCGCGCATCGAGTCCTTGCTGGTTACACGACGGGAGACGCCGGCCGCATATGTTGAGTCCTTGAATCAGCTCCATGCGAATCTGGTGCTCGCGAACCAGGAGCGGCCGCCCAAGGTCCTGGTGTTCACCAGCCCCCTGCCTGGTGAAGGGAAGACCCTTTCAATCATCAACTTTGCGCTGACGCTGGCGGGGCGGGATCTGCGTGTGCTCCTGATCGACGCAGATTTTCGCCGTGGTCTGGTAAACGAAGTGTTTGGCTGCGCGCGCGCATCCGGCTTCGCCGAGCTGGTAGCCGGGACCGCCCGGTTCGAGGACGGAGCCCATCGAGTCGCGGTTGGCGAAACCGGCGCACTGGTAATCCTGCCCGCAGGCGCGCTGCCCTCGAACCAGCGCCAGATCATGACCATCGAACGGGTGCGCGAGGTCTTGGAAGCGCTCGCTCCTGAGTTTGACGTCGTGCTTATTGATAGTCCCCCTGTCAACTTGTTGGCGGACGCCGCGCTTCTCGGGTCGGCCGCCGATGCGGTGGTGCTGGTGGTGCGGGCTGGGCACACCCGGATCGACGCGGTGCGCTTCGCGATGGATCAATTGACCGCGGCGCGCGCCCCCGTCATTGGCACTCTGCTTAATGACATTGACCTCCGGCGGAATGCTGACGATGACGGCTCCTATCGCTACCTGGTCGAGGCGGAGCGCTATTACACGGGCCGAAGGGATGGTGGCCATCGATGAGCTTGTCCGGACAGTTGTCGGCGTCTTCAGAAAACGGGTCCGAAAGCCGCATGTCGAAGGCCCAGTGGGCATCCGCGCGGGCAACTTCAACAACGAGCGGATCTACCCAACCAGGTGGCTCCCGTTTCTCCCTCCGCGATGGGATTGCGCGCACCTATCCGTGGGTGGAAGCGCGGGTCCGCACGCACCAGGATCGCAGATCCTTCCCCACCGTTCTGACGGCCTGAATCAACCAGAGCCAGTGAGCTTCTCCGCGGCCTCTTCGCTCGGAGACATCTCTGTTCCATAAGCTCATCCGACGATGGCGGTCGGTTTATCGGTGATGGAAGTCGAAGCGGAGCGGTGGTTCGAGGATGTCCTAGCGACTTCCACTTGCTGTGGCAGATCCAAAGACCTCCGCAGTATGGGGAAGAGATGAAGCGGACGATCGCGTGATATGTAGGAAACCAATTAAAGGCGAAACAATGTCTTTAAGCAGGAACTTCATCAAGAATAGTTTCTTCAACGTCGCTGGCTGGCTGTGGCTCACGATTATCAGCGTCGCGACAGTCCCCTTTATCGTGAACAAGTTGGGGTACGATGCCTACGGCGTCCTGAGCCTCGTCTTCATGGTTCTGGGGTATTTTGCTTTTATGGATCTAGGGCTCGGCGAGGCGGTCATCAAGTACGTTTCTCATTATCATGCCCTGAAGAATTACGACAAAATGAACAGGATTCTGAACTCCATTCTGTTCCTGTTTATCCTCATTGGGATCGTCGGAGGGGTCGGGATCATCCTTTTTACAGAGTTCTTCGCGATCCAGCTGTTCAAGATCCCCCTCCACCTCGTCGACGATACGCGGTTCTGCTTCTTCCTGTCTTCTGTAGGGTTCGCGCTCATCATGATCCTTGGTGTTCTTTCCAGGATTCCCGAGGCTGTTCAAAGGTTCGATATCAGCAACCGCAACAATGTGATTACTGGGACCCTGGTCAGCATCGGTAATGTGGCCCTCTTGGCCATAGGCCTGGGGTTGAAAGAGGTCGTCGTGTTGAACCTCTTTTCAGAAATCCTGGGGATCTTTCTTTTTTACCGGGCTTCAAGGCAGTTGATCCCGGAACTGAAGTTCTCTTTCCGGTTCTACCTCGCCGAGTTCAGGGAGGTCATCGGTTTTGGTTTGTACACGATATGCATCAAGTTCTCCAGCCTGATCACTAGGACGGTCAACCAGCTCATTCTGGGCCTTGTGATCGGGCCTGCCGGGGTCGCGATATTCACTGTCCCGTTCAAGATCATTACCCGCTTCAATGGGTTTGTTTACCGAATAGCGTTCGTCGTTTTCCCGGCTACCAGTGAACTGCAGGCCACCTCGGACACGGAGAAGCTGCACGCGTCCTATATCAAGCTGTCGAAATTCGTATTCTTGCTGAGCAGTATCCTTTTCCTGCCATTGGCGGCCTTTTCGCTTGAGATCCTCCATTACTGGATGGGCGCGGATTTCGCCGCGAAGGGTGCGGTCGTAATGTTCTATTGCTGCGTGGCCTTCTATTTCATCAGTGTTACGATGGTGCCGTCCCTTGTGGCCCTGGGGATGGGGAAGCCGGCCTTGAATGCCATTTTTGCCTCGATCACAGCCGGCATTAATCTGGTTCTCGTTTATCCATTCACGAAATACTGGGGGGTGAACGGCGCCGCCGCCGCACTTTTGGTGAGCTCCCTGCCTTTCCCGGCCTATATCTATTTGGTGAACCGTAACATCATCAATGTGGATACCGCTCGCTACTTCAAGGTCGTGTTCGGCCGTATGGCTGTAGCAGGGCTACTCTTTTTTTGTGTCGTCAGCACCTTTGTCACTAAGCTAGCGACATCTGTTTCTAGGTTCCTTTTCTTAATAGTCGCTAGCTACGTCGTCGTAAGTGTCCTTGCTTATTTTGTTGGCCTAGACGGGGAAGAGCGCAAAATGATACAGGACAGGATAGCAGATGTCAGAGCCAGGCTAAGCAGCCCAGCTTCAGCATACCCAGACAGGAACCTCAAAGATCGCATAGGTCGGTAGCGTCAAGATACCGGACGCCGAGATGATCAAGGTCTATTACGACGGCAATATATTCTACCGGCAGAGACACGGCGGGGTCAGTGTCGTTTTCAAGGAGATATTCAAACGCATCGGCAAGAATAGGGAGTTTGAATGCCTGTGCACTTTTCCGTCGCACAATATGTGTCCAGAGGTCCGGGATATCCACAAGGCGATCATCCCCAGGATCCGGCCCTACCGGTACTTTCCGCATGTCTGGGATGTTTTCAGCCGTGCGTATGCGTTCGTTTTCCGGCCGGACATCTTTCACAGCACGTATTATTCCTGGCCTTGCGGAGGCCGGTCAGCCAGGAATGTGCTGACCATCCATGACATGATCTTCGAGCTTTTCCCGGATGAGTTCAACGGCGAGGCCGATAGCAAATTCGTCGAGCTCAAGCGAGCTTTGGCCCACAGGGCGGACGTGATCGTATGTGATTCGGAATCAACGAAGCGGGATGTGCTGCGGATCTATGAAGACATTCCTTCGGAAAGGGTCTTTGTGATCCATCTCGGCGTTGATGAGAGCTTTTGTCAGCCGGTCAGCCTTCAGGAAAAGGAAGAGTTCCGGAAGAGATCCGGCCTGACGAAGCCGTTCTTCCTTTACGTCGGACGGCTCAACAACCCGTACAAGAATGTTCAGCTTGTGCTCGAGGCCTATACCTCGACCCCCGAGCTGTACGAACGGTGTGATCTGGCCGTGGTCAGCGCGGACCGGTTTGATGAACAGCAGATGGTCCTGATTGATGGACATTCGGAGAGGGTCAAGCGGTTTGCCGGACTCGATGCGCACGAACTCAAACTAGTTTACGCCTGCTGTCAGGCGCTCGTTTACCCGTCAAAATATGAAGGGTTCGGGATCCCGATCCTAGAGGCCATGGCCTGCGGCGCTCCGGTGCTGGCTGCGGGGGTCTCTTCGCTGCCGGAGGTCGCGGGGGATGCCGCGTTATATTTTGATCCGCGGTCAAAGGATGAGCTACGGGAATGCATGCTACAAGTTTGCGACAACGACGGATCACGGGCGGATCTGGTCTCGAGGGGCTACGAAAACTTGAAACGGTTTTCCTGGGACCGGGCGGTCCGGCAGCTGGAGCAGATCTACAAGGGTCTTGTTGCTGGTCAGCCCCAGCAGTGAGAAGTGAAAAGATGTATCGAGCTGAATGGAAGATGGGTATGTTGCAAGAACGATCTCCCGACTGGCTTGCCGGCGCCAGGACGTTCCCGTGGATGCTTAGTCTTCTGGTGCCCCTTATCGTATGAACAAATTATGAGAGTGTCGGCCATCACAGTGTGCTGGAACAGCGAGGGGGTCCTAGGCCGTGCCCTGGCCTCGCTGCGGGCGCAAACGTGGTCGGACATTCAGATGGTGATCGTCGACGGCGGGTCGACTGACGGCACCGTGTCACTCGCACGCACCCTTGCTCGCGACGGCGATGTCATCGTCAGTGGACCTGATGACGGCATCTATAACGCGATGAACAAGGGCCTCACCCTTGCGACGGGCGATCTCATTTATTTCCTAAACTCAGATGATCGCCTCTTCAGCCCAGATGTCATCGCCGACATTGCAGCGGTGGCAGCGGGCGCGTCCGCCGACATTATCGTCGGCGACGTGCTATGCTGCAGCAAAGATGGTCGTTTCCGTAAATCGCACGCTCATATTAGGCGATGGAACTTGGTGCACGAGCGAATCTGTCATCAGGCAGCGTTTGTGCGCCGCGCGGTGTTCGAGCGGTTCGGTGGGTTCGACGAGCGTTACAGAATCAGCGCCGACCACGAGTTTTTCGTCCGCGCGCTACGCCGTGGCGCGACGTTAGAATATGTGCCTAAGGTCATTGCGGAATTCCAACTCGGCGGCGTGAGCTCGGGTGCAGCACTGGTGCAGAGAGCCGAAACCAAAGACATTCTTCGCCGGTATGAGCGCCCGCTTGATGTACCACTGCTGCTTGGGTATCGCGCGGTGCGCAAGGCTTATCGAGCTATCAAGGGACACTGGTTGGATCGGCCGGCTCCACGGTAGTCGCCGTCGTCACAGGGGCATGCGGGAAAGAAAAGACCTTCAACGAATTGATCCGGTAGTCTCTTTGCAGTGACATGTGGGCAAGAGTCCAGCTCGCTGTGGTTAACCTGAGGCTCACTTTGCGTCACAATGCAGTCCGGTGTACGCCGCATCACACGCGTCTCCTTCGGCCAATGGCATCCTGGCAATGAGCGACTCATTGCTATCTACCCTGCTTCGCTACGGGATACTCTCGGTCGTTGTCGTGCTCGCGTCAGCATTCTGCATCCGTGGGATTGCACTGTTTCTGACCTACACCAGGGTTGCCGCGCTACTACTTATTGGTGTGATCATCTCATTCGTTGGCCCGAACAGCTTTGGTTATCTGCGGCCCCCTGAATTTAGCGTCTACACGAAGGGGTCTAGTCTACTTTTGTTCCCGCTCTTTCAACTCTACTTATACGGGTTGTTCCTGGCCACCCTATTCCTAAACAAACTCGGGGGTCGGGATGTAATGAAGGGCGCCGTATGGAGGTGGATGCTGGCTTTTGCCGCACTCTTCGCCTGCCACGTGGCGTACGGCCTCGCTACCGGCGTGCTCTTTGCCTCGGTGATATCGACGGAGGGACTTATCAACGTTCTGCACATGAGCATGATCGCCTATGTCGCAGTGAGTGCGTTGCGCGACGAACATTCCCTAGGGCTTGCTATCAGAACGTTCTTAGGCATCGCCGTGGTGAGGGGATGCTATGGCTTGGCGCGCTTCCTGTTCGCCGGCGGCGATCCCCAGAACGCCTATCGCGACCTCGTCTTGAAGCTCACATTCTTCGATGTCACCGAAGGGGTAATCGCTTCGTTGGTGGTGTTTTATTGCGCCGGGAGGCTGATTCGTAGCTGGAGCACGTTGTCGGCCGTAAGCCGTGCCTTTTTCGCGGGGGCAATTAGCGTTGAATTGCTGGTGATCCTGTTGTCCTATCGTCGGACGAGTTGGTATGGGTTGTTATTGGCTACTTTCTATTTCGTCTGGCTGCTCCCAAGGAACAAGCGTGCGATCACAGCCGTGCTAGTCGTGCTGCCGATGGTACTGGCGGTGATCTACCTCAATACGGCACGAAACCCGAGCGCCGGCCAGAGCAATCTGTCGCCGATCGAGCGGATTGCCCCTGACGCAGGCGCCCACAGCGGCGGCATTACGTCGCCTTCTTCCCGAGGCTACGAGCTGTACCGGGCCTTCGAAACGGTGCAGCAGCATCCGTTGGTCGGTATCGGAGCTTGGGGGGAATTTGAAGTTAGCGCAAACGACGTTAGTCTCGACTGGCACAACGACGATTTCGGCTTCGTTCATTCCGGTCTTGGCCACGTCCTGCTCAAATCCGGTCTGCTCGGGCTGGTCCTCTTTTGCGGGATCCTCATTTCGGCGTGGCGGTTTGCCGCACAGGCAAGGACTCATGTGCCGGACAGACACCTGGCGTTATTCAATAGCTGCCAGGCGGGACTAGTATTCATGGTACCCGGGCTGCTTTTCGGAACTCCAATAATCGAGATCAGGCTGATGGCACTGCTGGGCGTGATACTGGCTGTGCCAGTCGCCATTTCCAGGGTCGCGAGGTCCCAGGAGGCGCAGTCCGCAAGCAGGCCTGAACGCGCGATGGCACGTGCGATGCCTCCGTTCAAGCCGCCAGGGTCGTACACCGCACGTAGGCAGCCGGCGATGAAGCCCGAAGTCTAGGCCCTTAATGTTGAAATCTTCAGCTACGGGGCGTTGGGTTTCGGTACCTTGCAGGAGTTGATGGTTCTCGAACACGTCATCAAGGTGATAGACCCGGACGTGGTTCTTCTTCAGTTCTGCACCGACGACTTCATCAACAACTCTTTCACACTCGAGTTGAACAGCACCATCAACAACAACCGAGCAGTACGGCCTTATTTGAGCTCAGGTGGCGCCATCTTTTACAAGAACCCCGCGGAGAGCTCCAAGGGGACCACACGGATGGCAAACTCGCAACTGATGGCTTTGCTTGCGACTCGGCTGCACTTCCCAAGAACAGAGTCTATCGAGACCGTGATCAGGACTGGCGTGGAGGCCCGTTGTGGTCCACACGTGTGGGCGGCACGCCACAACAGTCACGGCTAGGCGACCAGGCTGAGCCTAAGGGAGGCAAGCTAAGGCCTGGCTGTGACCCGGCGAAAAACGGTCTGAAAATTGCTACCACACAAGGGCGTATGCCCTTATATCAGAACTCCTTCGGCTGGCCCGCTGTATCCTCTGCAGGTGCGGGTAGCAAGAACTAGGAGTCGAAGACGGGTTGGCTGGCCCAACCACCCGCGGCCTTCCAGGTTTAAGGTGACCTCCGGGTCGCTCGCGTAGGGCGTTGGTTGCCCCTTGAAGTCCATGTGTGACGTAAGTTATCTACACAACGAAGGTTGGCCCCGGCTCTCAAGCCGCCTGGAAAGCTCCTTTCGTCTCATGCCGCTGCGGAAGGGGGATATGAGATCGTTCCTGTGACGAAGGTCCATCGGTAGAGCGGGCTAGGGTGTGTTCGAGTTTACGGTTTCTTCTCCGAGCTGCGCCTCCTGTGCTGCTCCTGGCCCCTACGAGACGAGAGCCTATGAAGGCGCGGTTCAGGGGTCTAGACCTCCAGGGTGAAATCCGGATGAAAGCTCGGTTCGACTTCCTGGTGATCGTCCTTCTCCTCGCCGGTATGCTCTTTGCCCCTCGCGCCATCCGGGCGCAGTCGACCCGTGATAGCATCGAGGGGGAGAACCTGCTTCGGCCAGGCGACGTGATCAAACTGACGGTCTGGCGCGAGCCCGACTGGTCTGGGGAATTTCCCGTCAATGAATCTGGGGTTGCAACCCTGCCTAGGCTGGGCGCAATCAGGGTCATCGGGTTGAGCCCCGATTCACTCAGACACTTCGTCACAAACTCCCTTGGGGTATTCCTGAAGAACCCTTCGATCGAGATTACCCCCCTTCGCAGAATTCAAGTCCTGGGGGCCGTAAATAAACCAGGCCTCTACCCGGTTCCCCCAACGATCACTGTGGGAGATGTGGTAGCCCTGGCGGGAGGAGCCACATCGGAGGGAAAGTCGGACCAGGTTGTCCTCAGGCGGGATGGCAGAGACGTGCGTGTCAAGCTTGATAAGGGGACTCGACTCTCCGACACGCCGATTCGAACGGGCGACCAACTCTACGTGCCGCAGCGCAGCTGGATCAGCCGGAACACCGGAATCTTCGCCGCGGGAATTTCGGCCGCGACCACGGTCATCGTTGCTCTCCTGGTGCGTTGAGGAGAGCCGCGGATGGGGTTGTCATCGTTGCACGGGCAGGAGTGACCCACGCCGCCGCGCTGAGTTGTGTGATCGAACAGCTCGGCCAAGTCCGCGCTCCTGTGCTAGGCGTCGTTCTCAATGACATTGACTTCAAGCGCGATGCGGCGTACGACCCCATATCGGTTTCACGAATACACATCCTACCTTACGCCGACACGAGACTAGCCCTTGCCGACCTCGTCTTCGACCGAACTGACAGGCGCTAGAGTGGCGACGGAGTCCTCTCTCGGGAACGGCCTACGGCCACCGATAGCGGGGACTTCGACCGGAGCAGCCAACAAGCGCGCACTCGGATACGGAGAACAGGCTCGTCGGGCGATCTACCTTAAATTGTGCCGGTATGCTGATACGGGTCTCGCAGTGGTGCTTCTGCTGGGGGTCTTTCTCCTGACCAACGTGGAGAGAATGCCCAACGGCTTTCAAGACTTTCTGGCTCTACGGCTGACGGTGAAGAACCTGTTGCTGATTGCTGGATTTGCAGTCGTCTGGCGGGTCGTCTGCGGCTTTTTCGGACTTTATGAATGGCCCAAGATCCGAACCCGCTCTTCCGAGGCGGCACGCGTGCTGCCCGTCGTCATGTGTGGTAGCGCCGCTGCCCTGGCGTTTCCGCTCCTGAGTGTCACCGGAGCCTTCGGCTTTGGGGCTGTGCTCTACTTCTGGATCGGGACTAGTGCGGCGCTGCTGCTCATACGGAACTGTATGCGGTCGTTGTTGAGTACCGAGTCCTCCATGGCGGCAAATGCCATTATCGTGGGGACTGGACCTCGTGCACTGAAGCTGTGTGAAAGCCTGCGCGCGGACGCAGGCGGAACCCAGCTACTCGGGTTTGTCGACTCCACAGGTCGGACCCTACCATCCGACGTCCATGAACCGCTGCTCGGCTCGATCGCGGAGTTGGAGCACATACTGATGCGTCATGCGGTGGACGACGTCATGATAGCCCTGCCAACAAAGTCTTGCTACGCGGAGATTCAGGAGGTGATTGGGGTGTGCGAGCGGGTCGGAGTACGCGCCAAGTACCTGGGCGATGTGTTCCATCACGTTCGGGCGGTGCCTAGGTATGAGAGCAGCGGCACGCTGGCCCTCGTGTCGCTATTGGCGGCGCCGGACGATTATCGAATCGCCGTCAAGCGCACTTTTGACGTCGTCGGGGCAGTGGTGGGGCTCGTCGTGCTTAGCCCGGTCATCCTGGCCGCAGCGATCGCGGTTCGGCTAACCAGCTCTGGCCCGGTGATCTTCACCCAGTATCGATACGGGTACAATCGTCGCCTGTTTCCGATGTACAAGTTCAGGACGATGGTGGCGCACGCCGAAGCGCTCCAATCAGCCTTGGAAGAGCACAATCAAGCGCGGGGGCCGATCTTCAAGATCTGGAATGATCCCCGAATCACCCTAGTCGGCAGGTTCCTGCGACGGACCTCCATTGATGAACTTCCCCAGCTGTGGAACGTGCTTCGGGGAGACATGTCCTTGGTTGGACCGAGGCCTATGGCCACACGAGATGTCCACCTTTTCGCTGAGGGCGCACTCATGCGCCGCTTCAGCGTGTGGCCAGGCCTGACGGGCCTCTGGCAGGTCAGCGGCCGCAGCAACCTGAACTTCGAGCAGTGGATCGCCTTGGACCTGCGATACATAGATGAGTGGTCGCTGGCCCTTGACTGCCGGATTCTCCTGCGGACGTTGCCCGCGGTCATCCGCGGAACCGGGGCGGCGTAGGCGCGCCGGCAGTGGTGCTATCGTCCAGCCCAGATCCGTGGAGAGGGCGCCTCGCGGCTTGTCGCGCATCAGACCAGTGACGCCGGGGCGGGGCGCGACTTCCGTGACGGAGCCTAAGCTGGACAGTCTACACCTACCTTCCTCCGCCGACCACGCCCATTCACCTGAGCGGCCGGCCCTCGGGCTCGGACAATCACAGCCGCGCATTGGCGCTTCGCGTCCTCCGTGATCCAGGGCATCCTCCAGCTCGGGGTCGGGATTCTCCTCGCGCGGCGGCTGCCTCCGGCGGACTTCGGGGTGATAGCGCTCGCGACCGTGATGATCGGGTTCGCCACGCTCGCGGCCGATCTTGGCCTGGGCCCAGTTCTCATCCAGCGGCATCCGCTCACGGGCCGCCACCCTGTCAGACCGAGTCTTAGCGACTACATTTTTGGAGACTAGGATTGCCGCCCTTCGCATTCGTTTGCAGGGCGTTGAGCGCGGGCTCTTCGCGCTGATCCTATGGCAGCCTATCCGCTTCACGTTTCACACTGCTGGCGCGGCAACCGATCCATGCGCGAGAACTCGTGGCGCGCGGTCCGGGTCATCGGAGAGTTCCCAGAAATGCTCGGCCAGACAAAGTTCACTCCGGGTCGCGCCCTTGGCCGCCGCGCGCGGCTGATCGAATATAAGTAGCGCCTTGCCTGGTGCCACCACCTGCCGTGTTCTCGAGTCGCCACTCTTATTGGTTGTCTCGCGTAATGAAAACCCGCAATAGCTATGTGCTGATTTCCCCCTGTCGCAATGAAGCGGCCTACATGCGGCAGACACTGGATTCCGTGCTCGCGCAGTCGATCCGACCCGAAAAGTGGGTCATTGTGGACGATGGCTCGACCGATGAGACGCCACAAATATTGGTGACGTACGCAAGGCAGCACGACTGGATTGAGATCGTCACCCGTATCGATCGGGGACGGCGAGCGGTCGGTCCCGGTGTCATCGAGGCGTTCTACGCCGGCTACGAGACGATTAATCCCGACGATTATGACTACCTCTGCAAGCTCGATCTCGATCTGCGCTTGCCGCCGCGCTATTTCGAACGTCTCATCGAACGGATGACGGAGAATCCGCTCATTGCGACGTGCAGTGGCAAGGCCTACATCGAGGACAACGGGCATCTGGTATATGAGAGGCACGGCGACGACACTTCGCTGGGCATGACGAAGTTCTACCGCGTTGCCTGCTTCAAGGCGAGCGGCGGGTTCGTGCGCGAGGTCATGTGGGATGGGATTGATTGCCATCGCTGCCGGATGATGGGCTGGATCGCGTGCAGCTGGGACGACCCGGATTTGCGTTTCGTCCATTTACGCCCGATGGGCTCCAGCCAGCAAAGCATCTATACAGGGCGCATGCGCCACGGCTATGGCCAGTATTTCATGGGCACTGGGTTCTGGTTCATGGTCGCGAGCGCGATCTACAGAATTGGCGACAAGCCCTATGTGCTAGGGAGTCTGGCAATGTTATGGGGGTGGATAAGCAGCGCGCTTGGACGCAAGCCGCGTTATGAGGACGAGAAGTTCCGGAGGTTTCTGCGCCGGTATCAGTGGCGCGCGCTTTGGCGCGGCAAGAAACGTGCAATCGAGGATATCCATCGGGAGCTAGGGATTGGCTAATTTATTCGAGCGCAACGTCCACTGCCTGCTCGGACTTCCGTTTGATGCGGTAGACATGGGCGGCGCCGTGTCCCGGATACGCGATGCGGCTATGCGTCGGCAGGCGTGTTTTTTTTCGACCCCGAATCTCAACCTGCTTGTCGCTTGCCTGACAGACGAGCATTTCCGGGATTCTGTCATCGAAAGCGACCTGAGTATCGCTGACGGCATGCCCCTCGTCTGGGTTGCAAGGTTGCTCCACGTCCCCATCCGGGAACGGGTTGCCGGATCCGGCGTGTTCGAAAACCTGCGGGGGGACAATCGATACCGATTGTCCGTTTATTTTTTTGGAGGTATGAAAGGCGTTGCCGAGGCCGCCTGCAAGCACCTGAACTCGAGTTCGTCGGGCCTGATATGCGTTGGCTACGATAGCGCGGGATTCGGCTCGGTTGAGGAACTGAGCTCCGACGACACTGTCGCGCGGATCAATGTCAGCGGCGCGGACTTTGTGGTCGTTTCCCTGGGAGCCAGGAAGGGGCAGGCGTGGATTGCGCGCAATCGGGATCGGCTTGCCGCGCCGGTAATTTGCTACCTCGGAGCGGTGATGAACTTTGTTGCCGGGACGGTGAAACGCGCCCCGCCCTGGGCACAACGATACGGCGTCGAGTGGCTCTGGCGAATCAAGGAGGAGCCAAAACTCTGGCGCCGCTACTTTGCTGACGGATTGGCGTTCATCCGTCTGCTTGTTACGCGCGTTTTGCCCTACTGGTGGCTGCTTCGTCGCCACAAGCCTGTCGGCACCGAACCTCATAGAGCTGAGGTCGCTCTGCTCGATCATGGCGCTGTACTAAAGATTCGATTGCGCGGCGTATGGGTCGAGGGTAATCTGCGGCCGCTTCGGGACTGCTTTTCCCGCCCCGAGCTTGCCGGGAGAGATGTCCGGGTCGAGATGGAACAGGTGACCTACGTGGACAGCGCTTTTATCGGGCTGCTCATGTTGCTGTATGGCGATCGCAAGCGCCGGGGCAGACGCTTTTCGATCGGGGATTTGAACCAAAGCGTACGACGGCTTTTCCGTTACGCGTGTGCGGAGTTTCTGCTCGATGCGCGGTGACAACTGCTTGGTGGTTCTCACTGAGCCCTGTGTGCCGGCGCAGGCATCATCGGAGGCGTGACCGAGCCCACCCGGGCCGCCCTCAGGCGTATAAAACGCGACCTAGGTCTAAAGTGCATTACGTCTTTGGCGCCGCAGCAACCCGCATCCAGCGGTGAGGCGTCCGAATAAGTGCCGATAAACCCAAATGTGAAACCAGTGGGGCGTGCACCGGGTGATAAGGCCTTCAGCGAAAGCAGCGACGGCTGTGCGAGCACCAGCAGGCCGTCCGGACGCAGTGATGGCACCATCTGATCGAGGGCCATGCGCTCGCGACAGAAAACTATGGGAGCCGAGTGAACCGCCGTCCGGCGGACCCCTTGGCCAAGCATCGGGACGCATCGGGAGCGAAGCCAGCAAAATACACCCGATAACCAGGTGCTCCGGCTCCCGAGTCGCCGTTCGGGTTCGGGCCCCGGAACGCGCGGACCAACCGTTGCTCCAGACCCGGTAGGTAGTACACTCGGCTGACGGCCAGCGCCGCGGGGTTTATTCCCACCAAGCTGCCGGAGTCTGCCACGCCGACGAATCGCACTCCCCCGCCATTCG
This sequence comes from uncultured Gemmatimonadales bacterium, assembly GCA_963804125.1. Lineage (GTDB taxonomy): Bacteria > Gemmatimonadota > Gemmatimonadetes > Gemmatimonadales > GWC2-71-9 > CAVVWJ01. Next base: position 21,909 of record CAWDPF010000003.1, read on the forward strand.
GTGCATAGTGGGTCAAGACGTTCTGCAAAGCAGGGGATGCAACTCCTACCACGGAGCCCGCGGGCAGATATCGAGTCAAACAGTGCGCCACCGTGCGAGAGTCGTCTTTCCAGTAGACCGATGACGTGAACCACTGGGCGTCTGCATAGAGCGAAAGACCCACTACCAGCCCTAGCCCGATGGCCCGGAGCGCCGGGCGAAGCCCATCGAGAGCAATCGCGATCAGGCCGAGAAATCCCACCAACCCGGGGAGCACGTAGCGCACATTGAACGACTTCGTGGTGAGAAGGGAGCCAACGATCGTCAACGCCAACGGTGCGAGGAGCCACGTTGCGAAGACGACCATACGGCGACTTCGGGCCCGTCCTACGAGCACGCACAGGACGAGGAGAACCATGCCCGCGAATACGGTCTGCAGCGGGTGGTTTGCAACCGCGCCGCTCCAGCCCAAGTCCTGGATCTCCCGCACCGGCGGCCCGAAGGAATAGCCGGCCAGATACGTGAACAGGCTGTACGGCACCTCTAGGCCCGTGAGCGGGCGTTCAGGCGAGCCCGTTCCCGTGGCATGCCGAACGGCGGCCATGAGGGTCAGCAGGAACGGTAGCGTAAGCAGGAATGTCCCGACGGCGGCGACCGCGAAACGTGAAAGCCCGCGCAGCCCCCGTGCGTAAAGCGTCCATATGCCCCCGACCAGCAGATAAACCACCCCCGTGACGTGGCAGAGAATAGTGACCGCGCTGAGGACGGCGAACGCAATCCACCAGCCTCTCTGGTCGCGCTCGAGCGCTCGAGCGAGGCAGAGGAGGGCGGCAGTGCCCAGGCAGACCAGCAGCGCGTAGGGCCGCGCCTCCTGAGAATACCAGATGTGTAGCGGATTGACCGCGAGCAGCAGCGCGGCTGTGCCCGCCATAGAAACGTTTCGGCTGAGGTCTCGAACGAGGAGCCAGAAAACAGGCACGGTGAGAGTACCGGCCACCGCGGAGATCAGGCGCAAAGCCCCATCGGAGACGCCGAGGGTCCGGATGACGCCGTGGAGGAGCCAAAAATACAGTGGGGGCTCGAAGGCGTTGTGGCGGAGCGCCGCGGCCGGTATTTGGGATAGCGGCGGTAGTGCCGTGGTCAGGGAGGCGAGCTCGTCCACCCAGAGTGAATTGTGACCGAGCTGCCAGAATCGGAGGCCGGCCGCTATGCAGAGGGCGACGCTCGGTGCGAACAGCGCGGAACGTATGGTTCCGCCGGTAAGTGTCGGCAACCAGCCTTCGGCAACTGCCGGGACGGCCATCTGCCGCTGCTCAGGTCGTGACACGAGTATCGCCTACAGGGTCGCCACGAGCTCTTGCATCCGCCGAAGAGTGCGCCAGTACACGTCCTCCATCAGAATGTGGGCGAACTCGCCATTCCGGCCGATACTGTACAGTCCCGTGATCGGCAGGGACCGCTCCAAGGCGAGACGCTCCGGCTCGTACTCCTTAAGAAACACCGGATGAGCGATCGGCGTGCGCATGACTCGACAACCTAAGTAGCGCCGCCGAGCACTTGGAACGATCGCTTGCAGGTGCTCGAGGCAGAGTTCTCCCAGCTTCTCGTCGGGCAGGCTCCAGGTCGAGTCGCCGACCGTGCAGCCGATATCCGCGTTGATCGTGGTCTTGCCGGGCGGGGCAAGCCACGGCATGGACCAGGTGGCCTCGGTCAGGCGAAAGAACGGGTGCTCGCGCTCGGGCACCCAGGTGACGACATCCGGGAGCAGGCCGCGGCCTTCGAAGCGCATATTGACCAGCGCCATGGGACGGTAGCGGAACTTCCCAAGGTGGCTGACCGCCTCGGTGCCTTGGACGAGCTTCGCGAGGATGTGCACCGGTGCTGTGCTGACGACGGCGGAGGCCTCCCATACCCGCCCGCGAACTTTCACGCCGACCGCTCGGCCATGCTCGGTCAGGATTGCCTCGACGGGGGATTCCAGCTGCACCGTCCCATCGAGCTCGTCGGCCAGGCGTTCGCACAGAAAACCGAGACTCCCCTCCGGGTACACGTGCCAGACGTGGGGGCTCTCGGGCTTCTCCCGGGAGTATCCGTTGGCCACCGCCCGGCCAGTCACACGGCTCGCCAGCTTGAGGCGGAGGACATGACTCGTACCCCGGTCGAGCTGAGGTGCGATGACGCTGGCCGCCAAGTCGCCGGCGGGGGCACCGGACCAGGCCTCGACTAGCGGGATCGCTACTTCATCAGCGAGCTTGCTTCCATATTGGGCGCGGTACCAATCGCCGGCAGACTGGGGGGGATCGCTCGACCGATTGGAGAGGCGGCTCGCTATTGCGCTGAGCACGTAGCGCGGTGATTGAAGCAAGCCGAAGGGGTAACTGTAGCTGCGGCCGCGCAGGTAAACCGTCTCTCCATAGTGGTGCACGTCGCGGCAGTAGGCGCCGATACCCAGGGCGGCGGCGAGACGGTTGGTGATGAAATGGGCACCGAAATCGCAGACAAAACCGTCGTCATCCCGGAAGCTGGTTGCCAGTCCGGCCACCTGCTTTCCCGCCTCGAACACCGTGCACGGAATTCCCCGGCGGCGCAGCTCGCGCGCGGCAACCAAGCCGGCCAGTCCCCCTCCGACGATGGCGACAGGCGGCTTGGCGGCCAGTATCACGCGCCCAACTCCGGGCGACTCAGCAGGGCGACCACGAGCCCTCCTCTCCCGCCGCCCTGGCACACCGCCTCCAGCACCCCGAAGCCGAGGGCGGCCACGAGAGAATCCTCGTCGAACCGTTGCTCTAACCAAGCAGGCGCGCCCCAATCGTGCAACAGGCGCCGCATTGAGCGGATCCACACATCGCCGCTCGGGAGCGTCGACAGCGACTGCAGGTTCAGGCCCGAGCGTCGCGCGAGGAGGCGGAGGGCGTCCGTAGTGAAGATGCGGCGCTGGCGAGGAGCATCGTAGCCACCCCAATGGCGGCCCCGAAACCAGCGAAAGCATGGAGAAGCGAGATTATTCACTACGACCACGGCCCGACCACCGGGGCGGAGAATCCGGTAGAGTGCCGTCAGCGTGGCGGCCGGGTCGCTGGCATGCTCAAGGGTGTGGACCAGAAACGCCAAGTCGTAGAGCTCGTTGCCCAGATCCACGTCCTCCAACTGTCCAAGATGGACCTCGCACCTTGCCAGGCGCGTCGTCTGGACTGCTGCCTGGGTCGGTTCCACGCCGTCCAGCCGCCAACCGTGTCCGGCGAGACTACGGAGTACCCGGAGAGAGTGCCCTGAGCCGCAGCCCACGTCGAGGACGCGCGTGTGGGGATCGAGCGTCCCGCACCGCCGCACCAGCTCTTCGATCGTCCGCCGTAGTCGCCCGCGTCGGGACAGCCTGGAAGGCTGGCCGGCAACGGCATCGAGGTATTCGACCGGGTAGATCCGCTCCCGCTCATGCTCGGCGGGTTCCGGATTGAGATAGACGCATCCGCAGCCGCTGCATCGTAAGGTCAGGAACGAGTCCGGACTGGTGCGGTAGTCGAAATCCTCCACGACTGCCACGGGCTCGGCGCCCTCCTCCCCGCACACGCAACAGGACCCCGCCACTAACGTGAGCGGGCCCCTCGCCACGTCGCTGGAGAGATCTGCCTGATCCGACCCGTTAGGCCGCGCCTCAGCCGCACCCACTCTCGGCACGAGCTTCAGCGTCATGGCGTCATCGGCCGCCCGAACGGGCTCCGGCGGAGGGCCTGTCCTGGCTGGTGACCTCGCGACGTCGTCAGCGAGCACGGGACTGGAGGACTCCGTCGCCAAGTGGACCTGTCCCGAATCGGTCACACTGCCGCCGATGGCAGGGTGAGGGACGGAAGCGTCGGCTCCACCATCTTCGTCGAGTGCATCGGTTCGGCAGGTCGGGACCGCAGATCGCCGTTCCGCGCGGCCGCGTGCTCGGCAGCCGCCATCCGGGCCTGCACCGCGCACACCCGCCGGACTCCCTCCTTGAGTGCGACGTGCGGCTCGAATCCCAGCAGATTGCGCTGGCGCTCCAGCGTCGGATGCTTCACCAGTGTCATTTGCGCCGGCATGGGCACGCAGCGGATGAGCTCCGGGTCGGCCCCGAGCTCCACTCGCATGAGCTCGGCGAGGACAGACATGGGCACGATGTGGGGGTGCCCGATGTTGATGGTCGCGTACTCGGGGACGTGGCCGGCTGCCTCCATCGCCCGTACCGCATCGGAGACGTGCAGCCAGCCGCGCGCGCTGCCGCGATGCACTTCGATCGGCTTGCGGCGGGCGAGGTTGCGGCGAACCGGATCATGGCGGACCGGTGGTCGCCGAGGCTCTCGTCCTCGTGGTAGATCATGCACGGGCGCAGGGTGACCGCGCGAAGCTTGCCCGTCCGGACCTCGTATTCGACCAACTGTTCGCCCAGCCACTTCGACAGGCCGTAGCGGTTGTTGGGTTGGGGCAGAGTGCGCTGGTCGTCCTGAATCTCGCAGGCCGGGCCGTAGACCTCGGACGTGGAGAAGTAAACGCACACACTACCCGTGCGCTTGCAGAGCTGCAGGACGTTATTGATGCCGGCCAGGTTGGTCGTGATGGCCAGCGAGCCCGCCTGCTCGCAGGTCATACGGCCCACCGAGGCGGCGAGGAGGAAGACGACGTCCGGCGCCCAGTCGAAGGCCGGCAGCAGGTCGAGCGGATGAGTGATGTCGGCCATCAGGTAGTCGGGGCGCCATCCCGGCCGGACATCCACCTCCAGCACCGAGTACCCGATCGGTGCGCAGGTACGCCACGAGGGGGCGTCCGATGTTGCCCGCCGCCCCGATCACGAGTGCCTTCGGAGACCTCTGCATATCAGCCATCCGAGTGTTGGGTGGTGATCCTGTTCATGTCGCGAGGGCGACGGCCACGCCGCTCGATGATCGGGCCAGGATTCGCCGGGCCTGCTCGTCGACCGTCACCAGATCGAAGTGCTCCCGGAGCACGCCCAGGACTTCGTCGAACAGTTGCGTCTTTCTGACGCTCGTCAGGTCCATCCCGGGGAAGAACGCGAGGTGCGGCACTTCGTCTCCGCCAAGGAGGTCCAGCGGGTGCAGCAGGAAGCTCGGTTCCACCCGGAAGGCGCGGCACGCCGCCAAGGCGAAGCGCAGATAGGCTCGCATCAGCGTCGTCGACCACCGGCTCAGGTACAGCAGGTAGCTCAGGTGGAACGGCGTCCGGATGATCGGGACTGTCGTCACTGGAATCTCCAGGAGCTGCCGGCCCGATCGCAGGCGCCACTCGTAGGGCTCGGTTGGGCCGGAAGCCGTCCCGGACGGCGCCGAACAGTTGGGCCCGCTCGGCCCGCTGCTCGGGCGACAGCTTGGCCGACGCGAGGAAGTAGAGTCGGGCCAGGGGACCGAGGAACGTGGGCAGGGTGGAGGCGTCGTATCTGTACCCGTGCTTCGCGAGCGCCTCGAAGAGCTGCGGGGACCAACTGAACCCTGGCCCGCGGAACCCGGTCGGCTTGCTGTCCGGTGGCCTCAAGGAGCGCCTCGTGAGCGCGGCCGATCTCCTCGTCGAGCTGTTCCGGCGAGTAGCGCTGCAGCCAGCACTCGTGCCAGAACGAGTGATTGCCGATTTCATGCCCCCGCTCAGCGATCGCCCGGAGGTGGGGCCGGTTCGATTCCCGCGTGGCGTCGTACCCGACGACGAAGAACGTGATTCGCAGCTCGTGCCGCTGGAGCAGATCGAGGACCCGCGGCAGGAAGGTCGGCAGGTACGACGGCCGGCTCTCCCAGCGCGGGATCGCCCCGGGTGCGGAGATAGGTCCACAGGTCGTCCAGATCGAGCGAGACGCTGGCGACCGGCCGACCGGCGCCCATCAGGCGGCGGCCCAGGCCGCGGGGGAGCGCATCATCGGCTCGAGCTCACGCGCGCTCGCGTTCGCAAGCGCAACGGTCTCGTTGACGTTGAGCGTCCCGTTGGCGATCTGCGACGAGTTCACGACGAACACGTTCGGTAGCGACGTACGCAACGGCGGCCGGGCCTCCTCCGAGTAGTTCAGGGTGGTGACGGCCAGCATCTCGCGCACCCGGGCCACCTGGAACGCGACGATGTCCCCCGGCTCGAGGCCGGGGTACATCCGCACGAGCGCCGCGAGGAAAATCTCCCGAACCTCCTCATCGGTCGCCTGCCAGAAGGCGTCGTCCTGCGTCAGGTAGCGGGGCAGGTACACGAGCGTGTGACCGCCGAACGCTCGACGAGTCCACCAGGGCGGTCATTTCGATGACGGCGGTGAAGGGGACCCAGGCCTCGGTGATATTCGTGATGTAGAAGCCGCCGAGCGGCCGCCGCAGCAGCACCGACGCGCACACGATCCCCTGGTACACGACTTTGCCGAGGCGCGCCTGCTCGGCCGGCGAGAGTTGCGGGCACAGCGCCTGGATGCGCGGGCAGGGGACGGTCAGCACCACCCGGTCGAAGATGTGCTCCTGCCCCCCGGCCAGGCGGACCCGGACGCCGCCCGCCTCGTCGTGCACGGACAGGACCGGCCGCCCGCACCACAGCGCCACACCCCGGGCTTCCAGCGTGGCGGCCGAACTCCCGCAGGACCCGCTCGTACCCGCCCTCCACGTAGCCGAACATCTCGCGCTTGAGGCCCGTCCGGCGCGCCGCGTACATGCGGGCGATGGTCGCCCAGATGAAAGCGGCGCTGGTGACCCGGTAGTTCTGCCCCAGCTTGCTCTTGAGCAGGGGCAGCCAGATCCGCTCGAAGGTGCGCTCCCCGGACCAGCGGCGGAGCCATTCGTCCACGGGAATCCGTTCCAGCGCACGCCAGTCGCGTATGCGTGAGGCGTAGACCACCGTGGCGGCCAGGCGCAGCTTGTCCGCCAGCGACAGTGCGGGGAAGGCGAGAAATTCGACGGCTGTTGGACAGCGACCGAAGTCGGCCGTCCGTAAAGAACCCGGTGCGCGTTGTGCCCCAACGCAGCAGTCCGGCGAGCCCCAACTCTTCCAGCAGTGCGTGCAGGTGCTGGTCCGACAGGAGCGTCACGTGGTAGAACCGGTCCCACGTGTATCCCCCGATCATCTGCGACTGCACGAGACCACCCGGCGTGGCCGCCGCCTCTATGAGCGTCGTGTCGCAGCCTGCCTCGCGGAGCCTCAGGGCCAGGGTCATCCCCATCATCCCGCCACCGATGATGGCCACCCGCGAGCCGTCGGTCATGAGACGCAACCGCCTCGGACCGCGGACTTCGGGGACGGGAAGTCGCCGGACATCAGTCGGTCCGTTCAGGTTGGAGGTGGTGTCCGCCGACAGAAAGGTCACCCTAGGGGAACGCCCTAAGGCATGGCCTAGGGTACGCCCCTCGGGCAGATCTGCTGTGCAGCCGCGCCCGAGCGAGTGACCACTATTGAATGAGACTCGCGCGACGTAGTCAGAAGATCTGCACCAACATATCTCGACAACGAGGGTGTGCAGATGGGCAGCAAATTCCTACAGCAACGGGGTTCTGCTGCTCGTGTGATGCAGGCGTCGTGGCGGCCGTGCCTCAACTACCGCGGCGGTCGTTTCAGAGTGACACACGCTCGGGTTGGAAAATCCATCCTCTGCCGGCGTAGGGGGAGCGGGCCTTGCCCGGAGCAGGCGCAGGGCCGCGAAACGCGCAAGCTGCCCGAGATGTCGGACAACATTCCTGACGACCTTCATCTTCGAGCGCCCGAGCAGACGGGCTTCCAGCCGAGTCGGGTACTCGACGACCGTTCGGCCGTCGAGGTCGAGCTTGCCTACCAGCTCAACGATGCCGAGGTACCCTGGATCCTGGAGATCGAGACCAAGCACCGCGCTCCGGCGATAGACCCGGAAGCAGCTGGTGTACGTGTGAAGCTTCTGGCGCAGTACCAACCGGTACAGGCCCGACGCGGACTGCGACAGGAGCAGCCGCCACCCCTGCACGTTCTTTACCGAGCCGAGAGGATGGTATGGCGAGGCTGTTACCAGATCTACGCCATCCGCGAGCAGCGGAATCATGTTCCCGAGCTGGTGGGGGTCGTAGGTGCAGTCACAGTCGATGGAGCACACGATCTCGGTACTGGCACCGCGGAGCCCGGTGAGGATCGCCGCGCTGATGCCCCGATTCCGCTCGTGGCGGAGCAGCGTGCAGTTCGACCGGAATCCGAACAGGCGGTCGAGCGCCTCTGACGTGCGGTCCTCGCTGCCGTCGTCGACGAAAATGAATCGGAGCGCGTACCGATCCGCGAGCTCCTGCTCCATGAGCGTGAGGGTGTTGGCCAGGTACGGGAGTGCCTGCGCTTCGTTGAAGCACGGAACCACGACAGTCACGGGCGCGACCTCGACCACAGCAGCGCTCCGGACGAGGGCCGGCGGCAGGCTAGTATCCCACGCCGCGGGATCAGTCACAGGTCCCGCGACCACAGCGCCGGCCGCGATCCCGAGATGGTCCGCGACACCCTCGAAGGCATAGGTGCGGAAGTAGTCGCGCAGTATCCCCTCCATCCGATCGAGGTTCCGATACTGTCTGACGTGGGCGAGCGCTGACGTGGTGCTGATCCGCGGCTGGTCAGGGTCTAGCTCCCATGTGTGGAAGTACATGACGAAGGGGGCATCACAGGTGCGGTCCCACCTCGCGACCGCGCGCTTTACCAGACGGTGGGGGAACTGGCGGAAGTGGTTGCCGCCGGCGACGGGCACGTCGAATCCGAGCAGGTTTGTTGAGGAGAGGGGAACCTCCCAGATGCCGCCAGACTCCGTCCCGTGCCGGTGCAGGAACCGGCGCCAAGGCTCGCGGGCGTAGGCACGCCACGCCGGCTTGATGCTGGAGTCGTAGGCATAGCCCTCTTCGGCGAGGATGTCGAGCGCGTGCAGGTCAGACGGCGCGAGCCACCGCTCGGCCATCCGGTAGCCGATCACGCGCTGGCCACTCGCCCGCTCGAGGCTCTCACGCGCGCGCGCCAAGTCATCCCGAAACTCGGATCCCATCTCGCGCACGCCGCGGTGAAAGTAGCCTCGACTCGCGACCTCGTGACCGCGCTCCGAGACTCGCCGAACGAGCTCGGGCACTACGTCGGCCACCCATCCGAGCACGAAGAACGTGGCCCGGATGTTGAACTCGTCGAGGAGGTCGAGTGTCCGGGTCGTACCGATCTCCAGGCGGCGCTCGAAGCGAGACCATTGCGCCGGCTCGATCAGGTCCCTGAAGGGAGAGACCTGGAAATAGTCTTCTAGAGCGACCGTGAGGATGTGTCGCCTGGGACCGGCTGAAGGAGGCATGGTCTCGAAGTTGCTAGGCACGTAGGACGGAACGACGGGCTGCGCCCCGCATCACTAGTGTGACAGGATGAGGGTGGCTGATGCGCCGACGAAGAAGCATCGACCGCATATCAAAGGCTGACTACACACGTTACCGGCCCAGCGTGGCCCCGCAAGTGGGCAACTTCTGCCCATGGCTGTGCCTCTAGCCGGATTATGGACGGTCAGCGAATATCCATTACCGTTTCGACAACCTGCTCTCTCCATCCCGACCCAGCGCGCGCCGTGAGCCGGAGTGATGGGCTCGCCGCCGTCCGCCGGCTCCGCGCAGTGGTTCGGACGATTGGTCTTCGAAACTCTGGTGGGGTGGCGGTGAGTGCGGTCGTCCGCGCGCGAAACGACCAACTTTCTCGGGGCGGGGCAGTGCTTAGGGGCGCGCCATGAGCCGAATGGACTCGATAATTGCCCGGACCGCCAGCCATCTGGAGGGGCTCCTGTATCGCGGCGGCTGGCCGGTCCGACTTGCGCGCGCGATCGGCATCCGTCCGGAAGTGCGGACGGTGCATCACGCCGTCCATCTCGGGATGGGCTCCGACGGGATGCCGCCGCTCCGGATCGCCTATGCCTCGGACTTTCACGCCGGCCCCACGACCGACGCGAGTGTCCTTCGGGCGGCGATGCGCCAACCTGCGGGCAGCGGCGGCGGATCTGCTGCTTCTGGGCGGGGACTTCGTCACCGGCCGTCCGACCGAGCTGGAGTGGCTGGCGGGCGAGCTCGGTGCCATTCCGGCGCCGCTCGGTCGGTTCGCCGTACTGGGCAACCACGACCGCTGGTCGGATGCGGCGCTATGTGATCGAGCGTCTGGAGGCGGCGGGCATCCGGGTGCTGATGAACGCCAACGTACGGTTGGCGCCGCCGTTCGACCGGGTCTGGGTCTGCGGGCTCGATGACCACTGGTCGGGGCGGCCGGACGCCGCCGCCGCGGTCAGCGGGGCAGACGGCGTCCGGGTGGTGCTCATGCACGCCCCGTCGGGCCTGCTCGACCTCGGTGCCGAGCGCTTCGATCTCGCCCTCTGCGGGCACACGCACGGCGGCCAGCTGGCGCTGCCCGGTGGCATCCCGATCGTCGTGCCGCAGGGGCCGCTGTCCCGGCGTTACGCCCGCGGGAGGTTCTCGATCGGCGACGGCGGCACGCTGATCGTGAGCGTCGGTCTCGGCTGCGTGGTCCTCCCGCTGCGCACCTTCGCGGATCCCGAGATCGTGATATGCACTCTGAGCTGAGCGGGAAGGAGTCATCGTGACCGAACGGTTGGTGCAGGGCGACGTGCTTCGGGTCATCGGGATCGCGGGCAGTCTGCGCCGGATGTCGTACAACCGTGCGCTGCTATGCGCGGCGCAGCAGCTCGCGCCGCCGTCCCTCCGCATCGACATCGAGGAGCTCGACGACGTGCCCATGTTCAATGCGGACCTGGACGCGGGATCTCCGCCAGAGGGCGTGGCCAGGCTCCGCCAGGCCGTCCTGGCCGCCGACGGCCTGCTCCTGGTCACGCCGGAGTACAATCACGGCGTGCCCGGCGTCATGAAGAACGCCATCGATTGGCTGTCCCAGCCGCTCCGGGAGAGTGTGCTCGACGGGAAGCCCACCGCGCTCATGGGCGCGTCCACTGGGCTCGCCGGCACGGCCCGAGGCCAGACCCAGCTACGCCAGGCCTTCGTACTGACGAACACGCCGGCGATGCTCCGCCCCGAGGTGCTGGTGGGGCGCGCGCAGGAGAAATTCGACAGCACGGGGCGATTGACGGACGACGGCACCCGGGTGTTCGTGGCCAGTTTCCTGGCGCAGTTCGCGGTCTGGATCCGCCAGCAGCAGCGCGCGAGGGAAATGCCCTGAAACGCGATCCGTTTCCGGTGCCCTCAGGCTCGCCGCAGCGTGAAGATGGGGAGCTCCGGGGGGCAACCGAACCTCGCCGGGATGGTCGTGGTGCCGATCCCGCGCGAGACGTACAGGGGCGCGAAGGTATCCGTGTACCAGCCGGCGACGAAGCGGCCGGATCCTTCCGGCGTGTACGCCGGCACGAAGGGCAGCCGGATCTGCCCGCCGTGGGTATGGCCGGAAAGGATGAAGGCGGGGACGCTGGACACCTCCGGCGGATGCGACGCGAACCCTGGGGCGTGGACCAGCCAGATCTCCGAGCGGTCCGACGGCAGGCCGGCGCGCGCGCCAAGGAGGTCCGGACGGCCCAGCACAGGGTCGTCGAGGCCCACGAGGGCAAGAGCGGAGCCGCCGACACGGATCTCCCGATGCGCGTTCACGAGCAGCTCCACTCCGACACTCCGGTAGACCGCCTCCGCCCGCGACCAGGCGTGGGACATGTACTCCCAGTTGCCCAGGGTGGCGACGGTCGCAAGACTGCCTCGGGCCTCGCGAGCGAACGCCGCCACCAAGGTCAGGGCCTGGGCGTGCTCGGTCATGTCCCCGGTTATCACCACGATCTCGGGCTTCTCGCGCTGCAGATGGGCGAGCGTAGCCCGCGCCGCGGCGGTATTACCCGGGAAATGAACGTCCGTCACCTGTGCCAGCCTCATCCCGTCGAACGCACGCGCGAGCCCGGGAACGGGTACCTCGTGCCGGCTCACCAGCACCTTCGCCGGCTCGACGGCGAACGCGTCGCCGCCCACCACGGCAGCACAGGCGCCGGCCGCAGTGATAAGGAAAGTCCGTCTGGAGTATTGCATCGCCGAAGTCTAACAGGCAGGAAGCCCTGCGGGTGAGACCGCCACGAGAGGCTGGACTCGCGCTCTGCTACGGCACCCGCCCGCAGGTGGTCAAGGCCTCGGTGCTGCTCCAAGCGCTTCGGGCCCGATGGCCCGTCATCGCCATCGATACCGGCCAGCACTACGACTTCGAGCTCAACGGCCTGCTGTACGAGCAGCTGGGCATACCTCGCCCGGATCACTTTCTGGAAGTGGGATCGAACGCGCCCGTTCTGCAGACCGCCGACGTGATGACCCGGACCGCCGACATCCTCCGCGTCCGGCAGCCGTCGGCCGTGATCGTGATCGGCGATACCACCAGCACCCTCGGCTGCGCTCTAGCAGCCAACAAGGAGGGCATCCCGCTGGTCCACGTCGAGGCCGGGCTCCGGTCGAACGAGCCCGACCTTCCCGAGGAGGCCAATCGGCGCGTGGTGGACGTGTTGGCCCATCTCCTGTGCGCGCCCTCCGCAGCCGCGGCCGAGCGGCTCCGCACGGAGCATGCACCGGGGGAGGTTTGTGTTACCGGGGACGTGGCGCGCGACGTGCTGGCGCGGCACCTCCGGCTCGCGCCGCCTCCCTCGCGCCGGAAACCGTTCGCCCTCGCGACGGCGCACCGGGCGGCGCTCACCTCCGACCCCGCGGCGTTGGCCGCGCTGCTCGCCGCGCTCGGCGCCTTGGGACTTCCCGTGCAGCTGCCGCTGCACCCGCGCACTCGTGACGCCCTCCAACGCTTCGGCCTGCTCAACTCCCTTCCGCCGACCGTAACGATCAGCGCACCCCTGGGCTACCTCGACATGATCGCCGCTGTCCGAGACGCGGCGGTCGTGATCACGGACTCGGGCGGGCTCCAGCGTGAGGCGTATTGGCTGGGCACGCCGTGCGTGACCATCAGGGAGGAGACGGAGTGGGTGGAAACGGTGACCGCCGGTGCCAATGCGCTGGTGCCGGCGCACGCGGCCCCCGGGTCGCTGGCCGCCGTGGTCGGCGAACAGTGCCGGCGTCGAGAGGCGGCCGCATGGGTGCCGGACGCGTACGGTGACGGCACTGCCGCCGACCGCGTCGCCGACGCCGTGGCGCGGTTCCTCCACTAGATCACGTAAGAGCCCTAGTCGGTGCCGAGACCAACTGCCGAGCGCCGCCACCGGCGTCTGCCGAGTCACCCTGAGCGGAGCGAAGGGGGCATGCCTCGGGTCATGTCCCCTTCGCTCCGCTCAGGGTGACGAGCTATCGCTATCCTTGCCCTGACCGCCTGACCGCCTGACCGCCTGACCGCCTGACCGCCTGCCCGCCCGCCGTTGCCGCCACCCGCCCGTCCCGACTAGCTTCCCGTCCGCGCCACACGCCGTGGGCGCGATCCCATCACACTCTCGTTTCAGGGTTTATGCCGTTCGAGACCGCCGTTCTTCCCGCCGCTCCGGCCGGCTTCGAGACCCCGCTGCTCGCGATCGCCGTGGCGAAGGGCGCGCTGCCGCCCTCGCTCTCGGCGCTGGACCAGGCGACCGGCGGCGCGATCGGCCGGCTCTTCGCCGCGGGCGATTTCAGCGGGAAGAAGGACGAGACCGCGCTGATCTACCCGCCGGGGCCCGCGCCACGCGTGTTGCTGCTCGGGATGGGGAAGCCGGACGAGACCTCGCGCACCAGCATCCGCCGCGCCGCCTCCGTGGCCGCCAAGCGGGCGCGCGCGCTCGGCGTGCCGCGCGCCGCGTTCCACCTCGCCCCCGAGGCGCTCGGCGGACTCGCGCCCGCCGACGCGGGCCAGGCGATCGCCGAAGGGCTCGCCCAGGGCGCCTGGCAGTACAACGAGATGAAGCGCCCGCCCGAGGACAAGAAGCCCGCGCTCGAGCGGATCGACGTGCTCGCGCCCGGCGCCGCCGAGGCGTTCGTGGCCGGCCACCGGATCGGCGCCGCCATCGGCGCCGGACAGACCGTCGCGCGTGGCATCCAGGTGCTGCCGGGCAACGTGTGCACGCCGAGCTACGTGGCGAAGACCGCGGAGGAGATCGCGGCGCGCTACGGTTTCGGGGTCACGGTGCTCGACAAGGCGGCGATCGCGCGCGAGGGCATGGGCGCGCTCATGGCGGTGGCGCAGGGGAGCGCGGAGGAGCCGCGCTTCATCGCGCTCGAGTACAAGGGCGCGCCCGGCGCGCCCGTCGTCCTCGTGGGGAAGGGCGTCACGTTCGACACCGGCGGCATCTCCATCAAGCCGGCGCAGAACATGGAAGACATGAAGTACGACATGTCCGGCGCCGCCGCCGTGCTCGGCACGTTCGAGACGCTCGGCCGTCTCAAGCCCGCCGTCCACGTGGTGGGCCTCATTCCGAGCACCGAGAACATGCCCTCGGGCACCGCGGTCAAGCCGGGCGACGTCGTCACCAGCCTCTCGGGCCAGACGATCGAGATCATCAACACCGACGCCGAGGGCCGCCTCATCCTCTGCGACGCGCTCACGTATGCCCGCCGCTACGATCCGGCGTGCGTGCTCGACATCGCCACGCTCACCGGCGCGATCGTCGTCGCCCTGGGGCACACCGCCAGCGGCGTGATGGGGACCGACGACAGCCTCATCGAGGACGTCCGCGCCGCGGGCGAGCGCTCGGGCGAGCGGGTCTGGCCGCTGCCGCTCTGGGACGAGTACCGCGATCTCATGAAGTCGGACATCGCCGACGTGAAGAACGCCGGCGGCCGGCCCGCCGGCAGCATCTCGGCGGGGTGGTTTCTGCGCGAGTTCGTCGACGGCTTCCCCTGGGCGCACCTCGACATCGCGGGCACCGCGTACACCGAGCGGGAGGACGCGACCCGGGTGAAAGGTCCCACCGGCGTCGGCGTGCGCCTCTTCAGCGAGTTCGTGTTGAGCCGGCAGGGCGCGGGGGCACGCTGAGCGCGCCGCCACGGCGGGTGTCGCGCGAGGCGGCCGTCACCGAGTCACCCTGAACGAGTGAAGGGGGCCATGCCGGGTATGGCCCCTTCGCTTCGCTCAGGGTGACGGTCTGGATCCTCGTGCTGATCCTGGGCTCGGCCCCGCGCGCGGCCGCCGCACAGGTACTGGAGGACACCCTCGCCACCGATTCCCTCAACGCGCGTACGCGGACACCGTCGACAACACCGCCCGCTACCTCCAGGCGCTCGAGCAGGAGGAGGTCCGGGTGCCGGTCCTCCCGGCGCTCGCCCCGCCGGGGCCGCGGCCGGCGCTCACCCGGCTCGTCTTCACCCGCGATTCGATCGAGTGGCTGAGCGGCGCCACCGTGGGCGATCTGCTCGTGCAGGTGCCGGGCGTCTACCTCTGGCGCGGCGGGTATATCGGCCGGCCGGAGCCGGTGGACTTTCAGGGTCGCGGCGGCACATCCGCGGAGTACTATCTCGACGGCGTGCCCTACGTGGCCGCCGGCGTCGACAGCGTGGCGGTGGATCCGGCGCTCTTCTCGATCAGCTTTCTCGACCGGGTCGAGGTCGAGCGCTGGCCGGGGCAGATCCGGGTGTACCTGTTCACCCGGCGGCAGGACCGGCTCGCCCCCCGCTCGCGGGTCGCGATCGCCCGCGGCGACGACGACTTCTCCCGCTACGAGGCCTCGCTCGAGCGACGCTTTCCCTCGGGGGTGGGCTTCGCGCTGGCCGCCGACTACCTCAACTCCCCGACCGCGAGCGGGTCGAGCAGCGACTACTCCAATACGCAGGTCTTCGTGCAGGGAGGCTGGATCCCTTCGCCCAGGTTCGGGATCCAGTACCAGCTCGTCCGCATCCCGCCCCAAACGCCAGGCCTTCACGATCGCAGACGTGACGCTGAACGACACGATCGGCGTCGGGTACACGGCAAGGCGCACCGACGCGCAGGTCCGGCTGGCGCTTCGCGCGCGCGGGGACGGCACCGGCACCGGGCTCGATGTGATCTACGCCCGCTCGGCGTGGGACGGCGTCGGGCTGGACCAGCAGATCAACCAGATCGGCGGCGTCCTGTCATACCGGGCGCCGACCTTCTCGGCCGGCGCCTCGGGCTTCCATCGCACGCGGTGGACGCCACTGGATCTGCGCGGCACGGTCGGCTGGTCACCGGTGAGGCAGTTTGCTGCGAGCGCCGAGGCCGTGCTGCAGCACCACTTCGGCGGGCGGTCGAGCAAGTACGTGACGCTGGCCGCGGGTCTGCACCCCGTGCGCGGACTCGCGCTGACGGGCACGGCACGCCTGGGAGATCTGGTCGCCGCGCCCTCGGTTCTGGCGGACACCGCGCAGAAGCTCCGCGACTTCGAGGCGCAGGTCGGCTGGAGCCGCTCGCGGTTCGGCCTGCAGCTCGGGTACGCCCGGACGTCGGCGTTCAATCCGTCGGGCTACGCCGAGTTCATCCGGATCGCCGCGCTCGCGCCGTCGCCCGAGACGAACTGGCTGACGGTGAGCGGACGGGTCTCGCCGGTCGGATGGATCACCATCCAGAGCTGGTACAGCGATCCCCTCGACGGAACGGTCGACGGCGTGCCGCCGACGCACTCGCTCACCACCGCGACGATCCGGTCGAAGTTCCTGCGCAAGTTTTCGAGCGGCATCTTCGACCTCAAGCTGCAGCTCGGCATGGAAGCCTGGGGGCGGGGCACCATCGGTCGCGACGCGAGCGGGGCGCCGATCACGCTCCGCGGGGCGACGTTCTTCAAGAGCATGGTGGAGTTTCAGCTGCAGAGCTTCACGGTGTACTGGGAGCGGGGGAATCTCACGGGGACCAAGCTGACGTATGTGCCGGGGTTCAGCGTGCCGGCGTACCCGAGCAATTTCGGGGTGCGGTGGGAGTTCTTGAACTAGGTGAGGTGGTCGCTGTAACATGCTGCGGCATAGACAGTTGTGCTAGTGCTGACTTGTCATCCTGAGCGAAGCGAGGGATCGGCGCGCTCATGGGAGTGAGCCTCGGGGCTCACTCGCACCACCCACCCGATCCTTCGCTCCGCTCAGGATGACCATCCCGCCACAGCGTTCTGCGCAGAACTCCGTCCCTACCAACCCACCTCAATCCAGGCTAAATTCTTCGGCTATCCCGTTACCGCGGAGGCTCGTTGCCCAACAGCATGACCGGGTTCGGCGCAGCGGAGGGCCCCGTGGCCGGCGGGCGGCTCCGGGTCGAGATCCGGACCGTCAATCACCGCTATTTCAATCTCGCGCCGAAGCTCCCGAACGACCTCAGCGGGCTCGAGGGCGAGCTGCGCGAGCGGCTCCGGCGGGAATTCGATCGCGGCCATGTGGCGGTGCAGGTGCGCTGGACCGAGTATCCCGAGCGGGCCGGCGGCTTCGCGGTGGATCTCGATCGGGCGCGATTGGTGACCTCGCGGCTCCGCGAGCTGCAGTCCGCGCTCGGGCTCTCGGGCGACGTCACGCTCGAGCTGGTGGCGCGGCAGCAGGACGTGCTCTCGACGACCAGCGAGGCATCGGTCGAGGTGCCCTGGGCCGAGGTCGAGCCGATCGTCGGGCAGGCGGCGGTCGAGTGCCGCGCCATGAGGGCGCGCGAAGGCGAGGCGCTCGCGGCGGAGCTCCGCCATCGCGTGGAGCTGCTCGAGCGGGCGACGGAGATCATCGCGCGGCGGGCGCCGGAGCGCCTGACCCGCGAGCGCGACCGGCTCCGCGGCGCCGTGGCGGAGCTGCTGGACGGGCGACAGGCCGACGAGACCCGCGTGGCGCAGGAGATCGCGTTCCAGGCCGACCGGCTCGACATCACCGAGGAGCTGGTGCGCTTCCGGGCGCACGTCGCCGCGGTGCGGGAGGCGCTCGCGGCCCCGCGGCCCACGGGCAAGCAGCTCGGCTTCCTGGCGCAGGAGCTGGGGCGCGAGGTGAACACGATGGGGTCGAAGGCCAACGACGCCGAGATCGCGCAGCAGGTGATCGCGATGAAGGGCGAGCTCGAGAAGTTCCGGGAACAGCTCGAGAACCTCGAGTGAAGCCGTTTCTGCTGGTCCTCTCTTCGCCGTCGGGCGGCGGGAAGACCACCATCGCGAAGAGTCTGCTGCAGGCCCGCGACGATCTTGGCTACTCGGTCTCGGCCACGACGCGGCCCCGGCGCGAGGGCGAGCGCGAGGGCGCGGACTACTACTTCCTGTCGCGCAAGGAGTTTCTGCGGCGGGTCGAGGCCGGCGAGTTCCTCGAGTGGGCCACCTACGCCGGCAACCTGTACGGCACGCTCCGGAGCGAGATCGACCGGATCTTCGCCCGCGGACGCACGGCGGTGCTCGACGTCGAGATCGAAGGCGCGCGGCAGATCCGCGCCAGCTTCCCGAACTCGCTGCACGTGTTCGTGCTGCCGCCGTCGGCCGAGGAGCTGGTGACCCGGCTCGCCGGGCGGAACACCGAGCCGCCGGCGGTCATGCGCGAGCGGATCACCCGCGCGGCGGACGAGCTGGCCGCGGTGGCGGAATACGACTACGCGATCTTCAACGAGGACCTGGTCCTCGCGGTGGCGCAGGTGGCCGCGATTCTCGACGCCGAGGCGCGTCGGGTGTCCCGGCAGGAAGGACTGACCTCGTTCATCGAGCGGCTGCGGCGCGACGTGATCGCGACCGCGGCACGAATCGCCGAGTCACCCTGAGCGCAAGCGAAGGAGGCATGCCCTGGGGCATGGCTCCTTCGCGAGTTACGCTGGCGTACAGCTCAGGATGACGAGAGTGACACACCCGAAGTCCCTGGAGAACGAGCATGCGCATCACCACCCCGTCGGAAGTGGCCCGCCAGGCCGGGAACAAGTATCTCGGCGTCCTGGTCGCGGCCAAGTTCGCGCGCTACCTGAACGAGTTCCCCAAGGACCAGCTCGCCGCCAGCGGCGAGAAGCTCACCACGCAGGCGCTGCAGTCGCTCGTCGATGGTGAGCTCAACTACAAGCTCGTCCGCCGTCGTCGCTCCGAGGCGTGACCGTGTGGACCGGCCGCCGCGTCGTTCTCGGCGTGTCGGGCGGGATCGCCTGCTATAAGAGCTGCACGCTCGCCCGCCGGCTCACCGAGGCGGGCGCGCAGGTGGACGTGATCCTCACGGCAGGCGCCGCCGAGTTCGTGCGGCCGCTCACCTTCGAGGCGCTCACCGGGCGCCCCGTCCTCGGCTCTCTCTGGGAGCCCGGCGGGGCGCTCTCGCACGTCCGGCTGGGGCAGGCGGCCGATCTCGTGCTCGTGGCGCCGGCGACCGCGCACCTCGTCGCCCGCATGGCCCAGGGATTGGCCGACGATTTCCTCACGACGCTGCTCCTCGCCTCGACCGCGCCCGTGCTCCTCGCCCCGGCCATGAACGACGAGATGTACGCGCACCCGCAGACGCGGGCCAATCTGGAGCGCCTGCGCGCTCGCGGCGTGGGGCTGGTGGGGCCCGAGACCGGCGCGCTCGCCGAGGGACCGTCGGAGCGGCCCGGCCGCATGAGCGAGCCGGAGACGATCCTGGCGCACGCCGCGCGCGTCGTCCGGGGCGCCACGGGCGGGCTGCGCGGCCGCCGCGTCGTGGTGACGGCGGGGCCGACGCGCGAGAGCATCGATCCGGTGCGGGTCGTCACCAACCGCTCGAGCGGGAAGATGGGCTACCGGCTGGCGGAGGTGGCCTGGGAGCGGGGGGCGGACGTGGTCCTCATCTCGGGCCCGGTGGCGCTCCCCGCGCCGATCGGCGTGACGCGTCGGATGGTGGAGACGACGAAGCAGCTCGAGGACGCCGTGCGCGAGGAGCTGCCGGCGGCCGACGTGCTCGTCATGGCCGCGGCCCCGGCGGATTTCCGGCCCAGCGACCCGAGCGAGCGGAAGCGCGCCCGCAACGACGGCGCGCTCGCGATCCCGATGGAGCCGACGGCCGACATCCTCGGCGCGACGCGCGGCGTCCGGCGGCCGGGCAGCGTCACCGTCGGCTTCGCCCTGGAGACCGGCGACGCGATGGCGAAGGGGCGGGCCAAGCTCGAGCGGAAGGATCTCGACCTCATCGTCGTCAACGACGCGCTCGAGGCCGGGGCCGGCTTCGAGGTCGACACCAACCGCGTGGCGCTGCTCGACCGCGAGGGCTCGGCGCGGATCCTGCCGCTCCAGTCCAAGCGCGAGGTGGCCGAGGCGATTCTGGACGCCGTGGAGCGCACCCTTGGCCGATGAGCGGCGGCGCTATCTGGCGCAGCAGATCGAGCTCGGCGGCGCCGAGATCATCCTCGGACGCGTGCGGGCGCCGGAGCCGGGCGAGCAGATGCCCGCCGAACGACCGGCCGAATCGATGCCGGCCGAACGACCGACCGGCGACACCCCGAAATGGAAGAAGGGCGCGCCGCCGATTCCCGGACCGGGGCTCGCCGTCACGTCGCCCGAGCCCGTGCTCCTCAGCAACGATCTCGCCTCCCTGCCGACGCTCGACGCGGTGGCGGAGCGGATCCGGACCACGTACTGCTGCGAGCTCTGTCCTCACCGCACCAACGCGGTGCCCGGCGAGGGCAATCCCCAGGCGCGACTGGTGCTGGTCGGCGAGGGCCCGGGCGCGACCGAGGACGCCACGGGCCGTCCATTCGTGGGGCAGGCGGGCCAGCTTCTCGAGTCGATTCTCGACGCTATTGAAGTTCCCCGGACTTCGGTGTACATCACGAACATCGTGAAGTGCCGACCGCCTCAGAACCGAAAGCCCTTGCCCGATGAGATCGCGGCCTGTATTCCCTATCTCCACCGCCAGCTCGAGCTGATTCACCCGAAGGTGATCCTGGCGATGGGCGGGACCGCCGCCGAGTCGCTGCTCGGGGTGAAGAAGAGCCTGGGCGACCTCCGCGGCAAGGTGCACACGTACAACGGCATTCCGCTGGTCGTGACGTACCATCCCGCGGCGCTGCTCCGCAACCCGAACTGGAAGAAGCCGACCTGGGATGACGTCCGTATCGCACGACAACTTCTCGACCGCTGATCCCTACGTCGGCCGCTCGGCTCCCTGGAGCCAGGAGGCCGAGCAGGCGGTGCTGGCGGCGATGCTGCTCGACCAGGACGCGGCGCTCCGCGCCGCGGAGACGGTCGACGACACGATGTTCTACCGGGAGGGGCACCGCCGCCTGTTCCGGGCGATGCTGGCGCTCACCGAGCGCCGGGTGGTCATCGACCACATCACCCTCCGCGACGAGCTCCTGCGCCGCGGCGAGCTC
The DNA here is from genome assembly GCA_963804125.1 of uncultured Gemmatimonadales bacterium. Classification (GTDB taxonomy): domain Bacteria; phylum Gemmatimonadota; class Gemmatimonadetes; order Gemmatimonadales; family GWC2-71-9; genus CAVVWJ01. Next base: position 42,972 of record CAWDPF010000003.1, read on the forward strand.
GAGGCGGCCGGCGGCCTGGAGTACCTGGCCGAGCTGGTCGACGCGGTGCCCACCGCGGCCAACCTCGAGTTCCACGCCAAGATCGTCCGCGACAAGGCGATCCTCCGGCGGCTGATCGAGGCCGGCACCTCGATCATCACCGAAGCCTACGACGGCCACTCCACCGCGAACGACCTCCTCGACGTCGCCGAATCCAAGATCTTCACCGATCTCCCAGCAGCGCGGGAACGAAGGGTTCACGCGCATCAAGGAGATGCTGTGGCCCACGATGGAGCGCATCGAAACGCTCCAGCGCAGCGGCAAAGCGATTACCGGCGTGCCGAGCGGATTCCTAGATTTGGATTCGCTGACGTCGGGGTTCCAGAATTCCGAGCTGGTGGTCGTCGCGGCCCGCCCATCGATGGGCAAGACGGCGTTCTGTCTCAACATCGCCGCCAACGCGGCGGGCGAGGGGCAGGGGGTAGCCATCTTCTCGCTGGAAATGTCGAAGGAATCGCTGGTGCAGCGCATGCTCACCGCCACCGCCCGGGTGGACAGCCACCGGGTGCGGCAGGGCACGCTGCAGGGACTCCGACTTCACCCAGCTCGCGCGCGCGGCCGGCATCCTGCAGACGCTATCAGCTCTGGATCGACGACACGCCGTCGCTCACGCTGCTCGAGATGCGCTCGAAGGCCCGGCGGCTCAAGATCGACAACGATCTCAGGCTGATCATCGTCGACTACCTGCAGCTCATGCGCAGCCCCGAGCACGCGGAGAACCGCGTGCAGGAGATCTCCGACATCTCGCGCTCGCTCAAGGCGCTCGCGCGCGAGCTGCAGATCCCGGTCATCGCGCTGTCGCAGCTCTCCCGGGCCTCCGAGCAGCGCGGCGGCGAGCGCAAGCCGATCCTCTCGGACCTCCGCGACTCCGGCGCCATCGAGCAGGACGCCGATCTCGTCATCTTCATCCACCGGCCAGAAGTACTACGACCGGGAGGACGAAGTCGAAGCGGGGCGTGGCGGAGGTCATGCTGGCCAAGAACCGCAACGGCCCGACGGGCGATGTGACGCTGCGGTTCGTCCGGGAGTACACGCGGTTCGACAACCTGTCGAATCGGGAGGAGCCGGAATGACGGTCAGGCGGTCGGGCGGTCAGGCGGTCGGCAGTCGAGGCTCGCGTCGGGCAGTGCGCGTGCTCCGCCATGCCTCGATTGCCAGGAGCTTTCATTCGCATCGACCGACCGACCGTCCGACCGCCTGACCGCCTGACCGCCTGACCGCCCGACCATGCCCAAACCCAAATCCGTCTACCGCTGCACCGACTGCGGCCACGAGCACCCCAAGTGGGCCGGGCCGCTGCGAGGCGTGCGGCGCATGGAATTCGGTGGCGGAGGAGCCCGTTCTCGTCCGCGCGCCCGGCCGCGGCGCGATCAAGCGGCGGCGGCGGCGCGCCAGTCTGGTGGCGCCGCCGGCCCGCCTGCGGGACGTGGCCACCCATCCGCTCGACCGCTGGCGCACCGGCCTGCCCGAATTCGACTTCGTCCTGGGCGGCGGGATCGTGCCCGGGTCGATGATCCTGATCGGTGGGGAGCCCGGCATCGGCAAGTCCACGCTCCTGCTGCAGGCCGCGGCCCGGCTCGAGGCCGGCGGCCGGACCGTGCTCTACGCCAGCGGCGAGGAGTCGCCCGACCAGATCCGCCTCCGGGCCGAGCGGCTGCTCGACGAGGACGCGGGCGCGGTCCACGTGCTCGGCGAGACCCGGCTCGAGGCCATCCTCGGCGCGGCCGCGGCGGTCGCGGCCGATGTCGTGGTCATCGATTCCATTCAGACGGTGTACACCGAGGCGCTCGAGAGCGCGCCGGGCAACGTGGGCCAGGTGCGCGAGTGCGCCGGGCAGCTCATGCGCTTCGCCAAGGAGAGCGGGACGACGGTGATCGTGGTCGGCCACGTCACCAAGGGCGGCGGGATCGCGGGGCCCAAGACGCTGGAGCACATCGTCGACACCGTGCTCTACTTCGAGGGCGAGGCCACGCTCGACTACCGGCTGCTTCGCACCACCAAGAACCGGTTCGGCTCGGTCGACGAGCTGGGCGTCTTCTCCATGACCGAGCACGGTCTCATCGCCGTGCCCAATCCATCCGCCGTCTTCCTCGCCGCCCGCGCCGACGGCATCAGCGGCAGCGCGGTCACCGCGCTCATGGAGGGCACCCGGCCGGTGCTGGTCGAAGTGCAGGCGCTCGCCGCCAAGTCGGGGTACGGCACACCCCAGCGCGTGGCGACCGGACTCGATCCCAAGCGGCTCGCCGTCCTCCTCGCCGTCCTGGAGCGGCGGGCGGAGACCTCGTTCGCCGACCTCGACGTCTTCGTCCAGGTCACGGCGGGTGTGCGCCTGAGCGAGCCCGGGGCCGATCTCGCCGTCGCGGCGGCCCTGGTCTCGAGCCTCTACAACCGGCCCGCGCCCAAGGACGTCATCTTCCTCGGCGAGATCGGCCTCGGCGGCGAGATCCGGCCGAGCGGGGCCATCGAGCGACGCATCGCCGAGGCGGCGCGGCTCGGCTTCCGGCGGGTGTTCGGCTCGTCGCGCAGCGGGACGCAGGTGGCGGGGGTCTCGATGGTCGGGCTCGACCACGTCGAGCAGCTGGTGCGGGCGCTTGCCGCGTGACGTCGGCGTGGTCGTCGTCGCCGCGGGGCGGGGCACCCGTTTCGGCGGGGAGACACCCAAGCAGTATCAGCCGATCGGCGGCGTGCCGATGGTGCTGCGCGCGGTGCGGCCGTTTGCCGCCCACCCGGAAGTGGCGCAGGTGGCGCTCGTCCTGCCGCCGGCCGATGCCGAGGCCCCGCCGGCGTTCCTGCGCGGCGTGGCGGGGGCCGGCCTGGTAGTCGTGGCCGGCGGCGCCGAGCGCTCCGATTCCGTCGCCGCCGGGCTTCGGGCGCTCGGCCCGGAGTGCACGGTGGTGCTGGTGCACGATGCCGCGCGCCCGTTCGTCGGGCGCGCGGTCATCGACGCCGTCATCGCGCATGCCCGGGCGGGGGAAGGCGCCGTGGCCGCGGTTCGAGTGAGCGACACTCTCAAGCAGGCCGCCGCCGAGGATGCGACGCGCGTGGCCCGCACGGTCCCACGCGATGGGCTCTGGCGCGCCCAGACGCCACAGGGGTTTCCGCGCGCCGTGCTCGAGCGGGCGTATGCCGCGGCGCGAGGCGAGGGCGGCGCGACGGACGATGCGGCCCTGGTCGAGCGCACCGGCGTGTCCGTGCGGCTGGTGCCCGATTCGCCGCGCAACATGAAGGTGACGACGTCCGAGGACCTGGCACTCGCCGAGCTCCTGGCCGGCCAGGGCGGATGATCCTCCCGTTCCGCACGCCCGCCGAGATCGACGCCGCGATTCCGACGGTCACGGCGCATCTCGGCGCCGAGCGCCTGCTCGGCTATCCCACCGAAACCGTCTACGGCCTCGGCTCGAGCCCGACGCGTGCCGGCGCTGCGCCGGCTCGCGCGGCTCAAGGGCCGGGAGCTGGGGAAGCCGTTCCTGCTCCTCGTGGCCGGCCGCGTCATGGCCGAGGCGTGGGGGCTCGTGTTCAACGCGTCGGCGCGCGCGCTGTCGGACGCGTTCTGGCCCGGGCCGCTCACGCTCGTGCTGCGCGGCGGCGAAGGCCGGCTGCCCGATGCGCTGCGCGGGCGCGAGGGCGGCATCGCGGTGCGCCACACGTCCCACAAGGGGATCGAGCAGCTGGTGGCGCGGAGCGGACAACCGCTGACCTCGACCTCCGCCAACCAGCCCGGCGGCCCGCCCGGCGCCGGGCCCCGACCGGCTGGTCGAGCTGTTCCAGCCCGCGGTCGATTCCGGCGAGCTGCTCGTGCTCGACGGCGGCGTGCTCGGCAACGTTCCACCGTCCACGCTGGTCGACTGCACCGACTCGGTGCCGCGGATGGTGCGCGAAGGCGCCATTCCGCGCGCCGAGCTTCGGCGGGCCGCCGGGCGGCTCGCGCCGTGACTATGTTTCCCGCATGAGCACCCACATCCTGTTCGTCTGCACGGGCAACACCTGCCGCAGCCCGATGGCCGAGGCGCTGCTGCGCGAGGCGGTCGCGGCGCGGGGCCTGGACGTGGTGGTCTCCTCCGCCGGTGCCGGCGCCTGGGACGGCGCGCCGGTGTCCGAAGGCGCCTATCTGGTCGGGCTCGAGAACGGGCTCGATCTCAGCAACCATCGGGCTCGGCTGCTCACGCGCGAGATCGTGCGGGGTGCCGACTTGATCCTGGTCATGTCCGGGCACCACCTGGCGCGGGTGGCCGAGCTCGGCGGCGAGGACAAGGCGCACCTGCTCGGTGCCTACGCGGGGCGCGAGCCTGGGCGGACCGAGGTCAACGATCCGTTCGGCTCCGATCTCGCCAGCTACCGCAATACCTTTACCGAGCTGCAGGAGCTGATCGGAGCCGTGGTCAGCCGCGTCGCCGGCACGGTGCGGTGATCGACGGCTCGACGCGCGTCTTCGCCATCCTCGGCGATCCGGTCGCGCACTCTCTCTCCCCGGCCATGCAGAACGCCGCCTTTCGGGTCCTCGGACTCCCGGCGGTCTACGTCGCGCTCCGTTGCGCTCCCGCGGACGTGTCCGGACTGATCCGGGCGCTGAGCCACGCGGGCGGCGGCGGCAACGTCACGGTGCCGCACAAGGAGGTCGCGGCCGAGTCGGTCGATCGTCCGCAGCCGACCGTCGAGCGGCTTGGCGCCTGCAACACCTTCTGGGGCGAGAACGGCGCCACGGTGGGAGACAACACCGACGTTCCCGGCCTGCTCGCGGCCCTCGACGACCTGGAGACGCCTCCCGGACCGTGGCTCGTGATCGGCACCGGCGGCGGCGCGCGCGCGGCGGTGGGCGCGGCCCGCGAGCGCGGCGCCGCGGTGGTCGTGGCGAGCCGGTCGGCCGACCGGCGCCGGCGGCTCGAGGACTGGGCTCGCGGGCTCGGCGTGTCCATCGCCGAGGCCGACGGCTGTTCGACCATAGTGAATACCACGCCGCTCGGCCTCACCCGGGGCGACCCGCTCCCGCTGGCCGCCCCGCCGCCCGGCGCGGCAGTGGCGCTCGACATGGTGTACACGCGGGGCGAGACCACGTGGACCCACGCCATGCGCGCGGCGGGGCTCCGCGCGGCCGACGGACGAGGGATGCTCGTGGCGCAGGGCGCGGCGGCGCTCGAGTGCTGGTTTCCCGACGTGCGGGCCCCGGTCGAGGTCATGCGCGCGGCGGTCGATGCCCGGCTTCGCTGAGGCGCTCGCCGGGGTCGAGCGCTGGCTGCTGCCGCCGGCGTGCCTGCTGTGTCAGGCGCCGGTGCCCGCGCGCCAGGGCGACGCGCTGGTGTGCGAGCTGTGCCGAAGCCGCTGGGAGCCGGTATCGTCGCCGCTGTGCGAGCGCTGCGGCCAGCCCGCCTTCGGGGATCTCGAGTGCCGGCTCTGCGCCGGCTGGGTGCCGGGGCTCGATCGCGTCCGCAGCGCGGTCTGGCTCCGGGGGAGCGCGCGCGAAGCCGTTCACCGGCTCAAGTACGAAGGCTGGTGGCGGATCGCCTGGACGCTGGCGGCCTCGATGCGGGGCCTCGCGCCATTGACCGGGCGGGTATGCTTGATACCGGTGCCGCTGGGCGCCCGGCGCCTTCGGAGCCGCGGGTACAATCAGAGTGAGCGGATCGCGGCGGCTCTGGGCGAGCTGACGGGCCTTCCGGTGCGGAGTGACGGCCTGGCCCGCCGGCGAGAGACCCGCACCCAGACCGCACTCACGCCCGAGGGCCGGCAGGCCAACGTGGCCGGCGCGTTCGCGGCGGACAGCGTGGCAGGGCTCGCGTGTGTGCTGGTCGACGACGTCTTCACGACCGGCGCGACGCTGGCCGAGGCAGGGGCGGCGCTCAGCGCGGCGGGTGCCGCGCGGGTGGAGGCGGTGACATTCGCGCGGGCGGAGCCGCCGGTATCGCTGGCGTAGGGCATCCAACGACGGAGAGACGATGGCAATTCGAGTGGGCATCAACGGGTTCGGGCGCATCGGCCGCAACGTCGTCCGGGCCGCCCGGGCGATGGGCGCCAAGGAGATCGACTTCGTCGCGGTGAACGACATCACCGACACGAGTACGCTCGCCCATCTGCTCAAGTACGATTCGGTGCACGGCCGCTTCCCGGGTGACGTGGCGGCGGAGAAGGATGCGCTCATCGTCGGCGGCGACTCGATGCGCGTGCTCTCCGAGCGCGACCCGGCCAAGCTTCCCTGGAAGGAGCTCGGCGTCGACGTCGTGCTCGAGTCCACGGGCCGGTTCACCGACCGCGATCAGGCGGCCCTGCACCTGCAGGGCGGCGCCAAGAAGGTGATCATCTCGGCGCCGGCCAAGAAGGAAGACATCACCATCGTCTACGGCGTAAACCACGAGAGCTACGACAACGCCAAGCATCACGTCATCTCGAACGCCAGCTGCACCACGAACTGCCTGGTGCCCGTCGTGAAGGTGATCCTCGACCGGTTCGGCTTCGTGCACGGCTTCATGACCACCGTCCACAGCTACACCAACGACCAGCAGATCCTCGACCTCCCGCACAAGGACCTGCGGCGAGCGCGGGCGGCGGCGCTGTCCATCATTCCGACCACCACCGGTGCGGCCAAGGCCACGTCACTCGTGCTGCCGCAGGTGAAGGGGAAGATCGACGGCGTGTCGCTCCGGGTCCCCACGCCCGACGTCTCGGTGGTGATGCTCAGCTGCACGGTGGAGAAGGCCACCTCCGCGGACGAGGTGAACCTGGCCTTCCGCGAGGCCGCGAAGACCGGTCCCCTCAAGGGCCTGCTCGCGGTGAGCGAGGAGCCGCTGGTCTCCGTGGACTACATCGGCTCCCTTCAGTCGAGCACGGTGGATGCCCTGTCGACGAACGTGGTCGCCGGCACGCTCGTCAACGTGACGAGCTGGTACGACAACGAGATGGGATATTCGGCCCGCTGCGTGGACTTGCTCCGCTACGTGGGCCAGCGGCTGTGAAGCGCACGCTCGAATCGCTCGACCCGGCGGGCATCGACGGCAGGCGCGCGCTCGTCCGGGTGGACTTCAACTGTCCGGTGAAGGACGGCACCGTCACCGACAACACCCGGATCCGGGCGGCGCTGCCCACCATCAAGTACCTGCGCGAGCGCGGCGCCCGCGTCATCCTGCTGTCCCACCTCGGCCGGCCCAAGGGCGCACCCGATGCCAAGTACTCGATGCAGCCGGTCGTGCGCGAGCTCGAGCGGCTGCTCGGCGCGCCGGTGACGTTCCTCGCCGATCCGACGTCGGAGGAGGCGGTGACGGCCACCCGCCGGCTGCCGCGCGGCGGCATTGCCGTGGGGGAGAACACGCGGTTCTATCCCGGCGAAGAGACCAACGACCATACCCTCGCCGAGCGCTTCGCCGCGCTCGGCGATTTCTACGTGAACGACGCGTTCGGCTCCGCCCACCGGGCACACGCGAGCACGGAGGCGGTGGCCCGAATCCTCAAGCCGGCCGTGTCCGGCTTCCTGATGCAGCAGGAGCTCCGCTACCTCGGCGAGGCGCTGCACCAGCCGAAGCGGCCGTTCGTCGCCGTGCTCGGCGGGGCCAAGATCAGCGGCAAGATCGATCTCATCGAGGCGCTCCTTCCCAAGGTGGACGCCATTCTGCTCGGTGGCGCCATGGCGTGCACGTTCTTCCGGGCCATGGGGCTCGAGACCGGCAAGTCGCTCGTCGAGGAGGACCGGCTCGACCTCGCCCGGCAGCTCATGTCCAAGGCGGGCGGCAAGCTGGTGCTGCCGGCGGGCGCGGTGATCGCGCAGAAGCTCGAGAGCGGCGCGGAGACCCGGGCGGTGGCCCGCGACGCCATCCCCGCCGGGTGGGCCGTGTTCGACATCGATCCCGCTACCGAGCGCGACTTCGCCGGGCGGATCGCCGCCGCGGGCACCGTGGTCTGGAATGGTCCGATGGGCGTGTTCGAGACGCCGCCGTTCGACCACGGCACGCTCGCCGTGGCACGCGCAATGGCCGAGGCGACCGGGAAGGGCGCCGTCACCGTCATCGGCGGCGGCGACTCCGCTGCGGCCGTGGCGCAGGCGGGGCTCGCTGACCGGATCACCCACGTCTCGACGGGCGGCGGCGCGTCGCTCGAGTTCCTCGAGGGTAAGGAGCTGCCGGGCGTCGCAGCGCTCGACGACGCATGAGCCGCCCTCTCATCTACGCCGCCAACTGGAAGATGCATCACGGCCCCGCGGCCGCGCGGGCGTTCATGGCGCGATTCCTGGCGGTGACCGAGCCCGCGCCCGAGCGAGCCCTGTGGTTCTTTCCGCCCGCCGTCTCCCTGGCGCCCGTCGCCGAGGCGGCGGCCGCCCGGCCGGACATCCGGGTCGGCGCCCAGAATGTCCACTGGGAGCCCAAGGGCGCGTTCACCGGCGAGATCTCCATTCCGATGGTGCAGGAGGCCGGCGCGCGGGTCGTCCTGATCGGTCACTCGGAGCGCCGACACCTGTTCGGCGAGACCGACGAGCAGGTGGCACGGAAGTCGGTGGCCGTGCTCAAGGCCGGCCTGCAGCCGCTGGCGTGCCTCGGCGAGACGCTGGCCGAGCGCGAGGGCGGCCGTACCGAACACGTGATCCTTCGCCAGCTCGAGCCCCTGCTCGACAAGGTGGCCCCGGCCGACTGGGAACGCCTGGTCCTGGCCTACGAGCCGGTCTGGGCGATCGGGACCGGCCGGAACGCCACGCCCGACGATGCCGCGCAGGTCCACGAGCTCATCCGCTTCACCATCGGCCGGCGGGGCGTGCCGGGCCGGGTGCCGATTCTCTACGGCGGGAGCGTCAACACGGGCAACGTCCTCGCGCTGCTGGCGCGTCCCGAGCTGGACGGCGTGCTCGTCGGGGGCGCGAGCCTGGATGCGGACGGCTGGGCGGAGCTGGTGGGACTGGGCTGACGGTCGGGCGGTCGGGCGGTCGGGCGGTCAGGCGGTCAGGCGGTCAGGCGGTCAGTTCGAAAGTTCGCGAGTTCTTCAAGTCGTCACCCTGAGCGCAGCGAAGGGGGCATGCTTTGAGGCATGCCCCCTTCGCTGCGCTCAGGGTAACGACGACATGACGGTAGTGCGCGATGCCGACCGCCTGACCGCCTGACCGCCTGACCGCCTGACCGCCTGACCGCCTGACGCCGCTGGCCTTCCCTTTCCTGCGTCCCTACCTTACGGCATCCCCGTCAGGAGCCGACCGATCGATCTCGAGCACCGGCTTCAGGCCGCGGTCGGCGACCACTACCGCATCCTGAAGGAGCTGGGTGGCGGTGGCATGAGCCGCGTCTTCCTCGCCGAGGAGGTCCGGCTCGGTCGGCAAGTCGTCATCAAGCTGCTGCCGCCCGAGACGGGCGCCGCGGTCAACGTGGAGCGATTCGAGCGCGAGATCCAGCTCGCCGCCCGGCTGCAGCACCCGCACATCGTTCCGCTGCTCACGGCCGGCGCCTCCGGCGACCTGCTGTACTACGTGATGCCGTTCATCTCGGGCGAGTCGCTCCGGCTCAAGCTCGCGCGCGAGGGCGAGCTCCCCGTCGCCGAAGCGGTGCGGATCCTGCGCGAGGTGGTCGACGCGCTCGCCTACGCCCACCGGAACGGCGTCGTCCACCGCGACATCAAGCCCGACAACATCCTGCTCTCCGAGGGCCACGCGGTCATCACCGACTTCGGCGTGGCCAAGGCGGTGAGCGCCTCGAGCGGCGGGTCGTCGCTCACGTCCCTCGGCGTGGCGCTCGGCACGCCGGCCTACATGGCGCCCGAGCAGGCCGCCGCCGATCCGCACGTCGACCATCGCGCCGACATCTACGCCGTCGGGGCGCTGGCGTACGAGATGCTGGCCGGCCGGCCGCCGTTCACCGCGCCGACCGCGCAGGCGTTGCTCGCCGCGCAGATCACCCAGGCGCCCGATCCACTGGTCCAGCACCGCCCCACGGTGCCGCCCGGCCTCAACACGGTCGTGATGCGCTGCCTCGAGAAGCGCGCGGCCGACCGCTGGCAGAGCGCGGCCGAGATGATCCCGCAGCTCGACGCGATGAGCACGCCGAGCAGCGGGACGATGCCGGTGACAGCGCAGACCGTGATCTCCACCGGCACCGAGAAGGCCATCCGCCGCGGGCACCCGCTCCGCGTCGCCGCGTCTCTTTGCCGTCGCGTCGCTGGTGGTCATCGCCATCGTCTGGCAGCTGGTCGGGCGCTTGGGGCTGCCCGACTGGGTGCTCTATGCCGCGGTGGCCCTCCTGCTGATCGGCTTGCCCGATCATGCTGATGACGGGATGGAACGAGCGCCAGCGCGCGGTGGCGCGAACGACCGGGATGTACGTGCCGGCCCAGGGGGCCGGCATTGCGCGGCTGGCTCACCTGGCGGAAGGCGCTCATGGGTGGCGGCCTGGCGTTCGGCGGCCTTGCCGTCGTGGCGGCGGCGTACACGGCGATGCGGCTGCTCGGCATCGGCCCCGTGGGCACGCTGGTGGCCTCCGGCGTGCTCAAGGACCGGGAGCCGCTCGTGCTGGCGGACTTCGAGAACCGGAGCGCCGACTCGACGCTCGGGCCCGTCGTTGACCGAGGCGTTCCGGGTGGACCTGAGCCAGTCGCCCACCGTGCGGCTGCTCGACGCCTCCGCCATCGCCGACGCCCTGCAGCGAATGGAGCGCGCGGGCGGCACCGCGTTCCCGCCGACGCTGGCGCGGGAGCTGGCGGAGCGCGAGGGCATCAAGGGCGTCGTCATGGGGCAGATCGATCCGGTGGGGAAGGGCTACGTCCTCTCCGCCAGCCTGGTCAGCGCCGGGGACGGCAAGGTGCTCACTGCCGTCCGCGAGACTGCCCAGGGCGACGGCGAGCTGCTCGGCGCCATCGACCGGCTGTCGAAGAAGCTGCGCGAGCGGGTCGGCGAGTCGCTGGTGTCGATCCGCGAGAACGCGCCGCTCGAGCAGGTCACGACCGGGTCGCTGGTGGCGCTCAAGAAGTACACCGAGGCGCTCCGGCTCGAGGCGGAGGACCAGCCCGAGGCGGCGATTCCGCTGCTGCAGGAGGCGGTGGCGATCGACACCGGTTTCGCCATGGCCTACCGGAAGCTGGCGGTCATCTACGGCAACCTCGGCGGCAACGACGCCGGGCAGATCGCGGCGGCCACCCGCGCCTTCTCGCACCGCGACCGCTTGCCCGAGCTGGAGGGCGACCTGACGGCCGGCTACTACCATCAGTTCGTCGACTACGACCCGGCCAAGGCCGCGGCGGCGTATCGCGCCGCGCTGGCGGTCAACTCCGACAACCTTATCGCGCTCAACAATCTGGCGGTGGTGATGCTGGAACGCCGGAACTGGGTCGAGGCCGAGAGCCTCGCGCTGCACGCCACCCGCCTCGGCCGCGGGGCCTCGTTCTTCGAGAACACGATCCAGGCGCAGGTGGCGCAGGGCCACTTCGAGGACGCCGCGAAGACGCTGACGCGCTACGCGGAAAAGTCGCCGGCCAGCCCGACGCTGCTCGACCAGCGCGCGCGGTTGGCGCTGGCGCGAGGAGACTACGCCGCCGGTACCCGCATGTTCCTGCAGCTGCGCGACGCCCAACGACCAAGCCTGGGCTGGCAGGTGCGGACGAACAACTTTCTGAGCCTGGTGAGCCGCCTGACGGGGAAGCTCGCCGACTCGGACCGCTACACGCGCGACTTCATGGCTGCGAGCGAGGGCCGTGGTGATCCGGGGGCCTACGTGGGCGGCGCGGCGCGGCTCGCCCTCACTCAGCTCGACTTTCGCGCGCGCCCCGATTCCGCGGCTGCGGTGCTCGTCGCGGCGCTGGCGAAGCATCCGCTGGACAGCATCCCCGCGCTGGACCGACCCTACTGGCTACTGATCCTGACCTACGCCAGGCTGGGTCGGCCGGAGATCGCGCGACGCCTCACCCGCGAAGCCGAAGCGTCGGTGCCCGAGCCGATCCGGCGAGGCGAGGCGCGCTTCTGGTTCGCCGCAGGCGCCCTCGCCGAGGCGGAAGGGCATCCCGCTGAGGCGGCATCGGCATACCGCAAGTGGTACGACCAGGCCGGCGACTGCACGACGTGCGGACTGTTCGACCTGGCTCGGCTGGCGGATCGCGCGGGCCAGACCGACTCGGCGATCGCGCTGTATGATCGGGCGATCTCGGCGCCAGGCCTCACCCGAGTGATGCTCGACGCCTTTCAGCTCGCTCCCGCGCTCAAACGCTCCGGCGAGCTGTACGAGGCCAAGGGCAACCGCGCCAAGGCCGCCGAGCGCTACCGGCGCTTCGTGGAGCTCTGGAAGGATGCCGATCCCGAGCTCCAGCCCGGTGTGCGCGAGGTGCGCACCCGGTTGGCCCGGCTGGCCACGGAGACGCCCAGCTGACCGCACTGGCCGCCATGCTCGACGATCGCGCCCTCCTCTCCCGCCTCGTCGGCTTCGACACCACGAGCCGCGAGAGCAACCTGCCGCTGGCCGATTTCCTCGCCGACTACCTGGATCGCCCTGGCGTCCGCGTCGCCCGGAATCCGTCCGCCGACGGCGCCAAGACCAATCTCGTCGTGGCTATCGGCCCCGAGACCGACGACCGCGAGGGCCTCGTGCTGTCCGGCCACATGGACGTGGTCCCCGCCGAGGAGAGCGACTGGCGTTCCGATCCGTTCACGCTGACCGAATCGGGCGACCGGTTTGTCGGGCGGGGGACGGCGGACATGAAGGGGTTTCTCGCGCTGGCGGCCAACCGGCTCGCGGCGGCCGACGCGTCCGCGCTCCGGCGTCCCCTCGCGCTCCTGTTCACGTACGACGAGGAAGTCGGCACCCTGGGCGCGCGGCGCTTTACCGAGACGTTCGCGCCGATGGCGCGGCTGCCACGGCACGTCGTGATCGGCGAGCCCACGGCGCTCCGCGTCGTGCGCGCGCACAAGGGGATGGTCCGCCTCCGGCTCGAGTTCACCGGCCGGGCGGCGCACTCGGGCTATCCGCACCTGGGCCGGAGTGCTATCGAGCCTGCTGCCCTGGCCATCGTCGCGCTGTCTGAGCTGCGCCGCGAGCTCGAGGCAGAGCGGCCGCCCCACGGCGACGCCTTTCCCGACGTGCCGTTCGTCGCGCTCAACGTCGGCACCGTGGCGGGCGGAAGTGCCGCCAACGTCATTCCCGACCGCTGCGAGATCCACCTGGGCATCCGGGTTCTGCCCGGCATGACGGTGGACGACGTGGCCGTGCGGGTGCGGGCCGCGGTGGCCGGCGCGGTCGAGCAGCCGTTCACGCTCGAGCGGGTGAGCGAAAGTCCCGCCATGCTGCTCGATCCGGATGCGCCCATTCATCGCGCGCTGTGCGAGGCGGTCGGCCAGCGCGAGTGGCACAGCGTCATGTTCGCGAGCGACGCCGGCTGGCTGCAGCGCGCCGGGTTCGAGAGCGTCCTATTCGGCCCTGGCAGCATCGAGGTCGCGCACAAGTCCAACGAGTTCCTGCCGGTGGCGGAGTTCCGGCGCGCGGGTGAGGTGCTCGATGGCCTCATCCGCCAGCGTTGCGTTCAGACATGAGCCAGGTTCTCGAGCCCGACCTGGCCTGGACCGGTGCGGCCTTCGAGCCCGGGATCCGGATCGTGATCGGCGGGGACGGCCGGATCGAAGCCGTCGGCGCGTCGGACCGCGTCGCATCGAGCCGGTCGCCCGGCGCGGAGACGAGCCGGCTCCCGGGCATAGCGGTGCTGCCGGGATTCGTCGACACCCATTCGCACGCCTTTCAGCGCGGACTGCGCGGCCAGGGCGAAGCGTTCCCGGCCGGCGCCGGCAGCTTCTGGACCTGGCGCGAGGCGATGTACGCGCTGGTGGACTCGCTCGATCGGGCCTCGCTGCGCCGCATCTCCGCGCGGGCGTTCGCGGAGATGCGGGACGCCGGCATCACCACCGTGGGCGAGTTCCACTACGTCCACCACGAGCGCGAGGGCGATTTCGCGCTCGACGACGCCATCATCGAGGCGGCGGCAGACGCCGGGATCCGGCTGGTCCTGCTCTACAGTTTTTACGCGACCGGTGCGCCGGGCCGGCCGCTCGCGGGCGGCCAGCGCCGGTTCGCCACGCCGAAGGTGGACGAGTTCTGGCGACAGGTGGACCGGCTGGGCGCGAGGCTCGATGCCGGCTCGCAGACGATGGGCGTCGCGCCGCACAGCATCCGTGCCGCGGGCCCGGAGGAGATCCGGGAGCTCCATCGCGAGGCGGTCCGGCGGGGCCTGCCCGTTCACCTGCACGTCGAGGAGCAGCGGCGGGAAGTCGAGGAGTCCCTCGCCGCGTACGGCCGGACGCCGATGGCCGTGATCCTCGACGCGGTCGAGGACGCGCCGTTCACCGCGGTGCATTGCACGCACACCGCCGAGGCGGACATGGAGCGCTTCCTGGCCGCGGGCGGCACAGTCTGTCTCTGCCCGCTCACCGAGGGCAATCTGGGCGACGGTATCCCACAGTTGGCGCAGGTCCATGCCACGGGCGGCCGCCTCGCCCTGGGCACCGACAGCAACAATCGGCTGGCAATGCTGGAGGAGATGCGGTGGCTCGAGTACGGTCAGCGGCTGCGCGGGGAGCTGCGGGGCGCGCTGCCCGATGCGAGAGGTGATGTCGCGCCCTCCGTGCTCACCGTCGCGACCGCCGGCGGCGCCGACGCCCTTGGCGTGCCCGCCGGCCGGATCGCGGCGGGGCACTGGGCGGACTTCGTCGCGATCGATCTCGGCGCGGCGGCGCTGGCGGAAGTGCCGCCCGAGCGGCTGCTGGCGGCGGTGGTGTTCGGGGCGGGGAACGAGGCCATCGCGGGAACGTATGTGGGAGGGCGGTGGCGGGCGACCATGAGGTAGGGAAACGTGTAAGCATCGTCATTCCGTGCGAACCGTCATCCCGAGCGAAGCGAGGGACCTTGCCTGGGAATGGCTCGAGCACAGTCGGCAAGGTCCCTCGCTTCGCTCGGGATGACGAAGGATTGCACTGCGCTGACGCCCTGCCACCTCGAGCCTCCATGCCCGAGCTGCCCGACATCGCCGTCTACCTGGACTGCCTGGCCCCGAGAATTCTGGGCCAGCCGCTGGAGCGACTCGCGATCCGGAACCCATTCGTGCTCCGATCGGTGAGCCCGTCTCCCGCCGAGATCGCCGGCAGCCGGGTGGAGGGCCTCCGCCGCATGGGCAAGCGGATCGTGCTGGCGCTCGAGCGCGAGCGGTTCGTCGTCATTCACCTGATGATTGCCGGCCGGCTCCGGTGGCTCCCCGCCGGAGGCAAGCCGCCCGGCAAGATCGCGCTGGCCTCGTTCGACTTCCCCACGGGCACGCTCATCCTCACCGAGGCCGGCACCACTCGGCGCGCGTCGATCCACCTCGTCGACGGTGAGGCCGGCCTTCAGCCGTTCGAGCGCGGCGGACTCGAGGTGCTCGAGGCCGATCGAGACGCGTTCGCAACGCGGCTCGTGAGCGAGAACCACACGCTCAAGCGCGCGCTCACCGACCCGCGCCTCTTCAGTGGCATCGGAAACGCCTACTCCGACGAGATCCTCCACCGCGCGCGGCTCTCGCCGCTCGCGCTCACGCGCAAGCTCGTGCCCGAGGAGATCGGCCGACTGTACGACGCTACGCGCGCCACCCTGGACGACTGGACCCGCCGGCTGCGCGCCCAGGCAGGCGACGGGTTTCCGGACAAGGTCACGGCCTTTCGCGAGGGCATGGCCGTACACGGCCGCTACGGGCAGCCGTGTCCCGTCTGTGGCACGAAGGTGCAGCGGATCCGGTACGCCGCCAACGAGACCAACTACTGCGCCCGTTGCCAGACGAACGGCCGGCTGCTCGCCGACCGCGCGATGTCCCGGCTTCTTCACGACGACTGGCCCCGCTCGATCGACGACCTGGAGTAGCGGCTCACGGCTTTCGGAGAGCGTATGGACTCGACCACGACCGGCCCTGCGCGCGCCCGGCCCACCGCGATCCGCTGGCGTATCTGCGCGCTGATGATCGTCGTGAGCTTCGTCGCCTATCTCCTCCGCAGCAACATGTCGGTCGCCGGGGTGCCGATGTCGGCCGATCTGGGCCTGTCCCACGTGCAGCTCGGCGCCGTGCTCGCGGCGTTTGCCTGGGGCTACGCGATCTTTCAGTTCCCGGGCGGCCTCCTCGGCGATGTGATCGGCGCGCGTCGCGCGCTCACGATCCTCGCGGCGCTCTGGGGCGTGCTCAATTTGCTGGTGGCGTTCGTCCCCGGCACCGCCGCCGGTTCGGCGACCGCGGTGGTCCTGGCGCTGATGACCCTGCGATTCCTGATGGGCGCGGCCCAGGCGCCGCTCTTTCCGATCATCGGGGGCGGCACTACTTGCCATTGGTTCCCGGTCTCGGGATGGGCCTTACCGAACGCGCTCCAGAATTTCGGCGCGACGTTCGGTGCGGCTGCCGCCGGGCCGCTGATCGCGTGGCTGATGGAGCGGTTCGGCTGGCGGGCCTCGTTCCTGTTGACGGCGCCGGCGGCGCTGCTGTGCGCGGGGCTCTGGTGGTGGTACGTCCGCGATCGCCCCTCCGAGCACGTTGAGGTCAACGCAGAGGAGCGCCGCCTGATCGAAGCGGGCCGCACGGCGAAGGACCTCGCGCCGGTCGAGCCGGGCGCGTGGCGCGTCGTGATCCGGAACCGCCAGGTGCAGATCCTCACGGCGGGATATTTCTGTGTCAACTACCTGTTCTATTTCTTCTTCAACTGGCTGTTCGTCTACCTGATCGAGAACCGGGGATTCAAGCTGCTGGAAGGTGGATGGTACGCGTCGATTCCGTGGATGGCGGGCGCCGTCGGGAGCGGTATATGGCGGTTGGCTGTGCGATCGTCTGTGGAAGCGGCTTGGAGCGCGGCGCAGCTGCAGGTATCTGGGGGCGGCCGGCGTGGGGACGGCGGCTGTCCTGTTACTGGCGGCGGGGTGGGCGCCGCACCCGCTGGCGGCCGTGCTGCTACTCTCGCTCTGCCTCGCCGCGGAGCAGTTCACCGATGCGATATACTGGGCGGCCGCGATCTCCGTCGCCGGCCGGCGGTCGTCGGCGGCGTGCGGGCTGATGAACACGGGCGGGAATCTCTCGGGTGGGGTCGTGGCCCTGGTTGTTCCACTCGTCGTCGATCGGTTCGGCTGGCCTGTCGCGCTGGCGACGGGCTCGGCCTTCGCGCTTGTCGCGGCCGCTCTCTGGCTGGTCACCTCGGCCGACGTCACCATGGATGAGCGGGTGCCGGTGCCGGCCGCCGCCTAGCGGCCTCTAACCGCTATTCCCTCAGGACCCGTCCCACCATCTCCTGTGCCTCCTCCACGACCCGTCCCAGGTGCTCGGCATCCCGGAAGCTCTCCGCGTACAGCTTGTAGACGTTCTCCGTCCCGCTCGGTCGCGCCGCGAACCAGCCCTGCGCGGTCGTCACCTTGAGGCCACCGATCGAGGCGCCGTTGCCGGGCGCCTTCGTCATTTTCGCCGTGATCGGATCGCCCGCGAGCGTCGGCGCGCCGATGCTCTCGGGCGTGAGCCGCTTGAACCCCAGCTTCTCCGCCGGGCTGCATGGCGTGTCGATCCGGGTGTAGACCGGCGCGCCGAGCCGGGCTGTGAGCGCCTTGTAGTGCTCCCCTGGATTGCGCCCCGTCACCGCCGTGATCTCGGCCGCGAGCAAGCCGAGCAGGAGCCCGTCCTTGTCCGTCGTCCAGACGGCGCCGTCCCGCCGGAGGAAGCTCGCGCCCGCGCTTTCCTCTCCCCCGAAACAGCAGCTCCCGTCGTAGAGGCCGGGCGCGAACCACTTGAAGCCAACCGGGACCTCGAGCAGCTCGCGGCCGAGGTCCGCCACCACGCGGTCGATCAGGGCGCTGGAGACCAGGGTCTTGCCCACCCGCGCGGCAGGCGCCCACGCGGGCCGGTGCGTGAGCAGATAGTGGATCGCCACCGCGAGGTAGTGATTCGGATTCAGCAGCCCCGCGCTCGGCGTGACGATGCCGTGGCGGTCGGCGTCGGGGTCGTTGCCCCAGGCCACGGCGTACCGGTTCTTGAGCTGCACCAGCCCCGCCATGGCCCAGGGGCTCGAGCAGTCCATCCGGATCTTTCCGTCGTGGTCAACGGGCATGAAGGCGAACGTGGGATCGAGCGCGGGATTCACGACGGTGAGGTCGAGCCCATATCGTTCCGCGATGCGCGGCCAATAGGCAAGCGAGGCGCCGCCCAGCGGGTCCACCCCGAGCGCAAGACCCGACGCCCGGACCGCGTCGAGGTCGATGGCCTCCGCCAGTGCCGCCACGTAGGGCTCGACCAGATCTTCCTCATGCGTCGTGGCCGCGGCTCTCGCGCGATCGAGGCTCATCCGCCGCACGCCGGCATTTCCTCCTGCCAGGAGCGCGTTGGCGCGGTCCTGAATCCAGGTCGTGACGTCGGTGTCGGCGGGGCCACCGTCGGGCGGGTTGTACTTGAACCCGCCGTCGGCCGGGGGATTGTGCGAGGGCGTGATGACGATGCCATCCGCGAGGCCCGAGCGCCGGCCCGCGTTCCGCGCGAGGATGGCGTGCGACACCGCGGGCGTCGGCGTGAATTCGTCGTCACGCTGCAGAACGATCGTGACGCCATTGGCCGCGAGCACCTCGAGCGCCGTGCGCTCGGCGGGGCGGGAGACGGCGTGCGTGTCCTTGCCCAGGATCAGCGGCCCGGTGATTCCATTGGCCTGGCGGTACTCGGCGATGGCCTGGCTGATCGCCAGGATGTGGCGCTCGGTGAAGGTCGCGTCCAGCGGCGAGCCACGGTGCCCGCTGGTGCCGAAGCTCACGCGTTGCAGCGGATCATCCGGATCCGGACGGCCTTCGTAGTAGAGCCGCTCGAGCCGGCCGACGTCGACCAGCAGCTCGGCCGGAGCGGGGTGTCCTGCCAGCGGATGTGGGGCCATCATCACCTCGGGCCAAGAGGAAACCCCGCGAAACATGGGCGGGCCGGGAGGCGCCGACAACGGCGAGAACCGGCCGCGCGCCCTCGGGAACTGGCGCGTCCGCCGCCCGTGCCACATCTTGGCGAGTCAGGCCCGCCCGTATCGCCGCAGACGAGGTCATTCCCATGAGGCAGCCAACCGGCAGCATCGCCGCCCTACCGACGCGGAAGCCGACCGACGACGAGCTCGACGTCTATGGCCTCACCCACCGCGGCAAGGTTCGCACGACCAACCAGGACCACTTCCTCATCTGCTCGCTGCGCAAGCAGATGCTCGTGCATCTCACGAGTCTCTCCGGCCTGGAGCAGATGCCGGTACTGGCCGAGCGGCTGGCGTTTCTCGCGGTGGTCGCGGACGGTGTCGGCGGCAGCGCCGGCGGCGAGACGGCGAGTCGGGTGGCGGTGGAGGCCGTCACCCGCTACATCGCCGAGAGCGTGCAGTGCTACTACTCCTCGCACGGCGAGAGCGACGACGTGTTCCTCGCTTCGCTCCAGGACGCCGCGGCGCAGTGCCACGAAGACCTCCTCGAGCTCGGCCGCGACCAGCCCGAGCTCGAGGGCATGGCCACGACGCTCACGCTCTGGCTCGGCGTCTGGCCGCGCGCCTACCTGCTGCAGGTGGGCGACAGCCGATGCTACCTGCTCCGCGACGGCGTGCTCACCCAGCTCTCCCGCGACCAGACCATGGCCCAGGAGCTGGTCGACGCGGGCGTCATGGCGCGGGCGGAGGCCGGCCGTACGCGGTGGGCGCACACGCTCTCGAGCGCCATCGGTGGTCGCCAGACGGCGCCGATCGTCACCCGCCTGGAGCAGCAATGGGGCAACGTCGGCCTGCTCTGCAGCGACGGCCTCACCCGTCATGTGTCCGACGACCGGATCCGCGACCGGCTCCGCGCCATGACCTCCGCCCGGCAGGTCTGCGAAGACCTGCTGCAGGACGCCCTCGACGACGGCGGGACCGACAACATCACCATCCTCGTAGGGCGTACGAAGCAGAAACCCACCGAGCACTGACCAGGGGAGGCACCGCATGGACGCCAGTCGTGACGAGAAGCGCTCGCTGCTCGGTCCCACGCTCATCGGAACCGGCCTGCAGCTGGTCATGGTGCTCGCGGGGCACTACAGCCCGGGCGTGGCCCAGTTCTTCGCTCCCGGTGGCATGGGGATCTCCGCCGTTGCGGGCGCGCTGGCCGCGCTCGGCAGCCGGCCGGCCTCGCTGGGCTCCGCCGCGGGCAGCGGGCGCCGTGGCCGGCGGCGTCTGTGCCTTCATCGGCATCCTGGTCTCGTACCTCCTCGGCGACGTGCCCGCCGCGGTGCTTGGGTTCGGCACGGCCAGCTCCGCGGTCACCGGCGCCATCGGCGGTCTCATCGGCAAGGTGCTCTCCGCGCGGGCCGCACAACGCGCATGAGCCGGAGCCGCGGCCGGGCCGCGCAGTTGACCCAACCTGTGCCGCCGGCTAAACTTCCCGGCTGCCCAGGAGAGGAACCATGTTCGCATTTCTGCTCACGCTGCTCATTCTCGATGCGCTCCTGCTGTCCGTAGTCGTGCTGCTCCAGGCGGGGCAGGGCGGCGGCCTCGCCTCGCTCGGCGGCGCCACCACCGACACGGTCCTCGGCGGCCGCCAGGCAGTGACCCTGCTGACCAAGGCCACGTGGTGGTGCGGGGGCATCTTCCTCGTCCTCGCGCTCGTGCTCTCCCTGGTGCCGCGCGGCGGCGGCTCGAACGCGCTGCAGGAGCGGCTCCGGTCCGCCACGCCGACCTCCGCGCCGAGCGCGCCGCTACCGCTTGGCGGAACGCCGGCGCCATCGACGGCGCCCGCGACCGGGGCCGCGCCCGGCACCGGCTCCGTCCGCAACTGCGCCCGCAAAGGCACCCTCTCCGGGAGCACCCGCTCCCTCCCAGCCGAAGAAGTGACGGCGATCGAGGGCGGGGTGACCGGATGACGGATCGCCCCGCTTTCGTTTTGCTCGAGGACGGTGCGTGGTTCCCCGGGACCACGGCGCGTCCGATCGACCCTGCCTTCGGCGAGGTGGTGTTCACCACCAATCTCACCGGCTACCAGGAGACCTTCACCGACCCCAGCTACCTCGGCCAGATCGTCGTGATGACGGCGCCGATGATCGGCAACTACGGCGTGAACGTCGAGGACATGGAGTCGGCGCGGCCGCAGATCAGCGGCGTGGTCGTGCGGGAGCTCAGCCGCCATCCGTCCAACTGGCGCGCCACGCGGAGCTTGGACGACTGGCTCACGGAGGCGGGCGTGCCCGTGCTCGAGGGGATCGACACCCGCCGGCTGACCCGCCATCTGCGCGAGCGCGGCGCGATGCGGGGCGTCGTGGCCGAGGGCCGGCATCCCAGCCGGGAGCTGACGGCACAGCTCCTCGCCTCGCCGTCGATGGAAGGACTCGACCTGGCGTCGCGCGCGTCCGTCCGCGAGCGGTACACCGAGGGCGAGGGACCGCACGTCGTGGCCTACGACTACGGCATGAAGCGCAACATCGTTCGGATGCTCGTGCGCGCCGGCTGCCGGGTCTCGGTCGTGCCCGCCGAGACGTCGGCGGCCGAGGTGCGAGCGCTAAATCCTGACGGGCTCTTCCTTTCCAATGGTCCAGGCGATCCCGCCGCGGTCGACTACGCGCTCGGCACGTTGCGCGATCTCGCCGGCGGAGGGCTGCCGACGTTCGGGATCTGCCTGGGCCACCAGCTCGTGGGTCTCGCCTTCGGGGGCTCGACGGCCAAGCTCCCGTATGGCCATCGCGGCGGCAATCATCCCGTGCGCGACCTGCGCTCCAACCACGTGCTGATCACCACGCAAAACCATGGATTCGCTGTAGTTGGTGACGCGGACGGGGTGCCCGGCGCGCCCGGGCTCGAGGTCACGCACCTCAACCTGAACGACGGCACCATCGAGGGCGTACGCCATCGCGAGCTCCCGCTGTTCGCGGTGCAATACCACCCCGAAGCGGCGCCCGGACCGCACGACGCCTTCCCCCACTTCGCCGAGTTCATGGCCTCCGTCCGGCGCGGGATCGCGCCCCGGACTGCCAACCCCTTGACAGACAACACTTAAGCTCCTAGAATCGGCAGAAGGAGGCCTGCTCGCTCCGCTGCCAGCAAACCGTCTGGGGGACGCATGACCAAGGCCGATCTCGTCGAACAGGTGACCGCCTCGATTGCCAAGACCGCGGGTCCGATGATCTCCAAGAAGGACTGCGCCAGGGTCGTGGATGCATTCCTCGAGGCGGTGAAGGACGCGCTCAAGGACCAGCACAACATCGAGGTCCGCGGGTTCGGGACCTTCAAGATCCGTCGCCGGAAGACGCGAATGGCGCGCAACCCCCGGACCGGCGATCCCGTCGAGGTGGCTGCTCGCCCCGTTCCGGTGTTCAAGCCCAGCAAGGAGTTGCGGGCGCTCGTCGCGGATGAGGGTCAGCCCGAGGCGGAGCCAGTGCCGGGCATGTGACCGTCCGGTCCCACTCGGGACCACGCTCTCGTCGGGGTCGCTCCGCGCATTGGTCGCGGGGCGGCCCCGTTTCGTTGTAAGTTCCATCCATGACCGCCGCCGCGCCGTCGCGCCTCACCGTCCGCGTCCTGCTCTTCGCCGCTTACGCGGAGAGCCTGGGCGCGGAGACGCTGGAAGTGACGGTTTCGTCGCCCGCGACGGTGGGCGGCGTCGTCGACCAGCTGCGCGCGCTCCCCGGCGGCCGGCTCCTTCCGCCCAAGCCTTTGTGCGCGCGGAACCTGGCGCACGCCGACGCGGCCGAGCCGGTGGCCGATGGGGACGAGATCGCCATCCTCCCGCCCCTGGCCGGAGGCTGAGCATGGCCTTCCTCACCGACCATCCAATCGATCTCGCCGCGTTGCACGCCGCCGTTCAGGCGCCGGAGCGGGGCGGCGTGGCCGCATTCGTCGGCCTCGTGCGCGATCACCACCAGGGCCGCGCGGTGCTTCGCCTCGACTACTCCGCCTACGGGCCGATGGCGGAAGCCGAATGTGCCCGCATCGTGGCCGAGGCCGAAGCGCGCTGGCAGGTGGCCGTCGCGCTCCGGCACCGCATCGGGGCGCTCGCCATCGGCGATGCGGCGGTGGCGGTCGTGGCCGCGTCGGCGCACCGCGACGAGGCCTTCGCCGCCTGCCGCTTCCTCATCGAGGAGGTGAAGCGCCGGGTCCCGGTGTGGAAGCGTGAGCACTACGCCGATGGCACCGTCGCCTGGGTGGACCCGACTGCCGCACTGCAGCATGCCTGAGCTGCCGATCGACGCCTTGGGGCGCCCGCTCCGGAATCTCCGGATCTCCGTGACCGACCGCTGCAACATGCGCTGCCGGTACTGCATGCCGGAGGAGGAGTACGTCTGGCTGCCGCGCGCGTCGATCCTGACGTTCGAGGAGATCGATCGCCTCGCCGGGATCTTCGCCGGGCTGGGCGTGCACAAGATCCGACTGACCGGCGGCGAGCCGCTGCTGCGCCACGACCTGCCGGCGCTGGTGCGTCTCCTGAGCCGTCACGGGGGCATCGACGACCTGGCGCTCACGACCAACGGTATCCTGCTGGCCAGGGAGGCCACCGCGCTTCGCGAAGCCGGCCTCCGTCGCGTGACGGTGAGCCTCGACACGCTGCGGCCCGAGCGGATGCTGGCATTCGCCCGGAGCCCGCGCCACGACGACGTGCTCGCGGGCATCTCGGCGGCGTCCGCGGCCGGCTTCGATGCCGTCAAGCTCAACGCGGTGGTGATCCGCGACTACAATGACGACGAAGTGCCGGCGCTGCTCGAGTTCGCGCGCGCGCGGCGGAGTCGAGATCCGCTTCATCGAGTACATGGACGTGGGCGGTGCCACGCAGTGGGACTTCGGCCGGGTGGTCTCGCAGCGCGAGATCCTCGAAGTCGATCGCGCCGGCGCTACGGGCCGGTGACCCCGCTCCGCGAGGACGACTGGGCGCCGGCGGAGCGGTTCCGGCTGTCGGACGGCACCACGTTCGGGGTCATCGCCTCGACCACGGCGCCGTTCTGCCGGACCTGTGACCGCTCGCGCCTGACCGCGGACGGGACCTTCCTGCTCTGTCTCTACGGTGAGCGGGGGCTCGACCTCCGCGAGCTGCTCCGGACCGGCGCCTCCGACGAGGAGATCGCCGGCCGCGTCCGGGAGACGTGGCGCTCGCGCACCGACCGCGGCGCCGAGGAGCGGGCGGGACTCGCCGATCGCGGGGTGCTGCACCAGATCGACAGCCTCCGTGCCGATCCGCGGCGCGAGATGCACACGCGCGGCGGCTGATGGCGCTCCACGTCGCGCTCATCCAACCGCAGATCCCCCCGAACACGGGCAACATCGCCCGGCTGTGCGCGGCGACCGATTCGCCGCTCCATCTCATCGAGCCGCTCGGCTTCTCGCTCGACGCCCGGGAGGTGCGCCGCGCGGGGCTCGACTACTGGGACAAGACCGACCTCTGGCTCCACTCGGACTGGTACGCCTTCCGGGACGCCATCAGCCGCGATCGCTGCCTGTACTTCTCCG
This sequence comes from uncultured Gemmatimonadales bacterium, assembly GCA_963804125.1. GTDB lineage: Bacteria > Gemmatimonadota > Gemmatimonadetes > Gemmatimonadales > GWC2-71-9 > CAVVWJ01. The sequence continues at coordinate 67,393 of CAWDPF010000003.1, forward strand.
CCAACGCCGAGCGCGACTACCGCCGGGCGCCGTATCGGGACCGGCGCGTGCTGGTGTTCGGCAGCGAGACGGAGGGCATGCCGGTGCGGATTCTGGAGAAGCATCCCGAGCGCTGCTTCCGCATCCCGATGTCCGGCGAGGTCCGGAGCCTCAACCTGGCGAACGCCGTCAGCGTGGTGCTCTACGAGGGCCTTCGCCAGCTCGGAGCTGGAGGTGCCGGCGGGGTTGGAGGCGGAATCGTAGGCCGCTAAAATTCGGGGATTTCGGACCATCGATCCGGCGTCCTCCACCCTCCCGCACGAGAGCGATCCCGCATGCTCGAAAAAGTGGCCGTCGTGGGCGCAGGCAACGTGGGCGCCACCGCGGCGCAGCGTCTCGCCGAGAAGCACCTCGCCCGCACCGTGGTGATGATCGACGTCGTCGAGGGCGTGCCGCAGGGCAAGGCACTCGACCAGTGGCAGTCGGGACCGATCGAGGGCTTCGACGCGCGGGTGATCGGCGTCAACGGCTACGACGAGGCGGCCGGGGCCGAGGTCTTCGTGGTCACCGCCGGCATCGCGCGGAAGCCGGGCATGAGCCGGGACGACCTGGTCAAGACGAACGCCGGGATCGTCCGCTCGGTGGCCAAGGAAATCGCCCGGGTGGCGCCCAAGGCCATCATCGTCGTGGTCTCGAACCCGCTCGACGTGATGTGCTACGTGGCCATGCGGGCGAGCGGCTTCCCGCGCGAGCGCGTGATCGGCATGGCCGGCGTGCTCGACACCGCGCGCTACCGCATGTTCCTGGCCGAGGCCATGGACGTCTCGGTCGAGGACATCCAGGCCATGGTGCTCGGCGGTCACGGCGACACGATGGTGCCGCTGGTCTCCTACACCACCGTCTCCGGCATCCCGGTGAGCCAGCTCATCGCCGCCGACAAGCTCGCCGCGATCGTCGACCGCACCCGGAACGGCGGCGCCGAGATCGTCGCGTTCCTCAAGACCGGCTCCGCCTACTACGCGCCGAGCGCCGCGGCGGTGCAGATGGTCGAGGCCATCGCGCTGGACAAGCGGCGAATCCTGCCGTGCTCGGCATGGCTGCAGGGCGAGTTCGGCCTCCGGGACGTGTTCTGCGGGGTGCCGTGCAAGCTCGGGCGCCGCGGTCTCGAGCGGATCGTGGAGATCACGCTGACGGACGCGGAGCGCGCGGACCTGGTGAAGTCGGCCGACGCGGTGCGGGCCACCCAGGCCGTCGTCGACGCCACCTGACCGGGGAGCAGTCCATGAATCGGGTGGCGGCGCTGTGGCGCACGTCGGTGGGCAAGAAGGCGGTCATGGCCGTCACCGGGATCATCATGGTGGCGTACCTGATCACGCACGTGCTCGCGAACCTGCTGGTCTTCCAGGGTCCGGAGCAGATCAACACCTACAGCAGGTTTCTGCACGGAACCGGCGGCGCGCTGTGGGCCGCCCGGCTGGTGCTGCTCGCGGCCCTCGTGCTCCACATCGTGGCCGCGGTGCAGCTCACGGCACGGCGCCAGGCCGCCCGGCCGGTGGGATACGCCGGCGGCCGTGAGGCGCAGGTGTCTACCTTCGCCTCGCGCTCGATCCGCTGGGGCGGCGGGCTCATCCTCGTGTTTCTCGTGTACCACATCCTGCACTTCACCCTCGGCACGGTGCACCCGTCGTTCGTCGAGGGCGACCCCTACCACAACGTGGCCGCGGGCTTCGCGAGCCCGGCGGTGGTGGTGTTCTACGAGCTCGCGATGGCGGCGGTCGGCCTGCACCTCTATCACGGGATCTGGAGCAGCGGGCGGAGCCTGGGCCTGAGCGCGCCGTCCCCGCGCCCGATCCGGCGGCAGCTGGCGCTGGCGCTGTCGCTGATCGTGTGGGCGGGGTTCGCGGCGATTCCGATCGCGGTGTATGCGGGGGTGATCCGGCCGTGAGGGGGCACTGCGAAAAGAGAACGCGAGTCACCCTGAGCCCTTCGCTCCGCTCGAGGGCAGGCTCCGCGAAGGGGGCATGCGTTGGGTCATGGCTCCTTCGCGGAGTCTACCCTGAGCGCAGCGAACGGGCTCAGGATGACTCGGGCAAGGCAATCTGGAGAGCGACATGGAGCTGAAGTCCAAGATCCCCGATGGCCCGGTAGCGCAGAAGTGGGACACTCACCGCTTCGAGATGAAGCTCGTGAACCCCGCCAACAAGCGGAAGTTCACGATCATCGTCGTCGGCAGCGGGCTGGCGGGCGGGGCGGCCGCGGCCACGCTGAGCGAGCTCGGCTACAACGTGAAATGCTTCTGCTTCCAGGACTCGCCCCGGCGGGCGCACTCGATCGCGGCGCAGGGCGGGATCAACGCGGCCAAGAACTACCGCAACGACGGCGACAGCGTGCACCGGCTGTTCTACGACACGGTGAAAGGCGGCGACTTCCGCGCCCGTGAGGCCAACGTCTACCGGCTGGCCCAGATCAGCGTCGAGATCATCGATCAGTGCGTGGCGCAGGGCGTCCCGTTCGCCCGCGAGTATGGCGGGCTCCTGGCGAACCGATCCTTTGGCGGCGCGCAGGTCTCGCGCACCTTCTACGCGCGCGGACAGACCGGCCAGCAGCTCCTGCTCGGCGCGTACCAGGCGCTGGAGAAGGAGGTGGCGCGCGGCGGGGTCACGATGTACCCGCGAACCGAGATGCTCGACGTCGTCGTGCGTGGACGGCCGCGCCCGCGGCATCGTCGTGCGGGACATGGTGACCGGCAAGATCGAGAGCCACGCCGGCGACGCCGTCGTGCTCGGGACCGGCGGGTACGGCAACGTGTTCTACCTGTCGACCAACGCCAAGGGCTCGAACGCCACGGCCATCTGGCGCGCTCACAAGCGCGGGGCGGCGTTCGCCAACCCGTGCTACACCCAGATCCATCCGACCTGCATCCCCGTCAGCGGCGAATACCAGTCCAAGCTCACGCTGATGAGCGAGTCGCTCCGCAACGACGGCCGCGTCTGGGTGCCCAAGCGTGCCGGCGACGATCGCGCCCCCGGCCAGATACCCGAGGGCGAGCGCGACTACTATCTCGAGCGCCGCTATCCGAGCTTCGGCAACCTCGCTCCCGCGCGACATCGCGTCGCGGGCCGCCAAGGCGGTGTGCGACGAGGGCCGCGGGGTCGGGCCGGGCGCGCCTCGGGGTCTATCTCGACTTCGCCAACGCCATCAAGCGGGTCGGCGTCGATACCATCCGGGAGCGCTACGGCAACCTGTTCGAGATGTACCAGCGGATCACCGACGAGAATCCGTACGAGCTGCCCATGCGGATCTTCCCGGCGGTCCACTACACGATGGGCGGGCTCTGGGTCGACTACAACCTGATGAGCACGATCCCCGGCCTCCACGTGATCGGGGAAGCCAACTTCTCCGATCACGGCGCCAACCGGCTCGGCGCGAGCGCGCTCATGCAGGGGCTCGCCGACGGCTACTTCATCCTGCCGAGCACGATCAGCGACTACCTGGCCGGCGCACGGCTGGCGCCGGTCGACACGTCGCACGCCGAGTTCAGGCGGGTGGAGGCGGAGGTCGCCGAGCGGATGCGCAGCTTCCTCGCGATCAAGGGCAAGCGCACCGTGGACTCGTTCCACCGCGAGCTCGGCCGGCTCCTGTGGGACCGGTGCGGCATGGCGCGGAACGCGGCCGGGCTGCAGGAGGCGCTGGCGCGGATCCCCGAGCTCCGGGAAGAGTTCTGGCGCAACGTCAACGTGCCCGGCAGCGACGCGGAGCTGAACCAGGCGCTGGAGAAGGCCGGCCGGGTGGCCGACTTCCTGGAGCTCGGGGAGCTCATGTGCCGCGACGCGCTCCATCGCGAGGAGTCGTGCGGCGGCCACTTCCGCGAGGAGTACCAGACCGAGGACGGCGAGGCCCGGCGCGACGACGAGCGGTTCGCCTACGTGGCGGCCTGGGAGTACACCGGCGACCTGCAGTCGCCCCGGCTGCACCGGGAGCCGCTCGCGTTCGAGTATGTGCACCTGGCCCAGCGGAGCTACAAATGAACGTGATCCTCCACGTGTGGCGGCAGGCGGGACCGGCCGACGCCGGCCGGATGGTGCGCTACGAGGCGGGCGACATCAGCCCCGACATGTCGTTCCTCGAGATGCTGGACGTGGTCAACGAGCGCCTGATGCTGACCGGCGAGACGCCGATCGCCTTCGACCACGACTGCCGCGAGGGCATCTGCGGCTCCTGCAGCCTCATGATCAACGGCGTGGCCCACGGCCCCAACAAGGGCACGGCCACCTGCCAGCTCCACATGCGGAGCTTCGACGACGGCGACGAGATCTACGTCGAGCCCTGGCGCGCGCGGGCGTTCCCGGTCATCAAGGACCTGGTGGTGGATCGTACCGCGCTCGACCGGATCATCGCCGCGGGCGGCTTCATCACCGCGCCGACCGGCAGCGCCGTCGACGGGAATACCACCCTCATTCCGAAGGAGGCCGTGGACACCGCGATGGACGCCGCCCAGTGCATCGGGTGCGGGGCCTGCGTCGCCGCGTGTCCCAACGGCTCGGCATCGCTCTTCACGGCCGCCAAGATCACCCACCTCGGCCTCCTGCCGCAGGGCCAGCCCGAGCGGCTGCCGCGGGCACGCCGCATGGTCGAGCAGATGGACGCGGAGGGGTTCGGCGGCTGCACCCTGTACGGGGAGTGCCAGGAAGCCTGCCCCAAGATGATCAGCATCGACACGATCACCCGAATGAACCGGGACTACCTCCGGGCCGCGGTCATGCCCGTGCGCGCGGCGGCCGCCGAGGCGGACTGAAGCCGGCCCTGGCGCTGGGGCTGGCGCTGCTCGCGCCGGCCGCGGCGATGGCGCAGGACGCTCGACCCAGGCGTCTGGGCGCACCTCGGCGGCGCAGGCGGTCGTGGCGCTGGAGCGGGCGGATCCGGTGCCCGGGGGTGGATCGCTGGCGGAGGTGCGTGTCGTCCAGCCGGTGCTCCACCTCAGCGCCGGCGGCGTGGGTCCGCTTCGCCTGACCGCCGTGCTCAACCTCGAAGGCGCCACGATCCCCAAGGGAGAGCTTGCCCTCGGCAACTGGGGCGAGGGCTTCGTCGACCGCCGCCATCCTCACACCTACCTCCACGAGCTCATCGCTCACCGCCGGGGATCTGCTGGGCACGAGACCCGGCACGGCCCGCCTCTCGCTCAGCGCGGGCAAGGGCTTCGCGCCCTTCGGCACCGACGATCCGATGGTCCGGCCATTCCTGCGGTATCCCGTGAACCATCACCTGGCCCAAATTCTCGAGCGGGCGGTGGCCATCGCGGCGGTGCGCGCGGGTCCGCTCCTCGCCGAGGCCGGGCTCTTCAACGGCGACGAGCCCGAGCGGCCGGGCCAGTGGCCGCGCATCGGCGGGCGCTTCGGAGATTCATGGAGCGGCCGGCTGACGGGGACCCTCCGGCCTGGGCTCACGGTCGAGGGCAGCTTTGCGCGGGTCCATTCCCCCGAACACCGGCCCGGCGCGGGCACCGACCAGAGCAAGTGGAGCGCGGCCGGTCGGTGGGCGCGGGCCGATCGAGGGCCATCCGGCATATGCCCTGGCGGAGTGGGCGCGTACCTCCGAGGCCGACGGGTTCTTCGTCTTCCACAGCGTGCTGGTGGAAGGTGCATGGAGCACCGGGCGCCATCGTCTCCAGTATCGGTTCGAGCGGACCGAGCGCCCGGAGGAGGAGCGGATCGCGAGGTTTCGCTCGCTGCGGCCCCACCTGGAAAACTCGATTCTGGGCACGACGCGCTGGACCACCCACACGGCGGGATACGAGGTCGTGGCGCTCCGGCGCTCGGGGCTCGAGGTGCGGCCGCTGGTGGAAGTGACCTATGCCCGCGTCGCCAAGGTTGGCGGCGGGCTGATCGACGTCGAGGAGTTGTACGGCGGCCGCGACCTCTGGTCGCTCGCGCTGGGGGTGCGGCTCAGCGCGGGCGGCGCGATGCACCGCATGGGCCGCTACGGCGCCGCGGAGGATGATACCGGCATGACGGGGATGACGATGCACGATCACCTGACGGTGGGGCAATGACAGCTTCGATGCGGTGGATGCGGCGGCACGCGTTGGCTCCGGCACTGCTGGGCGCGCTCGCCGCGTGCGGTGGGGGGGACGGCGGCAATGGGCTGCCACCGAAGTCGAACTTCCAGGTCCTGGCGGGCGGCGACAACGTCAACGACCGGTACAGCTCCGACCTCTGGGTGCACGGCTCGTGGGCGTACACCGGTACCTGGGGCGGCGTGCCCCGGAACGGGGCCCGCGGCGACGTCGTCAAGATCTGGTCGCTCGACGCGGCCGGCGCCCCGACCCTGGTCGACTCGTTGAAGGTGCCTGGGATCAGCACGGTGAGCGACGTCCAGGTCTCCGACGACGGTGCGCTGCTGGTCTTCAGCGCGGAGCTCGGGACGAACGCGGGACTCTACGTCTACGATCTCACCGACCCGCGCCTACCGACTCTTCTCGACAGCGCGCTGGTGGCCAGCGGGCTTCACACGGCTACCGTGGCGGACATCGACGGGCACCGCTACGTCTTCGCCGCCCGCAATCCGGGTAACGACAACGTCGCCCCGGCACTCATCATCTATGACATTTCGGTGCCCTCCGCGATCAGCGTCACGGCAACGGTGCCGATTCCGCCAGCGTATGGGATCCACGACACCTACGTGCGCGACGGGCTGGCGTTCGTGTTCGCGTGGAACACCGGCGTCATCATCTACGACGTCGGCAACGGCATCGCGGGCGGCTCCCCGGCCCAGCCGAGGGAAGTGAGCCGGCTCCTCACGGCCGACAACGGAGTTCCGGGCGGCTCCCAGGTGCACAACGGCTGGTGGTTCCACAACCCGGTGCGGAACGAGCAGCGCTACCTGTTCATCGGGCAGGAGGGCGCGAGCGTGATCGGGTCGAGGTCGAGTGGCGATCTCCACGTGGTGGACGTGGCCGACCTGGCGCACCCGCAGGAAGTCGCGTTCTTCCATCTCGAAGGCGCCGGGACCCACAACTTCTGGATGGACGAGGCCCGCCAGATCCTGTACATGGCCTACTACAACAGCGGGGTGGTCGCGCTCGACGTGTCGGGGGAATTGGCCGGCGATCTGTCGGGTCGGCTGATCGCGGAGATTCGGCCGGGTCCCGTGGGGGACACGTTCACCTGGGGAGTGCAGCTCGCCGGGGGGTCGTTGTACGCGATCGACATGCTCAGCGGGCTTTGGCAGCTCGAGGTGCCGTAGTCCGGTCGGAGCCTCCGAGGCCGGGCGCTCGCCGTCATCCCGAGAAGCGAAGCGACGAGGGACCTCGTCCGGGAATGGCTCGAGCCATTCCTGGGCAAGGTCCCTCGCTGCGTTCGGGATGATGGGTGTCTCCATGTTGCTGGCGGCGCCGTTATACCGCGCTCCTAGCGTCGCTGTGATTCCCTGTCCGGCATCGCTGCTATTTCGCTGCCGGCGTCGGTGCCGGTGGAGCAGCTCCTGCTGCCCCCGGTGCCGCGGGAGTGGCCGCGGGTGCCGTGGGGGCCGCCCTCGGTGCCGCAGGGGCAGCTCCCGACGGCGCGGGCGTCGCTGCCGGCGCCCTCGGCGCCGCGGCTGGCGCGGCTGCTCCAGCGGGCGCCACCGGCCACCGGTTGTTCGCCCGGTTCACGTCCGGATACCACCCGTCCGGATCGATCACCACGCTGTTCACCTTCCTGGGCCCCGGGATGAGCGCCGTATAGGTGTTCCGGAGCCCCCAGATCTCCACCGGCAGCCGCACCCGCTGGGTGCTCCCGTCGTCCATCGCGAGCGCGAGCTCGACCGGCATCGGCATCTCTCCCGCATTCCGGAGGTACACGCGGGAGATCACGCCCGACGAGTCCGACAGCGTCACCGAATCGACCGCCTGGTCGAGCCGGTCCGTCGTGTAGAACCACGAGCGCCAGAACCAGCTCAGGTCCTCGCCCAGCCCATCCTCCATGGTGCGGAAGAAGTCGGCCGGGGTCGGGTGCTTGAACGACCACCGGCGGATGTACTCCCGGAACACGGGGTCGAACCGCTCCGGCGACGTGATGTGCTCCCGGAGCAGCACCAGCCCCACCGCGGGCTTGTTGTAGAGCGCCTGGCGCCAGTTCTCGTTGGTGCGCATCCGGTCGGCGGGCGACATGATGGCCTCCTCGTCGCCCGAGAGCGCGTTCTTGATGTAGGTCTCCGGCACCCCGCGCGCCGTCGGCAGCGGCGAGCCGGGGAACTTGAGCGGGAAGCTGTAGTGGTTCATGAAGCTGTTGAACCCCTCGTCCATCCAGCCGTAGAGCCGCTCGTTGCTGCCCACCATCATGGGGAACCAGGTGTGGCCGAACTCGTGATCGGTCACGCTGTAGAGGCCCTGCGCGTCGGTGCGATTGCGGCAGAAGACGATCATCGGATACTCCATCCCTCCCTCGATCCCGTTCACGTTGCTCGCGACCGGGTAGGGGTAGGGAGCCCACTGCTTGGAGTAGTACTCGATGGCTGTCTTGGCGTACTGGGTGGCGTCTTTCCAGAGCGGCTCCGCCGACGGCGGATAGAAGCTCATCGCCAGCGTCTTGCCGCCGTTGACGCCGACCGCGTCCCAGACGAAGTGGCGCGCCGCGGCCCACGCGAAATCGCGCACGCTGTCGGCGGTGAAGTGCCAGGTGAGCGTCGGGTACTGGGTCGGCGGACGCGAGGCCGGGTCGCCGATCTCGTCCTTGCCGCGGATGACGACCGTCTCGCTGCTCGTCCGGGCCCGCGCGAGCCGCGCCCGCTGCGCCGCGGTCAGCACCTCGTCCGGATTCTGGAGCGTCCCCGTGGCGGCCACGAGCATGTCGGTGGGCACGGTGAGGCTGACGTCGAAGCTGCCGTACTCGAGGTAGAACTCGCCCTGACCCAGGTACTGCTCGGTGTTCCAGCCGCGCACGTCGTCATAGACCGCCATCCGCGGGTACCACTGGGCCACCTCGTAGATGGTGGACCCGTCGAGGTCCTCGACGCCCATCCGGTTGCTGTTGGCCCCGAACGGGAACGACCATCCCAGCTCGAGCAGCTGCTTGCCCTTGGGCGGCAGCGGACGGGCGAGGTCGATCCGCATCATCGTGCCGTTGACGAGGTACGTGAGCGGCGCCGCCGGCACGGCCGGCTTCCCGCGCGCCGCGGCCACCGCCGGCTCGCCCACCTTGAGCAGCCGGACCGATACCTCGGCGCCCTTGGTGCCGAACCGCGGGTCCTGGCCGAAGACCCGGAAGCCGCGGCTCTCGCTGTTGAACAGGTTCTGATCCAGCTGCAGCCAGACGTAGCGCAGGGTGTCCGGCGAGTTGTTGGTGTAGGTGATCCGCTCCTCACCCCGGACCGAGCGGCTGGTGGTGTCGAGCGTCGCGCGGATGACGTAGTCGGCGCGTTGCTGCCAGTAGCCTGAGCCCGGGGCGCCGCTGCCGGTGCGGACCGCGTTCGGCGTCGGGAGCTCGAGCCGGTGAAAGACCGTCTCGGGATTCGGCCCCGGAGGCGGGGGAGGCGGGAGCAGCCTGCGCGGCAAGCCGGCCGGCAAGGATGGAGCAGAGCGATGGCGACGCGGAGAGAGCTCAGGCGCACGGGTGGCGTCCTCACATGGGAGAAAGCACTTCGAGACCGAATCGAGTCATCACCGCGAATGGGTGGCAACACTGCGTACTCGGCGGGAGGGGCTCAGTGACGCGGCGTGTCGCAACCTACTCTAGGGCGTCGCGGCCGCCGGCGCCGTCCAGGCGTCGTTGCCGGGCACGAGATCGGGAAACATGCCGTCCGGATTCACCCGCGCGCGCACGATCACCTTGCCGGGCGTGAACCGGTAGACGTAGCGGTTGCCGCCGTACCAGATCTCCACCGGCAGCTTCACCACCTGCGTGCTGCCGTCGTCGAAGGTGAGCTCGAGCTCGACCGGCATGACGGCGGCTCCCAGGCTCCGGAGACTGATGAGCGCCGTGCCGTCGGGCGTCTGCTTCACGCTCTCGACGCTCTGGTCGAGCGCCGCCGTGGTGTAGAAGAAGCCGCGCCAGAACCACGCGAGATCGCGCCCGGACACCTCTTCGATGGTGCGGAAGAAATCGGCCGGCTGCGGGTGCTTGAAGGCCCAGCGCCGGGTGTACTCGCGGAAGGCGGTGTCGAACACCTCCGGGCCCAGCACCTTGTTGCGCAGCGCCAGCAGCATGATCGAGGGCTTCACGTACGCCAGGCTGCCGAGGTTGTCGTTCGACTTGTACCGGTTGGCCGGCGTCATGATCGGCTGCGCCGACGGGGCCTGGTCCAGCGAGGTCACGAGGCGGATCTCGTTGCGGCGGGTCTCGCGGTCGTCGCGCTTCCAGTAGTCCTCTTCGGAGAACGTGTTCATGAAGGTGTTGAAGCCTTCGTCCATCCAGGCGTAGCGCCGCTCGTCGGAGCCCACCGTCATCGGAAACCACATATGCCCGATCTCGTGGGTGATGACGTTGTACAGGTCCGGGGCATCGTCGCTATGCGCCTCCATCGCCACCATCGGATACTCCATGCCCGAGACCGGCCCTTCGACGGCGGAGATCTGCGGGTACGGATAGCGGAACCACCGCGTGCTGTACTCCTGGATGGAGTAGCGGCTCATCTTGGCGGCGTCCTGCCAGAGATCGCGGGCCGAGGACCGGTAGTAGGCCTGGGCGAGCACGCCCTCCCACCCCGACGCGTCCCACTGGAAGTCGGGCGACGCCGCCCATGCCACGTCCCGCACCGACTCGGCCCGGAACCGCCAGGTCAGCATGCCGTCGCGCTTCGGCCGGGCGGCACCGGAGGCCAGCTCCTCGGGGGTCACGATCGCCATCGTGGTGTCGGACTGGACCGCCGCGGCCAGGCGGGCACGGATCGTCGGCGTCAGCACCTGCTCCGGGTTCTGCAGGGTGCCGCGTGCCCGCCACGATGTAGCCGGCGGGCAGCGTCACCTCGTACTCGATGTCGCCGTACTCCAGGTAGAACTCGCCCTGGCCCGAGGTACTGGTCGGTGTTCCACCCGTGCACGTCGTCGTACACGGCCATCCGGGGATACCACTGGGCGATCTCGTACAGGCTGCCGTCGCGCCCCATCCGGTCGGCGCCGTGCTCGGGCACGTTGAATCGATAGGCGAGCTCGAACACCGCGGTCCCGCCGGGGGCGAGCGGCTGGGCGAGCTCGACGTACATCATGGTGTCGTCCACGCGATGCTCGAGCGGTGTCTCCGTCGCGGGCGCGCTCGCGGGCGGGCGCCGACGCGTGCCCGCCGCGCGGGGCGCGGGGGCCGAGCTCTGGGTCAGGCTCAGGATGTCGAACCCGCCGGGGAACCCGGCCCCGCCGAACCGGCTTTCCGCCGCGAAGAGCAGGGACCCGGTGCTGCCCGGCCGGAACAGGTTCTGGTCGACCTGCATCCAGACGAACCGGAGCGTATCGGGCGAGCGGTTGGTATAGCGGATCTGCTCGGTGGCGTCGATCCGCCTGGCGGTCGTGTCGAGCGTGGCCTTGATCGAATAGTCGGCCCGCTGCTGCCAGTACTGCGGTCCGGGAGCGCCGTCGGCCCGGCGGATCTCGTTGGGCGGCGGGAGCGCAATCGGGCTGAAGATGCCGGTGTCGGCCACCGGTGGCTTGAGCGCGGGCTGCAGGTTGAGCGGACGGGAGGGTTGCGTCGGCGCGTTCGAATCGGGCTGCTGGGCGGCAAGGGGCGCCGCCGCCAGGGCCAGGACAAGCGGGGTGAGGAGTCGCATGGGGATCTGGTTAGAGCTTGGGCAGCGTGACGCCCGTCTGCCGCTGGTACTTGCCCGCCTTGTCGGCGTAGCTGGTCTCGCAGATGTCGTCCGCGTCGGCCTCGAAGAAGAGCACCTGGCAGATCCCCTCGTTGGCGTAGATGCGGGCGGGCAGGGGCGTGGTGTTGCTGATCTCGAGCGTGACGTGGCCCTCCCACTCGGGCTCGAAGGGGGTCACGTTGGTGATGATGCCGCAGCGGGCGTAGGTGCTCTTGCCCACGCAGATGGTGAGCACCTCGCGCGGGATCCGGAAGTACTCGACCGACCGGGCCAGCGCGAAGCTGTTCGGCGGCACGATGCACACGTCGCCGCCGAACTCGACGAAGCTCCGGTGATCGAAGTCCTTGGGGTCCACGATCGCGCTGAGCACGTTGGTGAAGATCTTGAACTCGGGGGCCACCCGCATGTCGTAGCCGTAGCTCGAGAGGCCGTAGGAGATGACCCGCCGGCCCTGGGCGTCCACCTGGCGGCCCTGGGCGTCCACGAACGGCTCGATCATGCCGCGCTCGTGGGCCATGCGTCGGATCCAGCGGTCGGATTTGATGGACATGCGTCCTCGAAAACGTGGGCGGCCCGGGGTCGTCGGGCGGGGAATATAGTCGGATCGGAGGCGGGTTGAATTGACCTGCTAAGTCGGTTACCTTCTGCGGGATAAGTGAAAAAATTCACGAAAGCCGAGGCGTATGCTTCAGCCCTATATTCCGATCCTCCTGCTGATTGCGTTCGTCGTGGCCAACGCGATACTGATGTTGGGCCTCTCGCACGTCCTTTCGACCTACCGCCGGACCCCCGTCAAGATCGCCCCGTACGAATCCGGCATGCCGGTCCTGGGGGACGCGCGCGAGCGGTTCTCGGTCAAATTCTACCTGGTCGCGATGTTGTTCATCATCTTCGACATCGAGACCGTGTTCATGATTCCGTGGGCGGTGGCCTTCCGCCAGTTGGGCGACATGGCCGGCCTGCTCATCATCGAAATGCTCGTCTTCATCGTGATTCTCGCGGTGGGGTACGTGTATATCTGGAAGCGTGGAGCGCTGCAATGGGATTGAGCAATCCGCCCACCGAGTACACCAGGACCGACGCGACCACCGTCTCGTCGGTCTCGCCGAACTGGGTCACCACCACCCTCGACTCGCTCACCAACTGGGCGCGGAGCAACTCGCTCTGGCCGATGCCGTTCGGCACCGCCTGCTGCGCCATCGAGTACATGGCCACGGCCGCCAGCCGGTTCGACATCGCCCGGTTCGGCATGGAGCGCCAGAGCTTCTCGCCGCGCCAGGCCGACGTGCTGATCTGCGCCGGCCGCCTGCCGTTCAAGCTCGCGCCCGTCATCCGGCGGATCTGGGACCAGATGCCCCAGCCCAAGTGGTCCATCTCGATGGGCGCCTGCGCTTCGTCGGGCGGGATCTTCGACAACTACTCGATGGTCCAGGGGATCGACACCATCATCCCGGTCGACGTCTACGTCCCCGGGTGCCCGCCGCGGCCGGAAGGGCTCATCTACGGCATCCGGCTGCTGCAGAAGAAGATCATGGGTGAGAGCATCACCGACGAAATGCTCCGCGACGAGAAGCTGGTGGGCCCGTCCGGGCTGTTCCTGCCCGCGGACCGGGTCGACGAGCTGTCGGAGCCGTTCGGGAACTCCGTCCACCAGACCCGGTCCACGTCGTGATCCGTCCAGCCATCAGGTGGGCGCCTCACGGGGCGGGGCGGCAGCCGCGTGTGTCGTGCGCCGCGGATGCTCGCCGGGATGTTATCCTGAGCGGAGCGGATGTCATCCTGAGCGGAGCGAAGGATCGGGTCGGTGGTGCGAGTGAGTTCCGAGCCCAGCTGAGCTCGCTCGCATGAGCCCTGTGTCCCCTTCGGTCGCGCCGCTTCGCGCCGAGTTCGGCGCGGCCGTGACGCGCCACCTCGTCTCCTGCGGCGACACCATCGTGTACGTCGACCGCGAGCGCGCGCACGACGTCCTCGCCTGGCTCAAGGACGCCCCCGGCCAGCAGTTCGACTACCTCACCGACATCACCGCCGTCGAGTACCGCGATCCCGAGCGGGCGCATCGAGCTGGTCTGGCAGCTCCGCTCCCTGGCCCGCAAGGCCGACCTCCGGGTCAAGGCGGAGCTCGACAAGGCGGGGCCCGCTGGAGGTCCGCTCGGTCTACGACCTCTGGCGCGGTGCCGACTGGCTGGAGCGTGAGGTCTACGACATGTTCGGGATCGCCTTCACCGGCCATCCCGACCTGCGCCGCATTCTGATGTGGGAGACGTACGCCGAGGGCTACCCGCTGCGGAAGGACTTCCCGCTGCGGGGGCACTTCAGCCGCGCCGAGCAGACGCGGCAGGCCCTGGCCGCCAATCCCGAGGCGCACTATTCCATGGAAGAGCTGTCCATCGCCGAAGCGTTCGACGAGCTGCCCGCGGATATGCGCGAGCGCCTGGCGCGCGGCGAGCGAGGATTCCTGAAATGACCACCCGTACGGTCGAGATGGCACTCGCCACGCCCGGGCTCGACGCCCAGGGGCGGCCCACCCGGATCCCGCTGACCGCGCGGGAGGCCACGCCGAAGTTCGACGAGGATTTCGGCGCGGAGCACATGCTGGTCAACATCGGTCCGCAGCACCCGGCCACGCACGGCGTGCTGCGACTGGTCATCGAGCTCGAGGGCGAGACGGTCAAGCGCTGCATTCCGCACCTGGGGTATCTCCACAGCGGCTTCGAGAAGCTCGGCGAGTACCGGCATTACAACCAGATCATCCCCCTCACCGACCGCACCGACTACCTCTCCCCCATGGCCAACAACGTCGGCTTCGCGCTGGCGGCCGAGAAGCTGATGGGGATCGAGGTGCCGGAGCGGTGCCGGGTGCTCCGGGTGATCGCGTGCGAGATGAGCCGGATCATCTCCCACCTGGTCTGGCTCGGCACCACCGGCATCGACCTCGGCGCGTTCACGCCGTTCCTCTGGTCATTCCAGCAGCGCGAGGAGATCTACAACCTGCAGGAGCAGTGGACCGGCGCGCGGCTTACGACCAGCCTCACCCGGGTTGGCGGCATGATGGCTGATGTCCCGGACGGCTTCGAGGCGGGCCTCCGGAAGTTCACGCAGAGCTTCCCCAAGACGCTGACCGAAGTGGACACCATGTTCACCCGGAACGCCATCTGGATCGGGCGGACGCAGGGAGTCGGCGCGCTCACGGCCGAGCAGGCGATCAGCCACTCGCTCTCGGGGCCGATGCTCCGGGCGAGCGGCGTCGACTACGACGTGCGGAAGGACCGGCCCTACCTCGACTACGAGACCTACGACTTCGACGTGCCGGTCGGCGAGTACGGCGACATCTACGACCGCTACCGCATCCGCCTCGAGGAGATGTGGCAGTCGAACCGGATCCTCGAGCAGGCGCTCGACCGCCTGGCCCGTCTCAAGGGCGCGCCGATCAACGTCGTCGACCCGCGCGTCATCCTGCCGCCCAAGTCGCGCGCGATGAGCGACATGGAGGCGATGATCTTCCACTTCAAGCAGGTGATGGAGGGCGTCAAGCCGCCTGTCGGCGAGGCCTACATGGGGATCGAGAACCCCAAGGGCGAGCTGGGGTACTATCTGGTCTCCGATGGGACCAGCAAGCCGGTGCGCTGGCGGATCCGTCCGCCGTCGTTCATCAACCTCTCGAGCCTGCCCACGATGTGCGAGGGCGCGCTCCTCTCCGACGTCATCGCGATCAACGCGAGCGTCGACATCGTGATGGGGGAAGTCGACCGATGAGCGCCCATTCCGCCGCCGGCGCCCACGGCGCTCCCGCCGTCGCGCACGAGCCGGTGTTCGTGGGGGAGACGCGAGCCAGGCTGGAGCGGCTGTTCGCCCAGTATCCGACCAAGCAGGCCTGTCTCCTGCCCGCGCTCTGGATGGTGCAGGAGGTCCGCGGCTGGATCTCGGAGCCCGCGATCGGCGAGGTGGCGGAGGCGCTGGACCTGACGCCGGCGTACGTGAAGGGCGTCGTCACGTTCTACACGATGTATCACACCCATCCGGTCGGCCGGCACTTCATCCAGGTCTGCACCACGTCGCCCTGCAACATCTGCGGCGCGGAGGACGTGGTGAAGGCGCTGCTCAAGGCCTCCAACTGCGGCGAGCTCGGCGCCACCAGCCCCGACGGGCGGTTCACCGTCATCGAAGTCGAGTGTCTCGGCGCCTGCGGCTTCGCCACGCCGATCCTGGTGGGCGACGACTTCATCGAGAACGTCACGCCCGACAAGGTCCCCGGCATCCTGCAGAGGTATCCGTAGTGGGCTATCCGCATCCGAGCCACCCGAAGGAGACGGTGGTCCTGTCGCAGTACTTCGGCGACGCCGAGGCGCGCACGTACGACGGCTGGATCAAGCGCGGCGGGTACGAGGCCTTCCGGAAGGCGCTGGGCATGACGCGCGAGGCCATCGTGGAAGAGGTGAAGGCCTCCGGCCTCCGCGGCCGCGGCGGCGCCGGCTTCCCGACCGGCCTCAAGTGGTCGTTCATGCCCAAAGAGGTCGTCAAGCCGCACTACCTGGTCTGCAACGCCGACGAGAGCGAGCCCGGCACGTTCAAGGACCGGGAGATCATGCGCTGGACGCCGCACGCCCTCATCGAGGGCTGCGCCATCGCTGCGTACGCCATCGGCGCGGAGCGCTGCTACATCTACATCCGGGGCGAGTTCACCGAGCCGTGGGCCATCATGTCGGCCGCGGTCGAGGAGGCCTACGCGCGGGGCGCGCTCGGCGCCAACGCGCTCGGGAGCGGCAAGCGGGTGGATGTCGTCCTGCACCGTGGGGCGGGGGCGTACATCTGCGGCGAAGAGACCGCGATGCTGAACTCGATCGAAGGGAAGCGCGGCAATCCCCGCATCAAGCCCCCGTTCCCGGCGGTGGCGGGCGTGTTCGGCATGCCGACCACGGTGAACAACGTCGAGACGTTGGCCGCCGTCCCGCATATCATCAACCGCGGCGCGGCGTGGTACAAGGCGCTCTGCCTGGGGAACCCCAAGAGCACCGGCACCAAGCTGATCTCGATCTGCGGCCACATCCAGCGGCCCGGGAACTACGAGGTCACCATGGGCACGCCGCTCAAGGAGATCCTCTACGACATGGCGGGCGGTCCCAGGCCCGGCCGCACGTTCAAGGCCATCATCCCGGGCGGCAGCTCGGTGCCGATCATGACCCGCGAGGAGGCCGAGGCGGCGCTCTTCGACTACGAGGGGATCGTGGAGAAGGGGTCCATGCTCGGCTCGGCCGGACTGATCGTCATGGACGACACCACCGACATGGTCTACCAGATCTGGCGGCTGGCCAAGTTCTACGCCCACGAGAGCTGCGCCCAGTGCACCCAGTGCCGCGAGGGCACGGCGTGGACCACGAAGGTCCTGGAGCGGATCCTGGGCGGGAAGGGCAAGCAGGAGGACTTCCAGCTGCTGCTCGACCTGTCCGACAACATGACCGGCAAGACCATCTGCGTGCTGAGCGATTCGTGCGCGGCGCCGGTGGTGAGCGGGATCCAGAAGTTCCGGTCGGAGTTCGAGGCGTACATCGCCGGGGCGCGCGAGCCGGCGATGGCGGCGGTTTGAGTTTCGTCATGGTTCACCACGGAGGCACGGAGGGCACAGAGAAACAGCCACGGAGACAGTAGTTGCTTGCCGTTGTTTCACACGGGTGCTTTGTACGCCTCTGTGTCCTCTGTGCCTCTGTGGTGAACCATGACGCGGCCCGAACCCGCCGCGGAGCCTAACGAGAGAAGACCGATGGCCGAAGACCTGGTCAACGTAACGATCGACGGAATGCAGCTCAGCGTGCCGAAGGGCACCTCGATCATCGAGGCCGCCAAGCAGGCCGGCGTGCTGGTGCCGCACTACTGCTACCACCCGTCGCTGCCGAGCCCGGCGGTCTGCCGGATGTGCCTGGTCGAGGTGGAGAAGGCGCCCAAGCTGATGCCGGCGTGCGTCACCACCGTGGCCGAAGGCCAGGTGGTGCACGTCAACAGCCCCGGCGCCAAGAAGGCCCGCGAGGGCGTGCTCGAGCTGCTGCTCATCAACCATCCGCTCGACTGCCCCATCTGCGACCAGGCCGGCGAGTGCGAGCTCCAGGACTACGTGTTCCAGGAGGGCCGCGCCGGCACGCGCTACCAGGAGTACGCCAAGCGCTACAATCCGGTCGAGGACTTCGGCGAGGACATCCTCTACGTCCCCAACCGCTGCATCCTCTGCACCCGGTGCGTCCGCTTCATGGAGGACGTGGCCGAGACCCCGGTCCTCAACGTGAGCGAGCGGGGCGACCGCGCCTACATCGGCATCGCCGAGGACCAGCCCCTCGATCATCCCTGGGCCGGCAACGTGGTCGACCTCTGCCCGGTCGGGCTCGCTGCTCTCGAAGGACTTCCTGCACAAGGCCCGCGCCTGGGATCTCGACAAGACCGCCAGCGTCTGCCCGGGCTGCACCCAGGGCTGCAACATCAACATCGACACCCGCGACGACGTCGTCGTCCGGATCCGGCCGCGGCCCAACCTCGAGGTCAACCGCCACTTCATCTGCGACTACGGCCGGATGAGCTACCGGTGGATGAACCGGGGCGACCGGATCGAGGCCCCGCTCGTCCGGGACGGCGGCCGCCACGTCGCCACCGACTGGGACACCGCGCTGGCCCGGCTGGACCAGGTGCTGCGCGGCGCGACGGGCTCGGCGGTGATCGTCGCGTCCGGGCCGGGCTTCCACCGAGTCGCTCGGTCTCGTCCGGCGGCTGGTCGACCGGTTCGAGGTCACCGCCGCGGTGCAGGTCCCGATGGGGGACGAGGCGCCGCTCGCCGGGATTCCGAACCTGGCCCTCCGGCGCGAGCGCGCGCCCAACCTGGCCGGCGCCGAGCTGCTCGGCTACTCGTCGCACTGGGAGGCCGCCATGCGCCAGGTCCTCTCGGCGGCCGTGGTCATCGTGCTCGACGCCGAGCTCAGCGAGGCCGACGAGGCCGCGATCGCCGCGGCACGCGGGCTGGTCATCGTGCTCGGCACCGTCTCCGCCGAGTCGCTCCGGAACGCCGAGCTGGTGCTGCCGGTCACCACGATGGCCGAAGAGAACGGTACCTACGTGAACCGCGACCGCCGCGTCCAGCGCTACGAGCAGGCCCGGTCGCAGCCCGGGATGGCGCGGCCGGCCTGGTGGGTGGCCGGCGAGGTGCTCGCCGGGCCGGGCCCGAGCGCCGACGCACCGTCGACGGCCGCCGAAGCGTTTGCCCTGCTCGGGGAGCGGTGGCCGGTGTTCGCCGGCCTGACCCATGCCGCGCTCGGCTATACCGGCCGGGTGCTGGGCCGGGAGTCGGCACGCGCGCCCGAGAGCGCCCTGAGCGGAGGTATCCGGTGACGCCGGAGCTCAAGGGGTTCATCCTGTTGAGCGTCGTCAAGATGATCCTCGTCTTCACCGTCATCATGGTGGGCGTGGCCCTGCTGACGCTGATGGAGCGGAAGGTGAGCGCCTGGATGCAGAACCGCCGCGGCCCCAACCGGGTCGGCTGGGCGGGACTGCTGCAGCCCGCCGCGGACGGGGTCAAGAACATCCTCAAGGAAGAGACCTATCCGGGGCTCGCCAGCCCGCTGGCTCTTCGTGCTGGCCCCCGCGCTGTCGTTCATCCCCGCGCTGCTCCTCTCGGGCGTGATCCCGTTCGCGGCGCCGCTGCCGGTCAACTTCGACTTCACGCTCGGCCCGCTCGGCGCCTTCAGCTACCACGGCGATCTGCCGATGGTCGTGGCCGACCTGCCGATCGGCTTCCTCTTCGTCCTCGCCATCAGCTCGATGGGCGTCTATGGCATCGCGCTGGCGGGCTGGTCGTCGAACAGCAAGTACGCGCTCCTCGGCGGGCTCCGGGCCAGCGCGCAGATGGTCTCCTACGAGGTGGCGATGGGGCTGAGCCTCATCCCGGTCCTCCTCATGAGCGGCAACGTCAGCTTCTCGGCCATCATCCGCGACCAGCAGGCGGGCCTCTGGTACGTGCTGCCGCTGTTCCTCTCGTTCTTCATCTTCCTGATCTCGGGCTTCGCCGAGACCAACCGGCTGCCGTTCGATCTGCCCGAGGCGGAGTCGGAGCTGATCGCCGGCTATCACACCGAGTACAGCGCGATGAAGTTCAGCTTCTTCTTCATCGCGGAGTATGCCAACGTCGTGACCGTCTGCGCGATGGTCACCACCCTCTTCTTCGGCGGCTGGGACATCCCCGGCCACTGGGACGAGCAGGGCGGGGTGCTGCAGACGCTCGCCACCGGCGGCTTCTTCTTCCTCAAGCTGATGTTCTGGATCTTCTTCGTGATGTGGATCCGGTGGACGCTGCCGCGCTTCCGCTACGACCAGCTCATGGCGCTCGGCTGGAAGGTGCTGATGCCGCTGGCGCTGGCCTACATCATGGTGATCTGCACGGCGATCTACGGCATCGAGCACGTCGCCGGGATCACCGATCCCACGCGCCGCGCGCTCGCCCTGTTCGGGGTGAACGTCGTGCTGGGGCTCCTGATCTTCGGGCTGCTGGACAGCGGGGTCTTCATCAAGGGCTCCAACCGCCGGCAGCAAACCTCCAAGGCGCTCGCCAAGCGCGCCACGGTGACGGGCTGATGGCCATCGGCGTCAAGGTTCTGGAGCGTCCCCGGCGCGAGGTCAGCTACGTGCGGGCCACGCTCAAGGGGATGGCGCTCACCTTCAAGCACATGTTCGAGCCGAAGGTGACGATGCAGTACCCCGAGCAGAAGAGCACCACCGAGTGGAGCATCTCCCAGCGGTGGCGCGGCACCCACCGGATGCTGACGGACGAGCAGGGCCGCTCCAAGTGCGTGGCCTGCGGCCTCTGCCCCCAGATCTGCCCGGCCAACTGCATCAAGCTGGTGCCGGGCGAGGACGAGGCGGGCAACCGCTACCCGCTGATCTACGAGATCGACGAGTTCCGCTGCGTGTTCTGCGGCTACTGCCAGGAGGTCTGCCCCGAGGAGGCGATCCACGTGGGCGTCCACTTCGAGAACTCGGAGTACAGCCGCGGGCGCTTCGTGTACGACCTGGAGCGGCTCCATTCGCAGACCCACGCGGTCTCGACGCTCTGGGACCCCTCCGATCCCCGGGGGGAGTAGATGAGCACCGTCATCTTCTACGTCTTCGCCGCCATCGCGGTGCTGTCGGCGACGCTCTGCATCCTGCAGCGCAATCCGGTGAGCGCGGCGCTGTGGCTGGTGTCCACGATGTTCTCGCTGGCCGCCATCTACGTGCTGCTCGACGCCCAGTTCATCGCCGCGATCCAGGTGCTGGTCTACGCCGGCGCGGTCATGGTGCTGTTCCTCTTCGTGATCATGCTGCTCAATCTGGGGCATGCGCGCTCCGACATGCGCGGGCCCTCGTCGGTGGCCGCGGCGATCGTGATCGTGGGCCTGCTGGTGATCGAGCTGACCGCCCTCTGGCGCTACACGCCGCGCCGGCTCGCGAGCGAGATCGCCCAGGCGCCGGCCTTCGCCGATCCGGCGAATGTGTTCGCGGCCGGGCCGCTGGCGCAGCAGGAGGCGGCGGCGCGGGGCGTCGTCGGCGCCATCGCGGCCCCCCTGTTCCAGGTCTACCTGGTGCCGTTCGAGATCACCTCGATCCTGCTCCTCGCCGCCATCGTCGGCGCCGTCGTCCTCGCCAAGCGGAAGGCGTGATGCTCCTCGGACCCGCCCTCGGTCTCTCCGCCATCCTCTTCAGTCTCGGGGTGGCGGGCGTGCTCCTGCGCCGGAACGCCATCATCCTCTTCATGTGCGTGGAGCTGATGCTCAACGCGGTCAATCTCACCTTCGTCGCCCTGGCCCAGCTCTACGGCTCCAGCGGCCAGATCATGGTCTTCTTCGTCATGACGGTGGCGGCGGCGGAGGCGGCGGTGGGGCTGGCGATCATCCTCGCGATCTTCCGGCACAAGCAGTCGGTCGACCTCCAGAACATCAACCTGCTGCGGGGCTGATGACCTTCACTCACGTGGTCTGGCTCACCGTCGCCCTGCCGCTCGCCGGGTTCCTGGCGAACGGCGCCCTGGCGCTCTGGCGGCCACAGGCCAAGGGGCTCGTGTCCGTGCTGGGCTCCGGCACGCTGCTCGCCGCCTTCGCGGTCTCGGTCGGGGTGTTCCTGGAGCTCTGGCGGGACCCGCCGCATGCGCCGGTCATCGTCACGCTCTGGCCCTGGCTGCCCGTGGACCGGCTCCAGATCGACCTGGCGTTCCAGGTGGACCAGCTCTCGGTGGTCATGCTGCTGATCGTGACCGGCGTCGGCAGCCTGATCCACCTGTTCAGCGTCGGGTACATGCGGGAGGACCCGGGGTACGCGCGGTACTTCTCGTATCTCAACCTCTTCATCGTCTTCATGCTGGTCCTGGTGCTCGGGTCCAGCTTCCCGGTCATGTTCATCGGCTGGGAGGGCGTCGGGCTCTGCTCCTACCTGCTGATCGGGTTCTGGTTCTCCGAGAAGGCCAACGCCGACGCCGGCAAGAAGGCCTTCATCATGAACCGGATCGGCGACTTCGGCTTCCTGGTCGCCATGTTCTACATCTGGCGCACGTTCGGGAGCCTCGATTTCGTCTACGTGAGCGAGCATGCCGCCGACATGCTGCCGCCCGGCGGCGCGATCGTCACCGCGATCACGCTCTTCCTGTTCCTCGGCTGCACCGGCAAGTCGGCCCAGATCCCGCTCTACACCTGGCTGCCGGACGCGATGGCCGGCCCGACGCCGGTCTCGGCGCTGATCCACGCCGCCACGATGGTGACCGCGGGTGTGTACCTGGTCGCCCGCACCAACGTGCTGTTCGCGCTGGCCCCGGTCTCCAGCATGGTGGTGGCCGGAATCGGCGCGCTCACCGCGCTGTTCGCGGCCACGATCGGCCTCCGCCAGTACGACATCAAGAAGGTGCTGGCGTACTCCACGGTCTCGCAGCTCGGGTACATGTTCCTCGGCGTCGGGACCGGCGCCTACGCCTCGGGCATCTTCCACCTGGCCACGCACGCCTTCTTCAAGGCCCTGCTGTTCCTGGGCTCCGGCAGCGTGATCCACGCCATGCATCACGCCTACCACGCCACCCACTCGCACGACGACGCCCAGGACATGCGCAACATGGGCGGGCTCCGGCGCTACATGCCGTGGACCTTCGGGCTCATGCTGGTCGCGACGCTGGCCATCGCCGGGCATCCCGCCGTTCTCGGGCTTCTTCTCCAAGGACGAGATCCTCGCCGCGGCCTTCGCGCGCGGGGCGGAGCGCGCCGGTGTTCTACGTGTTCTACGGCATGGGAGTGCTGGCGGCGCTGCTCACCGCGTTCTACATGGCGCGCCTCATGGCGATGACCTTCCTGGGCGAGAACCGGACCGGCGAGAACGAGCGCGGGCACCTGCACGAGGCGCCCTGGATCATGACCGGGCCGCTCGTCGTGCTCGGCGTGCTGAGCCTGGTGGGCGGCGTGCTCAACCTGCCGCACCTGGTCGGCGGGCACGCGGCGCTCGAGCGCTGGCTCGAGCCGGTGATGGAGCCGGCGCTCCGCCTGCGACCGGCTGGTGATGCCCGAAGGGCTCGACCGAGTACCTGCTCGTCGGGGCCGCCGTCGCCATCGGAGTGCTCGGCCTGTTCCTCGGCTTCCGCGCCACGCTGGCCCGGCCCATCCCGACCGCCCGGCAGGCGCCGGCGGACACCGGCCTCGCGCTGGTGCTCAACCGCAAGTACTTCGTCGACGAGCTGTACGACGCGGTGATCGTCCGGCCGGTGGTCTGGCTCTCGCGGGTGGTGCTCTGGAAGGGCGTGGACCAGGGCGTGGTGGACGGCGTCGGGCGTGAATGGCACGGCCTGGGCCTCCCGGCTTGCCGGCGGGGGACTCCGCCTGCTGCAGACGGGGCAGGTGGGAATCTACGTGGTGCTCTTCCTCGTGGGCGCGATCTGGATCCTCCGCGCCGTGATCCGGTGACCGCGCGATGACCGCCTTCCTCCAGTCGATCGGCTACGGGCAGTGGATCCTGCACGCCCTGGTGCTGCTCCCGCTCGTCGGTGTGGTTCCCATCCTGCTGGGGCACGAGCGCTCGGCCCGGTGGACCGCGCTCGTCGTCACCACGCTCGAGTTCGTCCTGTCGGTGGGCCTCTGGTGGGCGCTGGAGCCGGGGGTCGGGGCGATGCAGCTCGTCTCGAACACTCCCGTGGATCCCGGCCTGGGGAATCGGCGTACCGCGTGGGCATCGACGGCATCTCGCTCGTCATGGTGCTGCTCACCACGGTCCTCATGCCGCTCAGCGTGCTGGCGAGCTGGCGCTACATCACCACCCGCGAGCGCGGGTTCTACGCCCTCATGCTCACGCTGCTGACGGGCCTGGTCGGGGTGTTCATCGCGCTCGACATGTTCCTGTTCTACGTCTTCTTCGAGCTCATGCTGATTCCGATGTACTTCATCATCGGGATCTGGGGCGGAACCAACCGGCTGTACGCCGCCATCAAGTTCTTCGTCTACACGATGACCGGCTCGCTGCTGATGCTCGTGGCGATCATCGTCCTCGTGTGGAAGGTGCAGAGCGCCACCGGCCTGCTGTCGTTCTCCTACGACTACCTGCTGAAGCACGCGAGCGCGGCCGGCTCCGCGGCGCCCTGGCTGTTCGCGGCGTTCGCGCTGGCCTTCGCGATCAAGGTGCCGATCTTCCCGTTCCACACCTGGCTGCCCGACGCCCACGTCGAGGCGCCCACCGCCGGCAGCGTGCTGCTGGCGGCCGTCATGCTCAAGATCGGGACCTACGGCTTCCTCCGCTTCGCCAATCCGTTCTTCCCCGAGGTGGCCTTCAGTCCGACGGTCAGCGCCCTGATGATCACCCTCGCGGTCATCGGGATCATCTACGGGGCGCTCGTGGCGATGGTGCAGCCGGACATCAAGAAGCTGGTGGCCTACTCCTCGGTGAGCCATCTCGGCTTCGTGATGCTGGGCATCTGGGGCGGCACGGTGCAGAGCGTGCAGGGGGCGCTGATGGTGATGATCAGCCACGGCTTCTCGACCGGCGCCCTGTTCCTGCTGATCGGCATGCTGTACGAGCGCCGGCACACGCGCCTCATCGAGGACTACGGCGGCATCGCGCGGGTGGTGCCGGTCTTCAGCCTCATCCTGACGGTCGTGGCGCTCTCGTCGATCGGGCTGCCGGGCCTCAACGGCTTCGTGGGCGAGTTCCTCGTCCTGCTCGGCAGCTTCGCGGCCTTCCCGTGGGCCACCGGCATCGCCACGACCGGCGTCATCTTCGCGGCCGCCTATCTCCTCTGGGCGCTGCAGCGCCTGATCTTCAACCGGCTCGATGACCGCGAGAACGAGCACCTGACCGACCTCACCGCGCGCGAGCTCGCCGTGATGCTCCCGCTGGTGGTCGGCATCGTCTGGCTCGGCCTCTATCCCGCGCCGGTGCTCCTGCGCATGGAGCCGGCCACCAAGCACTACCTCGAGGCCACCGCGCCGCGCTCGCGGCCGGCATCCGATGTGACGCTCGGGGCCGCCGCACGCGGGGCAACCGTCGGTAGCGCGGAGAGCCGGCGATGAACCGCCTCGATCTTGCGCACTCCCTGGGGCGTCACCCTGGCCCTGCTCCCCGAGGTCATTCTCACGGCCTGGACGCTCGTGGTCCTGCTGGTGGTGAGCTGGCGGCATGAGACCGCCGAAGACAGCCGGCTTGCCGGATGGCTGAGCTTCGCCGGCGTGCTGTTGAGCGCCGCCGGCCTCGCCGCGCTCTGGGTGAACGGCGTCGTGCCGGACGGCCTGGCCCAGATGGTGGCGCTCGATCCGTTCCGCTACGCGGCCGTGGGGATCTCGCTGCTCGCCGCCGGCGCGACCATCCTGCTCTCGCTCGGCTACATGGAGCGCGAGCAGCTGCTGGCGCCCGAGTACTACCCCCTCATCCTCCTGGCGACCGCCGGCATGATGTTCCTGGGCGGGGCGGAGGACCTCATCGTCCTGTTCCTCGGCCTCGAGGTGATGTCGGTGGCGGTGTACGTCCTGGCCGGCTACAACCGCGTCAACGCGTTCTCCTCCGAGGCGGCGCTCAAGTACTTCCTGATCGGGGCCTTCGCCTCGGGCTTCCTGCTCTACGGCATCGCCCTGGTCTACGGCGCGACCGGCACGACCAACCTCAGCCTCATCGGCGCCCAGCTCGCCGGGAAGTCGCTGCCGCTCATGGCGGCGCTCGGCCTGGGCCTCCTGCTGATCGGCTTCGGCTTCAAGGTCGCGGCGGTGCCGTTCCACATGTGGGCGCCCGATGTCTACGACGGCTCGCCCACGCCGGTCACCGGGTTCATGGCCACCGGCGTGAAGGCGGCGGCGTTCGCCTCGCTGGTGCGGGTGCTCATGGAGGCGTTCCCGTCGGCCGTGAGCCTCTGGCAGCCGATCATCGCCGCGCTCGCGATCGCGTCGATGGTCGTCGGCAACCTCGTCGCCCTGACGCAGCGGCTCGCTCAAGCGGATGCTGGCCTACAGCTCGATCGCGCACGCGGGCTACCTGCTCACCGCCGTATGGCCCGGGTCGCCGGCCGGGGCGGGCGCCGTCCTGCTCTACCTGCTGGCCTACAGCCTCACGACGCTCGCGGCGTTCGGCTTCCTGGCCGCGCTCGGCCGCGGTGGCGAGCGCGACGTGACGCTCGACGACCTCGCGGGGCTCGCCGCCACGCGCCCGGGCATCGCCTTCGGGCTCACCGTCTGCATGCTCTCGCTGCTGGGCTTCCCCGGAACCTTCGGGTTCATCGGCAAGTGGTACATCCTGAC
The DNA here is from genome assembly GCA_963804125.1 of uncultured Gemmatimonadales bacterium. Classification (GTDB taxonomy): domain Bacteria; phylum Gemmatimonadota; class Gemmatimonadetes; order Gemmatimonadales; family GWC2-71-9; genus CAVVWJ01. The sequence goes on from CAWDPF010000003.1 coordinate 93,891, forward strand.
GGCGGTCGTCGCCCAGGGGCATTACATCCTGCCGGTGGTCGTGGTGCTCACCAGCGTCGTGAGCGCGGGCTACTACCTGCCGGTCATCATGGCGATGTACATGAAGTCCGCCCCCACCGCCGATCGCTACGCCGCCGTGCGGCTCAGCCCCGCGGCGCTCGGCGCCGTGGCGCTGACGGTCGCCGCCGTGGTGCTGCTCGGCGTGTGGCCCGGGGACCATGCTCGACATCGCAGCCCAGAGCGCCGCCACGCTCACGCAAACGGGCCTTCCGTTCGCGGGACCGTGACGGCGGCGCGGGTCGCCATGAACGTCCCCAAGACCATCTTCCGGCAGTACGACGTCCGCGGCCTCGTGGGCGACGAGCTCACCCCCGAGCTCGCTCGCGGGCTCGGACGCGCGTTCGCGACCGCCGGCTGGGAGCGAGCGGGTCACGCGCCGACGATCGCCGTCGGGCGCGACAACCGTCCCTCGGGCGAGGCACTGGCCGCCGGCGTGCGCCGCGGCATCGTCGAGGCCGGCGGCGGTGGCGGTGGACGTCGGCACGCTGCCCACGCCGGCGCTCTATTTCGCCGTCCACGCGCTCGGCGCCGATGGCGGGGTGCAGGTCACCGGCTCGCACAATCCGCCGGAATTCAACGGCTTCAAGATGGTGCTCGGGAGCGAGGCCTTTCACGGCGAGGAGATCCTCGAGCTGTGGGAGACGATCGTGGCCGAGCGCTGGCGGAGCGGCCAGGGCCGGGAGACCAGCGACGGCTCGGTGCTCGCCCGCTATCGCGAGGGAATCGTCAGCCGCCACCGGCTGGAGCGGCCGGTCCGCGTGGTCGTGGATTGCGGCAACGGGGCGGGGAGCCTCGTCGCCGTGTCGACCCTCGAGGCGCTCGGCGCCGAGGTGACGCCGCTCTTCTGCGAGTCCGACGGCACCTTCCCCAACCACCATCCCGATCCCACGGTCCCCGAGAACCTGCGCGATCTTCAGGCCGAGGTGCGGCGCACCGGGGCCGAGCTCGGGCTCGCGTTCGACGGCGACGCCGACCGGATCGGCGCCGTCGACGAGACCGGCGAGATCATCTACGGCGACCAGCTCCTCGTCATGCTCGGTCGCGACGCGGTGCGCCGCTTCGGGCCCGGGACGCCGGTCATCTTCGACGTGAAGTGCTCGGAGGTGCTTCCCGCGGCGCTCCGCGCGGCCGGCGCGGAGCCGGTCATGTGGAAGACCGGGCACTCGCTGATCAAGGCCAAGATGAAGGAGCTGGCCGCGCCGCTCGCGGGCGAGATGAGCGGCCACATGTTCTTCGGCGGCGACTACCTGGGCTTCGACGACGCGCTCTTCGCCGCGGCGCGCCTGCTCGAGATCGTGAGCCGCCAGCCGTTCGGCCTGGCCCCGCTGCTCGCCGACCTGCCGCGCACCACCACGACTCCCGAGATCCGGGTCGACGTCCCCGAGGCCGAGAAGTTCGCGATCGTGGAGGCCGCCGTCCGGCACTTCACCGCGCGCTATCCCGTGAACACGATCGACGGGGTCCGCATCACCTTCCCCGACGGCTGGGGACTGCTCCGCGCCTCCAACACCCAGCCGATCCTGGTCCTCCGGTTCGAGGCCTCCAATCCAGCGGTCGCTGGACGCCGCCCGCAGCGAAGTCGTCGGACTGGCTTGCGGGGCGGGGCGTCCGAGCCTAGCGCCGTGTCCCGGCACACCCGCCGGATCGCCGTGCTGCTCGGCGTCATCGTCGCTCTGCTCTTCGCCGGCCGGTGGACGAGCGGACTCCTCGCCGACCGCTGGTGGGCCGAGGAGGTCGCGCCGGCCGCGACCGGCTTCGTCACCAACTGGCACCTCCTTCGCGGCACGCTCAAGCTGGCGGGGGTCCTGGTCGCGGCGGCCTGGTTCATCGGCCATCTCCTGGCCGTCTACCGGGCGGTCGGCTCGGTCCAGGTGCGGCGCAACGTGGCCAACCTCGAGTTCCGCGAAGCGCTCACGCCGGGGGCGCTGCTCGCGGCGGTGGTGGGCGCCGGTGCGATCATCGGGATCATGGCGGGCCGCGGCCTGGCGGCGCACGCCGCCGAAGTCGCCATCGGCTGGCAGGGGGTGAGCTACGGGCTCGTCGAGCCGCTGCTGCAGCGCGACGTGGGACTCTACGTCGCCCAGCTTCCGCTCTGGCGCGTGCTGCACGACTTCTGCTTCCTGCTGGTCATGCTGGCGCTCGCGCTGGTCTTCGGGATGTATCTCCTGGTCGGCGCCATCCGCTGGCTCGACGGCCGCCCCGCCATCAACACCCACGCCCGCATCCACCTCGGCTGGTTGCTCGTGACCCTCGCGTGCACCCTGATGTGGGGATACCTGCTGGAGCCATTCGAGCTCGTCGCCGGGTACCACGGTACCCCCGACCGGGCGCTCTGGCGCGCCACGACGTTCGTGGCCCCGGTGCTCGTCGGCGTGGCTCTGGCGACGGCGCTGCTCAGCGCCGTCTGGGCGGTTCGCGGCCGCCACGCGCTCGCGGCGGCCGGGTGGCTGGTGCTGCCGCTCGCCTCGCTCGCGGGGCACTGGATGGTGCCGCCGGCGCTGGGTGGGGAAGGGGAACCGCTCACCGATCGCCGGACAATGGAGCAATTCGAGCGGCTCGCGTTCGGCCTCGAGACGCTGGCCGGAGAGCCGGCGGCCGGTTCACTCGAGGCGACGGCGCCGGTCGTGCCGTCGCTCTGGAGCCGGCCGGTCGCGTCCAAGCTGCTCACCGCCGATTCGGCGGAGCTCGTGTCGCTGGATCCGGCGCTGCTGACCGTCGCCGGCCGGCGCCGGCCGGTGTGGCTCGGCACGCGCCTGCTCCCCGGCGGCCGCCTCGTCATGACCGCCCAGGCGGACGACCGCACCGGGCCGGGCGGCGAGGCAGTGTTCTATCGCCAGCAGGACTCGGTCCCATCGCCATCGGTTCAGCCGCTGCGCGACCTGGGGACACGCGCGTTTCACGCCCGGTCTCCCCGTTACCGAATCGGCCGCGACGAGGACGCGGGCGTGGCGCTCGACTCGTGGCTCCGGCGGGTGACGCTCGCCTGGGCGCTGCAGGCGCCGGCCCTGTTCGGGCCGCTGGAGCCCGGCGCCCGTGTCGACTGGTATCTGTCGCCCACCGTCCGGCTGGGCCGGCTGGCGCCGTTCGCGCAGTGGGGCGAGCCCTCGGCGCGGGTCGTGGATGGCGAGCTCATCTGGATCGCCGACGGCTACCTGCCGGCCATGGCGTTTCCGCTCTCCCCATCGATCGACTGGCGCGGACGCCGGGTGGCCGGGTTCCGGGCGGGGCTGCTCGGCACCGTCTCGGCGCAGACCGGCGCTACCCGGATCTATCTCCGGCCCGGCGCGGACGCGCTCGCGTCGGCCTGGGCGGCCATTGCCGCCGGCGTCGTGGAGCCGAGCGTCGCGATTCCCGAGGCCGTGTGGCGGGCGGCGCCGTACCCGGCGGATCTCTTTCGGGTGCAGGCGCGTCAGCTCGAGCGCTCCAGCCTCAAGCCCGGGACGCTCGGCATCCGGACCGGCGCCGAGGGCATGGAGCTCCCGCGCGCGGAGGCCGCCTGGTCGGACGACACCACCGGGCCGGTGCTGGCGATCGCGTTCGAGCGCCCCGGGGAGCGACGGCTGAGCTCCCTGCTCACCGGCAGCCATGAGGAGGACAACGACGCGCTGCGGCTCACGCGGTTCGATTCGGCGACCGCGCTACCGTCCCGGAGCGCGCTCGAGAGCCGCTGGGCGCGTTTCCCGTCGTACGACGCGCTGAGCGACTCGATCCGGGACGAGGGCGGCCGGCTCGAGCGCGGCCCGGTCCGGTTCGACCTGGAGACCGGCGGCGTGGTGGCGTATCAATCGCACTTTGCCTCCGCCGCCGGCCGGCCGGCCCGCGCTCGCGTGGGTGACGGTCGCCACCGGCGAGCGGCAGGGTGCCGGGCACACGCTCAAGGAGGCGTGGAGCAATCTGCTCGGGGCCACGGTGCCCGCGATCGCGGGCCAGGCGCCGGCGACCCGGCTGGACGAGGCGCGGGGGCTGCTTCTCCGCGCCGACAGCGCGCTTCGCGCCGCGCGACTGGGATGGATTCGGCCGTGCCTGGTCGAGCCTCCGGCGCACGCTCGACCTGCCCCCGGATTCGGCCGCGCCGTGAGCTTGCTCGCCCGTGGGGCCGGGACTACCTTCGGGGGCTTTTGCCCCGGGCGGGACGCGTGAGGACCGCGGTCCTGGCGCTCGGCGGAAACGCGCTGGCGCGCGCGGGCGAGCCGGCGACGATCACCAACCAGTTCCGCCACGCGCGCGAGAGCATGGCGATGGTGGTGGAGCTGGCGCGGGCGGGGTGGCGGATCGTGCTCGTGCACGGCAACGGCCCGCAGGTCGGCGACGAGCTGGCCCGGAACGAGGCGGCCCGGCGCCTGGTCGAGCCTCTGCCGCTCGGCGTGCTCGTGGCGGAGACCGCGGGCTGGATCGGCTACATGCTGCAGCAGTCGCTGCAGAACGCGCTCGCGGCGGCGGGCGTGCGGCGCGACGTCGCCACGGTGGTGACCCAGACGCTGGTCGACCGTTACGACCCGGCGCTTGGCCGGCCCACCAAGCCGATCGGCCACGCGCTCACCGAGGCCGAAGTGGCGCGGCTGCGCGAGGCGGGGCGAGCCGTCGGCCAGGACGGCGCCGGCGACTGGCGGCGGATGGCCACGAGTCCGGTGCCGCTCGGCGTCGTCGAGCTGCCGGTGGTGCAGCGGCTGCTCGAGCGGGACACGATCGTCATCGCCGCCGGCGGCGGTGGCGCGCCGGTGTACCAGGATCCGTTGCTGGGCCTCGAAGGCGTGGACGCGGTGGTCGACAAGGACCGGGTCTCGGCCATCCTCGCGGCGCAGCTCGAGGCCGAGGTGCTGATGATCCTGACCAACGTGGACGCCGTGTTCGAAGGGTGGGGCACCGCCGCCGCCCGGCCGCTCCGCCGCATGACCGTCGCCCAGGCCGAGGCGCTCATGGCGCGCGGCGGGCTCGACGAGGGCGGCATGAGGCCCAAGGTCGAGGCGGCGGCAGGCTTCGCCCGTGATACGGGCGGCCGTGCCATCATCGCCCGGCTGAGCGACGGTCCCGCGGCACTCCGCGGCGAGACCGGAACGACCATCACGAGGGAGCCGTGAATCTCCACGAGTACCAGGCGCGCGCGCTGCTCAAGGCGGCCGGGATCCCGATGTTCGAGGGCGACGTGGCGTCGACGCCCACGGAGGCCGAAGCGGTCGCCCGGAGGCTCGGCGGCACGGTCGTCATCAAGGCGCAGGTCCATGCCGGAGGGCGCGGGAAGGCCGGCGGCGTGAAGCTGGCCCGGAACCCGTCCGAGGCGGCCGACCTCGCGGCGCAGATCCTCGGCATGACGATCAAGGGGCTCACGGTGCAGAAGGTGCTGGTGGTGCCGGCCGCCGAGATCGCCACCGAGAGCTACGTCGGCCTCATCATGGACCGCGACACGCAGCGGCCCGTCTTCATGGTGAGCAGCGCGGGCGGCGTGGACATCGAGGAGGTCGCCGCCAAGACGCCCGAGAAGATCGTCCGGCTGGCGGTGGATCCCACGTACGGCCTGTTTCCGCATCAGGCGCTCGAGCTGGCGTTCGTGCTCTACCGCGACTTCGCCCAGGTGAAGGCCGCGGCCAGGATCATGGAGCAGCTCTACACCGCGTTCGTGAGCAACGGCGCCTCGCTGGCCGAGATCAACCCGCTGGTCACGACGCCCGACCAGCGCGTGCTCGCGCTCGACGCCAAGATCGTCATCGACGACAACGAGCTCTTCTGGCGCCCGGACCTGGGCGTGCTGCGCGACGACTCGGCCGAGGAGCCGAGCGAGGCGGCGGCGCGCCGGGCCAACCTCACGTTCATCAAGCTCGACGGCAACGTGGGCTGCGTCGTGAACGGCGCCGGGCTCGCCATGGCCACGATGGACCTGGTGAAGTACTACGGCGGCGAGCCGGCCAACTTCCTCGACATCGGCGGCAGCTCGAGCCCGGAGAAGGTCATCAACGCGCTCAAGATCATCACCGCCGATCCGCACGTGAAGGCGATCCTCTTCAACATCTTCGGCGGCATCACCCGGACCGACGACGTGGCCAACGGCATCGTCGCCGCGACCAGCCAGTTCAAGGTCGACGTGCCGATCGTCATCCGGCTCACCGGCACCAACGAGGTCGAGGCCATCCGCATCCTCGAAGGCGTCGGCATGCGGGCCCTGAGCGACATGGACCAGGCGGTAGAGCAGGTGGTCCAGCTCGCGCGGGGGGCGGCATGAGCATCTTCGTCGACCGGAACACGCGGCTCGTCGTCCAGGGCATCACCGGGCGCGAGGGCTCCTTCCACGCGCGCCAGATGCTCGAGTATGGCACGGCGCTCGTGGCGGGTGTGACGCCGGGGAAGGGCGGGCAGACGTTCGAGGGCAAGGTGCCGGTCTTCAACACGGTGGCGGAAGCGGTGCGCGCCACCGGCGCCAACACCTCGGTCATCTACGTCCCGCCGATGGCCGCCGCCGCGGCGATCTTCGAGGCGGCGGATGCGACGCCTGCCGCTCATCGTGTGCATCACCGAGGGCATCCCGGTCATGCACATGAGCCGGGCCATGCCGTTCGTCCGGAGCCGGGGCGTCCGGCTGATCGGCCCCAACTGTCCGGGGCTCATCGCGCCCGGCGCGCGGGCCAAGGTCGGCATCATTCCCGGCAACATCTGCAGTCCCGGGCGGGTCGGCCTGGTGTCGCGCAGCGGCACGCTCACCTACGAGGTGGTCAACCACCTGACCCGCGCCGGCATCGGGCAGAGCACCTGCGTCGGCATCGGCGGCGATCCCATCATCGGCACCAACTTCATCGACTGCCTCCGCGCCTTCCAGGACGACGCCGAGACCGACGCCATCGTCATGCTGGGCGAGATCGGCGGCACCGACGAGCAGAATGCCGCCGCGTTCGTGAAGGAGCACGTCACCAAGCCGGTCGTGGGCTTCATCGCGGGGCAGACCGCGCCGAAGGGCCGGCGGATGGGACACGCGGGCGCCATCATCTCGGGGTCGTCCGGCACCGCGGAGGAGAAGCTCGCGGCCTTCGAAGCGGCGGGCATCGCGATCATGCGCCGCCCGGTCGACGTGGTCCAGCTGCTCCGGTCGAAGATGTGAGGCTGAGCGATCTCCTCAGCCCGCGGCGGGTGGTGGTGCCGCTGCCGGCCGCGACGCTCGAGGAGGGGATGCGGATCCTGGTGGACGCGTGCGTCGCCGATGGGCGCGTGGGCGATGCGGTCCGGCTCGACGCCGCCATCCGGGAGAGCTGGCCCGAAGACACCATGAGCCTGGGCCCGCACGCCTGGCTGCCGCACTTCCGCACCGACGCGGTCCCCGCGCTGGTGGTGGCGCTCGGCATCGCGCCGGCACCGATCGCCGGCGGCGCACGGGACGGCGGCCGGGACGCTGCCCGCGAGGCGGCGGACCCCCGGATGATCCTGCTCGTCGTCGCACCCCCCAGGGAGCACGCGGTGTACCTCCAGACGGTCGCCGCCTTCGCCCGCGCGCTGTCACGGCCCGAGCTGGCCGCCGCGCTGGTTGCCGCGAGGTCCGCCGACGAGGTGCTCGCCCTGCCGGGGCTGCGCGAGGTCGAGCTCGAAGGCCAGCTCCTCGTCCGGGACCTGATGCGCGCGATCGTCACCACGCTCCGGCCCGACGACACGCTCGACGAGGCCGCCCGCCGCCTGGAAGCGCACGCGCTCACCGCGATCCCGGTGGTGGGAGACAGCTGGCCAGGTCGTGGGCCTCCTGTCGCACCGGGAGCTGCTCAAGGCGCTCGCACCGGGCGCCGTGCAGCGGGTGACGGCCGGTGCGACCCCACCCGGCTCTCAGGGCACTCGGGTGCGCGACGCCATGGCCCGGAGCGTTCTCTGCATCTCCGAGGATCAGACCCTCGCGGATGCCGCCCACCTGCTGGCCAAGAAGGACGTGGACTGGGTGCCGGTCGTGAAGGACGGCGTGCTCCGGGGTGCCGTGACCCGGGCCGATCTCGTGCAACGGCTGCTGGGCAGCCGCTAACCAATCAAAGCCTGTGGAGGAGTCGTGGCCGTGTCGTTGACCCTGGGGATCGTCAAGCCGGACGCCGTCGCCACCGGGAAGACCGGAAAGATCGTGGCGCACCTGCAGGATGCAGGCTTCACCGTGCGCGCCGCCCGGCTGGTACGGCTGACGCCGGAGCAGGCCGGCGCCTTCTACGCGGTCCACCGCGGGCGTCCGTTCTTCGCCGATCTCGTGAGCTTCATGACCAGCGGCCCGTGCCTCCCGATGGCGCTGGAGCGTGCGGACGCCGTGCCGACGCTCCGGACGGTCATCGGCGCCACCGATCCCGCGGAGGCCGCGCCGGGCACGATCCGGAAGCTGTTCGCGGAGTCGAAGGGCCGGAACGCCATCCACGCCTCGGACAGCGACGAGAACGCGGCGCGGGAGGTGGGATTTTTCTTCCCCGAGGGGGAACTGGCCGCGCTGTGGGGCTGACGGTCATCCTGAGCGGAGCGAAGGAGCCATACCTCTAGGCATGGCTCCTTCGCTTCGCTCAGGATGACGTGCCAGACCGAACGCCCGATGCACCCGCAGCCTTGACCCAAGTCGTTGTCCCAGATACTTTAAGCGGCTATGCTGCGAGTGGACATCCGGGACCTGCAACGCGGCCCCGTCCGGACCGACGGGCGGCTCGACCCCGACGATCCCGCGTTCGAAGGGCTGGATCTCGGCCTCACCGGGCCGGTGTCGGTCGACGGCCAGCTGCAGGCCACGGGCGACGGGGAGTACCTCTGGCGCGGCCGCGTGCATGGGGTGGTGCGGGGTGAGTGCCGCCGGTGCCTGACCGAGGTACTGGACGAGGTGGACATCGACGTGGCCGCGGCGGTGTTCTCCACCGATCCCGAGGCGGCCGACGATCCCGATTTCTATCCACTGGCCGAGCGCGCCAACAGCGTCGACGTGACCGACGTGGTGCGGGAGGAGTTGGCGCTGGCCGCGCAGACCGACCGGCTGCTCTGCCGGGAAGATTGTGCCGGACTCTGCCCCAAGTGTGGGGCGGACCTGAACGCGGGCCCGTGTGCCTGTCACGCGCCTCCCGCCGAACCTGTTTGAGGACACCATGGCAGTCCCGAAGCGTCGGACCTCGAAGTCCCGGAAACGTCTGCGGCGTGGCCATCACGCGGCGCCGAGCATGGCCACCCAGGCCTGTCCGCGCTGCGGCTCGCCCAAGCTCTCCCACCGCGTGTGCGAATCCTGCGGATACTATCGCGGCAAGAAGCAGATTGAGGTCGAGGACGCCTGAGCGTGATTCGCGTCGCCGTGGACGCGATGGGGGGCGACAAGGCGCCGCAGGCCGAAATCGCCGGGGTGCTGCAGGCGCTCGCGAGCCTGCCGGACGAGTTCGTGGTCCAGCTGGTGGGCCGCCCCGACGTCATCGAGGCCGAGCTCGCCACCCATCCCGAGGTCGATCGCAGCCGCCTCGAGATCCACGAGGCGGCTGACGTTATCGGCATGAGCGAGAAGCCGCTGGCGGCCGTCCGGAAGAAGCCCAAGTCCAGCGTCGTCGTCGGCCTGACCATGCAGAAGCAGGGGCGGTCCGACGCCTTCCTCTCCGCCGGCAACACCGGCGCGACCCTCGCCGCCTCCACGGTGCTGCTCGGCCTGCACGACGGCGTCGAGCGCGCCACGGTCGCCACGCTCTTTCCCACGGGCGGCGAGCCGGTGCTCGTGCTCGACGGCGGCGCCAACCTCGACTGCTCCGCCAAGGAGCTTGCCGGCTTCGCCTACCTCGGCACCGTATACATGCGGGACATCCTCGGCCGTGCCAATCCGGTGGTGGGCCTGCTGAACGTGGGCGAGGAGGAGGAGAAGGGCACGGCCGTCGTCCGCGAAGCGCACCAGCTGCTCAAGCGGTCGCCCCGGCTGTCCTACGCCGGCAACATCGAGGGCCGCGATATTCTGCCCGGCCCGCAGCGCCGCACGCATGTCGACGTCGTCGTCTGCGACGGGTTCGTCGGCAACATCCTCCTCAAGTTCTACGAGTCCGCCGCGCGCGTCTTCGTCGGCCTCGTCATGGATCGCGCCCCCGACGTCTTCGAGCGGCCTGCCCTGCGCGAGCTCGTGAACGTGCTCGACTATTCCACCTATGGCGGCGCACCGCTGCTTGGCGTGCGCGGCGTGTCGATCATCTGCCACGGCGCCTCCAGCCCGAACGCCATCAGGAACGGCATCCGCGTGGCGCTCCAGGCGGTCAAGGCGGGTCTCAGCGGGCATATCGCGGCCGAGTTCGCCCAGCGCGAGCCCGCGGCCCAATCATGATTCCGCGCCCGTTCGCGGAGGTCGCGAGCGTCGGGGTGGCCGTGCCCCCCGGCGTCCTGACCAACGCCGACCTCACCCGGATGCTGGACACCTCGGACGCCTGGATCGTCGAGCGCACCGGCATCCGCGAGCGCCACATCGCCCGGCCCGAGGAGACCGTCGCGATGCTGAGCCAGGAGGCGAGCGAGCGCGCCATGGCCCGGGCGGGCGTCGACGGCGGACCAGCTCGACGCGATCGTCCTCGCCACCGCGAGCCCCGACCGGCTGCTGCCCTCCACCGCGTGCGATCTCCAGGCCCTGCTCGGCGCCGAGAACGCCGCGGCGTTCGACATCGGCGCGGCGTGCCCGGGCTTCGTGTACGCGCTGACCGTGGCCGAGGGCCTCATTGCCTCGGGGCAGAGCGAGACGGTGCTCGTGGTCGGCGCGGAGAAGCTGTCCGCCATCACGGACTTCCAGGACCGCTCCACCGCTATCCTGTTCGGCGACGGCGCCGGGGCCGCGATCGTGCGGCGCTCCTCGCGGCCCGGCCGCGGTCATCCTCGCGACCTTCATCAAGTCGGACGGGCGCCTGGCCCCCCTGCTGTACCGGCCCGGCGGCGGCTCCGCCGATCCGATCAGCGAGCGCGTCGTGTGCGAGCGGTCCCACTACATGAAGATGGCCGGCCGCGAAGTGTTCAAGGCGGCCGTCCGGACCATGGCGGACGCCTGCGACGAGGCCCTCCGCCGGGCCGGCGTCACCGCGGACCAGGTGGACCTCCTGGTGCCGCACCAGGCCAACCTCAGAATCATCGAGGCCATCGCCAAGCACGCCGGGTTCCCGATGTCCAGGGTCATGGTCAACGTGGAGCGCTATGGCAACACGTCGTCGGCCTCCATTCCGCTCGCGCTCGAGCAGGCGGTGGCCGAAGGACGCGTGGGCTCGGGCTCGGTCATCCTGATGGTGGCGTTCGGCGCCGGCTTCACCTGGGGAAGCGCGGTGATCCGGTGGTGAGCGTGCTCATGTGTCCGGGCCAGGGCGCCCAGCGCGTCGGCATGGGGCGCGACCTGGCCCAGCGGTTCCCGGCCGCGCGCGACACGTTCGCGGCGATCGACGACGCGCTCGGTGTCGCGCTCTCGCGGCTCATGTGGCAGGGGCCCGAGGAGGAGCTCACCCGGACTCACAACGCCCAGCCGGCCATCCTGGCGCACTCGGCCGCCGTGTGGGCCGTCGTCAAGGACAAGGCCGGAGCTGATCGGCGCCGCCGCCGGACACAGCCTGGGCGAGTACAGCGCCCACGTTGCCGCCGGAACGCTGAGTCCCACGACCGCCGCGCAGCTCGTGCGGCGGCGGGGCGAGCTCATGCTCGCCGCGGGGGAGGCGCGTCCCGGTGCCATGGCCGCCGTGCTCGGCCTGGACACCGATCAGGTGGATCAGGCTTGCAACGAGGCGTCGGGACGGGACGGCGTGGCGGTGGCGGCCAACCTCAACGCGCCCGACCAGACCGTCATCTCCGGCGATCCCGTCGCCGTCGGCCGCGCGGGCGATGGCTGCAAGGCCCGGGGCGCCAAGCGGGTGATTCCGCTCAAGGTGAGCGGAGCGTTCCACTCGCCGCTGATGGCCCCGGCGGTGGACGGGCTGCACGATGCGCTCACCGGCGTGACGTTCGCCGACCCGGCGTTTCCGGTGATCGCGAATGCGAGCGGAGAGGCGGTACGGAGCGGGACGGACGCGAAGCGATTGCTGGTCGATCAGCTCACCGCGCCGGTCCGCTGGGTCGCCTGCATGCAGGGCGCGGCGGCGTTCGTGCCCGGGGCGCGGTTCCTCGAGATCGGGCCGGGCAACGTGCTGGCGGGGCTGCTCAAGCGGATCGTGCCGGGCGCCGCGGCGGTGACGCTCGGGACGGCGGACGAGGTGGAGGCGTTTCTCCAGTGACCACCATCGATCTCACCGGCAAGACCGCGTTCGTCACCGGCAGCACCCGGGGCATCGGCCACGCCATCGCGCGGGCGCTGCACGCGGCTGGTGCCAAGGTCGCCGTGGTCGGCCGCGACCGGACGCGTGCCGACGCGGTGGCCGCGGAGCTCGGTGACCGCGCTGCGGGTGTGGCATGCGACGTGGCCCAGGCGGACCAGGTCGAGGCGGCGATCGCCGCCGCCGAGGCGGCACTCGGCCCGATCGAGATCCTGGTCAACAACGCGGGGCTCACGCGCGACAACATTCTCCTCCGCCTCACCGACGCCGACTGGAACGCCGTGCTGGACGCCAATCTCAAGGGCGCGTTCCACACCACCCGGGCGGTGATCAAGGGGATGATGAAGCGGCGGGCCGGGCGCATCGTGAACATCACCAGCATCGTGGGCCTGACCGGCAACAAGGGCCAGGCAAATTACGCCGCCAGCAAGGCGGGGCTCATCGGGTTCACCAAGTCGGTGGCCAAGGAGTACGCCAGCCGCGGCGTCCTGGCGAACTGCGTGGCGCCGGGCTTCATCGAGACCGACATGACCGCCGCCTTGCCCGATGAGGCGAGGGCCACATTATTACAGGACATTGCGCTGGGCCGCCTGGGGCGGCCCGAGGACGTCGCTGGGGCGGTGCTGTTCCTGGCTTCCGACCTGGCCGGCTACATCACCGGCCAGGTGCTGGTGGTCGACGGTGGGATGGTCATCTGACCGCTGTGCTGAAACTCCAATTGAGGACGACATGAGCAACGTCGAAGAGAAGGTCAAGGACATCATCGTCGAGGAGCTCGGCGTCGAGCGCGAGAAGCTCACCAGCGAGGCCAGCTTCATGGAGGATCTCGGCGCCGACAGCCTGGACACGGTCGAGCTCGTGATGGCGTTCGAGAAGGAGTTCGACATCGACATCCCCGACGAGGACGCCGAGAAGCTCCGCACCGTGGGCGATGCCATGAATTATCTCCACGAGAAGATCGGAAAGTAGCTTGGCGCACCGTGTCGTCGTCACCGGCCTCGGGCTGGTGACGCCCGTCGGGACCGACGTCGATTCCACCTGGACCGCACTGCTCGCCGGCAAGTCCGGCGCGGCGCCGATCACCAAGTTCGATCCGGAGAAGCTGTCGGTCCGGTTCGCCTGCGAGGTGAAGGGGTTCGACCCCCTGCAGTACATCGACCGCAAGGAGGCCCGGCGGTACGATCTCTTCGCGCAGTTCGCGCTCGCGGCCGCCCACCAGGCCGTGACGCAGGCGGGGCTGGAAGGGAAGTTTCCGTCGCCCGAGCGCACCGGGGTGATCATCGGCAGCGGCATCGGCGGGATGCAGACCTACGAGGACAACTGCCGGGCCTACGTCCTCAAGGGCCCGGACCGGGTGTCCCCGTTCTTCGTGCCGATGTTCATCCCCGACATCGCCGCCGGGCTCGTCTCCATCCGCTATGGGCTCAAGGGCCCCAACTACGCCACCGTCTCCGCCTGCGCGTCGTCCGCGCACGCGATCGGCGATTCGTTCCACATGATCCGGAACGGCGTCGCGGACGCGATGGTGTCCGGGGGCTCCGAGGCGGCGATCACCGGCCTCACCGTGGCGGCGTTCGCGAACATGAAGGCGCTCTCCTCGCGCAACGACTCGCCGGAGACCGCCAGCCGGCCGTTCGACCGGGACCGCGACGGCTTCGTCCTCGGCGACGGCGGCGCGATGGTGGTCCTCGAGAGCCTCGAGCACGCCGAGCGCCGGGGCGCCCGCATCCTGGGCGAGGTGCTCGGGTACGGGCTCAGCGCCGATGCGTACCACATCACGTCGCCGGCGGAGCATGGCGAGGGCGCCCAGCGGGCGATGCGCCTCTGCCTCGCCGACGGGAATATCGATCCCAAGGACGTTGGCTACATCAACGCCCACGGCACGTCGACGCAGCAGGGCGACGTCGCGGAGACCGAGGCGGTCAAGGCGGTGTTCGGCGAGCAGGCGCGCAAGCTGGTGTTCGGCTCGACCAAATCGATGACGGGGCATCTGCTCGGCGGCGCCGGCGCGCTCGAGTTCGGGGTGTCGCTCCTGGCGTCGACCTGCGGGGTCATCCCGCCGACCATCAATCAGTTCACACCCGACCCGGAGTGCGATCTGCCGTCGGCCCCGAACCAGAAGATCGAGCGGCGGGTGGACGTGGCGCTGTCGAACTCGTTCGGCTTCGGGGGGCACAACGTGACGCTGGCGGTGCGGAGGTGGGCGGCGTAGGGTAGAGCATCGCGAGCTGCAGCCGAAACGGCGGCGGCCCGAGCTGCTCGGCGGCCAGAGTGTCAGCCGCCCTCCTCTCGAGGGCGGCCCTTTTTTGTCAGGGAGCGGGTGCGTGGCGCTTGCCGCTCGACGAGGGCTTGAAGTCCACGGCGAGCGTGACGAGGAACGCGCCCATGCGGTGCGCCTCTTCCACGGTCAGATCCCGTGGTACCACGACCTGGGCGAGCAGGTCGGGCCGCAACGGGTATTCGAGGGCGATCCCATCGGGTCGAGCCGGGGCGGGGCCGCTCGGCCGCGGCCTGGCGGGGCTTGGGGATGACATGGGGTCCGCCTCGGGGCGGCGCCGCGTGTCGGCCTTCGCAGGTCGAGGCGGCGACCGGAACGCATAACTCCCCGGATCCTCCATCCAGCGCACGAACTCCTCGATGGCCCGGCCCACCCGCCGGCGATATTCCCCTACCGAGGCGGGAGACAGCCGACCAGGATACCGGTTGAGAAATCCCTTGAAGGTCGCTTCGACGTCGATCCGCCGGACGTCCTCCCCCTCGGCGGGCGTCAGGTCCTCCAGGACCTTGGAGGTCGCTACCCGCCAGCCCTGTGCGGTGGCGGGGTGGACCAATCCCTTGGCGACCACGAACTCGATGAACCGCGCCAGGGCGGCGCGGGAATAGTCGGGTTGAGAGCCCACCGGCACTCCAGGGAATGAGACCCCTCCAATCTATGGGCGCCGCGTTTGCCCGCAAGCGTTTGTTGATAGATGTTCGCAAACCAAACGCAGGCTCCCAACGGTGTGCATCAGTGTGCATAAACAAAATGGCTGTCTTGCCGTAGCAAAGGCCGGCCCAAGCCACTGGCCAGTTCGCACCCACAGGGCCAAACGTGCCTCAACGGACACAAACGCCGTGAACGGGTGGCGGCAGGGGACGGCAACGCGAAACAAACGCCGAGTCAACGCAGGGCCAACATGGGCGCAACGCCAGGTTGGTGGTTGGGACGTGAGCCGACGTTTGGTTGCGGGGCCGGATCGGGGTCGGGAATCGGTTTAGGGTACCCCCCACCAGGATTGCGTCCGACCTGGAGCGCTGAGCATGTCTGGCGAGGGCTCCGCGCCGGGCGAAGGCTCCCGGGTGCGGGCGACGGAGTCGTCCAGAAAGCCACGGGCCGGCCGGCTCTGGTGGGACGGTTCGCGCGGCGCGGTGGGGCGACCTGACTCGCGTGGCGCGGCGGGGCTGACGGACGCGGACGGATCACGTCGCGCGCCCGAATCGAGCGGCGCGGATGAGCTCCGAGATGAGCAGATCGTCCTGGGCGCGAGCGCGGCCGCCCAGATCGCATGGAGTCGAGATCCCATTGAGTGGTGGAGTGGGCGAAGTCGGACCAGGTGATCCAGCCAGAACAGCGCACACGGCGCGGGGCGAGACAGCCGCCGCGGATCCGGCGGGACGCTGGCCCGCCGGGCGCTCCACCGACTACATTTGCATAGTCTTACCTGCGCTCTCCCAAGGAGATAGCATGTCCGACGGCATTGCCGCCTTCCAATTGAGAGACCCGACCCTCCACGCGATCGCCGACAAGGTGCTCGCCGGCGAGCGGCTGGACGCCGGCGGACGGCCTGGCGCTCTACGCGACGGCCGATCTGCTCGGGCTCGGCCGCCTGGCGGATTTC
Organism: uncultured Gemmatimonadales bacterium; assembly: GCA_963804125.1. Lineage (GTDB taxonomy): Bacteria > Gemmatimonadota > Gemmatimonadetes > Gemmatimonadales > GWC2-71-9 > CAVVWJ01. The sequence continues at coordinate 110,044 of CAWDPF010000003.1, forward strand.
GCCAACGCCCGCCGGAACGGCGACCGGGTCCTCTTCTCGGCCAACCAGCACATCAACCCGACCAACGTCTGCGTTCTCCGGAACACCTGCGCGTTCTGCTCGTTCGCCCGGATGCCGAAGGAAGAGGGCGCGTACACGCGGTCGCTGGAGGAGGTCTACCACGAGGCGGAGCAGGCGCGCGGGATGCCGACGCGCGAGTTCCACATCGTGGGCGGCCTCCATCCGAAGCTCCGGCTGAGCTACTACACCGACATGCTGCGCGGGCTCAAGGAGCGGCATCCCCACGTCCACATCAAGGCGCTCACCGCCGTCGAGATCGCGCACCTCGCGCGGATCGAGCGGGTCTCGGAGCGCGACGTGCTCCTGGCGCTCAAGGAGGCCGGGCTCACCAGCCTTCCGGGCGGCGGAGCCGAAGTGTTCAGCACGGCCGTGCGGGCCACCATCGCCGAGCGCAAGCTCACGGGCGAGGAGTGGATCCGCGTGCACCGGACCGCGCACGAGCTCGGCATCCCGACCAACTGCACCATGCTGTACGGCCACGTCGAGACCGCGGAGGATCGGATCGCGCACCTGTCGATGCTGCGCGCGCTGCAGGACGAGACCCACGGCTTCCTCACGTACATCCCGCTGGCGTACCACCCCGACCACAACGAGCTCGGGGAGGAGCTGGGCCGCGTGGGCACCGCCACGACCGGGTACGAGGATCTCAAGAACATCGCCGTCGGGCGGCTGTTCCTCGACAACGTCCCGCACATCAAGACCCACTGGCCGATGGTGACGCCGTTCCTCTCGCAGATCGCGCTGAGCTTCGGCTGCGACGATGTCGAGGGCACGGTGGTGTACGAGCGGGTGTACCACGAGGCCGGTGCGCACACCCAGATGCACATGCACTACCACGAGCTCGTGGGCCTCATCCGCGGGGCGGGGAAGCGGCCGGTCGAGCGCGACAGCCTCTATCAGTCGGTGCGCGAGGAGTTCGACGAGCCGCCGCCGGAGCCGTCGCTTCGCCGCGGCGCGGCGACTGCCGGTGGTGCACGCCGCATGAGGCTGGGACGGATTCCGTGGATCAACTGCTATCCGATCTACGGCGCGATCGATCGGGGCCTGGTGCGGGTGCCGGCGGAGCTGGTGACCGGCACCGCGTCCGAGCTGAACGACCTGCTCGCCGCGGGGGAGCTGCAGGTGAGCGTCGTCTCCGCCGTCGAGTATGCGCGGAACGCCGCGGCGTATCACCTGCTGCCCGATCTCGCGATCACCTGCGACGGGCCGGTGCACAGCGTCGCGCTCTTTTCCCGGCGCCCGGTGACCGAGCTCGACGACTGCACGGTGCTCCGCACCGCGTCGTCCCGAACGTCGGTGCTGCTGCTCGACCTGATCGCCCGCCACCGCTGGAACGTGCGGCCGCGGTACGCCACGGCCCGCGCCGAAGCGGCCGATCTCGACGCGCTCGCGGGACTGCCACACGAGGCGGTGCTCGTCATCGGCGATGCGGCGCTCCTGCTCGCGGCGGAGGAGCGGTATCCGGTCCGCGTGGATCTCGGCGCCGAGTGGCGCGCGTGGACCGGATTGCCGTTCGTGTTCGCCGTCTGGGCGGCGCGCCGGGAGGCCGGGCTCGAGGCGGTGCAGGCGGTGCATCGGCGGCTGCTCGAGAGCCGAGCCTGGGGGCTGGCGCACCTGGACGAGCTCGCGGCGGCGGCGGCGCGCACCACCGGTGTGGCGGAGCGGGTCTGCCGGGCGTATCTCGGGGACCTGGACTACGCGCTGTCGTACCGGCACCTGGCCGGGCTCACCGACTTCTTCCGGCGCCTGGCGCAGGAAGGGCTGGTGCCGGACGGGTCGCTGTCGTTCATCTCGGCGGCGTAGGGGGCGCGTCGTCATCCCGAGCGGAGCGAGGGATCGTGCCGGAATGGCTGCGAAGTGAGGCTCCGAGCTCACTCGCATGACGCTGAAGCCGATCCCTCGCTCCGCTCGGGATGACCGACGCCGGGCAGGACAACCGATGTCGAGCTGACCGTGGCACGAAACCACCGAACTGGTTGCCACAATGAGCGTTGTCGACCGCACTTCAAGCGAATTCAAGGCCCACCTGGAGCTCTACCAGCGCGCCCCGCTCCTCGAGCTCGGCCAGCTGGCCGACGCCGAGCGCTGGCGGCAGCACCCGGACCCGGTCGTCACCTACATCATCGACCGCAACATCAACTACACCAACGTCTGCGTCGCCGACTGCCAGTTCTGCGCGTTCTATCGCCGGCCCAAGGACAATCAGGGCTATGTGCTGAGCTTCGAGCAGATCGGCGCCAAGATCGACGAGTGCAAGGCGATCGGCGGCGTCCAGATCCTGCTGCAGGGCGGCCATAACCCGTACATCCCGTTCGAGTGGTACCTCGACCTGATGCGCTACATCAAGCGCCACCACCCGATCCACATTCACGGCTTCTCGCCGTCCGAGGTGGTGTTCTTCGGCGAGCGGTTCGGCCTGAGCGTGGCGGACGTGGTCCGCGAGCTCAAGGCGGCGGGACTCGACAGCATTCCGGGCGGCGGCGGCGAGATCCTCGTGGACCGGATCCGCGAGCGCGTCGCGAAGAAGAAGGCGCAGACCGAGGAATGGCTGGGCGTGCAGGAGGAGGCGCACCGCCAGGGCATGAAGACCTCGGTCACCATGATGTACGGTCTCGGCGAGAGCGACGAGGATCGCATCGAGCATCTCTACCGCGTGCGCGAGGTGCAGGCCCGCACCGGCGGCTTCACGGCCTTCATCTGCTGGCCGCTGCAGCCCGAGGGCACGCCGGGAATGTCGCACTACCAGAAGACCGACGCGGTGACCTACCTCCGCATGCTCGCCATGAGCCGCATCGTGCTCGACAACGTGCCGAACCTGCAGTCCTCGTGGGTCACCATGGGACACAAGGTGGGGCAGGTGGCCCTCCGCTTCGGCGCCAACGACTACGGCAGCCTCATGATGGAGGAGAACGTCGTCTCGGCGGCCGGCACCACCTACCGCACCACGCTGCAGGAGATCGACCGCCTGATCCGCGACGCCGGCTACCATCCGATGCGGCGCCGGCAGGACTACAGTGTCATCGAGGAGCCGGTCGCGGCGTGACGCGCGTGGGGATCGGTTACGACTCCCACCGCTTCGTCGCGGGCCGCCCGCTCATCCTGGGCGGCATCACCATTCCGCACCCGCAGGGCCTGGCCGGCCACTCGGATGCCGACGCGGTGGCGCACGCGCTGACCGACGCCATCCTCGGCGCCGCCGGCGCGGGCAACATCGGCCAGCTGTTTCCCGATAGCGATCCCCAGTGGAAGGACGCGGACTCCATGGAGCTCCTGCGCACCGCCCATGAGCTCGTCCGCGGCCGCGGGCTCACGCTCGCGCAGGCGGACTGCTCGGTCATCACCGAGCTCCCGAAGCTGGCGCCGCACGTCGGTGCCATGTCCGCGGCGCTCGCCGCGCGGCTCGGCGTGGCGGCCGGCGCCGTCAGCGTGAAGGCGAAAACGAACGAGGGGATGGGCTTCATCGGCCGGGGCGAGGGACTGGCCGTCATCGCCGTCGTCGTGCTGGAGGCCCGCTGATCGAGTCCCTGCTCGACTGGGTCTCGCAGCTCCCGCCGGCCGCCGTGTACGCAGTGCTCGGGCTGCTCGCGGCGGTGGAGAACGTGGTGCCGCCGGTCCCCTCGGATGCCGCCGTGGCCCTCGGCGCCTTTCTCTCCCACCGCGGCGTCACCACGTTCGCTGCCGTGTTCCTCGTGACCTGGGTGTCGAACCTGGTCGGCGCGGCCGGCGTCTACTTCGTGGCGCGCCGCTACGGCCGCCGGCTGTTCGCCTCGCCCACGGGAAGGCGGCTCCTCGCGCCGCGCTCGCTCGCCATCATCGAGCGCGAGTATCTCCGGTTCGGCATCGTCGGCATCTTCATCAGCCGCTTTCTGCCCGGCATCCGCGCCGTGGTGCCGCCGTTCGCGGGCCTGGTCGGCCTGGGCGCGATCAGGACTCTCGGCGCCGATGGGGCTCGCGTCCGCCATCTGGTACGGGGGCCTCACCATGGTGGGCGCGCTCATCGGCTCGGAGTGGGAGCGCATCAGCGCGCTCATCGCCAGCGTCAACCGGACGCTGTTCATCGCGACGCTGGTCGCTCGCCGTGGCCGGCGGCATCTGGTATCTGGTGCGCCGCCGGCAGCGCGGGCGCGAGCGGGTGCTGGCACGCCACCACGGACGCGCTCGATCCGGCCGCGCCCTCGTTTCTGGCCGGCACCGACATCGCCGAAGGCTCGGCGCGACAGGCCGCGGCGCTCGTGGTGCTGGAGCTGGCGTACGCCGATCCGGTGCTCACGTCCGACGACCGGCGCCTCATCGCCGAGCATCTGCACGGCCGCTGGGGTCTGGGAGCCGGCGGCACGCCGCCGTCCCCGGCACCCGAGGAGGAGCGGCGCACCCGGTTCGCCGACTACGCCCGCCGGCTCCGGAAGCGCGTCGGCCGGCCCGAGCGGCTGGAGCTGGTCGAGCGGATGTGGACCGTCGCGTTCGCCGACGGGGCCATCGGCGCGCACGAGGCTCGGCTCATGCACCTGGCCGCCGAGCTGCTCGGGCTCAAGCCCGCCGAGCTGGCGGACGTGTCGCGGCGCCTGCAGGCGCAGCGGGACCAGTGACCGTCGCGGAGGTGCGCGAGCGCGCCGCGCGCGACTTCGGGCTCGAGGGCTTCCGCGACTTCCTCGCGCTGGAGTCGGGCCACAGCGAGAACACGGTCGAGGCCTACCTGCGCGACCTGGTGCGCCTGGCCGAATTCGCCGCCTCGAAAGGCGTGCGCGATCCGGGCCAGGTGACCCGCGCGCTCCTCCGCGACTTCGTCTACCTGCTCAAGGACCTGGGCCTCAGCGCCGCGACGATCCGGCGCGAGGTCTCCGCCGTCCGGACCTACTACGGCTTTCTCGTCGGCGAGGGCCGCCTCGCCGCCGATCCGAGCGATCGCCTCGAGTCGCCCCGCCGCGGCCGGGTCCTCCCCGATACGCTGACCGTGGCCGAGATCGAGGCGCTGCTCGCCGCCCCGAGCATCGACGAGCCGCTCGCCTGGCGGGATCGCACGCTGCTGGAGCTGGGGTACGGCGCCGGGCATGCGCGTCTCGGAGCTCTGCGGCCTCGGCATCACGGACCTGCTGCTCTCGGAGAATCTCGTCCGCGTCTTCGGCAAGGGCGGCAAGGAGCGTCTGGTGCCGATCGGGCGCACCGTGATCGGCGCCGTCTCCGTGTACCTGCACCAGGTCCGGCCGGAGATCGACCGCGGGCAGAGCGGGGGGCGCGTGCTGCTCAACGCGCGTGGCCGGCCGCTCTCGCGGGTCGGAGCGTGGGGCATCGTGAAGCGCGCCGCCGCGCGCGCCGGCATCACCAAGCGGGTGACGCCCCACACCCTCCGCCACAGCTTCGCGACGCACCTGCTCGAGGGCGGCGCCGATCTGCGCGCGGTGCAGGAGATGCTCGGGCACGCGGACCTCTCCACCACGCAGATCTACACCCACGTCGACCGCGAGTATCTCCGCTCCGTCCACAAGCAGTTCCATCCGAGGGGCTGACGCGCGGGCCTTGAGGTGGGAACGGTTCAGCGCCGCGACAGCCCCGCCGATTCCACCGAGGCCAGCCAGCTCGTGATCTCCGTCAGCGGCCGCTCGTACTCGACGGCCCCGAGCCGCTGGGCCGCGCGCGGCATCCCGTAGACCACGCAGCTCGCCTCGCTCTCGCCGAGCGTCACGCCGCCTGCCGCGCGGATGGCCGCCATCCCCACCGCGCCGTCGTCGCCCATCCCCGTGAGCAGGATGCCCAGCACGCGGCCGGGCCACGCGCACGCCGCCGATCGCATCAGCACGTCCACGCTGGGCGTGTGCGCGCGTGTGGCTCGGCTCATCCTGGAGCGAGACGGTGCGGTCGCCGGCGACCACCAGGTGCCGCCCGGCGGGCGCCACCAGCACCCGCCCGGGGATCAGGGAGTCGCCATTCCGGGCCTCGCGCACCGCCAGCCGGCACATCGTGTTCAGCCGGTCGGCGAACGGCTTGGTGAAGCCGAGCGGCATGTGCTGCACGATGGCGATCGGGCATGGGGAACGCGGCCGGCAGGCGCTCGAAGATGTACTGCAGCGCCGGAGGGCCGCCGGTGGACGTCCCGATGACGCACAGGTCGCACTGGGACAGGCTGGCCGGCGCCTCGGGCGCATCCGGCGTCGGCACCCGAGGCGCCCGGCCATGCGCGCCGTGGCCGCGGGCCCCAGAGCTTGATGCGCTCGACCAGCTGGCGACCGAGGGAGTCGAGGTCCAGCACGCTGAACGCGCTCTTGTCCACGAAATCCACGGCGCCGATGGCGAGCGCCTCGATGGTGGCGGCCGCGCCCTCGTGCGTGTGCGCGGACAGCATCAGCACCGGGCAGGTCGCTCCGCCACGCGAGCAATCCACGGAGCGCCTGCAGTCCATCGAGTCCCGGCATCGCCAGATCGAGCGTGACCACGTCCGGGTTCGCGCGGGCGATGGTCCGGAGCGCTTCCGCTCCGCTCGCGGCCTCGCCCACCACCCGGAGCTCGGGGTCGCGGTGCAGGACCTTGACGATCGCCTTGCGCACGAAGGTCGAGTCGTCCACGACGAAGACGCGGATCATGCGGCCGCGCTCCCCGCGCGGTAGACCACCGCGTCGGGCAGGCACACCGGCTCGAAGTCGGTGCCGCGGTCGATGAGCGACTCGGCGTGGCCGAGCAGCAGGTAGCCCCCCGGCCTGAGCCAGCCGGCGAACTGCCGGATGAGACCGTCGAAGGCTTCGGGGCTGAAGTAGATCAGCAGGTTGCGGCAGAGGATCGCGTCGTAGGCGGCCGGCCGGGATCGGCGCGCCCGGAACGGCGAGATTCACCTCGAGGAAGCGCACGCCGGCGCGGTGCCGGTCGTTCAGCCGGTAGCTGGCCGCCGGTCTGGGTGAAATAGCGCGCCCGCGTCTCGGCGTCGCAGGCGCGGAGCGCCGAGTCCTCGTAGACGCCGGCGCGCGCGCGGGCGATGCGGTCCGCGTTGACGTCACACGCGTCGATCTCCCAGGTGACGCCCGCGCGGTCGAAGCCCGCGTTCTGCAGCGTGATCGCCAGCGAGTACGCTTCCTCGCCCGACGAGCACCCGGCCGACAGGAGCCGGAGCGGCCGGCTCCGGAGCTGCGGCAGCAGGGGCGGCACGATCTCCCGCGTCAGCACCTCGAAGTGATGGGCTTCCCGGAAGAAGTAGGTCTCGTTGTTGGTGATGCGGCAGGCGAGATGGGCGAACTCGGCTTCGCGCTGCGGGTGCGCGCGGAGGTAGCGGTAGTACTCGTGGTAGGACTCGAGGTGCAGCTCCTGCAGCCGGGCGTGCAGCCGCGACTCGAGAATCTCCCGGCGGATGCCCGGAAAACACAGCCCGAATCTGGACTCGATCAGTCCCGTCAGGAGCCGCCATTCGGCCTCGGCCGCGGCTTTCACGCGATCGCCCGGAGCGACCCCCCGCCGAGCTGCTCCAGCGCCGCCCGCGCCGTCTGGGCCACGACCGCTTCGACGTCGCGCACCAGCGTGAGCAGGGCAGCCTGACCCGCCGGCAGCGCCAGGCGCCCCAGCCCCGCGGCGGCCTCGTTCCGGACGGTCCAATCCGCGTCGCCCGCCATCAGGAGCAGGATCCCGATGTCGTTCGGCTCCGCCAGCACGGCGACGCCGTGGGCGGCGATCTGCCGGATCTCCTCGCGCTCGGAGGCCGCCAGGCGGGACACGAGGAACGGCACCAGCCCCGGCGGCGCGATGGCGATGAGCGCGGCGACGATCTCCAGCCGCTCGTGCAGGGCGCAGGCGTCGTACAGGTCGCTGAGCTTGGGCACCGCCGCCTCGGCCTTGAGCCGGCCGAGCGCGCGGATCACGTGGTAGCGCAGCGAGTCGGACGCGGAGAGCAGGCCGATGAGCGTGGTCACGCTCTGCTGGCCGCCTCGCCGCACGAGCAGGTCGAGCGCCGACAGCTGGATCGCCTCGTCCTTGTCGCCCATGGCGCGGAGGAGCGCAAGCTCGGCGCGTTGACCCGGAAGCCGCGCGAGCACCCGGCAGGCGGCCCGCCGCACGGTGGTCACGCGATGGCGGCAGAGATCGAGGGCCGTCGCCTCGAAGCGCGGGCTGCCGCTGCGCTCGAGCACGGGCAGCACCAGCAGCAGGGTCTCGACCGGGCTCGTGGGCGTGGCGAGCGGCAGCAGCACGTCCAGCGCCTCGGCGGGCATGCGGCCGAGCGCGTCCGCGGCGGCGGCCCGCTCGATGGGCTCGCCGTTCCGGAGCCGGTCGATCGAGCGTGGGGACCACCTGCGGGTCCTCGAGCGCGCCGAGCGCGCGGCAGGCGGCGGCGCGCACGGTCGCCGAGTCGTCGAACATCCGGCCCATGATGACCGGGAGATCCTCCGGATCGTACGATCCGACCAGCAGCGCGCCCGCGGCGAATGGTCGGATCCGCATGCCCGACGAGATCGAGCAGCTCCTCCGACGAGAGGTTGCCGTGCCGCCGCCAGAGCGCTTCCACCCAGTTGCCGCTGTCGGGATGGCCCGCGTACACCAGCAGCGACGGGTAGAGCGGCCGGAGCTGGGCGACGACCACCACGCCCGCCGCGGCCCGGAGCAGGCTGCCGCCACCCTGGATCGGCTCGCCGTCGCCGAAGTCGGCCGGCCGCCCGGCCGCCTCCTCGTTCGAGCCCAGAATCCCGGCGAGGTAGCCCAGCACGTTGCCCGGGGCGTCCGGCGCGAGGCAGGCCTGCCCGAAGCCGGCCGCCGCGCCGCCGTGCGTCGGGGTGCATGTCGATCACCACGCCGATGGCCTCGAGAATCGAGTCCCGCAGCCCGCGCTCGCGGTCGTCCTGGAGCCGCTCGAGCAGGGGCACGAGCGCGTCCGGCGCCGCGATCTTCTGCAGTGCCTGCACGGCCGGGTCGGCGACGAGGGTGTCGGGGACGAGGGCGAGCAGCGGGCCGACGGCCTCCGGCGCGCCGATCTCACCGAGCGCGGCGATCGCCGCGAGCTGGAGCCACAGGTTCTGCCCGAGCATGCCGAGCAGGGCGGGCACGGCCTCGTAGGCGCGGAGCCGGCCCAGCGCCTCGATGGCGACCTGGGCCACGTTGGCGTCCGGGTGGCGGAGCAGGGGCAGGATCGCGGGCGCCGAGCGGCTGCTCCCGCTCCGGGCGAGCACCTGCAGCACGAACATCACGACTTCGTGGTTCTCGGCGCCGAGCATCTGCTCGAGGTACGGCACCGCGTACGGGCCCTGCCGCTCCAGCGCGGCGATCGCCGCGTTCCGGAGCACCGCGTTGACATCGTCCGCCACGAAGGTGCCCAGGACGTGCGGCTCGATGTAGCGCGCGGCCAGCCGGATGGCGGCGTCGCGCACCGGGATGGCGGAGTCCTCCATGGCGGCGATGATCGCCGCCTGCCGCTCCGGGCCGTCCCGGAGCGCGTTCAACGCGGCCAGGCGCTCCGGGACGGTCATACGCGGAACGCCTCGATGCGGCTCTTGAGCGTCTCGGACTCGCTGGCCAGGTGCTTCGCCGCGCCGGCGGTCTGGCCCGCGGCCACCAGGTTCTGCCGGGCCACGGCCGCGATCGACTCCACGGCCCGGACGACCATCTCGCCGCCCCGCTTCTGCTCGAGGACCGCCTCGGACATCTGGTGGGTGAGCTGGTTCATCTTGAGCGCGGCCCGGCTGATCTCGTTGGCGCCCACCGCGTTCTCCTTGACCGCCGCGGCGATGACCCGGGTCAGCGTCGACATGTCGCCCGCCATCTTGAGCACCTCGTTCGCGCCGCTCGCCTGCTGCTCGGTGGCGGTGGCGGCCTCGTCCACGAGCTGCGAGGTCTTGTTGATCGATCCGACGATCCCGGTCATCACGTGCTCCATGAGCGTGACGGCAGACCGGGTCTCGCCCTGGACGGTCTCGATCACGGTCGCGATCTCGTGCGTGGCCTGCACCGACCGCTCGGCCAGGCGCCGCACCTCGTCCGCCACCACGGCGAAGCCCTTGCCGGCCTCTCCCGCGCGGGCCGCCTCGATCGTGGCGTTGAGCGCCAGCAGGTTCGTCTGGTCGGCGATTCCCTCGATGACCTTGACGATCTTGCCGACTTCCTGCGACCGCTCGCTGATCGATCGGAACGAGGTCTGCAGCTTCTCGCCGCCCGCCTGCGCCTCCTCGACCGACCGGCGCGAGACCTCGTCGACCATGTGCACGCGGCTGGCGAGGGCGGAGATGTTCTCGATCATCCGCGTCAGGGTGCTCGCGGCGTCTTCGACCACGCTGACGAGCTGGTCGCCGTTCTGGGCGGTCTGCGCCAGCGTCGCGCTCATCTCCTGGATGGAGGCCGAGGTCTCGTCGACGTTGGTCGCCAGGCCTTCGGCGTTGGTCGAGAGCTGCTGCATCTGGGCCGCCATCTGGACCAGGGCGGCGGAGGTCTCGTCGGTCGAGGTGGACTGGGTCTGCGCCCCGCGCTCCATCTCCTCGGTGGCCGCGGAGATCTGCTCGGCCGCCACGGCGAGCCCGCGCGACGAGGTGGCCATCTGCGTCACCAGCGATCGCAGCTTGTCCACCAGCTCGCGCATCGAATGCTCCAGCCAGCCCACCTCGTCCCGCGAGCGGCTCCGGACCTTCACCGTCAGATCGCCCTTCGCGATGGTCTCGGCCGCCACACCGAGATCCTCGAGGCGCCGGCCGATCAGGGTCGTCAGCATCCTGGCCACCCACAGGCTGGCAACCAGGCTCACGAGCGTCGCGATGATCACGATCGTGCGCGAGTCCCGGAGCACCTGCTCGACGGCGGCGCCGCCGCCGGTCCCGAGGGCGTCGTGCGCCAGCGTCAGCTGGCGGAGGATCGCCCATCCGGACGCGAGCGTGATGCTCACCAGGAAGAGCTGGGCCAGGAGGATCTTGCGGCCGATCGGCCAGTCATTCGCCGTCTGGCGCATGCGGGCGGCGAGGGTCAGGCCGGGAGCGGTCTGTGCGTACGTCACGAGTCACCTCTGGCGTCCAGGAGCAGGGCCTTCTCGAGCTGCAGCAGGATGATGAGCCGGCTGCCCATGCGGGCGACGCCGGTGATGTAGTCGGTCGCGGCGGTCATGATCTCCTCGGGCGGCGGAGCCACGGCGGCCGACGGAACCTTCACGACGCTTGAGACCGCGTCGACCAGCAGGCCGAGCAGCCGGCCGTGCACCTCGACCAGCACGCAGCGCGAGCGGACGGTGAGCGGCGTGTCGGGCAGGCCCATGCGGGTCTTGATGCTGACGATGGGGACGATCCGCCCACGAAGGTTGGTGATCCCCTTCACGTGCGGCGGCGCCTGGGGCACGCGGGTGATGTCGCCCACGCGGAGGACTTCGCGCACCGTCTCGATCGGGATCCCGAACTCCTCCGCGCCCAGATGGAACGTCACGAGGTGGAGCTCCACGTCCGCCGGCGCGGCCTCGCGCCTGCTGGGAGAAGTCGTCCATGGCGTCCGCGAACCCGAGCAGGCTGTCGCGTCCGCGAGGCACCGCGGCGGCGGCGGCCGCGAGCTGTTCGCCCGGAATCTCTGCCCGCACCGGCCCTGAGGTCATGCCGCGCTCCGCTGATCGAGGATCCGCACCGGATCGAGAATGCAGGCGACCCGGCCGTCGCCCAGAATCGCCGCGCCGGACACGACGTCGGGCCGGCCGAGGGCGGGATCGAGCCCCTTGACCACCACGTCCTGGTAGCCGATGAGCCGGTCCACGAGGATCACGCGCCGGCGTCCGCCCGAGGTGATGACCAGGTAGAACGAGCGCGCGTGCTCGCCCGCCGATGGGGAGCCCAGCAGCACGCCGCCGTCCGTCACCGCGACCGGGTGGCCTCGCCAGATCGTGACGCCCTGCCGGTTGATGTCGTGGATCGCGGCCGGGTCCACCCGGGCGGTTTCCACCACGTGGCTCAGCGGTACGGCGTAGCGCTCCTGGTCGACTTCGACGATCAACGATTTCACGATCGCGAGGGTGAGCGGCAGCCCCAGCACGAAGGTGACGCCCTGCCCGGGCACGTTCCGGATCTCGATCGTCCCGCCGAGCTCGCGGATGGACTGGGCCACGACGTCCAGCCCGACGCCGCGTCCGGCGAGCGTCGATACCTGGTCGGTGGTGGAGAAGCCGGGCCGGAAGATCAGGTTCGAGAGCTGCTCCGCATCGCCGCCGGCCGCGAGCCCCAGGGCCTCGGCCTTGGCCTGGATCCGGGCGACATCGAGGCCACGGCCGTTGTCCGACACCGTGATCACGACCCGGTCGGAGATCGGCGCCGCCCGAAGCACCAGCGACGCCTCGGCCGGCTTGCCGGCGGCGATGCGGTCCGCCTCGGACTCGATGCCGTGCACGATCGCATTGGTGAGGAGGTGCACCAGCGGCTCCCCCAGCCGGTCCAGCACGGTCTTGTCGAGCAGGGTCTCGCCGCCGGTCGCCACCAGCCGCACGCGCTTCCCCTCGCTCCGGGCCACGTCCCGCACGAGGCGGGTGAAGCGGCCGAACACGGTCGAGACCGGCAGCATGCGCGTCCGCATGAGCGCGTTCTCGAAGCGCTTCATGGTGGAGTCGAGCGAAAGCAGGGTGCGGTCGAGGTCGCTCAGCTCGGGGCAGGCGCCGAGGCGGTGGAGCAGGCGCCGGTGGGCGTCGTGCAGCGCCGCATGGTCGATCATGGACTCGCCGAAGATCTCGAGCATCGTGTCGAGCAGGCGGAAGTCGATGCGGACCGCGGTTCCGGCGTCGCCGGACCCGCGGGAGCCGCGTCGCTCGGTGCGGCGCCGGTCGCCTTCGCGGCGGTCCGTCTCGCGGCGGTCGGGCTCCACCGCGGCGGGCGCCTCGAGCAGGCGGCCCACCCGGGCCACGAAGTCCCCGGTCGCTTCGGGCGCCGGCGGCGTGACCGCCGCGTGCCGGATCAGGTCGATGAGGAGCGAGCCGCCCTCGACCAGGAGATCCGCCGCCTCCGGCGTGCGCGAGGCCGGATCGCTCGTGCACCTGGCGCACACATCCTCGAGCGCATGGGCGAGCGCCTGGAGCGGCGTGAAGCCCATCATCGCCGAGTTGCCCTTGAGCGTGTGCAGGGTCCCCTTGAGCCCGGGGAGCAGGTCGTCCGCCGGAATCCCCTCGCTCCAGCAGCGCTCGAGCTCCACGAACGTGTCCGTCACCTGTTCCGCGTGCGGCAGGCACTCCGCGACGTAGTCGCGAATCAGCTCGGTGAAGATGTGCTCGTCGTCGCTCATGCCGGTACCGCGCTCAGGCGCTGGCGGCGAGGACGCGCTGCGCCAGCCGCTCGACGTCGGCCGGCTGGAACGGCTTCCGGAGATAATCCCAGGCGCCGGCCGCCCGGCCGCGGGCCTCGTCGTCCGGCGTGCTTTCCGTCGTGACCAGCACCACCGGGACGTGCGGGTGCAGCTTGTCCGCGCGCCGGCGCTCCAGGAACTCGAGGCCGTTCATCTCGGGCATGTTGAGGTCGAGCAGCACCAGCGTGAGCTCGGGGTGCGCCATGAACAGTGCGTAGCCCTCGCGGCCATTGGACGCGTGATAGAGCGTGCTTCCCTGCAGCGAGCCGCGCCCGAAAATCAGCTTGTACATCTGATGGTGGAGCGGGGAATCGTCGACCACGAGAAACGCACGCGGTGGCGTCATGAGTCAGGGCCGTTGTGTATGAACGATCGGGGGTCATGCCGAGGGACAGGCCCGAGAGTGCAAATTCTGAACCGTTGCGGCTGGATGCGGGTAACATCCGGAGGGGGCACAACTTGAGGTGGGCAACAAGGTTGTCGTTGAGGCCGGGAGCGTGGTCTTCCCCCGGTTTTTGCCGGTTCTGCAATCGCTCAGGTCATGATGCCGGCGACGGGCTCCATCCGCTCGAACACTCGGCCCAGCCGGCGCACCAGTACCACGGACTCGGCCGCGATGCCCACCAGCAGCACCAGCGACGCCGGCACCGCGGCCCACCATCCCAGGCTTCCTTCCAGGAGGATCCCCAGCCCCGCCGCGATCGCCGCCGGCGCCGCGAGCGCCATGGCGAGCAGCGCCGCGTACGCCACGATCATCAGCATGTTCTGGCCGAGCGCCTCCACGCCGCCGGGCCGGTTGCTGCCGAGGTGCACCCATGCGGGGAACAGGAGCGCGGTCCCGTTGTGGATCAGCATGCCCAGGAAGTTGATGCCCGGCAGGCAGACGACCGCCGCGGCGAGGACCGCGGTTCGAAGGTCGAGCGGCGGATCCAGATCCGGGACGCCGATGAACGCGATGTACGCGATCAGCAGCAGCCCGAGCTGCATGCAGGTGAGCACCAGGGTGGAGGCGGCGGTCTCCGCCGCGACGACCGAGCGTCCAGGCAGCGGGTAGCTCCGAAGCAGGTCGAGCTTGAGGAGGTCGCTCCTCAGATCGTTGCGGATCCACTGCGGGCCGATCACGAGCGAGAGCGCGGCCCAGGTCGTCGCCAGCCAGCCGGCGATCTCCGCCACCGTGCCGTCGCCCTGGAACGAGAGCGCGGCGGCCGCCACCGCGCCGACGACAAACGCCAGGGCCATGTTCCGTGCGCGCCGCGTCCGCACGACGGCGAGCAGGTTCTTCCAGAGGAGGGCGCCGCCCGGCCAGCCGAGCGGCGCCAGGCGAAAGAGCGGCGGCAGACGACGGTGTGCGAGGCTGGGCAAGGCCGCTGCCCCGCCGCGCGCCGACACCTGGCGGGCGCGGAGCAGGGAGGCCTCGGCAGCGGCCTCCTCGAACGCGGTGTCCGCGCGGATCACCCATATGTAGTGGAGAGCCAGGAGCACCAGGGCGGGGCCCATCGCCCGGACCCATTCCGCGAACGAATGGGCGGCCAGCGGTCGGATCAAGGCCCGGAACGGCGCCAGCACTATCCGCGGCAGCGGCTCGGCCGCCGCCTCCGCGAGCGCGTCCAGGAACGTCGTGGGTCCCGCCGCCCAGCCGGCCGCGAGCGTGGGGAGCGCGTCCTGCACGCTCCAGACGATCGCGATCACCCCCGCGCCGAGCACCACCAGCGAGACCACCCGGTGCCGGAGCGCGATGCGGCCGTGCTCCAGCAGGCTGGTCCGCACGAACGAGGCGCCCAGCCGATGAAACGAGATGGTCGTGAGCAGCACCCAGATCGAGAGCGCCCGCAGCCAGGGCGAGGCGCCGAACCGCTCGCGGGCAAGGATCAGCGTCCAGAGGAGCGAGTTGAACAGGATGAGGAGCTGGTTCCGCAGCAGCTTGTACTGCACGAGCCCGCGCCGTGGCACGGGGCCCGAGAACAGAAACGTGACTTCGGCCGGTGTGAACGACAGCACCCGCCGCTCCACCCCGAAGACCCATCCCCAGAGCACCGCACCGACGACGCCGAGGGCGCCCAGCAGCTCGACCCAGCGCGCCCCCACGACGGCCGCGGGTGCCGGTTGCGGCCGCTGCTCCACCGCCACGACCCAGAGGTAGGCGAGGCCGAAGACGAGCGCGGCCAGATACCGCGGGCTCCGGAGCTGGCGGATCTGGCGGCTCACGCGGTTGTAGGCCGTCCGCCGGGCGAGGTAGGCGAAGACCCCGATCACGTGGGTGGCTGGCCGTCGGGCGTGATGAGGGCGAGAAACACGTCCTCCAGCCGCCGGCCGCTCAACGCCGGGTGGCTGGCCACGATCTCGGCGATCGTCCCGAATGCCACCGACCGTCCGGCCTGCATCACCAATACGCGGGTGCAGATCTCCTCGACGAGGTGGAGCAGGTGCGAGCTGAGGATCACGGCGGTGCCCGCCTCCGCCCGCCGGACGATCGTCGACTTCATGCGCCGGATGCCGACCGGGTCGAGTCCCGTGAGCGGCTCGTCGAGCAGCAGCGCCTTGGGCTCGTGCAGCAGCCCGCAGGCGATCGCGAGCTTCTGCTTCATCCCCCGCGAGAGCTCTCCCGGCAGGGCGTTGCGCTTCGATCCCAGCTCCAGCTCCTCGAGCACGCCGGGAATCCGCGCGTCCACGTCCGCCACCTGATAGAGACGGCCCACGAACCGCAGGTGCTCCTCGACCGTGAGGTAGTCGAACAGGTGCGGCTCGTCCGGGATGAACGCGAGCAGCGACTTGGCGGCCACGGCCTCGCGCCCCAGGTCGTGCCCGCCGATCCGGATGCGGCCCTGGCTGGGTATGATGATGCCAGCGATGCTCCGGATGGTCGTGGTCTTCCCGGCGCCGTTCGGCCCGACCAGCCCCAGCACCTCCCCGGGCTGCACCTGGAAGGAGAGCCCGCGGACCGCCGGGAAATCGCCGTAGAGCTTCTCGAGCCCCTCGACCTCGATCACGGTGAGTCCGTGGCCGGCGGGGACTGCCGCTGGGGCGCCCGCGGGTGAAACTTTCGACGGGCCCGGAACGTCTCTGGTTGCAACGTACCCCCTTTGACGGGTGCGGAACCCCTGTCAAGCGGCCCTGGAGGCCGAACCGTATGCGAACCTACTGGTTGCGAATCCTGCTCGGAGCCCTGGCCGTGTTCGCCGTCGGCATGATCGGGATCACGTTCGCGCGGCGGACCCGGGACAAGGTCACCGCCGTGGTGACGGGCTCGGGGCCGCTGTCGATCCCGCTGCCGTTCGTGCCGTTCGAGCTCGAGGGCAACAAGCTGGGACAGCTGGAGCGGCTGGTCGTCAATCGCGAGGCCCCCAAGAAGGTGTCCTCGGTCGACCTCGAGGTGAAGCTCGACGACTCGTTGGTCGTCCAGGGACTGGCCGGCTGCCGGCTCGCCGCCAACCTCGAGAGCGACTCGAGCAAGTCCGGCGACATCAATTTCCGCTCGCATCGGCTCGAGGACCAGGCGTTCTTCTTCTGCGCCAAGAGCGACTCGGGACTGGTCGAATTCGGCACCGTCAAGCTCACGCCGGGCGACGTGACCGTGCCGCTGCTCGTGCCGGTATCGCTGGCCGAGCAGATGCGGGCCGGGAACTGGGGAGACCACGACAACGCCGACTCGGCCGATGTCCTGGCCGAGCGGGCCGAATCGCTGGCCGAAAAGGCGGAGGAGGCGGCGGACTCCATCGCCGAGCTGGCGGGGCAGCAGGCTGCTGCTTCGGCTCGAGCCATGAGCTCACGCCTGGGCGACTCGCTCCGCGCGGCGGGCAAGATGCGGGCGGAGTCGCTGCACGACGGCGCTCGGCCGCATGGCGGACTCCCTGAAGGCGCGCTAGCTTCGGGGATCATGCTCCTCGTCCTCGACAACTACGACAGCTTCACCTACAACCTGGTCCAGTACGCCGGCGAATTGGGCGCCGATCCGGTGGTGTACCGGAACGACGCCCTTGGCGTCGACGAGGCGCTCGCCCTCGAGCCGGCGGCGATCGTGATCTCGCCCGGCCCCTGCACGCCGCGGGAGGCCGGCATCAGCGTGCCGCTGGTGCGCGCCGCCGCGGCGGCCGGCGTGCCGCTGCTCGGCGTCTGCCTCGGCCACCAGGCCATCGGCGAGGCGTTCGGCGGCGACGTGGTTCGGGCCGACCGCCTCATGCACGGCAAGACCACCATGGTGGCGCACACCGCGCACCCGCTGTTCGCCGCGCTGCCGTCGCCGTTCGCGGCCATGCGCTACCACTCGCTCGTCGTGGCGCCCGGAACGCTGCCGGACGAGCTGGAGGTGACCGCCTGGTCGGATGACCGGCCGGCCGGCAGCGAGATCATGGCGCTGTGCCACCGGGAGCTGCCGGTGTACGGGGTTCAGTTCCACCCGGAGTCGGTAGGGACCGACCACGGAAAGCGCATTCTGGCCAACTTCCTGGGCCTGCGACGGGCCAGGCGAGTCACCCTGAGCGAGCGAAGGGGATGATCAGGGCTGCTCGGAGCGTAAACCTTTCGTAACACTGACCATAGCCCCGCGCAACACCCTCTCCCCACCCCCGGCACGACTTTTGACTGGACCCCCCCGCGCGATTACCTTTCGTGATGCGCGTCCTGGGTGTCATTCCGGCTCGTCTTGGCTCGACCCGTCTCCCCAATAAACCGCTCCAGTTGCTGGCCGGTGAGCCGCTCATCACCCGGGTTATTCAGCATGTCGTGGACCTCGGTCTGGTCGAGCAGCTGGTGGTGGCCACCGACTCGCAGATGATCGCCCAGGTGGTGGAGCGGGCCGGGGTGCGCGCGGTGCTGACGCACGACGGCCACCTTGCCGGGACCGACCGGGTGGCCGAAGCGGCGGGGCGGGCCGAGTTCGCGGGCTTCGACGTGGTGGCCAACGTACAGGGCGACGAGCCATTTCTCCCGCGGGAGGCGCTGGCGGGCGCGATCGATCGGGTGGCCCAGGGCGACGATATCGGCACCGCGGCGGCACCGCTCCCGCCGGAGCACGCCGCCGATCCCTCGCGGGTCAAGGTCGTCACCGATGCGCGGGGCCGGGCGCTGTACTTTTCACGGGCGGCCATTCCCCGCCGGCGGGAGGCGACCGACCCGGCCGACGGCCTCTACTGGCAGCATCTCGGGCTCTACGTGTACACGCGCCCGGCGCTGGCAGCGCTGGGTGGCCGCGCCGCCGAGCCCGGCCGAGCGGGCCGAGCACCTGGAGCAGCTCCGCGCGCTGCATTGCGGTCTCACGATCGGCGTGGCCCGGCTGACCGAGCCCGCGCTGCCCGGCGTGGACACGCCGGACGATCTTCGACGGGCGGAAGCCCACTGGCACGCACTACAGGGGTAGCCATATGAATTCGGGTCCGAACGCGACCAAGTACATCTTCGTCACCGGCGGCGTCGTCTCTTCCCTCGGGAAAGGCATCGCCGCCGCGTCACTTGGACGCCTGCTCGTCGAGCGCGGCCTCAGCGTGACGATGCAGAAGTTCGACCCGTACATCAACGTGGACCCGGGCACCATGTCGCCGTTCCAGCACGGCGAGGTGTTCGTGACCGACGACGGGGCGGAGACCGACCTCGACCTCGGCCACTACGAGCGCTTCATCGACCGCTCGCTCTCGCAGCAGAACAACATCACCACCGGCCGTATCTACCAGACGGTGATCAACAAGGAGCGGCGCGGCGAGTATCTCGGCTCCACCGTGCAGGTCGTGCCCCACATCACGGACGAGATCAAGAACGCCATCCGGCGCACCGCGCCCGGGCACGATGTCGTCATCACCGAGATCGGCGGCACGGTGGGCGACATCGAGGCGATGCCGTTCCTGGAGGCCATCCGCCAGTTCCGCCAGGAGGTCGGGCGCGACAACGCGATCTTCATCCACCTGACCCTGGTGCCCTACATCGCGGCCGCCGGCGAGCTCAAGACCAAGCCGACCCAGCACTCGGTCCGCGATCTCATGCAGATCGGAATCCAGCCCGACATCCTGATCTGCCGGAGCGAGCAGCCGATCTCGGCCGACATCAAGCGCAAGATCGCGCTCTTCTGCAACGTGGACTTCGGCTGCGTGGTGGAGAGCCCCGACGTGCGGTCGATCTACGAGATCCCGCTCCGCTTCCTCGAGCAGGGGCTCGACCGCGAGGTGTGCCAGCGGCTCCGGCTCGAGACCAAGGAGCCCGACCTCCGCGGCTGGAAGGCGATGACCGACCGGATCCTGCACCCGACCAACCGGGTGCGCATCGCGGTGGTCGGCAAGTACACGGCCCTGCACGACGCGTACAAGTCGGTGAGCGAGGCGCTGATCCACGGCGGCATCCCGCACGACGCCAAGGTGGACGTCGAGTGGATCCCGAGCGACCGCTTCACCGATCAGGCGGCCGCGGGCCGGCTGCTGTCGGAGTATGACGGCCTGCTGATTCCCGGGGGCTTCGGGGAGCGCGGCATCGAGGGCATGATCGAGGCGATCCGCTGGGCGCGGGAGAACGGACTGCCGTTCTTCGGCATCTGCCTCGGCCTCCAGGTGGCGATCATCGAGTTCGCCCGCAACGTCTGTGGCATGCCGGAGACCAACAGCACCGAGTTCGAGCCCGATTGCGCCGCGCCGGTCATCGCGCTGATGCAGTCGCAGCGCGACGTGAGCAACCTGGGTGGCTCCATGCGGCTCGGCGCGTACACGGCCAAGCTCCGGCCCGGCTCCCGGGTGGCGCTGGCCTACGGGACGAACGAGATCAGCGAGCGGCACCGGCACCGGTGGG
Source organism: uncultured Gemmatimonadales bacterium (assembly GCA_963804125.1). GTDB lineage: Bacteria > Gemmatimonadota > Gemmatimonadetes > Gemmatimonadales > GWC2-71-9 > CAVVWJ01. Next base: position 130,114 of record CAWDPF010000003.1, read on the forward strand.
AGGTGAGCAACGCGTACCGCGACGTGCTCGCCGAGTACGGGCTCCGGCTCTCCGGGCCAGTCGCCCGACGGCGGGCTGGTCGAGACGATCGAGCTGCCGGACCACGCCTGGTTCATCGGCTGCCAGTTCCATCCGGAGCTCAAGTCCCGGCCGACGCGGCCGCATCCGTTGTTCGCCGGGTTCGTCGGCGCCGCGCTGCGCCACGGGCGCGGCGGGCCGCCGTCGCCCGCGCCGACGGAGCTCGCCGAGATCGGGCGCTGATGGGCTGGTCGTTCGCGCGGAGGCCATTTCTCATCGCGGGGCCCTGCGTCGTCGAGCCGGGGGACGTGCTCCCCCGGGTGGCCGAGGCGCTGGCGCGGCTGGCGGAGGCGCGCGGGCTGCCGGTCTGCTTCAAGGCGAGCTTCGACAAGGCCAATCGCGCCCGTGGCGACGCGCCCCGCGGTCCGGGGCTGGACGAGGGGCTCCGGGTGCTCGAGCGGGTGCGGTCCGTGAGCGGGCTGCCGGTGCTGACCGACATCCACGAGGCGGCGCAGGCCGCCCCCGCCGCGGAGGTGGTGGATGCCCTCCAGATTCCGGCCTTCCTCTCCCGGCAGACCGATCTGCTCGTGGCGGCCGGCCGCACGGGCCGCCCGGTCAACGTGAAGAAGGGGCAGTGGATGCAGGCCGAGGCGATGGCGGGCGCGGTGGAGAAGGTGCGATCGGCCGGGAGCTCCGACGTCGCGGTGACCGAGCGCGGCACCTTCTTCGGCTACGGCGACCTGGTCGTCGACATGCGCAACTTCGACCGGCTGCGCGCCGCCACCGGGAGCGCCGGTGGTGTTCGACGCGACGCACTCCGTGCAGCAGCCGGGGCAGGGCGCGGCCGGCGCGAGCGGAGGCCAGCGCGAGCACATCCCCGCGCTCATGGCCGCGGCGGCGGCGGCGGGAGCGGACGGATTCTTTCTCGAGACCCATCCGGACCCGGCGCGCGCGCTCAGCGATGCCGCGACGCAGTGGCCGCTCGACCGGCTCGACGCGCTGGTGGGGCGGACGCTGGACCTCTGGGCCCGGGCGCATGATTGAAGCCGGCCTGGCGCGACGGATTCGCCTGCTGGGACTCGACGTGGACGGCGTGCTCACCGACAACGGCATCTTCCTCGGCCCCGTCGACGGCCAGGTCGTGGAGCTCAAGCGCTTCGACATCCAGGACGGGCTCGGCCAGGTGATGATGCGGAGCGCCGGGCTGCCGGTGGTGTGGGTGAGCGGGCGGTACTCGGAGGCCACGACGGCGCGTGCCCGCGAGCTCCGCGTCGAGGAGGTGCTCCAGGTGCCGGGCCCGCACAAGCTCGAGGCGTTCGGGCGCGCTGCTGGAGCGTCGGGGGATCGCATGGGAAGAGACCGCGTTCGTCGGAGACGACCTGGCCGATCTGCAGGTGCTCCGCCGGGTCGGGCTCCCGATCGCCGTGGCGAACGCCGTGGCGGAGGTCAAGGCGGTGGCGGCCTACGTGACGACGGCTGCCGGCGGCCACGGCGCGGTGCGCGAAGCGGTCGAGGCGCTCCTCCGGGCGCGCGGCGAGTGGTCCGGGCTGCTCGAGCGCTACTTCGCGGAGCCCGCGGCCCGTGTCGTTTGATCCGGCGGCGCTCGTCGCCCTCGGCCGCCGGGTCGTCGAGGTCGAGGGCAGGGCGGTATCGGCGGCCGCGAAGCGCCTCGACGACCGGTTCGCCCGGGCGGTGCGCCTGCTGGCCGATGCGTCCGGACGGGTGATCGTCTCCGGCGTCGGCAAGTCCGGCCTGATCGCGCGGAAGATCGCGGCGACGCTCACGTCCACCGGCACCGTCGCCACCTACCTGCACCCGGTCGACTCGCTGCATGGCGACCTGGGCCTGGTGGGCCGGAGCGACGTGGCCATCGTGCTCAGCAAGAGCGGCGAGTCGGAGGAGCTGTTCGGACTGGTGGGGTCGCTGCAGCGGCTCGGCGTGCCGATCATCGCGATCACCGGCGCCATGGACTCGACGCTCGCCCGGGTGGCCACGGTGACGCTCGACGGGGCCGTGGAGGAGGAGGCCTGCCCGCACGACCTGGCGCCGACGACGAGCACGACCGTCGCCCTGGCGCTGGGCGACGCGCTCGCGGTGGTGCTGCTGGAGGTGAAGGGGTTCCGTCGGGAGGACTTCGCGGCGCTTCATCCCGGCGGCTCGCTCGGCCGGAAGCTGCTGCTCCGCGTGCGCGACGTGATGGTGCATCCGGGCCACGTGCTCGGGCCCGACGCGACGATGCGGGACGCCGTGGTGAGCCTGGCCCACGATCGCGGGCTCGCGATGGTGGTCGACGGGGGCCGCCTGGCGGGCGTGCTCACCACTGGCGACCTCACCCGCCTGGCCGAGCGGGACCCGGCGTTCCTGGACCTGGCGGTGAGCGGCGTAATGACCCGCACGCCGCGGACCGCGGCGCCGGACGAGCTCGCCGCGGCGGCGGTCGGCACCATGGAGCGCCACGGCGTGATCGCGCTGCCCGGTCGTCGAGAGCGATGGCAAGGTCGCGGGTGCGGTGCACCTGCACGATCTGATGCGGGCGGGCGCGGTATGAGGCACCGAGGATTCGGGTGGGGCCTGTGCCTGCTGCTCGCGGCGTCGGTCCTCGCGGCGTGCGAAGAGACCGGCGCCAAGCCGACGACCACGGTGCAGGCCAGCGACAGCGCCGACCAGGTGCTCGAGGGCTTCTCGCACTACGTGACACGCGACGGGATTCGACGGAGCCGGGTGGAGGCCGATACGGCGTTCTTCTACGAGGGGACCCAGGTCACGCGAGCTCAAGAACATCCGGGTCGTCTTCTTCGACGTCCAGGGCACGGAGGGGTCTACCCTCACCGCGAAGCGCGGCACGTATCGCTGGCAGGACGGCTCCATGGAAGCGAACGACAAGGTGCTCGTCGTCTCCCCGGATGGCCGGCGGCTCAGGACCGAGGCGCTCAAGTACGACAACGGCGCGAACACGATCTCGACCAACGTGCACTTCGCCTTCGACCGGGGCGGCGAGCATCTCGAGGGGAACAGCTTCCGCTCGGACCCGGACTTCAAGAACGTCGTCACCGACCGGCCACGCGGTGTGGCCGGGGACGGGATGCTGCTGCCGGGGCAGGAGCCGTGAGGCGGCGGCGGTCAGGCCGGCGTTGCGGGCACGGTCTCCTGCACGGCCGATCCTTGCTGCTGCTGTTCGCCGTCTGCACGGCCTCGCCCAGGCCCAGGTCCCCGCGCCCAAGCCGGCTCCCGCCCGGCCGCGGCCCGCGAAGCCGGCCCCACCGAAGCCGTCCGCCGCCGCCCCGGCCCAGCCGGCCCCGAAGCCCATCGCCCAGTCCCAGCGGTGCACCTTCCAGATCGACAACGTCGACCGCCAGGGCGCGGTGAACGAGACGCCCTCCGGGACCAACTACTTCGCCGGCGGCAACGTCCGCCTCCGCTGCCGCAACATGCAGATCGCCATGCAGAGCGACAGCGTCGCGGCCTACGGCGGGAACATCGTGCAGTTCATCGGCCACGTGAAGTACCGCGACTCGACCTTGACGATGGATGCCGACTTCGGCACCTACTACAAGAATGGCGAGCGGTGGGAAGCCCGTGGGAACGTCGACACCAAGAACCTCAAGACCGGCTCGACGCTCACCGGGCCATCGCTCGACTACCTGCGGGCCGTCAGCGGGGTCCGCGATACGCTCGAGATGTACGCCACCGGCCGACCCAACATCAGCTACTTCGAGTCCGACACCGCCGCCGGTCGAAAGGTGGAGCCGTACGTCATCGTCGCCGATCGCGTGCGGTTCAAGGGGAGCGACCGGATCTGGGCCGGCGGAAAGGTCACGATCGACCGCTCCGACTTCGCCGCGCGGTCCGACTCGATGCGGCTCGACACCGGGAAGGGCAGCGATGGCACGCTGATCGGCGGCGAGCCGATACTGCGCGGGCTCGGCACCGACAGCTTCAGCCTGCGCGGGCTGCGGATCGACCTGGCACTCACGCAGCGCGAGCTGAGCAAGCTCACGGCTCGCGGCGAGGGCCATGCCGTCAACCGCGACTGGGACCTGACCGCCGACACCATCGCCATCGACCTGAAGAACCGGAAGCTCGAGCGCACCCTCGCCTGGGGCAAGAAGACGCGGCCCTACGCCCTCTCGACGACCTACGCCATGCGAGCCGACTCGCTCGCGCTCGATTCACCGGGCCAGACGCTGCGGGAGGTGCGCGGCTTCGGCAAGGCGTGGCTCGGCGGCACGGTCGACTCCGCCACCAAGGACCGCGACTGGATGCGGGGCGATACCGTCGTCGCCAGCTTCGTGCCCTCCGACTCGGCGGGCCGGAAGCGCTCGGTGCTGAGCCGGATCAACGCCCGGGCGGCCGCGCAGTCGTACCACCTCGAGCGGAACGCCAAGGCCCCGCGGCGGCCGTCGATCAACTATGCCCGGGGCGACGCCATCACCGTCACCATGAAGCCCCCGGCCGCCGGCGCCACCAGCGGCGTGGATCGGGTGGACATCCGCGGCAAGGTCGACGGCATCCAGCTCGAGGCCGCGCGGCGATTCCGTCGCGACTCCCGCCGATACCTCCGCCGCCAAGGGAAAGCGGCGATGAGCACCTTCGAATGGATTGGCGCCCTCGGCGACCGCGACCCCTCCGTGGCCATCGCGCTCGCCGCCATCACCCGGGCGGCCGGCCCGAGCGACACGGTGTCGTTCGCCGATCTCGTCATGAGCTATCGCGAGGCGCACCTCGCCTGCTACCAGGCCATCGGCAATGCCAAGGAGCAGGAGATCACGGGCGACGAGATCCGCGACCACCTCGCGCGTTCCGTCCTGCCGCGGCTGGCCGTCGAGGGCTGGATCCTGGAGACGTCCGCCAGCGACTGGGATCCGGTGCAGCCGCGAGTCGCCTGGTGGGGCGCGGAGCTCGAGGACCGGCGGGCGATCTACGCCGCGCTGCTCTCGGCCGCGCGGCGGGCGGCCCAGCGCACCAAGCCGCCGACGCCGCAGCGGACCTCGACCAGCGTGCTCGAGGGCGTCAACCTGGCCAAGAGCTTCAAGGGCCGCCGGGTGGTCAACCAGGTCAGCGTCCGGGTGGAGCAGGGGGAGATCGTCGGCCTGCTGGGGCCCAACGGGGCGGGAAAGACCACGACCTTCTACCTTATTACAGGGCTGATCCGGCCGGACGCCGGCCAGGTGCGGCTCGACGGGCTCGACCTCACCCGGATGCCGATGTACGAGCGGGCCCGCGCCGGGATCGGCTATCTCGCGCAGGAGCCCTCGATCTTCCGGAAGATGACGGTCGAGGAGAACATTCTGGCGATCCTCGAGACCCGGGATCTCGGGCGCGAGGAGCGTCACCTCCAGCTGGACAAGATGCTCGACGAGCTCTCGATCAAGCATCTCCGGCGGAGCCGGGCCTACAGCCTGAGCGGCGGCGAGCGCCGCCGGCTCGAGATCACCCGGGCGCTGGTGACCGACCCCAAGTTCATGCTGCTGGACGAGCCGTTCGCGGGGGTCGATCCGATCGCGGTGCACGACATCCAGACCATCGTCGCCGGCCTCCGGCACCGCGGCATCGGCGTCCTCATCACCGATCACAACGTCGAGCAGACGCTCGACATCGTCGATCGGGCGTACATCATGTTCGAAGGCAAGGTGCAGGCTGCCGGCAAAGTGAGTGAGCTCGTCTACGACGACCGGGTGGCGCAGCTGTACCTGGGCCCCACCCTTACCGCGCGTCTCCGCGCACGTCTGGAGTCGGTGGCATGAGAACCGGGCTATCCCAGCACACCAGCATGCGGCAGGAGCTGCGGGTCAATCCGCGGCTCTACCAGGCCATGGACATGCTGTACATGCCCATGATGGACCTCCAGCAGCACCTGAAGCAGGAGCTGCTGGCCAACCCCTTCCTGGAGCTGCTGGAGCCCGAGGAGGAGGCGCCCGAGCAGAAGGACGCCGAGCAGGAGAAGGAGCAGAAGGAGAAGGAAGACGAGATGGACTGGGAGGAGATCCTCCTCAACGGCTTCGAGGTCGGCGGCACCCGCGAGCAGTACGAGCAGCTCGAGTACACCGAGCCGGTCACGGTCGAGACCAAGGACCTGATCGACTACCTGCGCGAGCAGCTCCAGATGATGACGCTCACCCCGCGCCAGCTGCTGCTCGCCGAGGAGTTCCTGGGCAACATCAACGAGGAGGGCTATCTCGCCGCCTCGCTCGAGGAGATCCTCGGCAGCGTCAACGAGCTGGTGGCCGGGCACCTCTCGCCGGAGACCGAGGCCGACGACTACGCCGACGCGCGCGAGGACGAGCCCGCGGCGGCGGCGGGCGACCCGGGCGCCACGGCGCTGTACACCATGGCCGAGGCCGAGGAGATGCTGGCGATCGTCCAGCGGCTCGACCCGCCCGGCATCGGCGCGCGCGACCTCCGGGAGTGCCTCCTCATCCAGCTCGGCGAGCAGGCGGACACCGCGTCGCTGACCTACCGGCTGGTGCACGACGCCTTTCCCGATCTGATCGCGCACCGCTGGAACGACCTGGCCAAGCGCTTCGGCGTCGAGCCCGTGGCGGTGCAGGCCGCGGCCGACGAGCTCGCGCGGCTCGACCCCAAGCCCGGGCTCAAGCACGCGAGCGCGAGCGACGGCTACATCATCCCCGACCTGATCGTCGACAAGATCGGCAACCGCTACCAGGTGTTCCTGAACGACACCGGGATGCCGCGGCTGCGCCTCAGCCGGTCGTACCAGGAGATCGCCCGCGACAAGAAGAAGATGACGCCGGAGAACCGCGAGTTCATCGCCTCCAAGATGAACAGCGCGAACTGGATGATCCAGGCGATCGAGCAGCGCCGGCAGACCATGCTCAAGGTCATGAACTTCATCGTCGACCGGCAGCGCGACTTCTTCGAGAAGGGCATCGAGTTTCTCCGGCCGCTGACCCTGCGCGAGGTGGCCGAGGTCATCAACATGCACGAGTCCACCGTGAGCCGGGTGACCAACGAGAAGTACGTCCAGACGCCGCGCGGCGTGCTGCCGCTCAAGTTCTTCTTCTCGAGCGCGCTGGCCACGGCCTCGGGCGAGGACGCGAGCGCCCGCTCGATCCGGGCCAAGCTCGAGAAGATGGTCGGCGACGAGGACAGCGCGAAGCCGCTCACCGACCAGCAGATCGTGCACCTCTTCCAGGAGCAGGGCATCCAGATCGCGCGCCGCACGGTGGCCAAGTACCGGGACCAGCTCGGGATCCTGCCGGCGCGCATGCGGAAGCGGGTATGACCCTCCCCGCCGCCGAGACGCTGGACGTCAGCGTGCTCGTCCCGGCGAAGGACGAGGCGGCCAATCTTCCCGAGTTCGTGCGGCTCTGCGCCGAGGCCATGGGCCCGGCCGGCTTCACGTTCGAGGTCGTGATCGTGAACGACGGCTCGCGCGACGACAGCGGGCGCGTGCTGGGCGAGCTCGAGCGGACGTATCCCTTCCTCCGCGTCGTCACCCACCGGCGCCAGCGCGGCATCGCCGACGCCCTCCGCTCCGCGGGCGACGTGGCCCGCGGCGACGTCTTCGTCTTCTACCCCGCCGACCTGCAGTACCTGCCCGAGGACATCCCCCGGCTGGTCGCACCCGTCCTCGAGGGGCGGGCGGACATCGTCACCGGCACCAAGCAGGGGAAGTACGAGAAGGCGTTCGTCAGCGGCGTCTACAACACGCTCTGCCGCTGGCTGTTCGGCGTGCGGGTGACCGACCTCAACTCGGTGAAGGCCTACCGGCGGGAGGTCATGCAGGGCGTGCCGCTCCGTCCCGACTGGCACCGGTACATGGTCGTGATCGCCGCGGCGGACGGCTTCCGGCTCGACTCGCTGCCGGTGCCGCTGTATCCGCGGCGCGCCGGGGTCTCGAAGTTCGGCTGGCGCCGCATTCCCGTCGGCATCTTCGACCTGCTGAGCGTCTGGTTCCAGCTCCGCTTCGGCCGGAAGCCGATGCTGTTCTTCGGCGTGGCCGGCGCGACGCTGTTCGTGATCGGCCTGCTCGCGGGCATCGTCGCCCTGGTGCTCCGGTACGGCTACGGCATCGGCCTCCGGCCGCTGCTCAACCTCGTCGAGACGATGGTGATCAGCGGTATCGTGCTCTTCGGCTTCGGCCTGCTCGGCGAGATGGTCGCGGGTCTGCAGGAGGAGACGCGGGCGATCGCCCGTGGGCTCGATCGACTGGACAAGCCCGACCTGCGGGACTGATCGGTGCGGGTCGTCTTCCTGACCCACAACTATCCCCGGTGGCCCGGGGATCTTTCCGGCTCGTTCCTCGGCACGCTCGCCGCGGCGCTGGTGCGCCGGGGCATCGACGTGCGGGTCGTCGCGCCGAGCGACGAGGGGCAGGGCGGGGAGGAGGAGGTCGACGGGGTGCGCATCCGTCGCGTGCGCTACGCCTCCGCCTCGCGGCGAGACGCTGGCCTACCGGGGCACCATGGCGGCCGCGCTCCGGGCTCCCGGCGGCTGGCGGGCCCTCGCCGGGCTCTGGCGCGCGCTCCGGCGCGCCGCCCGCGAGGAGGTGGCCGCGGGCGCGGACCTGATCCACGCGCACTGGTGGGTGCCGGCCGGCCTCGCCGCGCCGCCCGACGTCCCGCTTGTGCTGACGGCGCACGGCACCGACGCGGCGATGCTTCGCACCTCCCGGCTCGCGCGCCGGCTCGCGCGTCCGGTGTTCGCGCGCGCGCGGGTCGTCACCGCGGTCTCCCGCGAGCTCGCGGGCTGGGTGCAGAACGCCACGGGCCGCCACATCGCGGCGGCGCACGTGCACCCCATGCCGGTCGACACCGAGACCTGGCCCTGGACCACCGGCGGCGGCGGCACCATCGTCGTCTCCCGCCTCACGGCGCAGAAGCGGATCAGCCTGGCCATCGAGACCACCGCGTTCCTCGCCTCGTGCGGCCACGACCTCCCGCTCACGGTCGTCGGGGACGGTCCGGAGCGCGACGCGCTCGAGCGCCAGGTCGAGCGCCTCGGGATCGCGCCCTTCGTCCGCTTCGCCGGCGCCGTCGCTCCGAACGAGGTGATCGGGTACCTCGGCCGCGCCGACGTGATGCTCTTCCCGGCGCAGGGCGAGGGCTTCGGCCTGGCGGCCGCCGAGGCGCTGATGGCCGGCGTGCCCGTGGTGGCGTGCTGGGACGGCGGCGGGCTGCTCGACGTGGTACCGGAGACCGGCGCCGGCCGCCTCACGCTGCCGTCGGCCGAGGCGCTGAGCGACGCGACGCTCGACCTGCTGCAGGACCCCGACCGCATGGCGCTCGCCAGGCTGGTGGGCGAATCGTGGCGCGCCCGGCTCTCGCCCGAGCACGTGGCCGAGCTGTGCGAGGGATGGTATCGCGAGGCCCTGGGTGCGTAGGCCGTGGCTGCGGGCGGCGCAGTGGCTCGTCGGCCTCGCCATCATCGGGTTCGCCGCCCGAAGCCTGCTGCGCAACTGGACCGAGCTGCGATCGCAGCCGCTGGAGTGGCGGATCGAGCCCGGCTGGCTGGTGCTGAGCGCGCTCGTGGTCTGGTCGATGTACGCGCTCCTGATCGTGGCGTGGCGGACGATGCTGGCGGGATGGGGCCAGCGGCTCGACGGCTGGACCGCCGCGCGCATCTGGACGGTGTCGAGCCTCGGCAAGTATCTGCCGGGCAAGGTCTGGGCGGTGGCGGGCATGGCGCTCATGGCGCAGCGGGCGGGGATCGCCGCGTGGGCCGCGACGGGGTCGGCGGTTGTGCTGCAGGTGCTGGCCATCGGCACCGGCGCGGCGGTGGCCGGCCTCACCGGGCGGCGCGCCATCGAAGCGGCGGATCCGCGGATGGGGGCGGGGCTCCTGCTGCTCATCGCCGGCGCGGTGGCCGGCGTGGCGCTGCTGCTCTGGCCCCCGTTCCTCCGCCGGCTGCTCCGGCTCGCGGCGCCCGACGCCGAGGCGCGCGGCGACGCCGCCCGCAGCGGGCATCGTGTTCGGCATCGCGGCCAATCTCGTCGCATGGGTGGGCTACGGCTCGGCGCTCTGGCTGCTCGCGCGCGGGCTGCTGCCGTCGGTGGGACTCGATCCGGCGCTCGCCATCGCGGTGTTCACGGCGTCGTATCTCGCCGGCTTCCTGGCGCTCTTCGCGCCCGGCGGCATCGGCGTGCGCGAAGGACTGTTTATTCTGATGTTGCAGGGCCCGCTCGGCATCGCCGCGGCGACGGCGCTGGCGCTCGCGTCGCGGGTGCTGCTCACCATCACCGAGCTCGGCGCCGCGGTGCCGTTTCTCGTCTTCTCGCAGCGGAGCGCGCGTGTCGCACCCTGAGTCCCAGACGGCCGTTCCGTTCGAGCCGCCCCGTCCCGCACTCGTCGCCGGGATGGTCTGCGTCCTCGCCGCCCTCGTGGTCTGCTGGCCCATGCTCACCGGCCAGTGGCTGCTCGGCGACGACCAGTATGTGACCGGTTACGGCTTTCGGCTGTTCGGCGCCGAGATGTTTCGCGCGACGGGACGGATTCCGGAATGGAATCCGTATCTCTTCGGCGGCCTGCCGTTCATCGCCGCCCAGCACGGCGACATCTTCTACCCGACCGCGTGGCTCCGGTGGGTCCTGCCGGTCGACACGGCGATGAACCTCGGCTTCTTCGCGCACATCGCGCTCGCGGGCGCGACCATGTACGCCTTGCTCCGCGCGCTGCGCGTGAGCTGGACGGGCGCGATGGTCGGTGGCCTGGCGTACGAGCTCTCGGGCATCGTCGCCTCGCTGGTGCGGCCCGGCCACGACGGCAAGCTGTACGTGTCCGCGCTGGCGCCGCTGGTGTTGCTCGCGCTGCTCCGGGCCATCCGCGACCGCCGGCCCTGGGGCTATGGCCTGCTGGCGCTGACGGTGGGGCTCTGCATGCTGAGCCCGCACTACCAGATGACCTACTATCTGCTGGTCGCGGCCGCGGCTGTGGACGCTCTACCTCGTCTTCCTCGATCCGGACCGTCCGGCGGGGCTGCGCTGGCCGCTGGAGCTCGGCTTGGCGTTCGGCGCCGTGCTGCTGGGCCTCGCCATCGCGGCGATCCAGGTGCTGCCGTTCCTCCAATACATCCCGTACTCGCCGCGAGGCGCCGGCGGACCGAGTGGAGGCTGGGACTACGCCGTCCTCTTCTCGATGCCGCCCGAGGAGCTGATGACGACGGTGCTCCCGCAGTTCAACGGGATGCTCGACGGGTACTGGGGCCGCAACTTCTTCAAGCTGCACACCGAGTACCTCGGGGCGATCGTCGTGGTGCTCGCGGCCCTTGGGCTCGGAGATCGGAGCCGGCGGCGGCTGGTGCAGGCACTCGGTGTCATCGCGATCCTATTCCTGCTGGTGTCGTTCGGCGGCCACACGCCGTTCTACTATCTGTGGTACGAAGTGATGCCGATGATGAAGAAGGTCCGCGCGCCCGGGATGGCGTTCTTCCTGGTCGCGCTGCCGGTCGCCGCGTTCGCCGGATTCGGCACAGAGCGGCTTCTGCGCGGGGAAGTCACGCGGCGCGCCCTCGTCGTGCCGCTCGCCGTCCTCGGCGGGCTGGCGCTGCTCGGTGCCGCCGGCGTCCTGCAATCCGTGGCGACGGTCATCGCCTCCGAGGAGCAGGCCTCCCGGGTCGCCGCCAACGCAGGTGCTCTCCAGGGCGGGTCGATCCGGCTGCTCGTCGTCGTGCTGGCCGGCGGGGGCGCCCTCTGGGCCGTGTGGAGCGGACGGCTCAGGGGCGCGCTCGCGGCGGCGGTGCTGGCGCTGGTTGTGACGGGGGACCTCTGGAGCATCGACCGGGCCTTCTTCGTCTTCCGCGGGCCGCCATCGGAGGTATACGGTGACGATCCCGTCACGACCAGGCTTCGGGCCGAGCCGAAACCCTTCCGGGTCCTGGACGTCGGAGTGTATCAGGGGTCCTACCTGATGGCGCACGATATCCAGACCGTGCTAGGCTACCATGGCAACGAAATCCGCTTCTACGACGAGCTGCTGGGCGGCAAGGGCCAGTGGCGCAATGCGGGGAGTCCAACGCTGATGGATCTCCTGGCGGTGCGCTATCTGCTCCTCCCGCAGGCGCAGCCCGTGCCGGGCTTCCACCAGGTGCTGGGGCCGGTGACGACGACGCCCGGGTCGCCTGCCGTCCTGCTCGAGCGTGACACGCTGCAGCCCTTTGTGCGCGTGGTACCCGGCGCACTCAAGCTCCCCGAGGACCAGGTGGTGCCGACCGTCATCGACCCACGATTTCCCTTCAATTCCGTCGCCCTGTATCCGGACACGGCCGGGCTCACACCCGAGCCGATTCGAGGCGGGCAGGTGCCCGAAGCCGTGGCGGTCCGGCCCACGCTGGCCGAGTGGGCCCCGGGCCGGATGCGGGTCACGCTCGAGGGCGCCGCGACGAAGCCGGCATACCTCCTGATCGCCGAGAACTGGTATCCGGACTGGCACGCCACGGTGGACGGAAAGCCCGCGCCGATCTACCGGGCGGACCACACGCTGCTGAGCGTGGTCCTGCCGCCGGGCGCGCGGGAGGTGACGCTGCACTTCGCGTCGGCCACCTACGCGCGCGGCAAGCTGGTGACCCTGATGGCGCTGCTCGTGACGCTCGCGCTGCTGGCGGCCGCCTGGTGGCCGCGCCGGGGGAGCGCGGCCCATGGCTGAGCGGGCCCTGGTCGTGATCCCGACGTATAACGAGCGGATCAACCTGCCGCTCATCGTGCCGCAGATCCTGCAGCAGGATCCGGCCTTCGACGTGCTCGTGGTCGACGACAACTCGCCCGACGGCACCGGCCAGCTCGCCGACGAGCTCGCCGCGGCCGAGCCGCGGATTCACGTGCTGCACCGGCCGGGCAAGGCCGGGCTGGGGAAGGCGTACATTGCCGGGTTCCGGTGGGCGCTGGAGCAGGGCTACGATCTGATCTTCGAGATGGATGCCGACTTCAGCCACGATCCCAAGTTCCTGCCGGAGTTCCTGCGTGCCGCCGAGCATGCCGACCTGGTGATCGGGTCGCGCTATCACTCGGGCGTCAACGTGATCAACTGGCCGATCGCGCGGCTGCTGCTGTCGGTGGGCGCGAACGAGTACGCCCGCCGCATCACGGGGCTTCCGCTCACCGACTCGACCGGCGGGTTCAAATGCTTCCGCCGGCGGGTGCTCGAGTCGATCGACCTCGACCGCGTCCGCTCGAACGGCTACTCCTTCCAGATCGAGATGAGCTTCCGGGCCTGGAAGAAGGGATTCCGCCTGGTGGAGATCCCGATCGTGTTCACCGACCGGGTCGAGGGTCAGAGCAAGATGAACAAGCGCATCGTGCGGGAGGCGATCTGGATGGTCTGGTGGCTCCGGGCACAGTCGCTGGCGGGCCGGCTGTGAGAGGCACAATCGTCTACAAGATGACGGGGTCGGGCAACGACTTCGTCCTGCTGGATGGCCGCTCCACGACGCCCGCCGAGTGGCCGGCCACCCGTGTCGTACAGCTGTGCGACCGGCGCACCGGCGTCGGCGCGGACGGACTCGTCATTCTCACGCCGGACCAGCCCGGCGCCGTGCGCATGGCGTTCTGGAACTCCGACGGGTCCCGGGCGGACATGTGCGGCAACGCGGCGCTCTGCAGCACCCGCCTGTCGGTCTACCTCGAGCTCACCGCGCCGGGGGACCTTCGACTGCTCACAGATGCCGGCACGGTCCAGGCCCGCTGTCCGGACACGGGCGACCAGGCCGAGATCCGCCTCCCGGACTTCGATCTGGCCCAGGCCAACGGCACCGCCGTGTCCGGGCTGGAGCTCGGCCCCGGCGAGCGCTGGATGGCCTTCGCCACCGTCGGGGTACCGCACCTGGTCATCCGCGTGGACGACATCGAGGCGGTTGACCTGCTTGGCCGAGGAGGGAGCCTCCGCTCTGATCCGCGGCTCGGCGCCGCCGGGGCCAACGTGAACTTCGTCGGCGCGCCGGCCGCGCCAGGCGAACCCTGGCTCATCCGGACCTACGAGCGCGGTGTGGAGGGAGAGACCCTGGCGTGCGGCACGGGGACCATCGCAGCGGGGGTCTCCCTGGCCGCCCGGGGGGAAGCCACGCTGCCGGTACGATTCCGGAGCAGGGGAGGCGAGGAGCTCCTGGTGCGGGCAGCGCTGAACGGTCGCCGCGCGTCCGAGGTCTGGCTCGGTGGCCAAGGCAAGCTGGTGTTCCGGGCGGTCTGGGAGGTCTGAGCCTTCGTCGAGTCTGTTGGCCCCATCTTCAGTTATACCAATCGCTTATGTCCATAGGCCAGGAGAACTCCACACTTCTCCACAGTTATCCCCAGACCAACTTAACATAATATATCTTATACGTCATTTAACGTCACGACGTCGTTACCCACCTGCCGAGTTGTCCTCTGCTCCGGGCCGCCCAGCGCCCGCTGCGGCGCCGCCGCAGCCGGCGCTCTCACCGCTCGTCTGGGCAGAAAAATGGCGGGACCGCCCCAGGCAGTCCCGCCATTGGTCTCGACGTGCCGGCGCGTCCGGCTACATCTTGCCGTCCGTCATCTCCGCCAGGCGCACCTGTGCCTCCGTGAAGCTGGAGGTCTTCGGGTACTTCTGGATAATCTCGCGATACACCGCCAGTGCCTGATCGGTCTTCTCGCCCTCGCGGTAAGCGCGGCCCGCGTCCACTAGGTAGCGTGCCTTGAGGTATTCGAGCTCTGCCGCGCCCGAGGCGTTCACGAAGGCGTCACCCGCGTCCGCCCACTTCTGAGCGTTTTCCAGGGCCGCCCCGAGGAGGCCGTAGGCCGGCGCGGCGTACTTGGCCGCGGGCTTGGCGGCCAGGAAGTCCCGGAGGCCGACAGCGGCGAGCTCGCTCTGGCCGTTGACCATCCGGACCTGGTTGAGCGTGATGACCGCCTCGCGGGCCGCGTCCGTGCCCTTGTAGGTCTGAATCAGCTTCTGGAGCTCGCTCGAGGCCAGAGGCAAGTTCCCCGCCTCCGCCGCGGCACGCGCCTGGTTGAGGCTCCGCGCGGCGAACTCTTCCTTCCGCTGCCCGCTGGTGACCGTGAACCACGCGATCAGTGCCGCCAGCACCACCGCTCCGGCGATCGCCTGGAGCTGGCGGTTCCGGTCGCGGTACCACGGTGTCCCCGTCGCCGCCGCGGTGGTGCGTTCACGAGTCGTGGGTTCCACTGTCGTCGCCATGTCTGCCCTGCTGAAAGATGGTGTTGCCGCCGCCGCCCAGCGAGTGCCCCCGGCGTGACTCGAACACGCGGCCAACAGTTTAGGAAACTGCTGCTCTATCCATCTGAGCTACGGGGGCGGGTCCTGCCGGACGCCGCCGGGCGCTCGGCCGGCCGGTATGGTAACCCATTGGACCACAGCGCGAAAGCCCACCGCGGCTGGCCTCCGGGAGCCGCCTACCGCCGCGCCAGGACGTGCGCCACCGCCCCCTGAAGCTTCTCCAGCCCGCCCAGCCCGCCGATCTCCAGCAGGAAGCTCCAGCCCACCACTTCCGCACCCAGGGCCCGCGCCAGCTGGCCGGCGGCCCGGGCGGTGCCGCCGGTCGCCAACACGTCGTCCACGATCGAGCACGCGCGCGGACTCGGGCAGGCCGTCGCGGTGGCACTCGAGCGAATCGGTCCCGTACTCGAGGTCGTAGGTCTCGGCCACCCGCTCCCAGGGCAGCTTGCCGGGCTTCCGGGCCGGAACGAACCCCGCCCCGAGATTGGTGGCCACGGCACCGCCCAGGATGAACCCTCGCGCCTCGATGCCGAGGACGTGGGTCACGTCGGCCTCCCGGAAGGGATCGGCCATGGCCTCGACGATGGCGCGGAACAGCGGCCCGTCCCGCAGCACCGGCGTGATGTCCTGGAAGATGATTCCCGGCTTCGGGTAGTTGGGGATGGGCCGGAGCGTGTCCAGCACGTGGCGGGCAAGCGGCGTCACGGTAGTCATCGGATGTCGAAGCTCCTCGGGGGAATCTGCGGGTCGTCGGCCTGATCCTGCGCCTCCACGTGGTCTACCCGCGCGTGAGCGGGCCCCGCCCGGAGCAGCTCCTCGAGCCGCGCGAGCGCCCCCCCGTCGCTCCCGGTAGCCACCACCTCCACCCGCCCATCGGCCAGATTGCGCGCGTACCCGGCGAGGCCGAGTCCGCGCGCGTGCCGGGCTACGTACCACCGGAAGCCCACGCCCTGGACCAGCCCGGCCACGACGTACCGCCGTGTCATGCGGTCCGGCGCCGCCCGCGAATCGCCTCGACGGCGATGGGCATGACCGAGATGGCGACGATCGCCAGGATCACGATCGTGAAGTTCTCGCGGACGACGGGGATGTTGCCGAAGAAGAACCCGGCCGGCACGAGCAGCCCGACCCAGAGCACCGCCCCCACCATATTGTAGGTGAGGAATCGGCCGTAGCTCATCGCCCCGACTCCGGCGACGAACGGTGCGAAGGTGCGGATAATCGGAACGAACCGTGCCAGGATGATCGTCTTACCCCCATGCCGCTCGTAGAAGGCGTGGGTGCGGTCGAGATGCTCCTTCTTGAGAAACCGGATGTTCCCCTGGAAGGCTCGCGGGCCGATCGCGGCGCCGACCCAGTAGTTGACCGTGTCGCCCAGGATCGCCGCGAGGACGAGCAACAGGATCATCACCCACACATCCAGATCGCCGAGCGCGGCGAACGTGCCCGCCGCGAACAGCAGCGAGTCCCCCGGTAGGAACGGCGTGACCACGAGCCCGGTTTCGCAGAACACGATGAGGAACAGGATCAGATACGTCCAGGTCCCGTACTGGGAAATGACCTGGCTCAGGTGCGTGTCGAGATGCAGAAAGAGGTCGACGAACTGCTTTACCCAATCCATGCGGGCTCTCCATGAGTCGACGACGGCTCAGCGAAATCCGAACTCGCCGAGGAGCGGAACGAAGCGGACATCGGCGACCGTGCTGGTGCGCACCTCGTCGCCCACGCGCTGGGCCAGGGTCAGCACTTGGTTGTGGCGATCGCCCAGCGGGATGATGAGCCGCCCGCCGGGGGCCAGCTGCTCCATCAGGGGCGCGGGGATCTCCGGGGACGCGGCGGCCACGAGGATCGCGTCGTACGGCGCGAACGGGCGCCAGCCGAGCGTGCCGTCGCCCACCAGCACCGTCACGTTCCGGATCCCTGCGGCCTCGAGCGCGGCGCGCGCGCTCTGCGCGAGCGAGGCGATGCGCTCCACCGCGAACACCGAGTCGGCCAGGAGGGCGAGCAGCGCCGTTTGATATCCCGACCCCGCCCCCACCTCGAGCACGCGCTCGCGGCCGGTCAGCGCCGCCAGCTCGAGATAGCGGGCCTGCACCCATGGCTGCGAGATGGTCTGACTGCCGCCGATCGGGAGCGCCACGTCGTCATACGCCCGGTGACGCACGCTCTCGGGCACGAACAGATGCCGGGGCACCGTCCCCACGGCACGCAGCACCGCGAGGTCGCGAATGCCCTTCTGCTGGAGCGTCTCGACCAGGCGACTGCGATAGCCGCCGTAGCCGTCGCCCTCCCCTACTCCAGCGACCATCCCTTGACCGTCTCGAGCAGCGAGTAGTTCGTGAGGTCCATGTGGAGTGGCGTGACCGAGACGTACCCGTTGGCCACCGAAATGTGGTCGGCGTTCTCGGTGCCCGTCCACGTGATCGTCCCGCCGCCGATCCAGAAGATCTCCCGCCCCCAGGGATCCTTCATCCGGGTGAGCGAATCCGAAAAGTAGCGGCTGCCGAGCTTCGTCACCTGGATGCCGCGTACTTCGGAGGCCGGGATGCCCGGCAGGTTGATGTTGAGCAGCGTGTGCTCGGGAAACGACGGCACGCTCGTGATCTTCCGTACGAGGTGCACCAGCATGTCGCGATACGTGTCGAGGGTCTCGAGCTGGTTCCCGGTAAACGAGATGCCGATGCCGGGAACACCGAGGGTCACCGCTTCCATCGCCGCCGACACGGTGCCCGAGTACAGCACGTCCTCGCCCATGTTGGGGCCGTGGTTGACGCCGGAGAAGACGAAGTCGGGCCCCTCGGGCATGAGCGCCTGGATAGCGAGCATCACGCAGTCGGTGGGCGTGCCGTCGATCTGCCACGCGCCGTCCGGCCGATGCGCGGGCCGGAGCGGCCGGTGCAGCGTGAGCGAGTGGGAGGTGCCGCTCTGCTCGCGGTCGGGGGCCACCACGGTGACCGTCCCGACCTCCCGGCAGACGTCGGCGAGGAGGGCCAGACCCGGGGCGAGGATGCCGTCGTCGTTGGTGACGAGAATGTTCATCCGCGCGGCCCGTCCGGCCGCCCATCGAGGATCTTCACCACGTCCTCGATCGCCGCACGGACCTCGGCCGCGAGCTCGGCCTCGAAGGCCTTCCGGGCCGAGGACCGCAGCTCGCCCGTCCGGCGGTACTGGTCGATCCGCTGCCGGGCGCCGTCGATGGTGAACTTCTCGGTGTAGAGCAGGTGCTTCACCAGCATGATCAGCTCGACTTCCCGGCTCTTGTAGACGCGGTTGCCGGAACGATTCTTCGCCGGGTTGAGGAACCGGAACTGGCTCTCCCAGTACCGGAGCACGTGCGGCTTGAGGTCGGTGAGCGCGCAGACCTCACCGATGGAATAAAACTCCTGCACCGGCCGGGTGGTGGTCATCGCCACTGCTCCGCCTTGAGTTCGCGTCCCATCAGCTCCGGCACCGCGTCCCGCGCCGGCTTCCCGCTGAAGAGGACCTCGCAGACCTTCTGAATGATCGGCAGCTCCACACCCATGCGCGCGCCCAGGGCCGCGCCGGCACGGGACGTATTGGCGCCTTCGGCCACGCTCCGGTGCGCCGTCCGGTACTCCTCGAGCGTCTGACCCTGCGCGAGCGCCACGCCGAGCGCGCGATTCCGGCTGAGACTGCCCGTGGTCGTGAGCACCAGGTCGCCCATGCCGGCGAGCCCCGCGAAGGTGAGCGGGTCGGCCCCCATCGCGACGCCGAGCCGGGTGATCTCGGCGAGCCCGCGCGTGATGAGCGCCGCGCGCGGGTTGTGCCCGAGGCCCAGCCCGTCCAGGATCCCGGCGGCGATCGCGATCACGTTCTTGAGCGCCCCCGCGAGCTCGACGCCGACGACGTCCCGGCTCGAGTACACCCGGAAGGCGGGCGTCGCGAAGAGCTGCTGTGCCGCGAGCGCGCTGGCCTCGTCCCGCGCCGCCGCCACGACCGCCGTGGGCTGGCCCTGGCAGACCTCGATCGCGAAGCTCGGACCCGAGAGCGCGACGAACCGCGCATCAGGCAGCCGCTCGGCGAACACCTCGGACATGAGCGCCAGCGTGTCGTTCTCGATGCCCTTGGTCGCGCTCACGACCAGAACCCCGGGCGCCACCGCCTCGCGCACGCGGTCGACCACCGCGCGGGTCACGTGGCTGGGCGGCGCCGAGACGATGACGCCGGCGCCGGTCACTGCCTCCTCTGGATCGCCGAACGCTCGCAGGCCCGGGCCCAGCCGCACCCCCGGGAGAAACAGCGGGTTCTCGTGCGTGCGGTTGACCGCCTCGACGACCTCCGGCTCGTACGCCCAGAGGCGGACAGTCTCGCCCTTGCCGGCGAGCAGGTTGGCGAGCGTGGTGCCCCAACTCCCGGCACCGAGCACCGCG
>CAWDPF010000004.1:0-57500 GCA_963804125.1 uncultured Gemmatimonadales bacterium
GAGCATGCCGACCTGGTGATCGGGTCGCGCTATCACTCGGGCGTCAACGTGATCAACTGGCCGATCGCGCGGCTGCTGCTGTCGGTGGGCGCGAACGAGTACGCCCGCCGCATCACGGGGCTTCCGCTCTCCGACTCGACCGGCGGGTTTAAATGCTCCGCCGGCGGGTGCTCGAGTCGATCGACCTCGACCGCGTCCGCTCGAACGGCTACTCCTTCCAGATCGAGATGAGCTTCCGGGCCTGGAAGAAGGGATTCCGCCTGGTGGAGATCCCGATCGTGTTCACCGACCGGGTCGAGGGTCAGAGCAAGATGAACAAGCGCATCGTGCGGGAGGCGATCTGGATGGTCTGGTGGCTCCGGGCGCAGCGCTGGCGGGCCGGCTCTGAGGGGCACGATCGTCTACAAGATGACGGGGTCGGGCAACGACTTCGTCCTGCTGGATGGCCGCTCCACCACGCCCGCCGAGTGGCCGGCCACCCGTGTCGTACAGCTGTGCGACCGGCGCACCGGCGTCGGCGCGGACGGACTCGTCATCTCACGCCGGACCGGCCCGGCGTCGTGCGCATGGCGTTCTGGAACTCCGACGGGTCCCGGGCGGACATGTGCGGCAACGCGGCGCTCTGCAGCACCCGCCTGTCGGTCTACCTCCAGCTCCACCGCGCCGGGGACCTTAGACTGCTGACCGATCCGGCAGGTCCAGGCCCGCTGTCCGGACACGGGCGACCAGGCCGAGATCCGCCTCCCGGACTTCGATCTGGCCCAGGCCAACGGCACCGCCGTGTCCGGGCGGAGCTCGGCCCCGGCGAGCGCTGGATGGCCTTCGCCACCGTCGGGGTACCGCACCTGGTCATCCGCGTGGACGACATCGAGGCGGTTGATCTCCTTGGCCGAGGAGGGAGCCTCCGCTCCGATCCGCGGCTCGGCGCCGCCGGGGCCAACGTGAACTTCGTCGGCGCGCCGGCCGGGCCGGCGAACCCTGGCTCATCCGGACCTACGAGCGGGGCGTGGAGGGAGAGACCCTGGCGTGCGGCACGGGGACAATGGCGGCGGGGGTCCCCCTGGCCGCCCGCGGGGAAGCCACGCTGCCGGTACGGTTCCGGAGCAGGGGGGGCGAGGGCTCCGGTGCGGGCAGCGCTGAACGGTCGCCGCGCGTCCGAGGTCTGGCTCGGTGGCCAAGGCAAGCTGGTGTTCCGGGCGGTCTGGGAGGTCTGAGCCTTCGTCGGTCTGTTGGTCCCATCTCCAGTTATACCAATCGCTTATGCCATAGGGCAGGAGAACTCCACACTTCTCCACAGTTATCCCCAGATCAACTTAACATAATATATCTTATACGTCATTTAATGTCACGACGTCGTTACCCACCTACCGAGTTGTCCTCTGCTCCGGTGCCGCCCAGCGCCCGCTGCGGCGCCGCCGCAGCCGGCGCTCTCACCGCTCGTCTGGGCAGAAAAATGGCGGGACCGCCCCAGGCAGCCCCGCCATGGTTCGACGCGCCGGCGCGTCCGGCTACATCTTGCCGTCCGTCATCTCCGCCAGCCGCACCTGTGCCTCCGTGAAGCTGGAGGTCTTCGGGTACTTCTGGATAATCTCGCGATACACCGCCAGTGCCTGATCGGTCTTCTCGCCCTCGCGGTAAGCGCGGCCCGCGTCCACTAGGTAGCGTGCCTTGAGGTATTCGAGCTCTGCCGCGCCCGAGGCGTTCACGAAGGCGTCACCCGCGTCCGCCCACTTCTGAGCGTTTTCCAGGGCCGCCCCGAGGAGGCCGTAGGCCGGCGCGGCGTACTTGGCCGCGGGCTTGGCGGCCAGGAAGTCCCGGAGGCCGACCGCGGCGAGCTCGCTCTGGCCGTTGACCATCCGGACCTGGTTGAGCGTGATGACCGCCTCGCGGGCCGCGTCCGTGCCCTTGTAGGTCTGAATCAGCTTCTGGAGCTCGCTCGAGGCCAGGGGCAAGTTCCCCGCCTCGGCCGCGGCACGCGCCTGGTTGAGGCTCCGCGCGGCGAACTCTTCCTTCCGCTGCCCGCTGGTGACCGTGAACCACGCGATCAGTGCCGCCAGCACCACCGCTCCGGCGATCGCCTGGAGCTGGCGGTTCCGGTCGCGGTACCACGGTGTCCCCGTCGCCGCCGCGGTGGTACGTTCACGAGTCGTGGGTTCCACTGTCGTCGCCATGTCTACCCTGCTGAAAGATGGTGTTGCCGCCGCCGCCCAGCGAGTGCCCCCGGCGTGACTCGAACACGCGGCCAACAGTTTAGGAAACTGCTGCTCTATCCATCTGAGCTACGGGGGCGGGTCCTGCCGGACGCCGCCGGGCGCTCGGCCGGCCGGTATGGTAACCCATTGGACCACAGCGCGAAAGCCCACCGCGGCTGGCCTCCGCGGAGCCGCCTACCGCCGCGCCAGGACGTGCGCCACCGCCCCCTGGAGCTTCTCCAGTCCGCCCAGCCCGCCGATCTCCAGCAGGAAGCTCCAGCCCACCACTTCCGCACCCAGGGCCCGCGCCAGCTGGCCGGCGGCCCGGGCGGTGCCGCCGGTCGCCAGCACGTCGTCCACGATGAGCACGCGCGCGGGCTCGGGCAGGCCGTCGCGGTGGCACTCGAGCGAATCGGTCCCGTACTCGAGGTCGTAGGTCTCGGCCACCCGCTCCCAGGGCAGCTTGCCGGGCTTCCGGGCCGGAACGAACCCCGCCCCGAGATTGGTGGCCACGGCACCGCCCAGGATGAACCCTCGCGCCTCGATGCCGAGGACGTGGGTCACGTCGGCCTCCCGGAAGGGATCGGCCATGGCCTCGACGATGGCGCGGAACAGCGGCCCGTCCCGCAGCACCGGCGTGATGTCCTGGAAGATGATTCCCGGCTTCGGGTAGTTGGGGATGGGCCGGAGCGTGTCCAGCACGTGGCGGGCAAGCGGCGTCACGGTAGTCATCGGATGTCGAAGCTCCTCGGGGGAATCTGCGGGTCGTCGGCCTGATCCTGCGCCTCCACGTGGTCCACCCGCGCGTGAGCGGGCCCCGCCCGGAGCAGCTCCTCGAGCCGCGCGAGCGCCCCCGTCGCTCCCGGTGGCCACCACCTCCACCCGCCCATCGGCCAGATTGCGCGCGTACCCGGCGAGGCCGAGTCCGCGCGCGTGCCGGGCTACGTACCACCGGAAGCCCACGCCCTGGACCAGCCCGGCCACGACGTACCGCCGTGTCATGCGGTCCGGCGCCGCCCGCGAATCGCCTCGACGGCGATGGGCATGACCGAGATGGCGACGATCGCCAGGATCACGATCGTGAAGTTCTCGCGGACGACGGGGATGTTGCCGAAGAAGAACCCGGCCGGCACGAGCAGCCCGACCCAGAGCACCGCCCCCACCATATTGTAGGTAAGGAATCGGCCGTAGCTCATCGCCCCGACTCCGGCGACGAACGGCGCGAAGGTGCGGATGATCGGAACGAACCGTGCCAGGATGATCGTCTTCCCCCGTGCCGCTCGTAGAAGGCGTGGGTGCGGTCGAGATGCTCCTTCTTGAGAAACCGGATGTTCCCCTGGAAGGCTCGCGGGCCGATCGCGGCGCCGACCCAGTAGTTGACCGTGTCGCCCAGGATCGCCGCGAGGACGAGCAACAGGATCATCACCCACACATCCAGGTCGCCGAGCGCGGCGAACGTGCCCGCCGCGAACAGCAGCGAGTCCCCCGGTAGGAACGGCGTGACCACGAGCCCGGTCTCGCAGAACACGATGAGGAACAGGATCAGATACGTCCAGGTCCCGTACTGGGAAATGACCTGGCTCAGGTGCGTGTCGAGATGCAGAAAGAGGTCGACGAACTGCTTTACCCAATCCATGCGGGCTCTCCATGAGTCGACGACGGCTCAGCGAAATCCGAACTCGCCGAGGAGCGGAACGAAGCGGACATCGGCGACCGTGCTGGTGCGCACCTCGTCGCCCACGCGCTGGGCCAGGGTCAGCACTTGGTTGTGGCGATCGCCCAGCGGGATGATGAGCCGCCCGCCGGGGGCCAGCTGCTCCATCAGCGGCGCGGGGATCTCCGGGGACGCGGCGGCCACGAGGATCGCGTCGTACGGCGCGAACGGGCGCCAGCCGAGCGTGCCGTCGCCCACCAGCACCGTCACGTTCCGGATCCCTGCGGCCTCGAGCGCGGCGCGCGCGCTCTGCGCGAGCGAGGCGATGCGCTCCACCGCGAACACCGAGTCGGCCAGGAGGGCGAGCAGCGCCGTTTGATATCCCGACCCCGCCCCCACCTCGAGCACGCGCTCGCGGCCGGTCAGCGCCGCCAGCTCGAGATAGCGGGCCTGCACCCATGGCTGCGAGATGGTCTGACTGCCGCCGATCGGGAGCGCCACGTCGTCATACGCCCGGTGACGCACGCTCTCGGGCACGAACAGATGCCGGGGCACCGTCCCCACGGCACGCAGCACCGCGAGGTCGCGAATGCCCTTCTGCTGGAGCGTCTCGACCAGGCGACTGCGATAGCCGCCGTAGCCGTCGCCCTCCCCTACTCCAGCGACCATCCCTTGACCGTCTCGAGCAGCGAGTAGTTCGTGAGGTCCATGTGGAGCGGCGTGACCGAGACGTACCCGTTGGCCACCGAAATGTGGTCGGCGTTCTCGGTGCCCGTCCACGTGATCGTCCCGCCGCCGATCCAGAAGATCTCCCGCCCCCAGGGATCCTTCATCCGGGTGAGCGAATCCGAAAAGTAGCGGCTGCCGAGCTTCGTCACCTGGATGCCGCGTACCTCGGAGGCCGGGATGCCCGGCAGGTTGATGTTGAGCAGCGTGTGCTCGGGAAACGACGGCACGCTCGTGATCTTCCGCACGAGGTGCACCAGCATGTCGCGATACGTGTCGAGGGTCTCGAGCTGGTTCCCGGTAAACGAGATGCCGATGCCGGGAACGCCGAGGGTCACCGCTTCCATCGCCGCCGACACGGTGCCCGAGTACAGCACGTCCTCGCCCATGTTGGGGCCGTGGTTGACGCCGGAGAAGACGAAGTCGGGCCCCTCGGGCATGAGCGCCTGGATAGCGAGCATCACGCAGTCGGTGGGCGTGCCGTCGATCTGCCACGCGCCGTCCGGCCGGTGCGCGGGCCGGAGCGGCCGGTGCAGCGTGAGCGAGTGGGAGGTGCCGCTCTGCTCGCGGTCGGGGGCCACCACGGTGACCGTCCCGACCTCCCGGCAGACGTCGGCGAGGAGGGCCAGACCCGGGGCGAGGATGCCGTCGTCGTTGGTGACGAGAATGTTCATCCGCGCGGCCCGTCCGGCCGCCCATCGAGGATCTTCACCACGTCCTCGATCGCCGCACGGACCTCGGCCGCGAGCTCGGCCTCGAAGGCCTTCCGGGCCGAGGACCGCAGCTCGCCCGTCCGGCGGTACTGGTCGATCCGCTGCCGGGCGCCGTCGATGGTGAACTTCTCGGTGTAGAGCAGGTGCTTCACCAGCATGATCAGCTCGACTTCCCGGCTCTTGTAGACGCGGTTGCCGGAACGATTCTTCGCCGGGTTGAGGAACCGGAACTGGCTCTCCCAGTACCGGAGCACGTGCGGCTTGAGGTCGGTGAGCGCGCAGACCTCACCGATGGAATAAAACTCCTGCACCGGCCGGGTGGTGGTCATCGCCACTGCTCCGCCTTGAGTTCGCGTCCCATCAGCTCCGGCACCGCGTCCCGCGCCGGCTTCCCGCTGAAGAGGACCTCGCAGACCTTCTGGATGATCGGCAGCTCCACACCCATGCGCGCGCCCAGGGCCGCGCCGGCACGGGACGTATTGGCGCCTTCGGCCACGCTCCGGTGCGCCGTCCGGTACTCCTCGAGCGTCTGACCCTGCGCGAGCGCCACGCCGAGCGCGCGATTCCGGCTGAGACTGCCGGTGGTCGTGAGCACCAGGTCGCCCATGCCGGCGAGCCCCGCGAAGGTCGACGGGTCGGCCCCCATCGCGATGCCCAGCCGGGTGATCTCGGCGAGCCCGCGCGTGATGAGCGCCGCGCGCGGGTTGTGCCCGAGCCCCAGCCCTTCCAGGATCCCGGCGGCGATCGCGATCACGTTCTTGAGCGCCCCCGCGAGCTCCACGCCGACCACGTCCCGGCCCGAGTACACCCGGAAGGCGGGTGTCGCGAAGAGCTGCTGTGCCGCGAGCGCGCTGGCCTCGTCCCGCGCCGCCGCCACGACGGCCGTGGGCTGGCCCTGGCAGACCTCGATCGCGAAGCTGGGACCCGAGAGCGCGACGAACCGCGCATCAGGCAGCCGCTCGGCGAACACCTCGGACATGAGGGCGAGAGTGTCGTTCTCGATGCCCTTGGTCGCGCTCACGACCAGAACCCCGGGCGCCACCGCCTCGCGCACGCGGTCGACCACCGCGCGGGTCACGTGGCTGGGCGGCGCCGAGACGATGACGCCGGCGCCGCTCACCGCCTCCTCCGGATCGCCGAACGCTCGCAGGTCCGGCGCCAGCCGCACACCCGGGAGAAACAGCGGGTTCTCGTGCGTGCGGTTGACCGCCTCGACGACCTCCGGCTCGTACGCCCAGAGGCGGACAGTCTCGCCCTTGCCGGCGAGCAGGTTGGCGAGCGTGGTGCCCCAGCTCCCGGCACCGAGCACCGCGACGGCGCTCATGAACGAGGCGAGGACGCCGCGTGGCGACCGAACCGGTTTTCCGTTCCCTTGAAGAGGCGCTGGATGTTGCCGCGGTGGAACCAGACGATGGCCGCGGCGACCGCGATGTCGAGCCACAGCATGGCGGGTTGCTCGGGCGGCTCGAGCAGGTAGACCGCCAGCGGGAAGATCGCGGCGGCCACGATGCTTCCGACGGACACGTACCCGGTGAGATACACCAGCGCCGCCCACACCAGCACCGCGACGCCGAGCGCGGCCGGGGTGAGCCCCAGCATGACGCCCGCCGCGGTCGCCACACCCTTCCCGCCCTTGAATCCGACGAACACCGAGAAGACGTGCCCCACCACCGCTACCAGCCCGCAGATCAGCGCGAACAGCTCCGACGAGGAGACCTGCGGCGCGAACACCAGCACCGGTACGAGACCCTTGGCCGCGTCCAGCAGCCCGACCGGAACCGCATACCGCCAGCCGAGCACACGGTACAGGTTGGTGGCGCCGAGATTGCGGCTGCCGTGCTCACGCAGATCGATGCCCCGGAACAGCCGCGCCGCCAGATAGCTCGTCGGCACCGCGCCGAGCAGGTAGGAGGCGATGAGCCAGGGCAGCGCGGCCATCACCGCTTCGAGCCTCGCGCGGTGAACTTGAGCCGAAGCGGCGAGCCGGTAAACGCCCACGCCTCGCGGAAGCCGTTGACGAGATACCGCTCATACACCTCGGGCACGTCGTCAGGCCGGTTGCTCACGATCGCGATGGTCGGCGGCGCCACCGAGATCTGCGAGGCGTAGAGCAGCTTCACTTCCTCACCCGGCTTCTGGGGCGGCGAGTTCCGCTCGAGCAGCGTCGTCAGCACCCGGTTCACCTCCGCGGTCGGCACCCGCTGCTCGCGTCCCTCGGCTACCTCGAGGATCAGGTCGAGAATCCGGCGCACCCGCTGCCCCGTGAGCGCGGAGACATACACGAACGGCACGTACCGGAGGAACGGCGCTTTCTCCATCAGCTCCTCCTGCCCCCGCCGCGCGGTGTTCGCGTCCTTCTCCTCGACCAGGTCCCACTTGTTGACCACGACGATCAGCCCGCAGCCATGGTCCCACGCCTCGGTGGCGATTCGGAGATCCTGATTGTGCATGCCGAGCGTGGCATCGACCACGAGCACGCACACCTCCGCGCGCTCGATGGCGCGCTCGGTCCGGAGCGTGGAATAGAACTCCAGGTCATCCTCTACTTTAGCGCGACGGCGTAAGCCTGCGGTGTCAATGAACTTGAGGCTCTTACCTCGATACCGCAAGAGGGAGTCGATGGCATCGCGCGTGGTGCCGGCCTCAGGGGCGACTACGTGCCGCTCCTCGCCCAGCAGCCGGTTGACGACCGAGGACTTGCCCGCGTTGGGCCGCCCGACGACCGCGACGTTGACGGCGGCCTCCACCTCGGCCGGGTTGAACGGTGGCAGGCGATCGACGACCGCGTCGAGCAGGTCGCCGCTCCCCTTCCCCACCGAGGCGCTCACGCCCAGCGGGTCGCCGAAGCCGAGCTGGTAGAAGTCGAACTGGGCGGTGCTGCGCTCGAGGTCGTCCAGCTTGTTCACCGCGAGCACCACGGGCCGCTGCGCCTTGCGCAGCCGTTCCGCGATCGCCTTGTCCACCGGGTTGATGCCCTCGCGTCCGTCGACGACGAACAGCACCACGTCCGACTCCTCGAGCGCGAAATCGACCTGCTGGCGGATGGCGCGCTCCATCGAGTCGTCGGACTCGGGCACCAGGCCGCCGGTGTCCACCAGCCAGAACTGGCGGCCCTGCCACTCGGCGTCGCCGAAGTGCCGGTCGCGCGTGGTGCCGGGCCGATCGGAGACGATGGCCGGGCGGCCGCCGATGATGCGGTTGAACAGGGTCGACTTGCCGACGTTCGGGCGGCCGACGATGGCGACGGTGGCCTTGCTCATGCGGCGGCGGGCACGTGCAGCGCGTCGATGAAGTCCTTGGAGAGGCGCAGCTCCATCGGCACACCGGCCGAGAGCAGGTCGAGGCTCATGTTGTCCATGAAGAGTCCGTCGTCGTTGATGGCCTCGCCGGGGAGAAGCGCGAGGTCGAGATCGCGGCGGCCCGTGAGCGCCTGCTGGAACGCGATGCCCGGCAGAAGTCCCGCGGTGGTCACGGAGGCCCCGAACAGCGTGTTCACCACCGGAATGAGCTCGAACGTGGCACCGGTGGCGCGCGCGAGCGGGTCGAGCACCATCGGCATCAGCTGCCCCATCGCGGTGCCGGTGACGACGCCGATGCGGCGGCCCGCCCAGCCCTGGAGCTCGTCGGCGCCGGTCTCGATCTGGCGCTGGAGCCAGCGCACGCTGCCGACGCCGTTCTCGACCTGATCGAAGCCGTCGTAGATCTCGGCCGGCGGCAGCTCGACGCCGGCCCGCACGTACAGCTCGTCGGCCCCGAAGGCCCAGTGGATGCCCCGCTCCCGCTGCGCGACCGCCGCGCGAGCCTCCACCAGGCGAATGGCCGCCTGGCATTCCCCGGCGGTCGGCTCGCGCACGAGGTGGTGCTTGCTGAACTCGGTGAGCCCGACCGGCACCACCGAGCAGCCGAGGATGGCCGGCCCGAACTCGTAGAGCTCGCGCAGCGTCTGCTCGAGTACTTCGCCATCGTTCACGCCCGGCGACATCACGACCTGCGTGTGGAACTCGATGCCGTGGTCGGCGAAGTGTCGGAGCTGAGGGAGGATCTCCGGCGCGGTGGGATTCCGGAGCAGGTAGCGGCGCACCGTGGGATCGGTGGCGTGGACCGACACGTAGAGCGGCGAGAGCCGGAACTCGATGATCCGCTCGATGTCCTTCGGCTTGAGATTGGTGAGCGTGGCGAAGTTGCCGTAGCGGAACGAGAGCCGGTAGTCGTCGTCCCGGATGTAGAGCACGTCGCGCAGCCCGTCGGGCAGCCCATCGACGAAGCAGAAGTCACAGCGATTGGCGCAGCGCCGGATGCGGGCCGGCTCGAGTGAGACGCCCAGCGACTCACCGAGCGGGCGCTCGATCTCGAACTCGATCTCCTCGCCGTCCGGCTGGCGGACGTGGAGGAGAAACTCCTCTTCGGCCGTGAGGAATTCCCAGTCCAGGAAGTCGTCGAGCTCGCGGCCGTTCACCGCGAGCAGCTCCGTTCCCGCGGCGAGCCCGAGCTCCTCTGCGATCGATTCGGGCTGCACCGCCGTCACTCGTATCATCGGTCCACGCCTTCCCCCGGCCCTGGGCCGTGTGTGAGGCGGGGAAGATCGCCCGGAATGCTGGTAAATTCAAGGCCCCAAACCACTTCCCTGCTCGGTGCCGCAAGTGACTTCTCAACCTGCGCCCGCGCGAGTGACTTCTCAGCCTTCGCCGAGGAGCGCGAGCAGGGCGGCGCCGTACGCCTCGAGCTTGGCCGGTCCGATTCCGGGCACCTGCCGGAGCCCCTGAAGATCCCGTGGCCGGGCGGCGGCGAGCTCGGCGAGCGTCCGGTCGTGGAAGATGACGTAGGGTGGCATCGACTTCCGCCGGGCCTCTTCGGTGCGCCAGGCCTTGAGCTGGGCGAGCAGTGCTGGATCGGGCTCCGGGCCCGTCTCCGTGGCACCAGGGACGGCTGTGCCCGCCGGATCACGGCCCCTGCCCGTGCGAGCGCGACGGCTACGGGGCCGCGCAGCGGGCTCGGACGGAAGGGCGAGCTCCGGTCGGACTTCTCCCATTGCCACCCGGCGCCCCTCGGCCGTGAGCGCGAGCACGAACGCGCCTGGGCGGCCGCCCTCGATGCCCTGGCGCTCGATGAGCCCGGCATCGGCCAGGACGTTGAGCAAGTCTTTCACCTGGCCAATGGGGATGCCGGCCAGCTTGCCGTACGTCGGCACGCGGTCGAGCCCACGATCGAGGATCTCGCGCACCTGGCTGCCGGTGAGCACCTGCGCGATCCGCTCGACGCCGAAGCGCCCGGAGAGCCGTCCGACGCCAGACAGCGCGATGCGGACGCGGAGCAGCTCCGCGTCATCGAGGGCACGGCCGTCGCGCTTGCCCCAGCCGAGACAGACGTCGCACACGCCGCAGCGCGGGGCGGCGCCACCGCGGGCCCCGCCGGCGAAGTAGTCGTAAATGAACCTGGTGCGGCAGCCGCGCGAGAACCCATATCGTACCATCGTGTCGAGGCGCTCGCGGTCGCGCCGGGCCTTGAGCGCGCGGACGCCGTCGTCGAGCGGCATCGGCCCCTCTCCCGCGGCGATACCGGCAGCCTCGGCGGCCCGCCGGAGGAGGCGTGCGGCGGTGCCGGCGCTCATCGAGGTGGTGGAATCCCGTCCGAGCCGGTCGACGATCTGCTCCTCGTCGAGGCCTTCGGCAAGCAGGCCCCACGCCGCGCGGAGCATTTCACCGGTCGGGTTGGCGCCGGCGAGAAAGAATTCCTGCGTCCGCGCGTCCGCCGGCGAGAACAACAGCGTGCATCGCGACGGCTGCCCATCCCGCCCGGCGCGTCCCGCCTCCTGGTAGTACGCCTCGACGCTTCCCGGCAGCTCGGCATGCACGACGAACCGGATGTTCGCCTTGTCGACTCCCATCCCGAAGGCGTTCGTCGCGGCAATGACGTCGCTGCGCCCGGCGAGAAAGTCGTTCTGCACGCGCGTGCGCTCTTCGTCCGACAGCCCGGCGTGGTACCGGCCGGTGCGGAGCCCGATGCCGGTGAGCACATCCGCCCAGAGCTCCACCGTCTTGCGGGTGGCGGCGTACACGATCCCCGGCGTTCCCACCTCGGCGACGAGCCGCGCGAGCGCCGCCGCCTTTTCCTCCCGGCTCCGGCAGGGCTCGACCGCGAGCGTCAGGTTGGTTCGTTCAAACCCGGTAATGAGATCGAGCGGGTTCTGGAGGCCGAGCTGGGTGGCGATGTCGGCGCGGACGTCGGGCGTGGCGGTGGCCGTGAACGCAGCGGCAGGCACGCCCAGCTCCGCGCGGAAGCCGGCGAGCCGCCGGTAGTCCGGCCGGAAATCGTGGCCCCACTGGCTGATGCAGTGGGCCTCGTCCACGATGAGCCGCGCCGGGCGAATGCGCCGCAGCAGCTCCCGGAAGCCGCTGGCCCCCAGGCGCTCGGGCGCGACGTACACCAGGTCCAGCCGTCCGGCCGCCAATTCGGCCTCGACGGCGGCCCGCTCCTGGGGTGCCAGACCCGAGTGCAGCGCGGCCGCGGCGATCCCGCGGGCCCGAAGCCCGTCCACCTGGTCCTTCATGAGCGCGATCAGCGGCGACACGACGACCGTCGTGCCCTCGAGCAGCAGCGCGGGAAGCTGGAAGCAGAGCGATTTGCCGGCGCCCGTGGGCATCACGGCCACCAGGTCCCGCCCCTCGAGCACCGCGAGCGCGGCTTCCCGCTGCCCTGGACGGAAAGCGCGCAGGCCGAAGCGCTCGTGCAGGGCCCGCTCGAGGGCGTTGGAGCGGGATTCGGCGGTCAGGATGGGGCTGGACACCTGGGGAATCTACCTGGGCAGGCGGAGACTCGCAGTACGAATCGACGCATGGCGGTGCGACTCCGCGCGCCGATGATGGACTCGCGTCGGCATCCGACCACGGCGCCCCGTTGAGCGCGATGTTTCGGCCCTCAACGCCGGGAGCACGATCGTGCTAGATCACCCCGGTCCCGCCGACCGACGTTCCCATATTGCCCGTCGAGCTCGGTGCCCCGACCGAGCGGAGCGGTATCGCGGGCGTGACGGTTTCGACACGAAAGTGAGTCTGCCATGAACGCACCCACCGCTGTCGAGCAGGCGCCTGCCGGGACGGAGACCAGTCATATCGCCTTGACCATCAACGGCACCGTGCGGAGCCTCGACCTGGACCCGCGCACGTCGCTCCTCGACGCGCTCCGCGAGCACCTCCACCTGACCGGCACCAAGAAGGGCTGCGACCACGGGCAGTGTGGCGCCTGTACGGTGCTGATCAACGGCCGGCGTATCAACTCCTGCCTCACGCTCGCCGTCATGCACGAGGACGACGAGATCGTGACGATCGAGGGCCTGGGTCAGCCGGGCGTCCTTCACCCGCTGCAGGCGGCTTTCATCGAGCACGACGGCTTCCAGTGCGGCTACTGTACCCCCGGCCAAATCTGCTCCGCCGTCGGCATGCTCGCCGAGGCCAAGGCCGGCTGGCCGAGCCACGTCACGGCGAACGTGGCGTCCTCCGAGATCGCGCTGACCGACGAAGAGATTCGCGAGCGGATGAGTGGGAACATCTGCCGCTGTGCCGCCTATCCCAACATCGTCGCTGCCATTCGGGACGTCGCGGAAGGAGCCCGCCAATGAGAGCCTTCACGTACGAGCGGGCCACCGATTCGCGCGCCGCGCTGGCCGCGGTGGTGAAGCCCGGTGCCAAGTTCATCAGCGGCGGCACCAACCTGCTCGACCTGATGAAGCTGGAGATCGAGCAACCGACGCACCTGGTCGACATCAGCCGTCTACCGTTGAAGGACATCGAAGAGCTGCCCGATGGTGGGCTTCGGATCGGCGCCCAGGCGGCAAACTCCGACACCGCCGCGGACGCCCGGGTGCGCGCCCGGTACCCGGTCCTCTCCGAGGCGCTGCTGGCCGGCGCGTCGGGGCAGCTGCGCAACAAGGCATCCATTGGCGGCAACCTGCTGCAACGCACCCGATGCCCGTACTTCTACGATACGGTCTCCGGTTGCAACAAGCGCACACCCGGCTCGGGCTGCTCGGCGATCGGCGGCATCAACCGCATCCACGCCATCCTGGGCGCGAGCGACGCCTGCATCGCTACCCACCCCTCCGACATGGCCGTCGCCATGGCGGCCCTGGAGGCCCGGATCGAGTTGCTCGGCTCCGACCATGCCGTCCGCAGTATCGCCATCGGGGACTTCCACTGCCTGCCCGGCAAGACGCCCCACATCGAGACTGTCCTTCGTCCGGGCGAGATGATCACCGGCGTAGTCTTGCCTGCGCCGCCACCGGGCCGGCAGGTCTACCGGAAGGTGCGCGACCGGGCCTCCTACGAGTTCGCGCTGGTGTCGGTCGCGGCTATCGTCGCGGCGAAGGGCGGGACGATCACGGCGGCCCGGGTCGCGTTCGGCGGTGTGGCGCACAAACCCTGGCGGTCGACCGAGGCGGAGGCCGTGCTGGTGGGGCGCCCCGCCACGATGGCCACCTATCGCGCCGCCGCCGAGGCAGCAATGAAGAACGCGGTGGGACGCGGGTACAACGACTTCAAGATCGACCTGGCCAAGCGCACGCTGTGTCGTACGCTGGCGCACGCGGCAGAGGAGGGTTGAGGCCATGACCGCTATCATCGGACAACCCATCAGCCGCATCGACGGACCGTTGAAGGTCAGCGGCCGGGCCACCTACGCCGCCGAGCACTGGGACGTGGGTCAACCGCTTTACGGCTTCATCGTGGGCGCCACGATCGGCAAGGGGCGCATCACCGCCATCAATACGGGTCCTGCCGAGAAGGCGCCGGGAGTACGGAAAGTGATGACCCATCGCAACGCACCGGCGCAGGGCAAGGCCGACCCGTCGATTCGCTCGGCGTACTCGCGCGCGTTCCCGACGCTGAGCGGACCCGAGGTGCACCACTATGGAGAGCCTGTGGCGCTCGTCGTCGCCGACACCTACGAGCAGGCGCGGGCGGCGGCGAATCTCGTGGATGTCACGTACGCCGCTGAGCCGGGGCGGTTCGACTTCGCGACCCGGCTGGACCAGGCCTACGCTCCGAAGGCGGTGAACGCCGGACTTCCCACCGACAGCGCGGTGGGCGACTTCGACGGCGCGTTCGACAGCGCCGCCGTGAAGCTGGATCAGACCTACATCACGCCGTATCAGTTTGCCCAGCCGATGGAACCGCATGCCTGCATGGCGGTGCCCAACGGCGAGGACCTGACCATCTATGTCGCCTCGCAGATCGTCGCCGAGGCGCGCACCGCGATCGCCAGCACGCTCCGGGTGGACAAGGAGCGGATCCGGATCGTGACGCCGTACGTCGGCGGCGGATTCGGCTCCAAGCTGGGCATTCACTCCGAGACCATCCTGGCGGCGCTCGCCGCCCGGGAACTGAAGCAGCCGGTCAAGGTGGTCATGACCCGGCAGCAGATCTTCCACCTCCTGGGTCTGCGGGCCATGACGAGCCAGCGGGTCCGTCTGGGGGCGAACCGTGACGGCCGGCTGGTGGCCCTGGGCCACGACGTGACCATGCACTCGAGCCCGCTGGCGGAGTTCGGCGAGCAGACGGCGACGTCGGCGCGGCCGATGTACGCCGCACCCAACCGGCTGACCCGGCACCGGCTGACGGAGCTCGACCTGCCCCGTGGCGAGGACGTCCGTGCCCCCGGCGAGGCCCCCGGCCTGCTGGCCTTCGAGTCGGCGATCGATGAGCTGGCTGTGGCGCTGAACATGGACCCGGTCGAGTTCCGCATCCTGAACGAGCCGACGGCCCACCCCGAGACGGGCCAGCCCTTCAGCGATCGGCGTTTGGTCGAGTGCCTGCGCGAAGGTGCGCGGCGGTTCGGTTGGGAGCGCCGCCCGGCACGGCCCGGAAGCCTGAGGGACGGCCGGTGGCTGGTTGGCTACGGGATGGCGGCCGCTGTGCGCATGCAGTTCCAGTTGCCGAGCAAGGCCAGCGTGCGAATGATGCCGGACGGGACGGCCATCGTTCGGTCGGACATCACCGACATCGGCACCGGGACCTACACGATCGTAGCCCAGGTCGCGGCGGAGACGCTTGGGATTCCGCTGGATCGGGTGCGGGTCGAGATCGGAGACTCGAACTATCCGG
This sequence comes from uncultured Gemmatimonadales bacterium, assembly GCA_963804125.1. Classification (GTDB taxonomy): domain Bacteria; phylum Gemmatimonadota; class Gemmatimonadetes; order Gemmatimonadales; family GWC2-71-9; genus CAVVWJ01. The sequence goes on from CAWDPF010000004.1 coordinate 15,380, forward strand.
CCGGCGCGGGCTCGGGCGGGTCCTTCGGCGCTTCCAACACGTGTACGGCCGTGTATAACGCGTGCGTGGCGCTGCGCCAGAAGGTGGACGCGGGCCGCATACCTGCCGAGGGCGTGGAGGCGGAAGGCGCGATCGGCGCCATGTGGGCCGACCCGAACTACAAGAACTACTCGATCCACGCCTACGGCGCCCACTTCGTGGAGATCGGGGTGGACGCGGACACGGCCGAGATCCGGCTCCGGCGAATGCTGGGCGTCTTCGCGCCGGGGCGGATCTTCAACGCCAAGACGGCGCGCTCCCAGCTCATCGGTGGCATGACGTTCGGCGTCAGCATGGCGCTGCTGGAGGAGGCCGTGGTGGACACGCGCACGGGCGCCTTCGTCAACCATGACCTGGCAGGATACCTGGTGCCGGTGCACGCTGACATTCCGGCGATCGATGCCGTCTTGCTGGACGGCTTCGACGACAAGGCCAACGTGCTCGGGGCCAAGGGTGTCGGCGAGCTGGGCAACTGCGGAGCCAATGCGGCGGTGGCGAATGCGGTGTTCAACGCCACCGGTGTTCGTGTGCGCGAGTTTCCCATCACGCTCGATAAGGTGTTGCCTGGGTTGGCGGTCGAACCTGCCATGTGAGTTGCCGGGATAGGTCAGTGAGTTGAACCTGTGGCCCCGCCGCGAGTTAGCTGGAGCGAAGCCACCGGCCGGTTGCGCCTGAGCCACCAGGGGGCAATATTGCTTTTGCCTGGCCGATGGTCGGCTAGGCTCGTCATATATATCCTGGGTGGGCAGATGCGACCGGTGTCGGAGCCTCGAATCGGGGCAGATCGTCGTCGTGTATGGCGATGCTGCGTGGTAGTCATGGGGCTGGGGGCCTCGGTTGCCGGAAGAGTCTCGGCCCAGGCGCCTTCGGCGGTCGGCCCCGTGATCGGCCGCGAACAGCAGTCCATCCGGATCACCCCGGAGAACGTTCGGTTCAGCAACTACCTGCGCGACCTGGCCGGGCCGCGCGCGGTCATTGGCATGGTGGGTGGTGGAGTGCTCTCGCAGCTTCGGCAGAACGATGGCACCGAGCTGGGAGACCGGCTCGCCCAGCGGGCCACGCAGCACGCCGCGGAGGTGAGCGTCCGCCACGGTCTCGCCGCCCTCATGAACCGCAGCACGGACTACCACTACCATTTCTGCGAGTGCAAAGGATTCGGGCCGCGAGTGCAGCACGCCCTCCTCGAGACCTTCACCGATCGCCGCGCCGACGGGAGCCGGGCGCTCTCGGTCCCCCGCATCGCCGGGACCTACGCCGGGGACTTCGCCGGGCTCGCCTGGAAGCACGATCGCAGCGTGGGCCAGGCCGCGGCCGACGCCACCCTGTCCTTGGGCTTCTCCGCACTCTTCAACATCGGGCGCGAGCTGACCGGCATCGGACGTTAGGTCAGCGCCGGGCCGACTAGCTACCCCTTCGCGCCAGTCCGCCGCACCCTACCTTGATCAGCGCCGCGCTCGCGGCCACGGACACCCCCTTCCTCGACGAACCGGCGACCCTCGGCAGGTGACCGTCGGTCATGAAGCGGTGTGGACCCTACTACTGAGCACAGTAAAGGGGAACGGCGTGCGGGAGACGAGTGCTCCCTCACGCCGTTCTTCAAGCTTCCACTAGTCCACTACTTAGCGGCCGTAGGTGCGCCCGCCATTCCGTGTCAACACCTCACGTGCCTGATCCGGCGAAACCACGCCCTCAGTATCCACTGCAACCAGCACTCCGCCACGCTCAACAGCCGGGCCATAGAACTCGGACTCCTCCCGGCTGTACCCCGCTTTGCTTAACCCGCCAGCGATAGCACCCGAGGTGCCACCCACGATGGCGCCCGCGGCCAGCGCACCACCGGTCGTCCCGAGAGCGGAAGCGAGAGCCCCGGCGGTGATAAACGGCCCCACCCCTGGGATCGCGAGAGCTGCCAGCCCGAAGAGCAGGCCGGCGCCGGCCCCCGCAGCCGCGCCCTTGGCGGCTCGTTTACCTGCGGTGTCAGCCGAGGCGCCTGCCCCGACAGCTTCCTCTTCGTTTCGAGCGATGAATGACAGGTCGGTATCGGTAACGCCCAAGCGCCGCAGCTCGGTGACAGCTCCTTCAGCCCGCGCCTGGTCGTCAAATACGGCAGTAACTCGTGCCATGTGATGCTCCTTCACTGTTCAGGCTCAAGAATGTTTCAAGCCTGCATAAATAGCACAATGGATAGCTGGAGAGCGTGAGCATGGTCACACGATTGGGAGTTAGTGCCCTGGCCGTTCCGGACCTCATCGGTGCGAATGTAGCACATCAAAGGCGGCATAGTGCAGCCAGCCCTACCGGCGAGGAGGGCCCGGAAATACATCCGCCCACGTCAATCCCGGACCACCACTTCACCGTCGAGAATAGCCTCCCGCCGGCCTCCCTCCTCAGCGGCATTCGAAGTTGTCGAACAACTCCTTGTCGATAGCCACATCCCCGGTCCCGTTCAGGACGGTTATGAAGCTGAAGGTGGCGTACCCGAGGAAGCCGCCCGGGCCGGTGATGCGGTCGTGGAAGAAGAACCGGTGCGCAGTCGGGAACGGCTCGGTAGGGCTGACGGACTGAACGTTGTCGAGCAGCGAAGAGTGGAAGGTGTAGGTCTCACCGGTAATCTCACCCACGCCCCTCAGATTGATGGAGACGTTGAAGATAAAAAACTGAACGCCGTCATCCGACACTGGAGGCGCGCCACGGTTCGACGCCTCGTGATACTTGAACACCGCCGTGCCGGTCCAGTGGATGAGTTCGTTCGTACACAGGGCGAAATCGGTGAAGTCCCACTTCTCCACGGTGATCTCAGTTACGACCTCTGCACGGTCAAAGGCCGGTCGCTCGTTCGCGGGATCAGGTGCCGAGATTTCTCCGCAGCCGGTGACCCCCAGGAGCTGGACACAGGTGGTAAGACCGGCCAAGCGGGATCCAGTGCTGCGCATAATCTGCCTCCTGTTTCTGAGAGGGCTCTCGCAAGCTGTTCTCGATGGCGGTATACGCTGCGCCGACATAGCCGAAGGAGAGTGCGGCAGAAGTGAACTCCACCTGCCACCAGGGCTGGCGGACACAGGACCGCAGAGCTACACCAGTCGGCAGCTCGGCGGTCGTGGGGTCCTTCGGGGCGTCGGGAGTGAGGCGTCGCGGAGGAGAGCGAGGACCCGTGGCTTTGCGACCCCGGCTTTCACCGGGTGGGCCTTTGTCGAGAGATGGTAAGCAGGAGTTAGGGGTTGGTACCGGAGTTGTCAATAAGGCGCGCGGCACGGCTTTGGCCGAGGCAGTCGTATGCTCGGCGCTACACGGTCGCGCGCGAGCTCGGCCACGGCTCCGACGAGATGGTCAGGCGGATCTATGCGCACCTGGGCGACGTGCGGCACCGCGCCGAGGTCGTCGAGTACCGGGTCGGGCAGCACCTCGATCGGCTGGGTGATCGACTGCAGCGGCTGGGGCTCCGAGGGACGCTTGACACTGGGAAGGGCACTGCGGCTGGCGACACGGCGGACACGAAAATCCCCGACAGCACGGAAGTGCCACCGGGGCAGAAGCTTCCAGAGAGCGGGCGACCGGACTCGAACCGGCGACGTCCAGCTTGGGAAGCTGGCATTCTACCACTGAATTACGCCCGCGAGGCGCACCTGACGCGCGAGGTGAATGTGCCCGGCCCGCTGACCGGTGTCAAGCGTGCGCCTTCGATGCCTCCAGAAAGCTCCGGAGATCCGGCTCGCTCACCGCCGGCTCCCCCGGGGACACGTTGTCCAGCCGCCCCTCCCGCATCCACCGCTCGAGATCATCCACCAGCTCGAACAGGTGGTCGAACGAATCCACGATGAACAGCAGCGGCTGGTAGTGGTCGATCTCGAAGTACTGGTTGATGACCCACTCGAGCTGCATCGGGTAGCGCTGCACCAGCGGCGAGTCGATGGCGTGGGCCAGCTCGCCGTGCGAGCTCAGCAGGCCGCTGCCGTAGGCCTTGAGCCCGTCCGGGCTCCGCATCAGCCCGAACTCGATCGTGAACCAGAAGAACCGGGCCAGCGCCTTGAAGATGCTGGTGACGCGCCGGATCTGCTCCTGCTCGTCGGTGATGCCCGCCACGATCTCCGCCGCCGTGTGGGCGCAGTCGCCGAACCGCACGAGCGTATCGGCGAACGCGCGATCGGTGTGCATCGGCACGTGCCCGGCGATGTCGTGGAAGATGTCCGGCTCCGGCAGGTAGTCGAGCGTCGCGCCGTCCCGGATGGTGATCGTGGTGGGGAATTCGCGGTTGCGGAGACAGTCGAAGAAGAGGAAGGAAGGAACGTACCCGCTCACCGGCTTGGCCTTGAAGCCGGTGAGCGGGCTGAGAAATCGATTGACGTCCTCGAGCCTCGGCACCCGCTCGGGGTCGAGGCAGAGATTGTCGATGCCCTGCAGGAAGCGCGGGTTGGCGTACCGGCGCCAGCGGTCTTCCATCCGGGTGAACAACCGGCGCCACGCGTCGTGGTTGGCGTCCGAATACAGCTCGTACGGCTGGGTGATGTACAGCCGCCCTTCGGCCTGCGCCTGCTCGATGTACGGCGCCCGGGTGGTGGTCAGACCGATGCTGGCTCGTCTGCTCCGCACGTAGGCCTGCCATGGATGCTCCTTCCTCTCCGGACGCCGTTCGTCCATTCGCCGGCGTCGAACCTACTTCCGCTTGTACCGCCAGGCCGCGATGCCGCTTCCCTGCCCCGCGACCTTGATCTCCTGCGACGCGCCCGCGGCGAGCGCCGGCACCTGCGCGTCCTGGGTGGCGACGACGGTGCCCGTGCCGCTCAGGAACTCGACCACGATCGGGATCGGCCGCCGCCGGGATGGCCTTGCCCGCGGGCGTCTGGGCCGCGCGGCCGGTGGCCGTGAGGGTCAGAGCTGGCCCCGCTGCCCGTCGCGCTGAAGTCCGAGGCCTTCACGTCCGCGGGAAGCGCCAGCACCTGCTCCGCGATCTTCACCGCCTCGTCGACCTTGGCGCTCTGCTTGTAGCCCTCCCCCTGGAGCTTGAGGGCGGTCTCGTTCAGCGGCTCGATGGCCACCAGCTTGGCCGCCGTCGCCGCCAGCTTGGGGCCGTCCTTCATCGCGAGATAGGTATTGCTGAGGTTGTTCAGGGCGCTCTCGATTGTTGGGCTCCGCCGCCACCACCTTCTCGAACGCTGCCGCGGCATCGGCGTACTTCTTGTCGTTGTAGGCGTTCACGCCCGCCGACATCAGGTCCTGCGATGCCGACGTCGCTCGCGGCGCCCGGCGCGCCACCGGCGGCCACGAGCTGCTTCTCCAGCGCCTGCGCCTGCTCGATCTTGCCGCTGCCGCGGTAGGCCGCGGCCAGGCCGCGCTTGGCCTCGTTGTCGGTCGGCACCCACTTGAGGTACTGCTCGAAGACGACGGCCGCCTGATCGTACTTCTTGCCGTTGAGGAGCAGCGCGCCCTGGTTGAACGCCGACCGGTTGCGGACCTTGATGTCGGTCGTGTCGGTCGACACGACGGCGGCGGCCTGTCCGAAGTAGTACGCCGCGCTGTCGGGCTGCCCCTTGTCGTTCAGGATCGCGGCGGTCTGATAGAACGCGATCGGCGAGCCGCGGTAGATGGCGCCCGCCTGCCGGTACATCGCGAGGGCGGAGTCGGCGTTCTTGTCTTCCTCGAACTTGGTGCCCGCCTTCACCAGCGCCGACCCACGCGCTCCGGCGATAGCCGGCGATGTCCTTGGCGCAGTCCGGCGCCAGCTGCTCGGCCTTGGTGAGCGCGCTGTCGGCCGGGTACAGGTTGCCCTGCTGCAGGTAGATGCGTCCGAGGTAGTACCAGGCGGCCGGGTTCTTCTCCTGGCCGTTCTGCTGCATCGCCTCGAGAATCACCTTCTCGCCCTGACCCAGGATCCGGGCCTTGTTCTCGGGAACGTCGGTCTCGATCGCCGACTTCAGGTAGCTGGCGCCGCTGGCCACCTTGAAGTGGTTCGGCTTGATCTTGCACTGCGCGGGCATGTAGCTCGTGGGCATCGAATTCGCCACTCGGTCGTTGAGTCGCCGGCTGCTGGGCCTGGCCGACAGTGGCGCCCGACGGACGAGCAGGACGAAGGCCGACGCGATCTGTGCGTTCACTCGTCACGACTCCTTGTTCGGGGTCTGTAGCCGGGCGGCACTCTCGGCGCTCACCAGGCGAATAGCCCGGTCACGCAAGTCCCTTGCCACCTCGTGGGCCGGGCGTCCCGTGCGTCGCGCCAGGGCCGCCACGTCGTCGAACTCCGGTTTCATGCGGGGGCCGTCGGGCGCGTCCAGCACCTTCACCCGCACCCGGGTTCCGTCGGACGCTTCGACCTGCAGCTCCCGCCGGGCCAGGGTCACGCGCTCCGCGGACTGGCGCCGCAGGCCGGCGGTCGTGCTGTGACGGAAGAACGCGCTGCTCACCGAATCGGCGTCGGCGGCTCCCACGACGGCCTCGACCCGGAATCCGGTCCGACCCTTCTTCATCTGCGTGGGCCACACCTGCACATCCAGCGCGCCGGCCGCCACCAGCGCCTCGCGCAGCGGATCGAGATACTCGGGGCTCAGGTCGTCCAGGTCGGTCGAGAGCACCACCACGTCCCCTGCCTCGGCCGCGGGCTGCGCAACGATGAGCCGGAGCGCGTTGGGGTAGCTCGACGGATCGCGCCCGCCCGCGCCCCACGCGCCGCCTGAGACCGCCCGCCAGCGCGCCGGCGGCGCACCCTCCGAGAGCACCCGGAGCAGCACCGCGCCGGTCGGGGTCACCGCCTCGCCGGAGACGGGGCCGTTGGGACCGATCTCGATGCCCTCCAGCAGGAGCGCCGTGGCCGGCGCGGGCACCGGGATGACGCCGTGCGCCGCCCGCACCCAGCCGCTGCCGAGCCCCACGGGGCGATTGCAGACCCGGTCGATGCCCAGGCGCTCGAACCCTTCGATCGCGCCGACGATGTCGATGAGCGCGTCGACCGCGCCGACCTCGTGCAGCGCCACCTGCTCCGCCGGCATGCCGTGCACGCGGCCCTCCGCCTCGCCCAGCAGCCGGAAGGCGCGCACGGCGCGCTCGCGCACCCAGGCGGACAGCGGCGCCCGCTCGACGGCGGCGATCAGGTCGCCGATGTGGCGGTGGGGCGCCGTGGAGATGCGATCCGTGCCCGTGGCCGTGATGGTCATGATCGCCGTGACTGTCATGCGCATGGTCGCGTGGACCAACTCCGCCGGATGCTCCCGCGCGCCGCCCGGCAGGATCACGTCGACCTTGGTGGCGCGCACGCCGCAGCGCGCGACCTCGGTGATCTCGACGGTCACCTCCGGCGCACCGAGCCGGGCCGGCAGGCCCCGCAGCCAGTCGGCGGGCGCCCCGGCCGCGACGAGTGCGCCGAGGAGCATGTCGCCGCTGATTCCGGCGGCCGGATCGAGGATAGCAAAACGACCATCAGCCATAGACTTATAAATATGGCCGCGGTCTAGACCGGAGGCAAATCCCCCGGGTCCCGGTAGAGCCAGCCCGCCCCGGTGTTGAAGGCCACCACCCTGTCCTCCGGGACAGAGGACACCGCTGGCCCGCAGGGCCCCTGCCGCGGCGAGCGCCGCCCCGCCCTCTGGCGACAGGTCCACCCCTTCCTCCCGGGTCCCCTCGGCCGCCTCCCGCTCGAGCTCGGCATCGTCGACCGCGACCGCGCCACCGCCGGTCTCGCGGAGGATCCGGAGCATCAGGCGGCCACCGAGCGGGCCGGGCACGCGGAGCCCGCTCGCCACGGTCCACGGATCGGGCCAGGGCGCGCACTGCATCCGCGCCGGACATCGAACGCCCGGACGACGGGTGCGCAGCCGCTGCTCTGCACCGTGTACATGCGTGGCAGGTCGCCCTGGACCCATCCGGCGTCGCGGAGCTCGAGGAAGGCCTTCCACATCCCGATGAGCCCGGTCCCGCCGCCGGTGGGGTAGATGATCGCGGCCGGGAGCGTCCAGCCGAGCTGCATGGCGAGCTCCAGGCCCAGCGTCTTCTTGCCCTCGATGCGATAGGGCTCCCGCAGCGTGGAGAGATCGACCGCCCCGGACTCGGCGGCGTAGGCGCGAGCCGCCTGGCCGCAGTCGCCGATGTGCCCGTCGAGCAGCACGAGATCCGCTCCGTAGACCAGCATCTGGGCGAGGATGGTTCGCGGGGTCGTGCTCGGCGCGTAGACTCTGACCGGCACACCGGCCCGCGCGCCGTAGGCAGCCGCGGCGACTCCGGCGTTCCCGGCGGTCGGCAGCACGAACCGGTCAGCGCCGGCGGCCACCGCGCGCGTGATCGCGGCGCTCAGCCCGCGGGCCTTGAACGAGCCGGTCGGGTTGGTTCCCTCGTCCTTGATCCAGAGGTTCGCGAGCCCGAGCCTGGCGCCGGTGCGTGGCGCCCGCAGGAGCGGTGTGTCGCCCTCGCCCAGGCTGATGGGCTCTTCGCCCGGCAAGGAGCGGCAGGAACGAGCGGAACCGCCACATCCCGTGCCGCCGGCGCAGCTCGGCACGATCGACGAGCGTGGGCACCCGGTCGGGATAGCGCACGAGCCACGGGAGCCCGCACACGTCGCACACCGTGGGCAGTCCCTCGGGCCCGCGGCGGTTGTCGCAATTGGAGCACTCGAGGATCCAGTCGGGACCTGCGCGCGGCGCTCACGTGGTGGCGTTCAGGTGCGACAGCACCCGCTCGGCCAGCCGGGCGGAGAAGCCCGGCACCGTGGCGAGCTCCGCCACCGATGCGGACTTCACGCCGGCCAGGCTGCCGAAGCGCTCGAGGAGCTGGCGCCGCCGGTTGGGCCCGACGCCGGGGATGTTGAGCAGCTCCGAGGTGATCGTGCGCGTGGTGCGCCGCTGGCGGTTGTACGCCAGGCCGAACCGGTGCGCCTCGTCGCGCGCCCGCTGCAGCAGCCGGAGCGACGGGCTCCGCCGCGACAGCCGGAGACTCTCGGCCCGCCCGGGTAGGAACACCTCCTCCTCCCGCTTGGCGAGGCTCACCGTCGGAATCGGCCCGAGGCCGACCTTCTCCATCGCATCCAGCGCGGCGTTCAATTGTCCCTTGCCCCCGTCGATGACGAACAGGTCCGGCAGCGGCAGCGCCTCGTCGCGCCGGCGCGTGAGATAGCGCGTGATGACCTCGTGGATCGCCGCGAAGTCGTCCTGCTGGCCCAGCCCCTTGATCTTGAACTTGCGGTACTCGCTCTTCTTCGGCCGGCCCGCCTCGAACCAGACCAGCGAGCCGACGGTGTCCTTCCCCTGGTTGTGGCTGATGTCGACGCACACGAGGCTTCTGCGGCACGGCGCTCAGGCCCAGGTCGCGTCCCAGGGCATACACCGGGTCCTCGGCCCGCTCCTCGGTCTCGAACGACTCGATGCGCAGGCTCTCCATCAGGTGCCGGGCGTTGTGGTCGGCCAGCTCGAGCCAGCGGTGCGCGGTGCCGCGCTGCGGGACGGTCCAGTCGGCGTCGGGCAGGAGCTCGCGCAGCGCGTCCCAGTCGGCCGGCGGAAACGGGATCACCACGCGCCGCGCGCGAGACTCCGACCGGGACGTAGTAGCGGACCAGGAAGGCGCTCAGCACCGCGGCGTCCTCCTCCTCCTCGAGCCCCTCGAGGAATCGGTGCTCGCGCCCCACGACCCGGCCCTCCCGCACGCGGATCAGCACGCCGACCGCGTCGTCGCCGTCCCGGGCGTAGCCGATGACGTCGGCGTCACCCGTGCCCATCACCTCCACGCTCGCCGGCTCCTCCAGCCGCTCCAGCCAGCGGAGCGCGTCGCGCATGTCCTTGGCGCGCTCGTAGTCCTCGCGGCCGCTCGCGGCGATCATGGCCTCGCGCACCTTCTGGCGCACGTCGCCGGTGCGCCCGTCGAGGAAGTCCACCACGTCCTCGACCATCCGCCGGTAGTCCTCCATGCTCTGCCAGCCCACGCACGGCGCGAGGCAGCGGCCGATGTGGTAGTCCAGGCACGGCCGCTCGCGCCGCTCGGCGGGCAGGTCGTCGGAGCAGCTCCGGACCGTGTACAGCCGGCGGATGATCGCGAGCGTGCGCCGCAGCTGGCCGACGTCGGTGTAGGGGCCGTAGTACCGGGCGCCCGGGATGTCGCGCCGGCGGGTGACGAGCACGCGGGGGAACGGGTCGGCCAGCGTCACGGCGATGGAGGGATAGCTCTTGTCGTCCTTGAGCCGGACGTTGAACCGGGGCCGGTACTCCTTGATGAGGTTGTTCTCGAGGATCAGCGACTGCGCCTCGGAGGGCACGACGATGGTCTCGACGTCGGCGATCAGGCGCTGGAGCAGCTGGTTCTTGGCGCTGCCGTCGAAGTCGGCCGCGAAGTAGCTCCGCACCCGGCTCTTGAGCCGCTTGGCCTTGCCGACGTACAGAATCTCCCCGTTCGCGTCCTTCCACAGGTACACGCCGGGGCCGTCGGGGAGGGTATCGAGCTTGCGCTGGAGCGCGTCGGGTATGCCTGGTGCCGTCATGGAGTCCATTGCCGACGGGTCAACCCGCCGGGCCGCCGCGGGGTTCCCGCGTCCGGAGCCGTCTCGTCACCGCCGCGGCCTCGGGTACGCCGAGGCGGTCGGTGAGGAAAAAATACACCCCTCCGTAGACGGTCAGGAGCAGCACGGCGGTGAGAATCGGCCCGCTGACGGGCACCACCATCCGGAGTCCCCAGGCGGCCCCCGCCCCTGCCGCCGCGGCAGCCCAGAGCCGCGCGGCCAGGGCCACCGGCAGGCCGGTCGGCCCGATCCGGCGGTTGAGGGCGGCTCGCAGCAGGACGAACTCCACCCAGCCCGCCATGCCGGCCGACGCGGTGAGGCCCGCCGCGCCCCAGCGCGGATCGATCCCCAGCAGGCGCGGCAGGGGGAGCGCGGCCAGGTAGCCGAGGCCGATGGTGAGCGCGACGCGCACCAGCGCGAAGCGAAGCGGCGTGCGGGTGTCGTGCAGCGCGTAGTACGTGGAGGCGTAGAGCCGGCCCATCGTGGAGGCCAGCAGCCCGACGGCGGAGCCGGCGAGGATGCCCCACACGTAGACCGTCATCTCGCGGGTGAACGCGCCCGACTGATAGAGCGCGCCGGTCACGACGTCGCCGAGCGCGAGGAACGCCATCGCGGAGGGGACGACGAAGAACGCGATCTGCCGAAGCCCCGCCCCTAGCCGCTCCCGCAGGAAGGCGGCCCGCTCGGCATCGGTGCCGGTGGCGCCGGCCATCGTCGGCAGCTCGGCCGCCGAGACCGACATGCCGAACAGGCTCACCGGCAGCGTGTAGAGCACCTGCGCGTACGAGAGCCCGGCGACGGCGCCCGTGGGCAGCAGGCTCGCGAGCACGGTGTCGACGTAGGCGCTGATCTGGACGACCCCGCGGCCCACGAACACCGGCCCGAAGTTGCGGAGGACTTCGCGCACCTGGGCCGACCCGCGCACCAGTCGCGGCCAGGTCCCGGCGAGCAGCCGCGTCACCGTTGGCATCTGGACGGCGAACTGCAGCAGGCTGCCCAGCACCGAGCCCCACGCCGCGATCTCGGCCAGGTCGTACGCCGAGCGCCGGCCGCCGAACGCGATCAGGCTCGCGATGATCGCGAGGTTCCAGAGCACCGGTGCCGCGTAGCTCAGGAAGAACCGCCGGTGGCTGTTGAGGACCCCGAGACACCACGCGGAAAGGACGAGGAGGCCCGGCGCCCGGAAACAGGATGCGGACGAGCCGGATGGTCGCCTCGCGCTTCTCGCCGCTGAAGCCGGGAGCGATGATCGCGATGAGCCAGGGCGTCAGCGCCACGCCGAGGAGCACCAGTGCCGCCGTGACCAGCCCCAGCAGCGCCGCCACCGCCCCGGCCACTCGGCGGGCCTCGGCCTCGTCGCCCCGGGCGCGGAGACCGGCGTAGACCGGAATGAAGGACGCCGAGAGCACCCCTTCGCCGAACAGGTTCTGCAGGAAGTTCGGAATGCGGAACGCGGCGTTGAAGGCGTCGGCCGCATCGGAGGTGCCGAAGTAGTGCGCGAAGACCCGGTTCCGGACGAGGCCGACGAGACGGCTGAGGAGGATCCCCGAGGCCACCATCACCGCCGGCCGTGGGCTGCGGCGCGGGGCGGCGGTCAGGACCGGGGTGGCGGTGGGAGGGTGGAGCGCGACGACGGGTCGGCCAGCAGGCGCTGCAGAAAGGCGTTCTCGTCCTGGAGCGACTGCATGCCGCGGGTGAGGTCGTCCACCTCGGCCTCGAGCAGCTCGACCCGCTTGGCGAGCGCCAGGACGTCGGGCGGGGTCTCCTGCGGGCCCTCGAGCCGCCGCGCCAGCGCCCGTCCGATCGGCGAGTCCACCACGATGCCCAGGATCGGGATCAGCAGCGCCACGAGCAGGAAGAGCGCGATGACCGACATGAGTCGAGTCTACGCCTGTTGCGACGGCGCTTCAAGGGCGCCGCGATACCATGCCCGGAACGCGTCGATCAGCTCCGGCAGCAGTGCCGGCCCGTAGCGGGCGAGAAAGGGCGCGACGGTCAGCACCCGCTCCTGCGGCTTGCCGTTGGGGACGATGGCAGTCCGCGCCCGGGCCAGCTGTGCCGAGCTCGGTCTCCTGCCGCCGCTTGAGGTGCTGCACCAGCTTCTTCTCGATGTCCTGGGTCCCGCCGAGCGCCTGCTGGCGGGCCGCCTGCGTCGGCCGGGCAAGCGTCGGATCGATCTCGGTCGCCGCGCGCTCGAGCACGGTGTATCCCTCGTCGAGCGCGCGACGGAGCCGGTCCAGCGCCTCGACCGCCTCGGCCGGCAGCTGCGCGCGCACGAGCCGAGCCTCGAGCGCGCCCGGCGGCGAGAACAGCTCGGTGAGCTGGACGCCGAATTTCTCCAGCACGCGGTCCACACGGGGCTCCACGATGACCCCCGACCAGCGCGGCAGCGGTAGCTGTCGCGGGATCCCGAGCCGGTCGTACACCGGCGGCGTGAGCGCGAGGTAGCGGAGCTCGCCGGGGCCGCCGAGGTAGGCCACGGTCGGCAGGATGGCGCTCTCGACCACCGGCCTCAGCAGCACGTTGGGCGAGAGCCGGGTGGGCTCGTCCGCCGCGATGCGCTCGATCGCCGCCAGGTCGAACCGCTCGCGGCTCCGCCGGGTCACGAAAGCCGCGCCGTCCTGCACCAGGCGATCGCGTCCCAGCGACGCCTCGACCATGACGAGCGCCGCGCCGTCGCCGACCGTGATGCCCGAGGTCCGCGCGGTCACGCCCTGGGCCTCGGCCCAGCGGTCGAGGTCGGTGTCGAGCTCGCGGGCCTGCCGGAGGGCGTTCACCAGGTAGGGCGCCGCGGCCCGCTTGGCCGCCGGGTGCGTGCTGTCGAACGCGAGGATCCCCAGCGGCCCGAGCAGCTCGGCGAGGGCGCCGCCATAGCTCCCGGCGACGGTGGCCTCGGGCCGGTAGTGCCGCTCCAGCCAGGCCAGGGTGGCATCCCGGAACTCGGAGGCCGGGAGCCCGGCCGCGAGCTGCTCGAGCGCCGGGCGCACGCCCTCGCCGAGCGGCAGCCGGTACATCGGCGTCAGCGGTGCCTCCGGCGGCCTCGGCGGCAACGACGCCGTGGCGACGGTGCCGTCGGCCGTGATCCAGGCGGCGGTGCTGGCCTCGGCGAAGTCGTGGTCGTCGCCGGCCAGCCAGAAGATGGGCACCACGGGCCGGCCCCAGCGCTCTTCCAGGATGGTCGGCGAGCGCCGCGGCACTGAGGGCCTTGTGGATGGTGTAGAGCGGCCCGGTGAAGAGCCCCGGCTGCTGACCGGTGGTGACCGCGAGGGCGCCTGGGGTGCGGAGCCGGGCGAGCAGCGCGTCCCGTGTGGTCGACGGCAGAAAGGCAGGGGCGAGCGCGTCGATGGCCTCGGGCCGCGCGCCCTCGCGTGCCGCGGGTGCCTCGAGCGGGTGCTCGAGCGGCGTGGCGACGAAGCGGAGACTCACGCCGTCTGCCCGAACAGGATCGTTCGCGGCGAGTCCGCGCCGAGCGGCGACGCGTCGTAATCGCCGAAGCGGTGCCGGACGGTCACGCGAGCCTCGGCGAGCATCGCCGCGATCTCGTCGGCGCCGAACAGCCGCACCCGCTCCGTGAAGCGGCGACCGCCGGCCGTGGTGATGGTCTTGCAGACATACCGTCCGTCGACCGACACCGATCGCGCCACCGCCACATCGGCGCCATCGAGCCGCCGGGTCTCCCGGGGCACGAGCCGCGCGCGCACGGCCGCCGGGTTCAGGAAGTCGATCACGAACCATCCTCGCGGCCGCAGCGTGGCGACCATCTCGTGAAGCGCGGCGGTGTGCTCCGCGTCGCGCTCGAAGTACCCGAAGCTGGTGAACAGATTGACCGTGAGGTCCATCGAGCCCGGGCGGATCGGCAGCGCCCGCATGTCGGCCCGCACCAGAGGAGCACCCGTCACCCCGCGGGCGACGCGGAGGAGCGCCATGGAAAGGTCGAGCCCCACGCAGCGGGCGCCGGCGGCCTCGAGCGCGCGGGCGTGGCGGCCCGCCCCGCACGCGACGTCGAGGACCCGCCAGCCCCGGCGCGAAGCCGGTCTGCTCCAGGATGAGCGCGACCGCCCGCTCGGCCTCGGCCGCGTCGCGATGCGGGTAGAGCTGGAGGTACTCCTCACCGAACCACTCCTCGAACCATTCGGTCATTCGCGCGTACCGGCGCCCTTGTGATACGGTTCCCCGCGCAGGATCGTGCTCGCGCGGTAGAGCTGCTCCGCCACCACCACGCGCGCCAGCTCGTGCGGCAGCGTCAGCGGGCCGAGGCTCCAGCGGTCGGCCGCCGAGGCAACGAGCGCGGGGTCGAGGCCGCGGCTGCCGCCGATCGCGAGCGCCACCGGGCGGGCCTCGCGCATCCAGCCGCCGAGCCGGCGCGCCAGCTCCTCGCTGCTCCAGCCCGTGCCCTCCCGCGCCAGCGCCACCAGCCGGCCGCCGGCCGGAAGCTTGGCCCTGAGCCGCTCGCCCTCTTCGCGTCGCTGCACATCGGCGGTCGGGGCGCGGCTCGCCTCCCGCACCTCGACCTCGCGGACGTTGTGGTGCCGGCCGAGGCGGCGCAGGTAGTCATCGGCGGCGGCGCGGAAGCTCGGGCGCAGCTTGCCGACGGCGAGGAGGACGAGCTCCACGGGGGTGGCAGCCCCACCGAGTCACCCTGAACGAAGTGAAGGGGGCATGACCTGAATCATGCCTCCTTCGCTCCGCTCAGGATGACGAACGGCCCGCTCAGGATGACGAGCCCGGCGGTCGGACGACCCCAGCGGTCAGGCGTACATCCCCCGCAGCCGGTGCACCGCCGCCACCCGCTCGATCCCCTGCATATACGCACCGATCCGGGTGCTCACGTTGTGCTTCCCGACCATTCCCACCACCTCGTCGAACGACTGCACCATGATCCGCTCGAGACGCTGGTTGACCGTGTCCTCGTCCCAGAAGTAGCCGCCCCGGTCCTGCACCCACTCGAAGTAGCTCACCGTCACGCCGCCGGCATTGGCGAGGATGTCGGGGATGATGAAGACGCCCTGGTCCTCCAGGATCTTGTCGGCGCCCGCGGTGGTCGGGCCGTTCGCTCCCTCGCAGATGATGCGGGCCTTCACATCCCGCGCGTTGTGGCTGGTGATGACGTTCTCGAGCGCGGCGGGGACGAGCACCTCGCAGTCGAGCGTGAGGACGTCGAAGTTGCCGACGTGGTCCGCCTCCTTGTAGTCGCTCAGGTACCGGTGCTGCTTCACGTGCTGCTGCACGTCCTTGATGTTCAGGCCCTTTCGGGTTGTACACGCCGCCCGACTTGTCGCTCACCGCCACCACCGTGAGGCCCAGCTCCTCCATGAGCTGCGCCGTGATCGAGCCCACGTTGCCGAACCCCTGCACCGCCACCCGGGTTCCCTTGATCGGCATGCCGAGCTTCTTGAGCGCCTCGCGGGTCACCAGCATGCAGCCCCGGCCGGTGGCCTCGCGGCGGCCGAGGGAGCCGCCCATCTCGACCGGCTTGCCGGTCACCACCGCGGTCACGGTATGGCGCTTGTGCATGGAGTAGGTGTCCATGATCCACGCCATCATGCGCTCGTTGGTGTTCACGTCCGGCGCGGGCACGTCGGAGTCGGGTCCCAGGGTGTCGATGATGGCGGAGGTGTAGCGGCGGGTGATGCGCTCGAGCTCGGCGTTGGAGAGGTTCGGGGGGTCGCAGATCACCCCGCCCTTGGCGCCGCCGAACGGGATGTTGACGACCGCGCACTTCCACGTCATCCACGCCGCCAGCGCCTTCACCTCGTCGAGCGTCACGTTCATGTCGAACCGGATCCCGCCTTTCGCGGGACCGCGGCTGGTATTGTAGAGCACGCGGTAACCGGTATAGACCTCGACCTCGCCGCTGTCACGGTGGATCGGCACGCTGACGATGATCTGCTTCTCCGGGCTCCGCAGCACCTTGTAGAGCCCGGGATCCAGGCTCAGGCGCTCGGCCGCGTAGTCGAAGCGCGACATCATCGCCTCGAACGGATTCTCCTCGTTGAGGAACGTGTCCTTCTCCGGGCGGATGAGGTACTGCGAGGGACGGCTCGTGGTGCTCATAGAATGTCCGGGTTGCTCCGAAAGATGAGTTACAGGCGTTCCACCGGGGTGACGACGGCATCGAGCACGGTGGCGATCCGGTCGCCGCCGGCTTCCCACGTCAGGTCGAGCAGGGCCACGAGCGGCTCGGGGGCGGAGGCCGGCCACCGGTCCCGCAGCTTCACGGCGTCCTTCTGGGTGATCACGACATGATCGGCGCGGCGGGCGGCGTGGGCCAGCCAGGCGACATCCTCGTCGCGGTACTCGTGATGATCCTTCCAGGTGGCCACCTGCACCGCCGCGCCCGTGGCCTTGGTCTGGGCCACGAACGCGTCGGGATCGGCGATCCCCGAGGCGGCCACCACCCGCTTTCCGGCCAACGTGTCCGCGGACCGCCGGGTTCCGCTGACCAGGCCCTCGAGCGTGCCCATCCCCAGGTGCGCCACTGCGACCGGCCCGCGCACCAGTCCTTCGAGCTCGCCCGCCAGGGCCCTGGCCGCCTCGGCCGTGGCGCGCTTCCGGGTCACGATCACCGCATCCGCGCGGTCGAGCGCCGCCCAGCCTTCGCGCCACGGCCCGGCCGGGAGCGGCCAGCGGACCGCACGGGTGGTCTCCGCGCTCATGACCAGGACGTTGAGGTCGCGGCGGACGTCGAGCCGCTGGTAGGCATCGTCGAGCACCAGGACCTGGGCGCCGTTGGCCAGCGCGCGCTCGGCGCCGGCGGCCCGGTCGGGATCGGCCACGACCACCGCCTCGGGCACCGAGTGCTGGTGCACGAGCGTCTCGTCGTTGCCGTAGCCGCGGAGCAGGATGCCGGGCCGGAGGCCGCGCGACACGTAGTGCCGGGCGATCCAGATGGCGATCGGCGTCTTCCCCGACCCGCCCACCGTCAGGTTACCCACCGCCACCGACGGCAGCGGCAGGTCTCGTACGGCCATCCACCCGCGGCGGTAGGCGACGCCGCGCGCGTCCATCGCGAGCCGCCAGAGGCCCGAGACCGGCAGCAGCGCCAGGCGCGCAAGCCGCGCGTCCGGGCGCCGGCTGGTCCACAGCCAGCGCATGATCCGGTGCGTGTCGCCCCGGCGGCTCATGGCTCGTTCCCCGCGATCTCCCGCAGTCGCTCCTCCGCCTCGCTCATTCCCGCCGCGAGCCCGGCGTCGCCGGCGGCCACCTCGAACGGGCGGCCGTACCGGATGCGCACCTCGGCACCGGGTTTCGGGATCATGAATCGGTCCCACGAATCTAACCGCCACGCCCGCCGAGCCTCGGCATGGAGCGGCACGATGACCCCGCCCCCGCGCTGCGCGGCCGCCACCACGCCCGGCTTCATCTCCCGCCGCGGCCCCGTGGGGCCGTCGGGGGTGAACGCCACCGCGTAGCCGGCCTGGAGCTCGCGGACGGCGCCGAGCAGCGCGCGGGCGGCTCCGCGCCTGCTCGAGCCGCGGACGGTCCGGTAGCCCAGCGAGACCGCGAAGTCGGCCAGGTACTGCCCGTCCCGCGCCTCGCTCACCACGATCGCGATCGACTGGCGCCGGTGATGCCAGAGCAGCGGCAGCAACGCCTCGTGCCAGAGCAGGAAGACGTGCGGCCGCCGGGCCTCGTACAGCGGGCGCCACCGTCCCTCGTCGATCGTCCGGATCCGCCAGGACGCGGCCAGCACGCGGAACGCCGGGGCCAGGAACAGCCGCGCGGTGGACGGCGAAATCCTCAACGTCAGACGCCGAGCAGCTCGTCGGCCAGCGCCACGACCCGCGTGGTGGCGCCGGGCTCGCCGAGCCGCTGCCGCACGAGGGCGAGGCCCTCCCGCTGGGCGACGGTGACCGGGTCCCGGGGATCGAGCAGCGGCCGGAGCGCGTCGGCGAGCGGGCCCGCCTCGGCCTGTTCCTGCAGCATCTCGGGCACGACCTCCCGCTCGGCGACCAGATTGACCAGGCTCACCCATTCGACGGTGCGGAGCCGCTGGAACATGAGCCAGGTCAGCGGATGCACCTTGTAGGCGACCACCATCGGCACGTCCGCGAGCGCGGCCTCGAGCGTCGTCGTGCCGGACTTGGCGAGCGCGGCATCGGCCGCGGCGAACACCGGGATCGGGTCGCCGCGAAGAATCGTGAGCGGCCCCGGATCGGGATAGTCGCCGCTCGGCGTGCCCGCCACGAGCACGCGGTCGCAGCGTCCCTCGTCGAGCAGGCGGCGGGCGGCGTCGCGGAACGGGCGCCAGAGCCGGCCGATCTCCTGCTGCCGGCTGCCCGGAAAGATGCCCAGCACCCGGCTGTCGGTCGGTACGCCCAGCCGCGCACGGGCCTCGCTTCGCGTGGGCCACGCGCCCCGGTCCACCAGCGGGTGGCCGACGTAGTCGCTCCGGAGCCCCAGGCCGCCGAAGAAGCGCTGCTCGAACGGGAGCACGACCGCCAGCCGGTCGACGGCGGAGGCGAACCGGCGAGCCCGCCCCGGGCGCCAGGCCCAGAGCTGGGGCGCAATGTAGTAGAGGACCTTGGTGCCCGCCTCCCGCGCGGCCTCGGCGACGCGGACGTGGAAGCCGGGGTAGTCGATGAGGATGACGAGATCGTATCGATGGGCGCGGAAGTCGGCCCGGAGCGCGCGCAGCAGCCGCAGGTGGGCGCGCAGCTTGGTGACGACCTCCACCAAGCCGAAGGCCGCGAGCCCCTCCATGGGGTAGCGGATCTGCGCGCCGGCGGCCGCCATGCGGGGTCCGCCGAGCGCTTCGATCATGGCGTCGGGGTGCCGGGCGCGGAGCGCCTGGACGACGCCGGCGCCGTGAAGGTCACCCGAGGGCTCGCCGGCGGAGAGGAAGATGCGAGGGGCGGGCCGAGCGATCATCCGGCGGCGGGCACGGCGAGCGGCGACGTCCGGACGGCGTCGGCCACCCGGAGCGCGAGGGCGAGAGCGCTGCGTCCCTCCTCGCCGCTCACCACCACCTCGCGCTCTCCCCGCACGGCGTGCACGAAGCTTCTGAGCTCGAGCTGCAGCGCGTCGGCCTCGGGCGCCTCCAGCACCACCCGCTCGACGACGTCGGCCAGCGCGGTCCCGGTGCCCGGCTGCCAGTCGCGCCGGACCCGCATGAACTCGCCGGCTCCGCTGGCCAGGTCGAGCGAGAGATAGCCGTTCGGCTGGAACAGCCGGAGGCGGCGGACGCGCTCCCGCGAGACCCGGCTGGCGGTGGCCAGCGCCACCGCTCCGTTGGTGAACTCTACCCGCGCGTTGGCGATGTCGAGATGGGAGCTCAGGAGCGCGAGTCCGGAGGCCCGCACCTCGGTGGCCTCCGCGCCGCCGGTCAGGCGCAGCACCAGGTCGAGATCGTGGATCATCAGGTCGAGCACGACCGCGACATCGGTGCCCCGGGGCTGGAACGGCGCCAGCCGCTGGCTCTCGATGTACCGCGGCCCGTCGAGATAGGGCTCCGCGGCGCGAAGGGCGCGATTGTAGCGCTCGATATGGCCCACCTGAAGCTGCACGCCGCCCCGCGCCGCCGCGGCGATGAGGGCGTCGGCCTCGGCGACCGTGGCCGTGAGCGGCTTCTCCATCAGCACCGGCACGCCGCACCCGAGTGCCCGGAGGCCCACCGCCGCGTGCGCCGGCGTGGGGACCGCGATGGTGACGGCCTGGACCCGGGCCAGCAGCGCGTCGAAGTCGCCGAAGGCGGTCACCCCCAGCTCCCCGGCCACCTCGGCGGCACGCGCCTGGTCGGTGTCGTACACGCCGACCAGCTCCGCTTCCTCGAGCATCGCCAGGTGACGGGCATGGTGCCGGCCGAGCGCCCCGACGCCGACCACTCCGATCGGCAGGCGCGCGCTCACGCGGGCACACCCCGCTCGGACGACTCGACGAACGCGAGGAACCGCTCCACCTCGGGCGAGGCCGGCAGGTCGCTCCGCGCCCGCTCGAGCGCCTGGGAGAGATTGAGCTCGGAGTTGAAGAACAGCCGGTAGGCCCGCTTGAGCGCGGCGATGGTGTCGCCCGAAAATCCGGCGCGCTGGAGGCCGATCGAG
Organism: uncultured Gemmatimonadales bacterium; assembly: GCA_963804125.1. Lineage (GTDB taxonomy): Bacteria > Gemmatimonadota > Gemmatimonadetes > Gemmatimonadales > GWC2-71-9 > CAVVWJ01. The sequence continues at coordinate 35,921 of CAWDPF010000004.1, forward strand.
TTGAGCCCGTAGAGCTCCATCGGGTTGCCCACCGCCTTCACATAGGGCGGGATGTCCTGGTTGACCCGGGAGCCGCCGCCGACGAAGGAGTAGGTGCCGATGGTGACGAACTGGTGCACCGCGTTGAGGCCGCTCAGCACCGCGCGGTCGTGGATGGTCACGTGGCCCGCGCACTGGGTGCCGTTGGCGATCGTGACGTCGTCGCCGACGTGGCAGTCGTGCGCGAGATGGACGTAGGTCATGATGAAGCACCGGGCCCCGACCGCGGTGCGGTAGCTCTGCGAGGTGGCGCGGTTGATCGTGGTGTACTCGCGGATGATCGTCCCGGCGCCGATCTCGACCCAGGTCTCCTCGCCGCGGTACTTGAGATCCTGCGGATCGCCCCCGAGGATCGACCCGTCGCCGACGCTCACGTCCTCGGCCAGGAGGACGTTCCGCACCAGCCGCGAGCGCGGACCGAGCCGGCAGCGGTCGCCGACGGTGACCTGGGGGCCGACCATGGCCCACGGGCCGATCTCGACGTCGTGCCCGATCCGGGCCGAGGGGTCGACGATCGCCGTCGGGTGGACGACCGTGGTCACCGATCCACCACGCGCGCCATCATCTCCGCCTCCGCCACCACGTTCCCGTCCACGTAGGCGATGCCCTTCATCCGGCACGTGCGCCCGCGGTTCTGCAGCATCTCGAGCTCGCAGCGGAGCTGGTCGCCCGGCAGCACCGGCCGGCGGAACTTCACGTTGTCGAGCGACATGAAGTACACCACCTTCTGATCCGGGTCCTCGATGGTACCGAGCAGCAGCATCCCGCCCACCTGCGCCATCGCCTCGATGATGAGGACGCCGGGCATGATCGGATGCCCCGGGAAGTGGCCCTGGAAGAACGGCTCGTTGATGGTCACGTTCTTGATCCCGACGATCCGCTTGGTGCCTTCGACCTCGAGGATGCGATCCACGAGCAGGAAGGGGTACCGGTGGGGAATGACGTCCAGGATCTTGCCGATGTCCATCGCCACGCCTCCGTCGCGTTGCGCCGTACGGGTGAGCCAGCGGGCCAGCGCGATGTTGCCCTGATGGCTTGGCTTGGTTGCGATCACGTGGGCCTGGACGCGGCCGCCGACCAGCGCCAGGTCGCCCAGGAGGTCCGCCGCCTTGTGGCGGACGAACTCGTCCGGCCAGCGAAGGGTAGCGCCGCCGACCAGGCCGTCCTCGCTCAGCACCAGCGTCGAGTCGAGGGCCGCGCCGAGCGCCAGGCCCCGCGCCCGCAGCGCTTCGGCCTCACGAAGGAAACCGAACGTGCGCGCGCCCGCCAGCTCCCGCGCGAACTCGGCGGGCGTGATGTCGTAGGCGCCGCTCTGGCGGCCGATCAGCGGATGCGCCCACTCGATCGTCGTGGTGAGCCGGAGCGCGGGCGCCGGGGCCACGACGTAGCTGGAATCGCCTTCGCTGAGCTGGAACGGCGTCGTCACCCGGTACACCACCGGGTTGCCCGGCGTCTCCGCGATGCCGGCCTCGGTGAGGGCCGAGAGAAACTGGGTGAACGAGCCGTCGCCGATCGGCGGCTCCGGCCCGTCGAGCTCGACCGTCATGTCGTCGAGGGCCAGTGAGGCCGCGGCAGCGAGCAGGTGCTCCACGGTCTGCACCGAGGCCTCGCCCCGGCCGAGCGCGGTCCGCCGCTCGGTGGACTGCACCTCGGCAATACGCGCGGGAATCGCCGGCGAGCCATCGAGGTCCGTCCGGCGGAAGACGATGCCCTGTCCGGAGGGCGCGCCGGAGCAGCGGGCCGTGGCGGCGCGGCCCGTGTGCAGGCCGGTCCCTTCCACCACCGCGACTCCCGCCAGAGTTCTCCTAGCCATTGCCCCGTCTCCCGGGCCGATCGTCCGGCAGCAGCCGCTCCAGGTCGCTGATGATCGGCGCGACCCGGTAGAGCGCCGCCTGCGCCCGGAGGAACTGGCGGTGGGGGCGCGCCGGATGCCCGCTGAACGACGCGCCCGCCGGGATGTCGCCGAAGACGGCGCTCTTGGCCGCGATGCGGGCGCCGTTGCCGATCACGAGATGGTCGGTCACGCCGACATGGCCCGCCAGGATGACGTCGTCGCCGATGCGGGTGCTCCCGGCAATGCCCACGCCCGCCATGAGGAGGCAGCGTTGCCCGATGCGCACGTTGTGCCCCACGTGCACCAGGTTGTCGAGCTTGCTCCCGCGCCCGATGACGGTGTCGTCGACGCTGCCGCGGTCGACGCAGGAGTTGGAGCCGATCTCTACCTCGTCCTCCAGGATACAGCCGCCGACGTGCGGGATCCGGCTATGCCCCGCGGCGCCGGAGAGATAACCGAACCCGGGGCCGCCCAGCACCGCGCCCGCCTTGATGACCACCCGGCTGCCCACCGACGTGTCGGCATAACACACCGCCCGGGGGCCGATGACGGTGTCCGCCCCTACGGTCACCCCGTCGCCCAATGACACGCCCTCGGCGAGCCGGCAGCGGTCCCCCAGCTGGACGCCCCGGCCCAGCACGACGAACGCCCCGACGCTCACGTCCTGCCCGAGCACGCAGCCCGGACCGAGCCGGGCCGTGGGATCGACGCCGGGCGCCGGGGCCTCGGGAGGGAACAGCTCGCCGATGACGCGGACGAGGGCGGCATAGGGATCTCGCACCACCACGCGGGCGCGACGGCCCTCCGGGGGCTCGGCCAGCGCCTCGGGGACGAGCACGAGCCCCGCGCGGGAGGCGCGGAGCTCGTCGGCGTAGCGCGGCGAGACCGCCAGCGACACGGCCTCGGGGCCGGCGCTGGCGAGGGCGCGCACCGCCCGCACCACCACCGTTCCATCGCCAAGCAGGCGGCCACCGACGAGGTCGGCGACCGCCTGCGCGGTGAGGCCTGCCTGGGTCACCGGCTAGGTGCCCGTCTTGAGCTGCTGGATGACCTTCTGCGTGAGGTCGAGCGACTTGTCGGCGGTCACGATGCCGCTGTTGGGCGCGCTCACGTCGAAGATGATCGCGTAGTTCCCGGCGGCGCGCATGCCCTCGATCACGCTGTTGACCTTGGTCTGGATCGGATTGAGCAGCTCGCGCTCGCGGGTGGCGGCGCGCTGCTGCAGCTCCTGGGTCCGCTGCTCCAGCTTCTGCTGCTGGCCCTCGAGGTCCTTGCGCTTGGCCGCCCGCTGCGTGGGGCTGAGGAGCACCGACTGCTGCTCGAAGTCCGAGGCCGCGGAGTCGAGGCTGGCCTGGAGCTTCTGGACCTCGCCCCGATAACCCTCGAGCTCCTTGGTGAAGGTCGACTCGGCCGACGTGTAGCCCGGCGTCGCCTTGAGGATCGCCTGGGTGTTCACGTAGGCGATCTTCCCTCCCCCGCTCTGCTGCGCAGCCAGCGGCGAGGCGGCGCAGACGAGGGTGAGGACGGCGGCCCAGGTTGCCGGAACGGACAGCTTCATGCGTGGCTCCCGATGAAAGGTGCGGTGACCTGCTAGAAGAAATTGCCCAGCTTGAAGTGCAGCTGCCAGCCCGGATCGGGGCGGCCCAGCCCATCGACGCGGTCGAAGCCGTAGCCCAGGTCGATCCCGATCGGCCCGAGCGGCGAGATCACCGCGGCCCCGAAGCCGGCTCCGCGGAACAGCCGGGTCGGATCCCACTGGCGCGAGCTGCGATACACGTTCCCCGCGTCGAAGAACGTGCTCACGTACAGCGACTGGCTGATCCGCGCGCCGGCCTCCACCGTGAAGGCGGCGAAGGACTTGCCGAAGGCGTCCGGGCTGGCCTGGTTGCCGCTCGCCGACGGATCGAAGCCGTTCGGCGTGATCGAGAACTCGTCGTAGCCCCGGAGCGGCACGCCGTACTGGACCCCGCCGAGCGAGTAGAGCTCGGTGAAGAACGGACCGGCGTCTCCGAAGATGAATCCCGACTTGGCGGTGAGGCCTAGCACGAACTGTACCCCACCCGAACCGAGCTGCGCGCCGCCGCCCAGGGTCCCCAGGGGCGCGTACCACCGCCCCTCCATGTCCACTTTCCGGTAATTGCCTGTCCCGCCCAGGAACCCGCCGTTGAGCTCGGCGCTCACGTTGGTGAACGAGCCGCCGACCGCGAACGGCAGGCCCACGCGGGTATCGCGGAGGATGCTGGTGCCGACCGACGAGCGGCTGCAGGCGCTGCAGCTGAACCGGGCCCGCAGGTCCGCGGAGCCCTCGGAATAGCGGACGCGCTGATAGGAGTAGGTGGTGAAGAACCGGGTGTAGCGCGAGCCCAAGAACGGGAAGCCGAGCTGGAGGCTGCCGCCGGTCTGCTTCCGCCGCCCGAGGTCGCCGATGGTATAGCGCGCGCGGGAGTCGAACAGCGAGATGGTGCCGGAGATGCGGCTCTCGCGGATGGCCGGATCGGTGTAGCTCAGCGTGAAGTCGTTGATGTTCTTGCCGAACTGCCACTGGAGCTTGCCGCGCTTGCCCCGGCCGAACAGGTTCGGCTCCTCCAAGCCCGAGGAACCCGCCCGACGCCGGTGCCCTGGCCCAGCGACGCACCGAAATTGATGTTGCCGGTGCGACGCTCTTCGACCCGGAAGACGATATCGACGTCCACCCCGTTGGCCGACGGCTTCACATCCGGGCTCGGCAGCGGCTGCTGGAAGAAGCCCAGGTTGGAGACGTTCTGGTACGAGCGGATGAGCCGCTCCCGGCTGAACAGGTCGCCGGGGAGCATGACGATCGCCTCGCGGATCACCCGCTCGTGCGTGACGTCGTTGCCCACGATCTCGACCTTGTTGATCGTCGCCGGGTTGCCCTCACGAATGGTCCACTTGAGATCGACGACCGGCTTGCCATCGGCGCCGGTGCGGCGGGTCTCGGTCGGCTCGATCTGCGCGTAGATGTAGCCGTTGTTGGCGTAGAGATTCTGCACCTTCTCGGTGGCCCCATCCCAGTCCGAGCGGCTGAACGGGCGGGACCCGCCCTGGGGCCTGCCGTTCGGGCCGACCGGGCCGAACGGGTAGTAGGCCTGCAGCTCCTCGGTCGAGAAGCGGCGCGCGCCTTCGATGTCGAAGACGCCGACCTGGTACGGCTGGCCCTCCTCGACCGTGAGGTGGAGCACCGCCTTGCCGCCCGCCGAATCGGCGATCAGCGAGTCGTGGGTCACCTGGAAATCGACGAACCCGTTGTCGGCGTACCAGCGCGGCAGGCGCTCGCGCACGTCCTGGTCCACCTTCCGCTCGTCGTACTCCCCCTTCTGGAACCACCAGAAGCCCTCGGGCCGGGTGTCCATGTGCTTGACCACCTGCTTGTCGCCGAAGCGCTTGTTCCCGTCGACGACGACCTGGCTGATGGCCACCCGCTGGCCCTCGCTGACGTCGTAGACGATCCGGACCTTGCCGTTGTCCTGCGGCAGCTCGAGGAGCTTGATCTGGGCGTTGTAATAGCCGTCGTGCTTGTACAGCGAATCGATCGAGGCGCGCGACTGCTCGACGGCGTTCCGGTCGAGCGGGCGCCCCTCGGACAGCTTGACACGCCCCTTCACCTCGCCCTCGGAGAGCTTGGTCACGCCGCGCACGGCCCACTTCTCCAGGACGGGGCGCTCCTTCACGCGGACGATGAGCATGAGGCCCTCGCCGAGCGGCTGCTGCTCGACGACGACGTCGTCGAACTGCCCGGTCCGGAAGAGGGCCGTGATGGCCCGCTGGATGTCGCGGTAATTGACCGGCAGCTTCGCGATCAGCCCGGACGTCCCCACGATCTGGGTTGCCGTCAGCCGCGACTGGCCCACGACGGCGATGCTGTCGACGATGGGGGCCTGTTCGGTCTGGGCGAGCAACGCCGCCGGTCCCCCCAGCAGGAGGGCCACGGCGGCGATGGTGGGGAGAGAACGCTGCATCCGCACTCGTCGGAGGAGGGTGCGCCGGCTCCCGCGGGAGCCGGCGCGAAGCGGTCTAGGCCTGGGTGCCGGTCAGCGCCCGGAAAGCCAGCCGCTCACCATCCGGCGCGACGTCCACCTCGATCTCGTCGCCGCGGCCGAAGTCGCCCATGAGGATCCGCTCGCTGAGCGGGTCCTCGATGTACCGCTGAATCGACCGCTTGAGCGGCCGGGCCCCGTAGTTCTGGTCGTAGCCCTTCTCGACCAGGAACTCGATCGCGGCCGGCGTGAGCCTGACCTCGTCGCCCAGGCGGCGCTGCACTTCCTTGAGCAGGATCGTGACGATCTGCGCGATGTGCTCCTTGTTCAGCGGGTGGAACACGATCACGTCGTCGAGCCGGTTCAGGAATTCGGGGTTGAACACCTTGTTCATCTCCTCCTTCACCGTCTCCTGCATCTTCTCGAAGTTGCCCTTCGTGTCCCCGCCGTGGAAGCCCAGCGTCTTGCCCTGCATGATATCGCGGGCACCCACGTTGGACGTCATGATCACCACGGTGTTCTTGAAGTCGATCACCCGGCCATAGTTGTCGGTCAGGTGGCCCTCGTCGAGCACCTGGAGCAGGATGTTGAACACGTCGGGGTGCGCCTTCTCGATTTCGTCCAATAGGACGACCGAATAGGGCTTCCGCCGCACAGCCTTGGTCAGGGTGCCGGAGTCCTCGTAGCCCACGTATCCCGGAGGGGCGCCGATGAGGCGCGAGACCGAGAACTTCTCCATGTACTCGGACATGTCGACCCGGATGAGGGCCGAGGCATCCGCGAAGAGGAAGCGCGCCAGCGCCCGGGCGAGCTCGGTCTTTCCGACGCCCGTGGGGCCGGAGAAGATGAACGAGCCGATGGGCCGGTTCGGGTCCTTGAGGCCCGGCGCGCGAGCGCCGGATGGCGCGGGACACGGCCTTGATGGCCTCGTCCTGGCCCACGACCGAGAAGTGCAGCTCGTCCTCCATCCGCATGAGCCGGGACGCCTCGGCCTCCTGCAGCCGGGTCACGGGAATGCCGGTCCAGCGCGACACGATGAACGCGATGTGCTCCTCGTCGATCACCGGACGGCGGGTCTGGCGCTCCTTCTCCCACTCCTCGTTCTTGAGCCGGATCTGGTTCTGGAGATCCCGCTCCTGGTCGCGGAGCGACGCGGCGCGCTCGAAGTTCTGGTCGCGGACCGCGTCTTCCTTCTGGAGGTTGACCTTCTCCAGCGCGGTCTTGAGCTCGGCCACTTCGGCCGGCGGGACCTGCGACGCCAGGCGGGCGCGGGCGCCGGCCTCGTCGATCACGTCGATGGCCTTGTCCGGCAGGAACCGGTCGGTGATGTAGCGCTCCGACAGCTCCGCCGCCGCCGCCAGCGTGGCGTCGGGGATGCTGATCCGGTGGTGGTCCTCGTACTTCTTCCGGAGCCCCTTGAGGATCTCGACCGTCTCCTCGACGGTGGGCGGCTCCACGACCACGGTCTGGAACCGGCGCTCGAGGGCGCCATCCTTCTCGATATACTTCCGGTACTCGTTGAGCGTGGACGCGCCGACGCACTGCAGCTCCCCGCGCGCGAGCGCGGGCTTGAGCATGTTGGAGGCGTCGATGGCGCCCTCGGCCGCGCCGGCGCCGACCAGCGTGTGCAGCTCGTCGATGAACAGGATGATCTGCTTGTTCTGCGCGATCTCGTTCATCACCGCCTTGAGCCGCTCCTCGAACTGGCCGCGGTACTTGGTGCCGGCGATCACGGCCGCCATGTCGAGCGAGAGCACCCGGTGGTCCCGGAGGACGTCGGGGCAGAGCCCGTTGGCGATGAGGAGCGCCAGCCCCTCGACGATGGCCGTCTTGCCGACGCCCGGCTCGCCGATCAGCACCGGATTGTTCTTCTTCCGGCGCGCCAGGATCTCCATGACCCGCTCGATCTCCTTGGCCCGGCCGATCGTCGGATCGAGCTGGCCTTCGGCCGCGAGCTGCGTCAAATCGCGGCAGAAGTGGTCGAGCGCCGGCGTCTTGGACTTCTTCTCGGACTTGGGCGCCGAGCTCGGCTGGCTGCCGCCGCTCGCGCCGGCCGAGGTCTGCGGCATGTCGCTCCCGAGCAGGCGCAGCGTCTCCGCGCGGCTCTGCTCGAGGTTCACGCCGGCGTCGGTGAGCACCTGGGCCGCGATGCCCTTCTCCTCGCGCAGGAGGCCGAGCAGCAGGTGCTCGGTGCCCACGTAGGAGTGATTGAGCTCGCGCGCTTCGGTCATGGCGAGCTCGAGCACCTTCTTGGCCCGGGACGTGTACGGGAGGTCGGGGCCGGCGGCGGCGGCGGCCTTCCCCTTCTTGACCGTCTCCTCGATTTTCTGCTGAATGTCTTCGAGGTCGACGTTGAGGTTGGTGAGCACCGCGGCGGCCACGCCTTCGCCCTCACGGATGAGGCCGAGCAGGATGTGCTCCGTACCGACGTACTCGTGGTGGAGACGGGCCGCCTCTTCGCGGGCCATCTGCAGGACCTTCCGGACACGATCAGTAAAGTTGTAGCCGTTCATCGCGGTACCCTACGTTGCTCCGAAGGCCGTCGTCGCGGCTCATCCACGGCGTCCTACTTCGGATTCCAACACTTTTCGCACGAACCGTGCCCGCCGAAACGGCAGGTCGGCATCGTCGGGAGCTATGCCTTCCGCGACCGCCAGGTGCGCCGGCTGCGTGTAGATCAGCAGCTTGTTGAGCGTATACATGGCGACGTCGGGGATGAGGCCCACCCCCACGCCCAGCCGGACCGGACTCAGCAGGTTCATCGCCTCCTCGAAGGAGAGCGACCGCGCGTATCGAAGCAGGCCGTACGCCCGCCAGACCTTGTCCTCGATGACGGTGGCGGCGTCGCGCAGCAAGACCTGGCGAGCCTGCTCTTCGTAGTCCATCACCTGCCGGACCATCTTGCCCAGGTGATCCAACAGCTCCCGCTCGGAGCTGCCGAGCGTGGTCTGATTCGACAACTGGAAGAATTGGCCAACGACCTCGCTGCCCTCGCCGTACAGGCCGCGGTGCGTCAGTCCGACCTGGGCCAACCCGTGCAGGACCTTGTTGATTTCCTTGGTGAGCACGAGCCCGGGCAGGTGGATCAACACCGATGCGCGGAGCCCGGTCCCGACGTTGGTCGGACAGGAGGTAAGATAACCGAATTCCGGGTGAAATGCGAAAGCAAGTCGTTGTCCCAGTTCGGCGTCCAGCCGGTCCACTTCGGCGTAGGTCTCGTCCAGCGCGAAGCCGGAATGGAGGCCCTGGATCCGGAGGTGGTCCTCCTCGTTGAGCATCACGCCGATCCGCTCCTGGACCAGCACCGAGGCGCCCGAGCGCACCCGCCCGTCCGGGTCGAGGCCGGCCAGCTCCTTGCTCACGAGGTGCCGCTCGTGGAGCAACTGCCGGTCGATCCGGTCCAGCCGGTCCAGCCGGAACCGGGTGGCCCGGCGGAGCAGCACCGACTCCCGGGCGGCGCCCTCGACGGTGCCGAGAATCTCCTCGCGCGCGGTCTCGGAATTCCGGCCCTGGAACACGTGGCCGGCCAGGTTCCGCGCCAGCCGGATGCGGGTCGAGAGGACCAGGTGACTGGCGGGCCCGCTGGCGTCCAGCCAGCCGACCCCGCCATCGGTGAGCAGGCTCAAGTCGATCATTCCAGCACCCGCAGGCGGTCGCGCAGCTCGGCGGCCAGCTCGAAGTTCTCGGTCTCGACCGCCAGCCGGAGCTGCTCCCGGAGGTCGGCGGCCTGTGCGTGATCCACGACCACGGCGGCGGGTGCGCGCTCGGCGTACCGCTCGCCCAGGTGGTGGGTCGATCCGTGCAGCCGCCGGAGCAGGTCCCGGAGCGGCGTCTCGAACGAGCGGTAGCAGTCGGGGCAGCCCAGCCGGCCGGTCTCCCGGAAGTCCTGGAACGACCCGCCGCAGCGGGCGCAGACGTCGCTCGAGCGGGGCGCGGGCGCCTGCTCGGGGCTCTTGCCCATGGCCGCCCCGATCAGGGTGCCGAGCGGCGTCTTGGCGTGCGCGCCCGGGCTGTCCACGCCCTTCTCCGCCGCGCACTTCTCGCAGAGATGCAGGGTGGTCACCTGATCGTTGACGATCTGCGTGAGCTGGATGACCGCCTCACGCTCGCGACACTGGTCGCACGACATCAGGGCATCGACTCCACGCCGGACAGCGGCACCAGGCGTCCCCCATCCAGGGACAGCACCCGGTCGGCCCGGCCGGCCAGCAGACGGTTGTGCGTCACGACGACGAGCGCCGTCTCGAACTCGCGCGCCAGCCGGGCGAACAGCTCGTGCAGCCGCTCGCTGTTGGCGTGGTCGAGGTTGCCGGAGGGCTCGTCGGCCAGCACGACCCGCGGATCGGCGGCCAGCGCCCGCGCCACCGCCGCGCGCTGCTGCTCGCCGCCCGAGAGCTGCGAGGGACGGTGCGTCATCCGCCCGGCCAGCCCGACCGCGGCCAGCAGCTCCTCCGCGCGCGAGCGGGCACGAGTGCTCGGCTTCCCCGGCGATCAGCAGCGGCATCATCACGTTCTCCAGCGCGCTGAACTCCCGCAGCAGGTGGTGGAACTGAAAGACGAACCCGATCTTCCGGTTCCGCACCGCCGCGAGCGCGGCGGCGGTCTGCTCGCCGTAGACCAGCCCGTCGAGCCGGACCTGGCCCGAGGTCGGCGTGTCGAGGGCGCCCAGCAGGTGGAGCAGCGTGCTCTTCCCCGAGCCGCTCGCGCCCACGATGGCCACGAACTCGCCGCGAGCAACCGCCAGGTCCACGTCCGACAGCACCTCGATCGGGGCGCCGTCCCCGCCGCGGTAGAGCTTCCTGAGCCCCTGGGCCTCGAGGATCGCGCTCATTCGTGGCGGATCGCGTCGACGGGAGTGAGCCCCGCGGCCGCGCGGGAAGGATAGACGGTGGCCAGCACCGCGATGGCCAGGCTGGCGAGGACGACCACCAGCACATCCGACGCCTCGACGTGCACGGGAAGGTGATCGATGAAGTAGACGGCCGGGTTGATCCGGACCCAGCCCGACTTGTCCACCACATACGCCACCGTGAGCCCGGTCGCGAGGCCGATGGCCGTGCCCACTCCGCCGATGACGGCCCCCTGCAGCAGGAAGACCCGCGCCACCGCGGGCGAGGTGAGCCCCATGGCGCGCAGAATGCCGATCTCCCGGGTCTTGTCGGCTACGACCATCGTGAGGGTGCCCACGATGTTGAATGCCGCCACCACCATGATGAAGAAGATAATCAGTCCCATGGCCAGCTTCTCGAGCTGGAGGGCGCTGAACAGGCTCGCATTCTGGGTCTGCCAGTCGAGGGAACGGTAGGGGTAGCCGAGCCGTTTCTCGAGGCGCTCGCCGATCTCGGGCGCCTTGTCCGGATCGTCTACCCGGACAGCGATGCCCGAGACCGCCGCTCCCAGGCCGGTGAACTTCTGGGCCACCTCCATCTTCACGACCACGAACTGGTTGTCATACTGAAACATGCCGGTGTCGAACAGGCCGGTCACCTCGAACCGCCAGAACCGCGGGACTGCCACCCCGAGCGCCGGGTTCACCTTGGCCTGGGTGACCGGGACCAGCGTGACCACGTCTCCCGGGTAGACCGAGAGCCGGTTGGCGAGGCGGGCGCCCAGGAGGATGCCGCCGTCGACATTGGGCTTGGTGGTGCGGAACGAGAGGTCGCCCTGCCGGATCGACTGAGGAAGCGACGTGACCGAGTGGGTTCCGGTGTCGGGGTCGAACCCGACGAGGTTCACGCCCTCGCCGTAGTCCTGGCCCGCGGTGATCCCGGCCTGGCTGATCACCTCGGGCGCCGCCGCCACCACACCGGGCTCCTTCCGGACGATCTGGAGCACCTTGCGCCAGTCGTCCATGCGGAGCCCCGCGCCGAAGGTCAGCACCCGCAGATGGGGGTTGGCCACCAGGATCCGCTCCCGGAGGTCGTTCCGGAGCCCGTTCATCACCCCGAGCACCACGATCAGCGCCATGACGCCCACGGCCACGCCGCCGGCCGAGATGACGGTGTTGAGCGACGCGACGCTCGAGCTCCGCCGGCTCCGGAGGTAGCGCCGGGCCAGCCGCCACTCGAGCGAGGTGGGCCGGCGGAAGATCGACCAGAAGTCGGCGCGCTCGGCGCCCGGTCCTTCGGCCATCTACGCCCTCCGGCCGCATGGCGGGAAACAGGATGACGTCGCGGATCGACGGCTGGTCGGCGATCAGCATGATGAGCCGGTCGATACCGAGCCCGACGCCGCCCGCCGGCGGCATGCCGTACTCGAGGGCGCGGATGTAGTCGCCGTCGTACGGCTGCGTCTCCTCGTTGCCGGCGGCCTTCTGCCCGACCTGGTCCTCGAACCGGCGGCGCTGGTCGTCGGGATCGTTGAGCTCGCTGAAGGCGTTGGCCAGCTCCCGTCCACCGACGAACAGCTCGAACCGCTCGGTCAGGGCCGGATCACGCCGGTGCTCCTTGGCCAGCGGCGAGAGCGGCTTCGGGTAGTCGATCACGAAGGTCGGCTGCACCATGTCCGGCTCGAGCACCACCTTGAACACCTCGTCCTGCAGGCGCCCGCCGGAGAGCGACGCCAGCGCCTCGTCCTCGGCGCCGCGGGACCGGAGCAGCGCGCGCATCTCCGCATCGCTGGCGGTGCGGAGGTCGAGCCCTGCCCGTTCGCGGATTCCCTCGATGAACTGCACCCGGCGGAACGGCGGCGTGAAATCGAGGGTGGTGCCATGGCGCTCCAGCCGGAGCGTGCCGAGGCAGTGCTGCACGACGCCGCTCACGAGTCCCTCGACCAGGCTCATCATGTCGCCGTAGTCGGCGTAGGCCTGGTAGGCCTCGAGCATGGTGAACTCCGGGTTGTGGGTCCGGTCCATGCCCTCGTTCCGGAAGTCGTGGCCGATCTCGTAGACCCGCTCGAGCCCGCCCACCAGCAGCCGCTTGAGGTAGAGCTCGTCCGCGATCCGGAGGTACAGCGGCATGTCGAGCGCGTTGTGGTGGGTCACGAACGGCCGCGCCGCGGCGCCACCGTAGAGTGGCTGCAGGATCGGGGTCTCGACCTCCAGGAACCCCTGCTCGTCCAGGTAGCGGCGGATCCAGCTCACCGCGCGCGAGCGAAGCCGGAAGACCTCGCGCACCTCGGGATGCACGGCCAGATCGGCGTAGCGTTGGCGGTAGCGGACCTCGGGGTCCTGCAGGCCGCCGAAGGTGGTGGTCCCATCGTCCCCGGTGCGGGTCTTCCCGCGGGGCAGCGGCCGCAGCGACTTGGCGAGCAGGGTCAGCATGTTCCGCGCGCACGGTGATCTCGCCCGCCCGGGTCCGAAAGACGCGCCCGCGCACGCCGACATGGTCATCCAGGTCGAGCCGCTCGAGCAGCGCATAGGCCTCGCCGAGCTGATCCCGCCGGAGATAGACCTGGATGCCGGCCCGAGCCGTCCTCCAGATGGAGGAAGGTCGTCTTGCCCTGCGAGCGCATGCCCACGATGCGCCCGGCGACGGCGACGGCCGGCCCATCGTCGCCCATGGCGTCGTCGTAGGCGGCCAGCACCTCGGCGGCGGTGTGGCTCCGCTCGTACCGGTAGGCGAAGGCCGGTATGCCCTGGGCCTCGAGCGCCGCGCGCTTCTCGCGGCGGGCGGCCTCGACGAACGAGCGGTCGTCGTCGCCCTCGCGCCCGTCGGCGCTCACGCCGCCTTGCCCCCGAAGCGCTTGAGGTACGCCTGGATGAAGGCGTCGAGATCGCCATCCATGACCCGCTGGACGTCGCCCACCTTGACCTCGGTGCGGTGGTCGTTGACCATCGTGTACGGCTGGAAGACGTAGGAGCGGATCTGATTGCCCCAGGAATTGTCGGTCTTGGTGGCCTCGACGACGGCCCGCGCCGCCTCCTGCTCCTCCAGCTTCTTCTGGTAGATGGCCGCCCGCAGCATCTTCATGGCCGTCGCGCGGTTCTTGGTCTGGCTGCGCTCCTGCTGGCAGGAGACGACCGTGTTGGTGGGGACATGGGTCAGCCGGACCGCCGAGGAGGTCTTGTTGACGTGCTGCCCGCCGGCCCCGGAGGCCCGGAAGACGTCCATCTTGATGTCTTCCTCGCGGATGTCGACCTCGATCGTGTCGTCGATGTCGGGATAGACGAAGACCGAGGCGAAGGAGGTATGGCGCCGCGCCTGGGAATCGTACGGCGAGATCCGGACGAGCCGGTGCACGCCCTTCTCCGCCTTGAGATAGCCGTAGGCGTATTCGCCCTTGATCTGGATGGAGACCGACTTGATGCCCGCCTCTTCGCCGGGCAGCAGGTCGAGCACCGAGACCTCGAAGCCGTGCCGCTCCGCCCAGCGGACGTACATCCGCATCAGCATCTCGGCCCAGTCCTGCGACTCGGTCCCGCCCGCGCCGGGATGGATGGTCAGGAGCGCGTCCCGGCTGTCGTCGGGTCCCTGCAGCATCGCCTGGAGCTGGAAGGCCTCGACGGCGGCGTCGAGGGCATCGGTCTCGCGCGCCATTTCCTCCTGCAGCGCGGCGTCGGGCTCGGTCTCCAGCAGCTGCGCCATCTCGAGCGCGCCGGTGATGCGTCCGTGGAGCTCCTCCCACGGCGTGACCCAGCCCTTCAGCGTCTTGATCTCCTGCACCGTCGTCCGGGCGCTGTCGGGATTGGACCAGAACCCCACCTCCGACTGGGACGCCTCGAGCGTCCGGAGCCGGTCTGCCTTGGTGGTCAGGTCAAAGAAAGTCTCGGAGTTCGGTGACGCGGCGCTGCAGCTCGGTAAGTCGCTCGACGAGATCGGACATGCCAACCACTCCGACGATGAATGTTCAGTGAGTCTTCAGGACCCGGGCGCGAACGAGTGAGCCGTCCGTCCGCCCGCGGGCGGACGAACGGCTCGGACACGGAATATACCCCGGCTCAGAAGATCTGGCGACCGCCAGCGAGGATCTCGTTCAGCGCTTCCTTGAAGTACGGCGTGCTGTCGGCCACGTCCTTCCCGACCTGGTCGGCGTATTCCTCCCAGCTCTTCCGGATCTCCTCCTCGAACAGCTCCTTGAGATTGCCGTCCCGGAGCCCGTCCTGACGCTTGGTGGGATGGTACACCACCATGTCGGAGATGAGCGCGCGCGCGAGCCGGCGCGCCTTGAGCGCGGGGTCCTGGGAGAGGAAGGGGTTCACGGGCCGTGAGCCCGTAGTCGCGGCCGGGCGCGGCGCCGGCGGCGTCACCGGGGGCGGTGGCGCGGCCAGCCGGCGGCGGCGGGGGCGCGGGGGCGCAGCGGAGTCCCGGCGGGGGCGGCCGGCGCGGCTGGGGCCTGGCCGCGGCGTGGCTGGCCGCGGCGCTCCCATCGGCACTGCCGGCGGCGGGAAGCTCGCCGGCCGGGGCGGCGCCGCCGGCGCCGGCGCAGGCGGCGCGCTGCTGGGCCTGGCGGGAGCGGCCGGCACCGCGGGAGCGCTGGGAGCTGCCGGGGACGCGGGCCGCACGGGTTCGGCCCGGGGCATCACCGGCGCTGGCGGCGGAGTGCTTGGTGGCGGCACGGCGGCCGGAGACGAAGGCGCGCTCGGCATGGCCACGCTCGGGGCGGCCGGGCTCGGTGCCGGCGGCGGCCGGTGTGGCCGCTGCGGACGTCGCGGGTCGCGCGCCGGCGGCTGCCGCTGGCGACGGCGGCCGGCCGGTCCTGCGCGTCCCCCTCGCGCCGCACGGCAAAGACGGCGCTGCAGATGTTGCAGCGCGCGCGCACGCCACCCTCGGGGATCTTGCTCGGGTCGACGCGAAACATGCTGGCGCAATTGGGACAGGTGACGTTCATCGATCCATCCTCACGGCTGTTCTCTGGATCCCGCGCCCGACCGCTCCTCGCCGTTGGTCCCCTGCCGGCGGTCCACCACGAACACGGAGCCCGGGAGGGTCTTGGCGTAACTCTTCATTTCGGTGGCAAGCTCGCTCACCTGCGCCGGATGCGCAAATTGGCGGTGGCGATTGGTGACGATGCCGATCGAGAGCGTCATCAGCGGCACCCGGTGCAGCTGGCCGCGCCGGTCCTTGCCGAAGAAGTAACCGGCGCGACGATCCTGCTCGTTGTATTGCAGCGGGATCAGGGTGTCGAAGACGTCCAGGATCTCGCTGCAGACCGGGCTGATCTCCTCGATCGGCACGACGAAAATGAAGTCGTCTCCGCCGATGTGACCCACGAACCCCCGCTGCCCGAGCAGCCCCTTCACGACGTCGTGCAGGATGCGCGACAGGAGGTAGATGACGCGATCGCCGTCGTAGTAGCTGTAGCGGTCGTTGAATTCCTTGAAGTGGTCGAGGTCGGCATAGCAGACGGCGAACTCCTTCTCGCGACTCGAGCCGCCGCCGGATCTCGCGCTCGATCTCGGTGGTCCCCGGCAGCCGGGTGGAGGGATGCACCGAGACGTCCCGCTCGGTACGCACCAGCATGGCGTCGAGCCGCGCGCGCTGTTCGGCGGGCGAGAAGATACCGGTGATCACCTCGTCCGCCCCCGCCCCGAACCACGCCTGCACCTGCTCGGCGTGGTGGTCCGCCGCCAGCACGGTGACCGGCACGATGGCCGTGAACGCATCCAGCTTGAGCCGGCTCACGAGGCTCACGCCCTCGGGACGCGCGCCGTTCCCATCGACGAACAGCAGGCACGGATGGCCGCGCAGGACGATCGCCTCCACTTCCTCCGGCTGGCTGAAGACCAGCAGCGGAAACGCGTTGGCCGATGCCCACTGGCGCACAAGCGCGGGCACTGGGCAGGCCTCCGGCGTAAAGAAGAGAATCGTCGGGCGAGTCCGCACCCAGTTCCTCTCGTAAAGGTTTAGCGCAAGCTAACTTGGACGCAGTCTGCCGCCAAGTCGGTCACGCCACGTCGCTCAGAGGAAGAACGCCCCGACCGCCACCAGGGCATACACGGCGAGGAGCTGGACGCCCTCGAACCAGTGGGATTCGCCGTCGAGCGTGATGATGGCGACGACGATGGTGGACAGGCCCAGCGCGACGACCTCGAACGGCTGGAAGACCAGGTTCATGTCCTGGCCCATCAGCACACCGGCGAACACCAGCAGCGGCGCCACGAGCAGCGCGATCTGGGTGCTCGAGCCCAGGGCGATCTGGAGCCCCAGATCGATCTGCCCCTTCCGGGACAGCATCACCGCGGCCGCATGCTCGGCGGCGTTGCCGATGATCGGGATCACGATCAGGCCGAGGAACATGGTCGAGAGCCCCAGCGCCTCGGTGGCCTCGGTGGCGGCATGGACCAGCAGCTCGGACTCGATCGCGACCCCGACGGTTGCGGCGGCCAGGATGGCGACGGCCTTCCCCGCGCCCCAGACCGGGCCCGCCATCGGGTGCGCCTCCCCGCCGAACAGCGTGCGGTGCGTGCGCAGCGTGAACAGCAGCGAGAAGCAGTAGGTGAGGATGAGGATCACCGCCACCGCTTCGGACATGTGCAGCTCGGAGGCCCGCGCCGCCGCCTCGGGGTGGACCGAGTGGAAGAGTGCCGGGAAGACCAGCGCCACCACCGAGAGCGCCAGCATCCCCGCGCTCATGCCGGCATTGGTCCGGTTGAACCGGAGCTCCGACCGATTGGTGCCGCCGGCGATCAGGGCCAGCCCGAGGATGAGCAGCAGGTTGCCGAGGATGCTTCCGGTGATCGAGGCCTTCACCAGCTCCACCAGGCCCGCGCGGAGGGCCACGATGGCGATGATCAGCTCGGCGGCGTTGCCGAAGGTGGCGTTGAGCAGCCCGCCGATGGTCGGGCCCGTGCGATGCGCCAGGTGCTCGGTGGCCTCTCCCATGAGCCCGGCGAGCGGCAGGACGCCGAGACAGGCCGTGAAGAAGACCCACACGGCCGGCGCGTGGACCACGTAGCCGAGCACCATGCTGACGGGGACGGCGAGGAGAAACAGGAGCCGCCAGGGCACGCCGCGCCGCTTGGGGATGAGGTGCGGCGGGAGCCCGGTCGTAACAGGCTCGGCCGGCCCACGGGCGGCGCGGGCGGCCCCGGAACCGGCACCACCCTGCCCCAGCTCGGCGCGCACCCGCTCCGCGGTGACGCCGGCCTCGGCCAGCAGCTTGCTCATCGTGCCGCGTGGCTCGACCAGCGCGGCGAGCAGCAGATGCTCGGCGGAGAGGCTGGTGCCGCTCTCGCGGGCCTCCTTCGACGCCGCCTCGATGAGGTGCTTGGCGTGGGAGGTGTAGGCCAGGTCCTCCGCCCCGCCCCGGCCCTGGCCTCGACGCCCGCCGCTCTCGAGCCGCTGGCGCACGCGGGCCACGTCGAGGCCCAGCCTTCGAAGCGCCGGTCCGCCCGGCCCGTCCGGGGCCGATCAGCGCCAGCACGATGTGCTCGGCGCCGATAGCGTCGTGCTCGAGCCGCACCGCCTGCGCCCGGGCGTCGTCGAGCGCGCGCTGTGCGCTGGCGCTCAACGTGTGTGGATTCACGCGGGGCGCGGGACGTTCCTGGCTCAGAGCGGCTTCGCTTCGTCGACGAGCATGATGGGGATGCCGTCCTCGACGGGGTAGACGAGGCGGCAGGCATGGCAGACGAGGGATTCGGGCGACTCGCGGTATTCGAGCTCACCCTTGCACTTGGGGCAGACCAGGATCTGCAACAGCTCGGGGGCCAGCGTCATGGGGTCTCCGACTCGGGGAATCCGAAGCGGGTCAGGGCCGCGGCGCTCTTGCGCCAGTGGGGCAGCACCTTGACCCAGCAATCGAGGTAGACGGGTGCGCCGATCAACTCCTCGATGCGGCGCCGCGCGTGGGCGCCGATCGCCTTGATGGTGGCGCCGCCGGCGCCGATCACGATCCCCTTCTGGGACTCGCGCTCCACGAACAGCGTGACACGAATGTATACGGGCCGTTCGGCTTCGCGAAACTCCTCCACCTCGGCCGTAAACCCATAGGGCAGCTCGTCCTCGAGCAGCTCGAAGGCGGCCTCGCGGAGGTACTCCACGACGAAGAAGCGCACCGGCTGGGTGCCGACGTCGTCGGGGTCGTGGGCGAACGTCACGCTCGGGCAGGTGCTCGCGGATGCGCGCGAGCAGGCGCGGGAGGGTGGCTTCCCCGTCGGTCGCGGAGACGACGAGCGCCGAGCGCTCGAGCTCGGCGCGGCGTGGGGCGGACAGCAGGTCGCCCTTGGTGTAGACCGTGAGCAGAGGCGCCTCGAGCGGGTGGTCGAGCCGGGCCAGCGTGTTGAAGGCGGGCGCCGGGGCCTCGGGCGCGGGGTGCAGGTGGAGCACCAGGTCCACGCGCTCGAGCGCTTCGAGCGCGAGCTGGCGCATGCGGGCCTGCATGAGGTAGGCGGGGTCGAGCAGGCCGGGCAGGTCGTGGAAGACGTACTGGGTGTCGCCCTCGGTCCGGAGGCCGGTGACGGGGAGCCGCGTCGCCTGGGCGCGGGGGCTCACGATGGCGAGGTGCTGGCCGATGAGCGCGTTGAGCAAGCGAGGACTTGCCGACGTTGGGTGCGCCGGCGAGCGCGATGTGGCCAGTGCGGGGCATGGGGAAAGGTAGTGGGGGACGGGGAACGAGGGGAAGGCGGAAAAAAGAAGCCCGGGAATCAAGGATCCCCGGGCTTCACAGAAAAGGCTGGCGACGGCCTACTCTCCCACCATCTCGCGATGGCAGTACCATCGGCGCTGCAGGGCTTAACGGCCGTGTTCGGAATGGGAACGGGTGTGGCCCCTGCGCGCTAGTCGTCAGCCGATTGTGGATGGCCCGCGGCCCGATTGCTCGGGCGCGCGCCGTCACCTTGCGGGATCCCGAAGGATCCCGCGACAATCGGTCGAATGGATGGTCAACAATATGAGGAATGGGAAGAGATCAAACTTCACGGGCGATTAGTAGCGCTCGACTGAAGAGGTTGCCCTCCGTACATCTGCGCCCTATCAACCAGGTAGTCTCCCTGGGCCCTTGAGGGGGCTTATGCCCCAGGAGTGTTCATCTTGGGAAGAGTTTCCCACTTAGATGCTTTCAGCGGTTATCTCCGCGCGACATCGCTACCGGGCGATACCCTTGGCAGGATAGCCCGTACACGAGCGGTCGCTTCGTCTCGGTCCTCTCGTACTAGAGACGACGTCCCTCAACACTCCCACGCCCACGACGGATACAGACCGAACTGTCTCACGACGTTCTGAACCCAGCTCATGTACCACTTTAACCGGCGAACAGCCGGACCCTTGGGACCTTCTCCAGCCCCAGGATGTGATAAGCCGACATCGAGGTGCCAAACCGCGCCGTCGATGTGAACTCTCGGGCGCGATAAGCCTGTTATCCCCAGCGTACCTTTTATCCGATGAGCGATGACCCATCCACACGGGATCACCGGATCACTTAAGCCGACTTTCGTCCCTGCTCGCGCCGTCGCGCTCGCAGTCAGGCGGGCTTCTGCTTATACACTCGTCGTGCGATTACCGACCGCACTGAGCCCACCATAGCGCGCCTCCGGTACTCTTTAGGAGGCGACCGCCCCAGTCAAACTACCCACCAGCCACGGTCCTCGACGGTGTTGCCGTCTGAGTGAGAACGTTAGTAAAACAAGGGTGGTATTTCACTGGTGCCTCCCTGATCCCCGAAAGGACCAGATCGACGGCTCCCACCTATGCTACGCAGGTTATACCGACGTTCAATGACAGGTTGTAGTAAAGGTGCACGGGGTCTTTTTGTCCTGTCGCGGGTAATCGGAATCCTCACCGATACTGCTATTTCGCCGAGCTCACGGAAGAGACAGCTCCCAAGTCGTTACTCCATTCGTGCAGGTCGGAACTTACCCGACAAGGAATTTCGCTACCTTAGGACCGTTATAGTTACGGCCGCCGTTTACCGGGGCTTCGGTTCGCAGCTTCGCCTTGCGGCTAACCGCTCACCTTAACCTTCCGGCACCGGGCAGGAGTCAGAGCGTATACGTCGGCTTGGACAATGCCTTGGCACGCTCCTGTGTTTTTGCTAAACAGTCGCTTGGGACGATTCACTGCGGCCGGCTTGAGCTTCTCCTGTACGGAGTCACCTACCACCGGCACCCCTTATCCCGAAGTTACGGGGTCATTTTGCCGAGTTCCTTTTCCGTGAATCACTCGAGCCCCTTAGGCTACTCGCCTCGCCCACCTGTGTCGGATTACGGTACGGTCAACTGCAGTCCTGGTCTGCGAAGCTTTTCTTGGCAGTGTGCGTCAGCCACCCTTGGCGAGGCCTAACGGCCTCTTCGGCATCGGTTCTCGACTATCCCGGCGGATTTGCCTACCGGGAAACGTCTACCACCTTGCATCGGATAATCCACCACCCGACGGTAACCTTGCTCCTGCGTCCCTCCTCAGACTCGTAACGGCCTACAGTTGGTACGGGAATGTTGACCCGTTTCCCATCGTCTACGCCTCTCGGCCTCGACTTAGGGACCGACTGACCCTGAGCTGATCGACATGGCTCAGGAACCCTTAGGCTTTCGGGGACAGGGGTTTTCACCCTGTTTCTCGCGTACTTAATCCGGCATCCTCACTTCCCATCGCTCCACCGGAAGGCTTCCGCCCCGGCTTCACTGCTCTGGGAACGCTCCCCTACCCCTTACGCTTGCGCGTCAAAGACATAGCTTCGGCGGGCGGCTTGAAGTCCCGACCATTATCGGCGCGACCTCGCTGGACTGGTGAGCTATTACGCACTCTTTAAAGGAATGGCTGCTTCTAAGCCAACCTCCCAGTTGTCACAGCAAGATCACATCCTTTGCTACACTGAGCCGCCACTCCGGGGCCTTAGCTGA
>CAWDPF010000004.1:60000-67890 GCA_963804125.1 uncultured Gemmatimonadales bacterium
TCTGGGCCGTGTCTCAGTCCCAATGTGGCTGGCCATCCTCTCAGACCAGCTACCCGTCGTCGCCTTGGTGAGCCGTTACCTCACCAACTAGCTGATAGGCCGCGAGGCACTCTTTCGGTGCATTGCTGCTTTCACCAACCGGGGATGTCCCCGAGAGGTCGTACGCGGTATTACCCGGCCGTTGGGCCGGCTATCCCCCGCCGAAAGTCATGTTCCTCACGTGTTACGCACCCGTCCGCCACTGAACCAGAGTTGCCCCTGGTCCCGTTCGACTTGCATGTGTTAGGCACGCCGCCAGCGTTCGTCCTGAGCCAGGATCAAACTCTCCAATGATTTGGAAATTTGAACAGCTCGTTCCGAACGACCTGGTATATCTTGTCGTCCGAATCACTTTGTGAATCAGAGTAAAACCCTATCTGGTCGGTCTCTGTGCCCGTCCAGATCAGAGGGTCCGCACTCCATCACTTCTAGCTCACATCACTTGTCAAAGAGCATTGGGACCGCTGCGGCAGCAAAACCGCTTTTGCCGACAGCCCCCCATACTAACGGGGTTCGGAGCCTGGGTCAAGTGGGCTAAGCGTCGGAGTGCGAATTGATTCGCCCGCGTGGCCCGGCACCTGCCCACTCCCCCTCGGCGCGGCAAGCCGCAAACCCCGGGAGCCCGATAATTTGCCGAATGTCTGTGGGTTTGTCAACGGTTGGACGTACGGAGATCGACTTGGTCTTCGCCGCCCAGCCACCCCACCCAGGCACCCTGTGATGCCTCCCCGAAACCCGCGTTGCATGGCCGGTTTCGGGGACCGCAATTCTAACGGTCGCGTCCGCCCGTCGCAAGGGTCCAACAGTCTCTCCGCGGTGACGCCGGCCTCGGCGAGCAGCTTGCTCATCGTGCCGCGTGGCTCGACCAGCGCGGCGATCAGCAGATGCTCGGCGGAGAGGCCGGTGCCGCTCTCACGGGCCTCCTTCGATGCCGCCTCGATGAGGTGCTTGGCGTGGGAGGTGTAGGCCAGGTCCTCCGCCCCGCCCCGGCCCTGGCCTCGACGCCCCCCGCTCTCGAGCCGCTGGCGCACGCGGGCCACGTCGAGGCCCAGCTTGCGAAGCGCCGGGGCGCCCGGCCCGTCCGGGGCGATCAGCGCCAGCACGATGTGCTCGGCGCCGATCGCGTCGTGCTCGAGCCGCACGGCCTGCGCCCGGGCGTCGTCGAGCGCGCGCTGTGCGCTGGCGCTCAACGTGTGTGGATTCACGCGGGCCGCGGGACGTTCCTGGCTCAGAGCGGCTTCGCTTCGTCGACGAGCATGATGGGGATGCCGTCTTCGACGGGTAAACGAGGCGGCAGGCATGGCAGACGAGGGATTCGGGCGACTCGCGGTATTCGAACTCACCCTTGCACTTGGGGCAGACGAGGATCTCCAACAGCTCGGGGGCCAGCGTCATGGGGTCTCCGACTCGGGGAATCCGAAGCGGGCCAGGGCCGTGGCGCTCTTGCGCCAGTGGGGCAGCACCTTGACCCAGCAATCGAGGTAGACGGGTGCGCCGATCAACTCCTCGATGCGGCGCGCCGTGGGCGCCGATCGCCTTGATGGTGGCGCCGCCGGCGCCGATCACGATCCCCTTCTGGGACTCGCGCTCCACGAAGAGCGTGACACGAATGTACACGGGCCGTTCGGCTTCGCGATACTCCTCCACCTCGGCCGTAAATGCATAGGGCAGCTCGTCCTCGAGCAGCTCGAAGGCGGCCTCGCGGAGGTACTCCACGGCGAAGAAGCGCGCCGGCTGGGTGCCGACGTCGTCGGGGTCGTGGGCGAAGTCGCGCTCGGGCAGATGCTCGCGGATGCGCGCGAGCAGCCGCGGGAGGCCGGCGTCCCCGTCGGTCGTGGAGACGACGAGCCCCGAGCGCTCGAGCTCGGCGCGGCCTGCGGGCGGACAGCAGGTCGCCCTTGGTGAAGACCGTGAGCAGACGGCGACTCGAGCGGGTGGTCGAGCCGGGCCAGCGTGTTGAAGGCGGGTGCCGGAGCCTCGGGCGCGGGGTGCAGATGGAGCACCAGGTCCACGCGGTCGAGCGCCTCGAGCGCGAGCTGGCGCATGCGGGCCTGCATGAGGTAGGCGGGGTCGAGCAAGCCGGGCAAGTCGTGGAAGATGTACTGGGTGTCGCCCTCCGTCCGGAGGCCGGTGACGGGAAGGCGCGTAGCCTGCGCGCGGGGGCTCACGATGGCGAGGTGCTGGCCGATGAGCGCATTGAGCAATGAGGACTTGCCGACGTTGGGGGCGCCGGCGAGCGCGATGTGGCCAGTGCGGGGCATGGGGGAAAGTAGTGTGGTGGAAGGAACGAGGGAACGAGGCGCGACCGCGCGGACCCTTCCGTCGTTTCCTCGTTGTACGCTCCCAAAAAAGAAGCCCGGGAATCAAGGATCCCCGGGCTTCGAAGAAAAGGCTGGCGACGGCCTACTCTCCCACCATCTCGCGATGGCAGTACCATCGGCGCTGCAGGGCTTAACGGCCGTGTTCGGAATGGGAACGGGTGTGGCCCCTGCGCGCTAGTCGTCAGCCGATTGTGCGATGGCGCGCGGCCCGATTGCTCGGGCGCGCGCCGTCACCTTGCGGGATCCCGAAGGATCCCGCGACAATCGGTCGAATGGATGGTCAACAATATGAGGAATGGGAAGAGATCAAACTTCACGGGCGATTAGTAGCGCTCGACTGAAGAGGTTGCCCTCCGTACATCTGCGCCCTATCAACCAGGTAGTCTCCCTGGGCCCTTGAGGGGGCTTATGCCCCAGGAGTGTTCATCTTGGGAAGAGTTTCCCACTTAGATGCTTTCAGCGGTTATCTCCGCGCGACATCGCTACCGGGCGATACCCTTGGCAGGATAGCCCGTACACGAGCGGTCGCTTCGTCTCGGTCCTCTCGTACTAGAGACGACGTCCCTCAACACTCCCACGCCCACGACGGATACAGACCGAACTGTCTCACGACGTTCTGAACCCAGCTCATGTACCACTTTAACCGGCGAACAGCCGGACCCTTGGGACCTTCTCCAGCCCCAGGATGTGATAAGCCGACATCGAGGTGCCAAACCGCGCCGTCGATGTGAACTCTCGGGCGCGATAAGCCTGTTATCCCCAGCGTACCTTTTATCCGATGAGCGATGACCCATCCACACGGGATCACCGGATCACTTAAGCCGACTTTCGTCCCTGCTCGCGCCGTCGCGCTCGCAGTCAGGCGGGCTTCTGCTTATACACTCGTCGTGCGATTACCGACCGCACTGAGCCCACCATAGCGCGCCTCCGGTACTCTTTAGGAGGCGACCGCCCCAGTCAAACTACCCACCAGCCACGGTCCTCGACGGTGTTGCCGTCTGAGTGAGAACGTTAGTAAAACAAGGGTGGTATTTCACTGGTGCCTCCCTGATCCCCGAAAGGACCAGATCGACGGCTCCCACCTATGCTACGCAGGTTATACCGACGTTCAATGACAGGTTGTAGTAAAGGTGCACGGGGTCTTTTTGTCCTGTCGCGGGTAATCGGAATCCTCACCGATACTGCTATTTCGCCGAGCTCACGGAAGAGACAGCTCCCAAGTCGTTACTCCATTCGTGCAGGTCGGAACTTACCCGACAAGGAATTTCGCTACCTTAGGACCGTTATAGTTACGGCCGCCGTTTACCGGGGCTTCGGTTCGCAGCTTCGCCTTGCGGCTAACCGCTCACCTTAACCTTCCGGCACCGGGCAGGAGTCAGAGCGTATACGTCGGCTTGGACAATGCCTTGGCACGCTCCTGTGTTTTTGCTAAACAGTCGCTTGGGACGATTCACTGCGGCCGGCTTGAGCTTCTCCTGTACGGAGTCACCTACCACCGGCACCCCTTATCCCGAAGTTACGGGGTCATTTTGCCGAGTTCCTTTTCCGTGAATCACTCGAGCCCCTTAGGCTACTCGCCTCGCCCACCTGTGTCGGATTACGGTACGGTCAACTGCAGTCCTGGTCTGCGAAGCTTTTCTTGGCAGTGTGCGTCAGCCACCCTTGGCGAAGCCTAGCGGCTTCTTCGGCATCGGTTCTCGACTATCCCGGCGGATTTGCCTACCGGGAAACGTCTACCACCTTGCATCGGATAGTCCACCACCCGACGGTCACCTTGCTCCTGCGTCCCTCCTCAGACTCGTAACGGCCTACAGTTGGTACGGGAATGTTGACCCGTTTCCCATCGTCTACGCCTCTCGGCCTCGACTTAGGGACCGACTGACCCTGAGCTGATCGACATGGCTCAGGAACCCTTAGGCTTTCGGGGACAGGGGTTTTCACCCTGTTTCTCGCGTACTTAATCCGGCATCCTCACTTCCCATCGCTCCACCGGAAGGCTTCCGCCCCGGCTTCACTGCTCTGGGAACGCTCCCCTACCCCTGACGCTTGCGCGTCAAGACATAGCTTCGGCGGGCGGCTTGAAGTCCCGACCATTATCGGCGCGACCTCGCTGGACTGGTGAGCTATTACGCACTCTTTAAAGGAATGGCTGCTTCTAAGCCAACCTCCCAGTTGTCACAGCAAGATCACATCCTTTGCTACACTGAGCCGCCACTCCGGGGCCTTAGCTGATGTTCTGGGTTCTTTCCCTCTCGCCACGGTACATTAGCGCACCGCGACTGCCTCCCGGGCAGCATTCAACAGGCATTCGGAGTTTGGTTGGGGGAGGTATCGTTATTCACGACCCGGACCCATCCAGTGCTCTACCTCCTGTGAACTCATTTCCCGAGGCTATACCAAAATATATTTCGGGGAGAACCAGCTATCTCCGAGCTTGATTGGCCTTTCACCCCTACCCTCAAGTCATCCCAGCGGTTTTCAACCCACATGGGTTCGGTCCTCCACCGCCTGTTACGGCGGCTTCAACCTGCTCAAGGGTAGATCGCCACGGCTTCGGGTCTACGACCACGTACGAGACGCCCTTATCAGACTCGCTTTCGCTTTGGCTCCGGCCCTGAAGGCCTTAACCTGCACGTGATCAGTAACTCGCCGGATCATAATGCAAAAGGCACGCCGTCAGGCACTTACGTGCCCTCCGACCGCTTGTCGGCACACGGTTTCAGGATCTATTTCACTCGCCACCTGGCGTGCTTTTCACCTTTCCCTCACGGTACTAGTGCACTATCGGTCATCGAGGAGTATTTAGGCTTGGAGGGTGGTCCCCCCAGATTCGCGCAGAATTCCGCGTGCTCCGCGCTACTCGGGATACCACTAGGGGCCGTACGCGTCTGGTTACCGGGCTTTCACCGTCTCTGGCGGGCCATTCCAGGCCGCTTCACCCTGGCGTCGTGCATCCCAGGTCGTGGTCCCACAACCCCGGGGGAGCAAGCTCCCCCGGTTTGGCCTCTTCCCCGTTCGCTCACCGCTACTAGGAGAATCTCGGTTGATTTCTGTTCCTCCGGGTACTGAGATGTTTCAGTTCCCCGGGTTGGCTCCGCTTGCGCGGTGACCGGTCTCGCGACCGGCCGGGTTTCCCCATTCGGGCATCCTGGGATCACGGCTCATGTGCAGCTCCCCCAGGCTTATCGCAGCTTATCACGCCCTTCATCGCCTCTCGATGCCAAGGCATCCACCGTGTGCCTTATTGCGTTTGATCTCAAATCTCATGTCGTTCCCGATCCTGCGATCGGATCAGGACGACCGGTGTTGATTCCTCACACCCTGCCTGCTCACACCCAGGCACTCGCAAGCGAGCACCCGTGCGCCAACAGGCAAACCATCCATTCGTCGATTGTCAAAGAGCAGGGCGGACCCCACGGGGCCCGCCAAGAAGAAGTGATGCAAGCTAGAAAGCGATAGAGTGCGGGCGACTTCTGAGGACTTTCGTCTCGGGTTCCCGTGTTGGGGGTGCACCGAGCGTACTCGTCGCTCCAGAAAGGAGGTGATCCAGCCGCAGGTTCCCCTACGGCTACCTTGTTACGACTTCGCCCCAGTCACTGAATTGACCTTTGACGGCTGCCTCTCTTGCGAGTTAGCCCACCGGCTTCAGGTCCCCCCAGCTTCCATGGCGTGACGGGCGGTGTGTACAAGGCCCGGGAACGTATTCACCGTGGCATGGCTGATCCACGATTACTAGCGATTCCGGCTTCATGCAGTCGAGTTGCAGACTGCAATCCGAACTTAGACCGGCTTTTGGCGATTAGCGCACCCTCGCGGGTTGGCGACGCTCTGTACCGGCCATTGTAGCACGTGTGTCGCCCTGGACGTAAGGGCCATGATGACTTGACGTCATCCCCACCTTCCTCCGGTTTGACACCGGCAGTCTCCCTAGAGTGCCCGGCATAACCCGCTGGTAACTAGGGACGAGGGTTGCGCTCGTTGCGGGACTTAACCCAACATCTCACGACACGAGCTGACGACAGCCATGCAGCACCTGTGCATGGACTCCGAAGAGGAACCGATGTTTCCACCGGCTTTCCCATGCATGTCAAGCCCAGGTAAGGTTCTTCGCGTTGCTTCGAATTAAACCACATGCTCCACCGCTTGTGCGGGCCCCCGTCAATTCCTTTGAGTTTCAGCCTTGCGGCCGTACTCCCCAGGCGGGGCACTTACTGCGTTAGCGACGGCACCGGGAGGGTCGCTCCCCCCGACGCCTAGTGCCCATCGTTTACGGCGTGGACTACCAGGGTATCTAATCCTGTTTGCTCCCCACGCTGTCGCGCCTCAGCGTCAGCAACAGCCCAGCAGGCCGCCTTCGCCACTGATGTTCTTCCCGATCTCTACGCATTCCACCGCTACACCGGGAATTCCACCTGCCTCTACTGTGCTCTAGCCTGACAGTTTAGAAGGCAGCCTTGCGGTTAAGCCGCAAGATTTCACCCCCTACTTATCAGGCCGCCTACGCGCCCTTTACGCCCAGTGATTCCGGACAACGCTCGCACCCTCCGTATTACCGCGGCTGCTGGCACGGAGTTAGCCGGTGCTTCCTTTGGAGGTACCGTCACTCGCCTTGCGGCGCATTCGTCCCTCCCGACAGTGGTTTACAACCCGAAGGCCGTCATCCCACACGCGGCGTCGCTGCGTCAGGCTTTCGCCCATTGCGCAATATTCCCCACTGCTGCCTCCCGTAGGAGTCTGGGCCGTGTCTCAGTCCCAATGTGGCTGGCCATCCTCTCAGACCAGCTACCCGTCGTCGCCTTGGTGAGCCGTTACCCCACCAACTAGCTGATAGGCCGCGAGGCACTCTTTCGGTGCATTGCTGCTTTCACCAACCGGGGATGTCCCCGAGAGGTCGTACGCGGTATTACCCGGCCGTTGGGCCGGCTATCCCCCGCCGAAAGTCATGTTCCTCACGTGTTACGCACCCGTCCGCCACTGAACCAGAGTTGCCCCTGGTCCCGTTCGACTTGCATGTGTTAGGCACGCCGCCAGCGTTCGTCCTGAGCCAGGATCAAACTCTCCAATGATTTGGAAATTTGAACAGCTCGTTCCGAACGACCTGGTATATCTTGTCGTCCGAATCACTTTGTGAATCAGAGTAAAACCCTATCTGGTCGGTCTCTGTGCCCGTCCAGATCAGAGGGTCCGCACTCCATCACTTCTAGCTCACATCACTTGTCAAAGAGCATTGGGTACCACTGCGGCAGCAAAACTGCTTTTGCCGACAGCCCCCCATACTAACGGGGTTCGGAGCCTGGGTCAAGTGCGCTAAGCTTCGGAGTGCGAATTGATTCGCCCGCGTTGCCCGGCACCTGCCCATCCCCCTCGGGTGCGGCAAGCCGCAAACCCCGAGAACCCGATAATTTGCCGAATGTGCGCGGGTTTGTCAATCGGTTGGACGTACGGAGATCGACCTGGTCTTCGCCGCCCAGCCACCCCACCCAGACACCGCTCGGTACCCCACGATTTCAGCCCTCACCGCCCTCCCGGA
>CAWDPF010000005.1:0-8980 GCA_963804125.1 uncultured Gemmatimonadales bacterium
AACCGCCGGTGATCACGATCGAGCTGGCGGGAATCGCGAGGCCGAGCTCGCGGGCGTAGAGCGCCGAGACCTGCTCCCGGAGCGCCGGGATCCCCACCGACGGTGGGTAGTTCGTCTCTCCGCGGCGAAGCGCGGCCTCGATGCGCTCGAGCAGCAGCCGCGGAATCGGGAACTCGCGCGGGTCGAAGTCGCCGATGCTCAGGTTGCAGATCTGCCGCCCGCCGGCCTGGAGCGCCCGAACCTCGTCGGCGATCGCCAGAATGCGCGACCCGACCAGGCCGGCGAAGCGGCGGGGAGGTCCGGGTCACGCCGCGGGAGCCCGCTTCACCAGCGTAAGGATCGTATAGACGGCGACCGGCTCGGCGCTCTGGTTGGTCACCTCCACGTCCCACGCGACGACCCCCTGGGGCACTTGCCCGTCAACGGTGTCTTTCGCCGTCTTCTGCTTGCAGGTGAGTCGGGCACGGATGGTGTCGCCGGGATAGACCGGCTTCACGAAGCGGAGATTGTCCAGCCCGTAGTTGGCCAGGACCGGTCCGGGCGCGGGGTCCACGAAGAGCCCCGCGGCGGCGGAGAGGACGAAGTATCCGTGGGCCACGCGCCGCTCGAACAGCGAGGCCTTCGCCGCGACATCGTCCATGTGGGCGTAGAAGAAGTCGCCGCTGATGCCGGCGAAGTTGACCACGTCCGCCTCGGTCACGGTCCGGCGGTGGGTGACCCAGGTCTCCCCGATGCGCAGCTCCTCGAAGTGCTTGCGGAACGGATGGACACCGTCGCTCAGCTCGGGGCCGCCCTTGACCCACTGGCGTCCGACCGCCGTGAGCGTGGCGGGGGTCCCTTGCAGCGCGGTGCGCTGCATGATAGTGAAGGACACCCCGGACGCCGCCCATCTCCTCACCACCGCCGGCGCGCCCGGGCCCGCCGTGGATCAGCGAGGGCAGCGGCGAGCCGTGCCCGGTGGACTCCTTGGCGTTGTGGCGATTGAGCACCATGAGCCGGCCGTGGTACGCGGCGGTGCCCAGCACGACCTCGCGGGCCACGACATCGTCCGCCGTGACCACCGACCCGCAGAGGCTGCCGCGGCCCAGCTTGGCGAGCGCGACCGCCTCGTCCAGCGTGCGGTACGGCATCACCGTGTTCACCGGACCGAACGCCTCCACGTCGTGCGGCTCGGTCTTCCCGAACGGCGCGTCACAGTAGTAGAGGAGCGACGGGAAGAAGGCGCCCTTCGCCGCGTCGGCGCCCACCACCTCGAAGTTCTCCGGATCGCCGTACACCCGCTCGCACGACGCGCCGATCAACGCCGCGCTCCCGCCGACCTCGCCCACCTGTGCGCGGCCGGCCAGCGGCCCCATCCGGACCCCGTCCACCGACGGGTCGCCCAGCTTGGCGCCGGCGAGCCGCTTCGAGAGCGCCCGGACCACGTCCTCGGTCATCCCCTCCGGCACCATGGTTCGCCGGATCGCGGTGCACTTCTGCCCCGCCTTGACGGTCATCTCCTTCGTCACCTCTTTGACGAAGAGATCGAACTCCTCCGAGCCCGGCGCGGCATCGGGGCCGAGGATGCAGTAGTTGAGCGAGTCGGCTTCGAGGTTGAACCGGACCGATTCGCCGATCACGCGCGGGTGACTCTTGAGCTTGCGGCCGGTCGCGGAAGAGCCGGTGAAGGTGACGACGTCCTGGCAGGTCAGGTGGTCGAGCAGGTCGCCCACGCCGCCGCAGATGATCTGGAGCGCGCCCTCCGGGAGGATCCCCGCGTTCACCATGCTGCGCGCCATCCGCTCGGTGAGGTACGACGTCACGGTGGCCGGCTTGACGATCGCCGGCATCCCGGCGAGGAAGGTGGGCGCGAGCTTCTCCAGCATCCCCCAGCAGGGGAAGTTGAAGGCGTTGATGTGGACCGCCACCCCCTCGAGCGGCACGCACAGATGCCGGGCGAGGAAGGTGCCCCCCTTCGAGATCCGCTCGACCGATCCGTCGACGTAGAAGGTCTCGTCGGGGAACTCCCGGCGCCCCAGGCTGCCGTACGCGAAGAAGGTGCCGATGCCACCCTCGATGTCGACCCAGGAATCGGCCTTGGTCGCCCCGGTGCCGGCCGAGACCTGGTAGAGCTCCTCCTTCCCGGCCATGAGATGCTGGGCCATGGCCTTGAGCATCCGGGCTCGCTGGTGGAACGTCATCGCCCGCAGCTTCGGCCCGCCGACCCGGCGGCCGTACTCCAGCATGCCCTTGAAGTCGAGGCCCTCGCTGGTCGACTCCGCGATCTTCTCGCCCGTCACCGCGTGGAACAGCTCGGTCGCCCGGCCGGTCCCGGTGACCCATTCACCCTGCGCGTAACTCTGCAGTCGCATGCCTTACTCTCCGTCGGCCGGGGCCGCCTGCCTGGTCTCGTGCCATGTCTGGTACGACGCCTGCTGCTCGGGGCGCTCGGCCGGCATCTCGCGGAGCGGCTCGGCCGGCCGGAGCGAGCCCCGCAGCCGCTCCGGCAGCCCCTGGTAGAGGCGGGTGCCCTCGGTCTTCCACTGGAGCATGTCGTCCGAGACCTGCTTCACTGCTCGCGCCGGGTTTCCGGCGACGACCGTGCGTGGCGGGATGACCATGTCGGCCGGAACGAAGCACAAGGCGCCGACGATCGATTCCGCGCCCACCACCGCCCGATCCATCACCACGGCGTTCATCCCGACCAGCGCGTTCCGGCCGATCCGGGCCCCGTGGACCACCGCACCGTGGCCGATGTGCGCGCTGGCCTCGAGCACGACGGTCACGCCGGGGAACATGTGAATCGTGCAGTTCTCCTGGATGTTGCAGCCGTCCTCGATGATCACGCCACCCCAGTCGCCGCGAATCGCCGCCCCCGGTCCGACGTACACGTCCCGCCCGATCACGACGTTGCCGGTGACCGTCGCATTGGGATGGATGAAGGCCGACTCGTGGACGACGGGGATGAAGCCTTCGAACGCGAAGACGTTGGGCACGCGCCCTACACCCGGGCGATGATCGTCGCCATGCCTTGCCCCACGCCGACGCACATCGCGCAGAGTGCGTACTGCTTGCCGGTCTCCTTGAGCTCGTGGGCCGCGGTGAGCAGCAGCCGGGCGCCGGACATGCCGAGCGGGTGCCCGAGGGCGATGGCGCCGCCGTTGGGATTGAGTCGGGGATCCCGGTCGTCGAGGCCGAGCTGCCGGACGCAGGCGAGCACCTGAGCCGCGAAGGCTTCGTTGAGCTCGATGACGTCCATGTCGGGGAGGGTGAGCTTGGTCTTGGCCAGGATCCTGCGCGTCGCGGGAACCGGCCCGAGTCCCATGGTCCGGGGCTCGACGCCCACGACCGTGCTCGCGACGATGCGCGCCAGCGGCGTGAAGCCGAACTCGCTCACCGCGCGCTCCGAGGCCAGCAGCAAGGCGCACGCGCCGTCGTTGATCCCCGACGAGTTGCCCGCGGTGACGCTCCCCTTGCCGTCGGTCCGGAACGCGGGCTTGAGCTTGCCGAGCCCCTCCAGGGTCGAGTCCGGGCGGGGGAACTCGTCTTGCGCGAAGAGGCGGCCGGGCTCGCCCCGGGAGGCACCGGGCACCGCGACCGGGACGATCTCGGACTGGAACCGGCAGCGCTGCTGGCTGGCGGCGGTCTTCTGTTGCGACCAGAGGGCGAACTGGTCCTGGTCCGCCCGGCTGATCCCGCTCTCCGTCGCCACGTTCTCCGCGGTCTGGCCCATCGAGTCCACGCCGTAGAGCTCGCGCATCCTGGGGTTCACGAAACGCCAGCCCAGGCTGGTGTCGAACAGCTCCGCGTTACGGGCGAACGCCTGACTCGACTTGGACAGCACGTACGGCGCGCGCGTCATCTGCTCGACACCGCCGGCGATATAGACGTCGCCGTCGCCCTCGCGTATGGCCCGGCTCGCGTTCGCCACCGCGCTCATGCCGCTGGCGCACAACCGATTCACGGTCTCGCCCGGCACCGAGACCGGCAGCCCGGCGAGGAGCAGCGCCATGCGGGCGACGTTGCGATTGTCTTCGCCCGCCTGGTTGGCGCACCCGAGCATGACATCGGCGATACGCTCCCGATCCAGACCCGGGTGACGTTCGAGCAGCTTGGCGATCACGTGCGCCGCCAGATCGTCGGCCCGCACGTGGGCCAGGCTCCCGCCAAAGCTGCCGATCGGCGTACGCACTCCGTCGACCAGGTATACCGGTTTCATGGGCACTCGCACAGAGAGGTCATCCGGGCTGAATTATAGACGGATGACCGGGAATGAACCACGGAGGGGAATTCACCACAGAGGCACGGAGGACACGGAGGTCGCACGGAATTCTCGGCGCACGTACCTCTCATCGCTCCGATCGCTCAGGGTGCCTCGCCGCGCCACGCCGCGACATTCTGCGTGACCTCCGTCCTCCGTGCCTCCGTGTCCTTGATACTCACTGGTGATCGGCCGTTCCGATGTATTATCCACCCTCGCCAACGCGTCGAGAGGACCTTCGATGGCCTATCAGTTCATTCTGTTCGAGGTCGATCAGGGCGTCGCGCGCATCACCTTGAACCGACCCGACGTCCTCAACAGCATCCACACCGCCATGTCGGGCGAGATCCAGGAAGCCCTGGCGCATGCCGCGCGGGAGCGCGAGATCCGCGCCGTGCTCCTGACCGGCAAGGGACGCGGCTTCTGCGCGGGCCAGGACCTGGACGAAGTTCGCCCCGGCGGGACCGTGAATGACTTCGCGGCCCACGCCCGGAACGCGTACACGCCGATCGTCCGCGGGCTTCGAGCGCTCGAGAAGCCGGTGGTCTGCGCCGTCAACGGGGTCGCCGCCGGAGCCGGGGCGAATCTGGCCCTGGCGTGCGACCTGGTCCTGGCCGCGGAGGAAGCCTCCTTCGTGCAGGCGTTCGCGAAGATCGGCCTGGTACCGGACACGGGTGGGAGCTTCTTCCTGCCCCGACTGGTGGGGATGGCCCGAGCGACGGCGCTCGCGATGTTGGCCGAGAAGATTACGGCGGCGCAGGCGGTGGAGATCGGGCTGATCTACCGGGCATACCCGGCCGCCTCCCTCGACGAAGAGGCGTCGAAGCTCGCCGTCCACCTCGCCACCCAACCGACGCTCGGCCTCGGCCTCACGAAGCGGCTGCTGAACGCCGCCTGGGTCAACGACCTGGAGACGCAGCTCGAGCTCGAGGCCGAGTGCCAGGGCGCCGCCGGACGCAGCGCGGACTACGCCGAGGGAGTGGCGGCGTTCCTCGCGAAGCGGAAGCCGGTCTTCACCGGACAGTGACTCGTGCCAGCCTCAGACCCAGAGACCGCTTGCGTGGGTGTCCTCGGGGCGGGTCCCATGGGCAGCGGGATCGCACAGGTCGCCGCCGTCGCGGGACACCCGGTCATCCTGCAGGACCTCGATGAGGGGGCGATTGCTCGCGCGCGCGCCGGGATCGACAAGGCGCTGGCGCGGGAGACCGAGAAGAACCGCTTGACCCGGTCGGCCGCCGAGGCGGCGCGGGAGCGCATCCGGTACGTCGTGAGCGGCGACCTGAGCGCGTTCGCGCCCTGCCGGCTCGTCATCGAGGCGATCGTCGAGCGGCTGGGCCCCAAGCGCGAGAGCTTCGCCGCGCTCGAACGGGTGGTCGCACCGGAGGCGATGCTCGCGACCAACACCTCGGCCCTGTCGATCACGACCATCGCCGCCGCCTGCCAACGCCCCGAGCGGGTGGTCGGCCTTCACTTCTTCAATCCCGCGCCGATGATGCCGCTGGTGGAGGTGGTCCGCGGGCACGCGACGTCGGACGCGCTGGTCGATGCGGCCTGCGCCCTGGTCCAGCGCTGGGGCAAGACCACCGTCGTCGCCTCGGATACCCCGGGCTTCATCGTGAACCGGATCGCCCGGCCATTCTACGGCGAGGCGCTCCGGATCCTGGACGAAGGCATCGCCGATTGCGCGACCATCGACTGGGCCATGCGGACGCTCGGCGGCTTCAGGATGGGACCCTTCGAGCTGATGGACCTGATCGGCAACGACGTGAACTTCGCGGTGACGTCGGCGGTCTACGAGGGGTTCTTCTTCGATCCGCGCTACAAGCCCTCGCTCACGCAGCGACGCCTGGTCGATGCCAATCTGCTCGGACGCAAGACCGGCCGGGGCTGGTACGACTACCGCGACGGTGCGGCCCCACCGGCACCGAGGGAGGATCCGGCCCTCGGGTCGTCGATCCTGGAGCGGATCCTGGCGATGCTGATCAACGAGGCGGTCGACGCCGTCTTCTGGGGCGTCGCCACGCCGGCGGACATCGACCTCGCGATGGTGAAGGGGGTCAACTACCCGAAGGGGCTCATCGCCTGGGCGGAGGAGCTGGGGTACCGGGTCGCGCTCGAGCGCCTGGAACGCCTGCAGGCGGAGTACGCGGAGGATCGCTACCGGCCGAGCCCGCTCCTCCGGCGCCTTGCCGCATCGGGTGGAACGCTCCGCGGGTGAGTCCTCTGCCGGCTGACCCCGAGCTGCGCGCGGACGCCATCGTCCGCCACATGCTGGCGCATGACGCCTTCAGTCGGTGGCTGGGCGTGGAGATCCTCGAATTGAAGCCGGCCCGGGTGACCCTTCGCATGGCCGTGCGCCAGGACATGACCAACGGATTCGGGGTGTGCCACGGCGGGGTCACGTTCGCCTTCGCCGACAGCGCGCTCGCCTTCGCCAGCAACACCGGAGGTCAGGTGACGGTCAGCATCGAGAACAGCATGACCTACCCGGCGGCCGTGCGGGTGGGCGACGTGCTCCTGGCCGAGGCGGAGCAGGAGGCGAGCAGCCGGCAGTCTGGGATATTACCGGGTGCGAGTCACCCGGGAGGACGGCGCCGTGGTCGCCCTCTTCCGCGGCACGGTGTTCCAGACCGACCGGGAGCACGACGTGGGGCGAGATGGGAGTGAGTGAGGCGCGGGCGCCCGGCGCCGCCGGGAGTCGAGCCCGACGATCGACTGGAAGCGGGTGCTCTACCTGAGCCTCGCCTCGCGGGCGCTGGATGACATCGAGGAGACCCGTCTCGTCCCCGAAGGGAAGGTGCTCTACCAGTTCTCGGCTCGCGGGCACGAGATGGCGCAGGTCATCCTGGGCAGCCTGCTGGACCGCCCGCACGATGCCGTGGGCGCCTACTACCGGTCGCGACCGATGCTCCTGACGCTCGGCCTCTCGCTGGAGGACGCGTTCGCGGCCCCCATGGGAAAGTCGGGCGGCTTCAGCAACGGCCGGGACATCGGCGTGGTGTGCAATCTGCCGAAGGCGGACGGCCCCATCGTGCTCCCGATGTCCGGGGACGTCGGCTCCCAGTACACGCCGGCGGTCGGGTGGGCCCAGGGCGTGACCTACCATCGTGACGTGCTGGGCGACCGCGGCTACGACGGCTCGATCGCGGTGGTGCTGGGCGGCGAGGCCTCCGTCGCGACCAATGGCTTCTGGTCGGCGCTGACGATCGCCACGACACTCTCGCTGCCGCTCCTCTTCTATATCGAGGACAACGGCTACGGCATCTCGGTTCCGTCCAGCTTCCAGACGCCAGGGGGCAACGTCGCGGCCAACCTTGCGTCGTTCCGCGATCTCCTGGTGCGAAATGGCGATGGCACCGAGCCGGCGAACGCTGCCAGTCTGCTTCAGGAAACGGTGGCCCACGTTCGTGCCGGGAATGGCCCCGCCTTGCTCCGGCTCACGGTGCCCCGGTTGAGCGGGCATTCGGCCCAGGATACCCAAGCATACAAGAGCCAGGAGCGGCTGGCCGTGGAGCAGGCGAACGATCCCCTGCCCAAGCTCTATCGATTCCTTGGCGCCGGAGTGCTGTCGGAGTCGGACATCACGGCCGATCGAGGCTCAGGTCAAGGCGGACGTCGATTCCGCCCTCGCCGCCGCGCTCGCCCGGCCGGAGCCCGCGCCGTCCGATGTGACCCGCTACGTGTACTCCGAGACGCGGCCCGACGGGTCGCCCGAGCTCCCGCTGGTCGGCGGGCTCGCCGCGGCGGGCCATCACTTTCCGCCGGGCAGCGAGGTGGCGCGACCCGAGCCGGCTCGCATCAACCTGCTCACCGCCATCCGGCGGACGCTGGAGCACGAGCTCGCCACCAACCCCAGGATGCTGCTGTTCGGAGAGGACGTGGGCCCCAAGGGTGGCGTGCACGCCGCCACGATGGGGCTGCAGGCGGCCTTCGGCGAGCGACGGGTGTTCGACACCAGCCTCTCGGAGGAGGGCATCATCGGTCGCGCGGTCGGCCTGGCGCTCTCCGGTCTCCTGCCGGTCGCGGAGATCCAGTTCCGCAAGTACGCCGACCCCGCCACCGAGCAGCTCAACAACTGCGGCACGATGCGGTGGCGGACGCACAACCGCTTCGCCGCCCCCATCGTGGTGCGGATGCCGGGCGGGTACGCGCCGAAATGCGGGGATCCATGGCACAGCGTCTGTGGCGAAGTGCTCTGGGTGCACGCCACCGGATGGCAGGTCTGCATCCCGTCGAACGCGGAGGACGCCGTGGGTCTCCTTCGCGCGGCGCTCCGGAGCAACAACCCGACGATCTTCTTCGAGCACCGGGCGCTGCTCGATGGGGCATCGGCCCGACGGCCCTATCCGGGGGACGACTTCGTGCTTCCGCTCGGCAAGGCCAGGGTCGTCCTGAGCGGCGACCGGCTCACGGTGGTCACGTGGGGCGCCATGGTGGAACGATGCGAGCGCGCCGCGCGCGAGCTCGAGGAGTCGATCGAAGTGCTCGACCTCCGCACCGTGGCGCCGTGGGACCGGGCCGCGGTGCTCGCCTCGGTCCGGAAGACCCGGCGCTGCCTGATCGTCCACGAAGACACGCTCACGGCCGGATTCGGCGCGGAGGTCGCCGCGGTGGTCGCGGAGCAGGCGTTCCTGAGCCTCGACGCGCCGATCTCCCGCCTCGCGATTCCGGACGTGCCGACGCCGTACAACCTCCGGCTGATGAACGCCGTACTTCCCAGCGTCGAGGGGATCGCGGCCA
>CAWDPF010000006.1:0-98311 GCA_963804125.1 uncultured Gemmatimonadales bacterium
GAGGGCGCCGTCCTCCCGGAGCTGCGCGCTGCCGACCACCTTGTGGTCGCCGACCATGACCTCGCCGCCCACCGGCGCCGCGAAGCAGGCGCCGGCATCGGGTCGGAATCGGGCCGTGCGAAGGCGCCAGCTCGGCCGGGGCGCCGAGCCGGCGGAGGGCGTCCGGATCACGCGATGAATTTCGCCGTAGGCCTCGCGCAACGTGCCAAGCGCCGCGGCCGGGGCGGCCACGGCATAGGTCAGCTCGCCGGCGTGCCACACGGCCCGACCGCCGGTGGGCCGGCGCACGACGTCGAGGCCGAGCGCCGCGATTCGCTCGCGGTCGTAGCGCCGCGCGGCCGGCTCGTGCCGGCCGAACGAGAGGCAGGAGGGGCTCCAGGCGTACAGCCTGAGCCACGATTCCCCCGCCGTGGCGCGCTCGAGCAGGGCGCGGTCGATCGCCATGTTGAGCCAGCCGGGGCGGGGGACGGCGTCATGCCAGAGCGTGTACCGCTGGGCCGGCCCGGACCCGGCCCGCTCACCCATACGCCTCCACCGGCGGACACACGCACATCAGGTTCCGATCGCCGAACGCGCTGTCGATCCGTCCCACCGTCGGCCACACCTTGTGCTCGCGGACGGCCCGCGAAGGATAGGCCGCCCGCTCCCGCGGGTACGGCCGGTTCCACCCGTCGGCGATCACCTGCTCGAGGGTGTGCGGCGCGTTGGTCAGCAGGTTGTTCTCCCGGTCCGCCCGGCCGTCCTCGATCTCGCGGATCTCCTCCCGGATGGCGATCATCGCGTCGCAGAAGCGGTCGAGCTCCTCCTTCGACTCGCTCTCGGTCGGCTCGATCATCAGCGTGCCCGCCACCGGAAACGAGACCGTCGGCGGATGGAACCCGAAATCGATGATCCGCTTCGCGATGTCCTCCACGTCCACGCCGGCCGACGCCTTGTACGGCCGGGTGTCGAGGATGCACTCGTGCGCCACCAGTCCGCCTGGTCCCGAGTACAGCACCGGATAGTGGGCCTCGAGCCGCCGGGCGACGTAGTTGGCGTTGAGGATCGCGATCTTGGTGGCCTCGGTCAGGCCGTCGTAACCCATGAGCGCGATGTACGCCCAGGAGATCGGCAGGATCGAGGCGCTCCCCCACGGTGCGGCCGACACCGTGCCGCAGGCCTGCGCGTGGTCCAGGTCCACGATCGGGTGCCCGGGCAGGAACGGCGCGAGATGCTTCGCCACGCCGATCGGCCCCATGCCCGGGCCGCCGCCGCCGTGCGGGATGCAGAACGTCTTGTGCAGGTTCAGGTGGCAGACGTCGGCGCCGATCTCCCCCGGCCGGCACAGGCCCACCTGCGCGTTCATGTTCGCGCCGTCCATGTAGACCTGGCCGCCGTGCTCGTGAACGATCCGGCAGATCTCCCGGATCGACCCTTCGAACACGCCGTGGGTGGAGGGATAGGTCACCATCAGCGCCGCCAGGGTGTCGCGGTACTGCGCCGCCTTGGCGCGGAGGTCCGCGACGTCCACGTTGCCCTGGTCGTCGCTCTTCACGACGACCACCTGCATCCCCGCCATGACCGCGCTCGCCGGGTTGGTGCCGTGCGCCGACATGGGAATGAGACACGTCGTGCGGTGCGTGTCGCCGCGGGCGCGGTGCCAGGCGCGGATCACCAGCAGCCCCGCGTACTCGCCCTGCGAGCCGGCGTTCGGCTGGAGCGACACGGCGGCGAATCCCGTGATCTCCGCCAGCTGATACTCGAGCTGGCGGAACAGCATTTCGTACCCCGCCGCCTGGTCCCGCGGCGCAAACGGGTGCAGGCGGTTGAACTCGCGCCAGCTCACCGGCATCATCTCGGTGGTCGCGTTGAGCTTCATCGTGCACGAGCCGAGCGGGATCATCGCGCTGGTGAGCGAGAGGTCGCGCGCCTCGAGCCGCTTGATGTAGCGCAGCATCTCGGTCTCGGAGTGGTGCAGATGGAAGACCGGGTGCGCCAGATAGCCGGACGTGCGCTCCAGCGCCGGGGGGATGGATCGGTCGGCGTGCTGGCCGATGTCCTCGAGCATGAACGGCAGCGCCTCGTTGAGCGAGAAGACCGCGATCAGGTCGGCCAGGTCGCCCAGCGTGACGGTCTCGTCGAGCGCGATGCACAGCCGGGTCGGCGGGAGCGGACGGAGATTGATCATCCGCGCGCGCGCCGCGTCGAGCAGCCGCGGGAGCGCCCACTCGGGCACCTCGACGCAGATCGTGTCGAAGAACGAGTCGTGCACCACACGGTAGCGGAGCCGGCGGAGCGCGTTCGCCAGCACCACGGCCCGGCCGTGCACGCGCTCCGCGATCCGGCGGAGGCCGCCGGGGCCGTGGTACACCGCGTACATGCTCGCCATGACGGCCAGGAGCACCTGGGCGGTGCACACGTTGCTCGTCGCCTTGTCGCGCCGGATGTGCTGCTCGCGGGTCTGGAGCGCCATGCGGAGCGCGGGGCGGCCCTCGCGGTCCTTCGAGACGCCGATGATCCGGCCGGGCAGGAAGCGCTTGTACGCGTCGCGGGTGGCGAAGAACGCCGCGTGCGGCCCGCCGTAGCCCATCGGCACGCCGAAGCGCTGCGTGTTGCCCACCGCGATGTCGGCGCCCCATTCGCCCGGGGGCGCGAGCAGCGTCAGGCTGAGCAGGTCGCTCGCGGCGGTCACGAGCGCCTTGGCCGCGTGCGCCCGCTCGCACAGCGTACGGAAGTCGCGGACGGCGCCGTCCGTCGCGGGGTACTGCACCAGGGCGCCGATCACGCCCGGCTCCGAAGGTGAAGGTCTCCGGCTCGCCCACCTCTACGCGTACGCCGCGCGCTTCGGCACGCGTCCGCACCACCGCGATCGTCTGCGGGTGGCAGTACTCGTCGACCAGGTATACCGGCGGCTCCTTGGTCGTGCTCACCGCCAGCGTCAGGTGCATCGCCTCGGCCGCGGCGGTGGCCTCGTCGAGCAGCGAGGCGTTGGCGATCGCGAGCCCGGTGAGGTCGGACACCATGGTCTGGAAGTTGAGCAGCGCCTCCAGGCGGCCCTGCGAGATCTCCGCCTGGTACGGCGTGTAGGCGGTGTACCAGCCGGGGTTCTCCAGCACGTTCCGCTGCACGACCTGCGGCGTGAACGTGCCCGCGTAGCCCAGGCCGATGTAGGAGCGGAACACCCGGTTCATCCCGGCCAGCCCGCGGAGCGCCTGCAGCACCTCGCGCTCGCTCCGGCCGGGCGGGAGTGCGAGCGGCCGGCGGAGCCGGATCTCCTCGGGCACGACGGCATCGATGAACTCGTCGAGGGTCCCGTAGCCCACGACCTGGAGCATCTCCGCCAGGTCCTCCCGCCGCGGCCCGATGTGCCGG
Source organism: uncultured Gemmatimonadales bacterium (assembly GCA_963804125.1). GTDB lineage: Bacteria > Gemmatimonadota > Gemmatimonadetes > Gemmatimonadales > GWC2-71-9 > CAVVWJ01. Next base: position 3,352 of record CAWDPF010000006.1, read on the forward strand.
TAGGCGAAATGGCCGGGATGGAGGACGTCGACTTCGGGGACCGCGGGGGCGAAGGGGTAGGTGGTGGTCATGTGGAACGGAGGCTCCTGCCGGGTGAAGTCTGAGGTAACGATGGGCCACAAAAAAGCCCCGAGACCATGCTCCCGGGGCATCGTCCAACCGTGATCGATTGTCCCGAAGATTGTTCCTGCTCACGCCACGCTCCCCGCCCGCAAAGGTCACTCCCCGATGTGCGCCCGGTACGCCGCGGCCGCCAGCAGCCCGCCGAGCGCCTTCGGATCCGCCACGCCGGAGCGTCACCATCCAGCCGTCGCCGTAGGGATCGCGGTTGACGACCGCCGGGTCGCCGTCGAGCGCGCCATTGACCTCGACGACCTCGCCGGCCAACGGGCTGTACAGCTCCGACACGGCCTTGACCGCCTCGATCGTTCCGAAGCTCTCATGCGCCTCGAGCCGCTGGCCGGGCTTCGGCAGGTTGACGAAGACGACGTCGCCGAGCTCGCCCTGGGCGTAGTCGGTGATCCCGACGCGCACGACGGCGGCATCGCCGGTGCGCGCGACGTATTCGTGCTCGGCAGTGTAGACCAGCTCGTCAGGGACGTTCGACACGGACGCTCGCGGTCTGGGGTGGCGCGTCGGAGGATAGGCGCGGTCGCGGGCGAGGTCAAGCGCGCGCGGGCTCGGCCCGCGCGACGAGCTGCGTCCAGACCTCGCGCGCGCGCGCTTCGAGCGTGGCGCGGTCGCCGTCGTTGTCGATCACGTAGGTGCTCCGCTCGCGCTTGGGGCCGGTCGGCGCCTGCGCCGCGAGCATCCGGTCGGCGTCCTGGGCCGAGAGCCCGCGCTGGGCCAGGAGCCGGGCCCGCCGGACCGTCTCGGGCGCGTCGACGAGCACGATCACGTCGAACGCGGACGGGTCGGCGGCCTCGAAGAGCAGGGGAATGTCGCTGACGACGATCCGGTCGCCCCGGTTCCGCGCCTCCTGCTCGAGCGCCGAGCGTCGGCGGAGCACGTCGGGGTGCACCAGGCGATTGAGATCCGCGAGCGCGGCGGGATCCCCCATGACGCGCTGGCGGAGCGCCTTCCGGTCGAGCATCCCCGACGGGTCGATGAGATCCTGGCCGAACCGGCCGGCGATGGCCCGGAGCACGGGGCTGCCCGGCGCCTGCGCGTCGCGCACCAGCCGGTCGGCGTCGATCACCGTGGCGCCCCAGGCCCGGAAGAGCTCGGCGACGGTGGACTTCCCGGAGGCGATGTTGCCGGTGAGGGCGACGTTGAGCATCGGGCGCTGGCGCTCCTGGCTGGCAAGTGCTAGAGGAGGGCGGTCTGGTCCTCGTCCTTGCGAGGTACCTTGTGGCAGTGCCGGCAGCGCGCTTCGTAGCTCTCGCGGCCGCCGACCATGATCGTGGGCGACTCGTAGCGCGCCGGCTTGCCGTCGAGCAGCCGCTGGTTGCGGCAGGCCGGATCGCCGCACACGACGCAGATGGCCTGGAGCTTGTCCACCATCTCGGCGACGGCCATGAGCTCGCCCATCGCCCCGAACGGCTCCCCCCGGAAGTCGGTGTCGGTGCCGGCCAGGATCACGCGCATCCCGCGGCCCGCGAGGAGCGTGGCGACGGTCACGATGTCCGGATCGAGGAACTGCGCTTCGTCGATCGCGACGAGCTGCGTGTCGGAGCGCACCAGCCGGAAGATCTCCGCCGCCGAATCCACCGGCGAGGCGTCCAGCTCGGTGCCGTCGTGGCTCGAGACCGAGTAGAGGCCGGTATAGCGGCTGTCGAGATGGGACTTGAACACCTGCACCCGCCGTCGGGCGATGATCGCGCGCCGGACCCGCCGGATCAGCTCCTCGCTCTTGCCGGCGAACATGACGCCGCTGATCACCTCGATCCAGCCGGGGCGCGAGCCGTAGTTCATCCGGAATCTCCGCGTGCGAGTGAGGGCGAGGACGCAAATCTAGAGCGCCGCGCCGCCGACGCCAGCCACCTTGCGGCGCGTTCACACGCGCGGCGATATTCGTCGCCCGCCCCACACAAGGAGACTCCGCGTGAACAAGCAGGATCTGATCGGCGCCCTGGCCAAGCGGCTGGATGTCACCCGGGCCCGGGCCGCGGAGATCACCGAGCACTTCTTCGCGCCGGACGGAATGATCGCGACGGAGCTGCGGAAGGGCGGGAAGGTGGCCATCAGCGGCTTCGGGAACTTCGAGATCCGCAAGCGCGCCGCGCGCGAGGGACGGAACCCGCGGACCGGCAAGCCCATCACCATCAAGGCCTCGACCATTCCCGCCTTCCGCGCCGGCAAGGTCCTGAAGGATCTGGTCAACCGGAAGCGGCCCTAGCGCTTCTCCGGCGGGCGCGCGGGGCGCCGCGGTGCCGCCGGCCGGCCGGTCGGGGCCGGACGGGCGGTTGGGCCGCCCCGGTCTACCCGCGCCGTGATGCGCCGCCGCCGGATCGTCGTCCCGTTGAGCGCGCTCGCCACCCGCTCGGCGTCCTGCGCCGGCAGCTCGACCAGCGAGAACGCATCCCGCAGCTCCACCCGTCCGATCTTCGCCCGCTCCAGCCGCACGTCCTTGGTCAGCACCGCCACCAGATCGTTCACCGTGGCGCCGTCCTTCTTGCCGATCCCGACGTACACCCGCGCCGTCGCCGGGATGTCCGGCAGCGCCGCCGGCACGGTCGCGCCGGCGGCCGCGGTCCACAGCTCGTACAGCGCGGCGGCCACGGCGGCCGGGTCGTGCCGCTCGAAGAGCGGGGCCAGCGTGAGGAGCGCGCGGTCGGGCGTGCCGGTCTCGAGCGCGCGTACGATCGCGCCGCGCCGCGCGGCCGCCGCCGTCGTGGCCGCGTCGAGCGCCCCGGGCAGCCGGAGCGGCCGGCGGGGCGAGGCGATCCGCTCGACGTAGCGCTCGGTGCCCGGCGGCACCAGCAGCACCACCTCGCCGGCGCCCAGCAGCTGGCGCAGCTGCTCCGCGCTCGGCAGGTCGAAGGCGATGACCACCTGCGCCTTGGGCGCGTCCCCGGTGACCACCCGTCCCTCGGGCTCCCGGAGCGCGGTGGCGGCCGCGATGGCCTCGTGGCTCGCCCGGTCCGCCGTCCACACCACCAGCGACGTGGGATCGAGCAGCTCCATCAGGTCGCTGAGCCCCGCCACCCGCCGTCCCCACGGCACGCTCACCGTGCGCACCGGACCGCTCGTCCCGCCCTCGGCGCCCGACGGTGCCGATGGTGAGCGCGCGCCGGGCGTAGCGCTCGACCATGTCGCGCCGCCCGCTCCGGCGCGGAGGTGAGCACGATGCGCTGGGCCTCCTTGTCGAGGTCCTGCATGAGCGGCGAGACGCTCTCCTCCTCTTCCCACCCCTCGGGCCAGGCCAGCAGCACCGCGGCGAGCGCGTCGGCCCGGAGCGCGCTCCGCCGCTGGAGGGCGAGCGCCGTCTCGGGCGTCGCGATGAGCAGGTCCACGCGCATCGCCGCGGAGCCGCCGGGTGGCGCGCGAGGTGCCGTGCGCCACCTGGACGCGGAGTCCCGACTCGCCCGAGGCCTGGTGAACGATGCGGCCCCACTCGTCGAGCTGGCCGGCCGGCGCCAGCAGGAGCCCGGGCCGGCCCTCCCCGAGGCGGCTCAGCATGCCCGCGAGTGCGGGCGTGGCGGCGGTCGGCGACGGGGGGATCACGAGGACGAGATTGTGGCCGCGCGCGGCGGTCGGCGCCGCCTCGCGCGTGAGCGCGTCGTCCGCGCTCCAGCCGAGCCGGGTGAGGGCCGCCGCGATCGGGGGGGACAGATGCAGCTCTTCCAATGCGGCCACGGGTGCCTCGGGTGAAGGGTGGTAGGGCCCCGCCAACCTAAGAGGGCATCACGGCAGGGGCAACGCCGGATACGGGGCCCGGTCGTGAGCGGAGCCGGTTGACATCGCCCTGCCGGGGCCTGACTTTTCCCCCGTCTTTCGACGCCGACACCTCTGATCCGGATCCCGCGCATGCCCGACCCGCTGTCGATCAACGTCCAGCACCTCAAGGCCTCCGAGACCGTCGCCATCAGCAATGAGGCGAAGCGCCGGAAGGCCGCCGGCGAGGACGTGCTCGACCTCGGCGTGGGCGAGCCGGACTTCGACACGCCCACCCTGGCTGCCCAGGCGGGATTTCAGGCGATCCAGAAGGGGCTCACCCGCTACCCGCCCAACGTCGGCATCGCGGAGCTGCGGAAGGCGATCGCGCAGAACATGAGCCGGATGTCGGGCGGCCGGACCATCGATCCCGACAACATCATCGTGAGCTCCGGCTCGAAGCAGTCGATCTTCAACGCCTGCTTCACGCTCTTCGGCCCCAAGGACCGCGTGCTGATCCCGGCGCCGGCCTGGGTGAGCTATCCCCAGATCGTTCATCTCTGCCGGGCCGAGCCGGTGCTGGTGCCGGGCGATCTCGAGTGGGGGCTCAAGGTCAGCGCCAGGGACCTCGACCGGGCCAGCAACAAGCTGACCCGCGGTCTCATCCTCTGCTCGCCCTGCAATCCCACCGGCGCCGTGTACACGCTGGCCGAGCTGCGGTCGATCGCCGAGTGGGCCAAGGCCAACGACGTCTGGATCATCTCGGACGAGATCTACCGCCGGATCAACTACGGACCCGGTCCCGCGCCGTCGCTGCTCGATCTGCCCGACGACCTGCTCGAGCGCACCGTCGTCATCTATGGCGCCAGCAAGGCCTACGCGATGACCGGCTGGCGCATCGGCGCGGCGCTGGCGCCGCCGCATCTCACCAAGGCCATGGCGGCGCTCCAGTCGCACACGACCACGGGCGCCAACCAGCCCGCCATGTGGGCCGCCGCCACCGCCTTCTCGGACGAGAAGGTCGATGCCGAGGTGACCAAGATGGTGGCCGCCTTCCGCCGCCGCCGCGACACCATCGTCGAGCGGTTCCGGCGGGAGGCGCCCGGCGTCGAGTTCGTGGAGCCGCACGGCGCCTTCTACTTCTTCTTCCGGGTGGACGGCATCCGGGAGAAGGATCCGGTGACGGGCTCGACCTTCTGCGAGCAGCTGATGAAGCAGGAGGGAGTCGCGCTCGTGCCCGGGGGCGCCTTTGCGGATGACCGCTGGGTGCGGCTGAGCTACGCGGTGTCGGACACCGAGCTGGAGCGGGCGCTGGACAAGGTCTTCGGACTGATCCATCGCCTCGCATCCGCGCGTGCCGCCTGAGACGCCGACGGTGAACGTCGAAGCGCGGGTCGAGCCGCTGACGGGGAGCCTGCCCGCGATCGCCTGGCGCTGGGATCCCGAGACCGACATCCTCTCGGGCGCCTTCAAGGGCAACCGGAAGAGCGGCGGCCTCACCGGCACCGTCGAGCTCACCGACGACGAGGGCTCGGTCGCGGTGCTCGACATCAGCAATGGAGTGATCTGCGGGCTGGATGTCGTCGTCTGGCCCGAGGTCAGCACCAGCGCGACGCTGCAGGTGCCCGGCGCGGCTCACCGACGGCCGGGTCGTCCTGCCGTCACGCCCCTCGCGGCCCGGTGTCGCCTCGATGGAGGTGGACACCACCCTCTCCGTCGAGACCAACGGCGCCGAAAGCGTCTTCCACCTGCGCATCGGCACGCGCCGCGAGGTCGAGGTCGTCCGGGTGGCGGACAATTTCTATATAGAAGTGGATCAGCAGGGCGGCCTGGCGGGCTTCTGGCTCTCGAACGTGCCGCCATTCACCGCATTTGAAGACGAGATGTAGCGCTTCCGGGCACCTGTTATTGCTCGTCACCCTGAACGAAGTGAAGGGGGCATGATTCGGGTCATGCCCCCTTCACTTCGTTCAGGGTGACGAGCTATCAGCTATCTTCGCTCCGCCTGCCGCCTGCCGCCCGCCCGCCTGCCCGCCTACGGCCGAAGCCGCGCTCCCGCCTCGGCGCGGGAATGCACCCCCAGCTTGACCAGCACGCGCTGCGTGTGGTGCCGGGCGGTGTGGGGGCTGATCCCCAGCCGGTGTGCGATCGTGCGGTTGGAACAGCCTTCGGCGAGGAGCAGCGCCACCTCGATTTCGCGAGGCGTCATCCCGTATTCGATGTGCAGATTGACCGCCGCCGGTGGCGGTTGCGGCGCTCGACCGTTGAGCCTCACGAGCCCGTCCAGCGCAGGCTCGTGCCCGTCGCCGCGCAGCCGCGCCCGGTGCGTCCGCATCTCGAACACCGACGCCCGGAGGCGTGCCATCAGTTCGCGGGCTTCGGCCCGGAGCTCCTGGTGGCTCAATCGCAGCTCGGACAGCTGGTCCTGCGTAATCGCTCCGTTCACCTGCCCCTCCCGCGGCTGACCCGATACGTTTCGGCCATGGCCGCTATCAATCTGACCCACCTGCGACGGGCAATGGCCCTTCGGGGGCTCACGCCCGCCTCCGCGGTGCCCGAGGCCAGCGGCGGGCGGACCGAGGAGGCCTGTCTCCGGCCCGCGCGGCTGGTCGAGGACGCGGCCCTGGCGTGGCACCCGGTCGGCGCGTCCGAGCCCTGGCCCGGGACGCTCGCCTTCCTCGACGGCGTGCAGCGCTCGGAGCTCCTGGCCTATGCCGGGGCGGCCCCCATCGTGGCCGGGGAGGTCGCGGCCGCGGTGCGCGAGCGGTCCAACCGAAAGCTAGTCACTGTGCTGGAGGAGCGTCGGCTGCTCATCCTCGCCCGTCCGGCCGCCCTCGCCGCCGCGGGCGAGATGCCCGACGCCTTTCGCACCGTGGCCCTCCCCGCCGACGAGCCGCCGCATCCCGTGCGCGACCTGGCGAATGCGGCCCGGGCGCTCGATCGGGCTCGCGGCGCCCTCGAGCTCGAGCTCGGCGAGCGCTACCGCCGCCGGTCCGAGGGGTGGCTCGTCGTGGACGGAGCGCTCACCGAGAGCCCGCGCTGGGCCGCCGATCCGCGCATGGTCGGCGTCTCCAAGAGCCACGCGACCCTTCCGTTCGAGGGGGAGGACCTCGACCGCTACCTGCGGCTGCCGCCCGGCCATCGCTCGTCGGTGTATGCCCCCGAAACCCGGAGCCTCACCCCCGTCCACGAATGGGCCCTCCGGCTCTGGCCCTGGGAAGGGAAAGATGTCTTTCACGGCCTCGTGCGGATAGAGGTAGCACCGGCCAATGGCACTCCGGAGGTCGCCGACCGACTCTCGCGCTGGCTGCTTGCCGAGCGGGCGCCGCTCAGTACCCCCGACCACCGCTGGGACCGCCTGCTGTACGGCATTCACTCCGTCGAAGCCTACCTCCGCGCCGGCGGCCGCCGCCTCGCTTGACCTGGGCGGCCACCCCGCCACATTCCTCCCATGTCGCATCCTGTACCGCCGCTCGGACGCGTAGTCGCCACCGAGCTCAAGCCGTCCACCCCCCATCAATTCCACTTCTGGACCGCTCGGGACACGCCGATCGGCATCGGCGCCATCGTGCGGGTCGAGGAGGGCGACCGGGTGGTCTACGGCGTGGTGACCGACGGCTTCGCCTACTCCGACCTCGTCACGCCCATGCACGCGGTCATCGGCGCCGACGGCGACCCGGTGGCCGCGGGTCTCGAGCCGAGCCAGCGGGCCGAGATCCGGCTCTTCACCGCCGCGGTGCTCCGGCAGATGCCCGAGGAGCCGCTCCAGCCCGTGCCGCTCGGCGCGGTCTGGCTCGCGAGCGATGCCGACGTCGTGCTCGCCCTCCGGATGGATGCCTACATGGGGACCGAGCGTGCGACCGGCATCCCGGTCGGGCTCTACGCGGCCGGCGGCCTGGAGTCGCCCGTGTACCTCGACTGCGACTTCCTGCTCGGCCCCGAGGCCGCGCACCTCAACATCACCGGCGTCTCCGGTCTCGCCACCAAGACCAGCGCGGTCGAGTTCCTGCTCGGCAGCATCTTCCAGACCTTTCCCGCGGCACAAGGGGAGCGTCGCGGCGCTCTGCTTCAACGTCAAAGGGCCCGACCTCTGCTTCCTCGACCAGCCCGCCGCGCTGGCCGACGAGGACCGCCGCCAGTACGCCCGCCTGGGCCTCCGGCCCGAGCCCTTTCGCGACGCGCACTACTACGCGCCGTTCAAGGCCGACGGCGTGAACCTCAACACGCTCCGCACCAACGAGAGCCTCGCCCAGAACACGCATCCGCTCGTGTGGGGGCTGCGCGAGGTGCTCGACTACGCGGAGGTGGTGCTCAACCGGGACGACGTCGACGCCAAGGCCGATGCCTTCATCGATTTCCTCGCGGAGCGGGTCGTGGGCCGCGAGTACCAGGACGACATGCTGCGCGGAAAGCCGTTTCACGTGCAGAGCTTCGCCGACCTGGAGGAGTTCTTCCGCGCGATCTTCGACTTCATGGAGGTCCTGGGGAAGGGCGGGGAGGTGTGGAAGACGCATCACCTCGCGACCATCCGCAAGATCCGGAACCGGCTGAGCAACATCTCCACCCGCTCCAAGGGCCTGGTGACCGACGACGGCGCGGCGCACGACCTGCCCTGGGGCGCCTTTGCCGACCGGAGCGTGCATGTCGTCGACGTGGCCGGTCTCGACCCGCTCGCGCAGGACCTGGTCTTCGCCCGCATCGTCTCCAAGCTGCGGGAGCACCTCGAGCGCCGGGACCTCGGCGTCGACCACGTCGTCGTCTTCGTCGACGAGCTCAACAAGTACGCCCCCGCCGAGGGCGCCGACACGTACGTGCGGAAGATGCTGCTCGATCTGTCCGAGCGCGGACGCTATCTGGGCCTCGTCCTGTTCTCCGCGCAGCAGTTCCGCTCGCAGGTCCAGCGGCGCGTCGTGGGCAATGCCGGCACCGCGCTGTTCGGCCGCATGGACATGGACGAGCTCTCGACGCCGGCCTACGCCATGCTCTCGCCGGCCACCAAGATCAAGCTGGCCACGCTGCCCAAGGGCGAGCTCATGGTCCGCCACCCGCACTTCACCCAGCCGATCTTCGTCCGCTTTCCCCGGCCCCCGGTGCTCGGGAGCCGCGAGGGCATCGAGCGCTTTCCTCCGGCCGTCGAGCTGCCCTTCGCCGACGCCGTGGCCCGCCAGCTCCGCGGCCTCGACCGCCGCGTGACCGCCGACGCGGTCCGGGCGCTGATCGACGGCCGGCGGGAGGATGACGTCCGCCGTGCCCTCGGCGCCACCCGGCGCGAGCGGCCGGACGACGTGCTCGCCTTCTTCACCGCCTGCCTGGGCCGCCGCGTGAACGGTGAGGTCGTCGCCTCCCGCCGTGCGGTGCCGGCGGTGCGCCGAAGCGACGACGGCTACGGATTCTGACCGAGCCGAGGAGCTCCGCGGCGCGGCTTGCCGCCTCCGACGATCTCCCGTTACCTTGACTCATGATTCCGGATCCAGACATACAGGCACCGCCAGCAGCAGACACTCCCCCCTCAGCTCCCTCCCTCCCGCGCACCGACAGACTCGGCGACTTCACCACCGACTCGCGCTTGCTGATCATCACGCCGATGGCGGCGGTGGTCGGCGTGATCAGCGCGTTCGTGGCGGTGGCTCTGGTGTGGCTCATCGGCAGCCTCACCAATCTGTTCTACTACCATCGCTTCAGCTCGGAGCTCGTGTCGCCCGCCGGGAACCACCTTGGCGCGTGGGCCGTGCTGGTGCCGATGGTGGGCGGGCTCCTCGTCGGACTCATGGCGCGCTACGGCTCGGAAAAGATCCGGGGCCACGGCATTCCGGAGGCGATGGAGGCGATCCTGATCGGCCGAAGCCGGATGAGCGCCAAGGTCGCGTTGCTCAAGCCGCTTTCGTCGGCCATCTCGATCGGCAGCGGCGGGCCGTTTGGCGCCGAAGGGCCGATCATCATGACGGGCGGGGCGTTCGGCTCGCTCTTCGCGCAGGCCTTCCATCTCTCCGCCTCGGAGCGCAAGACGCTGCTCGTGGCGGGTGCCGCCGGTGGCATGGCGGCCATCTTCGCCACGCCGCTCGCGGCGGTCCTCCTCGCCGTCGAGCTGCTGCTGTTCGAATGGAAGCCGCGGAGCTTCATCCCGGTGGCCGCGTCCGCGGCGGTCGCCGGGGCGGTCCGGGTGCCGCTGCTGGGCGCCGGACCGATCTTCCCGGTCACACCGCATTCGGCGCTCGCCTGGCAGGAGCTGCTGCTCGCGCTGGGCATCGGCATCGCCGCCGGCTTCGCGTCGGGCGCCCTGACCTGGCTGGTGTACGCCTTCGAAGACCTCTTCGCGAAGCTGCCGATCCACTACATGTGGTGGCCCGTCATCGGCGGCCTGTTCGTCGGACTGGGCGGGCTCGCGTTTCCCCGGTCCCTCGGCGTAGGGTACGACACCATCGCCGACCTCCTCAACGGCCGTCTGGTCGGCGCGTTCCTGCTGGGGCTGGCGATCACGAAGGCCCTGAGCTGGGCCATCGCGCTCGGATCGGGCACGTCCGGCGGCGTGCTCGCCCCGCTGCTCATCATGGGTGGCGTCGCTGGGGGCGATCGAGGCCCAGTGGATTCACGCCGGCGACACCGGCCTCTGGGCGATGCTCAGCATGGCGGCGATCATGGGCGGCACGATGCGGTCGCCGCTCACGGCCGTGGCGTTCATGCTCGAGCTGACCGACGACATCCGCGTCCTTCCAGCGCTGTTCATCGCCTGCGTGGGGGCCCAGGCGGTCACGGTGCTCCTCATGCGGCGATCGATTCTCACCGAGAAGGTCGCCCGCCGGGGGTACCATGTCATGCGGGAATACGTCGTCAACCCGCTGTCCCGGGTGCGGGTGGAGGATGTCATGCAGCGGGATGTGCCGACCGTCTCCGCCGACATGACGGTGGACTCGCTCTTCGCTCGGCTGGCCGAGCATGATCCCGTCCTGGCGCCGCACTACGCCTGGCCGATCGTGGACGGCAAGGGAGCGCTGACGGGGGTGATCACGCGGGGCGACGTCGTGAGGGCGATGGAGCGGAGGAGCGACCCGATGCCGAGCGTGCTGGCGGCCGGCAGCTCGCGGCCGATCGTGGCCTACCCCGACGAGATGCTGGAGGAAGCCGTCGACAAGATGATCGGGCACGGCGTCGGGCGGCTGCCGGTCGTGGACCGGGAGCATCCCACGAAGCTGCTTGGCTACCTGGGTCGAAAGGGCATCGCCGAAGCGTGGGAGAATCTGCGCGAGGAAGACCAGGTTCGGGAGGCCGGGTGGATCACCAGCCGGGCCCGGCTGCTGCGGAGCAAGGTGCGCCGGGTACTGTCGGATTCGAGGTAGCGCGCCGCCCTGTGGCACCTTCGTCGCCTCGCCGCTCGCCTTGCTTAATCCCGGGACGGCGAGACATTTCAGAGGTGAAGCTCGCCCACATCGCCGATCCGCATCTCGGCATCCGCCAGTACCACCGGCAGACCCCCGCCGGCATCAATCAACGCGAGGCCGACATCGCGCACGCCTTCCGCCTCGCGGTCGATGGCGTGATCGAGGCGCGCCCGGACGCGGTGGTGGTGGCCGGGGACCTGTTCCACTCCGTCCGCCCGACCAACGCCGCCATCGTCTTCGCGTTCCGCCAGTTCCAGCGGCTTCGGGAGGCGCTGCCGGAGGCCCCGATCGTGCTGATCGCCGGCAATCACGACACGCCGCGGTCCACGGAAACGGGCTCGATCCTGCGGCTCTTCGAGGAGCTGGGCGTCGATGTGGCAACGGACGAGGCACGCCGGCTGGTCTATCCGGCGCTCGACCTGTCGGTCCTCGCCGTGCCGCACCAGGCACTGGTGGGCGCGGCGCGTCCGTCGCTCCGGCCGGACGGCACCGAAGGCCATCGCGTGCTCGTACTCCACGGTGAGGTGGAGGGCGTCTTCCCCTTCGATCGGAGCGCGGCCGAGTACGGCGGCGCATTGCTCGGCCTCCAGGAGCTGGCCCCGGCCGAGTGGAGCTACGTCGCGTTGGGACACTACCACGTGCAGCACGAGGTGGCTCCGCGCGTCTGGTACGCGGGGTCCCTCGAGTACGTGAGCCCCAATGTCTGGGGCGAGCTGGTCGACGAGGCCGATCACGGATTGTCGGGGAAGGGCTGGCTGCTCGCGGATCTCGAGCGCAACACCGTCGAGCGTCGCGAGGTGCCGCTTGCCCGCGCCATTCTGGACCTCGAGCCCATCGAGGCCGAAGGCCTGCCCGCCGCGGCCGTCAGCGCACTCATCGCCGAGCGGGTCCGCGCGGTGCCGGGTGGTCTCGACGATCGCATCGTTCGCCTCCGCGTCTGGAATATTCCCCGTCACGTGGCCCGCGAGCTCGATCACGCCAGTATTCGGGCGCTGAAATCCGCCGCGCTGCACTTTCAGCTCGACCTGCGCCGCCCCGAGATCCACCGCACGATAGGCATGGGAGCGCCCGGGCGGCGGCAGACGCTGCCCGAGCTCGTTCGCGGCTACCTGGAGCGGCGTCCCCTGCCCGCCGAGCTCGACCGCGAGGCGTTCGTGCGCCTCGGCGAGTCCCTGATGGACGCCGTCGAGCGAGACCTGGCCGGCGCCTGATGCAGATCAACCGGCTGCGGCTCTGCAATTTCCGCCAGCACGAGAACACCGATCTCGAGCTCGGCGCGGGCCTCACGGGCATCATCGGCCCCAACGGCGCCGGCAAGACCACGCTGCTCGAGGCCATCGCCTGGGCGATGTACGGCATGCCGGCGGCGCGCGGCAGCCGGGAGACCATCCGCCGTCGCGGCGCGCCGCCGCGCTCGCGGGTGGAGGTCGAGCTCGAGTTCACCCTCGGCGCCCACCAGTATCGCGTCCTGCGCACCCTGCACGGCGCCGAGCTCTACCAGGACGGCGATCCGGCGCCGATCGCCAACTCGATCGGCGCCGTCACCGAGCGCGTCACCCGTCTCCTCGGCATGACGCGCGACGAGTTCTTCAACACCTACTTCACCGGGCAGAAGGAGCTCGCCGTCATGGCGGCGATGTCCGCGCCCGAGCGCGCGCAGTTCCTCTCGCGCGTCCTCGGGTACGAGCGGATCCGGGCCGCGCAGGACCGGCTCAAGGAGCGGCGGTCGGCGCTCCGCGCCCGCCACGACGCGCTCCGCGCCGGGCTGGTCGATCTGGCCGAGATCGAGGCGGCCGAGACCCGTGCCCACGAGCGCGTGGCAGCGGCCCGCGCGGCGGAGAGCGCCGCCGCCACCGCGGCGGCGGCGGCGGAGCGCCGGCTGGCCGAAGTGCGGCCTCGGTGGGAGGAGCTCCAGCGGCTCCGCGAGACCGCGCTGACCCTCGAGGCCGAGCTGCGCGTCACCGACCACCAGCGGACCGCCGCCGCCGAGCGGGTCGAGCGGCTCGAACGCCAGGTGGCGGAAGCGGCGGCCGCGCGCACGAAGCTGGAAGAGGTGTGGCTGCGGCTGGCCCCGCTGCCCGCGCTCCGCGACGAGGTCGCGGCCTTCGAGCGGGAAGCCGAGTCGTACGCGGCGCGGAAAGGCCTGCTCGCGCAGCTCGACGACGTCCGCCGCCACCTGGCCTCGGTCGAGGAGCGCCTGGCGCGGGTGCCGGCGCGCGCCCAGCTCGACGCCGCGCGCGAGCGGGTGAGCGACGTCCGCGCCGCCGTCACGGCCGTAGCGCTCGACGGCGAGGCGATGCGCACCGCCTGGGTGCGCGACGCGCAGGACGCCAGGACCAAGCGCCAGGGGTTGCTCGACCAGTACCAGGAGCTCAAGGACCAGCGCCAGCGCATCGTGAAGGCGGGACCCGAGGGCGACTGTCCCACCTGCGCCCGCCCGCTCGGCGTCGAGTACGCGAAGGTGCTCGAGCTGCTCGACCGGCAGATGGAGCAGGTGATCTCCAACGGAAACTTCTACAAGCAGCGGATCGAGCAGCTGCTGGTCGAGCCCCGGGACCTCGATGAGGCCGATCGCCGCCGCGTCGGGCTGGAGCGCGAGCAGTCGGAGGCTATCGCGGAGCAGAGCCGGCTCGAGGCGCTGACCCAGGAGGGCGGCGCGCTGCGCGAGGAGCAGGGCCGGCTCCAGCTCCGGGTGCGCGAGCTCGAGGCCGGCATCGATCGGGTGCTCGGCTCGTACGACCAGGGCCGGCACGAGGCGCTGGTGGCTGAGATCCGCGCGCTCGAGCCGCTCGCGCTCCAGGCCGAGCGGCTGCGCGCCGTCGCCGAGCGCGGCCCGGCCGTCGAGGCGGAGCTGGTCACCGCCGGCCGTGAGCGCGCCGACGCCGAGGCCGCGCGCCGCCGAGCTCCGCGCCCGGCTCGACGGCCTCGGCTACACCGAGCAGACCTACCGCGAGGCCCGCGAGGCCGAGACAGCGGCCGAGCGCGCGCGCCGCGACTCGGAGCTCACCCTGGTGCGCGCGCGCGGCGAATCGGCCGCGGCGGCGGAGGCGGTGGAGACCGTGGCCCGCCGTCGGGCCGAGCGCAGTGTGCGGGAACGGGAGGTCGCGGCCGCCGGGCTCGAGCTGGCGCTGCACCAGGAGCTCGACCGCGCCCTGACCGATCTCCGCACCGACCTCAACGCCACGCTTCGTCCGGACCTTTCCGATCTCGCCTCGGGGTTTCTGCGCGACCTCACCAACGGCCGCTACACCGATCTCGAGCTCGACGAGGACTACGGTGCCACCCTGCTCGACGACGGCGACCCCAAGGCGGTCATCTCCGGCGGCGAGGAGGACATCGCGAACCTGGCGCTCCGGCTCGCCATCAGCCAGATGATCGCCGAGCGCGCCGGCCAGCCCCTGTCGTTGCTGGTTCTGGACGAGATCTTCGGCTCACTCGACGAGGACCGGCGGGCGGCGGTGGTCGACCTGCTTCGGAGCCTCGCCGACCGGTTCCCGCAGGTCATCCTCATCACCCACGTCGAATCGGTGCGCGAGGGCTTCGATCGCGTCGTGCGCGTGGGCTTCGATTTGGCCAAGGGGGTCGCCACGGTGCGGGACGAGCCCGTCGGAGGCCACGATGTGGCGGCCTGACCGGAGCCTTCGCGGACCCGACCGCCCCACGCTCAGGGACATCGAGCCGCTCAATCGGGTCTTCGCCGACGCCTTCACCGATCGCTACAGTCGCGACGGTCTCGTGGGCGTGCGGGTGCCGCATCTCAACGCGCTGGTCTGGCGGTACGCTCTCGAGGACGCCGGCGATGGAGCGATGATCTGGCGCGACGCGGACGGGCAGCTGGTGGCCTTCAACATGGTCCACCAGTCGGGGCACGAAGGTTGGATGGGACCGCTCGCCGTGCGCCCCGACCGCCAGGGGGAGGGCCTGGGATCCACGATGGTGCGGCTCGGTATCGAGTGGCTCAAGGGGCAGGGGGCGCGGACGATCGGGCTGGAGACCATGCCGCGCACCGTGGAGAACATCGGCTTCTACAGTCGGCTGGGGCTGGTCCCGGCCCCGCTGACCGTGACCCTCGTGCACGATGTGCCGCGCCGAGCCGGCGCGCCGCCCGAGCTGCTCTCGCTCGCGGGCCACCACCTGGCGCAGCGCATCGACGAGTGCCGGCGGCTCACCGACGACCTGGCTCCGGGTGTGGACTTCACTCGCGAGATCGCCCTCACTCGCGACCTCGGCATCGGCGACACGACGCTGGTGAGGGACGGCGAACAACTGCAAGCGTTTGCACTCTGGCACTCCACGCCACTCGCGGCCGGGCGAGCCAAGGACGAGGTCCGCGTGCTGAAGCTGGTGGCTCGCTCCATCGGTGCCTTCGACCGCCTGCTCGTCGCCATGCACGGGACCGCCGCGGGCGAGCGCGTCGGCCGGATCGCGATCCGCTGCCAGACCGACTACGCCGAGGCGTACCTGCGGCTGGTGGCGGCCGGGTATCGGGTGCATTGGACCGATCTCCGGATGATCCTGCACGGCTTTCCGCAGGCGCCACCGCGGCAGGGCGTGGTGCTCTCGAACTGGGAGATCTGAAGACCAGCGACAATCTGTCGGCCAGGCGGCCTTGACTTTTCCGGCGACCTTTGCGCACCTTGTTGTGCGCGAGGCATCACGGAAAAGAGATGGCGCTCATCCCGGCGGCCATTCGCTCGCTCTGGGGTCTTATTCCAGTTCGTCCCAGCGAACTCTCAAACATCCATATATCGGGCTAGACCCGGCTCGCCCCCTTGCGCGGCGAGTCGCCAGTCTCTTGCGCGTCGGGAACGCTTCCGACGAGCCACCGTCGCGGCCGTGCCGTGCGCTGGCGCTTCGTCCGACGCGCGCATCGATCACCGAGTTCGGGAACAGGGATACCACACATGATTCGTACGCTCACCCTCGCTCGCACTGCCGGCGCGCTCCTCGTGGTGCTCGCCGCCGCCTCCTGCAACAGCACCGACTCCCCGAGCGCTCCGGTCGAGACACCGCCGGCCGTCTCGGGGCCTGATTCCTTGACGGCCGCGGACACGGCCGCTGCCGCCGACACGGCCGCTGCCGCGGATACGGCCGCTGCCGCGGACACGACTGCTGCCGCGGACACGCTGGCCCAGGGATCTGCCGTCCTCTACACCGGAATTCCCTACGGTCCCCACGCCCTGTGGGCGACCGTGACCACACTCAAGTGGGGCCCCGGGGCGTTTACGCTGAGCCAGGACAATACGTTCGCGAACTCGATCGTGGCCCGCATCAACGCCGCGAGGCAGCAGCGTCAGCGCCTCGTGATCTCGATGACGGGCGGCCTGGCGAGCGAGTACAAGACCAACGGCAAGTTCGATCTGGCGAAGTGGAAGACCAGGATGAACACGTTCAAGACCGTGGCGATCAAGAACGCCGTGGCCGCCGCCGTAGCGGACGGCACGATCATCGGGAACAAGTTGATCGACGAGCCCGAGACGCCCAAATGGGGCGGCGTGATGACCAAGCCCTTGATCGATCAGATGGCGACGTATGTCAAGAGCATCTTCCCGACGCTGCCCGTGGGCGTCAACATGGGCGCGCCCGGTTACACGTGGCGCACGTCGGAGCGGTTCAAGGTGGTCGACTACGTGCTCATGCAATACCAGTGGAGCAACAACCAGGGGAATATCGGCTCCTGGCGTGATAAGGTGCTGGCCTGGAGCCGGACGGAGGGAGTGACACCCTTCTTCAGCCTCAACATCCTCGACGGCGGGGTCCTGGACAATGTGGGCACCTGGGACTGCGCGGGAACCGGGGGCAAGGGAACGCTGGTCCATCGCTGCCGGATGACGGCGGATCAGGTGCGCACTTGGGGCCGAGCGATCGGTCCATATGGATGTGCGATGCTCATGTGGCAATACGACGCGCGTTCATGGCCAAGTCCGCCAACCAGTCCGCGTTCCGCGACGTGGGCTCGCTCCTCGCATCGAAGCCGCGCCGCAGCTGCCGGCGGCCTTGAAGACCGGAGCGCGCCGTCCGTAAGCGTTCGGTGGGCCAGGGTCGCATGTTCGCTCTGGCCCGCGTGCTTTTAGTCTGGTGGTTTTCCGTCGCGTCCATGCTGCAAGATCCTGCACGCTACATCAGTGGAGCGGCTTGGAGACAATGTGCTCTTCTGATCCGGCTGACAGGTGGGCACTGGCCAAATTGACCCATGTGACAATTTGTGTAACACCCTTGACATTTGTGACCGGTGTCACGACCTTGTGAGCGCGAGGCATCACAGAAAAAGAGATGGCGCTTATCCCGGCGACCATTCCCTCGCTCTGGGGACTCAATCCAGTTCGTCCCAGCGAACCTCTCTAAATCATTCTCCTCGTGGGGCTAGACGCCACTCGACCGCGTATTGCGGCGAGTCCCTAAGCCTCTGCGCGTCAGGACCCTCCTGACGAAGAGCCACCGCTTTGGCCGTGCCGAGCGCTGGCCCCTCGCCTGCCGCGCGTGTAGCCAACGGATCTATTGGACTAGGGATACTCCACATGATTCACGAGTTCGCGCACCTCCTCCGCCCGACCCGACTTCGAACGGTCGCTGTTGCTCTGCTCGGTGTGCTCATCGCCGCAGCCTGCGACAACAGCACCACCGAGCCGGTTGCCACCAGTCAGCCCGTCGATACGCCGGCCGCCGTGACCGAGACCGCGCCGACCCCGCCTTCGCTACCGCCGCCTACAGCGGAACACCGTACGGGCCGATCGAGCTCTGGAACTCCGTACACGACCGTCGCGTGGGGCCCGTCGCCGTTCACCGGAACACAGAACTATACCGACCCGAACGGCGTCATCACCCAGATCAACGCGGCGCGAAGCAAGAATCATCGCCTGATCCTCTCGATGACGGGCGGGCCGTCCACTCGCTACTCGACCAACGGCAAGTTCGACATGACGAAGTGGAAGAACAAGATGAACAGTACAACACCTCCGCCATCAGGAGCGCCATCGCCGCCGGAGTGTCCGATGGCACGATCATCGGGAACCAGATGATCGACGAGCCCGAGACTCCCCGCTGGGGCGGCAACATCACCAAGGCCACGCTCGATGCGATGGCCACCTATGGCAGGAACCTGTTCCCCACGTTGCCGATGGGTCTGAACCACGGTCCTCCGGGATACAAGTGGCGCACGAGCGAGCGCTATCACAGCGTCGACTACGTGCTGTACCAGTACAACTACTACATCTCGTCCGGCAACATCACCGCCTGGCGCACCGCGGTCCTGGATCGCGCCGCCATTGACGGTGTGAAGCCGGTGTTCAGCCTCAACATCCTGGACGGCGGGGTGCAGGACCGGACCGGCACGTATGATTGCGGTGGGACCGGCGGCAAAGGCACCTATTTTCCGAACTGCCGGATGACCGCGACGCAGGTCAAGACCTTCGGTGTGGCGCTCGCCCCCTACGGGTGCGCCTTGCAGATGTGGCGCTATGACGGCGTCTTCATGTCCAAGTCGGCCAACGTGGACGCGTTCCGGACCGTCGCGTCAAAGGCGGCGTCCTCGCCCCGCAAGAGCTGCCGCCGGGGGTAAGCCGTAGCAAAGCACAGCCGCGAATCGTGGAGCGAGCGGGGCCGGGTCCTTCAGAGGGGCTCGGCCCCCTTGCGCGGGTGCGTCCTGTGCAGCGTCAGGGGGCCGCAACCGCGGCCTGCGCCTTCCATGAATTCAGCACGTGCCCGACGCTGGTAAACTGGAACGTCGAGAGCAGGGACCGGAACCGCTCCTCGCAGCGGTCGAGGTTCACGTAGTGCCGGAACCGGTTGATTCGTCCCAATGCTTCCATCCGCGGCTGGCCCGGGTCGATTTCCCAGGGATGGATGTAGAACACGTACGGCGACCCCGATCCGAGAATGCGGCGCACGCCGGCCCGCCATGCCGGAAACGGGATCAACCTGAAGTAGCCGCCGCCGCCCCACGGCAGGGCCATCTGGCCGATCGGCAGGCAGGAGATGCACACCTCGTGGAAGCCCGGCCGGAGCTCCACGATCGGACGGCCCATCGCGACGCCCGTCAGCCGGCCGTAGCGGTCATGGGCAACGGTGGGGAAGACCGATGAGTCATACTCGAACCCGAGCTCCTGCAGAATTTCCACCGCCCAATCCGTGATCGAAAAGCACGGCGCTCGATAGCCCGAGGACGGCGGCTCCGGTGACGTCCTCCAGGCTCTTCTTGGAGCGCTCCACGTCGGCTCGAAATTGCGCTTCCGACAGCGTGTAGACCAGCTCGTGCCCGTAGCCGTGCGAAGCGATCTCGTGACCGGCTTCGGCGATCCGACGCACCAGCCCCGGATGCCGCTCTCCGACCCACCCGAGGATGAAGAAGGTCGCCCGCGCGTTCCGCGCCTCGAGCAGATCGAGGATGCGCATGGTGTTCTGCTCGACCCGCCGCTCGCGCGAGTCCCAGGTGCTGGACGGAATCACCGGCTTCAGGTTCTCGACCTGGAACCAGTCTTCCACGTCCACCGACATGGCGGCGGCGGGTGACGCGCCCCGGCTCGGCATGGCGGTCACGTCAGATGAGCCGATGGCCACGCTGCCGGAACTCGGCGACGTGCTCGCGCTTCGGGAACGAGAAATACGACGCTTCGCTCATGTCGACCGGGACCCCCGCCGACTCGCCGCGCCCGATCTGCTGCAGCACGTCGATGAGCAGCCGGGCGCCTTGTTGCTTGGTGGCGGTGATCACGCGGTCGAGCGAGTCCCGCGGCGTGAGCGGCACGGCGATCGTGCCCAGGATCCTGCCGCCGTCGAGCACCTCGGCCATCTCGTGCACCGTGACGGTGATCTCGCGCTCGCCTTTCATCATCTGCCAGAACGTCGGCATCATCCCCCGATACACCGGTAGCCGCCCGGAGTGGATGTTGATGCAACCGAGCCGGGGGGTACCGAGCAGGTCCTTGCGGAAGATCTCCGGCGCGGCCACCGAGACGATCACGTCCGGCGCCAGTCGGCGCACGGCGTCGATGTACTCGGGAGCATTGACCGACTGCGCCGGCACCATCGGGATGCGCGTACTCCGCGGCCAGCCGTCCGATGGAGGTCCCGCGGAGCCTGGCCCGGGCATACCGCGCCGTGAGGCGCGCCACGCCGGCCAAACCGTAGAACCGCCGCATCCGGGAGAATGTCTTCCAGGGGGACTCGTGGAACGGACGGTCGATGGTGATGCCGCAGATCTCGATCGTCTCCCGTGGATAGTCCCGGAAGAACACCTCGAAGAGGCGGATGACGTAGAGCGGATCGTTCTCGGTCACGAAAAGGATGCGGAGCCTGTCGGCCATGGCTGAAGCTGTCCCGAGAGGGTGCGTGGGAGTTGGCGACGACTGGGGGATCGGCGCTATCCGGAGCGGCCGCTCCGCGTCATGCGGCCGTCGGTCAGGGCCGGATCGGCCACTCGCCCTGGCTGGCCGTCGAGCTCCCGTTGCAGCACGTCGCGATAGACCGCAAGGGTCTTGGATACCGTCTGGTCGAGTGCGAAGTGCTCCTCGTACACCGCGCGGCCGCGAGCACCGAGCCGCACCCGCAGTCCGGGATCGACGAGCAGCCGCCGGATGCGCTCGCGGAGCGGCTCCACCTCGCCGGCGGGAACGAGGAACCCGGTCTCCTGGTCGCGCACCGACTCGCCAACGCCGCCGACCGCCGAGGCCACCACCGGCAGCGCGGCGCGCATCGCCTCCAGGATGCTGAGCGGAAAGCCCTCCCAGTTCGTCGCCAGCAGGCTGATCTGGGCATTCGCCAGGATCTGCTCCACGTCCATGCGCTGCCCCAGGAAGTGCACGCGGTCGCGGATGCCCAGCGACGACGGCGAGCGACTCGGTCTCGGCTGCACCAGCGGCCCCTCGCCGACCAGATCGAGCTCCCAGGGGTGGTCGCGCAGGCCGGCCAGGGCGCGCAGAAGGGTCGGGTGATCCTTCTGCGCGCCGAAGCGGGCCACCATGACCAGGCGGGGAGGCGTCCGTGCCGGGATCCGCCCGCAGTGAGGGCGCCACGTCGGGCATCCCGTTGTGCACCGTCACGAGCCGGTGCGCGGGGAGTATCCGGGCGCGGAGGGCGAGCTCGCGGTCGTAATCCGAAACGGTGATGGTCCGGTCCGCCGAGAGCGGACCGGTCACCCGCTCGATCCAGCGATACACGGCCGCGCGCATCGGAGGGACGCCGGTGGTGAAGGACCATCCGTGCGTCGTGACCACGACGGGCACTCCTATCACGCGGGCCACCATCCGCCCGATGACGCCGGCCTTGGCGGAGTGCGCCGCCACCAGATCCGGCCCGAAGGCCACGAGCGCCGCGCGAAGCTCGCGAAAAGCCCGAAGATCCTTGAACGGGCGGATGGGGGCGGTGAGATGCTGCAAGACGACGGTGTCGAGACCGCGGGCCCGAAGGTCGTCCAGAAACGGCCCGTTCCCGCCCACCAGAACGATGACGGAATGTCCCCGATCCCGCATCGCCGCCGCCAGGTCCCGCACATGGATCTGGGCCCCGCCGATCGGGTCGGCCCGGGTCACAATGTAGGCGATCTTCAAACCGGCGCCCCTTCGATTTCGGTGGACGTCCCGACCTCCTGCCCGGGCCGGGACCGCGTCCGGGCCGGTATCGGCCAGGAGGGCGGCGCAGGGAGCGAGAAGTATACCTGAGTGCGCGACCTCCCGCGCGAGGTGCGGAGGATGCAGGGTCGGCCGTCGCGTGACCATTGTCGTATCACATGTCATGTCTAGAAATAATACATAGAAATTGTTACAAATGAAATCGTGTGATTTCACGCAATCTCATTCAGAATTGACAGTTTACAAATTCATACTGATGACATCAGATACTTGACTGTCAATAAATTAGTGCTTTACTTCGCCAGCGACTTGCCGTAAATACGCCGTACCAGCCCAAGGGTGGGGGTGAGGGAGAGTCATGGTTGGGCGCAACGTAGGGGAATGCTGTCGAGGAGAAATCCCGGATGACGTACACCTTCAAGCTTGCGCGCAGGCTGGCCATGTCGCGAGACTTGACCATGGTCACGGCGCTGCTTCTGCTGGCCGCTTGTGCAGGCGACACCACCGGGCCTGAACCGACCTCCACCACGATCACCACAGTTTCCGACGCCGGCGTGCGGCTGGTTCCGCGCACCGTGACGATCGAGACCAATCAGCGCATTCGCTTCCGCGGCGAGTCGCTCCGGGGACGCGACCGGCTCACCGGGCTTGCCTGGAGCGCCACCGGCGGTGCTACCATCACCACCAACGGCATCGTTCTCCGCGAGCACGGCCGGCACCTATAAGGTCGTTGGCCGCGGGCGCGGCCGCAACAAGTCCGACACGTCGACCGTCGTCGTGGTCCCTCCGCCGACCGACCTCGTCGGGATCGATGGCCTCTCCCGATTCCGTCGCGCTCGCCGCCGGGGCCGACCACACGTTCACCGCGTTGGGTCGGCTGGCCGACGGCACCACCACCTCCGTTGGGGTCACCTGGACCGCCACCGGCGGCGCCATCGACGCCGGCGGCGTGTTCACGGCCGGTAACGCCGGCGGGCAAGTTCCGGGTCGTCGCCACCAAGTCCTCCGGCACCCTGGCGGACACCGCGGACGTGACCATCACCGCCTCGGCCCCTGTCGACACGACGCCACCGGCGCCCGCGCCGACCCTGGCCAAGGTGATCCTCACCCCGGCTTCCGCGTCCCTGGTCAGCAGCGGCACCCAGAAGTTCGCGGCCTACGGCCGAAACAGCGTGGGCGACAGCGTCGCCGTCACGGTGACCTACGCCGCGACCGGCGGTACCATCAGCTCGACCGGTCTCTATACTGCCGGGAGCACGGGCGGCACGTTCCGCGTCGTCGCCGCGGCCAGCGGCATCAGCGACACGTCCACCGTGTCGGTCTCGCGCTCCGCTGCCCGCGCCGTCCGCCGGAACCGGGTTGCCGTTCGGGCCCTACCGGCTGCTGAACAGCACGACCGACCACGACGCCGTTCACGCTGAGCGCGGCGTTCAACAGCCCGAGCACCATCGTCAGCCAGATCAGCGACGCCCGGACCCGCGGGGTGTCGATCATGCTGGCGATGACGGGCGGCGCGCATAGCGCCACGAACCCCGGCTGCTGTCTCAGCGTGATCAACGGCGTCCTCCAGTTCGACCGCGCCAAGTGGAACGCCACGCATGGCCACGTTCAACACGGCCACGATCCGCGACGCGATCGCCAAGGGCGTGGCGGACGGCACCATCATCGGCGCCACGGTGATGGACGAGCCCTACGTCTCGGGCGCCGGCGACGGCAACACCTGGGGACCGAAGGGCACCATGACCAAGGCGCGGGTGGACTCACTCTGCGTCGAGGTCAAGCGCTACTTCCCGACGCTCGCCGTTGGCGTCGAGCACCAGCACCAGCTCTTCGAGCCCACGAAGAGCTACCAGGCCTGCGACTTCATCGTGGACCAGTACAACGCGTGGATGGGGCTCGATCACGACCTGGCGGGACGCCGGGCTCGCGATGGCGGCGGCGCGACGGACCACGCGATCCTGTTCAGCCTCAACGTGCTGGACGGCGGCGTGCAGGACAAGGACGGCACCTATGACTGCGATGGCGCCGGCCAGGCGGGGAAGGGCACCTACGCCCCCAACTGCCGGATGACGGCCACGCAGCTCCGCGACTGGGGCTTGGCCCTCGGGCCATCGGGGTGCGGCTTGCTGATGTGGCAGTATGACGCGAATCTATGCGACGAACTACGACAACCAGCGCTCGTTCAAGGACATCGCGGCGGCCATGGGCTCGGCTTCCGCGAAGGCTTGCCGCAGGGGCTGAGTTGCGACTAGGATGACGAACCAGCAGCATGACTGAACCGGCCGGAGGGGCAATCCCTCCGGCCGGTTCGTTTTTCGCCGAATCGATACTGTGTGTCCCAGGCCCTTGACGGAGGCTCGCCCGACCGGAGAGTGTTGAGCGAGTGCAACAGGTGGTGTGTCGAGAGGTCGGACTTCAGGTTGACGCCGGCTGTCCCGAGCCGACCGCCTGCGTCCAGGCCGGTGCTCTCCTGTCGAGGACGTAGTAAATTGTGTGCACGGACGCTCCATGGGGCATGGAACCTGCTTCGACGGGGTCGTTCCACCCGCAGGGTGTAGGCGTCCCCTTCGGTGTTCTCCATCACCTTTCTCTTCGCGCCTCGAGGCTTATGCGCTCCCTGCTCGCCGCACTCGCGTTGGCCCAGCTCGTTCTGTCCGTGCCGGCTCCGGCCTCGGCCCAGGAGCCGCGCACCTCCGCCGCCCAGGCGGTGCTCACGCCGGGCGACTCGGTCCGCATCGAGGTGTGGCGCAAGCCGGAGTTCAGCGGCGATTTCGTGGTGGCGCCCGACGGAACGATCACCCATCCACTGTTCCGGAGCGTGCGCGTGGCTGGGTTGCCGTTCGCGACCGCTGAGGCCAATCTCCGCACCTTCCTGGGCCAGTACGAGGAGAATCCCCAGTTCGTCATGGAGCCGCTGATCCGCGTCGCCGTGTCCGGTGAAGTCCCGCGCCCGCTGGTCTTCGCGGCCCGGCCGGAGACCTCGATCAGCGAGGCGGTGGCCCGCGCCGGCGGCACCACCCAGTTCGGCGCCCGGAACCGCGTCCGCGTCATCCGGCAGGAGCCCAACGGAGCGCAGCAGCAGCTCGTGATCAACCTGGCCGATCCCAGCAGCACGGAAGGCACGTTGCCGGTGCGGTCGGGCGATCAGATCGTGGTCGATCGCCGGAAGTCCTTCTTCAGGGACATCATGGTTCCGGCGCTCGGCATCATCGGCTCGGTCGCGTCGCTCGGGCTGCTCATCGATCGCGTCAGCCGTCAAAACTAACGGGCCGCCCACATGACCCATCTCCCTCCGTCCTATCGCGCGCTGCCGGGCAGCACCGAGCCGCCGCTTCGGCCCATCGAAACGGCGCCTGCGGGCGATGCGATCACGTTCCACCAGATGCTCACGGTCCTCCGCCGGAGGTTCCAGCTCATCCTGGCGATGACGCTGATCGGCGCGTCGATCGGGCTGTTCCTGGCCTCCCGGGAGCCGCCCGCCTATTCGGCGAGCGCCATGCTCCGGTTTGCCGGCGAGCGCCGCTCCCTGACCGGCGACAACGAGCAGGCTCCGGGCGTGAATCCCAAGACCACCGATCCCATCACGTCCATCCTGGAGCTGGTGAGAAGCCGTACGGTGGCGGGCGCGGTCGTGGACTCGCTCGGCCTGATGCTGCAGAGCTATGATCCGGAGTTCTCCACCGGCCGGCTGTCGCAGGTGCACGTGGATCCCCGGGCCACCGGTGACTCGGTCCAGCTCGTGTTCCGCCCGAGCGACGTCACCGCCCGCCGGGCCGACCGCACCGCCACCGCGCCGTACGGCCAGGTGATGAACCTCGGCGTCGTGCAGTTCGCCGTGACCTCGCGCCCCGACGTCGAGACGGCGACCCTGTACATCGCCTCGCGGGAGCCGGTCATCGACGGGCTGGTCGAGGGCCTGGTGGTGAGCCGGCGGACGGACACCGACGTCATCGACATCCAGTACACCGCCGGCGATCCCGCCACGGCCCAGCGGATCGTCAACGCGACCGTGCAGGCCTTCCAGTCGATCAACGTGAAATGGGCGCGCGAGCGCTCGCGCCGCCGCCGGGAATTCCTGGCCGAGCAGGTCGCCCAGACGGACAGCATGCTGGCGCGGTCCCAGGCGGAGCTCGCCACCTTCCGCAGCCGGCAGGAGCTCGCCAGCAGCGCCGACAAGCTCAAGGCGCAGCAGAGCACCCAGCTCCAGCTCGAGACCCGCATGGCGGAGCTCGATGCCGACCGGCGGACGTTCAGCGCCTTGCAGCAGCAGCTCAAGTCCAGCGACGAGGCCACCCGCACGCAGGCCATCCGCGCGCTGGGCACCGCCCCGGCCATGGCCGACAACGCCGCGATCGGCGGGATCTACCATCAGCTGCTCCAGTACCAGGACCGGCTCGACTCGATGACCACCGGTCCGTGGCGCGTGGCGGCCACCAACCCCGATCTGATCCAGCTGAAGGGCCTGGCCGCCTCGACCACCCAGAAGCTCGAGCAGGCCGTCAGCAGCCAGTTGAGGACGATGGATGCCCGGTATGAATCGTTCGGCGCGCTCCGACGCCAGAGCGGCGCCTCCATCCAGATCCTCCCGGCCATGGCCGAGGAGGAGATGCGGCTGAACCGCCGGGTCGACGCGCTGGCGAACTTGGGCGACGACATCCGCAAGGACTACCAGCGCGCCCGCATGGCGGAGGCGGTCGAGGAGGGCGACGTCGACGTGGTGGACCTGGCCGATCTTCCCTATGCGCCGGAATTCACGGCTTCGGCCATGAAGCTGGCCCTCGGGCTGGTCCTCGGCCTGCTGCTCGGCCTCATGCTGGCCTACCTCCTCGAGGCGCTCAACACCTCGATCCGCCGGCCCGAGGATCTGGAAGCCGTGCTGCACCTGCCTGGGCTGGCGGTGATTCCGCGCATCACCGGCGGCTCCTCCGACGGGCGCGGGCGCCTCCGGGGGCTTCTGGGCGGCGGCAAACCGCGGGTGGATGCGGGGTCGCCCATGTCCGGCACCCAGACCTTCTCCATCGGCATCGAGGCCTTCCGGAATCTGCGGACCAGCCTCATCTGGTCGGATGGTGGCGAAGCGCTGAAGACGCTCGTGGTCACCAGCGCCACGCCGGGTGAGGGGAAGACGCTCACCGCGGCCAACCTCGCCGTGACGCTGGCGTACGACGGACTCCGCGTCCTGCTGGTCGATTGCGACATCCGGCGGCCCCGGGTCCACGGCATGTTCCGCGTGCCCCGCGCGCCCGGGCTCATGGAGATGCTGACCACCACCGCCGCGCCGGGCGCCCAGCCCCCGCAGGCCATCCGCGAGACGGCCATTGCCGGCCTCTTCGTGCTGACCTGCGGCGCGTTGCCGTCCAACGCCGCCAATCTGCTCAGCGGCACGCGCATGCGGGTGCTGCTGCAGGAGCTGCGCGAGCAGTTCGACATGATCGTGCTCGACACGCCGCCGGTGCTCGCCACGGCCGACGCCGGGATCGTCGCATCACTCACCGATGGCGTGCTGCTCGTCGTCCGCGCCGGGGCCACCGACCGGAACGCGGCGCAGCGAGCCTGCCAGCACCTCGGCAACGTCGGTGCGCGCGTGATCGGCACGGTGCTGAACGATCCCGGCGGGCAGGTCGCCAAGGAAGGCGACTACTACTACCCCTACGACTACGCGGCGGAGGAGCAATAGGCCGCCGCCGCCGGCGTTGACGCAGCGATCTCCCGGGACAGGGAGCGGACCGGCGGAAGGCGCGCCGTCACCGCTCCAGCGAGTGGCGTATAGACTGCGGCGTTCCGCGCCGCGGCCGCCGGCCCTTGGGCAACCACGGAGGCAGGCTTCACCAGCATGTCGTCTTCCATCGCTCCTCCCGTACCGCGCGTGAACGCCCCCGCGGGCACGCAGCGGATGAACATCGTGATCGTCGGGCACGTCGACCACGGCAAGAGCACGGTCATCGGCCGGCTGCTGGCCGACACCCACTCGCTGCCCGAGGGCAAGCTCGAGCAGATCCGGGCCCAGTGCGAGCTCAACTCGAAGCCGTTCGAGTACGCCTTCCTGCTCGACGCGCTGAAGGACGAGCAGGCCCAGGGCATCACCATCGACGCGGCCCGGGTGTTCTTCAAGAGCGGGGTGCGGCCGTACCTGATCCTCGACGCGCCGGGGCACATCGAGTTCCTCAAGAACATGATCACCGGCGCGGCCCGCGCCGAAGCCGCCCTGCTGGTCATCGACGCCGCCGAAGGCGTCCAGGAGAACTCGCGGCGCCACGGCTACATGGTGTCGATGCTCGGCGTGCGCCAGCTCGCCGTCGTCGTGAACAAGATGGACCTGGTCGGCTGGGACCGCGCGGTCTACGACCGGATCGTGCGGGAGTACGGCGCGTTCCTCGAGCAGGTCGGCATCCGGCCCTCGGGCTTCATTCCGGTCTCGGGCCGCGGCGGCGACAACATCGCCGATCGCTCGGCGAACCTTCCCTGGTACGACGGCCCGACCGTGCTCGACGCGCTCGATGCGTTCCACAGCGAGCCGGCGCCCGTCAACCAGCCGTTCCGCATGCCGGTCCAGGACGTCTACAAGTTCACCAAGCAGGGCGACGACCGGCGCATCGTGTCGGGCACCGTCGACGCCGGGTCGATGAAGGTGGGCGACCAGGTGATCTTCTTCCCCTCGGGCAAGCGGAGCCGGGTCAAGAGCATCGAGGGCTTCAACCAGGCGGCGCAGACCCGCGTGGAAGCCGGGCAGGCGGTCGGGTTCACGCTGCAGGAGCAGATCTACATCACGCGCGGCGAGGTGGCGACGCTCGAGCACGAGCCGCGCCCGCAGGCCAGCACCCGGCTCCGGGTGAGCCTCTTCTGGCTCGGCAAGGAGCCGATGGTGAAGCGCAAGGAGTATCTGCTCAAGCTGGGCACGGCCCGCGTCACCGCGCGCATCGAGGAGGTCCTCCGCGTGATGGACGCCTCGACGCTCGACACCGCCGAGCAGCGGACCGCCGTGCAGCGGCACGACGTGGCCGAGTGCATCCTCAAGCTCGACCGCGCCATCGCGTGCGACCTGGCCGCGGACATCCCGACCACCAGCCGCTTCGTGATCGTGGACGACTTCGAGATCCGCGGCGGCGGCATCGTGCGCGAGGCGCTGCCCGACCGCCAGGCCGGCGTCCGCGACCGGGTGCTGCTCCGGAACTACAAATGGGAGCCCAGCATCATCCAGCCCGAGCGCCGGGCCGAGAAGTACAACCAGAAGGCCGCGCTCATTCTGGTCACCGGCGAGCACGAAACCGACCGGAAGGGCGTCGCCAAGGCGCTCGAGGGCAAGCTGTTCGAGGACGGCAAGGTGGTCTACTTCCTCGGCATCGGCAGCGTGCTGTACGGCGTGGATGCCGACATCGAGCGCAAGCCGGAGAACCGACTGGAGCACATGCGGCGCCTGGCCGAGGTCGCCAACCTGATGCTCGACGCCGGCATGATCCTGGTCGTGGCCGCCGCCGAGCTCACGCAGGACGACCTGGAGGTCATCAAGACCGCCGTCCCGCCCGACTGGATCGAGACCATCTGGGCCGGCGACACGATCACGACCGATCTCGTGGTCGACCTGCACCTGCCGGGCGGCGCCATTCCGGAGTCGGTGGATCAGCTCAAGGCGCACCTGCAGGACAAGGGCATCATCTTCCGCCCATGGTAGACACCCAGCTCCGCTCTGGCGGTGATCGAGCTGGCGCGCGAGGCCGGCCGCGCCACGATGCGGTACTACGACGGCGCCGAGGATGCCGGGATCCGCGAGAAGGACGATCGGAGCCCCGTCACCCTGGCCGACGAGGTGGCGCACGACATCCTCGTCGACGGGCTCCAGCGGATCGATCCGGCGACGCCGGTGGTCTCGGAGGAGGCCGAGGCGGCGCTGTTCGAGCACCGGCGCGGCTGGCGGCGGTTCTGGCTGGTGGACCCGCTCGACGGCACCAAGGAGTTCATCAAGCGCCGGGCGGAGTTCACCGTCAACGTGGCGCTCATCGAGGACGGCGAGCCGGTGTTCGGCGTGGTGCTCGCGCCGGCGCTCGACCTGCTGTACTGGGCGGTGAAGGGCGGCGGGGCCTGGCGCGAGGCGAAGGGCGACACGGCCGAGCGCATCTATTCGGCCGCGCCGCCGGCCGGAACGCCGCTCACGGTGGTCGAGAGCCTGTCGCACCCGTCGCCGGAGCTGGAGGAGTACCTGCGGACGATTCCGGTCGCCCGCCGCGTGAAGGCGGGCAGCTCGCTCAAGTTCTGCTGGGTGGCCGAGGGCCGCGCGGACATCTATCCGCGACTGGGGCCCACCATGGAGTGGGACGTGGCCGCCGGCGACTGCATCTACCGCCAGTCGGGGCGGGACGGGGAGCGTCCTTCGCCGCTCACGTACAACAAGCCCGATCTCCGGAACCCCAGTTTCGTCGTCGGCCTGTGAGCGGAACGAAGGCAGCAGCGGCGGTGTTATGGTTCACTGGGCTGTCGGGGTCGGGAAAGACCACCATCGCCACCCGGGTGCACCAGGAGCTGGTGCGGCGCGGGACCGACGTCGAGTACATCGACGGGGACGCGCTGCGGGAGGTGTTTCCGAACACCGGCTTCACCCGCGCCGA
Source organism: uncultured Gemmatimonadales bacterium (assembly GCA_963804125.1). Taxonomy (GTDB): domain Bacteria; phylum Gemmatimonadota; class Gemmatimonadetes; order Gemmatimonadales; family GWC2-71-9; genus CAVVWJ01. The sequence continues at coordinate 33,709 of CAWDPF010000006.1, forward strand.
GCGTGAGGAGCACCTCCGCCGCACCGGGTACATGGCCAGCCGGCTCGCGGCGCACGGGGTGACGGTGGTGGCGTCGTTCGTCTCGCCCTACCGCGAGTCGCGCGATTTCGTCCGGCGCGCTCTGCCCAGGGTTCGTGGAGATCTATGTCTCCACGCCGCTCGAGGAGTGCGAGCGGCGGGACGTCAAGGGACTGTACGCCCGCGCCCGGCGCGGGGAAATTCGCAACTTCACCGGGATCGACGACCCCTTCGAGGTGCCCGAGCACCCCGAGCTGGTCCTCGATACCCGTACTCTCACCGTCGAGCAGAGCGTCGCGGCGGTGCTCGAACGGCTCGGAGGCCGAGGCTGATGGCAGGCGACCTGGACCATCTCGACCAGCTGGAAAACCGGAGCGTGCACATCCTGCGGGAGGCGTACGCCAACTTCAAGAACCTGGGGATGCTCTGGTCCATCGGGAAGGACAGCACGGTCCTGCTCTGGCTCGCCCGCAAGGCGTTCTTCGGACACGTGCCGATCCCGCTCATCCACATCGACACCGCCTTCAAGATCCCGGAGATGATCGAATACCGGGACCGGCTGGCGATGGAGTGGAATCTCACGATGATCTACGGGCAGAACCGGCAGGCGCTCGAGGAGAAGCGCACCTTCCCCGACGGTGCCCTGGACCGGATCGCCTGCTGCAAGGCGCTCAAGACCGACGCGCTCAAGCACACGCTCAGCGGGGAATGGCCGCGGTACCGGCTCAACCACACGAAGGGCGTCTACGAGCTGGACAAGAATACCGAGGCCTTCACCGGCGTCATCGTCGGCGCGCGGGCGGACGAGGAAGGCAGCCGCTCCAAGGAGCGCTACTTCTCCCCCCGCAACGCCCAGTCCCACTGGGATGTCGGCGACCAGCCGCCGGAGTTCTGGAACCAGTTCAAGACCGAGTTCGCGCCGGGGACCCACCTGCGGATCCACCCGCTGCTGGACTGGACCGAGCTCAACATCTGGGAGTACATCAAGCGGGAGAACATCCCGACGGTCTCGCTGTACTACAACAAGGGGGACGGCAAGCGCTACCGGTCCCTGGGCTGCTACCCCTGCACCCAGGCGGTCAGCTCGGACGCCCGGAACGTCGACGACATCATCCTGGAGCTCCGCACCGGAAAGTTCGCCAACATCGCCGAGCGGTCGGGCCGGGCGCAGGACAAGGCCGACGGCGGCGGGCTGGAGACCCTGCGGCGCGACGGGTACATGTAGGCCACGATGCTCTCCAAGCGGTCCAAGTACGCCATCAAGGCGCTGCTCGCGCTGGCCGATCACGAGCGCGGAGAGCCCGTGCGGATCGCCGACCTCGCCCAGGAGGAGCAGATCCCGCCCAAGTTCCTCGAGCTGATCCTGCTCGGCCTCAAGAACCAGGGGATTCTGCAGAGCCGGAAGGGGAAGGGCGGGGGGTATCTCCTCGCCCGCGATCCGGCCGACATCTACCTTGGCCAGATCGTCCGGATGTTCGATGGCCCGCTCGCCCCGGTCCCCTGTGCCAGCCAGACCGCGTACGTGGCCTGTGCAGACTGCCCCGAACGAGGCAGTGTGCGGGGTCCACCTGGCCATGAAGGCGGTCAGGGACGCGACCGCGAAGGTGCTGGACGGGACCAGCATTGCTTCCCTCCGCCGGCAGATGGCCGACGTTCCCCACCTGATCTCAACCGACTGACAATTCTTGCACTTCCACGGCCCAGGCGTGTGGCACACGTATTGCCTATTTACTCGATCAAATAGATCGACTAAATAGGATCATGCGCACACACTCGACGATTCCGGCCGAGTCCGACGCCGGGCCAGACGATAGCCTCCCGCTCTCGCCGGCGCTCCTCAGGGAGCTCCGGCAGGCCCTCCTGGCGATCCGCTACGGGGCCGTGGAGCTCGTGATCCACGACGGGCGGGTAGTGCAATTGGAGCGACGCGAGAAAGTCCGCTTCGATACTGAGTTTACGTCACACCGACGTTGATACGACCACCGCGCGGGGAGCGCTCGGCGCCACCCCGTGCCCTGGGACTGACCGGACTGCCGGAAGTCCGCCAATGCCTCTCAAGGAGATTCGTCGCATGCGTGCGGTCCGGTTTTGGGTGAGCAGCATCATTCTGGCTGCAGGAAGTGTGGCGGTTGCGCCACAGGCCATGTCGCAACAGGAGGCGACCACGCCAGACAGCGCCTCGCTGCAGTCCAAGGTGGAAGAGCTCGACCAGAAGGTCCGCGTGCTCGAGCGCCTGCGCGAGCTCGCCGCCGACAGCGCCGCGGCCGCCGCCAAGGACAAGGTCTCGGCGACCGCCAGCGGCAAGGACGGCTTCAGCATCAAGTCGGCGGATGGGAAGTTCAGCCTGAAGCTCAGGGGCCTGGTGCAGACCGACGCGCGGTTCTTCCTGTCGGACAGCGCCTTTCCCGTGGTCAACAACTTCTTCGTCCGCCGCGCGCGGCCGATCCTCGACGTGGTCGTCGGCAAGTATCTCGAGTTCCGGCTCCAGCCCGACTTCGGCCAGGGCACGACGGTGCTGTTCGACGCCTACTCGGACGTGAAGGTGTCGCCCGCGTTCGCGGTGCGGGTCGGCAAGTTCAAGCCGCCCGTCGATCTGGAGCGGCTGCAGAGCGCCAGCGACATCGTCTTCGCCGAGCGGGCGCTGGCGACGAACCTCGCCCCCAACCGCGACATCGGCCTCCAGCTCTCGGGCGACATCGTCCGGCGGCGTGTTTGCCTGGCAGGCGGGCATCTTCAACGGCGTGCCCGATCTCGGCAACGGCGACGGCGACGTGAGCGACGCCAAGGATTTCGCCGGGCGGGTCTTCATTCAGCCGTTCAAGACCGGCTCGCTGGCGGGGTTGGGCGTCGGCGTCGCCGGCTCGACGGGCATCGAGCGGGGCACGACGGCGGCCCCGGCGCTCGCCGGCTATCGGACGCCGGGACAGCAGACCTGGTTCCGGTACGCGAGCAGCACCACGACGCCCGCCAGCAACGTCTTCGCCGACGGGCGCCGGTCGCGCCTCGCGCCGCAGGCCTACTTCTACACCGGACCGCTCGGCCTCCACGGCGAATACATCCAGTCGTATCAGACGGTGAGCCGGGCCACCTTCGCCACGGTCAAGCTGAAGCACACGGCGTGGCAGGCGACCGGGTCCTACTTCCTCACCGGCGAGAAGAACTCGTGGCGGAGCGCCACGCCCAAGAAGCCATTCGATCCGAAGGCGGGCACGTTCGGCGCGCTCGAGCTGGCCGCGCGCTACAGCGAGCTCGCGATCGACGACGCCACCTTCCCGAACTACGCCTCCGCGGCCAGCACGCCGACCAAGGCCAAGGCGTGGGCCGTCGGGCTCAACTGGTACCTGGCGCGGGCCATCAAGCTCGTGGCGGACTACGAGCACACGACCTTCACCGGCGGTGCCGCCACGGGAGATCGCGAAGCCGAAAACTTCGTCGTGACCCGCGTGCAGTACGCCTTCTGACATGCACAACACACGAGGCAACTCGACTCCCATGCGCACTCGACTCGCCGTTTCCGGCTCGTTCGCTCTCCTCGCCTTCCTGGCCGGCGCCAGCCGGTCCCAGGCGCAGGGAACGCCCAAGCCCGTCACCCTGCTGAACGTGTCGTACGATCCGACGCGTGAGCTGTACGCGGATTTCAACAAGCAGTTCGCCACCTACTGGAAGGGAAAGACCGGCCAGGACGTGACGATCCGGCAGTCGCATGGAGGCTCCGGCAAGCAGGCCCGCTCCGTGATCGACGGCCTCGAGGCCGACGTGGTCACGCTCGCGCTCGCCTACGACATCGACCAGATCTCGGAGAAGGCCGGGCTCCTGCCGGCCAACTGGCAGACGCGGCTGCCCCACAACAGCTCGCCGTACACGTCGACCATCGTGCTGCTCGTCCGGAAGGGGAACCCCAAGAAGATCAAGGACTGGGGCGACCTGGCTCGGCCGGGCGTCTCGGTGATCACGCCCAACCCCAAGACGTCCGGCGGCGCCCGCTGGAACTACCTGGCGGCCTGGGCCTGGGCGCTGCGGCAGCCGGGCGGCAACGAGGCTACCGCCAAGGAGTTCGTCGGCAAGCTGTACAAGAACGTCCCGGTGCTCGACGCCGGCGCCCGCGGGTCCACCACGACGTTCGTGGAGCGGGGCATCGGCGACGTGCTGATCGCGTGGGAGAACGAGGCCTTGCTGGCCATCAAGGAGCTCGGCCCCGGCAAGTTCGAGGTGGTGGCGCCGTCGCTGAGCATCCTGGCCGAGCCGCCGGTGGCGGTGGTGGACAAGGTGGCGGGCAAGCACGGCACCAAGGCGGTGGCGCAGGCCTATCTCGAGTACCTGTACACGCCGGAAGGGCAGGAGATCGCGGCGAAGAATTTCTACCGGCCCCGGGATCCCGCGCGTGGCCGCGAAGTACGCCGCCGAGTTCCCCAAGGTGAGCCTGGTGACCGTGGACGAGGTCTTCGGCGGCTGGAAGAAGGCGCACGCCGCGCATTTCGCGGATGGGGCGCTGTTCGATCAGATCTACCAGCCGGGGCGTTAGCCCCGGCTGCATGTCTACCCCTACGAAGGGATGACGATGCGGCGCAAGTCACGAAGCGTGCTCCCCGGGTTCGGTCTGTCCCTGGGGATCACGTGCACCTACCTCAGCCTGATGGTGCTCCTGCCGCTGGCCACCGTGTTCACGCGGACCGCGGACCTTTCCTGGGCGGAGTTCTGGGGCACCGTCACCAATCCGCGCGTGGTGGCCTCGTACCGGGTGACCTTCGGCGCGTCGTTCGTGGCCGCCCTGGTCAACACCGTCTTCGGCCTGCTGGTGGCCTGGGTGCTGGTGCGCTACCGGTTTCCGGGGCGCCGGCTGGTGGATGCCATGGTGGATCTGCCGTTCGCGCTGCCGACCGCGGTGGCGGGCATCGCGCTCACCACGCTCTACGCCGGGAACGGGTGGGTCGGAAGCTACCTGGAGCCGCTCGGGATCAAGGTCTCCTACACCTGGCTCGGCATCACGGTGGCCCTGATCTTCATCGGCCTCCCGTTCGTCGTGCGCACGGTGCAGCCGGTGCTCGACGACCTGGAGGTGGAGGTGGAGGAGGCGGCGGCCAGCCTCGGCGCCCGCCGGTGGCAGACCTTCGTCCGGGTGATCCTGCCGACCGTCGCGCCCGCGCTGCTCACCGGCTTCGCCCTCGCCTTCGCGCGGGCGATCGGCGAGTACGGCTCGGTGGTCTTCATCTCGGGCAACATGCCGATGCGGACCGAGATCGTGCCGCTGCTCATCATCACCAAGCTCGAGCAGTACGACTACGCGGGGGCCACCGCGGTGGCGCTGGTCATGCTGGTCGTCTCCTTCCTCCTGCTGCTCGCGATCAACGTGCTCCAGTGGGCGGCCCGGCGCCGCGCGGCGGTCTGAGCCATGACGACGCTCGCCGTCTCCCGTCCGGCCACGACCGCGCCGAGGGCCGTCACCCGCGCCACCGGGGAGTCGCCGGTGGTGCGCTGGACGCTGACCGCCATCGCGCTGATCTTCCTCGCCTTCACGCTGGTGCTGCCGCTCGCGCTGGTGTTCCACCAGGCCCTCTCGAAGGGGCTGGCGGCCTACTGGCAGGCGATCTCGGAGCCCGACGCGCTGAGCGCGGCGCGGCTCACCCTCCTGATCGCCTCGATCGCGGTGCCGATCAACCTCGTGTTCGGCGTGGCCGCCGCCTGGTGCATCTCCAAGTTCGTCTTTCCGGGGCGGAACCTGCTGATCACGCTGATCGATCTTCCGTTCGCGGTGTCGCCGGTGATCTCGGGCATGATCTTCGTGCTCCTGTTCGGCGCCCACGGCTGGTTCGGGCCCTGGCTGGTCGCGCACGACATCAAGATCATCTTCGCGGTGCCCGGCATCGTGCTGGCCACGACGTTCGTGACCGCGCCGTTCGTGGCGCGCGAGCTGATTCCGCTGATGCAGGAGCAGGGGACCGAGGAGGAGGAAGCGGCCATCGTGCTCGGCGCCAACGGGTGGCAGACGTTCTTCCGGGTCACCCTGCCCAACATCAAGTGGGGCCTGCTCTACGGCCTCATCCTCTGCAACGCGCGCGCGATGGGCGAGTTCGGCGCGGTCTCGGTCGTCTCCGGCCACATCCGGGGGGAGACCAACACGCTGCCGCTGCACGTCGAGATCCTGTACAACGAGTACGCGTTCGCGGCGAGCTTCGCGGTGGCGTCGGTGCTCACGCTGCTCGCGATCGTCACCCTGGCCCTCAAGACCCTGGTCGAACGGCAGCAGCAGAAGGCCGCGGCCGAGCCCGTCGAGACCGACGATACTACCGGAGGGATCATCGCATGAGCATCGAGGTCCGCAATCTGCGCAAGGCCTTCGGCGGGTTCGTCGCGCTCGACAACGTGAGCCTGGACGTGCCGGGCGGCGAGCTGGTGGCGCTGCTCGGGCCCTCCGGGTCGGGCAAGACGACCCTCCTCCGCATCATCGCCGGCCTGGAGCCGGCCGATCAGGGCACGATCCACTTCCACGGCGAAGACGCGACCGACCAGCCGGTGCGCGAGCGCCACGTCGGGTTCGTCTTCCAGCACTACGCCCTGTTCCGGCACATGAGCGTCTTCGAGAACGTCGCGTTCGGGCTGCGCGTCCGGCCGCGGGAGCACCGGCCGCCCGAGTCGGAGATCCGCGAGAGCGTCATGAGCCTGCTGAGCCTCGTGCAGCTCGACGTGCTGGCCAAGCGCCGGCCCTCCGAGCTCTCGGCGGGCAGCGCCAGCGCGTGGCACTCGCCCGGGCGCTCGCGGTCAAGCCCAAGGTGCTGCTGCTCGACGAGCCCTTCGGGGCGCTCGACGCGAAGGTGCGGAAGGAGCTGCGGCGCTGGCTCCGCCGGCTGCACGAGGAGGTGCACGTGACGAGCGTGCTCGTCACGCACGACCAGGAGGAGGCGCTGGAGGTCTCCGACCGGGTGGTCATCATGAACGAGGGCCGGATCGAGCAGAGCGGGACGCCGGAAGAGGTCTACGAGCAGCCGGCGACGCCGTTCGTCTACGGCTTCCTGGGCGACGTCAACCTGTTTCACGGGCGGATTCACCAGGGACGGGTGGCCATCGGGGGCGGCCAGATCGACGCGCCCGGCTGGGCGGATGCCCAGGACCAGGCGGGCGTCGCCTACGTCCGCACCTACGAAGTGGAGCTGGGCCCGTCTCCGATGGGCGACTCGTCGCTCGAGGCGGTGGTCCGGCACATCAGGGCGTTCGGTCCGGTGGTGCGGCTGGAGCTCGATCTCGTCGACGGGGGCCGGACGATGGAGGCGCAGATTCCTCGAGACCGATTCGAGGCCCTCGCGCTCGCGTGTCGGCCAGCGCGTCTATGTCGTCGCCGACGAACGCCCGAGTGTTTCCCCGGAAGGAGGCATCGTGACGCCACCGCATCGCGGCGACTCCTACGCGCGTCCGGGGGCTGGATCCTTTACGGCGTCCAGAATGAGAGAGGAGTAGGCGAGATAGTCATCCATCGTGCCGGGATACACACTGGCCAGCGCGGCCATTCTTGTTTCGGGGATCAAAACGCTTGGACCGCGTGATGGTGCCGCCCTTCGCGTCCCAGTCCTGGCAGTGGAATGAGCCCTGTTCGTCGAAGTACTCGTACAGGACGACTCGAAAGCCCGCGCGCTCGAACAGGGCCTTGAGCGTCTTGTACGTGTACAGCGCCTTGTGATTGGCCGAGTTTCCTCCCGCGTCGGTGGCCTCCCCGGGCGTGGGATTTACCGCGTCCGCCTTGACCAGATCGACGTAGGCCGGATCAGGGAGCAGCCCATCCGGCACGGCGATCCGCAACGCTGCCCCGGGCTTCAGGTACGTGTAGCACGTCTTCGCCGCGGCGAGCCCTTCCTCCGGCGTAATGTGCTCCCAGACGTGTTCCGCCAGCATCGCGTCAATGGAGTTGGGCTCGAAGTACTCGCTCCATTGTGCCGGGTTGGTGAGGTCGAGAAAGTCCTGCTGCGTGGGAATCCAGCCGGGATCGAACTTGCTCCACGCGCCGATGACGATGCGCTTGCTCTCGGATGCCGCCAGCTTCCTGCTTGAGCCACCGCTGACCGAAAAAGCGGTAGTACGTCCTTCGGCCCTTGGCCGCGGCATGCCGGACCTGCCTGATGCCGGGGATCTGCCTCAGGGCGCGCCGCGTGCTGGGATTTCTGAGGAAGGGCAGCCGCTTCAGGAATCGCAACATCAGGGGTCTCTCCCTCTTCACCTGTTGGGGGGCAGCCTGTCGCCTTCGGGACCGGGGAGGCTTGACCTGAGTTCGGTTCGAGCGGCTGGCGCGCTACTTCGTGCCGAGGAGGCGAATCCCGAGGAATGCGCGGCCGACCGTGCGCCCCAGCGCCCGGCGGGGTCCCGGCGGCAACAGCCCCAGGATCGCTTCGCCCGCCACAACCGGAGCGACGGGAGCCGGTATGCACACGCCCTGCCTGCCGAGCAGGGTCTGGACCTTGCGAAATCCCACCCTCCGGAACAGCCGGCTCAGCTCGGCGACAGTGTATTCCTTCAGATGAAATCCGGTCGCGACGGAGTCGAAATGTGCTGAGATATCGTGCGGACCGCTGAGACGGTTCGGCGTGATGCAGATATATACTCCACCGGGGCGAAGGGCGCGGCAGATTCCCTCGAGCTGCTCCAGCGCGTCATCCGGATGCAGGTGCTCCATCAGCTGGTTGCTGTACGCGACGTCGACGCTCTCGGGCGGCAGTGGGACGCTGGTGCCGTCCGAGAGAATCAGCTTGAAGTTGGAGGGAAGGGACCCGCTCTGGGTAATCGTCTCCGATACGTCGAGGCCATACACCTGGCGTACTTGCTTCGCGAGGGCAAAGGAGAGCGCACAATCGCCGGGTCCGATCTCGAGCACGACCGTCTCGGGCCGCAGATAAGGACGCAGGAGCCGGAGCTGGGGCACGAGGCCCGCGCGGCTGAGCTCCGGGGAGGCCTTGCGCGTGAGCTGCGGGTGTTGCGGCACCCTCTCGTACAGCTCATCGTAGACCTGCCCGTACAACGAGCGGCGCTGTTCGCGCGTCGCGTGCCGAAGCCGATCCGCGAGCTCCTTCTCGACCTCGTAGTGCTGACGCAGCAAGGCCGGGCTCCTGCGCTCGGTCCGACGGGGCATGACTGCTCCTTTCCGTGCCGCTCTACGCGTGCGATCGGCGTCCGGCGAGTCACTCTCGCTCGCCCGGTTCCTGCGCTCATCGCCTGAAGTCTAAGCGTTGGCGAAAGCACGGGACCATGCCGCCGACGACGGATTTACGCGCGTGCCTCGATGACGGGCCGTGGTAGATTGCGCACATGCAAGTGAAGGCATGAAACCTGCGGACCAGGCCGGGGTTGATGCCTGGTTGTCCTGACGGACCGTCCATGAGTGGCGTTGACGCCACGGGCGGATCCTCGATACGGACCGTGCGATAGGAGATGTCCCGGTGCTCCCCAACTTCATCGTCATCGGCGCTGCCAAAGCGGGCACCACCTCGCTGCACTGGTATCTCGCGGAGCATCCGGCCGTATTCATGACTACCGTGAAAGATCCAGCCTACTTCGCCTACGGGGTGGACGCTGACGGACGGCTTCTCTGGGGAAACCCGGACCTCCACATCTTTCCCATAAGGTCGTTGAGCGAATACGAACGCCTCTTCGCGGAAGCCGGCAATGCCGCCGCCATCGGAGAGGCCTCGACGACGTATCTCGAATGTCCCCAGTCGGCCGCCCGGATCCGGGAGCTGCTTCCCGCTGTGCGGCTGCTCTGCAGCCTTCGACATCCGGTCGATCGAGCGTACTCGGATTACCTGATGTATCTGCGGGCCCGAGGCCGGCGCCTCGACCCCGCGCGAGACCTCACGGCCACGGCGGTGTGGGCACAGCCCGACTCTCACTGGATGCGCGTCGGCAGATACTCTGAGCAGCTCTCGCGATATTTCGACGCCTTTCCTCGCGATCAGATCTGCGTCTTGCTGTTCGATGATCTCCGGCGGAATCCGCAGAAATTCGTGCGGGACGCGTATCAATTCCTGGATGTTGATCCGGCGTTCGAGCCGGACTTTGCCACGCCGCACATGGCCGGTGGCGAGCCGGCGAGCCTGACGCTGGAGAGCCTCTTCACGAGAGGTGCCAGGTCGGGACTCAAGCCCTGGGTGCCCAAGGGAGCCGCGAATTGGTTCAGGCGGCTCCGCGGCCGCACCATGCGTGAGGCCCCCCGCCTGCCGGCGCGATGTGAAGCAGCAGCTCACGGGCCATTTCCGCGACGACATCATCAAGACGTCCGAGCTCATCGGCCGAAGCTTGCAGCACTGGCTCCGAGACTAAGCCGAGCTCTCACCGAGCTCGCGGCCAGCCCAGGCAGTCTCAACGCCAAAATACTTCCGCAGCCGAGACTGCCACCACTCCGGCTCGAGCAGGAACAGGAGCAGCAGCAGGACGAAGATGTGGGGATAGAAGTGGTGGCCGGCCGCCATCAGAAGGCCAATCTGGAAAAACAATCCGCCTAGGAAGAAGAGCGGGCGCGGTCCGGGGCCGGAAGAGCGAGATGGCAAAGGTCAGCTCGAAGACCACCGTCCCGATGGACAGGAGCACGCAGAGCGTGCGGTGCTGCGCCAGCCAGATACCGATCGGCAGGTCCCGGCGCAGTCCGTCGGCGAGCAGATAGGCCTGCAAGCGTATAGCCATTCATCCATCTGAGCCCACCGAACACCAGCTTGGTGAGGCCGGTCGAGAAATACGTCAGCGCCATCAGCGCGTGCGCAGTCTTGAGCGGCCACATGGCCATGTCGGACTGATGAGGCACCGCAGCCCTGCCGGCGGCGCCGGCCTTGCGCCGACGGAGCAGCGAGTCGATCGACAGGCTGTCACCCGATGGTGCGAAGGCGAGGAGCATCAGCAGGATGCCGAACACAGCCTCGGGGTGGTGGATGTCCGCGTATGAGTACTCATGGGCGATGAAGATCCAGTTGGCGAGGGCGAAGATGAAGAGCGACGCCCGCGTGAACAGGCCGATCAGGGCGAGCACGCCCGCGACGACCGTGATCCAGTACAGCGCATGGAAGCCGGATGCGGTGAAGAGGACGTCGCGTGGCACAACGGCGGTCACCGCCCGGATCAGCAGCTGCGGATCGATGAACGCCGAGTTCCTTGCCAGGAGGGTGTACTGCTCGCCCATCGACTAGGTCAGCCAGTACAGCTGGGCGAGCACCATCAGGATGCGGCAAATCGCCAGTGGTACCGTAGAGGTAATGGGAAACCAGTAGGCGTTCCAGCGCTCGATCCATCGGTTCACGGGGAGGTACCTCGCTTCGCGTCGGCAGGGTCCAGCCGGTAGGCCATAACCGGAGGGTCGATCCGGACGAGGCCGGTGTCGCTAATGGTGTAACGGTCGACCTCGACTCGAAGTTCGACGAACGGATCGCTGCGCCCGGCGTTGATCCGATGGAACAGCCGGCGGGCCTCGACGGAGTCGCCCTCCATCATGGGTCGAATAAAGTCCCGGGCGAGGGCCGGCGAGGGCAGCCCGGTAACGTCAGCCTCGAGCTCCCTCCGGCTGCCGCTTGCGGTGACGCCAATGATGCGGCGCTTGTCGGCCGTGATCGGACCAGGGCCGCGAGATTCCTTGTACATGCCCCAGACCAGGAAGGGCCACGTCACCTGCCTGGTTCCGCGTCGCATGATGGCTGGCACAACGTGCAGCCCGAGGGCCAGGACAATCAGAATCGACACCCACAGCTTGGGCTGACGCATTCGGGCAACCCTGAAGGGAGCAGAAGCAGGCTGGCGCGTACCCGATGATCGAACGCAGCTAAGTCGAAGCAATATATGTGCCTGCGCTGCAAGATCAAGAACGCGTTATCTTGGTCGCAGCACTGCTCGGCCGGCAGGGCATGGATTCTGCTCGCCTGTGCCCGGGCCCGTCGGTCCGCTCGGGTGTGGCGCAGCCCTTCGGACCGGCGACAATGAATTGCGGAAGCTCACGCGGGGGCAACGACGCGCAGATGATTCAACCGAACAAGCCGATCATCATCGTGGGTACCGGCCGCTGCGGCTCGACGATTTTTCACCGGCTGCTCGCGAAACACCCGAATGCCATGTGGCTCTCGGGCTTCTGCGATCGGTTCCCGACCCGGCCGCAGTGAACCGTCGCGCCGTCACCGCGGTGGGCAATCCGCTGCTTCGCCGATTGTTCGGCGGGAAAATTCAGCCGGGCGAATGCTACTACTTCTGGGACCAATACGCCTACGGATTCGCCGAGCCCTGCCGCGACCTGCTGCGCTCGGACGTCACGACTCGAGTCAGGCAGCAGGTGCTGGGCGCCATGGGGACGATGCTGACGCCTGCGCGCCATCGCCTGCTGCTCAAGATCACCGGGTGGCCCCGTCTCGGGTACCTCAACGAGATATTCGGGGACGCGAAGTTCATCCATCTGGTTCGCGATGGCCGGGCGGTGGCCGCTCGCTGCTGCACGTCGACTTCTGGCGCGGCTGGTATGGGCCCCAGGGCTGGCGGGCGGGCCTGCTGTCTCCCGAGGATCAAGCCACTCTGGGAAGCCTCCGATCGTTCGTTCGTCGCGCTGGCGGGACTCGAGTGGCGCATCCAGCTCCGGGCCATGGAAGCGGCGCGGCGAGCACTGCCTGACCCGACGCGCTTCCTCGAGATCAAGTACGAGACTTTCTGCGATCAGCCTCTGGAAACCTGCCGCCAGGTCCTCGATTTTTCGGAGCTGGCGGGCTCCCCGGCATTCGAGCGACATGTCGCAGCGACACCCATCAAGAACGCGAGCCACCGCTGGCGGGACGGCCTGACGGTCGCGCAGCAACATCTCCTCGATGACATCCTGCACGAGGATCTCGTTCGCTACGGCTACGACGTGCCACAGCGGAGCGAGAAGATCTCCGGGACCGTGGGCCGTTGACTCTCGTGCGCATCTTGACGCCGACTAGAGCAGGAGGCCACCGGTAATGTCGGAAAACGCCAACGAGCGCGTGGCCGCCCTATTCGACGGAGTCGCGTGACAGATCCCACTTCGAGCCTGACGCACCGTACGATCCGGGGCATGGCGTGGGTCGCGTGGTGGAGCGGGGCCATCGCCGTGTTGAGGTTGGGGGTGCTGGTTCTCCTCACCCGGCTTCTGGCACCGGCGGATTTCGGCGTCGTGAGCGCCGCGATGGTGTTCATCACTTTCTCCCTCAACTTCTCGCAGCTCGGAATGGGACCTGCCCTGGTGCAGCGCCCGGCGCTTGAGGCGCGCCATACCAGTACTGCATTCTTCGCGTCCGCAGCCTTGGGAGTTCTCGTCGCCGGCGTGGTCTGGGCGGCAGCACCGCTGATCGCCACGTTCTTTCACATGGACCAGTTGGTGCCCGTCATCCGCGCGTTGGCCTGTGTCTTCCCCATCGCCGGCCTGTCGGTCGCTCCCGAGAGCCTCCTTCAGCGGGAGATGCGCTTCCGACTCCTGGCCAACCGCGACGTGATGGCGTACGGGCTGGGCTACGGAGTGGTCGGCGTCGCACTTGCCCTTCTCGGATACGGGGTCTGGGCGCTGGTCGTGGCGCAGCTCACACAGGCCGTGCTTCGCACGGCGATCCTCCTGTACAGCGGGCCTCCCATCCTGCGAGCGCGCCCGACATGGCGGAGCTTCCTGGAGTTGATGGAGTACGGCGTCGGGCAAAGCGTCGGCCGTCTAGGGGTCATTGTCGCCAATCAAGCGGATAATCTGGTCGTGGGACGCTGGCTGGGACCCGTCGCGCTCGGCCAGTACAACCGGGCATTCCAGTTGGTTTCCGTCCCCACGACGCTCCTCGGGGATGTGTTCGACAGGGTGCTCTTTCCGACGATGGCCCGGGTCCAGGACGATCCACGCCGCCTCGGATCGGCCTTCCTGCAGGGGACCGCCGTGCTTGCCCTGCTCACCCTTCCGGCCGGAGTCGTCATCGCGGTCCTAGCTCCGGAACTCGTGGCAGTCGCCTTCGGCAGTCGGTGGGCGGCACTGGTCCCGCCTTTCCAGGTGCTGGCGCTGGGCGCGACGTTTCGGACGAACTATCGCCTGAGCGATTCGCTTTCGAGAGCCACGGGGAAGGTCTACCGTCGCGCGTGGCGGCAGATCCTGTACGCGGGGCTCGTCTTTCTGGGCGCGTTCATCGGTCACTACGGGGGGTTGACCGGAGTGGCCGCGGGAGTGCTGGCGGCGCTCTTCGTCAACTTTCTGCTCATGGCCCAGCTCGGGGTGAGCGCGGGACAGATCTCCTGGTTCCGGTTCGCGGAGGTACAGTTCCCTGCGATCCGGCTGACGCTGTTGCTGGGAGCGGTGACGATCGCGGCCGCGGCAGGGACTCGGCACCTGGGTATGCCACCGATCGTCACCTTCCTCACCGGCCTCGCGGTGGCCGCGGGAACCGCCGGGGTCGCCGCATGGTGGGCTCCGATACTCGCTCTGGGGGAGCACGGCATGCGCCTGCGCGATGCCGTTCGCTCCCAAATGCTGAATCGTGTGAGTCTCGTGCCGCCGGGGGGGTCGGCGTGAGGACAGACGGCACCCGTGGATCAGTGCTCGGGAGCCCGAGCCACGACCGAGAAAGCTTCCGCGAGGTCTTCCTGCCGGAACTGACACATCAAGGCTTGCCGAAACATCTCGAGGGTGTAGAGCGGTGCGAAGAAGGACGTATAACCCGAGTTGTAATAGGGGACGATCCTCACGACTTCCAAGTTGCACTCACGGCACATTCGCCGAAAACCAGAAGGTGTGCAGTTGCGATAGTGCGCCTGAAAGCCACTGTTGTCCTCCTTCTCCGGGAAAATCGTGAAGAGCAGCCGGCGGGCCGCTCGGTTGCCGAGCCAGCGGTTGGCGATCGCGAACGGGGCATTACGGCAGGGCACGACGTGAGCCATCATTCCGCCGGGGGCCAGAACGCTGGCCAGATTGGCGAACGCGTCGCTGGAGTTCTCCACGTGCTCGAAGACGGAGCGCGAGAAAACAAGGTCGTAGTGGCCGGGGATCTCGACCGCGGCGGCATCGCCCACGACGATCGCGTCATAGGCTCCGGCGGGGGCCTGGGCCAGCTCCGTCTGGGAGACGTCGAGACCGACTACATGCAGACCAAGTTCCTGCTTCGTCTGGAGCGAAATGGCCGGATGCTTGCCGCCGCCGACGTCGAGGACCCGCAACCCGCTTTTCAGCAGGCTTGGTAACACCTGCTCCCGGAAGTCGCGTGGGCCGTCAGCGGCGCAACCTGGCACCAGGCGTGCCATGAGAGAGCGTTCCCATCGCGACACCCTGCGGTTCCATTCGATGAATCGCCGTACCGGTGTGGCCATAGCCCCTGTCGTGTCAGTGGCGGGATGAACGCCGCGAGTGGCCGCGGCGCGTTCGTTGCCGGGCACGGCAGCAGGTAATGTGGCCGGTGCCATGGGGACCCGCAACCAGCATGACGGCACCTCCATGGGGCCACACAAAACCGCCGCCGGATGAGTGACTACGAGGCGATGTGGACAAGCCACAGGGTTCACGCTAACCTCATGGCCCGGGCGTTGCGAGTACTCACCCCGATGCCGGTCATGGTCTCAACGATCGATAATACGTAGGCCTCCGGAGATCGAAGCACTGGCCCCGCTGGGGGAGGGAAGTCCTAAATGATGACGTCCGTCGCGTACGCGGCCCTCTGGGTGTTCGTCTTCGTCGTGCCATGGGAGATGCTCGTCGCCCTGCCCGGCCTCTCCATCGTCTCTCGGGTCACGGGAGCGATCGCGATGGGTCTCACGATGCTCGCCATCGTGATCCATGGCAGGGTCCGGCGCTGGCGGATCTTCCACGTGGCGGCCCTGCTGTTCGTGATCTGGGCGGGTTGCGGCGCGTGGTTCTTCAACGAGGGTGGCATCCCCAAGAAGTTGTATACCTTCGTGCAGCTGTTCCTCGTTCTGTGGATGATGTGGGAGCTCGGCTCCACGCCGAAGCGCATACGAGGCTTGATGGCGGCCTATGTGTTCGGTTGCTGTGTGCCGGCGGTCGCCACGATCCTGCTGTACCTCCAGGCCGGGGACACGCTGAGGCGATACGCGGCGGGAGGTCACGACCCCAACGACGTGGCAATGACCCTCGCGCTGGCCCTGCCGATCGCCTGGTACCTCGGGCTGACCGCCCGGGGGCCGCTCGCCCGGTGGCTCTTCCGCGGATACCTGCCGCTGGGCATGCTCGCCACCGCCCTCACTGGCTCGCGCGGGGGCCTGGTGGCTTCGATCGTCGCGCTCCTCGTCATTCCGTTGACCATGCGACTGTCGGCCGGGAGGCTGGTGGGGGCGGTCGCCTCGCTGTGCCTGTGCGGCGCGCTCGTGGTCGTGTACGTCCCGCCGAGGGTCATGGAGCGACTCAGTACGACCGGGACCGAAATCGAGGACAAGAGGTTCGGTGGGCGCTTTACCCTCTGGAAGGCGGGAGTGCACGCGTTCATGCAGCGGCCGGTGCTGGGGTATGGAGTCGGGGGGTTCGTCCGTGCCGATCACGCCGGAGCTCGGGGACCGGGCGCTGGTCGCGCACAATTCCTTTCTGTCGGTGCTCGTGGAGGAGGGGCTGATCGGCTTGATGCCTGTACCTGACGATGCTCTTCTCGGTGTACTTCTCCATCCGTCGACTCCCACGGCTCGAGCGACGATTCACACTCGTGCTCCTGGCCAACTGTGTTGACCGCGATGATGCCCCTCACGTGGGAGGATCAGAAGTCGGCCTGGATCGTCTTGGCGATCCTCATCGGATTGTCTGCGCAGTATTTCGTCGGAGCTGAGACCGGCGCCGGTCTCCCATGCCGCTCGTCGGCCCGCTCCCGCCCCGAGCCGACAGGAGACCGTACGCGCCGCGGTCCCGAGGACCGCCACGGGCCGGGGCGGGGGCGCGACGTCGTAGCATGGAGCGCGACGGATGAGAATTCTGTTCCTGTCGACGAGCATGGGAATGGGCGGGGCGGACAGCCAGCTCCTGGTCGCCGCTCAGGATCTCCAGGCCCGCGGGCCACGATATTCTCGTCGTCTCGCTGACGCCGCTCGGCCCGATGGGCCTGCGGGCGCGGAGCGTCGGCATCGCCACCGAATCACTCGAGATGCGCCGCGGCATTCCGGACCCTCGAGGGCTGGCGCGTCTGATCCGCATCGCCAGGGCGTGGCAGCCGGACGTCCTCCACAGCCACATGGTCCATGCCAACCTGATGGCGCGTGCGCTCCAGCTCGTGGCTCCGGTCCCGGCCTTGATCTCCACCATCCACAATATCTATGAGGGCGGTGCGCTGCTGATGGCCGCGTATCGGTTGACCAATGGTCTGGTCGACCGGATGACGATCATCAGCGAGGCCGCGGCCGAACGGTTCATCCGGGAGCGGATCATTCCCGGAGATCTGCTCCGCGTCGTTCCCAACGGCGTCGATCCGGAGCTGTTACAGGCAGCCCGCCGAGGTCCGGGACGACCTGCGGCGGGCGCTGGGGCTTGGTGAGGAGTTCGTCTGGCTCGCCGTAGGGCGGTTCGAGACGGCGAAGGATTACCCCAACATGCTGCGGGCGTTCGCCAGCGGTCCGCGAGCGACATCCCGAGGCCGTCCTCCTGCTGGCCGGGCGCGGGTCGCTCCAGGGCGAGACGGAATCGCTCGCGCAGTGAGCTCGAGATCGGCCCGGCCGTTCGGTTTCTCGGCGTCCGGGACGATGTCGCGGCGCTCGTCAGCGCCGCGGACGGCTACCTGATGTCCTCCGCATGGGAGGGGATGCCGATGGTGCTGCTGGAGGCCGCGGCTGGTGGACTGCCCATCGTCACGACGAGGGTCGGGCGGCACGGCCGAGGTCGTCCTCGACGGGGAGAGCGGATATCCTGGCCCCGCCCGGCGACAGTGCCGGCGCTGGCATCGGCGATGCTGCGGCTGATGAATCTGAGCGAGGCCGAGCGGCGCGCGCTGGGCGAGCGGGGGCGGGAACATGTTCGGGCGAACTACGGCCTCCACCGGGTGGTGGAGCGATGGGAGGAACTGTACCGCGAGGTGTCTGGCCGGAAAGGGTCGGCCAGGTCGCTCAGGGCCAGGTCGCTTAGAAATCCCGTTCCTGCGAGCCCGCCAGCACGCGGCGCATCACGCGCTTGAGCACCGTAGGGCAGTACGCGTACGCATACCGACCCGCCGCGAACACATACATCCAGCTCGGAAGCCCGAGCTCGGCGAATGGCGCGCGATTGCGCCCGTGCGAGCCCCCGCTGCCGCTCGGCGTACTTGAACGTGCGGTGAAAAAAGCTGGCCGGATGAACGAAGTGCTCGCCCAACGCCTCCGGAATCGAGGCGAACTGCCAGCCGATCCTGGCCACCTCGACAAAGAACAGCAAGTCCTCGAGGTCGGGCACCAGGGGGTAGCCACCGGCTTCGGTCCACGCCTGCCGACGAAAGGCCACCAGCGTGTTCGCGAACGGGACCCCCTTGGCCATCGTCGCGAGGATGGCGGCGTGCTCCTCGGGTGGCATGCGCACATAGCGCTCGCCGCGGTTTTCGTCCACCAGGACGTAGTGGCTGCCCAGGACCCCCACCTTCGGGTGCGCGTCGAGGTACTCCACCTGCAGCCGCAACCGCTCGGGATAGCTGCGGTCGTCGAAGTCCTGGCGGGCGATGTACTCACCCCTGGCCTGGGTGACCCCGTAGTTGGCCGCCACCGATATCCCCAGGCGACCCGGGCGAGAAGACCCGAATGCGCGAGTCCCGGCGCGCCAGCTCGCGCAGGATCTCGGGCGTGCGGTCCTGTGACCCGTCATCGACAAGAATCCACTCGAAATCCTCGAACGTCTGCCCGAGGATGCCGGGGATCGCCCGATCGACATAGGGCTCTCCGTTGTAGACGGTGGTCACCACGCTCACTTTAGGCGTCACGAGGCGGCGTTCCGGTCGAATTGGTGGAGAGCGCGGGTGCGCCCGGATTGGGCGCCACTCGCGGGCAGACGATGGACATGGCCGGCGCGGCGCTCTCGATGACCCGGAGGTAGTGGTCGACCGACGCCTCACGGGTGAATGGAAGCAGCGCGTCGGTCGGGATCGCGCCCGCGCGGCCGCTCCAGCGCCTCCAGCGTGGCCGCTGCCAGGGCTGCCGCATCACCCACCGGCACCAACGCGCCCAGACGGCCGTCCTGGAGAATCTCTCTCGGGCCGCTGGGGCAGTCCGTGGAAACCACCCGGGTTCCCGCCGCGAGCGCTTCGATCAGGACAGTGGGCAGCCCTTCCCAGGCGGAGGACAGCACGAACACCGCCGAGCCCGCCATGTAGGCCAGGGCGTTCTCCTGGAAACCGGGAAGCGCCACGTCGTCCGCCACGCCGAGCTCGCGTGACCAGGGCCTCGATCGCGGGCCGGTCCGGCCCTTCCCCTAGAATGATCAGGCGCGCGGGCCGCCGGCGCCGGACTTCGGCGAACGCCCGCACCAGCGTGGAGAAATCCTTCTGCCCGGTGAGGCGCCCGGCGCCGAGGATGACGGGCGGCTGCCCCGGCGCCAGCCAGGGATGGTCGGGCGCCTGCCGTGCGAGCGCCAGCATGGCGGGCGTGATCACCGGGTTGTAGACCACCTCGATCCGGTCCCGGGGCAATCCGGCCGTGCGAGCCAGGTCGTCGGCTGCGCCGCGCGACACGGCGACGATCGTGGTGGCCCATGGGTAGAACGTGCCGCAACAGATGCGGCCAAAGTCTGCCGACCAGCGCGGCTCTGGCGTTGCGTCTCCTGCGAGAGGGTATTGTGCTCCGTGACGATCAACGGCGCGACGCCTCCCGCCAGCTTGGCCGCCCAGATCGCGATCAGGTTGGCGTGGCCCATGGACGAGACCAGGACGCGCGGCCGCTCGCGGCGCAGGTAGCCGGCCAGCGGAGCGAGGCTCCGGAGCACCCGAGGCGCGTGGAGATCCACGACCCGCACCGTCGGCGGCACCTGGTCGAGAAGGGGCCCCTCCGCCGCCGCGAGCACGAGGTCCACCCGGATCCCACGCTCGGTGATCCCCTGCGCGAGGTTCACCACTACCCGTTCGGCGCCGCCCCCGCAGAGCGAAGGCAGGTAGAAGGCGATGGCGCCCTCGGTGCTCACGCCGGTCCTGTCGCGGGGGCGACTGGCGGGCACCGGTAGATCTGCAGGTAGTTCTGCCTGAGATCCAGGCGGCCCACCCCGATGGTGCTGCGAAGCTGGCAGTTGGTGTAGATCCAGTCGTTCATGCTCGCCAGCTTCGGGTTGGTCCTGAAGGCGTGCGAAGGCGCCGGCGTGACAATCCACAGCGACCCTTTTCCACCGGCCTGCTGCAGCGTGCCCGCGGCGCGGGCGAACCGAGCAGGCTCGGCGATCAGGCGCTGCACCTGTCTCCCTGGCAGGTAGTGCGCCACCACATGGGGCTGATCCGAGAAGAGCGCGTCTCCCGGCGCCATGCGCTCGTCGAGCCAGCGTGCGGCACCCCGGAAATCATACCGCTTGCCATCGCGGTATTGGGAGATCAGCGTCGGGGCGCCGTTGGCGAAGATCATGAACCCCACCGCGGCAGAGAGCAGCCATCGAGGGCGCAGCGCCCGTCTCGACCCCGATGAGTCGATCCAGAAAGACGCCCGTCCCGATGAAGAGGGCGGGCATGGTGGGGATCAGGTAGAAGATGGACACCGCGGTCCGAATCTGGACCAGCAGAATAAAGGCGGCGGGAAAGACGAGCAGGCATGCCATCAGGAGGGCCAGGGACCGGGTACGGTTCCCGCCACAGCATGTAGATGCCCAGAATCCCGGCCACGATCAGCGGCGGCGTCAGATTCTGCACGTAGACCAGCAGCAGCGAGATCTGCTTCACCCCCTGCCCGCCGGGAGTGTGCAGCAGAAATTCGCCGGTCCGCTCGTTCACCGGCACCTGGTCGTGCGCGCGGATCCACGACTGCAGCATGGGGACAAATCGCATCGCGATGAGCACGACCAGAATCACGGCGAGGAAGGCACCCCACCGAACGTCCTTTCGGCTCCACAGCTGCGCGAGCCGATCGCGCTTCGCGTAGGTCACAATGATCCACGCGCCCAGTCCGCCCAGCAGCAGGACGGAGACCGGGTGCGCAAGGACGGCGAGCACGGCGGTCGCCGACCCCAGCGCCAACATGCGACCGTTGCCGTCGCGAATTCCCAGATAGAGCGCGTACGGGTACACCGACGTGAGCAGGAACACGAGCGTCCAGTATCGGCCGAACTGGGAGTACGTGACCAGCAATCCGCAGGTGGCGACGAAGAACGCGCCAATGAGCGCGGGCCGTGTGCCGACCAGTCGCCGGGTCATGGCGTAGAAGACCGGAATGGTGAGGACGCCGCAGATGGCCGGAAGCAGCCTGATGCCGAACTCGTCGAGCGGCAGGAACGGGTAGACCACGTAATGGTTGAGGAAATACATCAGCGGCCGCGGGTTCCTGAGGCTCAGGGCAAGGGAATCCCGCAGCATGAAGACCTCGTCGCTCTCCATACTCCAGGATCCCAGCCGGTAGAACCGAAGCGCGAAGGCGAGGAGCGTCAGACCCGCGAGAATGATCAGGGGCGCCGGTGAGGACGGTTCCATGACGCGTTCCCGTTCATCCAAACGCATGGCTACCTCGGATCGGAGAATTGCCCGGGCAATCGCTGCCGTGAAAGGAAGCAAAGAACGGCACGATCGGGAATGTCAGAAGGTAGCAGGCAACTGGTGGCGGCGCTGCTCGCGGGTGGGGTTAAGGGCGCCGCCAGGCGGCAGACTGGTGGCCCTTACCACCCGCCGCGGCGGAGGAGGACGACGGGGATGGTCTTGAGCATGATGAGCAGGTCTTCGCGCAGGCTCTGGCGGCGGATGTACTCGAGGTCGTAGCTCACCTTGGTGCGCACGTCGTCGATCGAGCGGTCGTAGTGGTGGTTGATCTGCGCCAGCCCGGTGATGCCGGGCTTGGCCCGCTGGCGCAGCGGGTACTCGGCGATGTGGCCGCGGAGCTCGGCGAAGATCGTCGGGCGCTCGGGCCGGGGGCCGACGATGTTCATCTCGCCCTTGAGCACGTTGAGCAGCTGCGGCAGCTCGTCCAGCCGGTACTGGCGCAGCACCCGGCCCAGCGGGGTGACGCGCGGGTCCTGCTCCTGGGCCCAGACGGCCGCGCCGCCGGCCTCGGCGTCGACGCGCATCGTGCGGAACTTGTAGATCGTGAACACCCGGCCGCCGAGGTCATGGGTGCGGCGGTGGTTGTGGGGGCCGGGGCCGGGCAGGCGGCGGTCGAGGCCGACCCGCTCCTGCAGGTAGAAGACCGGACCGCGCGAGGTGAGCTTGATCAGCACCGCCAGCAGGAGAAACACCGGCAGCAGCGAGACGATCGCGAGGAGGGCCAGCAGGAAATTGAGCGCACGCGTGGGCCACTCGAGGCCTACGGGGAGGTCGGTCGGCGACGCGCCGTCGGGCGTGTCCTCACTGCGATCGGTCCAGGGACTCGGGTCCAGCCGTCTGGCGTCGCCGTTGGCGCGCTCCAACAGGGCCTCCATCCATCGCATCACAGGGTCGTCCGTTGCTGGGTCGCTCGGTGCTCCGAAGTGGCCCGCCCCGTCAGGGTCGACGAGTGGCCGCGCTGTCGCTGGGAGTGCGGCCGAAGCACTCCGGTCGCGTCGCCGAAATTCGCACGATCTATGCCCGCAGAGGACTTCCTGAATTGCATGAATTTGCACCAGTTTAAGCGATTACGTCGCAATGGCTTGACCCGGCTCGACAGGGGGCGCTTGGAGGTACCCCCCAACCTCGGTGTGGTGAGCCGCCCACACGCAAGTCGCGGCGTGCTACAGCGTCAGGCACGAAGCGCCCACCACCGCACGAACAGGACGGTACCGACGGCCAGCAACAAATGTGTCACGCCCGAAGTCGTCACTCCGCCAAAGATGAGGAACGCCCAGGCCACGAGCGCGACGATCGAGACGATCAGCGTGAGGTGTGGCAACATGCGGACCGCTCCTCGGGTTGGTTGATTCTCCGGATACACGTTCCTATCTTACTCGACGCGGGAGCGGGGAGCCACATTATTGAGCCAACAGGTCCAGTGATGGGTCCGAATGCCGTGGCCGATGTCATGCCCCCCGGGGGAAGGCAGGAGTCAGGGTGAGGGCGCCGCAGGTTCTCATTGGGCTTCAATAATCCTCCTCGTTGCCGTACCACCGTGCGCCGGCTGGAACTTCCAGCCGGCGCACGTGTCTGTTCCACTTGCCTTGACCTTGCTTCGGGCCCACGCCTACTTCATGCCAGGCCCTGTCACCGGAACGGTCCATGCCGCGATGCAGAGTGACGCGGCGCGTGCACTTCAATGCCGCGCACCGTCTGCACAACCCCGACGCCACGGATGCGTGGAACCAGGCGACGTACGGGGTATGCAACAACCCGAACTTCCACGGACACAACTACGAGCTGGACCTGTCCGTCGAGGGGGAGATCGACCCGCGGACCGGGTACGTGATGGACCTGAACCACCTGAAGGAGCTCGCGCAGGAGCGGCTGCTCCGGCACCTGGATCACAAGAACCTGAACCTCGACGTCCCCTGGTTTCGGGACCTGGTCCCGACGTCCGAAAACATCGCCCTGGTCTGCTGGCGGGAGCTGCGTGGGGCGCTCCCGCCGGCGCTCACGCTTCATCTCCGCTTGTGGGAGACGCCGAGGAACTATGTCGACTACGAAGGGGACTGACGACGGGGTGCCGGTGGGCTCACGGCCCGATCGCACCCTGAAGACCCGGCCCGACGAGCCGGAGCCCGCGCTCGTGCCGTTCGCCGACAAGGTCCGCGACATGCTCGCGGCCCTCGGCGAGGACACCGAGCCGCGAAGGCCTGCTCAAGACGCCGGAGCGGGTGGAGGCATCGCTGCGCTTCCTCACGCAGGGCTACCACATGTCGGTGGCGGACGCCATCGGCGAGGCGGTCTTCGCCGAGACCCACCAGAGCATGATCATGGTGCGGGACATCGAGCTCTACTCGCTCTGCGAGCACCACCTGCTGCCGTTCTTCGGCCGGGCGCACGTCGCCTACATCCCGAACGGCAAGATCCTGGGGCTCTCCAAGGTGGCCCGGATCGTCGACGTCTTCGCCCGGCGGCTGCAGGTGCAGGAGCGGCTCACCGACCAGATCGCCGACGCCATCATGGACGTGCTCGTGCCCAGTGGCGTGGGCGTGGTCATCGAGGCGGCCCATTTCTGCATGATGATGCGGGGGGTGCAGAAGCAGAACTCGCGCACGGTCACGAGCGCGCTGCGCGGCATCTTCCGGGACGACTCCAAGACGCGAGTCGAGTTCCTCCGGCTCGCGCACGGGGGGCACTCCTCCGAGTGAGCGCCCTCGCCGGCCGCGTCGCCCTGGTGACGGGCGCGTCCCGCGGGATCGGGGCGGCGACGGCCGAGGCGCTGC
This sequence comes from uncultured Gemmatimonadales bacterium, assembly GCA_963804125.1. Lineage (GTDB taxonomy): Bacteria > Gemmatimonadota > Gemmatimonadetes > Gemmatimonadales > GWC2-71-9 > CAVVWJ01. The sequence goes on from CAWDPF010000006.1 coordinate 58,088, forward strand.
GGGCGGCCGGCGCACGCGTGGTCCGCGTCGCGCGCGCACTGCCGCCCGGAGCGGACTTTCTGGACCTGCCGGCCGACCTCACCGACGCCGCCCAGGTGGAGGCGCTCGCCGAGCGCGTGCGGCGGGAAGTCGGTCCGCCCGACGTGGTGGTGAGCAATGCCGGCGGCTTCCTGCTGCGTCCGCTCGAGCGGACGACCGTGGCCGACTTCGACGCCCAGGTCGCGATCAACCTGCGGGCGGCGTTCGCCGTGGCCCGCGCCTTCCTTCCGATGCTGAGAGACGCGGGACGTGGGTGCTTCGTCACGGTCGGCAGCGTCGCCGATCACGTCGGCTTCCCCGAGAATGCCGCCTACGCCGCCAGCAAGTACGGTCTCCGGGGGCTGCACGAGACGCTCCTGGCCGAGTTCCGGGGCACGGGCGTGCGGCTGACGCTGGTCTCGCCGGGGCCCACCGACACCGATATCTGGGCGCCGTTCGATCCGGACCGGCGCGAAGGATTCCCCCGGCGCGCCGAGATGCTCCGTCCCGCGGACGTCGCGGACGCGGTCCTGTTCGTCGCCACGCGCCCGCCCCATGTGCTCGTCGACTGGCTGCGGCTCGGCCCGATCTGATTCACCTCATCCTGATGCGGCCCGCATGAACGCACGCCACGCAGCTCTTGTTCGCGCTCGCCGGATTCGCCCTCGCCGCCGGCCCGCTCTCGGCCCAGGCCAAACCTGCGCCTGCCACGGTGCCCCCCCTTCCGGACAGCGCCGGCTGGGGCGTGCACGTGCTGGCCGTCACGCGCGACCCGGGAGGCACGCTCTGGGTCGGGACGTACGGACAGGGCATCTACCGCCTGCCGGTCGGGGCGGCCGCCTGGGAGTCGATCAAGCACGACACGACCGCCACGTCGATCTCGATGGACTTCGTGCAGGCCATCGCGTTCGGGACGCGCGGCGAGGTCTGGTACGGCACGGTGGGGAACGGCTGGGGACTCTCCCGGGACGGCGGGCACACCTGGCGGAACTGGACCTACGATCAGCTGGGGCCGGAATGGCAGTACGTGATCCCCGACGGGATCGCCGTCCGCGGCGACACGACGGTGGTGGCCACGGCCGACGGGCTCCAGATCACGACCGACGACGGCGAGCACTGGACCGCCATCGGTGACGCGGTGGGACCGCCGGCCCGCGGCCCGGCCGACACCGCGCTGCCGCTCCTCACCAACGAATACGTCCGCCGGCTCGCTCCCGACCGCCGGGGCTGGAACGTCACCACGCTGCGCGGCAACCAGCGGCTGGTGCACACGGCCGAGGGCTGGCGGGCGCAGCCGCTGGCGGCGGCGGCCTTCCCGCCGGTCAATGCCATCGTGATCGACCGGCAGCAGTTCCGTGGCACGCGCTGCGGGCTCCGGCCGAATACCGATACGCTGCCGTGCCTCCGCCGCGCCGCGCCCGACGCCGGCGCGCCCAAGGACCCGCTCACGGTCTGGCTTCGCCGGCCGATCGCGCGGACGGACAACGCGTACATCGATCAGACCTATCGCTACGGCTCGACGATGGGCGGCTTCTTCCAGCAGCACCAGGGCGTCGAGTTCAACAACCCCGATGGCACGCCGGTCATGGCCGCGCTCGAGGGAAAGGTGGTCTACGCCGGGCCGGCCGAGGCGGGGGCGCGAACGGTGGCCATCCGCCACGATACGACGGTGACGGCGGGCGGCACGCGGTTCCGGCTCTATTCCATCTACTACCACAACTCGTCGCTGGCGGTGAAGGTGGGCGACCGGGTCAAGACCGGGCAGGTGATCGCCCGCGTCGGCAATACCGGCCGGGCCACCAACGACCATCTCCACTTCGAGCTCGCGGCGTCGCCGACGGACTCGATCGGCGCCATCGTCGATTCGCTCCAGCGCTTTCCGCCGTACACGGTCAATCCCGAGCTCTGGCTCGAGCCGCTGCCAGGCACCGGCATCGTCGCGGGGCAGGTATTCGACGCGAGCGGCGCCCCGGTGCCGCAGGCGCGGATCTTCGGGCTCGCCAAGCGCGATCCGATCGAGACGCCGTTCTCGTACGTCGAGACCTACGGTGACAAGGCGCACGGCCATCCGCTCTACGGCGAGCACTTCGCGGTGACCGACGTGCCGGAGGGGAGCTATACGGTGGGGACCGAGATCGGGGGGAAGAAGGTCTTCCGGAAGGTCGTCGTCGAGCCGGGCAAGCTCACCTGGGTGGTCTTCAAGCCCTGATGTTCATCGAGCTCACCGACCACCTCCGCTGTCCCGCCGATCACGACGAGGCTTTTCTGGTGCTCCTGCCCGACCGGGTCGAGGGCAGGTCGGTACGTACCGGTACCCTCGGCTGTCCGATATGCGACCGCCGGTTCGCCCTGCAGGACGGCGTGCTGGACACGGGCGACGCGCCGTCGCCGGATGCGGGCGTCGGGCCTGGCAAGCTGACGGCGGAGGCGTTGGCGCCATTGGCGGGCCTCAACGGGCCGGGCGGCTATCTCGTGCTGGTGGGTCCGCCGGCAGCCCTGTGGCGCGACGTGGCGGAGCTGGTGCCCGGCGTGGCCCTGGTGGCGGTCAATCCGCCGCCCGAGGTGGCGGACGAGGCGGGGATCAGCGTGCTGCGCGGCGGACGCCTGGCGCTCAAGACCGGCTCGATGCGCGGCGTGGTGCTGGGGCCGCCCTACGGCGGGGATCCGGCGTGGGTGCAGGAGGCGGCGCGCGTCGTGTTGCCGGGGCTTCGGGTGGTGGGCGAGGGACCGGACCCCGATCCCGAATTGGTCGACCTGATGGCGAGCGCCGGAGGGGTCTGGGTCGGCACCCGCCGCCGCTGACCGGGCGCGCGTCGTCAGCCCTGATGCGGCTCGGCGTAGAGCGCCTCGATGGCCGCCTTGTGCCGCTCCTCCACGACCCGCCGCCGCACCTTGAGGGTCGGCGTGAGCTCGCCGCCTTCCACGCTGAAATCCCTTGGCAACAGCAGGAACTTCTTCGGCATCTCGAACTGCGCGAGGTCGCGGAGGGTCTTTCGCACCTCGCGCTCGAGCTTGGTGTGCACCTCCGGCAGCTTGCAGAGGTGGTCCATTTCGTTCGCCGGCAGGCCGTGCCGCGCCGCCCAGGCCTTGAGCGGCTCGGCGTTGGGCACGACGAGCATGATCGGGAACGGCCGCCGGTCGCCGAGCATCACGGCGTTGCTCACGAACTTGCTGGACTTGGCCAGATTCTCGATCGGCTGCGGGGCGATGTTCTTGCCCCCGGCGGTGACGATGAGATCCTTCTTGCGGTCGGTGATCCTGAGGTAGCCGTCGGCATCGAGCAGCCCGATGTCGCCGGTGTGGAACCAGCCGTCCGGGTCGATGGCGGCGGCCGTAGCCTCGGGCTTCTCGAAGTAGCCGCGCATGACATTGGGGCCGCGCGTGATGATCTCGCCGTCCGGCGCGATCCGGATCTCGACGCCGGGAATCGGCCGGCCCACCGTGCCCAGCCGCGTGTGCCCGAAGATGTTCACCGCCATCACCGGCGACGTCTCGGTCAGTCCGTACCCTTCGAGGATGGGCATGCCGGCGGCGAAGAAGAACTTGGCGATCTCGGGGGAGAGTGGCGCGCCGCCCGAGATGAAGAAGCGGATCCGCCCGCCCGTCCGGGCGCGCAGCGTGGCGAAGACCAGCCGGTCGGCCACGCGCCGCTGGAGCGCCAGCATGGCGGGCACGGGCTGGCCCGCGAGCGTCCGCTCCACCCAGGTCTCGCCCACGCGGCGGGCCCACGCGAAGATCCGCCGGCGCGGGGCGGGGCTCGCCCGGACGGCGTCGAGCACGCGGGAGAAGATCTTCTCGTACAGCCGCGGCACCGAGGCCATCATGGTCGGCCGGAGCTCCTTCATGTCCGCCGCGACCGTGTCGATGCTGCCCGCGTAGTTGATCACCACGCCGGCGTGGAACATCGAGTAGTGGCCGAACATCCGCTCGAAGATGTGGGAGAGCGGCAGGAACGAGAGGCACTCGTCGCCCTCGCCGAAATCGAACAGCCCGACGCAGGTGGTGACATTCGAGGCGATGTTGCCGTGCGTCAGCATCACGCCCTTGGGATCGCCCGTCGTGCCCGAGGTGTAGATCAGCGTGGCGAGGTCGTCGGGCGCCGCGGCGAGCGCGTGGGCGCGCCAGTCGGGGTGGCGGGCGAGCGCCGCCCGCCCGCAGGCCAGCAGCTCGTCGAACGGGAGGACGTCCGGGCCCCGCGCGTCCGCGTCGAACGCGATCACGTGGCGGAGCGCCGGCAGGTGCTCGCGGATCGACCGCAGCTTCTCCAGCTGCGCGGCCGTCGACACGACCGCGGCCACGGCGCCGGAATCGCGGAGGATGTACTGGATCTGGCGAGCGGGGAGGGTGGGATAGATCGGCACGTCGGTGGCGCGGGCGGTCAGGCAGGCGTAGTCGGTGATCGCCCACTCCGGCCGGTTCTCGGACAGGATCGCCACCCGGTCGCCGTCCCGCACGCCCAGCTCGCGCAGGCCGATGCTCGCGGCATGGACCCGCTCGGCGAGCTCCCGGTAGTCGAGCGCCGTCCAGCGGCCGTCTCGCCGGATGCGCATCGCCACCGGGCGAGCGGCGAACGACTCGACGGTGCCGAAGTAGAGCTCGGTCAGCGTGCTCGGCGTGGGTCCCCCTACGGCGCGGTGAATCGGATGATGAAGCGCTGCCCCGAGCCCGGCACCGTCGCGCCGCGAGTCCGCTCGGCGCGGACGGTCACGATGGCGCTGTCCGGCGGGATCGCGCCGGCCACCACCACGAGCGTGGTCGAGGCAGTTGCCGTCCGACGCGGTGGGCAGCGTATCCGCGACGACATTGCCCTGCAGGAGAACGGTCGGCGTACCGGCCGCGGGGTCGGGGGAGGTGAGCGCGTAGATCACGCCGCGGCCGGCGAGCGCGACCGGGCCCGCGGGGTCGAAGTGGTCGAGCCGCGCGGTGAGCGGTGGCGAGGTGACCGTACCGGCCGGCAGGGTGACGATGGAGTCGCTCGTGAGCACGAGGGTGTCGGCGGGGTCGATGACCGCGAAGGTGATGAGCTCGGAGCCCAGCGCCCCAACGGTGGCCTGGATCCGCGCGCCGCCGGCGCTCACGCCCGTGAGGACGCCGGTGGCGGCGTCGATCGTGGCGGTGGGGTCAATGGAGATCCAGGTGACCGGCGTGCCCACGCTGTCGCCGTCCTTGTTGAGCGGCCGGGCGCTGAGCTGGATCGATTCTCCCACCTCGAGGGTGTCCGGGTCCGGGGCTGCGCACTTCGATTCCAACCACGCCGGCCTCACCCTCGTCCAGCCCGCTGCAGCCGAGCAGCGCGGCCGCGACCAGCAGGCCAATGGCTGCCTTCACCTCGTCTCCGGGGCCGGGCTGCCGGCGATATCGCGGAGGGCGCTTTCCGCGTGTCGCACCCAGCGATCCGCGTCGGGCCCCTTGGGTGGCCGCGCCAGGAACGCGCGCAGGTGGTCGGCGGCCTGCTGTGCGTCGCCGCGCTTGAGCAGCAGGAAGGCCACGCCGTAGTGGGCGCCGCCCAGCGTCTCGTCGAGCTCCAGCGCACGCTTGTAGTGGCGGATGGCCTCCTCCGGCTGGCCGGTCTTGGTGAAGGCGATCGCCATGTTGAGCAGAATCCGGGAGTCGGTGGGATTGTCCCGGAAGGCCAGCCGATAGGACGTAAGCGCTGCTTCGAAGTCCCCCTGACGCTCCAGGGCCAGACCCTCGTTCAGGTAATCGAGCCGCTGTGGGTTCAGGCTCTCGCGTGGCTCCTTGCCGAACAGGCGATTCCAGAAGCTCATTAGGGAGCGGGGCTCTCCGAGCAAAGTCGAATAGGCGCAACGTTTTGGATTGTCGCAAAATAGTTTGGGGAGGAGGGGAGGGCAAATGCGCCGATCCCCGGTTGCCCTCCCCCTCGTCCGGGAGTACGTTGCCCACAACGCCATGGAGGGGTCGATGCGCCGTACGCCTGCACCGGGGCCGCGAGGAGTACTGGAGGTGGACTGGCCGTTCTTCGGCGAGATCTGCCGCGCGCTGGCGCTCCGGGTCGCCCGGGACTACCAGCCGGAGATCGTCCTCGGCGTGGCCAAGGCCGGCGTCATCCCAGGCGTGGTCGTCGCCTCGATCCTCCAGAGCGAGTTCAGCTCGATGACCGTCACCCGCATGGCGGAAGGTGCCGCTCCGGTGCTCGTCACCGGTCCGCCGCCGACGATCCGCGGCCGCCGCGTGCTGGTGGTGGACGAGACCTGCGACACCGGCAGCACCATGAAGCTCGCGCTGAACGAAGTCCGGGCCCTCCAGCCGTCCGAGGTCCGCACTGCCGTCTCGTTCAAGACCGGCGACTACGCCCCCGACTACCACGCCTTCGAGACCGAGAGCTTCATCGTCCTGCCCTGGGACCGGGAGATCGTTCAGGGTGGCGAGCTCGTGATCCGTCCGGAGTACGCCGGCCGCCTCTGAGCGGCCGCTGCAACCCTGCACGCGTCCGACCTGTCCAACGGGGGTCCTCTCCTTCGGAGCGCCCCTGATGCCGCGGTTCCCCATTCTGTTGCTCTTCCCGCTTGTCCTGCTCGGCCTGCCGGCTGCCCTGCACGCCCAGCAGCCGGTCGAGCGCTACACCATCGACGGCGATGCCGTCGCCATCTACAATCTCGTGGGCGCGGTCCGGCTCGAGGCGGGCGAGGGCGGCGTCGCGGTCCAGGTGACGCGCGCCGGATCCGACGCCGCTCGGCTGCGTGTCGCCCAGGGTGAGATCGACGGCCGCGCGACGCTCCGCGTCCTCTATCCCGAGGACCGGATCAATGCCGGGAGGGGCAGCCGGGGCAGCTCGACGACGCTCCGGGTGCGGGAGGACGGCACCTTCGGCGACAGGGACGGCGAGCACGAGCTCGAGCACGGCCGGCATCACCGGGACGGGTGGGACGAAGGCCGCAAGGTCACCATCGCGAGCGGCAGCGGGCTGGACGCGCGCGCCGACCTGGTGGTGCGGGTGCCGCGCGGCCACCGGGTCGCGGTCTATCTCGCGGTGGGATCGGTCGCGGTGACGAACGTGGAAGGCGATCTCACGATCGATACCCACGAGGCCGAAGTCACGGCCAACGGGGTGAAGGGCGGGCTCAGTATCGACGTGGGGTCGGGCTCGGTGCGGGCGACGCAGATCGACGGGGACCTGAGCGTGGATACCGGCTCGGGCAGCGTCGAGGTCTCCCGCGTGCGCGGTCGGTCGCTGTCGATCGACACCGGCTCGGGTGACGTGACCGGAAGCGATCTCGAGGCCGGGGAGCTGTCGGTCGACACCGGCTCGGGGTCGATCCGGCTGGCCGGCGTGACGGCGCCGGAGCTCTCATTCGAGACCGGCAGCGGGGGCGTGACGGCGGAGCTTCGGCGTGACGTCGCCTCGCTCCACGTGGAGACCGGATCCGGCGACATCGCCATCCGGGCGCCGGCCTCGCTGGGCGCGGAAGTCGAGATCGAGACCTCCAGCGGCGACATCGAGACGGACTTTCCGCTGCAGATCACCCAGCACGCCCGGGATCACATGGTCGGGACGATCGGCGACGGGAAGGGAACCATCGCGATCGAGACCGGCTCGGGCGGGGTCAGGCTGATGAAGGGCTCGAATTGAGGCCCAGGGCGTCGATGTAGCTCGAGCCCTGCGCCATCCGGTCGTACAGCGCGCTCAGCGTCTCGGGGGCGCCCGCGAGGAAGCGGCAGCGGGCGTCACCCCGGGAGCGGCACTCGACCTCCATCACCGCCACGAGGCCGTCGGACAGCCGGCCGAAGAAGTCCGCCAGCAGGCCGCAGGTGAGGTGGCAGGACGGGAACTCGCCCCGACCCTCGTCCGACGCCTCGGCCCATTCGGCCGAATCGAGCGCCAGCACCGTCCCGCCGAGCGTCTGCGCGGTGAGCGCCCCCCAGCCCTGTTCGGCGAAGAACTGGGACAGCGCCTCGTCCAGGAACCGCGCGTCGAGATCGGCCGGGCGCTCCACGCCGCGCGTCGACCCCAGCCACTTCGTGAACTCGCCATACAGCTCCTCGCCGCCGGCGAAGCCCGCCTCCTGGAGATAGCTCGCGGCCTGCAGCCCCGTGTCACGCTCCAGGGCGGCGCGGAGCTGGTGGATGACCTTGCGCCCGAGGCGCAGGCCGGGACGCGGCGAGGGGGACGGCTGAGCGTTCATCGAATGACCGTGGAAGTGGGAGTGGTCGAAGTTAGGCCGTGCGCCCGACGCGACGCAAGAGTTCGGCCTCATCGATGACCTCGACGCCCAGGGTCTTCGCCTTCTCGAGCTTGCCGCCGGCGTCGTCGCCCGCCACGACGGCGTCGGTCTTCTTGCTGACGCTGCCCGCCACGCGCCCGCCCGCGCCCTCGATCAGCTCGGTGGCCTGGCCGCGCGACAGCGTGGGCAGCGTGCCCGTGAGCACGTAGGTCTTGCCGAGCAGCGGGCCGTCGGCCGACGTGGCCCGCGGCTCGCTGAACTCGAGACCGCTCGCCCGAAGCCGCCCGATCAGCTCGACGTTGCGCGGCTCGGCGAAGAACGCGACCACCGCCTCGGCGATGGCACCGCCGACGCCCGGCACATCGTTGATCTGCTCGGGCGTGGCCTTCATGAGCGCCGCCATCGTCCCGAACCGCCGGGCGAGCAGCTGGGCCACCGTCTTGCCGACGTGCCGAATCCCGAGGCCGAAGAGCAGCGACGAGAGCGGCCGCGCCTTCGACGCCTCGATGGCGGCCACGAGCTGCTGCGCCGACTGCTCGGCGAACCGGTCGAGCTCCACCAGCCGCTCGGCGGTGAGCTCGTACAGGTCCGCCACGTTGGCGATGTACTGCTGCTCGAGCAGCTGCCGCACCCGCTCGTAGCCGAGGCCGCGGATGTCCATGGCGTCGCGCGAGGCGTAGTGGACGATGCCCTCCAGCACCCGTCCCGGGCACGAGACGTTGGGGCAGTAGCGCATGGCCTCGTCGGCCGGCCGCTCCACGGGCGTGCCGCAGGCCGGGCAGGCGTCGGGCATCCGGAACGGCGCGCCGCGGGTGGCGGGGTCGACGCCGTCGAGCACCGGCCGCACCACCTGGGGGATCACCTCGCCCGCGCGAATGACCTCGACCTGGTCGCCGGCGCGAATGTCCTTCTGCGCGATGAGATCCTCGTTGTGCAGCGTCGCGGCGCTCACCGTCACGCCCGAGATCACGACCGGAGCGAGCACCGCGTACGGATTGAGCGCGCCGGTGCGGCCGACGTTGATCCGGATCTCCTCCAGGCGGGTAACGGCCACCTCGGGCGCGAACTTCCGGGCGATGGCCCAGCGCGGCTCGCGGCCGCCCACCACGCCGAGCTCGCGGTGGAGATCGAGCCGGTCGACCTTGATCACGACGCCGTCGGCCTGGAACGGCAGCTGCGGGATCAGCTCCTCGAGGCCGGCGATCGCCGCCTGCACCTCGGCCAGCGACGTGAACCGCGCGCGATGGGGCTCGATCTGGAAGCCCCAGCGCGGCGAGCTGGTCGAGCAGCTCCCAGTGGGTGCGGACCGCCAGCCGGCCTTCGACCGGCTCGACGGCGAAGGCGAACATGCGGAGCCGGCGCTTGCGCGTGAGGTTGGGATCGAGCTGGCGGAGGCCGCCGGCGGCGGTGTTGCGCGGGTTGGCGAAGAGCGGCTCGCCCTCGCGCTCGCGGGCCTGGTTGATCTTGGTGAAGCCGGCATACGGCAGGTACACCTCGCCCCGGACTTCCATCACCGCGGGCCAGCCCTTCCCCTTGAGGGCCAGCGGGACGTCGGCGATCGTGCGGAGATTGGGGGTGATGTCCTCGCCGATGACGCCGTTGCCGCGCGTCGCGCCCACGGCAAACCGGCCGTCCTCGTAGGTGAGCGTCACCGCGGCGCCGTCGATCTTGATCTCGGAGGTGTAGCCGGCCGTGCGGACCTCGGGCAGGATGCGGGCGTTGCGCTCTTCCCACGCCGTGAGCTCCTCGGGCGAGAAGGCGTTGGCCAGCGAAATCATGGGACGGCGGTGGGTGACCTTGGCGAGCGCGCTCGAGAGCGGCGCGCCGACGCGCTGGGTGGGACTGTCGGGCGAGCGCAGCTCGGGGTGCTCGGTCTCGAGCGCCTGCAGCTCGCGAAACAGCGTGTCGTACTCGGCGTCCGTGATCTCGGGCGCGTCGAGGATGTAGTAGGCGTGGTTGGCCCGGTCGATCTGCTCGCGCAGCCTGAGAACCCGTTCGGCTGCGCCGCCGGTCACCGCGCGGTGGACTCCTGGCTCAGGACCGCCCGCGCCACGCCCACCAGCCGCTCGATTTCCGCGGTCGTGCCATCGGCCAGGCCGTCGTCGTCGTCCGACGGCGGCGGATAGTCGGCCAGCAGGCGCCGCATGAAGCCGAGCAGCGCGGCCTGCTCCTGCTCCCGGCGGCGGGCGCCCTCGTCCTCGCCCTTCCGCTGCCGGAGGCGCTCGAAGCGGTGCGCGTTCCGGAGGGCCTTGGCGGTGAGGTTGGCCACGACCTGGCAGAACTGGAGATCGGCGGCGGAGAAGCTGGGGCCGTCGCGGAAGGTGCGCAGGAAGATCGCGCCGATGGCGGCGCCCCGCCACGAGATCGGGATGACGGTGATGGTCTTGACCTTCCGCGCGGCGAGCGCCCACCGTGCCGGGCCCAGCTGCGGGTCGGTGGCCGCGTCGGCGATGAATACCGTCTCGCCGGTCTGAAGCGCACGGCGAAGCTCCGGGTAGCGGTCGAGGTCGACCACGTAGTTCCGGATGCCGGGGTCCTCGTAGCTCGCCACCAGCCGGACGCTGCCGCCGCCCCGCTCCGCGAGGAAGATCGAGCAGCGGTCGAGCCCGAAGGTCTCGCCCAGCCGCAGCGCGACCGATTGCACGACTTCGGCGAAGTGGAGCGAGCCGCCGACGTCCTGGAGGATCTCGATCACCGCCAGCAGATGCTTCCGTTCCTGCTCCAGCGCCGTAAGTCGCGCCTGCAGCCGTTCGACGTCGTCGATCGCCATGGCAGCCGAGGTCATGGTGCGTCCTGGTCGAGGGGGCCGGCGGGAGACCGCCCGGAGGGGGGGCCGCCTGCACCAGTATAAGGCAGCCGCCCCGGCCCGAAAACTCATGAAGGAATGTGCAGCCGATCTGTCAAAAGTCTATGGTGTCACGAAGGTTGACGCTTTCCCGGATAGGGGTAGGTTGCAGGGGAGTCCTGATTTGCCCGGCGACACGGAGGAATCGATGGCCGACGAAGAGCGTACACCCAACGGCGGAACCGACCGCGGCGCCGAGCCAGGGCGGGGGCTCGGCGGGGTTCGCCGCCGGGATGGTCTTCGGGGCGCTGATCGGCGCGGGGATCGCGCTGATGTTCGCCCCGGAGAGCGGAGAGAAGACCCGCCGCCGCCTGCGCCGGCGACTCGAGCGGCTCCGCGAAGAGACCGCCGAGGGGCTCGAGCGCGCCGGGGCGAGCACGCGGCGCGACCTGGCGCGCCGGCGGAAGCGGCTCGAGGCGGGCCTGGAGCGCGCGGCCGATCGGGCCCGCGACGTTCTGTGACTCACTTCTTCCTGGCGATCCTGGCCGCCAGCTCTTCCGCCTGGCGACGATAGACGCTGTCCATGATCTCGCGGTCGGGAAGCGCCGCCAGCTGGGCGAGCTCCGATCGGGCGTCGTCGTAGCGCTTCCGGTCGACGTAGATCTCCGCCAGCTCCAACCGGTGATAGAGACGGCCGGGGTCGAGCGCCACCGCGCGCTCCATGTCCGACACCGCCTCCTCCCACGACGCCTCTTTGAAGATGCCGGCCCCCAGCAGGTTCTTCGCGAAGAAGCGGCTCAGCCCCGAGAGCCGCATGATCTCGGCGTTCCAGCGGCCGAGGATGTGGTAGGCGCCGTCGTGGCGCGGGTCGATCTCGAGGGTGCGCCGGGCCTCGTCGCGGATGATGCGTGGCACGGCGGATCCGCTCCTTCTTCCCCATGGTGAGCGACGCGCGCCCGACGGCGGCGGCCAGGGCGAAGTGTCCCTCCGCGCGGTTGGAGTCGGCCGCCACGGCGCGGCGCGCCAGGACCTCGGCGCGGGCGTAGAGCGAATCGCGCTCGGGGCTCTTTACGCTGTCGGGGATCTGCTCGCCCTCGTCGAGCAGGGCCAGGGCCGCCCGCCAGTTCGCCTCGTACGCGGTCGAATCGAGGGCCAGCGCCGCCTCGTAGTGGGCGAGCGACGTGTGAAGGTCGTGCACCTGCATGGCCGCCACGCCGAGGGCGACGTGATCCGCCACCGACTGCGCGGCCAGCAGGCGGGGCAGGGAGCAGCAGCAGGATGGCGAGCACGATCCGAGATCTCGACAGAGGACGGTCCTGGTGACAGGTGGCATCGAATGGTGATCCCGCAGCTCATCGAGCACAAGCGCGACGGCCGAGCCCTCTCGCCCGACGAGTGGGCGCGGCCTGGTGCGCGCCTACGCGGCGGACGAGGTGCCGGACTACCAGATGTCGGCGCTGCTCATGGCCGTGTTCTTCCGCGGGCTGGAGCCGGCCGAGCTGGCGGCGCTGACCGACGCCATGATCGACTCCGGCGACCGGCTCCGCTTCGACGGCTACGCCATCCCGGTGGCCGACAAGCACTCGACCGGCGGCGTCGGCGACAAGGTGTCGCTGCTCCTCGCGCCGATGGTGGCGAGCTGCGGCGTCGCGGTGCCGATGATGTCGGGCCGCGGGCTCGGCCATACCGGCGGGACGCTCGACAAGCTCGAGTCGATCCCGGGATTCCGCACCAATCTCTCGCTCCAGGAAGCGCGCGCCCAGGTCGACCGCCTGGGCTGCGCCATGCTGGGGCAGACGCCGGAGATCGCGCCGGCCGACAAGCGGCTCTACGCGCTCCGGGACGTCACCGCCACGGTCGAGTCGATCCCGCTCATCGCCGCCAGCATCATGTCGAAGAAGCTGGCCGAGGGGCTGACCGGCCTCGTGCTCGACGTGAAGACCGGGAGCGGCGCGTTCCTCACCGACCGCGAGCGCGCCGTCGAGCTCGCGCGCACCATGATCGGCCTGGGCGAGGCCCGCGGCTGCCCCACCGTCGCCCTGCTCACGGCCATGGACCGGCCGCTCGGCCGCGCCTGCGGCAACGCGCTCGAGGTCGAGGAGGCGATCGAGGGGCTTCGCGGCAGCGGCCCGGCCGACCTGATGGAGGTCACCTACGCGCTGGCCGGGGAGATGCTGGTGCTGGTGGGCGCGGCGCCGGACATGGCGGAGGCGCGCCGCCGGCTGGAGGCGTCGGTGACGTCGGGCCGCGCACTCGAGACGTTCGCCCGGATCATCGAAGCCCAGGGCGGCAATCCGAAGGTGGTCGACGATCCGGGCGTGCTGCCGCAGGCCGAGGCGGTCGACGTCTACCGCGCGGACCGCTCGGGCGTCGTCTCGTCGGTCGAGCCTCGCCGCCTCGGCCGGGCGATCATCGAGCTGGGCGGCGGCCGCACCAAGGTCGACGACGACGTGGACCCGACGGTCGGGTTCGTGATCACGGTGAAGCCGGGCGATCCCGGTGCGCGCGGGCGAGCCGATCGCGTCGGTCTTCGCCCGGGACGAGGCCGGGATCGCGGTCGGGATGCAGGCGCTCAGGGAGGCGGTGACGGTCGGCGAGACCGGGAAGCTCACCGCCCTCGTCTCACACCGGATCACGGGACGGGGGGTGGAAGTGCTGGCGGACGGCTACTGACGTGCCGCTGGTGACCGGGCCGGTCGGGACGCTGCTGGTGGCCGGCGCCGCGTTCGCGGCGCTCGCTCGTGTGGCTGCTCCGGCGGCCGCGGCATCCGGGGCCGCGCCTGGTGGGGGACGACGGGATCGATCGCGAGGAGCTCGAGGCGGCCGAGCGCGAGGTGCGGGAGCTGGAGAGCAGGCAGCGGCCGGAGGATGGCTTCGAAGGGGACGACTGGGGGCCGGGGGCGGCGCAGCCGCGGCCGCCGGTCAGGTTGTAAGGCAAGATCGGGATACCTGGAGGTGCACCATGGATGATCTCCGCCTCGCATTCCGCACGCTCCGCCGCGCGCCGGCCTACGCCCTCACCGTCATTCTCACACTGGCTCTCGGCATCGGCGGCGCCACCGCGGTCTACAGCATCCTGCATTCGGTCATCCTCCGGCCACTCCCCTACGCTCCGGCCGACCGCGTGATGCTGCTGGCCGAGCGCGACTCGGCCGCCAACATCCGGCTCCCGTCGTATCCCACCTTCCAGGACTGGACGCACCGGCACCGACGCGTTCGAGGCGATGGCCTTCGCGCGCGGGCTCAGCACGGTGATGAGGACCGGCGAGGGCGCCGGAGCGGCTGGTCGGCACGTTCGTGTCGGACGGGTTCTTCCGGGTGCTTCCCGAGCAGGCCGCCGTCGGCCGCGCGCTCGAGCCGGCCGACTACGCGCCCGGCGCGCCGGCCGTCGTGGTGCTCTCGTGGCAGCTCTGGCAGCGCGGGTTCGGCGGCGACCGCGCCGCCCTGGGGCGGAGCGTGACGCTGGGCGACCGCGCCTACACGGTCGTCGGCGTGATGCCTGCCGGATTCGCCTATCCGACGTGGGCCGACTTCTACGCGCCGATCGCCGCCATCCGATCGACGGACGCCGCGCTCGGGCAACGCGGCCTCCACGTGGACAGCCGCGTCGTCGGCCGGCTCCGGGTGGGAGTGGACTCGGCCGCCGGGCAGCGGGCGCTCTCCGCGGTCGCCGCGCACCTCGCCGAGGTCGTACCCGGCGGAGAACGGCGGCTGGCGCGGCGCCGCGCTGTTCCCGGTCGCGTCCGAGGTCCTGGGTGACAGCGGCCCGCAGCTCCGCCTGCTCACGGCCGCCGCGGCGCTCGTCCTGCTCATCGCGTGCGTCAACGTGGCGGGGCTGGCCCTGGCCCGCGCGGGAGCCCGCTCGCGCGAGCTGGCCATCCGGATGGCGCTCGGCGGCGGGCGCGCGGCGCTGCTTCGGGTGCTCGCCGCGGAGTCCGTCGCTGCTCGGCGCGGCGGCGGCGGTGGCGGGGCTCGGCCTGCGCGGTCCTCGTGGTCCGCTGGATCAGGGTTGCGGGGCGGGATCTGCTGCCGCGGGCGGCCGAGGTCACGGTGGATCCGCTCGCCCTGCTCGTGGCCGCCGTGCTCGCGATCCTGGTCGTCGTCGGCCTCGGGCTCCTGCCGGCGCTTCGCCGGTCGGGCCCGCTCACGGCCGCGCTCCGGGAGGGCGTCGGCGCGAGCCGTGGACCCGCGCGCCGGCGGCTCCGCGCCGCGACTGGTGGTGGGCGAGATCGCGCTGGCGCTCGTGCTGCTCACGGGCGCGGGCCTCCTGCTCCGAAGCCTCGAGCGGCTCCAGCGCGTGCCGCCGGGATTCGACGTCGACCGGCTGGTCGTCGTGCCGATCACGCCGCCATCGCCGCGGTACGACGCGCCCGAACGGGCGCTCCAGCTCTACCGCGATGTCGCGGCCGCGGTGGCGCGGGTGCCCGGTGTGTCGTCGGTCTCGCTCACCAACTCTGTCCCGCTGAGCGGCTCGTCCATGAACAGCGCCATCGAGGTGGACGGCGCGCCGTCGGGCAGCGGCGAGAGCGACGAGGTGATCTTCCGCGAAGTGGACTCGGCGTATTTCCGCACGGCCGGCATTCCGATCGTCCGGGGACGCGACTTCACGCCGGACAGATGGCGCACCCGGGCGACTTGAGCCTGGTGAACCAGGCCCTCGCGGCGCGCTACTGGCCGGGCGGCGATCCCATCGGCAAACGGATCACCGTGTACAAGTCGGCGCAGGGGCGGGCCGACTTCGGGCAGCCGGTACGGGCCACGATCATCGGCGTTGCCGGCAACGTGCGCCACTTCTCGCTCGATACCGACTTCACGCCCGAGGTGTACCTGCCGTACACGATCACCGTGTGGACCCACATGGAAGTGCTCGCCCGCACCGGGGGCGATCCCGAGCGACTGGTGCCGGCGATCACTCGCGCCGTGCGCGAGGTGGATCCCGATCTCCCGCTCGAAGGCGCGCGTCTCGGGTTCCGGGTCTACGCGGTGAGCGCGTCACTGCAGGAGTCGCTCGCCTATCGCCGCTTCATCACCGGGCTGCTGGCGGCCTTCGCCGTGCCGGCCGTGCTGCTCGCGGCCCTCGGTATCTACGGCGTCGTGGCGTACCTGGTGACGCAGCGGAGCCGCGAGATGGGCATCCGAATGGCGCTCGGGGCCCAGCGGCGCAACGTGCTCGGGCTGGTGCTCGGGGAGGGCATGCGGCTGGCGGCGATCGGCGTCGTGATCGGCGGCGCGGGGGCGGCCATCGCCACGCGCTGGCTGCGGGCGCAGCTCTATGAGGTGAGCGCCACCGATCCGCCCACCTTCGTGGCGGCGGCGGTGGTGCTGGCGGCGGTCGCCGCGCTCGCGACGCTGGTCCCTGCATGGCGGGCGACGGGGATCGATCCAGCGGGCACGCTCAAGGCGGAGTGACCAGACGAGGACGCGACCATGAGAGTGCCACTCGATGTTCGGCATGCACTTCGCAGCCTGCGGCGACACTGGAGGCTGACGCTTGCCGCCACGGCGACGCTCGGCCTGGGTATCGGGGCGGCGCTGACCATGGCCGGGATCGTGGAGCACGTTCTGCTCCGTCCGTTGCCGGTCAGGGAGCAGGATCGGATCCTGGTGTCCTGGGGGGTCTTCCAGTCGTCAGGCTTCGGGCATGTCCCCATTTCGCACGCGACCATGAGGGCGCTCGCCGAGCGCACCCGGGTGTTCGAGCGGCTGGCCGGGGTGGACTACAATGGGGTCTGGGCCGACGTGGGGCGGGTGGGCGATCGCGCGGTGCCCTACCGCATCGGTGCGGTAACCGGAGAGCTCTTCCCAACTCTCGGCGTCGCCCCATTGCTGGGGCGGATGCTCACAGCCGGCGATGACCAGGTTGGTGCCGCGCCAGTGGCGGTCATCAGCGAAGGTCTCTGGCAGCAGCGCTACGGCCGGGAGAGAACGGTCCTCGGCAAGACCTTCGAGGTCACCAACGGCAGCTTCACGATCGTCGGAGTCGCGCCAGGGGGATTCGACCTGCCTCACGGGTCCGATGCCTGGGTCACGTTCGCGGCGATGAACCCCGCGCTCCTGAAGGAGGATGCGGTTGGAACCCTCGACCTCGTCGGCAGGCTGCGGACCGGCCGCACGACCGAGGAGGGGCGACGGGAGCTCGATCGTCTGGTGACGGAGGTGGACGGCAGTCAATGGAGCTCCGACTCCCGTCTCGTGATGACCGTCCGCTCGCTCGAGGAGGTGGTGGTGGGTCAGGTGCGACCGGCTCTCTGGGTGCTCGGCGCGGCCGCGCTCCTGGTCTTTCTGGTTGCCGTTCTGAACCTGGGGAACCTGCTCGTGGTGCGAGGTCTCGAGCGCCAGCGGGAGTTCGCCATCCGCCGCGCCATCGGGGCGACTCGCGCGTCGCTGGTACGACACATCGTCGTGGAGACCGTGCTGATGGTCTCGCTGGCCGGGGTGGCCGGGTTGGCCCTGGCGCTGGTTGCGTGGCGGATCCTCCCGGCCATTGCGCCGGCCGACCTCCCGCGTATCCAGGGGATCTCCCCAAATCTCTCCGTCCTGCTGGTGGCCCTCGGCCTGAGTTTCCTGGCCGTGGCAGCCGTGAGCGCGCTGCCGGCCTTGTCGCTTCGCGACGCCGACCTGCGCCTGCCCCGCGCGGCCGATGGCACGGCATCGGGGACCCGTTCGCGCACATTCGCCTGGAGCGGCGCGATCGCCCTGCAGGTGACCCTGGCCGTGATCACGCTTGTCGCGTCGCTATTGCTGGTCCGCACGCTCTACAACCTGGAACGGCTTGAACCAGGCTTCGAGCTCCACGACCTGGGGCTCGCGCAGATCGCACTGCTCTCGTCGGACTCGGCAACCGTGGCACGGCGCAAGCAGCTGGTCGACCAGCTGGTGGAGCGGGTGGGCGCGCTCCCGGGCGTGCAGGCAGTGACCACGGTCATCGGCCCCCCGCTCTCGGGCACGGCCGGGTGGGACTACGGCTTCATCGCCGAGGGCCAGACCGATGCGCAGGCCGCCGCCAATCCGTACCTGAACTTCGAGGCGATCCTGCCGAACTACTTCAAGACCCTGCGCCTGCCACTCCTGCGAGGGCGAAGCTTCGAAGCGGCGGATCGGGAGGGTTCCCCGCTCGTCGTGATCGTCAGCCAGGGCATAGCAAGACGGATCTGGCCTGGTCAGGACCCGATCGGCAAGCGCCTTCGATGGGCCGGGGACGAGGACACGGGCCAGTGGCGCACGGTCGTAGGCGTCGCCGCCGAGAGCCGGTACCGCGACTTCCTGACCCCTCGGCCCACAGTCTATGTCCCGGCAACACAGCAGCCGTGGGGACGGGGCTACCTCCTCATCCGCACCGCGGGCCCGTTCGGCGGCATGGTCCCGGCCCTTCGCCAGGCTGCGCGAGCCGTGCACCCGGACTTCGATTTGGTGAACGCCTCGCCGATGCAGAGCGTGCTCGACAAGCCGCTGGCTAGGCCACGGTTCAACGCCGGTGTCCTGCTGTTCTTCTCGGGGATCGCCGTGACCCTCACGGCCGTGGGCCTGTACGGATTGACGGCGTTCGTGGTGGCTCAGCGGCGGCGCGAGGTGGGAATCCGGCTGGCGTTGGGGGCCGAGTCCCGCCAGATCGTCGGCCTGTTCCTGCGCCGCGGCATGCTCCCCGTCCTCCTCGGGGCGGCCGCCGGCGTGGGCATTGCGCTCGCAGGCGGCCGGGTCATGGCCTCGCTGCTCTACGGGATCGCGACCTCTGACGCCGCGGCGATCGGCGGGGCGGTCGTGATCTTCACATTCGTCGCGCTGGCCGCCATCCTGGTCGCCACCAGGGGCGCGGCTCGCACCGATCCCATGGTGGTCCTGCGCGCGGAGTAGGTCCTACTGAGCGGCGCCCGGATCGGGCCGCCGGTAATGCGCGCCGCCTTGGTCGACGTATCTCCCAAGATCGTGCGTTTCGACCGAAGCGGCCCACGGTCTCCGAGGCGTGCGTCACTTCCATGGGATGCCGCACCGCTGTGCATGAGACAAGGGCGCCTGACGGCGCCCTGCATGGAGGATGGGCGGTAGCGCCTAGCGGTGGTCCTCGTGTAGGAACGCAGGGCCGCGGACGCCACCCAGGACGCGCAACTGATCGCGTCCGACGAGCGACAGGTGCGGATGGGACGCCTCCCAAGGGCCAGGAAATCTCGCTCCGACACCGCCCCGAAGGAGCGACTGCCGCCTGCCAGGCCGCGCTTTCAGGCACTCGACGCGCGTTGGCCGCCGTAAAGGTGGGTCAGCACGGAGTCGGTGCTGCGGAATGGCTGCGGCGAGGCCTGAGCGCCGCGCGCCAGCACCTGGACATTTGAGGGCGCCCGTCCGCAGCAAAACGGCCCGCTGGGGTCCGCCGTCATTTTGCCTGGGGCGCTGTTACACGATTTCCAGAAAAACTGCACATCTTGTCCAGAAATAGTCTTGCTCTGACAGCCCACCCTTTCGACATCTACCCGCCGCAACCCTCGCGCTACACGTCCAGGTTGCTCACATACTTCGCGTTCCGCTCGATAAACAGCCGCCGCGGCTCGACCTCGTCCCCCATCAGCTCGTCGAACAGCTTCGACGCCTCCACCGCGTCCTCCATCGTCACCCGGAGGATGGTGCGCGTCGCCGGGTCCATCGTGGTCCGCCAGAGCTGGTCCGGGTTCATCTCGCCCAGGCCCTTGTAGCGCTGGATGTTGACGGTGCCCCGGCCGTCACCGTTCGTGAACCGCTTGGTGTACTCGTCGCGCTCGGCCTCGGTGTAGGCGTAGAACTCTTCCTTGCCCTTGGCCACGCGGTACAGCGGCGGCTGCGCGATGTAGACGTAGCCCGCCTCGACCAGCTCCTGCATCTGCCGGAAGAAGAAGGTGAGGAGCAGCGTCCGGATGTGCGCGCCGTCGACGTCGGCATCGGTCATCAGGATGATCTTGTGGTACCGCGCGTCCTCGAGCTTGAAGTCCTCGCGCACGCCGGTGCCGATGGCCGTGATCATCGACCGGATCTCCTCGTTGCTGAGGATCTTGTCGATCCGGGCGCGCTCGACGTTCAGGATCTTGCCGCGCAGCGGAAGGATGGCCTGGAAGGAGCGGTTCCGTCCCTGCTTGGCGCTGCCGCCGGCCGAATCGCCCTCGACGAGATAGATCTCGGTGTGGGCGGGGTCGTCGAGCGAACAGTCGGCCAGCTTGCCGGGCAGCACCGCGTTCTCGAGCCCCGACTTCTTCCGCACCAGGTCGCGGGCCTTCCGGGCCGCCTCGCGGGCCCGCGCCGCGCTGACCGCCTTCTCGATGATGTTCCGCGCGACCGGCGGGTGCTCCTCGAGGAAGCTGCCGAGGTGCTCGTTCACCACGGCCTTGACGATCCCCTCGACCTCCGAGTTGCCCAGCTTGGTCTTGGTCTGCCCCTCGAACTGCGGCTCCTTGACCTTCACGTGCAGCACGCACGTGAGCCCTTCGCGGATGTCTTCGCCGGAGAGGGTGAAGTCTTCCTTCTTCAGGAAGTCGCGCCGCTTCGCCACGTCGTTGATGGTCCGCGTCAGCGCCGACTTGAAGCCCGGTGAGGTGGGTGCCGCCCTCGTGGGTGTTGATGTTGTTCACGAAGGTGAACGTGTTCTCGTTGTAGCCGTCCTCGTACTGCAGGGCGAGGTCCACCTCGACGTCGTCCTTGGTGGCGCTGAAGTAGATCGGCTTCGGGTGCAGCGGCTTCTTGTTGCGGTTGAGCCACTGCACGAACTCGGACAGCCCGCCCTTGGCGAAGAAGGTCTCTTCCTTCTTCTGGTCTTCGCGCTCGTCCTTGATCGTGATCGAGATGCCCTTGTTCAGGAACGCGAGCTGGCGGAGGCGGTCGGCCAGCGTCGAGTAGTGGAACTCGAGCACGGTGAAGATCTCGGGGTCGGGCTTGAACCGGACGATGGTGCCGGTCCCGCGCGCCTTGCCGGGCAGCGTCTCGAGCTTCTTGACCGTCTTGCCGCGCACGAAGGACATGCGGTGCCGGGCGCCGTCCCGGTCCACCACCACCTCGAGCCGCTCCGACAGCGCGTTCACCACCGAGACGCCCACGCCGTGCAGGCCGCCGGACACCTTGTAGGTGTTCTTGTCGAACTTGCCGCCCGCGTGCAGCACCGTGAGCGCGAGCTCCACGCCCGGGATCTTCTCGGTCGGGTGGATGTCGACGGGAATGCCGCGCCCGTTGTCCTGCACCGTGATCGAGTTGTCGGCGTGGATGGTGACGTTGATCGTGTCACAGTGACCGGCGAGCGCCTCGTCGATCGAGTTGTCGACCACCTCGTAGACCAGGTGGTGCAGGCCGTTCTCGCTGGTCGACCCGATGTACATCCCGGGGCGCTTGCGGACGGCGTCGAGTCCCTTGAGGACCTGGATCGAATCGGCTTTGTACTGCAGCGTGCCGTCGGCGACGGGGGTGTTGTCGGTCTTGGCCATAGGCTCCGTCATTTGGTGCCGGGCCCGAGCGGGACCCAGCGGATTTGCTTCACGCGCCCGGTGCGCCCCGCGTTGAGGCGGGCGAGGATCCGGGGCGTCATCAGACTCAATTCGTTGGCCCACGCCGCCGTGGCGACGTTGACCCGGAGCACCCCATCCGGGGTGACCGATTCGGGCGAGGTGACCGCGGCGATCTGCGGGCCGACCAGCTCCGCCCACTGCTCGACGATCCCCGCCTGCTGCATCCGCTTGGAAAAGCCGGACTGCTTGAGGTAGCTCGCCAGCGCGTCGGCGAGCGTGGCGGGCGGGCGCCGTTCCTTCACGTCGTGACCTTTCCGGCGTCCATGCGCCAGACCGGCAGGGCCAGATCCGGCGGCAGCTCGTCCTGCCGCGGCGCCGTCAGGAACACCTGGCGCTCCGGCGTTTCCAGCAACCGGCGGGCGAGCCGCCGCTGGCGGTCGGCGTCGAACGCCGCGAACACATCGTCCAGCAGCAGCGCCGGCTCGGTGCCGCGCGCGGCCCGAAGCGCCGACAGCTCGATCAGCTTGAGCGCCACCGCGGCGCCGCGCTGCTGCCCGTTCGAGCCGAACTCCCGGAGCGGCCGGCCGCCGACCTCCAGGACCAGGTCGTCCCGGTGCGGGCCGATCGTCGTCATGCCGCGGGCCTGGTCTCGTGGCAGGGCCGCCGCCAGCGCGGTCGTCCAGGCGTGAGGCTCCGCCAGCCCTTCGGTGCCCCGGTACCGGAGCCGAGCGCTCGCGCCTTCGCCCAGGCAGTCGAACTCCGCGGCGAACTGCTCGCCCGCGCCCGCGGCCCATTGCTCCCGCATCCGCACCACGTCGGCGCCGGCGGCGGCGAGCGGCGCGTCGAACGCGCAGGCCAGGTCGGCCCGTCCCTGCCGGAGGGCGCTGTTCCGCTGCGCGAGCGCGGCGCGATAGCGCGCGAGGGATCGCAGGTACTGCCGGTCCGCGAGCGACAGGAGCCGGTCGAGATAGGCACGCCGCTCCGGCAGCGGCCCCTGTGGCGAGCCCCACGTCGTCCGGGAGGAACGACACCGCGAGCCATCCGCCCACGGCATCGGCCACCCGCATGACCTCCTGGCCTTCGACCAGGATTCGCTTCCGCCGGCCCTGCGCCGTGTACGCGGCTCCGACGTCGGCAACGGGCCCGCCCTCAATCCGGGCCTCGACCTGAAATCCGGGGCCCTCGAATCGGGCCACCTCCTGGTCCGGCGCGCCGCGAAAGGAGCGGAACAGCACCGGGTAGTAGATGGCCTCGAGCAGGTTGGTCTTGCCCTGGGCGTTGGCGCCCAGGAGGACAAGGCCGGCCGGGGGAAGCTCGCAGTCGAGGTCCGAGAGGTTCCGGAACCCTCGAGCCACCAGATGGTGGAGCCGCACTAGTTGGGAGGACGGAGCCGCACTATTCGACGCGGATCTGCCGATTGACCGCGGGCCCCGCTCGCCCAGCAGGTCGACGCCAGTGGATCCGGACGGCCACGGTGGCGCCGCCGAGACCCAGCGTCGAGAGCTGCAGCGCGAAGTCCACCGTGTCCTCCCCCTCGCCCTGGATCGG
Source organism: uncultured Gemmatimonadales bacterium (assembly GCA_963804125.1). Lineage (GTDB taxonomy): Bacteria > Gemmatimonadota > Gemmatimonadetes > Gemmatimonadales > GWC2-71-9 > CAVVWJ01. Next base: position 81,073 of record CAWDPF010000006.1, read on the forward strand.
CGCAAACTCCTGGTTGGCGCCGCCGATCTCGATAATGCATCGCGTCCACCCCGTCCGAATCGTAGGCGCGTCCCTGCACGCTCAGCAGCTCGCCCTCTGCCACGAGGGTATCCGATACCCCGGGCCGATTGACCTCGGTGGTCGGGCCTTCGCCGTTGCCCGGATCCTCGACCGGAAAGACCAACCGGTCCCGCTCGCCGCAACTCACCAGCGCCGCGAGCGCCGCCCACCGAAATGCCCGTCCTGGAATCATGGAAAAATAGCCGGTTGCAAGGTGAAATTGCAGGCTCAGGATCCGGTGAAGACGGCCTTCCGCTTCTCCAGAAACGCCCGGGTTCCCTCGCGCATGTCGGCCGTCGCGCTGAGCAGTCCGAACCAGGTGGCCTCGAGGCCCAGGGCCTCGTCCATGCCCATCTCGAGGCCGGCATCCACCAGCTCCAGGCAGGCCCGCACGGCGAGCGGGCCGTTCTCCAGGATGGTCCGGAGGAGCGCGGTGGAGTCGGGCAGGAGCCGGTCGGCGGGCACCACGCGGTTGACCAGCCCGATCCGCCATGCCTCCTGGGCGTCGATCATGCCGCCGGTGAGCAGCAGCTCGAGCGCGCGGCCGCGGCCGACCAGCCGCGGCAGCCGGACCGTCCCGCCGTAGCCCGGACCGATCCCCAGCTTGACCTCGGGCTGTCCGAAGCGCGCCGCCTCGCTCGCGATGCGGATGTGGCAGGCCATCGCCAGCTCGCATCCGCCGCCCAGGGCGAAGCCGTTGACCGCCGCCACCACCGGCTTCCCGCACTGCTCCAGCCGCCGCATCATGCGCTGGCCGGCGCGCGCGCGCGCGTGGCCGTCTGTGGCGCTTTGGGTTTCGATCTCCCCGATGTCCGCGCCCGCGACGAACGCCTTGGTCCCGGCACCGGTGAGGAGCACCCCCCGGATATCGCGCTCGCGCTCGACCCGGCCGACGGCGTCGTCCAGCTCCGCGATGACCGTGGCGTTGAGCGCGTTGAGCTTGTCCGGCCGGTTCACCGTGATCGTGGCGATGCCGTCTGCGAGGTCGAAGAGCAGCGTGGTATAGGCCATGGAGGCGACCCGGTGAAGGGGTGGCTGGCAGCGGGGCAGGCTTGCTATACAAGGCGGTCCGACGGCCCGCGAAAGATAACCGCGGTTCCCGAGGCCGCCCGCGGATTATCTTTGCGGCATGACCATTCCCCAGCCCATCGCCTGGACGCCGGACTTCGCGGTCCGGATCCTTGACCAGACCCTGCTTCCGGACGCGGAAACGTATCGGACGCTCGAGACGGTGGACGCCGTCGCCGAGGCGATCCGCACACTCCGCGTGCGGGGCGCGCCGCTCATCGGCATCGCCGCGGCCATGGGGGTGACGCTCGCCGCTCCGACGTGGCGCGGCGAGCCTCGAGACCGTCTGCGCGGCCTCCGCCGCCCTCGGCGCCACCCGACCCACGGCGGTCAACCTTCGCTGGGCGCTGGCCCGCATGGAGCGGCGTGCGGCCGAGGCGGCCGCCGCCGGCGAGGATCTCCAGCGGGCGCTCAGAGACGAGGCGACGGCGATCTGGGACGAGGATCGCGCGATGTGCGCGCGCATCGGCGCGGCGGGCGCGGCACTGATCGAGGGCGACGCGATCGTGCTCACCCACTGCAACGCGGGTGCGCTCGCGACCGGCGGGATGGGCACGGCGCTCGCCCCGATCTACACGCTGCACGCGGCCGGCCGGCGCATTTCCGTCGTGGCCGACGAGACCCGGCCGCTGCTGCAGGGCAGCCGCCTCACCGCGTGGGAGCTCGCGCGGGCCGGCGTGCCGGTGACCGTCATCGCCGACGGCATGGCGGCGAGCCGGCTCCGCCGCGGCGACATCACCTGCGTCCTGGTCGGCGCCGACCGGATCGCCGCCAACGGCGACGTCGCCAACAAGATCGGGACCTACGGCGTCGCGCTCGCGGCGCGAGCGAGCGGCGTGCCGTTCTACGTGGCCGCGCCGAGCTCCACGGTGGACCTGGCAACGCCGAACGGCGCGGCCATCCCGATCGAGGAGCGGGCCGCCGAGGAAGTCGCGGCGCTGGGCGGCCGGCGGACGGTACCCGACGGGGTCCAGGTCTGGAACCCGGCCTTCGACGTGACGCCGGCGGGGCTCGTCACCGCGATCATCACCGACCGCGGCGTGTTCGCGCCGGCGGACGTCGGACGCTCGGTGTGAGGACTCGACGTCATCCCGAGCGGAGCGAGGGAGCTTGGCCGGTCATCTCGGACCGTTGCCGCGGTCGGGGAAGTTTGGGAAGGTCCGTCGCTCCGCTCGGGATGACGAAGGCCTGATGCCGTCCATCCTCGCGCTCGACCAGGGCACCACCGGCTCCACCGCGCTGCTCATCCATCAGGATGGGAGCGTCCTCGCCCGCGGCTACCGCGAGTTCACCCAGCACTATCCCCGTCCCGGCTGGGTCGAGCACGATCCCGAGGAGATCCTGCGCGTCTCGCTCGAGGCCATGCGCGAGGCGCTGGCCGGCGCGGGCGAGCGGCCCGCCGGCATCGGGATCACCAACCAGCGCGAGACGGTGGTGCTCTGGGACCGGCGCACGCTCGCGCCGGTCGGTCGCGCCATCGTCTGGCAGGACCGCCGCACCAGCGAGCGCTGCCGCGAGCTGCGCGAGAGCGGCGCCGAGAGCCTGCTGCGCGAGCGCACCGGCCTCGTGGCCGATCCCTATTTCTCCGCCACCAAGCTCGAGTGGATGCTGCGCGACCCCGACGTTCGCCGCCGCGCCGGACGGGGCGAGCTCGCCGCGGGGACGGTCGAGAGCTGGCTCGTCGCCCGCCTGACCGGCGGACGCGTTCACGTCACCGATCACACCAATGCCTCGCGCACGCTGCTCTACAACCTGGCCGCGCGCGCCTGGGATCCCGAGCTGCTCGCAGCTCTTCGGCGTGCCGCACGAGATGCTGCCGAGCATCGTGCCATCGGCGGGGACGGTGGCGGAGACCGACGCCGAGCACCTGGGCTCGAGCCTGCCGATCGCCGGGCTCGCGGGCGACCAGCAGGCCGCGCTGTTCGGCCAGGGGTGCTGCCGGGACGGGCTCGCCAAGAACACCTACGGCACCGGGGCATTCCTGCTGGTCTTCACGGGCGATCGCCTGCCGGTGCCGTCGCCGGGTGTGCTGGCCACCGCCGCCTGCGGACCACGCGGCGAGCCCGCCTACGCCCTCGAGGGGAGCGTCTTCATCGCCGGCGCCGCCGTGCAGTGGCTGCGCGATGGGCTGGGGCTCATCCAGACGGCCGGCGAAACCGAGGCGCTGGCTCGCAGCGTTCCGGATACGGGCGGCGTGCATTTCGTCCCGGCGTTCGTGGGGCTCGGGACGCCGCACTGGGAGGCCGACGCCCGCGGGACGATCACCGGGCTGACCCGCGGCACCACCCGCGCGCATCTCGCTCGCGCGGCGCTCGAGTCGATGGCCTTCAGCAGCGCCGAGCTGCTCCAGGCGATGGCGGGCGCGGGCGGTCTCGATGTGCCCGTGCTCCGGGTCGACGGGGGCGCGTCGGCCAACGACTGGCTGATGCAGTTCCAGGCCGACGTCGTCGGGATCCCGGTCGAGCGGCCGGACATGGTGGAGACCACCGCCCTCGGCGCCGCGGGTCTGGCCGGACTGGCGCTCGGGGTGTGGCGGAGCAGCGCCGAATTTCTCGCCGGGCGGCGCTTCCGGCGCTTCGAGCCGGTTACGACGCCGGCCGAGCGGCGAGGCACTGGGGCAGGGGTGGTCGCGGGCCGTGGACGCGGCACTCGCCTGGGCGCGGGCCGGCGGCGGCCGATCCGGGTCTTGAATAACCCCGGCCGGGAGAGGACCTTTCGGCTCGGGGTACTCGTTCACGCTTACCAGGGCAGACCATGAAGGCGGGTCACAAGTTCCTCCTCGGCGCGGCGCTGATCGTCGGCAGCGTGGGCTTCCTGATCGCCGAGGGCGTGAAGGAGACCGGGGTGTACTTCCTGACGCCGGCGGAGCTGGCCGCGAAGACGGCCGCCGATCCGACCTTCGTGGAGAACGTCGGGTTCAAGGTCGGAGCCAAGGTCGTGCCCGGCTCGGTCCGCCGCGACAATGCCACCCGAACGATCGACTTCAAGGTTTCCGACGGGGTGAAGACCTACCCGGTCACCTACCACGGCCTCGTCCCCGACACCTTCACCGACGCCAACGACATCGAGGTCGTAGTCGAGGGCCGGCTGGGGCGCGACGGGGTCATCCGGGCCACCGACGTGCTCGCCAAGTGCGGCTCACGCTACGAGGCCGTGCCCAAAGCCTGAGACGCCTTCCATGACACTGCTGGGACAGTTCGCGCTCTGGGCCGCCTTCCTCCTCGGCCTGTGGGGCGTCGCCATCGGCTTCTCGGGCCGCTGGCGCGACCGGCCCGAGCTCGCGGCCACCGTCGTCCGCTCGGTCTACGCGGTGCTCGGCTGCCTGGTGGTGGCCTCGCTCGCGCTGTGGAAGGGCCTCGTCAGCCACGACTTCAACATCGAATACGTGGCGGCCTACACCAGCCGGAACCTGCCGCCGTACTACGTCTTCTCCGCCTTCTGGGCGGGGCAGAAGGGGTCGCTGCTGTTCTGGGCGGTGGTGCTTTCGATCTTCGCCAGCCTGGCGCAGCTGCTCACGCCGCGGCGATACGCCGACCTGATGCCGTACGTGGCGGCGGTCACCTCGGCGGTGGTGGCGTTCTTCGTGAGCGTCATGCTGTTCGGATCGAACCCGTTCGAGCGGCTGGCCTTCACGCCGGCGGACGGCCGCGGGCTCAACCCGCAGCTGCAGAACGTCGGGATGGTCATCCACCCGCCGATGCTCTACCTGGGCTACATCAGCATCACCATCCCCTTCGCGTTCGCCATCGCCGCGCTGCTCTCCCGCCGGCTCGACACCGGCTGGATCCACGCCATCCGGAAGTGGACGCTCGTGAGCTGGCTGTTTCTCTCGATCGGGATCACGCTGGGGATGTGGTGGGCGTACGTGGAGCTGGGGTGGGGCGGCTACTGGGCGTGGGATCCGGTCGAGAACGCGAGCTTCCTGCCGTGGCTCACGATGACCGCCTTCCTGCACTCGGTGATGATCCAGGAGAAGCGCGGGATGCTCAAGCGCTGGAACCTGGGGCTCATCGTGGGGACGTTCCTGCTCAGCATCTTCGGCACGTTCATCACGCGCTCGGGCGTCATCGCGAGCGTCCACAGCTTCACCCAGTCGAACGTCGGCTACTTCTTCCTGGCGTTCCTCGTGGTGGTCGCGGTGCTGTCGTTCACGCTGCTCTACACCCGCTGGCCCCTGCTCGAGGCCGACGTGCAGCTCGAGTCGATGCTGAGCCGCGAGGCGGCGTTCCTGTTCAACAACCTGCTGCTGGTGGGCATCGCGTTCTCGGTGCTGTGGGGAACGCTCTTCCCGATCCTCTCCGAGGCGGTGCGGGGCACCAAGATCACGGTCGGTCCGCCGTTCTTCAACCGGGTGAACGTGCCGCTCGGTCTCCTGCTGCTGGCACTCACCGGCATCGGCCCGCTCATCGCCTGGCGGAAGGCCTCGGCGGCCAACCTGCGCCGGCAGTTCATCGGCCCGGTGGCCAGCGGGAGCGTGACCCTGGTGGCGCTCCTCGCCGCAGGGGTGCGGGACCTGTACGCGGTGATGGCGATCGCGCTTGCCGGCTTCGTGGCGGGGACGATTGCGCAGGAGTTCTACCGCGGCGTGCGCGCCCGCCGGCGGATGCACGGGGAAGCGGCACCGCTGGCGTTCCTCCGGCTGATCGGGCGAAACCGGCGGCGCTACGGCGGCTACATCGTGCATGCCGGCATCCTCATCTACTTCGTGGCGTTCGCGGGGATGGCGTTCAAGGTGGAGCGCGAGGCCACGCTCAAGCCGGGGGAATCGGTCGAGCTCCGGAGCCCGTTCGGCCACACCTACCGCTTCACTCACGTGGGCATCTCGCAGTACGAGGCGCTCAATCGCGTCGTGAGCGCCGCGACGGTTCAGGTCTTCATCGATGGGAAGTCTGCGGGGCTGCTGACCAGCGAGAAGCGGCAGCACGTGGACAGCTTCAAGCGACCCACCTTCGAGCCGTCGACCGAGGTCGGCATCCGGAGCGGGCTGCGCGAGGACCTGTACATGGTCTTCGCGGGCGCGGTGGACGGCACCGAAGAGGCGGTCTACCGGTTCAACGTGAATCCGCTGGTCTGGTGGGTCTGGTTCGGCGGCTTCGTGCTGGCCTTCGGTGGCCTGATAACGATGTGGCCGGGTGGCGGTCCGACGCTGGCGCCGTCCCGGCCGGCGCAGGGCGGGTACGGCGTGTCGCTCGTGGGCGCCGGGAAGGAGTGAACGGGTAATGGACGAACACGGGAATGCCTTCTTGGACCGGCGCGCGTTCCTGGGAGCAGGGCTGGCGCTGTTCGCGGGCCGGCCCGCGCAGGATTCCCTGGCCGGCCGCGGCGAAATCGGCACCCTGCGCGATCCATCCGCAGTGGGAAGGCCCCGGATGCCGACCGACCCGGAGGAGAATGCCGCCGAAATCCAGGCCATCGAGCTCCGGTTGGCCTGCAACTGCGGTTGTACGCTCGACGTGTTCACCTGCCGGACCACCGACTTCTCCTGTACCTACTCGCCCAAGCTGCATCGCGAGGTCCTGGCGCTGCGGAATCAGGGGAAGTCGGCCCAGCAGGTGATCGACGCGTTCGTCGAGAAATACGGAGAAAAGGCGTTGATGGCGCCGAAGCCGAAGGGGTTCAACCTGGCCGGCTACCTGGTGCCGGGCGCCGCGATCGCCACGGCAGGGGCGGCGCTGGTCCTGCTGATCAGCCGCCGGCGCGCGGCGCTGTCTTCTCCCGCGCGCCGGGGACCTGTCGGCCCCGCCGGTGGAGGCGAGTCCCGAGGAGCTGGCCCGGCTCCAGCGAGCCCTCGACGAGGTCGAGGACTGATGGGCCTGGAGGTGCTGGCCGCCGCGCTGGTTGGGCTTGCGGCCGTTTGGCTGGTGCTCCAGCCGCTCGTGCTGCCCGGCCGTGCGCGGACGCCGGTGTACGAGCCGCCCGATCCGGAGGAAACGCCCAAGGGCGTGGCGCTGGCCGCGCTCAAGGAGATCGAGTTCGACCGGGAGACCGGCAAGCTGAGCGACGAGGACTACGCCTTGCTCAAGGGCAAGTACACGGGGGTGGCGCTCGACGCGCTGCGGGCGGAATCTGCCGAGGCCGCCGAAGTGAGGGCCCAGGAGGTGCGAACCGGCTCGGACAGGCAGGGCGGGGGTGGCGATGTCGAGGCCATGATCGCTGCCAGGGTTCGCGCCCTCCGCTCCGCTGCGACCTCGGCACCGCCTGGGGCCCCCGTCTGTTCCACCTGCGGACCGCGTCCGGAGACGGACGCGGTGTTCTGTTCGACTTGCGGGCACCGGATTGTTGCCGGGCGGCGCCTGCGCCGGCTGCGGCGCCGAGCTCGGGCAAGGCAGCCGATTCTGCGAGCAATGCGGCACCAGGGTGGCGGCGTAGCCTACAGTCGATAGTGCAGTGCCGCGCTCGCTTCCCGCCGCCACAGCGCCCGCGGCTCGAGGGAGGGATCGAGATCGTCCTCGGTAAATGGCGACGAGGGCGTCACTGCGCCGCCGAGCCGTGCCGATCCGACCCACCGCCCTCCGAACGGCATTTCCAGTCCCACCGACGCCCCGAACCCCATGCGGAGGTGGGAGCCGACATCGGGGAGCTTCCACACTTCGAACAGCGGGCCCGCGTAGAGCCGGACCAATCCCTGGGGCCCGACCTGGGTCAGGCGGACCGAGATTTCCGGGTCGATGCCGTAGACCTCGAGCGCATCCTTCACCGCGGCCAGGGCGTCGTCTCCCTCGAGCGCCAGGCTCGACGACGCATAGTTGAGCCGCAGCCCCACGCCCACGCGGCGTCCCATCCGATCGACTCCGACCTCCCACATCGTCGGCCGGTACGGCCGGAGCGACCGTCCCGTGGCAGGCTCGACCGCCCCACCCGAGAAGCGCGGGGCCCTGATGCCCGTGGCCACTCCCCACTGCCCGATGAGGTCGGATGCGGCCAGCGAGAGCATCAGGCTGATGAGCGCCGCGCGGGCGCGAGTGCTGGGCATGAGGATCACCGCATCTGAAGTTTGAGCCAGCCGTTCGTCACGTTGCTTTCGCCGCGGACGATCCAGTTGGCGCCGCTGCGGTACTCGCCGACGACGGTGTCCTCGATGGCGTTGCCGATCAGGTCGTCCTGGGAGGTAATCCAGGAGTACGCGGCCCTGAGAATCCGCTGCAGGGCATTGGCCCGCTTGAAGATCCTGGCCAGGCCGCTGGTGCTGTCCTTGCCGCCGGTCAGGTTGGGGTAGGCGTTCTGCAGCGCGGTCTGGAAGGTCTTGAAGCGATTCCCGTCCAGCCGGATCTGGCAGGCCCCGTCGTCATCCTCGATGGCGAGAATCCGCACGTTCTGGTTTGGATGGGCCGTCTTGTAGGCGGTAAGCTGCGACTGGGTGAACAGGAGCACGTTGCCGGTCCAGTCCAGGTTGTTCTGGTCGAAGACGTAGAACCCACCCGCGTGCTCGCCGACGCATTGGTAGCTCGTGAGCGAATCCGACGCCCCCGACTGGCCCAGGACGTGGATCTCATATTCGGGGCTGCCCTTCAACCAACCTTCAAAATCCTGGACGAAGTGGGCCGACGTCATGTACAGCCCCGCCGGTGGGCTCGTCGCGCCGCCACCGCCGCCACCCCCGCCGCCTCCGCCGCCGCTTCCTCGGGCAGCATCATGCCGATGCTGTCGCCGCTGAAGTCGGTCTCCACGGGCACGACGGCCAGCACCGGCGCCGCCGGAGGCGTGCGTGGGTCGAGCAGCCGCCGGCGGCCCCGCGTGTCGTAGGCGACCGGCACCTCGCCGTCGTCCCGTGCCGTGGCCACGAGGATGTCATCGCCGCCGCCCCAGGACGCGCGATGAGCGGCGACGGGCAGGTACACCTCGAGCGCGATGGTCGAGCGCGCGTCGGTATCGACGGACGACTCCCCTTCGCCGGCGCCCCTGGCGAGCGCGGCGCGGGCCCGGCCGCCGGAGCGGCCGAGGAAGTGCTGGAGGTGAAGCTTGTGCTCGCGCACGGGCGAGCGGTCGAGCGCGTTCTTGACGTAGGCCCGGAATCCGGGCTCCGCGAGGGCCAGCGCCAGCCGGCGTGCGAGCCGCTCCTGTGCCGCTCGTGACGCCGGGGCCGGCGGCGCCACCCGCGGCCTCGGCGGCAGTCCCGCGCGGGGAAGCTCGGGCGCCCGCGTGGTGGTTCCGGGCTCGGTGGGGCCGGGGTCGGCGCGGTCGCCACAACCGGCCGCGCCGGCGGCCAGCAGGGCGAGTGTCGTGAGGTGAAGTCGACGGGACATGGCTCCCTCCTTGGGTGGGTCGCACGCGCGGACGGCCGCGCCGGGTCCGACGGCGAGCCCAACGTAGGAAGCGCCTGATGCGAGCCTGGGATCGGGATTGTGCCGGAGGGAACGGAAAAGGGCGGCCGATGGCCGCCCTTCGTGGAACGAAGTGCTGAGGCAGCGACACCTCGTCATCCCGAGCGCAGCGAGGGCGCTGCTCGCGGTCGATGACGCGCGGCTCGGAACAACGCTCTGAACGACCGACTACCCCCGGAGCGCCGCCCGCGCCGCCGACAGCGCGCGCTCCACGCCATCGGCCGGCACGTCGAGATGGAAGACCGCCCGGACCAGCGTCGGTCCCAGCACGCTGAACCGCACGCCGAAGCGCTCGGTCCGCCGACCGAACTCCTCGCCCGTGAGGCCGGTGCCGCGCACGTCGAAGATCACGATGTTGGTCTCCACCCGGTCGGCGTCGACCGCGAGGCCCGGCAGCTCCGCCAGCCCCCGCGCCAGCGCCGCGCGCGCTCGTGATCCTCAGCCAGACGATCGACATGGTGATCGAGCGCGTGGATGCCGGCTGCCGCGATGATGCCCGCCTGACGCATCGCGCCGCCGAAGCGTTGCTTGAAGACCCATGCCTCTTCGATGAACGCGCGCGAGCCCGCCAGCACCGCGCCCACCGGCGCGCCGAGGCCCTTCGTGAGGTCGAGCCAGACGCTGTCGAATGGCCGGGCAAAGGCGCGCGCGGGTGTCCCGCTCGCGACCACCGCGTTCATCAGCCGGGCACCGTCCATGTGACAGGCCAGTCCGGCCGCGTGGCCCGCCGCGCACACCTCCTGGATCTGCGCCAGCGGCCAGCAGACGCCGCCCACGATGTTGGCCGTCTGCTCCACCGAGAGGACCCGCGTGCGGGGCATGTAGTGCACCCGCGGCCGCACGGCCTGGCGCACCTGCTCGGCGGTGTAGAGGCCGCGGGCACCCGGCAGCGGCCGCATGATGGCGCCGACCATCGCCGCCGGCCCGCCGGCCTCGTACAGCAGCGGATGGGCCAGCTCGTGCAGCAGGATCTCGTCGCCGGGACGGCAGTGGACGGCGAAGGCGACCTGGTTGCACATCGTGCCCGACGGCAGGAACAGCGCCGCCTCGGTGCCGAGCAGCTCCGCCACCTTTTCCTGCAGCCGGTTGACGGTCGGGTCTTCCCGGTTCTGCTCGTCGCCCACTTCGGCCTCGGCGATGGCCCGCCGCATCGCCGGGGTGGGGCGGGTGACCGTATCGCTGATCAGATCGACCGCGATCGCCGTCATGTCACCACTCCATCAGCTCGAGCCGGCGGGCGCTCAGCCGGAGCGGCACCAGCGTCGCGGCCAGGCAGATGCCCACCACCGCGGCGCCCGCGAGGATGAGCGCCGGCGTCGGATGGAGCTGGTCTCCCCGCTGCCAGGCTCGAAGCTGCTCGGTGACCGGCAGCGCCTCGATCATGATCACGACGGCCAGCAGGCACAGGCTGGTCATCATGTACACGATGCCGCCGAAGCTGGTCGGGATCTGGGCCGCGTTCTCGGTGCCGAACTGGGGATAGAACACGCCGAAGGTGAGCGCGAGCGCGCTCACCGCCAGCGTGTAGAGGACGATCGTCGCCAGGCTGACCGCCATCATGAACGGGCTCACCTGGAGCAGCACGTTGGTCAGCACCGTGATGCTGATCGCCAGGACGAGCAGCGGCACGGTCCCCATCCAGTACTTGCTCCAGAGCATGGCCCTGGGGTCGAGCGGGCTCGAGCGGAGCAGCCACATCTGCCGGCCCTCGAGCGAAATGCCGGGGAAGATGAACCGCGCCGCGACCGCGGAGAGCACGAAGCCGGCGAGACCCAGGTTGAGGAACGAGATGATCGTCACCAGCGCGAACGGAACCCGCTCACCCGAATGGATCGGCAGCGACTTGATGTTGAAGATGTAGATCATCAGCAGCACGGCGAGCAGGATCAGCTGGCTCCACTGGGTGTTGTCGCGGAAGAAGAGCCGCATGTCCTTGAACAGGAACTCGCGTTTCTGCGGCGGCAGCCAGTTCAGCAGGGTGGAGGCGGGGCCGCGGAGCGTCCGGCGCACCTTCCGCGCGGCGCCCTCCTGCGCCTTCGAGTAGCCCACGAGAAACAGCTGGCGGTGCACCGCCGCCCCCGCCGCGAGCGCGAGCAGGCCCGCGCCCCACAGCTTGACGATCGGCCACGGGTCCGACACCCGGGTGAGCCAGTTCATGATCATCTCGGCTGCCCACTCGCTCGGCAGCCAGGGGCTCGTCGGCGTCTTCAGCACCGCCAGGTAGTCCAGGAAGTTCTGGAACCCCTCCGGCCGCGCGAGCCGCTCGGGCCGGATGAAGCGGAGCATGAGCACCACCGCGGCCACCGCTCCCAGCCCGACCAGCCCCAGCAGCTCGCGCGTCCGGCGGGCGGGGAAGACGTTCACCAGCAGCACGGTGAAGATCGCGCCGGCCACCGCCGGAAGCGCGAGATAGGGGACCACCGCGGCGATCGCCACGAACGGGAAGAGCGGCCCGCCGGAGAACACCACGCCGTAGGCGGTGAAGATGGGAAGCGCCAGCAGCCCCACCATCCACGACGAATGCACGATGGTCTCGCCCAGCTTGGAGAGGTACAGGCGGAACCAGCCGATCGGCGCCGCGACCAGGAGGTCGAGGTCCCTGGCGAGGAAGAAGGTCGAGAGCGCCGTGATGATGTTCGACAGCAGCAGAATCGACAGGAACGCGAGCAGGATGACGCTGAGCATCTTGCCGGCGAGGAGGGTGCCGATCTCCTGCACGTTCTGGATGTAGCGCAGCACCCGCCAGGCGACCCCGAACACCGCCGTCCAGAAGCCGATGCCGGTGAGGGCCAGCAGGACGAACTTCGCCCGCGACTTCCGCTCCTGGCGCACGCGCGCGAGCGCTCCCCGCCACTTGGGGGTGAGGATCGTCCACACGCCCGGCTGGATCCGTCCGGGCGCGGTCATCCGTCGAGCACGGTGTCCAGCCGGACGGTCTGGTGGCCGCCGGTCAGCTTGAGGAAGAGGTCCTCCAGGCTCATGCCCTCCGAGGACGTCTGCCGCCGAAGCTCGTCCATCGTGCCCTGGGCCGCGATCTTCCCGCGGTAGACGATGGCGATCCGGTCGCACATCACCTCGGCGATCTCCATCGTGTGGGTGCTCATGAGCACCGTGCCGCCGCGGCTCACGAACTCGCGGAAGAGCTCCTTGAGCAGGCGCGCGCTCTTGGGATCGAGGCCGACCATCGGCTCGTCCACCACGATGACCTCGGGCCGGTGGACCAGCGCTCCGGCGATGATCAGCTTCTGGCGCATGCCGTGGCTGTAGGTCTCGGTCAGCTCGCCCTTCCAGGGCACCAGCTCGAACATCGCCATCAGCTCGTCGATCCGCCGCTCGACCACCGGACCCTGCAGGCCGTAGAGCGCCGCGGTGAACCGGAGAAACTCGCCGCCCGTGAGCTTGTCGTACACGAACGGCCGGTCGGGGATGTAGCCGAGCCGGGCCTTGGCCTCGAGCGGCCGCGCCTGGATGTCGATGCCGCCGATCGTGACGGTGCCGCTGGTGGGACGGAGAATGCCGGCGATCATCCGGATCGAGGTCGTCTTCCCCGCGCCGTTGGGCCCGAGCAGGCCGAAGAGCTCGCCGCGGGGCACGTCCAGGTCGATGCCGTCGACCGCGGTGAACTTGTCGTAGCGCTTGGTGAGCTGGTGCAACCGGATCACGTCTTCCTCCGCACGATGGCTTCGACCACGTCGCGCTCGGCCGGCGCGTCGACCACGATCCGGAGCTCGGGCGGCTCGTGCCGTCCCTCCGGCCCCGGAAACGTTTCCACCAGAAGCTCCGCGGAGACCTCGACCGTGAGCTGCCCGTTCGCCACGCCCACGAGCGGTGCGGCGACGCGCGCGAGACCCCAGTCGCCCGCGCGCTGCCACGCGGACACCAGCGCGCGCCGGACCTGCTCCCGGCCGGCGGCCCCCCGCTCATCCGCCACCACCACGTGCAGCACGAAGCCGGCGGCCAGCGCGCCGGCGCCGGTCACGACGGCGGCGCCGGCCTCGAGCGGGGTGGCGGTGCGCCGCTCCTTCGCGAAGCCTTCGCCGCCGAGCTCATCGAGCCGGACGGCGGCGGCACCGACCGGCGCGAGCGTCGCGTCGGCCGGCCGGAGCACCGCGTCCACCGCTTCCCGGCCGAGCTCGCCGACGACGACCCGGATCACCCGCCGGCGAGCTCCCGGGAGCGCTCGTACATGTCGCGGGCCTCGTCGGGCCGGCCGAGCCGGTCGAACACTCGTCCCAGCAGATGGTGGGTCTTCGAATCGCGCGGGTCGAGCTCGAGGGCCCGCTGCAGCGCGGCGTGCGCACCCGCCAGGTCGCCCGCCTGATTGAGGGCGTCGCCGAGACTGGTGCAGATGCGCGCGCTCTCGGGCTGGAACTCGAGCGCCCGCCGGAAGCAGGTCGCGGCTTCGCCGGCGAGCCCCTTCCGCCAGAGCAGGCGGCCGAGCTCGAGATGCGCGGGCGCGTGCGACGGGTAGAGCCGGAGCACACGACGGAGGTCGCCGTCCGCCTCCTCGTACCGCCGGAGGTGGGTGAAGATCCCGCCGCGGAGCACCAGGAACTCGGTCTGATCGGGCGCGTTGCGAAGCGTCTCGCCGAGGAGGACCAGCGCCTGCTCGTGCTCCTCGAGCTGGACCAGCAGGCGGGCCAGATGGAGCCGGGCCTCGACGTGTCCGGCGTCCGCGGCCAGCAGCTCGCGATAGACCGCCACGGCGTCGGCCGGCCGCGCCCCGGCGGCGAGCGCGTCCGCACGCTCGAGCAGCCGCTCGGCCGGGGCGGGTGTCCGCGGCGGCAGCGTCGTCGCCGCTGTCGCCGGTTCGCCCACTGCCGCGGCCGACGCCACGCCGCCGGTTGGTTCTTCGGGAGAGAATGTCATCGAGGCCGCTGAATGCTAAGGTGACGCCCCCTCCCACCGGAACCCGTTGACCCTCGGGACCGGCTTCGGGTACCTTTCGGGGCTATGGCTCAGGAATACCTGGTCGTTCGGGGCGCGCGCGAGCACAACCTCAAGAACGTCTCCGTCTCGATCCCCCGCAATCGGCTCACCGTCATCACCGGGCTCTCGGGCTCGGGGAAGTCCTCGCTCGCCTTCGACACGATCTACGCCGAGGGGCAGCGGCGCTACGTCGAATCGCTCTCCGCGTACGCCCGCCAGTTCCTCGGGCTGATGGAGAAGCCCGACGTCGACGCGATCGAGGGGCTGTCGCCCGCCATCTCGATCGAGCAGAAGACCACCGGCCAGAACCCGCGCTCGACCGTCGGCACGGTGACCGAGATCTACGACTACCTGCGGCTGCTCTGGGCGCGGGTCGGCGTCCCGCACTGTCCCAACGACGGCACGCCGGTCACCCGGCAGAGCGCGGCGCAGATCACCGACTCGGTGCTCGCGCTGGCCGGCCGAGACCCGCATCGAGGTGCTGGCGCCGATCGTGCGCGGCCGCAAGGGCGAGTTCCGCGACCTGCTCGACGACGTGCGGAAGCGCGGCTTCGTCCGCGTCCGCGTGGACGGCGAGACGTACGACCTGGCCGACGTCCCCGCGCTCAACCGGCGCCAGAACCACGACATCGCGGTGATGGTCGACCGGCTGGTGGTGCGGGCCGACGACCGCTCGCGGCTCAACGATTCGATCGAGACCGCGCTCAAGACCGCCGACGGCATCGTCGAGGTGGTGCGGTACGGACGCAGCCCGTCGGAGCGCGAGTCGGTGACGTTCTCCGAGCGCTTCGCCTGCCCGGTGTGCGGCCTCTCGCTCCCCGAGCTCGAGCCCCGGCAGTTCTCGTTCAACTCGCCCTTCGGCGCGTGTCCCGACTGCCACGGCGTCGGCACCCGGCGCGAGGTGAACGCCGATCTCGTGCTGGGCGACGCCAGCATCTCGATCCTCGAGGGCGTGATCCTGCCCTGGGGCGAGCCGACCGGCTACCTGCGGAAGGTCGTGCTCCCGACGCTCGCCAAGGCGTTCAAGTTCGACCTCAACGCCCCGTGGGGCGAGCACAGCGCCGCGGCGCAGCACGCGCTGCTCCACGGCGCGCCCGGGCGCTTCAAGTTCCAGACCGACGGCGCGCGCGGCCGGGGCGAGTACGAGAGCGACTGGGAGGGCGTGCTCCGGAACGTCGAGCGGCGGTACCGGGAGTCGTCCAGCGACGCGGTGCGGACGTCGCTCGAGGAGTTCATGATCGAGCAGCCGTGCCAGACCTGCGGCGGCAAGCGGCTCAGGGCCGAGAGCCTGGCGGTGCTGGTGCACGGCCACGGCATCGGCGACGTGGTGGACCTGCCGGTCGGGCGTGCGATCGAGTTCTTCGAGAGCATCCCGCTTCGAAGCAACGGGCGAGCCTCGGGGCTCGACGCCGACATCGCCGGCCCCATCCTCAAGGAAGTCACCGACCGGCTGCGCTTTCTCCGGGACGTGGGTCTCGACTACCTCACGCTCGGCCGCGGCGCCACGTCGCTCTCGGGCGGCGAGACCCAGCGCATCCGGCTGGCGACGCAGATCGGCTCCCGCCTGGTGGGCGTGCTCTACATCCTCGACGAGCCGAGCATCGGGCTGCACCAGCGCGACAACGAGCGGCTGCTGGGGACGCTGCGCGGGCTGCGCGATCTGGGCAACACCGTCATCGTGGTGGAGCACGACGCCGACACCATCGCGGCGGCCGACCACGTCATCGACCTGGGCCCGCGCGCGGGGCGCTTCGGCGGCGAGGTGATCGCCGAGGGGACCGTCGAGGACATCCGGCAGCATCCGAGCTCGCTCACGGGGCGGTACCTCCGGAACGAGCTCCGGGTCCCGGTGCCCGGCGGCCGGCGCGAGGCGGAGGCCAAGCACCGGCTGCGGATCGTCGGGGCCCGCGCCAACAACCTGCGGAACCTGACGGTCGACATCCCGCTCGGCGTGTTCACCGCGGTCACGGGCGTGTCGGGCTCGGGCAAGTCGACGCTGGTGACGGACATCCTGTACCAGTCGCTCGCGCGGCACTTCTACCGCGCCAAGGTGGTGCCCGGCGCGCACACGCGGATCGAGGGGCTGGACCGGATCGACAAGGTCATCGACATCGACCAGAGCCCGATCGGCCGGACGCCGCGGTCCAACCCCGCCACCTACACCGGGCTGTTCACGCCGATCCGCGAGCTGTTCACCCAGCTTCCGGACGCCAAGATGCGCGGCTACGGACCGGGCCGCTTCTCGTTCAACGTGAAAGGCGGGCGCTGCGAGGCGTGCCAGGGCGACGGGCTGGTGAAGATCGAGATGCACTTCCTGCCGGACGTCTACGTGCCGTGCGAGGTCTGCAAGGGCCGGCGGTACAACCGCGAGACGCTGGAAGTGCGCTACAAGGGGCAGGAGCATCGCCGACGTGCTCGACCTCACGGTGGCCGACGCGATGGACTTCTTCAGCAACCAGCGGCGCATCGCGGAGAAGCTCGAGCTGCTGAACGACGTCGGGCTGGGCTACATCCACCTGGGCCAGGCGGCCACCACGCTGAGCGGTGGCGAGGCCCAGCGGGTCAAGCTGGCCACCGAGCTCGCCAAGCGGGACACGGGCCGCACGCTCTACATTCTCGACGAGCCGACCACCGGCCTCCATTTCGAGGATGTCCGGCTGCTGCTCGAAGTGCTGCACCGGCTGGTCGACAAGGGGAACAGCGTGGTGGTGATCGAGCACAACCTCGACGTCATCAAGACGGCGGACTGGATCATCGACCTGGGCCCGGAAGGCGGGGAGGCCGGCGGGCGGGTGGTGGCGGCCGGGACGCCGGAGGAGGTGGCCACGATCGAGACGAGCCACACGGGATGGTTTCTTCGG
>CAWDPF010000007.1:0-670275 GCA_963804125.1 uncultured Gemmatimonadales bacterium
GCGGAAAAAACCGTTTCCGTACCCGCCCGAGCCGCTCCGCTCCTGGTCCGTGGCCGCCGTGACCCGCGCGCTCCGGCGAGTCGACAAGGGCGAGCGGCCGAATGTGGTGCTGCGGCTGCTGGAGCGGATGGGGATTGGGTTTTCGAGCTAGGGCGGACGGGCGGACGGGCGGACGGGCGGACGGGCGGACGGGCGGACGGGCGGAACGAGGAATGCCGTGAGGGTGATGAGCCGTCAAGCTGTCATCCGAGCGCAGCGAGGGATCTACTCCGCCGGTATCGAACCCCGGGTGAGTAGATCCCTCGCTGCGCTCGGGATGACAGCGCTTGACACCGCGACTCCCACAGTCACGATGCCTGCCGCCTGCCGCCTGCCGCCTGCCGCCTGCCGCCTGCCGCCTGCCGCCTGCCGCCTGCCGCCTGCCCGCCTGCCGCCCGCTCGCCCTACCGCCCGCTCCTACCCCTCCACCCGCCCCAGCGCCGCGTCCAGCACCTCGAGCGCGAAGTCGACGTCGGCGGCGGTGATGCACATCGGCGGCTTGATGCGGAGCACGTTGCCGTAGAGGCCGCCCTTGCCGATCAGCACGCCCATCTCGCGCGCCGCCTCGAGCACGTCGAGCGTCTCCTGCTGTCGCCGGCTCCTTGGTCTTCCGGTCGCGCACGAGCTCGACGCCGAGCATGAGACCCATGCCGCGCACGTCGCCGATCGAGGCGGTGGCGCGTCTGCGAGCTCCGTCGAGGCCGGCCTTGAGGCGGCCGCCGACGACCCGCGCGTTCTCCTGCAGACCGTCCTCCTCGATGACGTCGAGCACCGCGAGCCCGGCCGCCATGCAGACCGGGTTGCCGCCGAACGTGTTGAAGTGGATCCGCTGGCGTCAGCGCCTCGCGCGATCTCGCGCCGGGTCGTGACCGCCGCGAGCGGCGCGCCGTTGCCGATGCCCTTGGCCATCGTGACGATGTCGGGCACGACGCCCGAAGTTCTCGAAGCCCCAGTAGTGGTCGCCGGTGCGGCCGAAGCCGGTCTGCACCTCGTCGGCGATGCAGAGGCCGCCGTGCTCGCGCACGATCGGCGTACGCCTCGCGGAAATAGTTCGGCGCGCCGTGCGTCGCGCCGCCGACGCCCTGGATCGGCTCGGCGATGAACGCGGCGATCTTGCCCGGGCGTCGCGAAGCGGATCAGGTCGCGGATGTCGTCGGCGCTCTTGCGTCGCGATCTCCTCGGGCGTGCCCGCGAACGGGCTGCGGTAGGGATCGGGATCACCGCGTGATGGACGCCGGCCTGCAGCTGCTGCGGGAACTTCCAGGTGCTGTGCGAGTGAGCGCCATCGCTGGACGGCGAGCCGCCGTGGTAGCCGTTGCGCAGCGCGATCACGTCGTGGTTGCCGGTGTAGAGCCGCGCCATCATGATCGCGAGGTCGTTGGCCTCGCTGCCGCTGTTGACGAAGTAGGTGACGTCGAGGCCCGGCGGCATCTTCGCGGCCAGCTTCTTCGCCAGCAGCGGGCATGTTCGGGATGCAGATAGATCGTCGTCGTGTGCTGGAGCGTGTCGGTCTGCTCCTTGACCCGCTCGATGAACTTCGGGTGGCAGTGGCCGCACGAGACCGTGACGATGCCGGCGAACAGGTCGAGGTAGCGCCGCCCGGTCTCGTCGCAGAGGTACTGCATGTGGCCCTCGACGATCATCAGCGGCTCGCGGTAGTACAGTGAACGTGCCGGGTTGGCAGTACTGCCGCCGCATCGCGAGAACCTCCTGCCGCGAGGCCCGGTGTAGGGACGGGGCCGTGTGGTCGCTCGGCGGCATGGCCGGCCGGGCCGGGGCGGTCATCGTCACGGCTGCGCTGCCTCCTCACTCCATCCAGTTGGTGCCGGCTTCACGATTCCATTTGGTGGTGATCTTCTTCGCCTGCGTCCAGAACTCGATCGAGCCCCGGCCGGTGATGTCGCCGACGCCGAACTTCGAGTCGTTCCAGCCGCCGAAAGAGAACGGCTCGCGCGGCACCGGCACGCCCACGTTCACGCCGACCATCCCCGCGCTGGCCCGCTCCATCGTCGTGCCGCGCCAGGCCGCCGCTCTCGGTGTAGACCGACGCCGCGTTGCCGTAGGGCGAGGCGTTCTCGATCGCGATGCGCCTCGTCGAGGTCGCGCGCGCGCACGATCGCGAGCACCGGGCCGAAGACCTCTTCCTGCGCGATCCGCATGTCCGGCCGCACGTGGTCGATGATCGTCGGGCCGACGTAGAAGCCGCCCTCGCGCCCGGGCACGACGGCGCCGCGGCCGTCGACGAGCACCTTCGCGCCCGCCTCCTCGGCTTCGGTGATGGCCCGCTCGATCCGCTCCTTCGCCTGCGCGCGAGATCACCGGGCCCGAGTCCGGCCCGGCGACCATGCGTCCGCGCCTGCGCCACCATGCGCTCGACGATGTGGTCGGTCTCGGACGACCGCCACCATCACCGACGCCGCCATGCAGCGCTGGCCGGCGCAGCCCGTCATCGACGGCGAGCACGATGACCGCGGCCATCTCGGGATCGGCGTCGGGCATCACGATCAGGTGGTTCTTCGCCCCGCCGAGCGCGAGCACGCGCTTCAGCTCGGCGGTGCCCGCGGCGGTAGACCACCTTCGCGATCGGCGTCGAGCCGACGAAGCTGACGGCCTCGATGCCGGGATGGTCGCAGATCGCCTCGACCGCCTCGCGCCCGCCGTGCACGACGTTGAAGACGCCATCCGGCAGCCCGGCCTCGCGCAGCAGCTCGGCGATCCGGCCCGCGCTCAGCGGCACCTGCTCCGACGGCTTCAGGATCGAACGTGTTGCCGAGCGCGATGGCGTTCGGAATCGTCCAGTGCGGGACCATGATGGGAAAGTTGAACGGCGTGATCGAGGCGACGACGCCGAGCGGATGCCGCTCGATGCGGCACTCGACGCCGCGGCTCACCTCCAGCACCTCGCCCGACCGCGATCTGCGGCAGCGAGCAGGCGAACTCGGTCAGCTCGATCGCCTTGAGGATCTCGGCCTCGGCCTCGCTCTGCGATCTTGCCGTTCTCCTCCGTGATCAGCGCGGCCAGCTCGTCGATGTGCCGCTCGAGCAGGGTCTTGTAGCGATAGAAGACCTGGACCCGCTCCTTGATCGGCGTCGCGGCCCAGTCGGGCGCGGCGCGCCGAGCGGCCGCGACGGCCTGGTCCACCTCCGCGGCGCCACCCAGCGGCACCCGGCTCAGCACGGCCCCGGTGGCCGGGTTCAGGACATCGAGGAACCGCGGGCCGCCGGCGACGGCCTGCCCGCCGATCCAGTGGCGCACGTCCGGGTACGCGCGGCCGGCCGCGCGCTCAGTCGCGGCTGCGGAGGTACGAGTGTCGAGGGAGGTCACGGGTTCACCCCGGTCGGGAGAGGAAGGTGCCGGAAGCTCGTGTGAGTCTGCCCGTCGGGCACCGGAATGTCAATGCGCCGAAGGGGGCACGATCGCGTCGTGCCCCCTTCGTCACCGGCCCTGTCGGGGCAGGTGCTACTGCTTGCGCACCGCGAAGGTCTTGGCGTCGGCCGAATCGCCGTTGAGGTACAGCGTGATCAGGTAGGTGCCCGGCTGCCAGCCCTTTTCCTGGGACAGGTGGAACTCCTTGTTGCCGGCCGCACCGGCCGTGATCGACTGGCTGGTCGAGTCGAGCCGCTTCCCATTCTGTGCCAGCCACCGCGCCGACAACTGGCCGTCGCCCGGGGCGCCCTGTACCGCCATCGAGATGAAGACTGTGTCCTGGGGCGCGAACTGGAACGTCGGTTCGGCGATACGATTCTCACTGCCCAGGCGCTTCCCGATCATGACGTTCGCGACGCGCAGCTTACCGGTGCTCGCCGCGCGGGCGGCCGAGTCCGCAGCTCGTGCTGTGCTGTCGACCGCGGCGGTCTCAGCAGCCTCCCGACTGCCGCCACTACACGCCACAAGCGCAACCGCCGCCACTGCGACCGGCAGCATCCGTACGAGCACCATTGGTCATCGCCTCCGTGAGAGTGTCACCGCGTCCGGCCTGGTGCCGGCGCGATCATATGATGTGAGGATTCTCGGCCTTGCCCCGCCGTGACCGCGATCACCGGGCCCCGGCCATACCTAGGAGACGTTTCCACTGCTCCGCCGGCACGGGGATCACGCTGAGCCGCGACATCCGGACGAGGCCCAGGTCGGCGAACGCGGGGTCGGCTTTGACGGCGGCCAACGTGACCGGCCGAGGCGGCCGGTCGCCGGCTTCGATATCCACCACCGCGAGCTTGGGATCGCCGGCCTTCGGATCGGGATAGGGATCGGAGACGATCCTGGCCAGGCCGACCAGCGCCTTCTCGTCACCGGAGTGATAGATGAATGCGTGGTCGCCCTTGGCCATCGAGCGAATGTGCTTGAGCGCGAGCGCGTTGCTGACGCCATCCCACACGGCCCGGCGCTCGCGCTCGAGCTGCTCGAACGGGTAGGTGTCGGTGTCGGTCTTCAGGATCCAGTAGTTCGGCACTACTTGATCTCGAAGTCCTTGCTGCCGGCCGGCGCCCCGTCCACCGTGATCTCGACCTTGTACTTGCCCACCGGCCACGGCTTGGGCTTGGAGATATGGAACTCGGTGGCCGCCGGACCCGTGGGGGCGATGGCCTCCGACTGCTCCTTCACGACCTGGCCATCCTGATACGTCCACTTGGCGGCGATCGCCTTGCTCGGCGCCGCGCCTTCGGTGACGACGGAGACGTAAATCGTATCGCGCCGTCCGAACGTGGTCGTCGGACTGGCGACATGCTTGTCGGCGTTGATGGCCTTGCCGACGTCCACCGACTGCACCGCGAACGCCGGTGGCGCCGGGGCCGGTCGGGCGCCGCCGCCTCAGCCGGGGGCGTCGGGGCTTCCTTCTTCTTGCAGGCCGTCATCCCGCTCACGATCATGCCGAGCGCGGCGACCCACACCAACCTGCGGGACCCACTCATGGCTTGGCTCCTTGGACCGTCAGGCCTCGGGAATCTTGAAGGTCTGGCCGGGATAGATGAGGTCGGGGTTCTTGATGACGTCCTTGTTGGCCTCGTAGATGCGCTTCCACTGGCCGGCGCTGCCGTAGTACTGCTTGGCGATCTTGGAGAGGGTATCGCTTTCACGACCGTGTGGGTCCGCCCTGCGGCCGGCGGCGCGGTGGACGAGCTGTCGCCCTCCACGTCGCTGAAATCCGCCTTGGGCTCCTTGTTGTCGGGCATGGTACCTCCGGTTGAAGACATCGGGACCTACCCCCACCACCGTGGCGTCAGTTCCCGGGCGAGTCCCGCCGCTCGATCTCGGTCACGCCTTTCACCCGCCGCACCGCCTTCAGCACCTTGGCGAGGTGGGGCAGGTTGTCGACCTCGACGAAGATGGTGCCGAACACCGACGCCGTCCTTGGTGTGCAGGTCGGCGCCGCGGATGTTGGTGCCGGTCTGGCTGATCGCCTCCATGATGTCGGCGTAGAGCCCGCGGCGGTCCTCGCCGGTGACCGCCAGCCGCACCGCGAAGGACTCGCCCTGCCGTCTCCTGCCAGTCGATCTCGACCCGCCGCTCGTCGGCCGACAGGGTGAGCAGGTTGGGGCAGTCGGCGCGATGGATCGAGATGCCCCGGCCCTGGGTGACGTAGCCGACCACCGTGTCGCCCGGCACCGGCTGGCAGCACTGGGCGTAGCGGACCATGCAGGCCGTCGACGCCCTGGATCTTGATGCCGCGGCCCAGCCGGATCCGGTCGATGCACCCGGCCGAAGACGGTCGGCTTGGGCTCCTGGAGCTCGTCGCTCGGGCAGATCGGGATAGAGGGCGCGCGATCGACCTGCCCGATGGCCACGTCGCCCCGGCCGACCGCGATCTCGAGCCCGCGCCCGTCGGCGAGCGACAGCGTCGCGGCGGCGCTTGGTCGAGCGCGCGCGTCGTCCGGCGCGCTCGAGCCGGCGGCGCCGGACCTCGCGGGCGAGGATCTCCCTGCCGAGCGCGCAGGCTGACCGTCTCTTCCTCGTGGTTGACCCACTGCTTGATCTTGTGCCGGGCCCGCGCCGGTGCGGACGTGGCTCGAGCCAGTCGCGGCTCGGCTTGGCGCCCGGGCCGGTGAGGATCTCGACCGTGTCGCCGCTCTTGAGCTCGCGGTGCAGCGGCGCGATCCGGCCGTTGATCTTGGCGCCCTGGCAGTGGAGCCCGACCTCGGTGTGCACGTGGAAGGCGAAGTCGATCGGCGGTGGAGCCCTTGGGCAGCCGCTTCACGTCGCCCTGCGGCGTGAAGACGAAGATCTCGTCCTGGTAGAGGTCGATCTTCAGGAACTCGAGGAACTCCTCGGGGCTGTGGGTGTCCTGCTGCAGCTCCAGCAGCTGGCGGAACCAGCCGAGGTGCTGGTCGAGCTCGTCCGGCGTGCCGTCCCGCTTGTAGAGCCAGTGCGCCGCGATGCCGTACTCGGCGGTGCGGTGCATCTCCTGGGTGCGGATCTGCACCTCGAAGAGCTGGCCGCCCGGGCCCGAAGATCGTGGTGTGGAGCGACTGGTAGCGCGTTCGACTTGGGGCTCGCGATGTAGTCCTTGATCCGCTCCTGGATCGGCGTCCAGTTGTGGTGGATGATGCCGAGCACGTGGTAGCAGTCGGGCACCGTGCGCACGATGACCCGGACCGCCATCAGGTCGTAGATCTCGTCGAACGCCTTGTTCCGCTTCCGCATCTTCTGGTAGATCGACCAGAGATGCTTGGGCCGGCCGGTGACCTCGAACCGCTCGATGCCGGCGCGCCGGAGCTCCTGCTCGAGCGGCGTCTGGAGCTTGAGGATGGTCTGCTCCCGCGCGGCCCGCTTGGCGGCCACCTGGCTCGCCAGCGTCGCGGTACTCCTCGGGCTCCAGGAACTTGAACGCCAGGTCCTCCAGCTCGGCCTTGATGCCGGCCATGCCGAACCGGTGCGCCAGCGGCGCGTAGATCTCCCGGGTCTCGAGTCGCGATCCGCTGCCGCCGCTCGGCCGGGAGATGCTCGAGCGTGCGCATGTTGTGCAGCCGGTCGGCCAGCTTGATGATGATGACCCGCGCGTCCTTGGCGATCGAGAGCAGCAGCTTCCGGTAGTTCTCGACCTGCTCCTCGGCCGAGGAGCGGAAGGTCAGGCTCGAGATCTTGGTGAGCCCGTCGACGATGCCCGGCGACCTCGGGGCCGAACTCCCGCGCGATGTCCTCGGTGCGGACGTCGGAGTCCTCGACCACGTCGTGCAGCAGCGCGGCGGCGATCGTGGTGCTGTCGAGCAGCTGCTCCGCCAGGATCGTGCGCGACGGCGATGCTGTGGGAGACGAAGTCCTCGCCCGACATCCGCTTCTGGCCCCGGTGGGCGGACGCGCTGAAGCGGAGCGCCCGGTCGATCAGCTCGAGATCGAGCCGGTCGGCGTGCCGCTCCAGCACGGCCCGGAGGTCGGGCGCAAGGTCGGGCAAGCGTTCCGGTCACAGCAGTCCCGCAGTGGCGAAGCTCACGAAGCGGTCTCCCGCGATGATCACGTGGTCGTACACCGGCAGGTCGAGCAGCCGCCCCGCCGCGACCAGCTGCCGGGTGACCGCCCGGTCTTCCGCCGAGGGCGTCGGATCGCCGCTCGGATGGTTGTGCACGACGATGATCCCGGCCGCGGCCTCCGCGATCGCGGCGCGAAACACCTCGCGCGGATGCACCAGCGAGCTGTTCAGCAGCCCGCGGGTGATCAGCACGTCGCGCAGCACCTGGCTCTGGCTGTCCAGCGCGAGCAGGTGGAACTCCTCGACCTGCGAGATCGCGGAGCCGCGGCCCGAACAGCCGGACCACGTCCTCGGGCTCCCGGATCCGGTGCACCGGCCGGGCGCTCTTCCCGCGCCAGCCGGGCACCGAGCTCCAGGGCGGCGAGCAGCCGGGCCGCCTTGGCGGGCCCGATCCGCGCGTCCGCAGCAGCTCCGCCCGCGGGCCGCTGCGCCAGCCGCCGGAGCGACCCTTCGCCGGCATCCAGCAGCCGCGCCGGCGACCTCGAGCACGTCCGGCCGCCCTCCCCCGTACCTAGCAGGATGGCGAGAAGCTCGGCGGTCGTCAACGCGGCGGGGCCGAGGGACCAGAGACGCTCCGCGGGCGGTCGGCCGGGGCAGGCGGGAGACGGAGGTGGCACGCCGCAAGGTGGCGAACTCGAGCTGTGAGGGAGGCCTATCGCGCGACGCGGACGGAATGTGCTTCCGAGCGCCGGCATCCGAGCGCAGCGAGGGTCACTCCGCGGGATCGACCTCGGTTAGTAGATCACTCGCTGCGCTCGGGATGACGGCAGCTAGAGCGACTGGTCCTGATCGCTACCGCCCCACCCCGTGACACTTCTTGTACTTCTTCCCCGACCCGCACGGACACGGATCGTTCCGCCCCACCTCCGGCACCGCCGCCGTCGCCCGGGCGAGCGGCCCGTGCGAGCTGGTCAGCGTCGGCGTCGGCCCGCCCGGACGGCCGGCGGGGCCACCCGCGGCGGCGTCCCCATGAACAGATCGTCGGCCCCGCTGGTCGGCGCGGACTGGTGCGCGATCGCCGTCGGCGGCGGCGGCGGCGGGGCCCGCGGCGGCTCGGGGCGCTCCGCGCTGACCTGGATCTTGAGGAACCGCTCGGTGAACGTGGACTGGATGTCGTGCATCAGGTCCTCGAACATCTCGAAGGCCTCGCGCTTGTACTCCACCAGCGGGTCCTTCTGGCCCCACGCCCGATACTGGATCGCGTTCCGGAGCTGGTCGAGGTCGTAGAGGTGGTCCTTCCAGCGCTCGTCGAGCACCGTCAGCATCACCTGCGAGAGCACCTGGCTGTCCACGTCCGGGATGCCGATCGCCCGCCCGAACTCCACCAGGTACTCGATCTTCCGGCGGAAGCTCTCCTCGCCCTCGGCCTTCACCGCCTCGACCATCTTGTCGATGTCGGGCGTCGCCGCGGCGTCCGTGAGCGCGTCCACCGTCACCAGGTACTGCAGCGTGAGCGCCTCGCGCAGGCCGCCGCGGTCCCACTCCTCGGGATGCTCGGCGGCGGCCAGGAACTGGATGACCGCCGCGCTCGAGCGCCGCCTCGATCATCCGCCGCGCCTCGGCCTTGAGCTCCTCGCCCCGCTCGAGCGCGAACAGCCGGAGCGAGTAGATCACCTCCCGCTGCTGGTTCATCACGTCGTCGTACTCGAGCAGCCGCTTCCGGCTCTGGAAGTTCTGCAGCTCGACCCGCTTCTGCGCCTGCTCGATGGCGCGCGTCACCAGGCCGCCGGTGATGACCTCGCCCTCCTCCGCGCCGCTCTTGTCCATCCAGCGCGCGATCCGGTCGGACCCGAACAGCCGCATCAGGTCGTCTTCGAGCGAGAGGAAGAAGATGCACTGCCCCGGGTCGCCCTGGCGGCCGGAGCGGCCGCGGAGCTGCCGGTCGATCCGCCGCGACTCGTGCCGCTCGGTGCCGATGATCTGGAGCCCCGCCTCGGGCAGCTCCAGGTCGAGCGTCTTGCCGAGTTTGATGTCGGTGCCGCGGCCGGCCATGTTGGTGGCGATCGTGATCGCCGACCTGCTGCCCCGCCCCCGCCACGATCTCCGCCTCGCGCTGGTGGTACTTCGCGTTCAGCACCTCGTGCTTGAGCCCGCGCCGCTTGAGCTGGCGGGACAGCGTCTCGGAGACGTCCACGCTCACGGTGCCGATCAGGATCGGCCAGCCGAGCTCGTGGAGCCGCTCGACCTCGTCGATGATCGCGTCGTACTTCTCCTTCCGGGTCTTGTAGATCCGGTCGGCCTGGTCCTGCCGGCGCACCGGCCGGTGGGTCGGGATGACGCTCACCTCGAGCCCGTAGATCGAGTAGAACTCCGTCTCTTCGGTCTCGGCGGTGCCGGTCATGCCGGCGAGCTTGTCGTACATCCGGAAGTAGTTCTGGATCGTGATCGTGGCGAACGTCTGGGTCTCGCCCTTGACCTGCACCTGCTCCTTGGCCTCGACCGCCTGGTGCAGGCCGTCGGCCCAGCGCCGGCCGGCCATGATGCGGCCGGTGAACTCGTCCACGATCAGCACCTGGCCGTCCTGCACCAGGTAGTCCACGTCCTTCTCGTAGAGGACGTGCGCCTGGAGCAGCTTGTGGATGATGTGGAGCTTCTCGCTCTTGAGCGCGTACTCGGCCTCGACCGCCCGGCGCTGCTCGATCCGGTCGTGCGGGCGTGAGGTCGGGATCCTTGTCGATCCGGTGGATCGCCTCCGAGATGTCCGGCACCAGGAACAGCTCGGGATCGTCCGGCGACATCGCCTCGGCGCCCCGGTCGGTCAGGTGGACCGAGTGGCCCTTCTCGTCGAGCACGAAGTAGAGCGTGTCCTCGAGGTCGCGCATCCGCTGCTGCTTCATCGGCAGCTTGCGGTCCGCGATGGCGTCGAGCTCCATCCGCTGGACCAGCTGCTTGATCCCGGTCTCGTTGTAGCATCTTGAGCAGCCGCTTGTTCTTCGGCATGCCGAGCTGGGCCTGGTACAGCTTGAGCGCCGCGTCCTGCCGGGTCTTCTCGTCCTCGAGCAGCCGCTCGGCCTCGGCGAGCAGGGTGTTGACCACCCCGGTCTGCTTCCGCACCAGCTCGGCCACCTGGCGGTTGAACGAGGCGTACTTGTCGTCCGCCTCGTTCCCCACCGGGCCCGAGATGATGAGCGGCGTCCGCGCCTCGTCGATCAGGATCGAGTCCACTTCGTCGATGATCGCGTAGGCGTGCTCGCGCTGGACCCGCTGCTCCAGCGAGAACACCATGTTGTCGCGCAGGTAGTCGAAGCCGAACTCGTTGTTGGTGCCGTAGGTGATGTCGGCCAGGTAGGCGGCGCGGCGCTCGGGCGAGGAGGGCTCGGTGTCGTCGAGGCAGGCGACGGTGAGGCCGAGGTACTTGAAGACGTGCCCCATCCACTGGGAGTCGCGCCGGGCCAGGTAGTTGTTGACCGTGACCAGGTGCGCCCCGCGCCCGGTGAGCGCGTTGAGGTAGAGCGGCAGCGTGGCGACGAGGGTCTTGCCCTCGCCGGTGGCCATCTCGGCGATCCGGCCCTGGTGGAGCACGACGCCGCCGATGAGCTGCACGTCGTACGGCACCATGTCCCAGGTGAGCTCGTGCCCGATCACCTGGACCGGCGTGCCCATCAGCCGGCGGCAGGCCTCCCGCACCGTGGCGAAGGCCTCCGGCAGGAGCTCGTCCAGGCCGGCCGCGAGCGCCTTCTTGTACTCGGTCTCCAGCTCCTGGAAGCGCTGCTCCAGCTTCTCGCGCTCGTCGGGATCCGCGCAGCCGTGCTTGGCCTCGCGCACCTGGTCGAGCTCCGCCTTGAGCGCGCCGGTGCGCTCCGCCAGCCGCTCGCGGAAGCGCGCGGTCTGGGCCTTGAGCTCGTCCTCGCTCAGGTCCTTGAGCTTGTCCTCTTCGGCGTGAATGGCGTCGACGGTCGGCTGGATCCGGCGCCGCTCGCGGTCGAACCGGGTCCCGAAGACCGCGGTCATCAGATTCTTGATCATTCTGCGTCCAAATATAAGCGGTGCCGGACCATATACTCGGCCACGGCGTCGGGGACCCAGTACCGCACCGGCCGGCCCTCCCGGACGCGCCGGCGGATCTCGGTGGCCGAGATCTCGACCGCGGGGACCTCGACGGTGCCGGCGATGAGGGGGAGGCGGGAATGGGAGTGCCGGGCCGCGCGAAGACCACGATCCGGGCCAGCCCGGGCAGCTCCGCCGCCCGGTGCCAGGCATCGAGCTCCGCGGCGGCATCGGCACCGAGCAGGAGGGTCCAGGCGACGCCCGGCTCCCGGGCACGGAGGCCCAGGAGCGTCTCGACCGTGTAGGAGGGCCCCTCCCGTGCGAGCTCCGCCCGCTCCACCGCGAACCCGGCGGTCGCCGCGCGACCGCCAGCTCCAGCATCGCGGCCCGGTCGGCGGCGGCGGCGGCGTGGCGGCCGACGCTTGAACGGCTGCTCGCGGGCAGGGACGAACCGGAGCTCGTCGAGGCCGAGCGCCTCGGCGGCGACCTGGGCGACGATCAGATGGCCGTGGTGGACGGGATCGAACGAGCCGCCGAGGAGGCCGATGGAGCGCATGACGCGTGGCGAGGCGGTCACGACGCTCCGGCGACGCTGTCCGGGCACGCCTTCACCGCGCCCGGCGCCTTGGCGTGGAACCGCGGATGTATCCGCAGGTCTCCTGCACGTCTTCCTTGTAGCCGAGCGTCCGGTACGCCTGGACGAGATGGATCAGCGCGTCCGGAGCCACCGCGCTCCGCGGGTACGTCGCGACCAGGTCCTTGAGGTACAGGATCGCCGAGTCGAAGGCCTTGAGACGCATGTAGTACAGCGCCGCCTTGTATTCCTTCGTGGCGAAGCGCTCCTGCAGGTCATCGATCCGCTCCTGCGCGCGCTTGGCCGCCGTGGTGCCCGGATAGCGGTTGAGCAGCTCCTGGTAGGTGGCGAGCGCCGTCTGGCCGTACGACGGGTCCAGCTCGGGCCGCCGCCAGAGGTCGGCGTACACGTCGCCGACCCGAAGCAGCGCCTCGGGGGCCAGCGGGTCGTTCGGCGTGTCGTCGGAGACCTTCCGGAACTCGCGCGCGGCCTGCAGGTGGCTGCCCATGGCGAACTGCGCCTCGCCCTCGAACATGTGGGCCTGGGGCACCCGCGGGTCGCCCGGCGGGAACTCGAGCAGGAGCCGGTCGAGATGCTTGAGCGCGTCGCCCCACTTGCCATGGCGGACGGCCGTCCGGGCCCGGGCCCAGAGCGTGTCGATCTCGCCGCTCGAGGCCGCCTCCGCCACCCGCGAGACGGGCGTCGGGGTGGCACGTGGCTCCGGGGTCGATCCGCCGCAGGCGGCCGCACCGAGCACCAGCAGCCAGCAGCTTCTCCGGATCATCGCACTCCAGTACGGGCGGAATCGCCCGTCAGTGGGAACAGTCCCAGCGCCGACAGCCGCGCCGCGGCGGCCTCGCCCATCGAATCGGCAGTGCCGGCAGAGGCCACCGTCTGAAACGCCAGCGCCGCCGCCAGCGTGTCGCCCTGCACGAGCCGGGCGGCCGGCGTACCGCAGCAGGGCGCGCCGGCCGGTCGGCGTGGTCGAATCCATCCGGGCCGACTCCGCAAACCAGAGCGCCGCGTCCTCGAGCTTCCGGGCCGAATCGGCCCGGGCACCGAGCGCGTAGGCGCAATCCGCGGCGCTACGGCGTGCGGGAGCGCGCATGCTGCTGTCCTGGCTCCGCCGGAGCACCGCGCGGTACTGGAGCAGTGCCTGGCCGCATCCGGCCGTTGCCTCGAGCGCGCGGCCGTAGAGCGCGAGCAGCGAATCGACCGTCTCCGGTGCCGTCGCGGCCGCGAGCGCGCCCGGGAGCAGCGTCACCAGCTCGGCGGTGTCCGGATCGGGTTGAAGCGCCAGGATGAGCGCGTAGCGCCCGGTGGCCCGCTCCGGCGCCACCGCCTGGAGCCCGATGACCACCTCGCGGAGCACGTCGCCGTTCCCGGCCCGCTCCGCCGCGCGCGCCACCGCCTCGAGCCCCTCGGCCGCCTCGTCCGCCCGGGTCGGGTCGCTGCTGGCAAGCCGCAGGTAGGCATCCGTCGCTTCGCGCAGCTCGTTCGCGTGCAGCGCCGCGGCACCGACCTTGGCCCAGAGTGCCGCCGTCGGCCGCCCGGCCAGGAGCGGGCGGTATCCGGTGAGCGCGTCCGCGTAGCGTCCGTCGGCGTAGGCTCGGTCCGCCTCCCGCTCGCGGTCGCCGCCGCCACACGCTGCCGCGAGGCTGGCGGCCAGCAGCGACGCCACGCCGGCGCGCGCGGCCCAGCCGGGTCTCACGCGCCGGTGCGTCCCAGCATCGCCAGGTAGGCCTCGACCCGCGCATTCTCGGGCCGGCGCGCAAGGCAGGCACGCCAGACGTCGCGCGCACCGACGCCGTCGCCGGAGAGGAAATGGGCGAGGCCGAGCGCGGCCTCCGCGTCGACGAAGTTGGGCCGCGCGCGGAGGACGTCCTCCAGCGCGTCGCGCGCCTCGAGCGGCCGGCCCGCCTCGAGCATCACCCGCGCCATCCGGTAGCGCAGATCCTGGAAGCCGGGGCCCAGCTCGAGCGCGCGCTCGTACTGCTCGATCGCCCGGGCCAGCGCCCCCGCCTCGGCGTACGCGTCCGCCAGCTCGGCGTGCTGGTTGGCGAGCCGCGCGGCCACCGGCGCCGGCAGGCCGGTCGTCGACGGCGCCACGCTCTCGGCGGCACGGCGAAACGCCTCCTCCGCCTCCGTGGCCCGGCCCAGCTCGCTCAGCACCAGGCCCTGGTGGATGAGCGCCTCGAGGTAGCGCGGGTTGAGCTCGAGCGCATGGCGGAACTGCGTCAGCGCCTCTTCGGAGCGGCCCAGCAGCGAGAGCGAGACGCCGATGAGGTGGTGCACGTCCGCGAAGGCGCGGCCCGACGCGACGATCTCCTCGAGCAGGTAGATCGCGCCGTAGTAGTCCTGCACCGTGAAGCGATCGCGCGCCCGAGCCAGCAGGCGCTCAGTCTGACCGGCCATAGACCTCCCGGAACCAGGCGACGAAGCGGCGGATTCCCTCCGGAAACGGCGTCACCGGCGCGTAGCCCAGCACGGCGCCGGACCGGGTCAGGTCCGCGGCCGTCCGCTGGACGTCGCCCGGCTGCATCGGCCCCCACTGCAGCTTCGGCTCGATGCCGAGCGCCTGGGCCAGCTCCGCCACCATCGCGCCCGTGGGCACCGAGCGGTTGCCGCCGAGGTTGAACGGCTCCAGCCCGATCGGCGCCGTGGCGGTCCAGTCGATGGCCGCGGCGACGCCGGCGACGATGTCGTCGCAGTAGGTGTAGTCGCGCGCCTGGGTGCCGTCGCCGAACAGGGTGATCACCTCGCCCTCGATCATGCGGCGCGCGAACGCGTGGATGGCGAGGTCGGGCCGCTGCCGCGGCCCGTAGACCGTGAAGAACCGCAGCGCGGCGCAGCGGAATCCGTAGATCGGCGCGACCGCGCGGACGAGGAGCTCGGCCGCCCGCTTGGTCGCGGCGTACGGCGAGACGGGCTCGACCGCCGCCGCGTCCTCCCGGAAGGGCGCCGGCGTGCTGTCGCCGTAGATCGAGGAGGACGAGCCGAACGCGATCCGCGACACCCCGGCGCGGCGCGCGGCCTCGAGCACCGCGGCGGTGCCGGTGACGTTGGCCTGCGCGTACCCCACCGGATCGGCGATCGAGGGCCGCACGCCCGCCCGCGCGGCGAGGTGGGCGATGACCGTGTCGGGGGTGAGCAGCCGCTGGAGCGCCTCGACGTCCAGCATGTCCTGCTCGTGGAAGTGAAAGCCCGGCAGCCGGCCCATTTCCCGCAGGTTGCGCTCCTTCATTCCGCGGGCATAGAACGGGTCGAAATTGTCGATCCCCACCACCTCGTCGCCGCGGCGCGCCAGGGCCTCGACCAGATGCGAGCCGATGAACCCCGCCGCCCCGGTGACGAGGACCCGGGTCACCGCGCGATCCGTCCGATCCCGTGGTACTCGAAGCCGAGCCCGGTCATCCGGGCTGGATCGTAGAGGTTGCGGCCGTCGATGAGCAGGGGTCGGCGGAGCAGCTTCCGCACCCGCTCGAAATCCGGATTGCGGTAGACCAGCCACTCGGTCATGACCAGCAGCGCGTCGGCGCCGTGCGCGGCGCTGTAGGGATCGGCCGCGTACATCACGCGGTCGCCGAAGATGGCGCGGGCCGAATCGGTGGCCTTGGGATCGTGCGTCTGCACCCGAGCGCCGGCCGCGAGCAGCCCCTCGATGAGCGGGATGGTCGGGCTCTCGCGCATGTCGTCGGTCTCGGCCTTGAACGCGAGGCCCCAGA
This sequence comes from uncultured Gemmatimonadales bacterium, assembly GCA_963804125.1. Taxonomy (GTDB): domain Bacteria; phylum Gemmatimonadota; class Gemmatimonadetes; order Gemmatimonadales; family GWC2-71-9; genus CAVVWJ01. Next base: position 15,789 of record CAWDPF010000007.1, read on the forward strand.
TGCCGACGATCCTGCCGTTCAGATCCGTGCCGAGCCGGGCGAGCGTCTTCTGGAGCACGACGCGCTTCTGCGCCTCGTTCACGTCCTCCACCGCCTTCAGCACGTCGAGCGACAGCCCGAGCGACTCGGCCGTGTGGATGATCGCCTTCACGTCCTTCGGAAAGCACGAGCCGCCGTAGCCGGGGCCCGGGTAGAGGAACGCGCGGCCGATCCGCTGGTCCGAGCCGATGCCGAGCCGGACGTTGTGCACGTCGGCGCCGACCAGCTCGCAGAAGCGGGCCATCTGGTTCATGAACGAGATGCGGGTGGCGAGCATCGCGTTGGCGGCGTACTTGGTCACCTCGGCCGAGGCGATGTCCATGAACAGGATCCGGTCGCCGCCCTGGCGGGTGAAGGGCCCGTACAGCTCGCCCATGACCGCCTTCGCCTCCTCGTCGTCGATGCCGATGACGACGCGATCGGGCTTCATGAAGTCCTCGATCGCGGCGCCTTCCTTGAGAAACTCGGGGTTCGAGCAGACCGCGAACGCCAGCGCGGTCTCCGACCGGACGGCGGCGCGCACCTTCTCGGCCGTTCCCACCGGCACCGTGGACTTGGTCACGATCACCTTGTGGCCGTTCATGCTCCGGCCGATCTCCCTGGCCACTCCCAGCACGTGCTGCAGGTCGGCCGAGCCGTCCTCGCCCGGCGGCGTGCCGACGGCGATGAACACGACGCGCGCGTCGCGCACCGCCGACGGGAGATCGGTGGTGAAGGTGAGGCGGCCCTCCTCCTGGTTCCGCTTCACCATCGGCTCGAGCCCGGGCTCGTAGATCGGAATCTCGTTCCGCTGGAGCCGGGAGATCTTCTCCGCGTCCTTGTCGACGCAGACGACGTCGTTCCCGGTCTCCGCCAGGCAGGCGCCGGCCACCAGGCCGACGTAGCCGCTTCCGATCACCGCCACGTGCATGTCAATCCTCTTTCGGCATCGCGTTGCGCGTGTCGACCACCAGCCTCGCGTGACGCTTGATCATGTGGTAATCCACCGCCGTGTGATCGGTGACGATCATGACGCAATCCGCTGCAGCGACTGTCTTGGAATCGAGCGCCACCGAGCGAAACTCGTGCCCGTCCTCGGCGAAGACCGGCACGTGCGGGTCGGAGTAGCTAACTCTCGCGCCCTGGCCCTCGAGCAGGCGGATGATGTCGAGCGCGGGACTCTCCCGGATGTCGTCGATGTCGCGCTTGTAGGCGACGCCCAACACCAGCACGACCGCCCCCCGCACGGCCTTTCCCTGCCCGTTCAGCGCCTCGGCCACCTTGCGCACCCAGAACAGCGGCATCTCGGTGTTGAGCTCGCCGGCCAGGTCGATGAACCGGGTCTTGTAGTTGAGCCCGCGCATCTTCCAGGCGAGGTAGTGGGGGTCGATCGGAATGCAGTGCCCGCCGAGCCCGGGGCCGGGCAGGAATTTCATGAAGCCGAACGGCTTGGTCGCCGCGGCCTCGATGACTTCCCAGACGTCCACGCCCAGCTTGTCGCAGACGATGGCCATCTCGTTGACCAGCCCGATGTTCACGCTGCGGAAGGTGTTCTCGAGCAGCTTCACCAGCTCGGCCGCCTCGGTGGTCGACACCGGGACGAGCGTGTCGATGGCCGGCTGGTACAGGGCCACGGCCACCCGGATGCAGTCCTCGGTGATGCCGCCGACCACCTTGGGCGTGTTCCGGGTGCCGTAGTGGGCGTTGCCCGGATCGACCCGCTCCGGGCTGAAGGCGAGGAAGAAGTCCTGGCCCACCGTGAGGCCCGTGCTCTCGAGCGCCGGCAGCAGGATCTCCCGCGTGGTCCCGGGATAGGTCGTGCTCTCGAGAATGATGGCCTGGCCGCGGCGGAGCGTCTGTTTGACGGACTCGGTGGCCGCGACGATGTAGCTGACGTCCGGATCCTTGAACTTGGAGAGCGGCGTCGGCACGCAGATCGACACCGCGTCCGGCTCGGCGAGGCGGCGCATGTCGCTGGTGGCGCTGAAGCGTCCGGTCTTGACGACCGCCTGGAGCTGCGCGTCGGTCACGTCCTTCACGTGGGAATGGCCGGCGTTGAGGCCGTCGACCACCTTCTGCTGCACGTCGAAGCCGAGCACGCGGAAGCCCGCGTTGGCCAGCTCGATGGCCAGCGGGAGCCCGACGTAGCCGAGGCCCACGATGCCGAACAGCGCCTCGCGCCGCTCGGCCCGGCCGATCAGGTCCTGGGCGATGGTCATGCGTAGAAACCGAGCACGGCGTCGATGACCGTCTGCTGCTGCGCCTCGGTGAGCTCCGGGAAGACCGGCAGCGAGATCACCTGCGCCGACGCCGCCTCGGACGCCGGGAGGCTCCCCTTGGCATACCCGAGATGCGCGAAGCACGGCTGCAGATGGAGCGACAGCGGATAGTAGATCGAGTTGCCGATGTGCTTCGCCTTGAGGTGTGCCTGCAGCTCGTCCCGGCGCGGCACCCTGAGGGTGTACTGGTTGAAGATGTGCTCGTTCGCCGGATCGGTGCGTGGCGGGCACACGTCCGGGTGGCCGGTGAAGGCCTTGGTGTAGCGCGCCGCGTGGCGCGCGCGGGCCGCGCTCCACTCGGCCAGATGCGCGAGCTTGGCCAGCAGGACGGCGGCCTGCAGCGTGTCCAGCCGGCTGTTGAACCCGACCTCGTCGTGGAAATACTCTCTGGCGCCGCCGTGGAGCCGGAGCCGCCGCAGGCGCTCCGCCAGGGCATCGTCCTGGGTGACCATCATGCCGGCGTCGCCGTAGGCCCCGAGGTTCTTGCTCGGGAAGAACGACAGCGTGCCCACGGTGCCCAGCTCGCCGGCCATCCGCCAGGTGCCGTCCACCTTCCGCCGCGCGCCGATCGACTGGGCCGCATCCTCGATCAACGCCAGCCCGTGCCGGGCGGCGATCGGGAGGAGCGCCTCCATCGGCGCCATCTGGCCGAACAGGTGCACGGCCACGATCCCCCGGGTCCGGGGCGTAACGGCAGCCTCGACCGCGGCCGGATCGATGTTGAACGTGGCCGGATCGATGTCCACGAACACGGGCGTGCCGCCCGCGTTGTGGATGGCGCCGGCGGTGGCGAAGAAGGTGAAGGGCGTGGTGATCACCTCGTCGCCGGGCTGGAGATCCAACGCCTTGAGCGGCAGCAGCAGGGCGTCGGTGCCGCTGGCGCAGGCCACGGCGTGCCGGGTGTTCGAGAGCGCCGCCACGGCGGCCTCGAGTTGTCCGACCTCGGCGCCCATGATGAAGGCCTGGCGCTCGATCACCGCCATGATGGCCGGGAGCACCTCGTCCTTGATGCTGCGGTACTGCGCCACCAGATCCAGCAGGGGAACGTTCACCGGTACAGTCCATGGAAAAAGCGCCCACGCATCGGCCGGAGCGGCCGAGCCACGGGCGCGGTCAAATGCGGGAACCCACGGCAGCCGTGTAACTTAGACGTGAGGAGCAGGTGGGTCAATCAGGTGGAGGAGGCCCCCCTCCTCGCGGTATCCGGTGCCGCACGAGCCGCAGGTGGCCGTGCCGCCGGCCGGTTCGAGCCGAACGCCGCACCGGCACATCCACCCGATCCGCCGCGCCGGCACGCCGACCATGAGCGCGTAGGCCGGCACGTCCCCCGTGACCACCGCTCCGGCGCCGATGAAGCAGTACTCTCCGAGCGTCGAGCCGCAGACCACGGTCGCGTTGGCCCCGATCGATGCCCCGCGCCGGACCAGCGTGGCCTGGTACTCCGACTTCCGGGAGACGTGGCTCCGTGGGTTCATGACGTTGGTGAAGACGCAGCTCGGGCCGCAGAAGACGTCGTCCTCGAGGGTCACTCCCTCGTAGATCGAGACGTTGTTCTGCACCTTCACGTTGTTCCCCAGCCGGGTGCCGCCCATGACCACCACGTTCTGGCCCAGGTTGCAGCGCTCGCCGATGACGGCCCCGGGCAGGACATGGCAGAAATGCCAGATCTTCGTGCCCCGTCCGATGACGGCGCCGTCGTCGATGTAGCTGGATTCGTGGGCGAAGTAGTCGGGCATCGGTCTTTCGGCGTGAGTCGTGTTGCGTGAGTCGCGGTCGTACACGCGCCGTCATCCCGAGCGCAGCGAGGGACCTCGCTCACCCGGGGTTCGAACTCGGCTCAGCTAGGTCCCTCGCTGCGCTCGGGATGACGGCGCGCTAGTCCGGGTTCAGATACTCCCCCCGCCGCCCGATCAGCTTCACCTCCGGCTCCAGCCGCACGCCGTACTTCGCCTCCACCTCCTGCTGCGCCCGCTCGATCAGCGCGCGGACGTCGGCCGCCGTGGCGCCGCCGGTGTTGACGAAGTAGTTCGCGTGCATCGGCGACATCTCGGCGCCGCCGATCCGCGAGCCCTTGAGCCCCGCCGCCTCCACCAGCTGCCCGGCGGTCCGGGGCCCCTCCTCGCGCTTCCAGCTGGGGCCCGACGGATTCTTGAACACGCTGCCACAGCACGGCTGGTTGAACGGCGTTCCCCGCTGCCGCCACTCGAACATCTCGGCGATCTGCTCGTCGAGGTGCGCCTGCCTCTCGGGGCGGAGCCGCACGACCGCCTCCAGCACGATCCGGCCGTCGAGCCCGCTGCGTCGATACGTGAACGGGATGTCGGCGCGGTCCAGCACGGCATCCTGCCCCGCCCCGTCGACCACCGTCACCCGCTCCACCACCTCCGCCCAGTCGCCGCCGTGGCAGCCCGCGTTCATGTACACGCCGCCGCCCGCGGAGCCCGGCACGCCGACGAAGATGTGCAGGCCGGCGAATCCCGCGGCCGCCGTACGCCGCGCGGCGAGGGGCGCGGGGAGCCCGGCCCCCACGGTCCAGCATTCGCCGTCCGGCCGCAGCTCGTCGAGCCCCTTCCCCAGGCGGATGACGAGCGCATCGAGGCCATCGTCCGGCAGCAGGATGTTGGAGCCCAGCCCGATCGCGAACCAGGGCACGCCCGCCGCATGCGCCGCCCGGAGCGCGATCGCGACGTCTTCGGCGCCGGCCGGCAGCACCACCGTGGCCGGGCCGCCAATCCGATAGGTCGAGTACCGCGCCAGCGCCTCGTCCTCCCGCACCTGGCCCCTGAGCGCCGTCCGGAGCTGCCGGACGAACGCGGGGTCGCGCGCGGTCAGCCCGTCCATTCGGGTGACATCTCCCGCGCCAGCGCGTGCCACTCCTGGAGTGGCCGCACCTCGCCCGCGCGGCTCTTGAGCGCGATGATCGCGTCGCTGGCGGCGGATGCGCCGGAGAGCGTCGTCGTGTACGGCACCCGGTGCTGGAGCGCGGCCTGCCGGATGGCGTAGTCGTCCTGCTGGCTGAGCTTGCCGAGCGGCGTGTTGATCAGCAGTTGGATCTGCCCCGAGACCAGGAGGTCGATGGCGTTGGGCCGGCCCTCGTGCACCTTGAGCACCCGCTCGGCCGGGACGCCGCGCGCGCGGAGATAGCGGGCCGTACCCTCGGTGGCGAAGACGCGGAAGCCGAGCCCGTGGAACCGGCGGACGATGGGCACGACGTTGGCCTTGTCGTGGTCGTTGACCGTGACGAAGATCGACCCCGACAGCGGCAGCGCCCCGTCCACCGAGATCTGCGCCTTGGCGAACGCCATCCCGAAGGAGTCGGCGATGCCCATGACCTCGCCGGTCGACCGCATCTCGGGGCCGAGGATGAGATCCACCCCCTGCAGCTTGCTGAAGGGGAACACCGCTTCCTTGACCGCCACGTACGGCTGCAGCACGTCGTCGTGGAGGCCCAGATCGTCGAGGGTGGCGCCGGTCATGATCGCCGCGGCCAGGCTGGCGAGCGCCACGCCGGTGGTCTTGGAGACGAACGGGATCGTGCGCGAGCCGCGCGGGTTCACCTCGAGCACGTACACGATGCCGCCCTTGATGGCGTACTGCACGTTGAGCAGCCCCACCACCCCCAACCGCTCCGCGAACGCGCGCGTGTGCCGGCGCATCTCCTCCACCTGGGCCTCGGTGATGAGGTACGGCGGGAGCACGCAGGCCGAATCCCCGGAGTGGATGCCGGCATCCTCGATGTGCTGCATGACGCCGCCGATGACGCAGCGGGTGCCATCGGAGATGGCGTCGACGTCGGCCTCGAAGGCGTCCTCGAGGAAGCTGTCGATGAGCACGGGGTGCTCGGGGGCCACGCGCGCCGCCCGCGCGAAGTAGCTCCGGAGCGACACGTCGTCGTAGCAGATCTCCATCGCGCGGCCGCCGAGGACGTACGATGGTCGTACCAGCACCGGGTAGCCCACGCGCGCGGCCACGGCGACCGCCTCCTCGATCGAGAAGGCCACGCCCGACGGCGGCTGGGCCACGCCGAGCTCGCGGGTGATGGCCTCGAAGCGCCCGCGGTCCTCCGCGAGGTCGATGGCCTCGGGCGAGGTGCCGAGGATCGGGACGCCCTCGCGCTCGAGCCCCCGCGCCAGCCGAAGCGGCGTCTGCCCGCCCAGCTGGACGACCACCCCGATCGGCTGCTCGACGTGCACGATCTCGAGCACGTCCTCGAGGGTGAGCGGCTCGAAGTAGAGGGCATCGGAGATGTCGAAGTCGGTCGAGACCGTCTCCGGGTTCGAATTGACCATCACCGTGCGGTAGCCGAGCTCCCGGAAGGACATCGCCGCCCGGACGCAGCAGTAGTCGAACTCGACTCCCTGCCCGATGCGGTTGGGGCCGCTGCCGAGGATGACGATCGTCCGATCACCGCTGGCGCGGGCTTCGTTCTCTTCGTCGTAGCTGGAGTAGAGGTATGGCGTGGACGAGGGGAACTCGCCCGCGCAGGTGTCGACGGTCTTGTAGGCCGGCCGGAGGCCGAGCCGGTGCCGCTCGGCCCGGATCTCGCTCTCCTGCACGCCCGACAGGTCGGCCAGCTGCCGGTCGGAAAACCCCAGCCGCTTCATCTTCCGGAGCGCCGCCCGGCGCTCGTCGTGCTCGGCCGCCTCCTCCGCCGCCTGCCCGCCCTGCCCGCCCGACCGCCTGACCGCCCGCCCGCCCGCCCGCCCGCCTGCCACTCCGCCTCCGCCGCGACCAGCTCCGCCATCTGATGCAGGAACCACGGATCGATGCGCGAGCGCTCCGCGATCGCCTCGACCGAGGCGCCGAGCTGGAGGGCGCGCTTGATCTGGAAGACGCGCTCCGGCGTGGGCGTCCGGAGCGCCGCCAGCGCGGTCGCCAGCGACTCGTCCTGCAGCCGGTCGTCGCCCGGAGTGGAGCCGAGCACCCAGCCGGGCCGGTCGATCTCGAGCCCGCGAAGCCCCTTCTGGAACGCCTCCTTGAACGTGCGGCCGATCGCCATCGCCTCGCCCACCGACTTCATCTGGGTCGTGAGCGTCGGGTCCGCGGCCGGGAACTTCTCGAAGGCGAAGCGCGGGATCTTGACGACGACGTAGTCGAGCACCGGCTCGAACGACGCCGGGCGTGACGCGGGTGATGTCGTTGGGCAGCTCGTCGAGCGTGTACCCCACCGCCACCTTGGTCCCGATCCGCGCGATCGGGAAGCCCGTCGCCTTGGAGGCGAGCGCGGACGAGCGCGAGACCCGCGGGTTCATCTCGATGACGAGCTGCTCGCCCGTGGCGGGATCCACCGCGAACTGAATGTTGCAGCCGCCCGCCTCCACGCCGATCTCGCGGATGATCCGGATCGACGCGTCCCGCATCACCTGGTATTCGCGGTCGGTGAGCGTCATGGCCGGGGCGACGGTGATCGAGTCGCCGGTGTGCACGCCCATCGGGTCGAGGTTCTCGATCGAGCAGACGATCACGACGTTGTCCGCCCCGTCGCGCATCACCTCGAGCTCGAACTCCTTCCAGCCGATGACGCTCCGCTCCACCAGCACCGAGCCCACCGGCGAGAGCTCGAGCCCCCGGCGGACGAGCGTCTCGAATTCCTCGAGGTTGTAGGCGATGCCCCCGCCGGTGCCGCCCAGCGTGAACGAGGGCCGGAGGATGGCGGGATAGCCGGTAGCCTCGACCGCCTCGAGCGCCTCCTCCAGGCTCCGGACCGTGCGGCCCGGCGGCGTGGCGAGGCCGATCCGCTGCATGGCCTGGGCGAATTCCTCGCGATCTTCGGCCAGGCGGATGGCCCGCTCGTTGGCCCCGATCAGCTCGACGCCGTACTTCGCGAGCGTGCCGTCGCGCTGGAGCGCCATCGCCACGTTGAGCGCGGTCTGGCCGCCCATCGTGGGCAGCAGGGCGTCCGGCCGCTCGCGCTCGATCACCTTGGCCACCCATTCGGGCGTGACCGGCTCGATGTAGGTGGCGTCGGCCAGCTCGGGGTCCGTCATGATCGTGGCGGGATTGGAATTCACGAGGACGACCCGGTACCCCTCCTCCTTGAGGGCGCGCACCGCCTGCGTGCCCGAGTAGTCGAACTCGGCGCCCTGCCCGATGACGATGGGTCCGGAGCCGATGAGGAGGATGGTCTTGAGGTCAGTCCGCTTGGGCATCTACGAGTTCCTGGAGAGTCCGGTCGAACGAGATGGTCGGCGCCCAGCCCGTGGCGCGCCGGAGTTTAGTCGAATCGCCCACGAGATGCGGGATGTCGGCGCTCCGAACCAGCGACGGGTCGGCCGCCGGCACGGCCGGCGTCCCGATCAGCGCCGCGAGCCGCGCGAACACCTCGGCGAGCGAGAGCCCGTCGCCCCGCGCCACGTTGTACGCCTCGCCGGGCGCGCCGTGCTCGAGCAGCAGGCGGTAGGCCCGCACCACGTCCCGCACGTCGAGGAGATCGCGCACCGGGTCCAGGTTCCCCGTCGGCACGGTCGCGGCCCCCGACACGCGCGCCGCCCGGAGCCGCTCGGCGAAGGCCGGCACGACGTAGTCCGGGCTTTGGCCGGCGCCGGTGTGCGGAAACGGCCGGGCAACCACGACCCGGAGGCCGGTCCGGCGCCCCGCCTCGAGAGCAGCGACCTCCGCGCCCACTTTGCTGGCCGCGTAGGGCGAGACCGGCCGCAGCGGGTCGGTCTCCACCCGGGCCGCCGGCGGGCCGGCGCCGTAGACCTCTCCGGTCGAGACCAGCAGGATCAGCGGATCGACCCGGCCGGCCTCGCGGAGGGCTTCGGCGGCGGACGTGAGCCGGGCGGTCCCGGCGGCGTTGATCTCCCAGGCCCCGCCCGGATCCCGCCGCGCCTGGCTGCCCCGAAGCGACGGCGGCCAGGTGGACCACCGCGTCCGGCCCCCAGGCGAGCGCGTCACGGATCGACGCGTCGTCGGTGACCTCGAGCGGACGCACCGCGACCCCTGCGCGCCGGCGGCGCGCCGGCTCCCCAGTCGACCGCCGGCCCGCCCGGACGGCATCCGGCCGCGACCTCGTCGCCCGCCTGGAGGAGGTGCCGCACCAGGTGCCGTCCGACAAAGCCGTCGGCCCCGGTGACCAGCACCTTCACGGGCGGGCCGTCATCGCGGCGCGCGCGCCCCGGCCAGCGGGGCCGCCGCGGTCAGCCGCTCCATGTCGGCGTCGACCATCATCGCCACCAGCTCCGTGAAGCCGACCGTCGGCGTCCAGCCAAGCTCGCGCCGTGCCTTCGACGGATCGGCCAGCAGCAGATCGACTTCGGCGGGCCGGTGGTACTTCGGATCGCTCACGACGTACTGCCGGTAGTCGAGCCCCACGTGGGCAAAGGCCAGCTCCACCAGCTCGCGCACGCTGTGGGTCTCGCCGCTGCCGACGACATAGTCCTGCGGCTGGTCCTGCTGGAGCATCCGCCACATCGCGTCGACGTAGTCGCCGGCGAAGCCCCAGTCCCGCCGCGCCTCCAGGTTGCCGAGCCGGAGCTCCCGGGCCAGACCGAGCTTGATGCGGGCGACGCCGTCGGTCACCTTGCGGGTCACGAACTCGATCCCGCGGCGCGGCGATTCGTGGTTGAACAGGATGCCGCTCACCGCGTAGAGCCCGTAGGACTCGCGGTAGTTGACCGTGATCCAGTGGCCGTACACCTTGGCCACGCCATAGGGCGAGCGCGGATAGAACGAGGTGCTCTCGCGCTGCGGCGTCTCGGTGACCTTGCCGAACATCTCCGACGAGCTCGCCTGGTAGTAGCGCGCGGTCGGGTGGGCCAGCCGGATCGCCTCGAGGATGCGGGTCACGCCGAGGGCGGTGAACTCGCCGGTGAGCACCGGCTGCGTCCACGAGGTCGGGACGTAGGACTGGGCGGCCAGGTTGTAGACCTCGTCCGGGCGGCTGTCCTGGATCACCACCGTCAGCGAGTGCTGGTCGAGCAGGTCGGCGGCGACGACCTCGATCCGGTCGAGCAGGTGCTCGATCCGCTCGTAGCTGTGGTGGCTGGTCCGCCGGACCACGCCCACCACCTCGTACCCCTTGGCGAGCAGCAGGTCCGCGAGGTAGGAGCCGTCCTGGCCGGTGACGCCGGTGATGAGCGCCTTAGGCATGGGTTGCGCGGCGACGGAGGTTGTGTCATAGGCTTTGGTCCATTAGGTTTACGGGCTTCCGGCGAGCACGATCGCCGGTTCAACCGACGGTTTCACAAGACTAAGACTGACCGTCCGACCGCCTGACCGTCCGACCGTCCGTCTCACCGAAAGATGGAGCTTATGGCACGGGTCTGTACCGTGTGCGGCAAGGGGCCGACGACCGGCAACAACGTCAGCCACGCCAACAATCGCACCAAGCGCCGCTGGTATCCGAATCTGCAGACCGTGCGGGTGCTGGTCGAGGGCGCCCCGAAGCGCGTCCGCGTGTGCACGCAGTGCCTGAAGAGTAACCGGATCGCGAAGGCGCCCAAGGCGGCGGTCGCGGCGGTCTGACGCATTCGTCAACCGCGCCCGACCGGGCGCGGTTGACTGATGGCGGAGAGCAGCCAAGAAAAAGGGGACCCAGGGGTCCCCTTTCTTGTTGCCGTACACCCGAGCGCCGGTCACTCGGCGAGCAGCTCGATGCGGGCGATGTCCGCCCCGTCGCCCTCGCGGTGGCCGAGCTTCAGGATCCGGGTGTAGCCGCCGGGCCGCGCGGCGAACCGCGGGCCGATCTCGCTGAAGAGCCGCGACAGCGTCTCCCGGTCCTTGATCTTCCGCTGCACCAGCCGGCGCGCGTGGAGGTCGCCGCGGCGGGCCAGCGTGATGAGCTTCTCGGCGAACGGCCGGAGCTCCTTGGCCTTGGCCTCGGTGGTGACCACCCGGCCGTGCTCGAACAGGCTCGTGGCCATGTTGTTCAGCATCGCCCGCCGATGGGTCGACGTGCGCGAGAGCTGCCGTCCCTTGGCGCGGTGGCGCATTACGCGGTCTCCCCCGCCCCGGCCGACGGATGGGCCATCGGAGGCACGCCCGGACGCAGCACGCGCAGCTCACCATCGGTGTCCTCGAACGACATCCCGAAGTTGAGCCCTTCGCGCTGCAGCAGCTCGGCGATCTCGCTCAGCGCCTTCTCGCCGACGTTCTTGACCTTGAGCAGGTCGTCCTCGCTGAACTCGACCAGATCCTTGAGGGTCCGGATGTTCGAGTTCTTGAGCGAATTGAGCGAGCGGACCGAGAGCCCGAAGTCGTCGATCGGCCGGGCGAGGCGCTGGCGCAGGTTGGCGCCGTTGCCGGCCCCTGCCGCCGCGCCCGCGTCCCGCATGGTGGGCACCTTGCCGAAGTCCACGAAGTACTGGAAGTGGACCTGGGCCAGGGCGGCCGCGTAGGCGATGGCGTCTTCCGGCGTGATCGTGCCGTTGGTCTCGACCTGGACCGTGAGGCGGTCGTAGTCGGTGCGCTGGCCGACGCGGGTCTCGGCCACCGCGAAGTTGGCGCGCCGGACCGGATTGTAGATGGCGTCGATGCGCACGAGGTCGACCGGCAGCGACCGGTCGGCCGGATGCATCTCGGCCTCGACGTAGCCCCGGCCCTTGTTCACGTACAGCTCCATGGAGACCTCGCGGTCGTCCTGGAGGGTGAACAGCAGGTGGTCGGGGTTCTTCACCGTGATCGAGCCGTGCTCCTGGATGTCGCGGGCGTAGACCGGCCCCGCGCCCTCGCGGCGGATGTGGAGCACCGCCTCGTCGACGTCCTCGGCGAGGACCAGGGTGAGCGACTTGAGGCGCTGCACGATCTGGTGCACGTCCTCGAGCACGCCCTGCACGGTCTGGTGCTCGTGCACCACGCCGTCCAGCCGGAAGCCCCAGACCGCGCTGCCGCGGAGCGAGGAGAGCAGGAGCCGGCGGAGCGAGTTGCCGAGCGTGTAGCCGAAGCCGCGCTCGAGCGGCTGGAGACGGAATTCGGCGGCATTGGGGTTGTCGTCCCGCTTCGTCATCTCGACGAGGTGCGGACGCACCAACCCGGTCAGGTCAATGGTCATGGTCACTTCGAGTAGAGCTCGACGATGAGCTGTTCCTGGGCATTGATCGGGATGGCCTCGCGCGTGGGGCGCTCGGTCATGCGGCCCGCGGCCTTGTCGGTGTCCACCGACAGCCACGACACCGGCTGGCCGCGCGTGGCGGCTTCCTGCGCCAGCTTGACGGACACGTTCTCGCGGCTGCCGGGCGCGACGCGCACTTCCTCGCCCGGGGCGACCCGGTAGGCGGGGATGTCGACGCGACGGCCATTGACGTCCACGTGGCCGTGGGCGATGAGCTGCCGGGCCGCCTTGCGGCTCGAGGCGAAGCCCATCCGGTGCACGATGTTGTCCAGCCGGCTCTCGAGGGCGATGAGCAGGTTGGTGCCCTTCACGCCCGGCTCGCGAGTCACCAGCTCGAACGTGTTCCGGAACTGGCGCTCCGACAGGCCGTACATGCGCTTCACCTTCTGCTTCTCACGCATCTGCTTGGAGTACTCGGACGCCTTGCGCTGGCGGCCGCCCGTCTGGCCGTGCTGGCCCGGCGGATAGGCGCGGCGCTCGACCGGGCACTTCTCGGTGAGGCACTTGGTGCCCTTGAGGAACAGCTTGGTGCCCTCGCGGCGGCAGAGACGGCAGCTGGGACCGACGTAGCGTGACATGGCTCAGACCCGCCGCTTCTTCGGCGGACGGCAACCGTTGTGAGGGATCGGGGTGACGTCCCGGATGGAGACCACACGGAGGCCGACCGACGCCAGCGCCTGGATGGCCGACTCGCGCCCGCTGCCCGGCCCCTGCACGCGCACGTGGACCCGCCGAAGCCCGAGGTTCATGGCCTCGCGCCCGCAGTTCTCGGCCGCCACCGTGGCGGCGAACGGGGTCGACTTCTTGGAGCCCTTGAATCCGGCCTTGCCGGCGGATCCCCACGCGAGCGTGTTGCCCTTCAAGTCGGTGATCGTGATGAGCAGGTTGTTGAACGTGGCGGCGATGTGGGCCACGCCTTCCGACTCGACGACCTTCTTCCCGCGCTTGGCGCTGGGCGACTTCGTTGGAGCTGGAACGGGTGCGGTCATTTACTTCTTCGTCACTTTCTTCTTGCCGGCAATGGCACGCCGCGGACCCTTCTTGGTCCGGGCGTTGGTGTGGGTCCGCTGGCCGCGGACCGGCAGGCCCCGCCGGTGGCGGATCCCGCGATAGCTCCCGATGTCCATCAGGCGCTTGATGTTCATCGCGATCTCGGTGCGGAGGGCACCCTCCACCTTCACCGAGCGCTCGATGATCTGGCGCAGCCGAGCCACCTCGTTGTCCGAGAGGTCCCGGACCCGGGTGTCGGGGCTCACGCCTGTTTCGCCGAGGATGCGGTTGCTGGTTGGCCGCCCGATCCCGTAGATGTACGTGAGGGCGATTTCCACGCGCTTCTCGCGCGGAAGGTCCACGCCTGCGATACGCGCCATGATCAGCCTTGCCGCTGCTTGTGCTTGGGATTGCGCTTGCAGATGATGCGGACCACGCCCTGTCGCTTGACGACTTTGCAGTGCTCGCAGATCGGCTTCACGCTCGAACGAACCTTCACGCGTCTCTCCGGGGACCTGGTTATGGACTAGCTGCCCAATATATCCCGGAGGGCGAAGTGATGCAAGCAGGGGAGTTTGCAGGCAGATTCAGCTCACCACCCGGAGCTCCACCAGGCTCCACCCCGTCCGCGCCAGGCGGTAGCCGAGGAGCAGGCTCTGGGTCCGGATATCCTGGGTGCCGGCGATCCGGTACCGTCGCTGCAGCTCGACGTATCCCCGGCCCGGCTCGACCTCCCGGGCGGCCCGGACGGTGGTCTCGACCTCCTGGGCGGTGGCGAGAAAATCGGCCAGCAGCGCCGCGGCCTGGGCCGGACCCAGCGCCGCCGACGGGTCGGCGCCCGGCAACTGCACCAGGAGCCGCGGGCTGTCGGCTACCAGGCCGGCCGCGTCGTGCGCGAACCACGCTCCGCGCGCCCGCTCGGCCGCGGCGGCCAGGCCGGCCTGCTCCTGCCCGCGGGCCACCGAGATCGGCAGCACCAGCGCGAGCAGCATCAGGAGGTGATGCACTGCGCCTCCTCGAGCAGCCCGCGAAAGGCGGCCGATGGGTCGGCGGCCAGCAGGATGGGCCGGCCCACGACCAGGTGGGTCGCGCCGGCGGCCACCGCCTCGGACGCCGTGGCCACGCGGACCTGGTCGCCCCGGTCCTCCGAGCGGCCGCGGATGCCGGGCACGACGATCCAGGCGTCCGGCCCCACCCGGGCCCGGACCCGGGCGACCTCCTGCGGCGAGCAGACCACGCCGCTGAGCCCGGCGCCGATGGCTTCCCCGCTCTGCCGCTCCGCCTCCGCCGCCAGGTCCACCTTGCCGCGTCCCACCGCCCGCGCATAGCCGGCCGGGTCGTGCGACGTCAGCACGGTCACGCCCACGAGGGCCACGCTCCCGCCGGCCGCCCTGGCCGCGGCCTCCATCATGGCCGCGCCGCCCAGCGTATGGACCGTGGCCATCGCCACGCCCAGCGCCCGCGCCGAGGTCACGGCCTCCCCCACGGTGTTGGGGATGTCGTGCCACTTGAGGTCCAGGAACACGCGGAGCCCCCGCTCGGTGAGCACCCGAATGAGGTCGGGACCCTCACGCGTCATGAGGATCGATCCGACCTTCACCCACCGTGCCTCGGGCAGCCGGTCGAGCAGCCGCAGGGCCTCCGAGCCGCCGGGCAGGTCCAGCGCGACGATCACCTCAGCCATCTCCACGCTCCAATTCTCGAATGATCCGCTCGGGCAGCCGGGGGTCGGCCAGCGCCGCCGTACCGATCCCGACCAGTGCCGCGCCCACGCGGAGGTACTGCCGGACGTCGTCCGCGGAGCGGATCCCGCCGACGCCGATCACCGGCATCCCGCCGGTCCGCTCGACGACCCGCGCGGTCGCGAGCACGCCCACCGGCAGCAGCGCCGGCCCGCTCACGCCGCCGTTGCCGTTGCCCAGGCGGTGCGCGGCGCCCGACTCTGCAAAGAGGAGGCCGGGCAGCGTATTGACCACGCTGATGGCATCGGCCCCCGCGTCCCGTGCCACCACCGCCATGCCCGGAATGTCCGGCAGGACCGGCGACAGCTTGGCCGAGAGCGGGAGCCGGGTCCGGGCCCGGCAGCCGGCCACGATTCGGCGGACGCATTCGGGGTCCGCGCCGAACTCGATGCCGCCGGCACTGGTGTTGGGACAGGACAGGTTGAGCTCGAACGCCGCGATACCGGGGACACCATCGAGCCCACCCACCACGTCGGCGTACTCGGCCACGGTGAAGCCGACGACGTTGACGAGCACCTGCGCTCGCGTGACGTGCCGCGCCAGCCACGGCAGGAGCTCGTCGCGGACTCGCTCGAGACCCGGGTTCGCGAGCCCCACCGAGTTGAGCATGCCGCCACGAAACTCCGCCACGCGGGGCGCCGGGTTGCCTGGCCGCGGAGCCAGCGACACGGCCTTGGTGACCAGGCCGCCGAGGCGATCGAGGTCCATGACGCCGCCCAGCTCGCGCCCGAAGCCGGCCGTGCCGGCGGCGAGGAGGATTGGATTCTGGAAAGTGCGGCTGAAGACGGTCCGCGAGAGGTTGCCCGGGCCGACGCTCACCGCGGGAGGCCACGCCGCGCCGCGGGCGACCTCTCGTTCGCGTCCTGCCCCGGAGCCTCGCGCTCGCCGGGAGCGGCCGGCTCGACCCGCCGGCGCACGCCTGGCGAGGGCCGGCGGGGCTGGCCGGGCCGGGCCGGGCGGCCGTCTGCGCGGCGGCGTACGCCTGGAGCGAGTCCTCGAGCACCCGGTAGCCCGGCGCGTCTTCCCCCCGGGCGATCGCGAGATAGGGCGAGTCGGCGTACAGGCTGTCCAGCCGGGCGCGCGAGGCGTCGCTGTCGGTGGGGTCGAGGCGCTCGGCCGCGAGCAGCGCCTTCGGCGCGTAGGGCGAGACCGGCCAGTCGTCCGCCAGGCGGCGGAAGAGGGCAGCGGCGAGAACCGGTGACCCGATCGTATCGCGCGCGGCTTCGGCGCCGAGGAAGAGGCGGAGGTCGCCGCGTGGCACGACGGGCGCCGCCGAGTCGGGGAGCTGGCGGAGGCGGGCGACGATGGCCCCTATCTGCCCCGCTTCCGCCGCGACACTGCTCGTCCGGCCCGCCATCGCGGCGAGCGAGTCGCCGGGCGCCGCGAGGTCGTCGAGCGTCCGCGCCGCTCCGAGGTGCAGGCGCAGGAGCTGGAGGCGCGCGCGCTCGCCGCTCTCGCCGGCCCCCGGCAGCCGCGCCGTCTCCTCCAGGCGGGCCCTGGACGACACGCTGTCGACGCTCGCCAGGCGGAGCGCGTCCTCGTACAGCCGGCGGGCCCGGAGCTCCGAGGTGAGCCTCGGATCGCGCTGGAGCCGTCCGACGAGCCCCGACGCCATCCGCGGATCCTGGCGCGCCAGGGCCACGACGACGCTGTCCCACACGAGCGTGCGTGTCGTGCATGGCGAGCAGCGAATCGGCCAGCGCGAACGCCTCGTCGGCGTGCCCCGTGCCGGCGAGCGCCAGCAGCAGATCGTTTCGTCCGCGCGGATCGGGCGCCTCCCGCATGAGCGCCAATGCCTCCTCGTACCGTCCTGTCATCCGGAGGGCGCGAGCCCGCTGGAAGCGGGCCTCCCGCCGGCGGGCGGAGTCCGCGCTCTCGCTGAGCCGCGCGAATGACAGGTCGGCGAGGGTGGCGTCGCCCATCTCGAGCTGACAGCGTCCGAGCGCCAGGGCGGCCTCCTCCGCCAGATCGTCGTTCCGCTCGATGAAGCTCAGGGTGGCGAGCGGTCCGACCGCTTCGGGGCATTGGCGGAGGCGCGCCAGCGCCAGCCCCCGGAGCATCTTGGCCTCGTCCGCGTACTTGCTCCGGGGATGCCGCTCCACGAGCGAGTCCGCGCGGGTGATGACCTGGCCCCAGAGGCTGGTGGCCTCGAACTGCCGGCCGTCGCGCTCGGCCTTCCGGGCGGACTTGGCCAGCCGGTTGGTATTGTACATCCCGTTGTAGTAGACGCAGCCGCCGAGCAGCACGGCGCCGGCGAGCAGCGCGATGACGGCCACCCGCGGACGGTGGCTCACCGGCCGCGCTCCCGAGTCCGCCGCGTTCCCCGTCTTCCGCTCGTATTCGAGCAGGTATTCGACGACCGCATCGGCGACCGAGGCGGCCATGGCTTTCTGGCTGCTCCGGGTCGTGAGGAACCGGCCGTCCTGCGGATTGGTGCTGTAGCCCAGCTCGACGAGGATGGCCGGCCGGCGCGCGGTCGTGAGCACCATGAAGCCGGCCTGCTTGACGCCCCGGCTCTCGCCGGTGTGCACGCCCTCGAGCCCGCGCTGCACCAGCTCGGCCAGCCGGGCGGATTCGCGCAGATGCTCGTTGAGCTGCAGATCCTTGAGGATGAAGTCCAGGCCACCGGCCGCGTCGGCTGGATCTTCCCCGGTCTCGAAGCGCACGGCGTCGTTCTCCATCTTGGCCACCCGGGCGGCGTCCTCGGTCTTGGCCTCGGCGAGGAAGAAGGTCTCGAAGCCTCGGACGTCGGTGTAGCCCTTGCGGCGGGCCAGCGAGTTCACGTGCAGGCTCACGAAGAGGTCGCAGGTCTCGGTACAGTAGCCGCCCCGGTCGCCGAGCGCGATGAGGGTATCCGTCGTGCGCGTCATGCGAACACCGATCCCTCGGCGCTTGAGCTCGTCGCGCAGCAGCAGCCCGATCTGCAGAGTGACTTCCTTCTCGTGTGTGCCCCGGGGGAAGAAGACGCCCGGGTTGCCCGGATCGACACCGCCGTGGCCGGGATCCACCGTGACGAAATGACCGGGACGGAGCCCGTTCGCCAGGCGGACGGGCTCCCGGGCCGCGCGTCCTGCCAAGGTCGTGGTCCGGCTCCTGAGCTCGACCAGCCGCGCGCCGCGTGCGTCCCAGCGATACCGATCGCCGAGATAGTAGGGGACGATCTCGGCCACGAACTGGTACGGCAGGAACAGGCTGTCGCGGGATAGCGAGGCCGGTCCGGCGAGCGGCAGAAGCTGGTTGCTGAACTGGTAGAGCGGCGCTCCTACCAGGAAGCGGAACGGCTGCCGGGAGACCACCACCTCCGCCCAGCCGGTCGAGTCCAGCCGGATCTGGCCCTCGAGTGCCGCGATGAGCGGGGCGGCCGCAACCACGGGGAAGCCGGCCCCGTCGAGGCCCACCGGGATGTGGACCTCTCCCCGAAGCCCGGCGATGGTGACCTCGCGGGGAAGGACGCCGCCCGCGAGCGCGCCGGCGAGGAGCAGGCCGACGATCACCGGCGGCCCCGGACCGAGACCGCGCGCGCCGTCTCCCGCTCGACCGCGCGGCGCTTCAGGTCGTCGCGCTTGTCGTGGAGCTTCTTGCCGCGGCCGAGGGCGATCACGACCTTGGCGCGCCCGTTCTTGAAGTAGAGCTCCAGCGGTACCAGCGTCAGGCCCTTCTGCTCGACCGCCCCGATGAGCTTTTCGATCTCCCGGCGGTGCAGGAGCAGCTTCCGGGTGCGCACCGGATCGTGGTTGTAGCGGTTGCCCTGCTCGTAGGGAGTGATGTTCATGCCGTCGAGGAAGACTTCGCCGTTCCGGAGCCGGGCGTAGGCCTCCTTGATGGACGCCTGTCCATTTCGGAGCGACTTCACCTCGGTGCCGGTCAGCACGACGCCGCACTCCCACGTCTCCAGGATGTGGTAGTCGTGGGTCGCCTTGGGGTTGCGGGCGACGCTCTTCTTGCGCTCGTCTGGCGGGGAAGCATCGGGAGTCACGTGGGCATTCCTAAGCAAAGGATAGGCCACCACTTCGGGAGGGTCAACCCGACCGGGGCGGCGCGCTGCTCGGCGGGTTGATTATGCTCTTCCGGAGCGGTAGCTTGCGCGCTCGCCGAAGTGGTGGAACTGGTAGACGCGCTGCGTTCAGGGCGCAGTGGGCGCAAGCCCGTGCGGGTTCGAGTCCCGCCTTCGGCACTGGACGGGCGGGCAGGCGGTCGGGCGGTCAGGCGGGACGGCAAAAGCAGAACGGGCGGACAGTCGTCCTGAGTGACTGGCCGCCCGTTCGCGTTGCCCGCCTGCCCGCCTGCCCGCCTGACCGCCCGACCGCCTGCCCGCCTCCGTCAGTACCTCGCCATCCCCGGCTCCACCTGCTCCGCCCACGCATCGATTCCCCCCGCCAGGCTCCGGACCTTCCCGAACCCCGCGCCGCGAAGGATCTCGAGTGCCTTGAGGGACCGGGCGCCGTGGTGGCAGTGGGTGACGATCTCGGCGTGCCCATCGAGCTCGCCGAGCCGGTCGGGAAGCTGGCTCAGCGGAATGAGGCGCGCGCCGTCGATGTGGACGATCTCCCACTCGTGCGGCTCGCGGACGTCGATCAGGACGAGGTCGTCACCCTTCTGCTCCCGCTCGCGCCGGAAATCCTCGACGCCGATCTCCACGCCGGCGTAATCGGGCTCGGCGCCGATGCCGCAGAAGGCCTGGTAGTCGATCAGCTCGTGGATCGTCGGGTTCTCGCCGCAGATCGGGCAGCTGGGGTCCTTTCGCAGCTTGAGCTCGCGGAAGCGCAGCTTGAGCGCGTCGAACAGCACGAGCCGCCCGATGAGCGAGTCCCCCGCCCCGATGATCCACTTGATGGTCTCGAGCGCCTGGATGCTGCCGATGATGCCGGGCAGCACGCCGAGCACGCCGCCCTCGGCGCAGCTCGGCACCAGTCCCGGAGGGGGCGGCTCCGAGTAGAGGCACCGGTAGCAGGGCCCTTCCTTGGCGTAGAACACCGAGGCCTGGCCCTCGAACCGGAAGATGCTGCCATACACGTTCGGCTTCCCGAGGAGGACGCAGGCGTCGTTCACCAGGTAGCGGGTCGGGAAAGTTGTCCGTTCCGTCGACGACGATGTCGTAGTCCCGGATGATGTCGAGCGCGTTCTCGGAGGTGAGGCGGCCCTCGTGTCCGACCACGTTCACGTTCGGATTCAGATCGGTCAGCCGCGCCTTGGCCGACTCGAGCTTCGAGTGACCGAGCGTGGAGGTGCCGTGGACGATCTGCCGCTGCAGGTTGGTGAGGTCCACGACGTCGAAGTCGACGATGCCGATCGTTCCCACGCCGGCCGCGGCCAGATAGAGCGAGAGCGGCGAGCCCAGGCCGCCCGCGCCGATGGTGAGCACGCGCGCCGCCTTGAGCTTGCGCTGGCCCTCCACGCCGACCTCGGGCAGGAGGAGGTGGCGCGAGTACCGCAGCACCTCGGCGTGCGAGAGCTTGGGAAGCGCGGTCTCGGTCGCGGGGCTGCCGCCAGCGATGCTCGGGACGATCGTGAGCACGTCGCCCTCGGCGACAGGGGTCGCGGTGGACGAGAGCTGGCGAATGTCCGTGTCGTTGAGATACAGGTTGACGAAGGTGCGCAGGCGCCCGTCGTCCTGTACGAGGTGTCGCTTGAGGCCGGTATGCGCGGCGAGGAGCTCGTCGAGCACCTGGCCCACGGTGGCGCCGACGACGGCGACGGCGTCGCGCCCGCCGGTGAAGCTGCGGAGCGGAGTCGGAATGGAGACGGTCACGGACATCGTCACACCTCGCTGAGAACGTCGAGGGACTCGGGATGCATGAGGGGACGCTCGTCGTCCAGCACCCAGCTGGCCAGGTCGGCCCCCCGCCCACGGTCGATGCGTACGATCAGGTAGCTGTACCACGGCCACGCGTGCTCGGCATCGAAGGCGGATGGCCGGGCCGGGTGATCCGGGTGCGAGTGATAGTAGCCCACGATCTCCTGCCCCGCCTCGCGCACCTCCCGCTCGAGCCGGCGCAGGTCGTCGGGAGCGATGAGATAGCGGTGCGGGTCGTCGGTGCGCCGGTTGACGGCGGGCGAGAGCCGCAGCACCTCCTTCGCCGCGCCTTCCACCCGGCCGACCATGGCCCCGCAGCACTCGGCCGGATACGCGGCTTCGCCGTGGCGGCGGATCTCGTCGGCGAGCGCGCCGGGCAGCCGGAGCGTCATGCGCCCTCCCACCGGTGGGGCTCGCTCAGGTAGCGGGCGCCCGTGTCGCAGCCGACCGCCACCACGTACGCATCGGGCTCGCGCCGCACGATCTCGATGGCCGCCGCGATCGCGGCGCCGGCCGACCAGCCCACCAGGTAGCCCGGCGCTCCGGGCGAGCCATCGGGCGTGGCGATCGGCCTGCTCGGTCGGGATCTCGGCCACGACGTCCGGCAGCGTGGGGTCGTACAGCGCCGGCGGCTGGCTCGTGGTCGCCAGGTGCTTGAGCCCTTCGAGGCCGTGATACGGCGAATCCGGCTGCACACCGACCAGGGTGATGCCGGCATTCCGCTCCTTCAGATAACCACCGGTGCCCATCATGGTTCCCGTCGTCCCCATGGCCGCCACGAAGTGGGTGATCCGGCCGCCGGTCTGCGACCAGAGCTCGGGGCCCGTGGTCTCCCGGTGGGCCGCCGGGTTGGCCGGATTGCTGTACTGATCGGCGTAGAAGTAGCGGTCCGGGATCGGCCGCCGCCAGCTCGCGCGCCTTCAGCACGGCGCCCTCGGTCCCCTCCATCCGGTCGGTGACCACGACCTCGGCCCCGTAGACCTCGAGCAGGGCCCGCCGCTCCGGGCTGGCGTTGCCGGGCAGGCAGATCGTCACGCGCGACGCCCGCTGCCGCGCCAAGCATCGCGTAGGCGATGCCGGTATTGCCGCTCGACGCGTCGAGGAGCCGCCGGCCGGGCACGAGCCCCCGGCGGATGGCGTCGCGCAGGATGCTCCGGGCCGCGCGGTCCTTCACGCTGCCGCCCGGGATTCAACCACTCCGCCTTGAGCCAGAACCGCCCGGCACCATCGGGCAGCTCCACCGGCAGCAGCGGCGTGTTTCCCACCGCCTGCCACAGCGCCGGCTCGCGCACCAGCGATCGTTCCCGCACTGCCGTCATTCCGTGTCCCTTCGATGTGGTCCCAAAAGCAAAAAACCCGACCGGCCGGGTCGGGTTGCACGCATCGACACGACGCGGCTAACTCGCGGACGAAATCCCGACCAGCTCCTGGACGTGGGGTTCCTGCTTCATCAGGTCGGCAAGCGAAATGCTCGCCAGCAGCTCGTCGACGCGCTGCTGCAGCGCGATCCAGACGGGCCGGATGCTGCAGGTGGCATCCGGGCTACATCGCGCGGCGTCGACCGGGTGCGTGTCGCAGTTCACTTCGAAGGTCTGGTGCTCGGAGGCGGTCATGACGTCCCGTACCGAGATGGCCGACGGCTCCTTGGCGAGGAGATAGCCGCCCTTGGCGCCTCGGACGCTTTCCACCAGCCCGGCGCGGCGGAGCCGAAGCAGGATCTGCTCGACGTAATCGGCGGGCAGCCGCTCCACATCCGCCAGCTCCCGCGCGGCCACCGGGCCCACACCCGACCGGCCGCGGCGGGCCAGGTGGATGGAGATGATCAAGCTGTATTCGGTCCAGGTGGTAACCCGCATGAAGCTGAATATGGGTGTCCGGGGGTGGGGTTTCAATGGCTATGGCTTCCCGGGCCGCCCCGAACCCCACCGAATCCTTCCTATTTGCTCTTGTCCGCCGAGGTCCAGCGAGCCACCTCTTCGGCACTCAGTGACCCGTACGGCTTGATGCGCGCATCCCGGAAGTTGCCGCCGAACACGTCGCCCAGGTACTGAGACCAGGAGAGCAGCGTTCCGTAGCACACCGGGTCGTCCGCATCCGGCGCATCGAGCTCCGGCGCCAGCCGGCCGAGCAGCTCCTGCATGATCCAGGTGGGCACTCGGGAGCGCGCGCTCGGATAGATGAAGCCGTACAGGATCAGATGGGCCAGCAGCACCCGCCAATGCTCGCCGAACCGGTCGAGCAGCCGGTGCCAGTCGAGTCGCTCGCCGTACGCGAGGATGATGTGGGCCACGTCGGCCCCGTCGAAGCGCTCGCGCTCCTGGACGAACGCCTTCGACCAGAGGCTCTCCTCCGCCGGCGCGACCATCACGTTCAGGCCCAGCACGTTCTGCTCGGTGGCGTGCTCGAACCACGCCTCATCCACGACGGCGAGGCCGTTGCCCGAGCTGAAGATGACGTCGATGAAGCCGTCGGGCGAGCGGATCTTCGCCAGCCAGTGCGAGAAGACCAGATTCCCCGAATAACCCGCGGCGGCGCACACCTCCAGCAGGCGGTGCACGTCTCTGGGCCGGACGAAGATATCGAGATCCTTGGTGGAGCGGTCGATGCCCGCCTGATGCACGAACGCGAAGGCGCCCCCGACCAGGAAGGGCACCTGGGCGCGGGTAAGCACCTCCATCGCCTGCCGGTAGAAGGCCCGGGACGGCGTATCGACCAGCGACTGCGTGGGGGCCTGCTCCAATGCGGGCTCCTGATCAGGGACGAATATCATACCCCCGGGGAACCGGACTGGTTGTGCGGAGGATCACCGCTCCAGTCGCCGGCGCGCCCTTGATTGAGGACAATGACCAAGACTCCAGGCAGGGTACGCATCGCGGCGGTGGCCGACCTGCACTTCGGACGCGCCGGGACCGGGCCGCCGCTCCGCACGCTCTTCGCCGACGTGGTCGAGCAGGCGGACGTCCTGGCCCTCTGCGGCGATCTCACCGACACGGGCGAGCCCGAGGACGCGCAGGCCCTGGCGCGGGCGCTGTCTCCCGCGACCATCCCCACGGTCGCCGTGCTCGGCAACCACGACTACGAGTCCGCCAAGGTGCCGGAGGTGACCCGGATCCTCTGCGATGCGGGTGTGCACGTGCTCGACGGCACCAGCTTCGAGGTGCACGGCGTGGGGTTCGCGGGGGTAAAGGGATTCTGCCGGCGGATTCGGGCGGCGCGCGCTGGGGCCGTGGGGCGAGGAGGTCGTCAAGCTGTTCGTGCAGGAAGCGCTGAACGAGGCGCTCAAGCTCGAGACCGCGCTCGCGCGTCTCCGGAACGGGCGTCGGATCGTGCTCATGCACTACTCGCCGATCGAGGCCACCGTCGAGGGCGAGCCCAAGGAGATCTATCCCTACCTGGGCTCGAGCCGGCTGGAGGAGCCGCTCACGCGCTATCCCGTCGACGCGGTCTTCCACGGCCATGCCCACCACGGGGCCGCGGAGGGACGCACGCGCACGGGCGTGCCGGTCTACAACGTGTCGATGCACCTCATGCAGCGCGAGCATCCCGACGGGCCGCTGTTCCGATTCCTCGACCTGCCCGTCGACGGCGGCACCGCCCGACTGATCACCCGCCGCCGGGCAGTCCCTTCCCGCCCGGCACGCCGAGCTCCGTCATCGCGCGCAGGTTGAGCACCTCCTCGAGCTCGGCGCCCTTGAGCAGTTGCTTCTTCACCACCAGCTCCTTGACCGTGAGCCCGGTGGCCAGCGCCTCCTTGGCCAGCTTGGCCGACTCGGCGTACCCGATCTTGGGCGCGAGCGCGGTCACCAGCGCCGGGCTCCGCTCGAGCCAGTAGGCGCACTGCTTCTCGTCGGCCTCGATGCCGTCGACGCAGCGCTCGGCGAAGACGCGCGAGGCGTTGCCCACGATGATCAGGCCGAAGACGATGTTGTGCGTCATCACCGGCATCATGACGTTGAGCTCGAGCTGGCCCGCCTCGGCCGCCATCGCCACCGTGGTGTCGAGGCCGAGGGCCTGGAAGCACACCTGGTTCACCATCTCGGCGATCGACGGGTTCACCTTCCCCGGCATGATGCTCGACCCCGGCTGCACCGCCGGCAGCAGGATCTCGGCCAGTCCGGTGCGCGGCCCCGAGGCCAGCAGCCGGATGTCGTTGGCGATCTTGTTGAGATCCAGCACGTAGGCCCGGAACGCGCCGCTCAGCGTGGCGATGTCGCCCATCGACTGCATGAGCTGAACGCGGTCCTGCCCTTCCCGCAGCTCGAGGCCGCTCACCTGCCGCAGATACTTCACCATCAGCGCCGGGTACTCGCGCTCGGCGTTGATGCCGGTGCCGACCGCGGTGCCGCCGATGTTCATCTCGCGGAGCCAGTCGGCCGCCTGGGCCAGCTTCTGGCGGTGGCGCTGGACGGTGTGGCCGTAGGCCGTGAACTCCTGGCCGAGCCGGATGGGCGTGGCGTCCTGCAGATGGGTGCGGCCGGACTTGATGACGTCGTCGAACTCGGTGCCCTTGGCGAGGAACGACGCTGGCCAGCACGTCGAGCGCGGCGAGGGTCGAGGGCAGCGTGGCCAGCACCGCCAGGCGCATCGCCGTCGGGATGACGTCGTTGGTGCTCTGGGCCATGTTGACGTGATCGTTCGGGTGCACCGGGGCGTAGACGCCGCGCGGCGCGCCGAGGATCTCGTTGGCCCGGTTGGCGAGCACCTCGTTAACGTTCATGTTGTGGCTGGTGCCCGCGCCGGCCTGATACACGTCCACGATGAACTGATCGCGATGCTGCCCGCCGAGAATCTCGTCGGCCGCCTTGACGATGGCGTCGGCCAGGCGCGCCTCCAGCCGGCCGGTCTCCTTGTGCGTGAGCGCGGCCGAGCGCTTGATCCAGACCACCGCGTCCACGAAGGCCGGCAGCGGACGGAGCCCGGAGATCGGAAAATTCTCGGCCGCGCGCAGCGTCTGGATGCCGTACAGCGCGTCGGCCGGGACGGGCTTTTCGCCCAGGGGATCGCGTTCGAGGCGGGTGGTGGTCATGGTCTGCGGCGGTCCTCGTTGGGGGCCGCGGAATGATATCGGCCCGTGAGGAGACCGACAACCGATGAGCGATTTTTTCCGGAGCATCGACGCGGCCGCCGTCTTCGGCGCGGACAAGCCGGGCAAGGCGGACCTGTTCGCGGGCAGGCAGCTGTTCGTGGGACTCAACTGCTTCGAGCCGGGCCAGGCGCAGCGGGTGCACACGCACGCCGGGGCCGACAAGTTCTACGTCGTGGTGAGCGGCCGGGCGCGGATGACGGTGGGCGACGAGACGCGGGAGGCGGGCCCGGGCACCGTCGTCTGGGCGCCGGCCGACGTGCCCCATGGCGTGGCCGAGGCGCTCGAGCGGACGGTGATGCTAGTGGGGATCGCTCCACCGCCGCACGGTAGGCGGACGGTCGAGAGCGCGTCCGAGCGCGGCGTCTAGTGCGCGCATCGCTCCACCGCCCCGCTAGCCGGCGGAGCGCCGGCCAGCCGTACACCTGCGCGGCGAGCGCCACGCCGAGAATGACGCCGATGCCATTGGTGTAGAACCGCCACGCCAGCAGCAGCCAGCCCTCCCCGGTTCCCAGGTCGCCCGCGGCCCCGCCCAGGAATCCCAGCTCCACCGCGCCGGCGCCCGATGGGGTCGGCAGCACGAGCTGGCTGTAGAGCAGCGCGAACGAGCCCAGCGCGAGCGGCCCCATCGCCGGCGGACTGGGCAGCGTGAGCGCCAGCACCGGCAGGATGGCCACCCGGGTGGCGAGGTTGAGGAAGCTCATCGGGATGCTCGCCACGAGCGGCCATCGGGGCATTCGCCGCCAGTACACCATGGCGCGCCGGATCGGCCGGCGGAGCTGGTGCGCCGTCGGGGAGGCCACCCTTCGCGCCGCCCGCCACGCCACGACGCTCGCCAGCGCCACGGCCAGGACCCATGGCCACGCGGTCGTCGCGGCGGCGGCGAGCCGCGGGCCGGCCAGGAGCCACCAGGCCGGGGCGTACCGCCAGATGAGCCAGCCCGCGGCCACGATGATCACCGGCCAGGCCGCCAGCACTTCCAGGCTGATCGCGACGAACGCCGCCGTCGCCGGCACGCGGCTCCGCAGCATGCCGGCCAGGCGCGCCGGCTCGCCGCCGATCCGAAGCGGCGTGAGCGCGCAGGCGGCGTCGCCAAAGGCGTTGACGATGAAGGAATCGCGCAGCGTCATTCGATGCCCGAGCCCCTGCACGATCCATTGAATGCGCCAGGCGCGCGCCAGCAGGTCGACCCCGACCAGCCCGAGGCAGAGGAGGTGCGCCGCGACCGGCGTCACGCCTCGAGCGCCGAGTAGGGAATCGGCGCGTGCCGCGCGAGCCAGCGATCGAGCGTGGGGCCGAGCGCGGCCGCGGTGGCGGGGTGGCCGAGGTCCTGCGGATGGAAGGCCAGGCGCGGGAGGCGCGCCCGTCCCTGCAGCGTCCATCGCGCCCGGGCCACCGACGACGGAGCCCCAGGCGCGGGCCGGCGTGCGCGCGCTCCACCGCACGACCGGCGACGGCACGCGGCGGCCGGACGGATACAGATGGATGGCCCGGTCGTCCTCGCTGAATGCGAGCCCCACACCGCCCACCGCCTGGTGTCCCTCGGCTCGGGCGAGCCAGGCCGGAGGCACGAAGCCGACGGGCTCGAGCCCGAGCGCCCGGAGCCGAGCGAGCCCGCGCGCGATCCGCGCTCGCGCCGCGGCGCCGTCCAGCGTGAGAAACTCGCCTTCCCGTGCCGTCCGGCCCCAGGCGCGCACGCTGTCCCCCAGCCCTCGCGGCAGTCCGGCCTCGTCGTGTCGTTCTCCGTGGAGCACGATCTCGGCGCCGTCGGCCACGCGGGCACGCAGCCACGCGACGAACGACGGATACGACTCGAGCGGCCATTCGCCGTGCCAGTCGGGCACTACGAGAAGCGCCGGGCGCACGCCGCGGCCCGCGCAGAGCGACCACAGGTGGGTCACGCCGTCGGTCAGCGCGGGAGTGACGTCGTGGATGGAGACGAGCAGGCTCACCCGGCGAGAACGCTGCGGTAGACGTCGAAGATGCGGTCGAGCACGGCGTCCCAGCCATGGTCCGCCTCGGCGTATCGCCGGCCCTGTCGCGCCGAACGCGGCGAGGTCGCCGAGCAGCAGGGCCTTGGCCTGGTCGGCCAGCGCGCCGGCGTCGCCGGAGGCGAACGTCGCGCCGGCGCCCGAGCGCCCGACGGTCTCGGCCACGCCGCCCCGGTCCGCCGACAGCAGCGGGGTGCCGCTCGCGAGGGCCTCGAGCGCGGAGAGCCCAAAGGTCTCGATCGAGCACGGCGACACCGCCAGATCCACCGCCGCCAGCAGATCCGCCAGCCGCTCGCGGTCCTGCTGGAAGGGAAGCCAGTACATGCGCTCGCTTCCGGAACGCCGCTGCAGCCGCCGGCGGCTGGGGCCGTCTCCGACCAGCACCAGCCGCGCGCCGGTCCGCCGCTCGACTTCCGGCCACGCGGTGAGCAGCAGGTCGACCTCCTTCTCTCCGGCCAGGCGTCCGACGTAGATCGCCAGCGGCCCCTCGGGGAGGCCGTGGCGGCGGCGCGTTTCCGCCGCCACCGCGCGCCGCGCGGGGTGGAACCGCTCCAGGTCCACGCCGAGTCCCGACCCGCACGACCCGCTCGACCCCGACCCGCTCGAGCTCCCGGGCCACGAAGTCCGACGGCGCCAGCGTCGCCCGCACCATCCGGCCGAGCCGCCGGACGTAGCCCCAGGCGAACTCGGCGGCCGCGCGCTTCAGCCGGCCCGCGGTCTCGGGCCAGGGCGCGATCACGCGAGGAAAGTTGCTGTGATAGAACCAGACCGCCGGCACGTCGACGCGCCGCGTGGCCAGATGCACCAGCCACGGCGCGAACCAGGTGCTGCCGACCTCGATCAGGTCCGGCCGCTCGTGCGCGACGATCCGGCTCGTCGACCGGGTCGCCAGCATGAACCGGTAAGGCTTCTGCGTGGGCACCGACGGCCCGTGCAGGCGATAGCAGCGCACGCCGCTCGCCTCGAGGATCTCGTCGCGCGCGCCGGGGACGACGATCGTCTGCCGCAGCTCCGTCCGCCGCTGGACGTAGCGCGCCTTCTGGAGCAGGTAGGTCCGGACGCCGCCGGTGGTCTCGCCGAAGAACTCGGTGATGTCGAGCACGCCGAGCGCCGCGCCAGGCCGGAGCCGCGGCGGGAGCTCGATGCGGGAAATGTCCAGCGACGCCCGGGTGCCCGCCGTGGCGATCACCTCGAGGTCCGACATCCCGCCGGCGGTCGTGTCAGTCAGAGCAATCCCCGAGCGGGTAGACGGTTCCGCAGTTGGGGCACGGGTTCTTGCAGCCACGGGCCCGGACGGGGACCTCGAAGCCGCAGCGATTACAGGCGGTCGGGCGGTCAGGCGGGCGGGCGGTCAGGACAGTCGGACGGGCGGCGCCAGTCCGACCGTCGACCGTCTGACCGTCGACCGTCCGACCGCCTGACCGCCTGACCGCCCGACCGCCCGCCCGTCACCCAAGCGGAAACGCCCCCGTGAGGTACGGGTTGGTCAGCCGCTCCACGCCGATGGTGGTGTCGGGGCCGTGGCCGCTGTGCACCACCGTCGAGTCCGGCAGCGAGAGGAACTGGGACTGGATGCTGGCCATCAGCGCGGCGGCGTCGCCGCCGGGCAGGTCGGTCCGGCCGACCGAGCCGTTGAACAGCACGTCGCCGCCGAAGACCATGTCGTGTCCCACGAAGCTCACGCTCCCTGGCGAGTGTCCCGGCGTGAAGCGCACCTCGAAGTCGAACCGGCCCACCCGCACCGGCGTCCCCGGCTCGAGCGCGACGTCGGGCGGCGGCGGCGGGTCGACCTGCTTGCCCAGCCAGGCGCCGAACTGGGGGAGCGCGTCGTAGATCGGACGGTCGAGGGGATGGAGATGGATGGGCGCGCCGGTGGCGCGTCGCACCGCCCCCACGCCCATGATGTGGTCGACGTGGGCATGGGTGAGCCAGATGGCGCGGAGCGTCCAGGCACGGGTGTCGAGCTCGGCCAGAAACATCGCCGGCTCCTCGCCGGGGTCGATGATCACCGCCTCGCGGGTACGCCGGTCGGCGATGAGGTAGCAGTTCTCCGCGAGCTGTCCGTTCGGCAGCGCCACGACCTCCAGCTCAGACACCGACCCGGACTCCCAGGACGCCGCTCTGCCGATCCTTGAGATACTTCTCGACCGCGATGGCCGCCGTCGTGGCGTCCCCGACCGCGGTCGTGACCTGGCGGGTGAGCTGCACGCGCAGGTCGCCGGCGGCGAAGAGCCCGGGGATCGACGTCATCATCCGGTCGTCGGTCACGATGTAGCCGCTCGCGTCGTGCGCGAAGTGCTCCTTCACCAGCCCCGTGTTGGGACGGAAGCCGATGAAGACGAAGCAGCCGGTGGCCTCGAGCACCGTCCGATCGCCGGTGAGGGTGTCCTCGAGCAGGAGGGACTGAAGGCCCGCGGGTGTTCCCGTGAGCTCGAGGACCCGCTTGTTCCAGATCACTTCGATCTTGGGATTCGCGAACAGGCGCTCCTGCAGGATCTTCGACGCACGGAACTCGTCGCGCCGGTGGATGACGTAGACCTTTTCGGCGTACCGGGTCAGGTAGTCGGCCTCCTCGACCGCGGCGTCGCCCCCGCCGACCACGGCGATCGTCTCGCCCTTGAAGAAGGCCCCATCGCACACGGCGCAGTACGACACGCCGCGGCCGGCGTACTCCAGCTCGCCGGGGATCTCGAGCTTGGTGGGCGTGCCGCCGGCGGTGAGGATCACGGTGGGTGCCTGGTAGATCGTGCCGCGGGTGGTCGTGACCTCGAACACGCCGTCGTCCCGGCGGGCGATGCCCTCGACGTTCTCCTGGCGGATGTCGGCGCCGAATGCGGCGGCGTGCGCCGTCATCTTCTGCGCCAGCTCCCGCCCGAGCACGTGCTCGAAGCCCGGATAGTCGTCGATCCACTCGGTGTTGAGCAGTTCGCCACCGGGCACGCCGCGCTCCAGCAGCACCGACTTGAGCATGCCGCGGCCGGCGTACATGGCGGCGCAGAGCCCCGCGGGCCCGCCGCCGACGATGATCAGCTCGAACTCCTCAACGTGCCTCATCCCGTTCCCCGTCGTCAGGTTGGGTGAAATATAGGGTGCCACGAACGTTACCGCACCTCAACCCCGGGAGGGGGCGGCGGGTTCCCCCGTCATCCCGAGCGAAGCGAGGGACCTTGCCCGCCTCCGGACCGCAGCGGCGTTCCGGCAGGCGGAGTAGGTCCCTCGCTCCGCTCGGGATGACTGCTACCCCAGGTGCAGCAGGCTCGCCGCCCCATGGCACGCCGAGATCGTCCCGACCAGGACGTCGACGGGCGTCCCCTCCGCCCCGGCCCGGGCCACCACCGCGTCTCCCTCCAGCACCGTGGCGACATCGAACATGCCGACCCCGTACACCCGGTGGCGGCAGGTGAACAGCACGGGACCGGCGGTCGCCTGGGCCTGGCCGAGCCGGCGGGTCAGCTCGGCCATGGCATCGGCCATCTCCCAGGTCCGCGGCGCCCGGATCATCGGGCACGTGGCCGGCTCGATGCAGTGGACCGGGCAGAGCCAATCGGCGAACGAGACGTAGCGTGTGCCATCGGGCGCCTGCACGTCGTACGGCGTGCCCGGACCCAGGGGCACCGGACGCGTGCCGACCTCGCGCCCGGGCCAGCGGGTCCGCGCGCGGCGCAGCAGCCACTCGTACATCAGGTGGGGCATCAGCGGGGAAGGAACGATCGCGTCGGGAGCGTCGGCGGCGGGCGAGGCGGCGGCGAAGTAGCGGTCGAAGAACGCACCCCACTCCTCGACGACCAGCTCGACGCCATCGGCCCGGGCGATCGCCGTCCCGGCCTGGCAGGCCGGATCCCGGTCGACCACGAGCAGCCGGCGCCAGTGGGCCGCGCCGCGGGCGCGCGCCCGGAGCAGCTGGCCGGTGTAGAACGTCCCGTAGCAGCCGCCGCCGACGATGACGACCTCGCCGAGGGAGACGCTGGTCGCGACGCCGGCCGCGGGACTAGCGGAGGAGTCGCCCGCCATCGACCGCCAGCACCTCGCCCGTCACGAAGTCGCCGCCCTCGAGCAGGTACAGGAGCGCGGCGGTCGCGTCCTCGGGCGTGCCGAGCCGGCGCAGCGGAGTCGTCCGGGCCAGCCGCTCCCGCTCCTCGGCATCGTATTCCTCGGGCACGAGCACCGCGCCCGGGGCGAGCGCGTTCACCGTCACCTCGGGCGCCAGCGCGAGCGCGAGCACGCGGGTGAGCATGACGACCCCGGCCTTGCTGAGCGAGTGCGCCGCGTAGCCCGGCCAGGGCTCGAGCCCGGCCAGGTCAGCCATGTTCACGACCTTGCCGCGAGCGGCGCGGAGCGCCGGTGCCGCTCCCTGGGTGACGAAGAAGACCGAGCGGAGGTTGAGATCGAGCACCGTATCGTACTCGGCGGGCGTGGTCTCCTCGAACGAGCGGTGCAGCATCACGGCGGCCGAGTTGACCAGCACGTCCAGTCCGCCCAGCTCCGCCACGACGCGCCGCGGCAGCTCGGCGGCGGCGGCCGGCTCGCGCAGGTCCGCGGCAAAGCAGGCGGCTCGGCCGCCCGCGGCGACGATCTCCTCCCGCAGCGCCTCCGCGCCGGACCCGGAGCTGTTGTAGTGGATCGCCACCGTCATGCCGCGCCCGGCGAGCGCCCGGGCCAGCGCCTGGCCCAGCCGCCGCCCGGCCCCCGTGACGAGCGCGACCCGGCCCTCGAGCCGCATCAGCCGCGCGACGCGCTCTCGCGCGGCGCGATCTGGACGATCTGGCCGGTCGGCGCGCCGGGGCCACCGACCGCGAGCGCCAGCACGCCCCGGGTGAGCTCCTCCATCTCCACGTACGCGGCCCCCTGCCCCGCGGCCGCGACGTTGTCGCCGGTCCGGGCCATGCCCGGCGCCACGGCGTTGACCCGGATCTTCCGGTCCGCCAGCTCCAGCGCGAGGCTGCGCGTGAATCCCGCCACGGCGGCCTTGGCCGCCGAGTAGACGGCCATCGGGCTCTGCGGCTCGAAGTAGGCGATCGACGCGAAGTTGATGATGCACCCCTCGGTCTTCGCGAGCGCGGCGATGGCGGCCTGGGAGACGAGCACGGCCGTCTTGAGATTGATGGACAATTCCCGGTCGAAATCCGTGACCGTGAGCTGCTCGATCGGCCCATACGTGGTGAGCCCGCCCGCCACGTTCACCACCACATCCAATCGGCCGAAGTGCCGGATCGCCGTCTCCACCGCGAGGGCCGCGATGTCCGGGTGCGAGAGATCGCCGGCGCACGGGCGAGCGTCGACGCCCAGTGCCGCGAACTCCCGCACGCGCTCGGTGACGCCCACGGCGTTCACGTCGCACGCCACGATCTTGGCGCCGGCCGTCCCGAACGCGAGCGCCACCGCGTTGCCGATCTGGCCGGCGCGGCCGACGCCGGTCACCAGCACCACTTTGCCGCCGAAATCGAACGTCGCGGGGGGCATGCTCACCTCAGGGCTTCGAGAACGATGTCGGCGCCCGGGGCGCCGGCCTGACTGTACACGATAGTCCCATCCTGCTCGATCAGCACCACCGACCGCGCGATCGTGAGCCCGTCCGGCCGGAGGGCGCCGTACGCGCGGGCCATGACCAGATCCGGATCCGACAGCAGTGGGAAGTTGAGCCGGAGCCGCTCGGCGTAGCCGGCATGGCTCGCGGCAGGCGCCGGATTGACCCCGAACGGGCGAATGCGATGGCGGGCGTACAGGGGCAGGTCGTCGCGCACGGCGGACAGTTGGCGGTTTCAGCCGGGCGTATCATTGCCCGGATAGAACGCCAGCAGCACGAGGGAGTCGGCCAGCAGCTCGCCGAGGGTGTAGACGCGGCCATCGGACGCCTCGGCGGAAAAATCCGGCGCCCGGCTGCCGGCGGCGAGCAGCCGGCTCACGAGGGCACGGGCGCCCGCGGACCAGCCAGCGACTCCTCCATCCGTTCCAGCCATTCCAGCGGCACATCCTGGGACCCGAGCGCGCCGTGGGTCTCCCCGGGCTCGGGATCGCCATGCCAGTCGCTGCCGCCGGTCTGGAGCAGGCCGAGCCGGATCGCGATGTCGGCGAGCCGCGCGCGGAGCTCGGGAGAGTGGCTGGGGTGGCGGGTCTCGATCGCGTCGAGTCCCTCGCGCCGGAGCCGCTCGAGGAACGAGCGCGTGCCCCGCTCCTTGATGTGCGCGACCGAGACCATCCCCCGCACCGAGTGCACCAGCTCGGTGATCTCGCGGAAGGCCGGGAGCGTCTTGTCGACGAACGCGGGCCGGCCGCGGCCAATGTAGCGGTCGAATGCGTCGGACACATCGATGGCGCTGCCCTGGGTCACGATGGCCCGCGCCACGTGCGGCCGCCCCACCGCGGCGCCGTTCGACTGCCGGAGCACGTCGTCGAATTCGAGCGCGACTCCGAGCCGCTGAAGCCGGGTCACCATCTCACGCCCGCGGCGGACGCGATCGGCGCGGCAGCGCTCGAGGAAGGACTCCAGCTCGGCCGAGTTCAGATGGCAGGAAGTACCCCAGCACGTGCATTTCGCCCCACGGCGCGGCCGAGCTGAATTCGCAGCCGCCCACCACCCGGATCCCGATGCGGGCGCCCGCCTCCACGGCGGCGGGCACGCCGGCCACGGTGTCGTGATCGGTGAGTGCCATGGCCGAGAGACCCGCCCGCCGCGCGCGCTCCACGACCCGCTCCGGCGGCAGGCTGCCGTCGGACGCGGTCGAGTGAATGTGCAGGTCGACCAGCCGGGCCGGGGGAGGCAGGTCAGGTGTGGTCAGCGGCGGTACCCCATCTCCGGCGCGGTCCACGAGGGTTGCGAGTGGGACAGCAGCTCCCGCAACTCCTGGTCGCTCAGCTGGCTCAGGGACAGCTCACGGCTCTTGGCGCCGAGCGGCGTGTAGCGCGCGACGCGCTGCTCCCGGCCCGCACCCGTGCCCCGGCTGAACACCAGGCCGAACTCGTCTTTGGTGTACTGGGTGGACCGGCCGCTCACCGCGACTTCCCACGGCTCGCCGTTCACCTCGATGATCCGTCTCGGCATCTACGTATCGCTCCTCACTTCTTCCCACAGGTCCCAGGCCCCTGGCTCGTACTCGGCGACCGCGCGGAGCCGGGCCTCGAGCCGGCGCTCGTCCTCGGGCGCCTCGACGACGGCACGGTGGGTCTCGGCGCTCCGGCTCTCGCTGCACTCGAGGAACGAGTCCGGAAGGCCGGCCTGACGGAACACCCAGAGATGCTTGCCGCGCGCCTCGTGCAGCGCGGCCAGCTCCCGCACCGTGGAGAGATACTCCGCCGTCCGCCCCGCGTGCACCGTCACCCGCGAGACGGTGAGCGTGCGGGGCACGTCAGACCGAGGCCTCGGGGAACTCCTGCAGCATCTGCTTCACGTCGGCCATGAAGCGGTCGGCATCGGCGCCGTCCACGATCCGGTGATCGAAGGCGAGCGCGAGCATGCCCTTGGTCCGGATCGCGAGACTGTCGGTGCCGTCCACGGTGATGACGGCCGGCTGCTTCTCGATCGCTCCGACGCAGAGGATCGCGGCCTGCGGCTGGTTGATGATCGGGGTCCCGATCACGGACCCGAACACGCCCGGGTTGGTGATCGTGAACGTGCCGCGCTGCACGTCGTCGGGGCTCAGCTTCTTGGTGCGCGCGCGCTCGCCCAGGTCGTTGATGGCGCGGGCCACGCCCAGCAGCGAGAGCTCATCGGCGTGCTTGATGACCGGCACGATGAGCCCCCAGTCGAGCGCCACCGCGATCCCCAGGTTGATGTCGCGCCGGAACACGGTGCTCTCCCCGCTCACGGCGGAGTTGACGCTGGGGTGCTTCCGGAGCCCGTCGGCCACGGCCTTCGCGATGAAGGCCAGGTAGGTCAGGTTCACGCCCCGGTCGGCGTATTCCTTCTTCTTCTTGCGCGCGGAGCTGGGCGATGCGCGTGTAGTCGATCTCGAAGATCGTGTTGACGTGCGGCGAGACGCGGCGGGACATCACCATGTGCTCGGCCGTGAGCTTCCGGATGCGCGACCAGGGCTCGACCCGGTCGCCGGGCCAGGCCTCGACGGCCGGCGCGTAGCCCGGCGCCGCGGTGGGGCGCGGGGCCCCGCTCGGCGCGGCGGCGATCGCGGGAGCCGCGGCCGGCGCACCAGGCGCCTCCGCGACCTCGGGCGCCGGGCCGGTCTCGAGATAGCTCAGGATGTCGTTCTTGGTGACGCGGCCAGCGAGGCCGCTGCCCGGAATGGCGCTGAGGTCGAGGTTGTGCTCGGCGGCCATCTTCCGGACCAGCGGCGTCGATCTCCGCCGGAGACGCTCCTCGGCGGTCTCGCTGCCGCCGTTGCCGCCGGCGTCGGGGGACCGGCTGGGGGCGGCAGGCGCCGCGGGGCGGCTCTGCGCCGCGGCCGCGGGCGGCGGGGACGCGGCCGCGCTCGCGGCCGCGGGGCGGGCGGGCGCGGCGCGCTCCGGCGCGAGGGCCGGCGGCGGAGCCGGCGCGGCGGACGGAGCGGGCGTGGCGGCGGCCGGCGGAGCAGGTGCCGCGGTCGGAGCCACGGCGGCGCCCGCCTCGGTCTCGATCGTCGCCACCACGGTCTGCACCGCGACGGTCTGGCCCTCGGTCACCAGGATCTCCGCCAGGACGCCCGCCACGGGGGCCGGGATCTCGGCGTCCACCTTGTCGGTCGAGATCTCGAAGATCGGCTCGTCGCGCTTCACCGCGTCGCCCACCTTCTTCATCCACCGCGACAGGGTGCCTTCGGCGATGGACTCGCCCATCTGCGGCATGATTACGTCGATCTTGGCCATACTCTTTCGGTCTCCGGTCAGTACGCCGCAAGCCAGCGGGCGGCGCGCACGATATCCGCGGTCTGCGGCAGGACGAAGTCCTCGAGCTGCGGCGCGTACGGCAGCGGGACGTCGTGGGCGGCGACGCGCCGCACCGGCGCGTCGAGCCATTCGAAGGCGAGCTCGTTGATTCGGGCGGTGATCTCGCCCGCGATCCCGCCGGTCACGGTGTCCTCGTGCACGACGAGCACGCGATTGGTCTTCTTCACGGTCGCGACGATCGCCTCGTCGTCCATCGGGAGGAGCGTCCGCAGGTCGAGCACCTCGACCGAGAGCCCGTCCTCCCGCTCCAGCTGCTCGGCCGCCTCGAGCGCCTTCCACACCGTCGCCGCGTAGGTGACGATGCTCAGGTCCCGGCCCTTCGCGCGCCAGCCGCGCCTTGCCGATCGGGACGACGTGATCGCCCTGCGGCAGCTCTTCCTTGACCCGGCGATAGAGATACTTGTGCTCGAAGAACAGCACGCAGTCATCGTCGCGGACGGCGCTCTTGATCAGGCCCTTGGCGTCGCTCGCCGTGGCCGGATAGACGATCTTGAGCCCCGGCGTGTGCAGGAACGCCGCCTCGGGGTTCTGCGAGTGGAACGGCCCGCCGCGCACGTAGCCGCCGCTCGGCCCGCGGACCACCATCGGGCACGGGAGAAACGCCCGGTAGCGCGCCGTGGCCACGTAGTTGGTCAGGATGCTGTAGGCGGAGGAGACGAAGTCGATGAACTGCATCTCGCAGACCGGCCGCATGCCCATGTGCGCCGCGCCCGCCGCCGCGCCGACGAATCCGGTCTCGCTGATCGGCGTGTCGATGACGCGCTCCGCGCCGAACCGGTCGAGCAGCCCCTCGGTCACCTTGAAGGCGCCGCCGTACGCTCCGATGTCCTCGCCCATGCAGAAGACGCTCGGGTCGCGCTCCATCTCCTCGAACAGGCCCTGGCGGATGCCTCGAGGTAGGTGGCCTCAGCCATCGTGCGTCCCCCAGCTCGCCGGTCGCTCGTGGCGGTCGACCGCGCTCCGGATGCCCTCGCGGTACCAGAGCGCCGGCGCCTCCGGCGGGTCGGCGTAGACCCCGGCCAGGCAGTCGCGCGGCTCGGGCGGCGGCGACTGCTCGGCGACGTCGGTGGCGTCGTCGATCTCCGCCTGCACCCGCGCGTCGAGCGCCTCGAGCTCGGACGGCGCCACGCCCTCGCTGCCGGTGAGCCGCTGCACGTAACGGTCGAGCGGATCGTTCTCGCGCGCCCAGCGCTCGAGCTCGCCGGCGGGCACGTAGCTCTGGTTGTCGTGCTCGGCGTGCCCCTTCCGGCGGTAGGTCATCAGCTCGACCAGGGTGACGCCTTCGCCGCGCCGGGCGCGGGCCACGGCGTCGCGGGTCACCTGGTACGCGGCGATGACGTCGTTGCCGTCGGCCCGGACGCCCGGGATGCCGTAGCCCGCGGCCTTGTCGGCCAGCCGCTCGGCGGCGCACTGCTTCGCGGTGGGCGTGGAATAGGCGTAGCGGTTGTTCTCGACGATCACGACCAGGGGGCAGCGCTGGACCGCGGCGAAGTTGATGCCCTCGTGGAACGCGCCCGTGGAGGTGGCGCCGTCGCCCACGTACACCAGCCCGACGCGCGGCTCCTTCCGCATCTTGAAGGTGAGCGTGACGCCGGCCATCACCGGTACCATGTCGCCCAGGTGTGAGATCTGGCCGACGAAGTTCCGGTCCTCGAGGTCGCCGAAATGGATGTTGAGCTCGCGGCCGCGGGTGGGCGAATCGCCCTTGGCCATGTACTGCCGCAGCACCTCGAGCGGCGTGGCGCCCTTCACCAGCATGGAGCCCAGGTTCCGGATCAGCGGCGAGAGGACGTCCTCGCGGCTGAGGGCGTACGCCGAGCCGACGGCGCAGGCCTCCTGCCCCAGCGAACGAAACAGCCCGCCCACGACCTTGGTCTGCCGGTACAGGTTGACCAGCCGCTCCTCGAGCGACCGGGTCAGGCGCATCCAATAGTAGAGTTCGAGAAGCTGGTCCCGCGACAACCCGGCCCGGGCGGCCGAATCGGTGGCGAGAGCGCTGGTGACGGCCATGCAGATCCTGGTTGAAGGAGGCGTGATCCGGGGTGGAAAATCCCTACCCGCGGGGGGAGAGTCAAGCGAGCGTCGGGAGGAACCGCGGCGCCTTCCGGTGCAACGTGATCTGCTCGAACGCATACGCCAGCCGGAGCAGCGTCGGCTCGCTCCACGCGCGCCCGATGAACGAGAGATTGACCGGCAGCCCCCACGCCTGGCCCATCGGCACGCTGATGCTGGGATATCCCGCCACCGCGGCCGGCGTGGAGCTGCTGCCGGTGAAGTGGTCGCCGTTCACCGGGTCGGTGGGCCAGGCCGGATTGCCGGTCGGCGCCACGATGGCGTCGAGCTTGTGCTTGTTCATGACCGCGTCCAGCCCCTGACGCCGGGCGAGGCGGCCACAGGTGTCGAGCGCCTTCCGGTACGCCGGGGTCGTGAGGTCGCCCTTGGCCTCCGCCCGGACGAAGAGCTCCTGGCCGAACCAGGGCATCTCGCGTGCCCGCTCCCGCTCGTTGAACGCGATCACGTCGGCCAGCGTGCGCACGGGCGCGGCGGGGCCAAGCGTGGCGAGATAGGCGTTGAGATCGGCCTTGAGCTCGAACAGGAGCACCTCGAGCTCGGCGTCGTCGTAGGTACCGGCGTGCGGGATGTCGGCCGGGTCGATCACGACGGCGCCTTCTCGCCGGAACACGCCGATGGCGGCCTCCGCCAGGCGGTCGGTCGCGTCGTTGTAGCCGAAGAACTTCTCGCGAGCCACGCCGATCCGCGCGCCGCGGAGGCCGGCCGGATCGAGGAACTTGGTGTAGTCCGGCTCGAGGTGGCCGGACGAGGCGCTCGTGGCCGGGTCGCGCGGGTCCGCTCCGGCGAGCACGCCGAGCAGCGCGGCGGCATCGGCGACGGTTCGGCAGAGCGGGCCTGCCGTGTCCTGGGTGTGGGAGATCGGAATGACCCCCGCCCGGCTCACGAGCCCCACGGTCGGCTTGAGCCCCACCACGCCGCAGGCGGACGCGGGGCAGACGATCGAGCCGTCGGTCTCGGTGCCGACGGCCACCGCGCCGAAATTGGCCGAGACGGCCGCGGCGGACCCGGAGCTGGAGCCGCACGGGTTGCGGTCGAGCACGAAGGGGTTCCGGCACTGCCCGCCCCGGGCGCTCCAGCCGCTCGACGAGTGGTTCGAGCGGATGTTGGCCCACTCGCTCATGTTGGCCTTCGCGATCAGGATCGCGCCTGCCGCGCGGAGCCGTGCGGCCAGGTGGGCGTCCCGCGCCGGAATGGAGCCCTCGAGCGCCAGCGAGCCGGCCGTGGTGGTCATCCGGTCGGCGGTGTCGATGTTGTCCTTGAGCAGCACGGGGATGCCGTGGAGCGGCCCGCGCGCTCCCTTCGCGGCCCGCTCCCGGTCGAGCGCCTCGGCCAGCGCGATCGCCTCCGGGTTGGTCTCGAGGATCGACTGGAGCGCGACGTCCGCCCGGTCCATGGCCGCGATCCGCTCGAGATACAGCTCGACCACCCGTTTCGCGGTGTAGCGCCCCGACGCCATCCCCGCCTGCAGCTCGGCGATGGTGATCTCCTCGAGCTCGAACGGCGCCCGGGCGGGGGTCGCGCGTCCCGGCATCGGCACCGGCGAGGGGGAGGTTCCGGGCTCGCGGGCCGCGGGCGACCATCCCAGGCCTCCGGTCGCCGCGGCGCCGAGCACCGCGGCGTGGCTCAGGAACGCGCGGCGGTCGAGCGGCTCGCGCGGGTCTGGGGCGTCGGGCGGCTGGGGCATGGCGGGCTCCTGCGGAATGGCCTGGGGGTCGCGCAAAGATAGCGCCCGTCGCCGCTTAGCGCGAAGGCGGGCAGCCGGCCGAACAGGGTCGTCGCCAGCCGGCCCCAGGCCGACGGCTTCGGCCGCCGGGCCGATGGCGCCGGCCGCGCGCGCGATCGTCGGTGCCGCGCGCGCGATCGCCGGAGCCGCGTACGCGATCGTCGCACCTGCGCGGGCGATCGGCGTCCCCGCGCAGGCGATCGGCACCGCTGCGCACGTGATGAACGATCGCGCATCCGCGCACGTCATGAACGATGCCGCGCAGGTGATGAACGATGCCGCGCAGGTCGATGAGCGATGACGCGCGGGCGTCATGAACGATGCCGCGCACGCCGTGAGCGTCGCCGCGACCGCGCTCAACGTGGCCGCGCGCTCGATCGTGGCACCCGCGCGCTCGATGATCAGGCCCGCGCGCTCGATGATCAGGTCCGTGCGCTCGATGATCAGGCCCGCGCGCCCGATGATCAGGTCCGTGCGCTCGATGATCAGGTCCGCGCACTCGATGATTAGGTCCGCGCGCTCGGCTATCACACCCGCGCACTCGACCATCGCAGCCGCGCGCTCGATGATCGGGACCGCGCAGTCGACGCTCACACCCGCGCAGTCGACGTCGACGGCAGAGAACGCGGCATGAGCAGCCGCGTAGTCGACGGACCCCGGGCATTGCCCCCGTCGTCGGCTTGCGCTGCCGCCGTCAACCGTGCGGCGAAGGCGGCGTGATCCGCCGCACGCCGTATCCGTGGCGCAACCACTGTCACCCTGAGCGAAGCGAAGGGGGCATGCCTCGAGGCATGCCCCCTTCGCTTCGCTCAGGGTGACAGTGGCAGGAGCCCGCTCACACCTTGAGCGGCACCGCCCGCCGTCCCGCGACCGGCGCTTCCGCCCCTTCGATCCGCATGCCGTAGAACGACCGGTAGACGAAGAACAGCGCCACCGCCAGGAACACCGCGGCGAGGACGTGCGTGATCCCCGCGCCCTGCTCCTTGGTGAGCGACACGGCCAGCTCCACCGCCAGCAGGCCGAACAGGGTGGTGAACTTGATGATCGGGTTGAGCGCCACCGAGCTCGTGTCCTTGAACGGATCGCCGACCGTGTCGCCGACCACCGTGGCGGCATGCAGGTCGGTGCCCTTCGCCTTGAGCTCGGTCTCCACGATCTTCTTCGCGTTGTCCCAGGCGCCGCCGGCGTTGGCCATGAAGATGGCCTGGTACAGCCCGAACAGCGCGATCGAGATCAGGTAGCCGATGAAGAAGTACGGCTCGACGAAGGCGAAGGCCAGCGTGGCGAAGAAGACGGTGAGGAAGATGTTGAACATCCCCTTCTGCGCGTACTGCGTGCAGATCTCCACCACCTTCTTGCTGTCGGCCACCGAGGCCTTGGTGGCGCCCTCGAGCTTGATGTTCGCCTTGATGAACTCGACCGCCCGGTAGGCGCCCGTGGTCACGGCCTGGATCGAGGCGCCGGTGAACCAGTAGATGACCGAGCCGCCGGCGATGAGCCCGAGCAGGAACGGCGGGTGCAGGATCGAGAGGTTCGACAGCAGCTCGGGCTGCAGCCCCTGCGTGAGCCCCAGGATGATCGAGAAGATCATCGTGGTGGCGCCCACCACCGCGGTGCCGATGAGCACCGGCTTGGCCGTGGCCTTGAAGGTGTTGCCCGCGCCGTCGTTCTCCTCCAGGTGCTGCTTGGCCAGCTCGAACTGCGGCGAGAAGCCGAAGTCGCGCTTGATCTCGGCCTCGATTCCGGGGATCTGCTCGATCGTCGAGAGCTCGTAGACCGACTGGGCGTTGTCGGTCACCGGGCCGTAGGAGTCCACCGCGATGGTCACCGGGCCCATGCCGAGGAAGCCGAACGCCACGAGGCCGAAGGCGAAGACCGCCGGCGCCAGCATGAGGCTGCCCATGCCGAGCGAGCTCACGCCGTAGGCGATGCCCATGAGGCACAGGATCGCCAGGCCGATCCAGAACGCGCTGAAGTTGCCGGCGACGAGGCCCGACAGGATGTTGAGCGACGCCCCGCCCTCGCGCGAGCTGGTGACCACCTCGCGCACGTGCCGGCTGTCCACCGAGGTGAAGACCTTGACCAGCTCGGGGATGATGGCGCCCGCGAGCGTGCCGCAGGTGATGACCGTCGACAGCTTCCACCAGAGCGACGGGTCGCCGCCGAGATCCGGGATCAGGAGGTAGGAGACGACGTAGGTCAGCACGACCGAGACGATCGACGTGAGCCACACCAGCGTCGTCAGCGGGGCCTCGTAGTTCATCCGGGCGACCTGCTCGTACTTGCTCTTGGCCACCGCCTCATTGATGAAGTACGACGCCGCCGAGGCGATGATCATCATGATGCGCATCGCGAAGATCCAGACCAGCAGCTGGACCTGGACCGCCGGCTCGGTGACCGCGAGCAGGATGAACGTGATGAGCGCGACGCCGGTCACGCCGTAGGTCTCGAAGCCGTCGGCCGAGGGGCCGACCGAGTCGCCCGCGTTGTCGCCGGTGCAGTCGGCGATCACGCCCGGGTTCCGGGCGTCGTCTTCCTTGATCTTGAAGACGATCTTCATCAGGTCGGCGCCGATGTCGGCGATCTTGGTGAAGATGCCGCCCGCCACCCGGAGCACCGCGGCGCCCAGCGACTCGCCGATCGCGAAGCCGATGAAGCAGGGGCCGGCGTACTCGCCCGGAATGAACAGCAGGATGCAGAGCATCAGCAGCAGCTCGACGCTGATGAGCAGCATGCCGATGCTCATGCCGGCCTTGAGCGGGATCTGGTAGCAGGGGTAGGGCTTGCCGCGGAGGCTCGCGAACGCCGTCCGCGAGTTGGCGAAGGTGTTGACCCGGATGCCGAACCAGGCCACCGCGTAGCTCCCGGCCATGCCGATCAGGCTGAAGGCCAGGATGATCGACCACCCGGCCCAGCGGGAAGCCGTGGACCTCCGCGCCGCTGGCCGGGTCGATCGTCGTGGCCAGCTTGCCGAAGTAGACCGCCACCGCGACGCCGATGAAGAGCCAGAGGATCAGCAGGAACCGGCCCTGCGTCTGCAGGTAGGTCTTGCAGGTCTCGTAGATCAGCTCCGACACCTCGAGCATCGACCGGTGCACCGCCATCTTCTTCAGCTGCTGGTAGATCCCGAGGCCGAACGCGAGGCCGAGCGCGCAGATGAGCAACCCGCCCAGGAGCAGCGTGCGGCCGTCGATGCCGCCCAGGAAGGTGGCGCTGCTCAGGTCGGGAAGCACCAGCGCCGCCTCGCCGCCGGCGTGCCGCGCGGGCGCCGGCTCCTGCGCCAGCAGGGCCGTGAGCGGGAGGCTACCGGCGACGAGCGCCATGAGCACCGAGAGCACGGTCGGGACAGCACGGCGGAGCGCCGAGCGCGAGAAGATCATCGGGAAACGCCTCCTGAGGATAACGGTCGTGCGGGAGCGGATATCAGTACGCGCCGATCGGCCGGTGCGTCGGGTCTGCCAGCGTGTGGACCACGGTGAGGAAGCGCTTGGCCAGCTTGTCGGCTTCGCTCTCGCCAACCTGGTTCGTCTCCACCGTCACGAGGGTATAGTGCCCGCCCTCGGCCTCGGCGGTCACGGTCACCTGGCCCACGGTGCCGGTGAAGCGGCGCCGCCGGGGCTGCTCCTCGACCGGCGTGAGCCGCGCGCCGAAGAACGTGGCGGCGCGCGCCAGGACGGCCTCGGGCGGCAGCTGCGTGCGATGGAAATACTTCATCAGGCGTCCTGGTAGTACTCGATGCCCAGATGGGTGATCTGCGCTTCGCCCATCAGGTAGCGGAGGGTGTTCTTGAGCTTGGTCTGCTGGATGAACAGGTCGTGCTCGGGATACAGCCCCGGCGCCGTCTGGGGGCTCTTGAAGTAGAAGGAGAGCCACTCCTGGATGCCGCTCATCCCGGCCCGCTGGGCCAGGTCGAAGAACAGCGCGAGGTCGAGCACCAGCGGGGCGGCGAGGATGGAGTCGCGGCAGAGGAAATCGACCTTGATCTGCATCGGATAGCCCAGCCACCCGAAGATGTCGATGTTGTCCCAGCCTTCCTTGTTGTCGCCCCGGGGCGGATAGTAGTTGATCCGCACCTTGTGGTACATCTCGCCGTAGAGCTCGGGATAGAGCTTCGGCTGCAGGATGTACTCCAGCACGCCGAGCTTCGACTCTTCCTTGGTCTTGAAGCTCTCGGGGTCGTCCAGCACCTCGCCGTCGCGATTGCCCAGGATGTTGGTCGAGTACC
Source organism: uncultured Gemmatimonadales bacterium (assembly GCA_963804125.1). Lineage (GTDB taxonomy): Bacteria > Gemmatimonadota > Gemmatimonadetes > Gemmatimonadales > GWC2-71-9 > CAVVWJ01. The sequence goes on from CAWDPF010000007.1 coordinate 60,632, forward strand.
AGCCCGCCACGCCCAGCATGCGGGCCTTGAACATCGGCGCGAGCACGGTCTTGACCATGGTCTGGCCGGTCTTGAAGTCCTTGCCGCCGATGGGGACGCCCTTGGCCTTGGCCAGGCCCTCGATCGCCGGGAAGTCGCAGGTCAGGTTGGGCGCGCCGTTGGCGAACGGGACGCCCTCCTTGATGGCCGCGTACGCGTACAGCATCGACGGGGCGATGGTCTCGTCGTTGGCGTCCATCGCCTTCTCGAAGGCCTCGAGCGTCCAGTGGGCCGGGCCCGGGCTGATGAAGATCTCGGTCGACGCGCACCACACCATCACCAGCCGGTCGCAGCCGTGCTTGGCCTTGAAGTCGCGGATGTCCTTCCGGAGCGCCTCGGCGAGATCGCGCTTGGTCTTGCCGGTCTTGACGTTCTTGCCCTCGAGCCGCTTCACGTAGTTCTGGTCGAACACGGCGGGCATCGGCTTGATGGCCTTGAGGAAGTCCGCGATCGGCTCGAGGTGCTCGTGGCGGTCCAGCACGCCCGCGTGGCGCGCGGCGGCGTAGGCGTCGTCCGGCACCGGATCCCAGGCGCCGAAGACGATGTCCTTCAGATCCGCCAGGGGCACGAAGTCCCGGATCAGGGGGGCCCGGGCCTCGGTGCGCTTCCCGAGCCGGATCGTCCCCATCTGCGTCAGCGAGCCGAACGGCTTCGCCGCGCCCCGGCGGACGTTCTCGACGCCGGCGATGAACGTCGTCGCCACGGCGCCAAGCCCGACGCAGAGCACTCCGAGCTTCCCCTTGGCCGGCGCGATGCGCCGGGCGGTCTGATCAGCCACTTGCTAACGTCCTTTCGCGAAAGAATCGAGCGGCACGGCCGCGTCCCGCGCGCGAGACGGTTCCTTCACGTCGTCGGCGTGACGGTAGACGTACACGAAGCGCTGCACCACCGTGATCACCGAGGCCACCGCGAGCAGGGCGACGACGCCCTCGAGCAGCAGCGCGTGCGGCCCGGCGCCCACGAGGAGGGAGCACACCCCCACCAGCAGGATCCGCTCGGCCCGCTGCGCGATCCCCACCTTGCAGTCGATGCCGAGCCCTTCGGCCCGGGCCCGCGCGTAGGAGACCAGGAGCGAGCTGAGGATGGCCACCATGCAGGCGACCACGGCCGGGATCCGGTAGGCCACGTCCGGCGCGGTCAAGAAAAAGGCGCCGATCCCGATGAAGGTGGCGCCGTCGCCCACCCGGTCGAGCGTCGAGTCGTAGAAGGCGCCGAACTTCGTGACCATGGCCCCGCCGCGCGCCACCTGTCCGTCGAGCGTGTCGGTCACGCCGCTCAACAGCAGCAGGAGCCCGCCGATCCGGATGTGCCCCAGCCCGAACGCCAGCGCGGACACCAGGACCAGGCCGGTGCCGATGGTCGTGATGGTATTCGGCCGCACGCCGGACCGGATCAGCCGTGCCACGAGCGGATCCACCGCGGCGTAGAACGGCTTCTCCAGCGCACCCAGCAGCTTCACGTCGTTTCGGTCCCCCGGAGAGCGTGAGACAGGCCGATCCCCGGACGGGCGGCCGGGCGAAAGGATAATCGGCAGAACTGGTTAGGGCAATTGGAAACGGACATGGGCGGGTCTGGACGCTGACGCGGGTCTCCGCCGCGTCATCCCGAGCGGAGCGAGGGACCTGTCACGCGGATCGGAACTCCGCGCGGACGACCAGCAGCGCGAGCAAGGTCCCTCGCTCCGCTCGGGATGACGGGCTACTCCGGATACAGCAGAAACTCCCGCCGCCGCTCCTTGAACCGCTTCAGTCCCGCATCCCACCCCCGCACGATCACATTCGGCGCCGTTCCCGCTTCGATCTGCTCCCGCAGCTCGGTCCCGCCGGCCAGCCGGTCGAAGTGCTTCGGGATCCAGCCGAACCGGTCGGCGTGGACCGCGCGCACCGCGGCCAGCAGGTGCACGGCCGTGGCCGTCGGGTCGTACGCGTCCCGGTCCGTGACCTGGAGCCGGATGCCGGCGAGCAGCGTATCCGCGTACTTGCCGTCCCCCGGCCGGCTCGGCGTGAAGGTCACGCCGGCGAAGCGCACCCCGGGGAGCGCCGCCGCGCGCACCCGCGCCAGCACCGCGGCGGTGTCGAGCCACGGCGCGCCGATCTGCTCGAACGGCGCCTCCGAGCCGCGGCCCACGCTGAGGTTCGTTCCCTCGAACAGGCACAGCCCGGGATAGTGGTAGAGACTCTCGAGCGACCGGAGGTTCGGGCTCGGCGCGACGAACGGCAGGCCCGTCGCGTCGAGCGGCATCGCGCGCCGCCAGCCGGCCACCGGCACGACGCCGAGCTCGGTCGCGAGCCCCAGGTCGGCCCGGGCCAGCCGGGCGAGCTCGCCCAGCGTCATGCCATAGCGCATCGGCACGGCGAGCAAGCCGACGGGCGTCCGGAACGCGGTGTCGAGCACGTTCCCCTGCACCAGGCCGCCGATCGGATCCGGCCGGTCGAGCACGACGACGCGGATGCCCCGCCGCGCCGCCGACCGCATCACCTCCACCGTGGTGAAGAGGTAGGTGTAGTAGCGGGCCCCCGCATCCGGCAGATCGACGAGCAGGAGCTCGACGCCGTCGAGCATCGCGTCGGTGGGGGCGGTACTCCGGCCGTAAAGACTGTAGATTGGTAGGCCGGTGGCCGAATCGATCGACGAGGCGACCGTGGCGCCCGGCTCGGCCGCGCCACGGAAGCCGTGCTCGGGGCTGAAGAGCGCCACGAGCCGCACGCCGGCCGCCTGCAATCGCGCCACGTCGCTGATCCCTCGGGCATCCACGCCCGCCTGGTTGGTCACGAGACCCACCCGGCGGCCGCGCACTACCTGCAGGCTGTCGCTCAGCAGCACGTCGATGCCCGGCCGGACGGCCGTCGGCGCCGGCGTCTGGGCCGCGGGACCGTGCGTCCCGCAGCCGAGCGACCATCCGCAGAGTCCCAGCACGACGAGAGTTCTGTGCACCCCACGTACCTCGCACTGGTCGGAGTGATCCTGCTGGGCGCCTGCGGTCCCGCGCGCCCGGTGGCGACGCCCGCGCCCATGCCCATCGCCGGCACGGTGGGCCCCGAGACCGACGTCGAGACCGTGCTGGCCGGTCTCGACGTCCGCGACCGGATCGCCCAGCTGGTGATGCCGTGGATTCCGGGGACCTACGCCGCCTACGACGACGACGGCTTCGCGCGCGCCGAAGCGTGGGTCGATTCGCTGCACGTCGGCGGCGTCATCGTGTCCGTAGGCTCGCCGCTCGACGTGGCGGCCAAGCTCAACCGGCTGCAGCAGCGCTCGCCGCTCCCTCTGCTCGTCGCCTCGGACTTCGAGGGCGGGACCAGCCTTCGGCTCAACGGCGGGACACTGTTTCCACCCAATATGGGCGTGGGCGCGACCGGGAGCGACAGCGCCGCCTACGACATCGGCCGCATCACCGCGCTCGAGGGCCGCGCCGTCGGCGTGCACCTGGCCTTCGCGCCCGTGGCCGACGTCAACAACAATCCCGCCAACCCGATCATCAATACCCGCGCGTTCGGCGAGGATCCGGCCGACGTGGGCCGGCTCGTGGCGGCCGAGGTGCGGGGCCTCCAGGACAACGGGATGCTCGCCACCGCCAAGCACTTCCCCGGCCACGGCGACACCGGCACGGATTCCCACCTGGCGCTGCCCGTCATCGGCTCGACCTGGGCGCGGCTCGACTCGGTCGAGCTGGTGCCGTTCCGCGCGGCGATCGCCGCGGGCGTGGACGTCGTGATGTCGGCGCACATCGCGCTCCCCGGGATCGACTTCGGCCAGCTCCGGCCGGGCACCGTCGCCCCCAACATCCTCACCGGCATCCTGCGCGACTCGCTCGGCTTCCACGGGCTGATCGTCACCGACGCGCTCAACATGGCCGGCGTGGCGGACCTGTACGGCGCAGAGGCGGGCGTGCGGGCCTTCCTCGCGGGCGCCGACCTGCTGCTGCAGCCCGCCGACCCGCGCGCGGCGATCGACGCGATGGCCCGCGCCGTCGATCGCGGCGAGATCACGATGGAGCGGCTGGACACGTCGGTGCGCCGCGTGCTCGAGCTCAAGCGTCGCATCGGACTCTTTACCCGGCGCACGGTGGCGCTCGACAGCATTCCGGCCGTCGTGGGGAATGCCGAGTTCCAGGCGGACGCGGCCGAGATCGCCACGCGGTCGATCGTGCTGGTGAAGGACTCGGCGGGCGTCGTGTACGGGCTGGCCCGCGCGCGGCCGCCGCTCACGCTGGTGACCTACGGAGAAGAGGAGAACCGCACGGTGGGCATCGCGTTGGCGCTCGAGCTCCGGGCGCGGGGCTTCGCGGTGACGCTGGCGCGGCTCTGGCCCGCCAGCGGCGGCGCGAGTTACGACTCCGTGGCGGCGGCGCTCCGGCGGAGCCCGACCGCGGTCTTCGCCACGGCCGACCGGCCGATCGCCGGCCGCGGCGCGATCGGCATCCCCGCGGCGCTCACCGCGCTCATTGCCCGCACCGCGCATGATCGGCCCACGGTGCTCGTCTCGCTCGGCAATCCATACGTGATCGGCGGCCTGCCCGAGGTGGGCTCGTATCTCATCGCCTGGCGCTCCAACGCGGTCGCGGAGCGGGCCGTGGCGCGGGCCCTGGCCGGTGTGGCGACCATCAGCGGCCGGCTGCCGATCGCGCTTCCGCCGTCGTACGCGCGCGGCTGGGGGCTGCAGCGGAGCGTGCGGTAGCCGCCGCAGACCGTCATCCTGAGCGAAGCGAAGGAGCCATGACCATGGGCATGTCCCCTTCGCTCCGCTCAGGGTGACTCGCGGAACGATTCCTCTCACCCGTTACCCGGGGCCGTCGATGCATCTCGTCTTCTCCGACTGGCTGGTCATCGCGCTCTACTTCGTGGCCTCGGCCGCCATCGGCCTGGCCTACACGCGGAAGGCGGGACAATCGCTCGCCGACTACTTCGTCTCGGGCCGCTCGCTCCCGTGGTGGCTGGCCGGGACGTCGATGGTCGCCACGACCTTCGCCGCCGACACGCCGCTGGTCGTGGCAGGGTTGGTCGCCAAGTTCGGCGTGGCCGGGAACTGGCTCTGGTGGAACGGGGCGTTCTCCGGCGTCCTCACCGTCTTCTTCTTCTCCCGGCTCTGGCGGCGGGCCGGCGTGCTCACCGACGTGGAGTTCGCCGAGCTGCGCTATGGCGGGCGGCCGGCGGCGGTGCTGCGCGGCTTCCGCGCGGTCTACCTCGCGATTCCCATCAACCTGATCATCATGGGGTGGGTGACCCGCGCGATGGTCACCATCCTCCAGATCAGCCTCAACATCGATCCCTGGAAGGCGGCCATCTTCCTGTTCGCCGTGACCGCGCTGTACAGCGTGTTCGCCGGCCTCTGGGGCGTCATCGTCACGGACCTGTTCCAGTTCGTGTTCGCCATGGGTGGCTCCATCCTGCTCGCGGTGCTCGCGGTGCAGTCGGTCGGCGGGCTCGAGGCCCTGACCGCGAAGGCCTCCGCGCATTTCGGCTCGACCGAGGCGGCCTTCGGCGTGATCCCGCCGCTCGACGCCCCATGGCTCCCGCTCTCGACTCTGCTCGTCTGGCTGAGCGTGCAGTGGTGGGCCGCCTGGTATCCGGGCCAGGAGCCGGGCGGCGGCGGGTACGTGGTCCAGCGGATCCTCTCGGCCAAGGACGAGCGCCACGGCCTGCTGGCGACCCTCTGGTTCACCATCGCGCATTATGCGCTCCGGCCCTGGCCCTGGATCCTGGTCGGCTTTGTCGGGGTGCTTCGCTATCCTGGCCTGGAGAATCCGGAGGAGGGGTACGTCCGGGTGATGGTGGATATTCTGCCCTCGCCGCTCAAGGGCGTGCTGCTCGCGGCCTTCGCCGCGGCCTACATGAGCACGATCAGCACCCACCTCAACTGGGGCGCGTCCTATCTCGTCAACGACGTGTACCTCCGGTTCCTGAAGCCCAACGCGAGCCCGCGGGCCCAGGTCCTGGCCTCGCGACTGACGACCGCCTTCCTGATGGTGGCGTCCCTGATCGTCATGGGCTTCCTCACCAGCGTGGAGCAGGGCTGGAAGATCCTGATCGGCCTCGGGGCCGGCACGGGGCTGGTCTTCATTCTCCGCTGGTACTGGTGGCGCGTGAACGCCTGGTCCGAGATCAGCGCGATGGTCGCCTCGTTCGTGACGTCGCTGGCGCTCACCCGCTTCGGCCACTCGATGAGCGACACCAGCACCGGTGACTACGCCTTCACCATGGTCACCACGGTGGCGGTGACGACCGTCGTCTGGCTCGCGGTCACGTTCGCGACCGCCCCCGAATCGGACGAGACCCTGGACCGCTTCTACCGCCAGGTGCGGCCCGGCGGGCCCGGCTGGCGCCGGGTGGCCCAGCGGCTCGGCTTCGGCGACGACCGGATCCCGGGCGGGGCCCTCTCTTGGGTGAACTGGGTCGCCGGACTCGCGGCGGTCTACTGCGCGGTGTTCGCAGTCGGCGCCGTGGTGACCGGCTCCCCCCGCCGGGGGCTGGTCTACGCTGCCGTCGCAATCGGGGCTTTCTTGTTGATCCAGCGTAACTTGCGTGCTGACGAGCAGCTGGCGGCCCACGTTGACACGCCCCGCGATCCCCGGTTAAGTTTCGACCCGAGAGAGTGAGGTCCACCAGCCGTTCGGAGGAGCGACGCATGACCAGCATCGACCAGCAGGCCCCGGCCACCGGGTTCAACATGACCCTGACCGAACGGGCGGCTGAAGAGGTGCGGAAATTCATCGCCCAGGAGGAGGTTTCGCCGGAGACGGCAGGCCTGCGCGTGAGCGTGCTCCCGGGCGGCTGCTCGGGCTTCAAGTACAGCCTCAACATCGAAGAGCGCGCGCTGGACGACGACATGGTCCATGAGGTCAACAGCGTCCGGGTCTTCGTCGACGGATTCAGCGCCCAGTACCTGGCCGGCGTCACGATCGACTACGTCAGCTCCATGCAGGGCTCGGGGTTCACGTTCAGCAACCCCAACGCGAGCGGCGGCTGCGGCTGCGGCAGCAGCTTCACCGCCTGAGCCAGCGCATTCGCGAGTCACCCTGAGCGCAGCGAAGGGGGCATGCTTCCGGGCATGCCCCCTTCGCTTCGTTCAGGGTGACTCGCTTTCCACCCCGCACGCTCCCACGAGGCGACCGTGCATTCGCTCGACCTCGCCGTCGTCGGGCTCTATTTCGTCTTCACGCTCGGCGTCGGCCTCTGGGTGTCGCGCCATCAGCGAAGCGCGGCCGACTACTTCCTCGGCGCGCGCGACCTGCCGGCGTGGGCCATCCTGCTCTCCATCGTCGCCACCGAGACCAGCGCGCTCACCGTCATCTCCATCCCCGGGATCGGCGCCCGCGGCGACCTGACGTTTCTCCAGCTCACCTTTGGATATCTGGTCGGCCGGATCGGCGTGGCCCGCTGGCTCCTCCCCGGCTACTTCCGGGGTGACCAGGAGACTGCCTACGCCCGCCTGGAATCGCGCTTCGGTGTCGGCACCCGCCGACTCACGTCGCTCATCTTCCTCGTCTCCCGCTTCCTGGGCGACGCCGTCCGGGTCTTCGCCAGCGCCATCCCGCTCGCCCTCATCACTGGCTGGAGCGTCCCGACGGCGATCGTGGTCATGGGCCTCGTCACGATGGTCTACACCTGGTTCGGCGGCTTCAAGGCCGTCGTCTGGACCGATGTCCTGCAGCTCTCGGTCTACCTCGCGGGCGGCGTGGGCGCGTTGTTCATCGCCTGGCACCTGTCCGGCGGACCGGACGTGGCGCTCGCCCGGGCGCACGAGGCGGGCAAGCTCCGGCTCTTCGATTTCGAGCCCAGCCTCACGCATACCTACACCTTCCTGAGCGGCCTCGTGGGCGGCGCGCTCCTCTCGGGCGCGTCGCACGGGGCGGACCACCTGATCGTGCAGCGCCTGCTGGCCACGCGCTCGCTCAAGGACGCGCGGGTGGCCCTGATCGGCTCGGGCGTGATGGTGATCCTCCAGTTCACCCTCTTCCTCCTCGTCGGCTCGGCCATCTGGGCGGCCGGGCTGGCCCCGGCCGGCACGCCCAGCGACGAGCTCTTCCCCGCGTTCGTCGTGGGCCACCTGCCGGTCGGGCTCGCGGGGCTCGTCATCGCCGGCATTCTCGCGGCCGCGATGGGCACCCACAGCTCCGCGATCAACTCCCTCGCCAGCTCGGCGACCCACGACCTCTACGCCTCGTGGACCGGGCGGCGCGACCCCGGTCATCTGCTCAAGGTCGGCCGGCTGATCTCGGCGGGCTGGGCGCTGGGGCTCATCGGCGGGGCGCTCTTCTTCCATGCCTCGGCGGGCGGCGGGCAGACGCCGGTGGTGGTGCTGGCGCTGTCGATCGCGTCGGTGACGTACGGGCCGCTCTTGGGGACCTACTTCCTCGCCGGCCGCTGGGCGCGCGCGCGGGGCCGGGACGTGGTCGGCGCGGTGGCCATCACCGTCGCGGTCATGCTGGTCGTAGTCTTCGCCAGGCGGCTGTCGGCGGCGGCCGGCCTCGAGTGGCTCGAGCCGGTGGGTCGTCTCGCCTGGCCCTGGTACGTGCCGCTCGGCACCCTGCTCGCCGTCGGCACCGGCATGCTGCTCAGCTATCTTCCGAGCCGGACGACACTGCCCTCTTGACGGGTGAGCGAACGGTGACGCGTTATCTGATCGGAGCCGATGTCGGCGGGACCAAGACCGCGGTCGGCGTGGGCGACGGCGAGACGGTGCTCGCGCGGGCCGAAGGCGCCGGAGCGGCGCTGCGGCCCGGGCGCGCACTCGCCTCGGCCACGGTCATCGCCGACGTGGTGCGAAAGGCGCTGGCCGGCACCGACCGGCTGAGAGGAGACGTGCTCTACGTGGGCGCCGCGGGTGCCGGCCGCGAGCCCGAGCGGGAAGAGCTGCGGAAGGCCCTCCGCACCGAGAATCTCGCCACGACGGTCGTGGTATCGACCGACATCGAGATCGCCCTGGCCGCGGCGTTCGGCGAGGGACCGGGCATCGTGGTGAGTGCAGGCACGGGGAGCGTGGCGGTGGGCCGGGACCGCTCCAACCAGCTGAAGCGGATCGGCGGCTACGGCTGGCAGATGGGGGACGAGGGCAGCGGATACGCCATCGGGCGGGCGGCACTGGGCGCCGTGAGCCGCGCCGCCGACGGCCGGAGTCCCCGCACCGCGCTGAGCGAGCGCGTCCTCGCCGCTACCCGGAGCGATAACTTCGACGCGCTCGTCCGCTGGGCGGCCGGCGCGTCGCCGGCCGAGGTGGCCGCCCTCGCGCCACACGTGCTGGACGTGGCGGCCCACGGCGACATTCTCGCGCAGGGCATCGCGGACTACGCCGCCCGCGAGCTCACGCAGCTCGTCCTCTGCCTCCTGCCGACGCTGGACGTCGAGCCGCCGGTGGGCGTCGCGGCCACGGGCGGCCTGCTGTCGACCGACGGCCCGCTGCGCCGAAGCGTGCTGACCCGCTTCAAGGAGGAGCCGGCCCTGCGCCCGGTGGACGCCCCGGTGGATGCGGTGTTGGGGGCACTCCGGCTGGCGGCGCGGGAGGGTGCGGGCGCCGCCGCCTAGCTGCCGCCGGCGCGACGCTCGGCGGCGGCGCCCAGCCGGCTGTGGCGGATGCCGTAGAGGAAGTAGACCACCAGCCCCAGCACGAGCCAGACCCCGAACCGGATCCAGGTGAGCCTCGGGAGCTGCAGCATCAGGTACAGGCAGGTCACGATCGAGATCAGCGGCGTGAACGGCACCCAGGGCGCCCGGAAGGGGCGCACCCGGTCCGGCTCCATCCTCCGCAGCACGATGACCCCCGCCGACACCAGCACGAACGCGAACAGCGTCCCGATGTTCGTCAGGTCCACGACCTCGGCGATGTTGGCGAACGCCGCGAAGGTGGCCACGAACAGCCCCGTGATGATCGTGCCGATGTAGGGCGTCTTGAAGCGAGGATGCACCCGCGCCAGGAACGGGGGGAGCAGGCCGTCGCGCGCCATCGACATGAAGATGCGCGGCTGCCCGAGCTGGAATACCAGCAGCACGCTGCTCATGGCGATCACCGCGCCGAGCGACACGATGAAGCGCGAGATCATGAGCAGCCTCGGCGATCCGTCGGCCAGGGCGAGCGCCGTCACCATCGGCTCCGCGGTGCCGAGCTTCTGCCAGGGCGCCATCCCGGTCATCACCAGCGCGAGCACGATGTAGAGCACCGTGCACACGATCAGGCTCATGATGATCCCGAACGGCATGTCGCGGCCGGGGTCGCGCGCCTCCTCGGCGGCCGTGCTCGTGGCGTCGAAGCCGATATAGCTGAAGAAGATGATCGCCGCCCCGGCGCTGATCCCGGCGAACCCGTTGGGCGCGAAGCCGCCGGTGGCCGGGTTGGTCCAGTTCTCCGGCCGGATGAGCGTAGCGCCCACCGCGCAGAAGAACAGGATGATGCCGATCTTCAGGATCACCATCGCGTTGTTCGAGTTGGCGCTCTCGCGGATGCCGATCACCAGCACCACCGTGATGAGCGCGACGATCAGGAACGCGGGGAGATTGGCGATGACGGGGAAGCCGAACAGGTGGGGCGCCGTGGTGATGGCCGAGGCGAGATACTGGGTGGTCGCGTCGGTGGCGCCACCCGCCAGCGCCTCCGACGCGAGGTGCGCCGATCGATAGTCGGTCGAGAGCCAGGCCGGCATCGAGATGCCGAAGTGGGTCAGGAGCTCGCGGAAGTAGCCCGACCACCCGATCGCCACGCCGATGTTGCCCACCGCGTACTCGATGATCAGGTCCCAGCCGATGATCCACGCCACCAGCTCGCCGAGCGAGGCGTAGGCGTAGGTGTACGCCGAGCCCGAGATCGGCACCATCGCCGCGAACTCGGCGTAGCAGAGCGCGGCGAATCCGCAGGTGAGCGCGGTGAGCAGGAACGAGATGACGATGGCCGGGCCGGCGCCGGGCCGGAGCGGGTCGCCGACGATCGCCGTGCCCGTCGTGGCGAAGATGCCGGCGCCGATCGTGGCGCCGACGCCGAGCGCCGTCAGGTGCCACTTGCCGAGGGAGCGCTTGAGGCCGCCGCGCTCGAGGATGTCGTTCTCGCAGTCCTGGACTGATTTCCGCAGGAGAAGCCGGCTCATGAAATCCTCGTAGGGGTACGTGCGGCGGCCCGGGACGTCATCCTGAGCGCAGCGAAGGAGGCATGCGTTGGGGCATGGCTCCTTCGCTCCGCTCAGGATGACTACCTAGGAGTTTCGCTTTCCTGGCAGCGTGAACGTGACCGTCGTCGTCCCCGCCACCTTCGACCCATCCGGGGCCCGAGCCGGCGTGAACCGGAACGCCCGGATGACCTCGTCGAACTTGCGGGCGTAGTCGCGGTCGCCGATGGCCGGCTCGACCTGGTAGCGCTCGACCTGCCCGTCCACCCGCACCCAGAACGTCACGGCGAGCGAAGCCCCGCGCAGCTCCTTTGGCGGCGTGTCGAAAGGAAAGGCAAGGTCGCGGAGCTCGGGTGGCCGGACGGTGCCACCCTGGCCACCCCCGCCGGCGCCCGGCCCGGTGCCCGGCCCCTGGCCCGGCCCGATTCCCGGCCCCACCCCGCCCCCGGTGCCGCCACCGGCCCCAGGGCCCGCGCCCGGTCCGGTGCCGGCCGCCGCGGACGGCGCGGGGGAGGCTGCGTGTCGATCGGCGCGGGTGCAGGGGTGGGCACCGCCGCCACCGGTGTGGGCGGGATCACTGCCGGCTCGGGGTCCACGCGCGGATGGGGCGGCGGCGGCGTGACCGGTGTTTGCCGGGGGATCGCCGGCGGCTTCGGGGCCGGCGGCAGGGTAATATAGGCCACCCGGGAACCGCCGCCACCGCCGCCGCCGCCGCCCGGCGTGAGCGCCGGGTCGCCCGGCGCGAGCGCGCGCGACCAGAGCCGCTCGCCACTTCGCACCGCCAGCGCGATGATCAGCGCGTGGAGCAGCACCGACAGCAGCAGGCTGCCGTAGCGGCGGCGCGAGGCGGGCAGGGTGAGCCGGAGCGGCGTTGGTGCGCGCGTAGTTCCCTCGGAATGGGGCGAAAGCCGTCGGAGACGAAAGATAGCGGGCGTCGGTCGGCCACCTGCTCCAGAGACGCGCCGCGGCGGGCCGAACGCACGCCCCGAACGCACGCGCGGGGACCGGAATCCGGTCCCCGCGCGCGAACTGTCCCGTGGGCTGCCGCCTACTTCGAGCTGGCCTCCTGCGGCGTGAACCCGATGATCTGCACCCCGGCGCCCCGGGCGACGTCCATGGCCTCGACGACGTCCTGGTATATCCGGTTTGGGCCCGCCTTGATGAACAGGAGCTTGGCGGGGCGCTGATCGTAGATCGCGTGGATCTGGGTGTCGAGCTGGTCCTTGGGGACCGGCTGCCCGTTGATGCTGTAACTGCCGTTATCGGCCAGCTCGAGCACGATCTGGCTGGGCGGCGTCTTGGTGGTGACGGTCTCGTCCGGCGGCGGCACCTGCACGTCCAGCGCCATCCGCGAGAGCGGCTGCGTGATCATGAAGATGATCAGCAGCACCAGAAGCACGTCGATCATCGGTGTCACGTTGATGTCCGACGTGACGCCTCCACTGGAAGCTCCGGCGCTCATGGCCATCTACTTCTTCTCCTTCTTGTCGGCCTGGAACAGACTCCGTGCTCTTGGGCTCCGTGATGGCGGCCATGACGCGGACGCCGCTCCGGCGCGCGGTCTCGACGGCTTCCTGGATCTTCGAATACTTGAGCCCGTTGTCCGCCTTGAAGTACAGGATCTTGTCCTCGGTCCGCGCCGCGAAGATGCCGCGGAGCTGGTCCTCGAGCGTGCCGTCCGGCAGCGGGCGGCCGTTGAGGAAGTACCGGCCCGCCTGGTCGATGCCCAGGACCACTTCGTTCTCGCCTTCGGGCCGCGGGTCCAGGTTCTTGCCTTTCGGCAGGGTGGCCTTGAACCCGGCGGCGATCAGCGGCGTCACGATCATGAAGATGATCAGGAGCACCAGCATGACGTCGATCATCGGCGTCACGTTGATGTCCGCCTTGACGGAGCCGACCCCGGCGCTACCCGTGGATATGGCCACTGCCGGTCACCGCCTTCTGGGCCTGGAATTCCTTGGTGAAGATCGAACGCCCGAACTCGCTCCCCACGCTCTTGATGAGGTAATCGATCAGCTCTTTCGAGGTGTAGGTCATCTCGACGGTGAGGTTCTCGATCTTGGTGGTGAAGTAGTTGTAGGCCCACACCGCCGGGATCGCGACCATCAGACCGAAGGCCGTCGTGATGAGCGCCTCGGCGATACCGGCCGAGATGCCCGCGAGGCCGCCGGAGGCGCCCTGCGCCGCCATGCCCACGAACGCGTTCACGATGCCCATCGTCGTACCGAGCAGGCCGACGAACGGCGCCGTCGAGCCCACCGTGCCCAGCACGCCGAGGCCCCGCTTGAACTCGGACAGCACGATCAGCATCTGCCGCTCCACCGCCCGCTCGGCCGAGTTGATGTCGGCGGCGGTGATGGTGGCGCGATCGCGCAGCAGCGGCTTCACCTCGGCCAGGGCCTCACCCAGCACACGGGAGACGTGGCTCTTCTTGTTCTTCTCGGCCAGGGCAGATCGCCTGGTCCAGGTTCTCCTCCTGAATGGCGCGGGAGAACTGGGGCGCGAACTTGCGGGTCTCTCGCTCGCTCCGCTTGAGCTGCACCAGCTTGGTGAAGAAGATCGTGAGGGAATAGACCGACATGCCCACCATGACGAAGACGATGCCCTTGGCGAACAAACCCATCTGGTTCCAAAGATCCAAAAGATCGAGACTCATGTTGCCTTGCCTCCTGGGCAGGAAAATGTCTTACTGGCCGACCTTGAATGAAATGCGCTGCTGGACCAGCTGACGAACGGCCTGGCCCTTGAACTTGGCCGGCTTGAAGATGCCCTTCAGGAGCGCCTCCTTGGCGGGCTCGACGAACGCGGGGTGCGTCGTCTTGAGCACCTTGAAGGAGCCGGGCTCGGTGTGGCCGGTGGTGTCCACGACGTACTGCAGGTCGACGGCGCCGGCGATCCCCGCGCTCTGCAGCACGGGCGGATAGCGCGGTGTCGGGATGGAGATCGGCTGGACCGGGTCGTCCAGCTGCGCCTCCAGGAACACTTCGCCGGTCACCGGGCCGGTGCCGCCCACGACGCCCGTCGCCACGCCACCCTCGACGCCCTTGCCCGTAAAGTCCTTCGGATCGAAGGGCTTCTCGTTCAGGTCGATGGGCGGAATGTCCTTCGGGATGTCGGTCGGCGCCACGACGGTCTGGAACCCCTTCGGCGGGGGATTCTGGGACACGATGACGTCGGGGGGTGGCTGGTCAGGCGGCGGTGGGGGCGGGGGCGGGGGCTTCAGGAAGACCATCGTCGTATCGATAGGGCGATTCTTGATGGTTTCCGCCATGCCCCGGGTCGCTTCGACGGCCCCGAAAATCAGGCCGGCGTGGACGAACACGGACAGGACCGTCTGTCCGATCGTCCGCGTTCCCTTTTGCTTTGACTCGATCAGGTTTTCGAACACGCAACTACCTCCATGAGGGGAGGATCATCGTGCCGGAGAAGCTACCACTCCACTGATGGCTGGCCAGTAGCCCGAAGATGACAATTCGATGACAACGGAATTAGAGGTTGGGTCGGAGGGCTTTGCGGGTTGTAACAGCGTTGGGAATCGGAACGGGGGGACGTGCGCGTGCGCGAGTCACCCTGAGCGCAGCGAAGGGGCCATGCCCCAACTCATGGCCCCTTCGCTGCGCTCAGGGTGACTCGCCGAACGAGCCGAAGGAGCTCGAAGCACCCGAGGCGCTGGACGGAGCCCGAGGCGCTGGACGGGCCCGAAGCGCTGGACGGGCCCGAGGCGACGGGCCCGAGGAGCCAGACCGAGCCCGGCGAGCCGGCTGAGCCGGCTGAGCCGGCCGAAACGGTCACCACCGCCGGCCGCGGCGCTCCACCCCGCGGGAACCGCACGATGAATACCGTTCCCCGCCCCGGCCGGCTCTGCACCGTGATCGATCCGCCGTGCGCCTCCGCGATCCATTTCGTGATCGCGAGGCCGAGCCCGGTGCCCGGCCGCTCGCCCGTGCGCGAGCGGGCCGGGTCGGCCCGCCAGAAGCGCTCGAAGATGTGCGGCAGGTCCCCGGGGGCGATCCCGATCCCGGTATCGCGCACGATGAGCGTGACCGCGCCGTCCCGATCGGCGAGGCTGAGATCCACCGTGCCGCCCTGCGGCGTGTACTTGATCGCGTTGGTGACCAGGTTGAGCAGCATCTCGCGGATCCGGTGCCGGTCGACCGCCAGCGGCACCGGGTGGTCCGGCATGGTGCTCGTCACGCTGATGCCCACGCCCTCGCCCAGCATCCCCGCCGTCTCGGCGACGTCGCACCAGCAGATCGCGCAGGTCGGATTCCTCCACCGCGAGCGGGGCGCGGCCCTCGTCCGCGCGCGCCAGCGTCAGCAGGCTCTCCACCAGCTCCGTCATCTCGTTGATCTGCGCCAGCGTCTCGTCGAGCGACTGGAGGATCTCGGCGGGCACGCCGGGATGCACCAGCGCGCGCTCCACGCCGGCCCGGAGCACCATGAGCGGGGTCTTGAGCTCGTGGCTCGCGTCGGCCGTGAAGCGGTGCAGGCTGGCGAAGCTCTGCTCCAGCCGCGCGAGCATGCCGTTCACGGTGAGCGCCAGTCGCGCCATCTCGTCGCCCGACAGCGGCACGGCCAGCCGGCGGTGGAGGCTGGTGCCGTCGGAGATGTCCTCGACCTCGTCCATGATGCCCTGCACCGGCCGGAGCGACGTGCCGGCCAGCCAGTAGCCCAGGAGCGCCGCCGCGGCCAGGATCACGGGCGCGATGAGCAGCATGGAGCGGAGCAGCTCCGCGGGCCCGAACGCCACCTGCTCGGTCGACGTGGCGACGAGGAGCCCGCCCACCTCCGGGCCGGCCGCTTCGACCCGCTCGGCCAGGTAGCGCACGCGCCCGGGCAGGCCCTCGAGCCGCATCGTCCCGGCGTACTTGGGCAGCCGCAGGGTGTCGAGCGGCGCGCTGAGGCGCTCCAGGTCGTCGGCGGTGAGGGTGCGCCCCGACTCCGAGAGGGCGAGGACGTTGCCGAGGGTATCGGTGACGACGAGATAGTCGCGCACCGCCTCGAGGTAGGCGCTGATGCCGGGATCGAGGGCGGGACGCTCGCCCGCCGTCGTCACGATCCGCCCCAGCACGTTGTAGCTCTCGCTGAGCCAGCGGTTGGCGAGGTCGGCCTCGAGCCCGAGGCGCTGGTCCAGCTCGCGCAGGCTCGACTGGCGGCGCTCGAGATAGAGCAGCGTGCCGAACGCCAGGATGGTCACGCCGAGCGCCACCGTGTACCACAGGGTGAGCCGCCGGCGGATGGTGGTCACGTCAGACCTTCACGACGTACCCGACGCCGCGCACCGTGTGCACCAGCTTCTGCGCATGGCCCGAGTCGACCTTCTTCCGCAGCCGGTTGATCACCACGTCCACGATGTTGGTGCCCGGATCGAAGTGGTAGTCCCACGCGTACTCGGTGATGAGCGTGCGGGACATCACCCGTCCCGCGTGCCGCATCAGGTACTCGAGGACGGTGTACTCCTTGGGCGTCAGGTCCATGCGCTCGCCCGCGCGCCGGACCTCGCGCGTGGCGGTGTCTAGCTCGAGATCGCCGACCCGGAGCACCGGCTCGCGGATCTCCTTGGGCCGCCGGCCGAGCGCCTCGACCCGCGCCAGCAGCTCCTCGAAGGCGAACGGCTTGGTGACGTAGTCGTCGGCCCCCGAGCGGAGCGCCTGGACCTTGAAGTCGACCGCGTCCTGCGCGGTGAGCACGAGGATCGGCGTCGTGGCTCCGCGGTCGCGCAGCGTGCGCAGCACCTCGAGCCCGCTCATGCCGGGCAGCCGGAGGTCGAGCACCAGCAGGTCGTATCGGCCGCCCGAGGCGAGGCGGAGCCCCTCCATCCCGTCGTCGACCAGGTCGGCCTGGAAGTGGTGCTCCTCGAGGCCGCGCTTGACGTACTGGCCGACGGTGCGGTCGTCCTCGATGACCAGGATCTTCATGCCTGCACCGGCAGGTAGACGCGGAAGGTGGCGCCGAGGCCGGGCAGGCTGTCCACCTCGATCCGGCCGCCGTGGTCGGCGACGATCCCGTAGCAGATGGAGAGCCCCAGCCCCGTGCCTCGCCCCGGCGGCTTGGTGGTATAGAAGGGCTCGAAGATCTTGGTCTGCTCGGCGCGCGGAATCCCCACGCCGCTGTCCTCCACCTCCACCACGATCTCGTCCCCGCGTGCCGGGCTCCTGCCCGTCCGCACCACGAGGTGGCCGCCATGCTCCATCGCGTCGAGCGCGTTGAGCATCAGGGCCATGAGCACCTGGATGAGCTGCTCCGCGCTGCCGACCGTGTCGGGGAGGTCGGGCGCGAGCTCGCGGACCACCTGGAGCCGCTTGAAGCGCTGGTGATGCTTGAGCAGAAACAGGGTCTCGTCCACGATGGCGCTGAGCGAGAGCGGGCGCTTCTCCGTCGCCTTCGGCCGGCTGAAGTCGAGCAGGCCGTCGACGATCCGGGAGCAGCGCGCCACCTCGCGATCGATGATCTCCAGGTACTCGGTCACCTGCGCGGCGGCGGCGGTCCCGGCGGCTGACCCGGCCTTCGATGGCCGCCACGCAGGCGCTGATGGTGGCGAGCGGGTTGTTGATCTCGTGCATGACGCCGGCGGCCAGCTGGCCGATCGCCGCCAGCTTCTCGCTCTGGAGGATCTGGCCCTGGATCCGGTGCCACTCGGTCACGTCCTCACCGACGGTGATGACGTGGGTGATCTCATCGCGGTCGAGGCGCATGGGGATCTTGCTGAGCCGGAAGAACCGCGACTCCCCGCCCAGCGTGACCTCCTGCTCCGTCTGCTGGATCTCGCCGGTCTGGAAGACCCGGTCGAACTCGGCGCGCAGCTCGGCCGCCGGCTGCCGGGTGAGCACGTCGAAGACCGGCCGGCCGACCACGTCGTCGCGCCGCAGGCCCTGGGTGCCGGTTTCCCGTTTCCGGTTCCAGCTCTGAATCCGGTAGTCGCGATCGACGACGTAGACGCCGAGCGGCAGGCTGTCGATGATGAGGCTGGTGAAGCGCCGGTGCTCCTCGATCTCGCGGGACTGCGCCGCCACCTCGCCGGCCAGGTCGGCGGAGAGCTCGACCGCGGCGAGATACGGCGCCAGGAAATCCGCGACGATGGTCAGCACCTCGCAATCGACCGGGTTCGCTCCGAACCGGGCCTCCAGCAGCCCCAGCCGCGCGCCCTCGTGCTCGAGCGGGAAGCGGCGCCAGTCGGGCCGCGCCGGCAGCGCGGCGAGCGAGCGGACCGGTTCGGGCGGGTCCGGTGCCGGCGGCGCCTGGACGGCCCGGAAGGTCGTCGATCCCGGCCCCCGGTGCCACACGGTCACCGCCTCGACCGGAACGCCGCGGCGGAGGGTCTCGGCCACGGCAGCGAGCGTGGCCTCGGTGCCCAGCCCCTCGTTGAGGAGCTTGGCCACCGACCCCAGGAGCTCCAGCTCAGCGTGACTCACGCGCGGCTCCGCGGCGCGACGCAGTCGCGGCGAGGCTCAGGATCCGCCAGTCGCCATCGATCCGGCGAAGCACCAGGTGCTCGATCCATTCCCCGTCGACCACCGAGCCCGCCACGGGCAGCAGCCGGCGGGTGGTGAGCCACACGGCCGCGAGGTCACCCTCCTGCCGGTAGTCCGACCGCAGCACGCGGACGTCGAACCGCTCGACCCCGACACCCTCCACCCGGCGCGCGATGAGGCTGAGCGCCAGGTCGATCGGTACCGCCTGGTGCCCGGTGCTGGCCGCCGGCAGCATCGGTCCCGGAGTACCAGGCATCCGCCCAGAACAGCGCGCGGGTCCCGCTCCAGTCGCGCTCGGACAGCGTGCGCGCGTACCGGGTCACGAGCAACTGGACCGCTTCCTCGTCGCGACGGCTTCCGGTCGGCGTATGGTCTTCGATGTGGCACCCTGCGGCGAGCAGCAAGCCGAGGCAGAGCGCCGTGCGGCGGAGACGACGCATCGCAATCCTTGGTGGAGTGCTGAAAGCGTACACCGGGCAAGATGTAGAGTAAACGGCCAGGGCAGTGGCCGACGTGGCGCCTTACGCGCGCAGCAGAAACCGGACCTCGTGGCGCGCGTGGGCCTCGAACCGCGCGCGGCCGCCGGCGAGCGCGACGTCGTCCACCTCCGTCGTCTCGACCCCCACGCCGCGCAGATCGACCGTCAGCACCAGTCGCGGGCCGAACAGGTGGGCCGTCCGTACCACGATGGCGCCGGGACGTCGCCGGAGCTCGAGATCGAGCAGGGTCCGGCCGATCCGGAGGCGCCGGAGCGCGTAGCCGGTCCAGCCCGCCGGCAGGATCGGCGCGAGGGCCAGCGCGGCATCCGGCGCGTCGGGCTCGAGCCCCCAGAGCGAGGCCACCGCCTCGAGCAGCGCCGGCGCCGCCCCGGTGCCGGGCAGCGAGCCGGGCGCACGCCGGAGCGCCGCCGCCGCGGCCTCCACCACGGCGTGCGCTTCGACGGTGGTGGGACCACCGGCCACCGCGCTTCGCGCCTGGAGGATCTCGATCGAGCGGCCCGCGGCCGCGCCATCGACCAGCGGCTCGAGCGCGTCGAGCATGCGCGCGTGCACGAGCAGCCCATCGGCCGGATGCCGGGCCAGGAAGTCGAGCGCGCCCGCCAGCGAGCCCGCGCAGGCGGCGCAGCGGCTCGACCTCGCCGGTCCACGCCAGCACCCGCTCGGCGAGGTCGAGGAACGCCAGCGTGCTCGCCGGCTCCGGCACAGAGGCAAGGCCACCGAGCGGGTGGTACGCCGGGATTCCGCCGTCCGGATGCTGCGTCTGGGCCAGAAACTTGAGCAGCTCGCGGGCGGGATCGCGATTGCCGGCGATGAGCTGCGCGGCGGCGGCCGCGCAGGCCTGTGTGCCGAAGCACCACGCGTCCTCGCTCGCGCCGCGCGGGCAGGCCGCGAGCACGGCGCGGCCCACGCCCGGCACGCCCACGAGCGCCTCGTCGCCGCGCTGACGGGACCAGGCGAAGCCGCGCGCGAGCATCTCGTCGGGCGCCTCGAACGCCGTGCCGTAGCGCTCGAGCTGGGCCGCCTTCCGCGCCCGCGCCTCGGCCAGACCGCGGACGCCATCCCGCTCGAGCACGCGGACCGCGCGCTGCAGCTCCTCCGCATCGATCCCGGCTGCGGCCACGATCCGGAGCGGCGTGACGCCGGCACACCGGACCCGCACGACGGGCGCGTCCGGCGCCCCGTCGACGATGAAGGAGCCGCCCGTCACGGCAAAGCGCGCCCGCGGCCCCGCGGCCGACGTGACGCCGAAGCTCCGCCCGTCGGCCGCGACGGCGAACGCGAGATCGCCGTATGATCCGGCCGGATAGGGCCAGCCACGGCGCAGGTCTACGTCCCACTCCGCCGTAATCTCGAGTCCGGCCTGGCCGCTGATCTCCCACACGACCGCCGGGACGTCTGCCGCCGCGATCCATCGCTCCAGCAGCCGGTGATCCCCGATCGCGAGGCCCCCGGCCATCTCGTCGGCGGCTACGTGCGCCGGAGCGCAGGTGATCGCGTCGCGGATCCCCGCCTCGTGCATGATCCGGAACGGCGGCGCCCAGACCTCGCGCCGGCCGCCACTCGCCCTCGCGCGCACCAGCAGGCGGCGGCCGGCGTGGGTCCATTGGGCCGCAGGTGCAAGATCGAGCGCGGGCGCGGCCGACGCCGGCCAATCGTCCGTGGGCGGGACGAGGAGCGGCACCGCCGACTCGCCCGTCGTCGCCCGCTGCCCGCGCGGTGGCCACAGCGCGGCCGGCGTGGCTCGCTCGCGATGCGGAATCGCGTCGCCCACGAGCGCGTTGGCCAGGACCACTTCGGCGTCGCGACGCTGGGTCTGGTCGCCGGCCGTCAGCAGCGAGGGGTGGAAGCCGAGGCATAGCATTCCGCCGGCTCCGGCGGCGTACTCCCAGGCGAGGACGGTGTCGGGATCGAGCTCGAGCCCACGCCGCCCGACGGCGACGACGGCCCCATCGGCCGGCGGCCGGCCGACGTAGCAACAGAGCGCCGGCGGGCCGTCGTCGAACGTCGGGGTGAGCACGGCCCCGTCACGCAGGCCGGCGAAGAGCGGATGGGGGCCGAACCCGGCGAGGCCGAAGCCGGGGGGCGAAGGATGGGGAAACGGCGCGGCCACCGGCGGATCGCGCTCCAGGCCCAGCACGGTCGAGAGCCGGGCCCCGTCGTGGGTCGCCAGTATCCGGCCACCCGCCCGGAGCCATGCGGGCAGGCGCGGATCGTGTTCGACCGCGCCCCGAATCCAGAGTACGTCGCTCTGCTCGAGCGAGACCTCGGCCAGGCGCCGGTAATGCCGGATGCCGTGGCTCGGCAGACCGCCGAGCCACCGGTGGACCTCGTCCAGCTCCCGCGCCCGACCCTCAGGGCCCTCGGCCGAGGCGACCAGCGCCAGTCGTCGCACGGTCGCGGCGCCTCTCTCCGCCGGTCCGACCTACGACAGCGTGCGCAACTGCTGGAGGATCTCCACGTTCTCGCGTCGGGTGCCCGGCGTATGCTCGAGAAACGTCCAGCGGACGACCCCTTTCCCGTCGATCAGCACGTACGCCCGGTTCGAGAAAAATTTGTCCTCGAGCAGCGTGCCGTAGAGCCGGCTGACGTCGCGCTTGAAGTCGCTCAGGAGGTCGACGGCGATGTGCTCCTTCTGCTTGAACTCCTTGAGCGTCGGCACCGAGTCGACGCTGATCGGAAGGACCACCGTGTTGGCGGTCTGGAACTGCGCGTAGTCGTCGGAGAAGGCGCCCATCTCGGCGGTACAGGTCTTCGTGAACGCCAACGGAAAGAACGCGAGCAGCACGTTCCGCCCGCGCAGCTGCGAGAGCGTCACGTCGACATCGGCGGTGGACGGCAGGGTGAAATCCGGCGCCGGCGAGCCCACCGCTGGAAGCGAGGCCATGGAGCTCAGGCCCCCTTCGCGCGGTCGTACCGGCGGGCGATGTCACTCCAGTTGACGACGTTCCACCACGCGGCCAGGTAGTCCGGACGGCGGTTCTGATACTTGAGGTAGTAGGCGTGCTCCCAGACGTCGCAACCCAGGACCGGCCGCTTGCCGCTCATGAGGGGCGTGTCCTGGTTGGGCGTGCTCTCGATGGCGAGTCCGCCGCTTCGATCGGCCACGAGCCAGCCCCACCCGCTGCCGAACCGGCCAACGCACGCCTTCTGGAACTGCTCCTTGAATTGCGCGAAGCCGCCGAATGCCTTGTTGATCGCGTCCGCCAGCGGGCCGGCCGGCTCCTTGGCACCGCCTGGCGCCATCATCTCCCAGAACATCGTGTGGTTGACGTGGCCGCCGCCGTTGTTCCGCACCGGCGTGCGGATCGCTTCAGGGAGGGCGTCGATGTTGGCGATGAGCTCCTCGACCGACTTCTTCTGCAGATCGGGGTGCGGCTCGAGCGCCGCGTTCAGGTTCGTGACGTACGTGCCGTGATGCTTGTCATGATGAATCCGCATCGTCTGCTCATCGATGTGCGGCTCCAGGGCGGTGTAGTCGTAGGGCAAGGGGGGAAGGGTGAACGCCATGACCGGCTCCTCTGGCTGAGACCTTCGCAATTCCGAATGACTTACTCGGCTCCAGCGGCCAAATATGCCCGTGGCCGTCGGGGGGGTCAACGCGGCTTTGCCTGCCTTCAGTGCGGCGCCACATTTCCTGGATGCCGATGACATCCGCCTCCCTTCGTCCACTCGAGCCCGTGCTGCTCGTCGATCGCTTCGGGCCGCTTCACGCCGAGCTCATCCGTCTGCTCCGGGGGCTCGGCCCCGACGACTGGCACCGGCCCACGGCCTGCGCGCTCTGGTCGGTCCGGGACATCACGGCCCACCTGCTCGACGACGACCTCCGCCGCCTGTCGTTTCATCGCGACGGCCAGCCCCCGCCGGGGGACGGGCCGATCGACGGCTACGCTTCGCTGGTGGCGATGATCAACCGGATGAACGCCGAGTGGGTGGCAGTGGCGCGGCGGATGAGCCCGCGCGTGCTGATCGAACTGCTCGAGGTGACGGGGCCGATGGTGGTCGAGCTCTTCCGCTCGATCGACCCGCACGCCCCGGCACATTGGGCGGTCGCGTGGGCGGGCGAGGAGGCATCGGAGCACTGGTTCGACGTCGGCCGGGATTACACCGAGCGGTGGCTCCACCAGCAGCAGATCCGGGACGCGGTCGGCGCGCCGCCGCTCACCGGGCGCGAGTGGCTCAACCCCGTGCTCGACCTCTTCGTGCGGGCGGTCCCCGTGGCCTACCGCGCCGTGGTCAGGGAGGACGGTACCGCCGTGCGGCTGGCTATCGAGGGGCCCGCAGGCGGGGAGTGGACCCTCCGCCGGGAAGCCGGCGCCTGGAATCTGCTCGCCGGCCGGCATTCGGCGCCCGACGCCACGGTCACGATGTCCGACGACACCGCCTGGCGGCTCTTCTCGAAGGGGCTCGGGCGGGATGCCGCGCGCGCCCGCGTCCGCCTCGACGGCGATCAGGCGCTCGGCGAGGTCGCGCTCGGCGCGCTCGGCGTCATGGCCTGAGGCCACGGACGGCCGCAGAGCGCCACCAGTCCCGCGACCGCGACCGCCGTGTAGACGACCTCGCCCCGAAGGCCCGCCCCCACCGCCAGCAGCGCGCCCCAGCCGAAGGCGATCAGCGGCAGCGCCTGCGCCGCGGGCGCGAGCCGTCCCACGCGAAGCGCAGTGATCCGCTCCACCAGCTCCATGGCCAAGCCCGCGGCCAGCAGCATCGCGGCCCCGGCCAGCCCCGTTCCACCCGGCGCGAGCAGGCCGACCCAGGCCATGCCTACCGCCACGCGCGGCAGCCGACCGCTCAGCGCCGCGTGCCACACCCCGGCCACGACGAGCGGCATCATGAGCGGGCGCCAGTGCTCCAGCCCCGAAGGCACCGCCGGGATCGCCACGCGCGCCATCAGGAATGCCCCCACGGGCGCGACCAGCGCCCCGGGCAGGTGGCGGTGCAGTGGCCACAGGCCGGCGACGGCCCAGGCGGCGATGAGCAACGGAACCGCCAGCAGCTGCTCCGCCGCCGGGCTCAAGGGCACTGTCGCCAGCCCGCTCACCCACAATCCTACGGGACCTGCGATGGTGGCCATGAGCCACCAGGCCGGCAGGAGCGCGAGCGTCGCGGCGGGCGCGAGCGGGAGTCGGGGCCCGCCCTCCGCCCGTTGGAGCAGGTGCCCCGCACAGGCCGCGACGATGACCCCGAGCACGACGAGACCCAGGTGCGGTCCGATCGCGGCCGCGAGAGCGCCGGCGAGCAGCCCGCCGTAGAGCGCGCGCGGGTGGAGTCGGTCGCGATCGGCCGGCGGAGCGAACCGCAGGTACCAGCCGACCACCAACAGCGCCACACCGAGGGCGACCTCCACCAGCGCCGACGAGGACGAGCGCGCCGGACGGCGCCGCGGCGACCAGGCCGGCCCCGCCCCAGCCCAGCAGCATCCCGCCCGGCGCGAGCGCGATGGCGCCGGCGATCGTCGGGGCCGAGCGGCGGTCGAGCACGGCCACCAGCGCGGAGCCGATGGCCAGAACGGCGCCGAGCACCACGAGCGCCGCGTCGGCCGCGAGGAAGCCGGAGGGCAGCCCGGCCACCGCCGCCGGCGCCGGGCTCGGTGCCCGCGAGCCCGGCGAGCGCGAGCCCCGATGCGGTCGCAGCCAGGCCCGCCGCGCGACGAGCCCGCGACCGCGGCAGGAGGGCCGCGCCCAGGAGAATGAGCAGGAATCCGAGGTGGATCATATTTTGCATTGCCGAGTGTGCCGAGCACGGCTCCATCGGGCTCGGCCCGCGCGGTTCCCTCGGAAATACCCCGAAGTGACGCGCACGTATCGCGAAGCCACCCATCGAGATGAACGGGTGAAACGCCACCCGCGCAGGTTTTCTGCAACCGCTGAGGAAGGAATTCGAATCCAGTGACCGTAGCGATCAAAGCCGCCCGTACCTTCGTCCTCGGATCCCGATGTCGACGCCGGCGCCGATCGCCGGCGGCCACTGCCCCGCCGTCGGGGCTGGCGTCCCGCCACCGAGATCGCCGTGGACCTGGGCACCGCCAACACGCTGGTGCTGGTCAAGGGCGAGGGCGTGGTCCTGAACGAGCCCTCCGTGGCGGCCGTCGATCAGGCGACCGGCAACATCATGGGGATCGGCCTCGAGGCCAAGCGGATGCTCGGCCGGACCCCGGACGGGATCCTGGCGGTGCGGCCGATGAAGGACGGCGTGATCGCGAACTTCGATGTCGCCGAGAAGATGCTCCGCCACTTTCTCCGCCTGGTCATCGACCGCACGATCTTCAAGGTCAAGCCTACCGTCATCGTCTGCGTCCCGTCCGGCATTACCGAAGTCGAGCGGCGCGCGGTCCGCGACTCGGCGCGCTCGGCGGGCGTGAAGCGGCTGCTCATGGTGGCCGAGCCAATGGCGGCGGCGATCGGCGTGGGGCTCCCGGTCGAGACGCCGGTCGGCAGCATGGTCATCGACATCGGCGGCGGCACCACCAACATCGCGGTCATCGCGCTGGGCGGCATCGTCTGCGACGCCTCCATCCGGACCGGCGGCGACGAGCTCGACCAGGCGATCGTGCAGTTCATGCGCAAGAACTACAGTCTCCTGATCGGCGAGCCCACGGCCGAGCGGATCAAGATCCGGCTGGGCTCGGCGGTACCGCTGGAGCCCGAGGAGGAGATGGACGTGAAGGGCCGCGACCTCGTCTCCGGCTTGCCGAAGACGGTGCGGGTGGACTCGTCCGGTGTGCGGGACGCGATCCAGGAACCGGTCTCCCGGATCCTCAACGCGGTTCGCCGGGCGCTCGAGATGACCCCGCCCGAGCTGGCGAGCGACATCCTCGAGCACGGCATCGTGCTCACGGGCGGCGGCTCGCTGATCCGGGGCCTCGACCAGCTCCTGATGGACGAGACCGGCCTGCCGGTCCGGGTGGACGACGATCCGCTCACCTCCGTGGTCCGCGGCACCGGCCGGATTCTCGACGACTTCGCGCGGTACGGCAACGTCCTGACGACCTGAGCTTTCCCGGGGCTCTGCCCCGGGACTCCCGGTCCACACGCCGACGGTCACGCCCACGGGCGCGGCCGGCGGCGTGTGGTCGTTGTGGGCCGGGGCCCACAGCCAGGGGCCGCGCCGCCGCGGCACCCGCAAGTGCAATCGCTGTCCTTCCTGCCAAGCAACCGCACAGTCCGCCCCGTTAAGCCCCATCCGACGCTCCGCTTACTCCGGCTGTCTCGGGATCGCGCAGTCGGCATGCCGCGATGGCATGCGTCTTCCCCCTAAGGAAGCACGCGGTCAGTAACCGCCGCCGCGCTTCCCGACCCCGGAGATCACGTGCCCTCGCCCAGGTGTTCGCGTTCACGCTCGGTGCGCTGGCGCTTGCCGCCTCGCCCGGCGGCCGGGAGCCGATCACGCTGCTCCCCTCCCTCCATTCCCACCCCAGGACGGTGACCATGCATCCCGCGGCCGAAGTGCTGTTGATCGAGGACGAGGAGTGCGACCGTCAGCTGGTGCAGGAGCTGGTGGCGCTCAAGGGACGCGGCCGCGTGCACATCACCGAGGCCGGCGATCTCCACAGCGGCCTGGCGCTGCTCGACGCGCGCCCGTTCGATCTCGTCATGCTCGACACCCGGCTCCGCGACGCCTCCGCGCTGGCCGCGCTCCGCGCCGTCGGGGAGCACGCGCCCAACACGCCCATCCTGTCGCACGCCACGTTCCTGACCGTCGAGACCCGGCAGGCGGCGCGCCAGCGCGGGGCGTGGGACGTGGTGGTGCGCGGCGGCGTGGATTCGATGTGGTCGGCGATGAGCAATCTGCTGGCGGTCTCGGCGTCGGAGCTCCGCGCCAAGCCCGGGCTTCAGCCGACCTGATCGGTGTCGACCTGACCCGTCAGCCGCCGGGAGAGTAGCGACCAGCTCATCCCCACGCCGAGCACGAGCCCGATGGCGATCAGGGCGATATGCGCGATGGCGGCCGAGCCCGTCGGCGAGACTACGTGCTGCTCGACCAGCAGCCAGATCAATCCGCCGCACAGGGCCAGCGCCAGGAAGGCGCCCGTGAGTCCGATCGAGCGGCGGGTCGCCTGCAACACCACCACCCAGCCGATCAGCAGCACCACGCCCACCAGGAACTTGAGCGCGGTCGAGCCGCCGGAGGCTGGGCCGATGCCCACCAGCGGCGCCAGCGCCCAGTGGAAGAAGGAGTGCCCCGTCGGGTTGAACGTGGCATACACGAGGAGGACCGCGCCGAGGACACGCAGGAGAAGTCCCACTGGACCGATGCTCGCCTTGGCCATGCCGTGCTCCGTGGTGATGGACGGCACTAAGGGTACCGACCCGGAGCATCCCTGCCTAGATCGGTGTCGATGTGGTCCGCGCGAAGGCGGCGAGGCAGCTCTCGACCGCCACGAGCACGCCCTCCCACCCGGTGCGCGTCCCTTCGACCTTCGCCTGATCCAGCCGCCGGTGGGTGATGACGACCTCGGTGCCCGCGGGCCGCTCGAAGAACTCGATCGTGACCAGCGATGGACCCTCCTCCTGTCCGCGGTCGCCGCGCCAATGGAACGTGTGCACCAGGCGCCGGAGCGGCTCGACCTCCTGGAACATGCCGTCGAAGCTCCACTGCTCACCGTTCGTCCGGTTGCGGATCACCTGCTTCCAGGCGCCGCCGGGCCGGCAGTCGAGCTCGACCGAGAGGGTTTCGTGCTCCGCGCCCCAGCTCCAGCGTGCGGCGAGCTCGGGCTCCGACCAGGCGCGGTAGACCAGGGCGAGTGGTGCGCCGAGGGTGCGGCGGACCACCAGGGGCGGCGTGTCAACGGTCGTCGACATCGGGATGTTCCTCCTTGCGAGCGAGTTCCTCCGCCAGGAGCGTCTCCAGGGCGTCCAGGCGGTCGTTCCACAGACGGCGATAGCGGGCGAGCCAGGTGAGCGACGCGTCGAGCGCGGCGGGGCGAAGCCGGCAGTAGCGGAGCCGGCCCTCGCGGCGCCGGGTGATGATCCGCGCCTCGGCGAGCACGTTGAGGTGCTTGGTCACGGCGGGCTGGGAGATGGTGAAGTCGCGGGCGAGCTCCATGACGGTGTGCTCGCGCCGGGCAAGCCGCTCGACGATGCGCCGGCGGGTGGGATCGGCGAGCGCATGAAAGACGCGGTCGAGGGCGGGCGTGCGCAGTTCTATAACCATACGGTTATATGATACCCGGCGGCCGCCTTGTCAAGAGCCCGGCGCTAGGAGCCGTCGCAGGACCGCAACCGCTTCTCGAGAAACCGACGCTCCGTCTCGTTTCTCGCCAGGCCGAGCGCGGCCTGGAAATGCGTCCGCGCGCGCTCGCGGATTGCCGCGGCGGAGCTCCAGCTCGCCCATGCGCGGCGGGATAGAACGGATAGCTGGACAGCCGAGCGCGTTCGGCAATCGCGTGCAGCTCCTCGAGCCCCCGGTCGGCGCCGTCGCGCTCGGCGATGGCGATCGCGCGATTGAGCGCCACGACCGGCGACGGAGCGACCTGCCATCAGCCGGTCGTACAGCGAGACGATCGACGGCCAGTCGGTCTCCTCGACGCTCCGCGCGCTCGCATGGGCGGCGGCGATCGCCGCCTCGATGTGATAGGCCGTCACCTCCGCGCCGGCGGCCGAGCGCTCGAGCAGCGCGAGCCCTTCCGCCAGCAGCCCGGCGTCCCAGCGCGATCGGTCCTGGTCGACGAGCGAGTGCAGGTCGCCCGCCGAGTCGAGCCGCGCCGGAAGCCGCGCGGCATGGAGGCACATGAGCGCGGCGAGCGCGTCCGTGGCCGGCGTGGCCGCCGCCGGGTATTCCCGCAGCAGCGCCGTCAGGCGCATCGCTTCGCCGCAGAGCTCGACCCGCACCGCCGCCTCGCCGGACGCGCCGTGATAGCCCTCGTTGAAGAGCAGATACAGCGCGCGGCGGACAGCCGAGAGGCGCGACGCGAACTCGGCGTCGGCCAGATCGAACAGCCGCCGGGAGCTCGCGAGCACCTTCTTGCCCGCGCGAGATCCGCTTCTCGATCGCCGCGCGGCCGCTGAGGAACGCGCTCGCGATCTCGTGCGCGCCGAAGCCGCACAGGATGTTGAGGACGAGCGCGACCTGCACGTCCTCCGACAGTCGCGGATGACAGCACGAGAACATCATCCGCAGCTGCTCGTCGTGGATGGTGTGCGCGGCGAAGGCCTCGTCGACGAGGGGGGCGATCGTCCACTCGGTCTCGAGCAGGCGGCCCATCTCGGGCGCGAACGTGCGCGCCGTCCGCTCGCGCCGGACGACGTCGAGCGCGCGGTTCTTCGCCGTCGCCATGAGCCAGGCGGACGGGTTCTCGGGCATGCCGCGGACCTTCCACACCTCCAGCGCCCGGCAGAAGGCGTCCTGGACGACGTCTTCCGCCAGCGCCAGGTTGTGCACGCCGAAGATCCGCGTGAGCGCGGCGACCATGCGCCCCGACTCACGCCGGAAGAGATGCTCGCTCAGCTCCACCGCGGGTGTCGCTCCTCCCTCACGCCCGGGCTCGTAGGACAGCAGGACGTTTCCGTTGGTGAATGCGCGCGTCTTCGTCAGCTTCAGGGCCAGCTTCTGCTTGAGGCCGTCGAACATGGTCCGCCCCTCGCCGAGCGCGACAGGCTTGACCACGATCTGGTACTCATCGATCAGGCCCGCCTGCGTCAGCTGAGACACGATGCTGCCGCTGCCCAGGATCACCATGCCTTCGCCCGGCGCTTGTTTCATCTTCCGCACTTCCGTCGCCAGGTCGCCCTTCACGAGCCTGGTGTTGCTCCCAGGAGACCTTGTCCAGTGTCCTCGAGAACACGACCTTCGGCAGCTTGTTCATGCCGTCGGCCACGGCGGGATCGCGCTCGCGCGCAACCGGTGTCGGCCAGTAGCTTACCATGAGCTCGTAGGTGACCCTGCCGAACAGCAGCTGGCCGCCGCCGCTGGCATTTCCGGTCACAAACGCGTTCCACTCGGCGTCCTGTTGTCCGTCGTGGGCCCAGCCGAGATCACCGTTCCTGCCGGTGAAGTAGCCATCCAGCGTGACCTGGGTGAAGGAGATCAGTCTTTGCACGGTACCCTGTTCCTCCGTGGCATCAGCGTGGCGAGCTCCCCACCGGGCGAACCTCCACGGATCCGCCGCCGTCGAGCATCGGGCACCCGGTCGAGAGCTCGACCGCCTGCGCCAGGTCCCGCGCCTCGATGATGATGAACCCCGCGACCAGGTCCTTGACCTCGACGTAGGGGCCGTCCGTCACCGACCGCTGGCTGCCACGGACCACCTTGCCGTCGGGCGCGAGTGGCTGGCCTGGATTCTTGATGTGTCCCTTCGCCTCCAGCTCGCGCATCCACGCCAGCCACACCTGCATGCTCTGCTGCGCCTGCTCCGGCGTGCCCATGGCCTTCTGCTGCTCCTCCGCTCCTATCCGGAAGAGATAGACGAACTCGCTCATGATCGTGTCTCCTGGTGCTGCACCCACCGCTCGACCGGGACGTGTTCCCCGCCGCGATCAGGTGCTTTGGTTCTTCGACGTTTGAGCGGGTGCCGGCCGGACATTTCGATTTTGCGAATGGCCGGGAACGGCCGGGCGAGGTGGGAAGGCCATCGTCCTGCAACAAATCGCCCCGTCACTCACAGGAGCAACGGGGAATCGCGTGTGGAATGCTACAGAACCGTGTCCCTCAGAGAATGGAGCGTACCGGGATCGAACCGGTGACCCCCTGCTTGCAAAGCCGCGTCCGGCCGCTGACCGCCGCCGGCGCACGCTGATTTCCTAAGAAGGTACCCCTGCCCCGCTCATGGACGCTATCCAGCGCCGACAGGTTGTGTTACACGGAGCGTGACAAAAGCGGCGAGGGTAACTCCGAAGCGCAGGTCATTCCCACTACTCACCATGAACACCGTTAACCCATAGACCATCGCGCCTACATGTCCCGGAGGCGAGCCTTATCATGAGCCGCGCGCGCGGCCGAGTCTGCTACCATCCACGTGCGGAGGCTGAAATGGACCTCGGACGTTGTCAGATCCTCTCCGAAGCGAGCGGCGGAGATCACTGAGAGCGGGCCCTCCCAATAATAGATTCGCTGCTCAAACGACGCGCCGAGCCTGTTTTGAATCGTGTCTACCCGGACAGACGTCGGCTGGCCGTACCGTTCGGTAAGGGCCTGCGTCACTTCCTGGTAGAATGCTTGGTTCATGACCAATCGGACGAAGCTCAGTTGGTCATGCCAGTAGTACAGAGTGAAGAAACGGGGCGGTATGCCTGCATACGTCCCGAAGCCGACCGCCGGATTCATCACGCCCGTCCTAGTGTCCCTCATTGGAGTGCAATTCCGGTCGTATAGCCAGAGGAAGAAGGTCGAGGTGGGTGGTTGCGGGGCACACCCCCACGGATATCGAGAGCGGAGCAGAGATTCGGGCGACCCGATCGGCAGGCCTTTGAACTCGTGAGCCGACACGGGGTGCCGCACAACCTCCGTGTGAGCGCTACCGTTCTCGACGATCTGAAGCTTAGGCTTCAAGAGCGGGCCGATTGGCATCGAGTCAACTGTGAGCGTGTCCCGGTGGTTAGACTGGGCAGGTACAGGGGACGGCAACAGGACGAGCAGGATGAGCACGCCTAGTGGATACAGATGCCCAAGTCTGAGGTTCATGGACAAGGCTCCCAGCAGTGCGGATGCTAGAAGAGATGGGTTCGGGGGGTGGCCCTTGTTGGAGAGGTAGTTTCTTCCCCTCAGTAGGTCAGGAGGTAGCCTGCCGAATGCCTATGGCCGCCATCTCGGCGCTGAGGTGATCAGACCCACACTCGGTGTTAGTGGAACCTGCTCGCTCCCGTCCGGATTCATCATGTAGAGCCTGTCTCCCGTGGAGAATGCAATCTTGCTGCCGTCCGGCGACCAATTCGGGTAGATATCTGAAAAGGTGCCGAAGGTCAGTTGCGTTACTCCGGTGCCGTCGGGATTCATGGCATAGGGGAGCATAACCTCGCCCCCGTTCCGGTCGCTGACGAAGTAAATCTTCGTCCCGTCAGGGGACCAACTCCCAGCTACGTCCCTGCCAGCTTCGGTGGTAAGCTGGATGACGTCACTGCCGTCCGCATTCATAATATAGACATCCGAGGCAAAGCCTTCGAGAACCGTATAGGCGATCCTCGTCCCATCCGGTGACCAGGCGGGATAATCCGCGTATGCGGTGCTCGTCGTGAGCTGAGTAATCCCGGTGCCGTCAGGGTTCATCACGTAAATTTGTGCGGTCACAAAACTCGGTGCTATACTGAAGGCGATCTTGCTGCCGTCCGGCGACCACGCCGGCGCGTTCGCGAAAGAGCCGCTCGTGAGCTGAGTTTGACCACTTCCGTCGGCATCCATCACATAGATTTGCCTGGTGCCCGTCCGGTTGGAGGTGAACGCAATCGTCTCACCATCCGGTGACCATGCGGGGCCGCCGTCGCTGCTCGGATTGTTGGTGAGGTTCCTGATCGTCCCGTCGGCGCTCAGCAGGTACACCTCATTGAGATGACCATCGGTGGCGGCGTATGCGATGTCGAAGCCGGGAGCGGCGAGGGGTATCGGGCTGCAGGTCACGCTGAAGGTGGCGTTGGTCGTGGCTCCGCTCACGACCGTCACCGTGAGTGGATTCGTCCCAGACAGCTCACAGTTATCCGCGACATCCGACAGGGCGACGGCGTGGTCCCCGGGCGTCAAGCCAGCGAGCAGCAGGGACCCGTTGATCAAGAGCGGTTGGGGTGTCCCACCGTCCAGCGTCACCTGATAATCGTCGGGGTCCAGATCGTCGCCAGTTGTCGCGGCGCTCACCTGGATCGCTCCCGTGGTCGGTGCCGTCTGGCTGCAGGCGACCTCGAAATGGAGCCTAGCCATGCCCCCGGCAGCAACATCGACCGTGCGCGGATTCTCGCCGCCCAGCACGCAGTTCGAGGCTACGCCCGCCAGCGTGACGCTGTGAGTGCCGACGGTAAGCGAAGCAACCGTGTCGGCGGCATTTGGCCCCAGAGGCTGAGTTGCGTTGTGGTCGACCGTGAGCGAGTAGCCGTCCGGGTCGAGGTCGGAACCGGTGGTGGACGCAATAACCTCAAGGGTGCCCTCTGTTGGTCCAGTTGGTCCACTGGAACTACCGCCGCAGCCGAAGAGTCCCATTATCAAGACCAGTACGGACGTGAGCAGCGCGGAGCGATACTGCATAGAGTCTCCACGGCGACGTGAGGAACTGCCAGGGCCGAGAAAGGCCCGGCGTCCTGACCTACTAACGGACGGCCAGCTAGTTATTGCGCGAGTGCTTGCTTGGAGGGATGCTGCCTGGAGAGGCAAACATGTCACACAGTCCCGAGTACCACAAGGGAGCGGGGGCTGGGATCTGCCCCGTCCACCTCCGAGCCGCGTGGCTAGGCGCTGGGAGGCGGATTCAGGACGGAGCACGTCACCGTCACTCCGTTTGTGCTCACCAACTGATCGAACCTTCCCCGCACGATTAGCCGCTGCGGTCTTTCGGATAGAACAGGTCACCACGCCCTTCCATCTGCGTGTAGGCCCGGTTCTTCACCTTGTACCAGACAGTGCTCGGCGTGTAAGGGTCCTTCTTTCGCTTGGCGACGATGCCCTCGAAGTCGAGCCGCTCGGCCGCGGCGAACAGGTCGCGACCGCGGCCTTCGACGGCGAATACACGCGAGAGCACGGTGCTCGTCGTGGGGATGACGCGCTCAAGCGCGCGCTTCCGGCGGGTCAGCGGGAGATCGCGCAGGTCCTCCTACAGACATCGCGCCTCAAGTTCGCGGAGCAGTTCCCGGCCGCGCCCGCGCTCGTGCAGGAGCTGCTCGCGTTTCGAGTGAAGATCGACCCGCTCACCGCCCACGATAGTTACGGCGCCTGGCGGGAAGGTGCCCATGACGATCTCGTGCTCGCCGTCGCGGTGGCTGCGTGGTGGGGCCAGCGCTACACTCCTTTCGTCCCCCGGATGCTGCCCGGCTCACGATCCTATGCCATCGGGTGGTGACGCGATGAGGTGCACATGACACCGAAGAAGCGGCGGAGCCGAGTGTACTGGCGTGCGGGCCGTGCTTGGTTCGACGGCCGTGACTACGCTGACGTCGGTGGTCGGCAGGAGCCCTTGGTCGCCTCTGGAGAGAAGCTCGCCACAAGAGACCCAGACGTGGCGCAGGCGCTTGCCACCGCCCGGCTCCGCGAACTTGAGCACCGCCGGCGGGACCACGGACTTCACGGCCGCCGGGCACGGGCGACCCTTGCCGACTTTGCCGCTCATCACCTCGTGGAGAAAAAGCAGGGAGGCAAGGTGACGGACGCTGGCTCGAGCTGGCAGAAGGCTTCCTACGGCGCCTCGTCGACTTCTTGGGCGTCGATCGCGAGCTGGAGAGCATCCGCGTCTCCGATATCCGTGCATTGAGAGCGCACCTCAGCCAGGTAAAAAGCCATGGCGGCCGGACGCTGAGCGCGGGAACCGTCAGGCACCATCTCAATACCTTGAGCAATCTGTTCCGCCGGGCGCAGGAGGAAGAGGTTGTCCCGCCAGGGTGGAACCCGTCGCCGCAATGATGGAAAAGCCAGCCGGCGCGCGGCTGGAGGCCCACTGGCTCGAGGTGCCGGACGCGGCGCTCTTCCTGGAGGCGGCGCGGACGCTTCCCGGGCGAAGCAGCGAGCTCCGCGCCGACCTCGTGCACCCGTTGCTCGCCGCGTTTCTGCTCACCGGTGGGCGGCGCGCCGAAGTGCTTGGGCTCGAGGTATCGGACGTCTCGTTTCAGCGGAACACAGTGACCTTCCGCCCCAACCGATTCCGCAGGCTCAAAACCGCGACGTCGGCGCGTGTGGTGCCGCTCTGGCCCCAGTTGCGCGACATTCTGCACGCCTATCTGAACGTGCGCACCGCGGCAATGGTGTTGCACGACGCGCCAGCGAGTTCCTTGCTCTTCCCCATTCCGAACCGGGGCCGAGAGCCGGCTCGTCGAACTCCGGAAGATCTTCGATCGGGTGGCCATGCGGGGAGGCTGGAAGGCCGGTGACATCCGCAGCCGGGCTCTTCGGCATACCTACTGCGCATCACGACTTCAGACCCTCGACGCGGGCGCCCCCGTCAGCCTTCTCACAGTGGCCCGAGACATGGTGGGGACAGCCTCGTGCGACGGATCTACGGCCATGGGGGACGTCAGGCACCGAGCGGACGCGGTGGAGTACCGTATCGAGCAGCACGCTATCGTATTAGCAGAGCGATTGATGATTCTCAACTCACGGCACGAGGCGACGTCGCCGAGCATGTGAAGGCCTGTGGGCCATTCAAGTATGTCGAGCTTCTGCGTCGCAAGAACTCCTGGTTGGAATGCTTGCCGGATCGCTCCATAGAAATCTTCGGGCCCGATGAGCCATGGAAGAGCAACGAGCACCGGGCCCAGTCGCACCAGCACTGCTGGAACAGGCTCAACCATAACCATCAGCATCGGATCCTCGGTCAGGCCAGGAAGGGGAATCCACCAAGCCCCGTCAATCAGTTCCTGGTCAGGATGCATTATTTGCTCACGCACGATATCCAGGCGTGCATGATAAGCGTAGCGATATCCGAACATGGCGAAGGCCGCTAAGATAGGCTGATCTAAGATCCCTGACTCGGGCACGGTCAAACCCGAACTTTACTGTTACTGTGAGCCGGAAGCCGGCGGACCCCGTTGCATTTAGCTCTCTTTCCATTTCAGCGATCTGTTGATCTACCAGCCGAGGGTTGTTGTGCCCTCGATCCACCAAAATGGTGACGCGACCATCCTTCGTGACGAGCATCGCATTAAGCACAACTCCCCGAGTTTCGATCTTCACTGGTCCCCTGAACTCGCCCTGCTTCCGGAAGAGGCTGTCACCGAACTGGAAAAAGCGTCCCCTGCCGACAACCGCCGCATCCACCGTATACCCGGCGGTGTTATTACAGGTTCTGCAGGTCAGTAGTATACCCCGACCGCCCATAGCCTCTGGCGGAACATGCTCAAGTGTGAGCTCTCCGGTTGTTAGCGTCTCGATGGACAAGAGACGCATACACGTTGGGCACGCGTAGAGGTCGGTGTACCGACTCATTCGGCTCAGAGCTGCGGCTCCCGCAATGAACAGGTCCTCTTTCAAGGAAGCCACGACTGCCCCCCTCCGTTACGATTTCGGTTACGATG
Organism: uncultured Gemmatimonadales bacterium; assembly: GCA_963804125.1. Taxonomy (GTDB): domain Bacteria; phylum Gemmatimonadota; class Gemmatimonadetes; order Gemmatimonadales; family GWC2-71-9; genus CAVVWJ01. The sequence goes on from CAWDPF010000007.1 coordinate 96,864, forward strand.
GCGAACTTGGCCTATCAAAGCGAAGCACCCCACCCCCCGTAACGGGTAGTGGGGCAACGAGATGAAAAGTGGAGCGTACCGGGATCGAACCGGTGACCCCCTGCTTGCAAAGCAGGTGCTCTCCCAGCTGAGCTAACGCCCCAGAGTATTTCCAGCGAAGAAGTTAACTGACAGCGACGGCAGTCGCCACGGGAATGGTGCCCGCCAAAGGTGCAGAAACCTCCTCACCCGCCTTCGTGAAGATCGCCTCGCCGCGGCGCTCGAAGCTGCGCAAAGCGGCACTCCAGCATCTCCGACCGATGCCGCATCTCGCCAAGCCGCCCGTAGACCGCCATGCCCGAGTTCCTTCTCAACCGTCCACCGGGCCACGGGAGCGCCGCGGTCGAGCGTCTGCGACCGCGCTGTCGCAGACGTCACGCGCAGCATCCTCGCCCGGATGCGACCCTTGGGAAAGCCAGCGCGCACGGCCACACGGTTGAGCATGTATCTGAGTTCGTGAACGTGGTGGCCAGATGGAAGACAACTCCGGCGCGCGGCCTTGAGGCGGCGCGCCGGGTTTGAGCCACCAACTGGAGCGCCCGCTCGCGACTGATCGCCCAGTCTGCGACCGACCTGCCGAGGATCCAGGCCGCGGTGATATCGAGGCGGCAATGGATACCGGCATAAATCCGCGAGAGCCCGCCTCTGTCACGAGACCCTCGAGCTCGGCCGCGCGAGCGGGGAAGAAGTGCTCGAGTACACGTGCGGCCGACGACGTAAGGCAGGCATGTCCCGACGGGTACGCCGGGTAATTTGGCAACGGAAGAACGAGACTGATCAGCGGCTCCGCCTGTGACGGCCGGATCACAAAGTAATGGTATTTCGATTCCCAGCAGGTGAGCTGCGCATCGAACTGCGCGGCATGCAGGAGTGCGAAAACACGCGTCGCGCCCCGTTCGCTGAGTCCATTTTGTTCAATGTTATCCGCGGCAACCTGGCTCCAGTACCCAAACGGCGTCGAACCTGCACCAGCGGTAGCCCAGAACAAGGCGATCGCCACTGTTCCGCCGTTCGGTTCTGCGCGATGGTCAGCACCTCATCGAGGTCCGCGTCGAACGCCGGCGACCCGAACGCAGGTGGTGGCAACGAGCGGAACTGCGAGGTCGAGTTGACCACATACGGCGTGACACCGGGGAGGTTCCCTCCACCAGGTGGCACGCCTGGAGCAGGGATCCAGAAGCCTGGGCCCACGGGAATGGTCCCGCAAACGGTAGCGAGAAGCCATCATTCGGGCAGATGCTCGGTCATGTCGTCGCCCGCGGCTCTGCCGATGGCCAGTCCGCGAGTGAAGCTGGGATGGACCTTGCCCGTGCTGGAAGTCGCGTCGATCTCGACCTGTTCCTCCAGCGCAGTGACTGTGCCGGGAACAGGAAGCTGAGGACCACCGCGGAAGCTCCGGACACGGCGCCGCGGTGCGCCTCGAACCGGCTGACGGCCACCGGCACCGAAGCCGTTCTCCGCGAGCGTTCCCTGCGTGCTCAGATGCTCGTCCACCGCAATGATCGCTCGGTATTGAGCCACACTCACGGCAGCGAAATGCGACCGCCACCAGGCGGCTGACGGCGTCCAAGGGACAAGCGCGCGGACTTGCTCCGCCACTGCGGGCTCAGCAAGTCGGTGGAAAAAGGCGCCGCTTTCAGCGCGGGCGTGGAAACGTGTGGCTGCGGTGCAGTCGGCTGGTCGGCACAACCGAAGGCCGCGGCTAAGCTGATAAGAAGACCAGCGGCGCGGCGTTGTCGGCTCGTAAGCAAGGACCTCCAAGGGGAAAGGTGGCGGGAAAGCCTACCCTTCGGCGGCTCGGCGGTCGTGGGGTCCTTCGTGGCGTCTAGCTGGCCAGTGCGGCGTCGCGGAGGAGGCGAGGACCCGTGGCTTTGCGGCCCCGGCTTTTGCCGGGTGTGCCTTTGTCGAGGGATGGTAAACAGGAGTTACGGGCGGTCCAAGGAGATGTCAATAGGGCAGGATGGCTGGCGGTGCGAGGAGACTATGTGCGCAACCGTTGCCTCTCGCTGCTCAGCGTACTGGCCCTCGGCACCGTCGCTCCCCGTCCTGCTTCAACTTTGCCTGGCCCCCTTCCCCGCCGTAGCATGAAGAATCCCCCCGCGTGACCGAATCGCACCCTGCGGACCTTGTCTCATGGAACCCACTGTATTGCCTATGGCAATGGAGGAATGGTCATGCGACTAGCGTTGAGCCTACTCCTTGGGCTGCTCGCGTGCGGTGGAACCGAGCCGCCTGACTACCCGCCCTTCTGATGGCCCGGCGCCCACGGTCTTTGATTTCACCGTGAGCAACGGGCAGGCAACAGCGATTCTCCGAGACCCGCAAGGGGCGATTACGATTGGTCGAACGGACTACACCTATGTCTACTTCTCCAAGGAGGGAAGCAACGACAGTCAGCTCAGTTTCGCTCGGGAGTGGACTTGGACACGAGTCGATGACTTGACGTGGCGCGTGACGGTTCCCGGTCTCGTGCAGGATTGGTCCGCGTCGGCATGGCATGTTGCCGACGACGATTCCAATGTGCAGGAATACCAATGTCCTTCCGCGGTGCGTGTCAGCCGTTCGAGGAACCGGTGTGACGCTCACTCCCCTCCGAGCCGTCGGGCCAACGCGAGAAATCGGGCGTCGTCCCGCAGCGGCGCGAGCCGCGGATCGATCCGCAGATAGGCCAGCACCGTCGAGCGTTCCTCGTACGCACGCTCGAGATAGCGGAGCGCCTGAGCGCGTTCACCGAGGCCGGTGTGCACCAGCGCGAAGTAATACGCCGGCACGTAGCCCTTGGCCGCGGCCGCGCGAAGCGCGGCGAGAATGCTCCGAGCCTGGCCGACCTTCCCGGCCACCGCGTAGGCATGGCCGAGCGACGACTTGCGGTTGAGGCTGACGCCGCTGATCGGCTCCAGCAGCGCGATGGCCTCTGCGGGTCGGCCCTGTTGTTCGGCCACGAGCGCCAGCCCCCACTTGACCAGCACGTCGGTGGAGTCGCTCTTGAGCAGCTCCCGCAGTCGGGTGCCGGCTTCGTCATACCGGCCCGCGAAGTAGTCGAGCAAGGCACGGTTCGCCTGCAGCGGGCGCGAGAGCGGGTCCAGCTCCACGGCCCGCCCAAGGTGCGCGATGGCTTCATCGAGCCGGCGACGTGACGCGAGAAAGCGGCTATAGGAGAAATACGCGTCGGCGTCGTTCGGCCGCAGCTCGAGGGCGCGCCTGAACTCCTGCTCCGCGGCCCGCCAGTCCCATTCGTAGTAGGCCCGGATGTAGGCGATGGCCGCGTGCGCTTCCGCCAGCGTCTCGTCGAGCTCGAGGGCCTGCGCCAGCGCGCCCCGTGCCTTGGGCAGTACATCGACCGGTGAAACGTCGGTGAAGAACGGAAGGGACGTGTAGTAGTTGGCGAGGCCGACGTAGGGCGGCGCCCAGTCAGGCGCGATTCGGCTCGCCTGCTCGAAATGCATCCGCGCCTGCTCGAGCTCGCCACCCTCGAGGTGGAAGCGTCCCCGCAGGTAGGCTTCGTAGGCCCGTTGATCCACCTCACGACGCGCGTTCAGGCGGCTTCGCTCGCCACCCTTGAGCTCGACCTTGATCGAGTTGGTGATGGCGAGGGTGATCTCCCGCTGCAGGTCCGGCAGCTCGCCGAGACGACCGCGATAGTCCCCCGAGAAAAGGAGGGTGCTGTCGGGGGCCTGCAGCAGTCGCACGTGAACCTCGACGCTATCCCCTGCCCTGCGGATCGAGCCCTTCACGACGCCTTGGACGCCAAGGTCGCTCGCGAGCTGGGCCAGCGACCGCGCCGTTCCCTGGGCCTCGGCTCCCGAGGAGCGCGAGATGACCTTCAACGAGCCGATCTGCGCCAGATCGGCGATGAGTCCCTCCGTCATCCCCTCCCCGAGATACGAGCTGTCCGGGCTGCTCGCGAGGTTCTGGAAGGGAAGCACCGCGATCGCGGTGACCGCACCCGAGCCGGGGAGGGCACCGGCTGCCTTTCGCCCAGGGACAAGCCACCAGGCGGCGACTGCCACCAGCACGCCGGCCCCGAGCGCGGCCATCAGTCGCCCGCCACGCGTTTCCTCGACGGGCTGCGAGACTGCGCGGATACGGCGGTGACGGTGGCCGCCTCCGACGACTCCAGTGCGTCCAGGAACCGCTCCATCGAGGCGAAGCGGTCGGCGGGCACCTTCGCCATCGCCTTCATGATGGCACTCTCCACCACCTGCGGGACCGTCTGGCGAACCACCCGCAGGCTCGGCACGGGCTCGAGCGAATGCCGGGCGATGATGGCCTGGGACGACGGTCCGGTGAAGGGGGGCTGACCACTCAGCATCTCGTACAGGGTGCACGCCAGACTGTACTGGTCGCTGCGACCATCCACCGCGGCACCGGCGGCCTGCTCAGGGCTCATGTACTGCGGGGTACCCACCACCATGCCGGTCAACGTGAGCTGCTCCGGGCTCGCGGCGTGCAGGGCTCGTGCAATGCCAAAATCGGCAACCACGGCTTGCCCGCCGGACAGCACGACGTTTTCCGGCTTGATATCGCGATGGATGACGCCGTGCTCGTGGGCATACTGCAGGGCACTGCCGATTTCGCGGGTGATCTGGAGCGCCGCGTCGAGTGGAAGCTGCTGTTCCCGCGCGAGCCGCTGCCGAAGCGACTCGCCCTCCGCGAACGGCATCACATAGTACAGCAGGCCACCGGCCGCTCCGGAGTCGAACAGCGGGAGGATGTGCGGGTGCTGGAGCGACGCCGCAATTTCGATCTCGCGGAGGAATCGCTCGCTGCCGACGACGGCCGACAGGTCGGGTTTGAGCAGCTTGATGGCGACGCGGCGCCGGTGCTTCAGATCCTCGGCGAGAAAGACGACGGCCATCCCACCGTGGCCGAGCTCACGCTCGACGCGGTAGCGATCGCCCAGCGCCGCCGTGAGCTGCTCGAGCAGGTCCATGGCCCCGTCCTTTCCGCTGCTGGAACGAGGGCGTCCCGCGGTGGCGGGACCTGAGGCAGGGGTAACTGCGGGCGGATCCGCGACGAGGTAGCTTCCACCCATGGACGACTTCCTGCAAGCCGCCCTCGACGAGGCCCGCCAGGGCCTGCGCGAAGGCGGCATCCCCATCGGCTCGGTCCTGGTCCGGGATGACCGCATCCTGGGCCGCGGGCACAACCGCCGCCAACAGGCGGGCAGCGTGGTCCTGCATGCCGAGATGGATGCCCTGGAGCGGGCGGGCCGGCAGCCGGCGGCGGTGTATCGTGGCTGCACGCTCTACACCACGCTCTCGCCCTGCGCCATGTGCAGCGGGGCGATTCTGCTCTACGGGATTCCGCGGGTGGTGGTCGGCGAGAACCGGACGTTCCGGGGCGAGGAAGAGTTGCTTCGAAGCCGGGGCGTGGTGGTCGAGGTGGTCGAGGATCCAGCCTGCGAGCGGCTGCTGGCGGATTTCATCCGGGACCACCCGGACCTCTGGAACGAGGATATCGGACGGTAAGCGCTACAGCTTGGACAACCCCACGTACGTCTCCGGCCGCCGGTCGCGATAGAACTGCCAGACGTTCCGCACTTCGCGGATCTGATCGAGGTCCAGCTCCGCCGTGATCAGCTCGTCCCGGTCCCGCGCCGCCTCCGCCACGATCTGCCCCCGCGGGTTGCAGAAGTAGCTCTGCCCATAGAACTCGCCGATCCGCCAGGGATCCTCGTACCCCACCCGGTTGATCGCTCCGACGAAGAACGCGTTGGCCACCGCGTGCGCCGGCTGCTCCAGCTTCCACAGGTACTCCGACAGGCCCGCCACGGTGGCCGACGGGTTGAACACGATCTCCGCGCCGTTGAGGCCGAGCTCGCGCGCGCCCTCGGGGAAATGGCGATCATAGCAGATGTAGACGCCCACGTCGGCGTACCGGGTCTTGAAGACGGGGTAGCCCAGGTTGCCCGGCCGGAAGTAGAACTTCTCCCAGAAGCCCGGCGCGCAGTGGGGGATGTGGTTCTTCCGATACTTGCCCAGGTAGGACCCATCGGCGTCGATCACCGCCGCGGTGTTGTAGTAGATCCCTGCCCCGTCCTCCTCGTACAGCGGCACCACGATCGCCATGGAGTAGCGCCGGGCGACCTCCTGCATGAGCCGAGTCGTCGGGCCGTCCGGAATCGCCTCGACCGCGTCGTACCAGCGCGCGCTCTGCTCGGCACAGAAGTAGGGGCCGGTGAAGATCTCCTGCATGCAGAGGATCTGGACGCCCTCGCGCCCCGCGCGCTCGATCAGCGCCATGTGCTTGGCGATGTTGGCTTCGCGGATGGTCTCGAGCTTCTCGGACGTGGAGCAGGCGTGGGTGGCCTGGATCAATCCGCACTTCACGACTCGGGGCATGTCGTCGTTTCCTTGGTCTGGTGCAGGACATTCACCACAGAGGCACAGAGGTCACAGAGAAAACACGGAGGAATGCTGGAAGGTAAACAGCACACCCACAGAGTTCCTGTCTTCCTCTGTGACCTCTGTGCCTCTGTGGTCAAGCAGTTGGGACGGGTGGGGTCCGACCGGGCGCCCGGCGCATGAGCACGAGATACGCGACGAAGCTCAGGCCAAAGGTGACGAACCAGGCATAGGCGTACAGCCGGTCGAAGAAATCCGGATCCGCCACCGCGCCCCCCGGCGTCGCCACCGCCCGCGCGAACCCCGGTATCACCGGCAAGACGCGCGATCACGAACGCCGCAACCGCCCGCCAGTTGACGCCGTTGCGATAGGTGTACGCGCCCTGCTCCCGGAACAGGTCGTCCAGCACCAGCCGCTGCCGGCGAATGATCCAGTAGTCGGCGATCAGGATCCCGCCCAGCGCGCCCATGAGGCTCGAGTAGCCCAGCAGCCAGGTGAAGATGTAGGCCGCGGCGTCGGCGTAGAGCCGCCACGGCATCATGAGAATGCCGATGACCGCCGTGATCAGCCCGCCGGTCACGTAGCTGATGCGCTTCGGGCTCAGGTTGGAGAAGTCGTTGGACGGCGACACCACGTTCGCCGCCATGTTGGTCGTGAGCTGCGCCGCGAGGATCACCAGGGCCGCGAACACGATCACCCCGGTCCCGCCGATCCGGGCGATCAGCACGATCGGGTCCCAGATCGCCTCGCCGAAGAGCACGATGGTGGCGCTGGTGACCGCCACGCCGATGAACGCGAACGCCGTCATGGTGGTCGGGAGCCCCAGCGCCTGGCCCAGCATCTGGGAGCGCTGGCTCCTGGCGTAGCGGGTGAAGTCGGGGATGTTGAGGCTCAGCGTGGCCCAGTACCCGACCGACGCGGTGAGCGCCGACGGGAACAGGGCCCAGAACGGAGTGCTCCCGCCACGAAGTCGCTCCGACTCGCCAGCAGGTGGCCGAGCCCGCCCCCGGCCCTGATGGCCCAGAAGAGCAGGATGGCGCCACCGGCAAGCAGCAGCGGGGCCGACCAGCTCTCCAGCAGCTTGATCCCCTCGGTCCCCTTGAGGATCACCGCGACCTGGATCAGCCAGAACACCATGAAGGTGATGGCGGTGCTACCCGGCACTCCGGCCCAGCCCGGCCACGCAGCCTGGAACAGCGCGTCCAGCGCGAGCCCTCCGATCCAGGACTGGATCCCGAACCAGCCGCAGGCGACGATCGCCCGGAGCATCGCGGGGAGGTTGGCGCCGCGCACGCCGAAGCTCGCCCGGCAGAGCACCGGGAAGGAGATGCCGTACTTGGTTCCGGCGTGCGCATTCAGCACCATCGGCACGAGGACGATGGTGTTGCCCAGGAGAATGGTGACCATCGCCTGCCACCAGGTCATCCCCTGCTGCATGAGGCCGGAGGCGAGCGTGTAGGTGGTGATCACCACGCTCATCCCGATCCAGAGCGCGGCGATGTTGTACGTGGACCAGGTGCGGCGATCGGGTGGCGTCGGCGCGAGGTCGGCGTTCCAGAGCGGGCTCCGGGTGATGTCCTCCGCCCCGGAGCCCGCGTGTTCTGGAACGATGCCGGCGGGAGTCGTCACCGCGCCCCGACCGGACGCTCGGCGCGCGGGCGTGGAGACGCGGCCCGCGTGTCGGGCTGCGATGGCGCGGGCGAGGGAGCGCGGGACGCCTCGAGCCCGGCGGTCGTGCGGGGAAGCCACTGCCCGCGCCCCTCGCGGCCGACCACGGCGTACTGATCCACGATCACCTCTCCGCGGGAGAGCGTCGTCCGGGCAAAGCCCGCCAGCTCCCAGCCCTCGTACGGCGACCAGTCGGCGTTGGTCTCCATCGCCGAGGGGGTGACGGTGCGGGTCGCGGTGGGATGGATGATCGCCAGGTCGGCGTCGGCGCCCACCATGATCGCGCCCTTCCGCGGGTAGAGGCCCATGATCCGCGCCGGGTTGGTGCTGAGCTTCATGCTCAGCTCCTCCAGCGTGAGCCGCCCGCCGAGCACGCCGCGAGTGTAGACCAGCGGGAGCAGGGTCTCGAGGCCGGGAAGCCCCATCGGGATCTTGGTCCAGTCCCCGTTCCACATCGCCTTCTGCTCGCGGGTGAAGGTGCAGGTATCGGTCGAGACGACCGAGACCTCGCCGCCGCGGAGCCCTTTCCAGAGCCGCTCGACGTCCTTCGGCTTCTTGATCTGGGGGCAACAGGCGAAGAGATGTCCGTCCTCGCGCTCGAAGACCGAGTCGTCCAGCACCAGGTACTGCGCGCACGTCTCCGCGAGCACGGGAACGCCGCGCGCCTGCGCCGCGCGCACGATGTCCGACCCCTCGGCGGTGGACATGTGCACGATGTAGAGCTGGCCGCCGGTTGCTTCGCACCACTGCACGGCGCGCTGGATGGCCTCCGCCTCGACGAAGTTCGGACGGGTCATCGGGTGGAGCCGCGCGCCGTAGCGGGCCATCAGCTCCGGCGTGTGGTGCCGCGCGATGAGCTCGTCGAGCACCCGCGCGGACTCGGCGTGCACCAGCAGCATGGTGCCGTGCTCCCGCATCTGCTCCAGGGTGCCGAACAGGGCGCGGTCGTCCGACTGCCACCCCTCCGACTCGTAGATCATGAACTCCTTGAAGGTGGTGAACCCGCGGTCCACCATCCCCTTGATCTGCGACTGGTGCTCGTTCCAGCGGGTGATGCAGATGTGGAAGGTGTAGTCGATGAGCGCCTTGCCCTCCGCCTTCTTCATCCAGTTGTCGGCCGCCTGGTCGAGCGACTCGCCGGCGTACGGAATGGCGAAGTCGATCACGGTCGTGACCCCGCCCCGCGCGCCCGCCCGGGTGCCGGTGCGGTAGTCGTCGGCCGAGACGGTGCCGCAGAACGGGAGCGCGAGATGGACGTGGACGTCGAGCACGCCCGGCAGCACGTGGTGCCCGGTCGCGTCGATGACCTGGGTGCCGGGCGAGGCCTCGAGATCGACGCCGAGCGCCGCGATCTTCTCGCCCGCGATGCCGATGTCGCCGGTGAAGGTCCCGGCGGGAGTGACGACGTTGCCGCCTTTAATGATGCGGTCGAGTTTCATCAGTGATACTCCTCCCTGCGTCATCCTGAGCGAAGCGAAGGACCTACTAGGCCTGCTCCTGGGCTTCGCTAAGTGGGTCCCTCGCTGCGCTCGGGATGACGGGTCATAGCTGGACGAGCGATCGTTCAGGCAGTTGCGGCCGGCGAGGAGGACGTGTTCGTCAACATACGATGGGCTCCGACGGGGTGCAAACTCCGCGGAGAGGGGGCTCGTATCTGGCGGCCGGACCCGATGCGCGTAGGTTTCCAGCGTGCATCTCCTCCTCGAAGCGGCATTGAACGGCGGCCGTTCACCGGCCGATCACCCGGCGATACCGGTATCCCCCAGCCAATTGAGCGCCGCCGCGGCTGAAGCAGCCCGGGCCGGCGCCGGTGCCGTGCACTTTCACGTTCGGGCAGCGGACGGCCGGGAGAGCCTGGCTGCCGCCGACGTGGCCCGCGCGGTCGCCGAGGTGCGGACACAGGGCGTCCCGTTCGGCATCAGCACGGGAGCCTGGATCATCTCCGACCCGGTGCGGCGCCTGGCCGCAGTCGCAGAGTGGACAGTGTTGCCCGACTTCGTCTCCATCAACTTCGACGAGGAGGGGGCTGTCGAGCTTGCCTCCTTCTTCCTGCGACGCAACGTGAACCTCGAGGCCGGCGTGGCCAACCCGCTCGCCGCCGAGCAGCTGGTTCGGAGCGGACTGGCGAATCGGTGTCTCCGGATCATGTTCGAGCCCCAGGAGCAGGTCGTGGCCGATGCGATGACCGCGGTGGCCGCCATGGAGGCCGTCCTCGACGCGGCCGCCGTGCGGGCACCGAGGCTGCTTCACGGTGTGAATGCCACCGCCTGGCCGCTGGTGGACGAGGCGGGAGCGCGAGGGTATGCCACCCGCATCGGCCTCGAGGACACGCTCACCTTGCCCGGCGGCGGGGTGGCCCCCGGGAATGGCGAGCTGGTGCGGGCGGCGCTGGCGCGGCTGGCGGGTGGGACCACGGCGGACAACTACTTGTCATCCTGAGCGAAGCGAGGGGGAAGGAGCCGAAGGTACGTCATGGCTCCTTTCCCCTCGCTTCGCTCGGGGTCAGGATGACAATCTGGAGCCTGGAGACACCATCGATGCTCAACGTCGTGGGCCAGAGCGTGCCCCGGAAGGACGGGATCGGCAAGGCGACCGGGCAGGCCCGGTACACCGACGATCTCCACTTTCCCGGCATGCTCTTCGGCCGCACGATTCGCACTACGATCCCATGCGGCCAGCTCAGCGGCGTCCGGCTCGACTTCGATACCGCCGGCTTCACCCTGGTGGACCACCGCGACATCCCCGGCCGAAACGTCATCGCCCTGATCGCCGACGACCAGCCCTGCCTGGTCGAGCGCGAGATCCGGCACGTCGCCGAGCCGGTGCTGCTGCTCGCCCACGAGAACCGCGAAGCCCTCATCGGCGCGTCCGTCACGCTGGATCAGGTAGCCGATAGCTCCGATCTTCGATCCCGAAACGTCGCCCACCGCCTTCAAGACCATCCTCATCGAGAAAGGCGACCTCACGGCCGGGTTCGCCGCGGCGGATCACATCGTGGAAGGCACCTACCGCACGGGACATCAGGAGCACGTGTACATCGAGCCCCAGGGCGTCATCGCCGTCCCCGAAGGCGGCGGGATGACCGTGTATGGGTCGATTCAGTGCCCCTTCTACGCCCACCGCGCGCTGTCCACCGTGCTGGGTGATGCCGTGTCGTCCGTGCGGGTGATCCAGACCGAGACCGGCGGCGGGTTTGGGGGGAAGGAGGAGTATCCATCCGGCATCGCGGCGCACGCCGCGCTGCTCGCGTTGAAGTCGGGCCGGCCGGTCAAGCTGGTGTACGACCGGGTGGAGGACATGGTCGCCACGACGAAGCGCCATCCGGCGATCATCCGCCACCGCACCGGGGTCACACGCGATGGCCGCCTCGTCGCGATGGACATCGAGGTGATCCTCGACGGCGGCGCCTACGTGACGCTCTCACCCGTCGTCCTCTCCCGGGGTGCGATCCATGCGGCCGGACCGTACCGCTGCGACAACGTCCGGATCGCCGCTCGGGCAATGCTGACCAACACGCCACCCAACGGAGCGTTCCGCGGGTTCGGGGCGCCGCAGACCCAGTTCGGCGTGGAGGTCCACATGGAGCGCGTCGCCGAGGCACTCGGTCTCGACCCGGTACGGCTGCGCGAGCGCAACCTGCTCCGACCGGGAGATACGACCGCGACTGGCCAGCGAGTCGGCGATGACTGCAGCGCCCTCGAGGTCCTGCGCGCCGCGGTCCGCCGCTCGGGCTTCCGGCGCAAGCGCGCGGCGTACGCGGGAACCACCCGAGGCATCGGCCTGGCGATGTACTGGCACGGCTCAGGGTTCACCGGGAGCGGAGAGTTGAAGCTCGCATCGCGCGCGACCATCGAGCTCACCGCAACCGGCGTCCGGGTGCTTACCTCGAGTACCGAGATCGGTCAGGGCACCCGCACCATGCACGCCCAGATCGTCGCCGATACGCTTGGCATTCCCTACGAACAGGTCGAGGTCGGCGCACCCGACACGAGTGTCGTGCCCGACAGCGGACCAACCGTCGCCTCACGGACCTGCATGGTGGTGGGCCGGATCCTGCAGCGGGCCGCGGAGGAGATTCGCGCCAAGCTGGGCCAGGCCACGCCGGCCGAGTACTACCGGCAGCATGGCCCGCTCGCGGTGACCAGCCAGTACGAGCAGCCGGACTGGATTCAATGGGACGAGGTCAACTATCGGGGCGACGCCTACGCCGCCTACGCCTGGGGATGCGACGTCGCCGAGGTCGAGCTGGATCCCGACACCTGGGAGATCCGGCCGGTGCGGGTGACGGTGGTGAACGAGATCGGCAAGGCGATTCACCCCGCGCTCGCGCGCGGACAGGTCGAGGGCGGGACGGCGCAGGGACTCGGCTACGCGCTGCTCGAGCGCGTGGCCATGCGCGATGGCGCGATGGCCAACGCGCAGCTCACCAACTATCTCATTCCCACGACCATGGACACTCCGAAGCTCGATGTCGTCCTGCTGGAGCATCCCTACGCCGGTGGACCATTCGGCGCGAAAGGCCTGGGAGAGCTCCCCATCGACGGACCCGCCCCGGCGGTGGTGAACGCCATCCGACATCTCGGGATCGACGTGCGCTCGATACCGGCGCTGCCGGAGACGATCAGGGAAGCCGCATGCGCTTCCGCCTGAACGCCCGCGAGGTCGACGTAGACGTCTCTCCGATGGCCCGGCTGCTCGACGTGCTGCGGGAGGAATGCGGGCTCACGGGCACCAAGGAAGGATGCGGCGAGGGCGAGTGCGGCGCCTGCACCGTCCTGGTGAACGGCGAAGCCGTGTGCTCCTGCCTGGTGCCGTTCGCGCACGTCGAAGGCGCCGAGGTGACGACCATCGAGGGCCTGGGCGAGGAGCATCCGCTGCAGCGCGCCTTCATGGACGAGGTGGGTGCCCAATGCGGCATCTGCACCCCGGGCATGATCCTCACCGCCGTCACCCTGGGCTCCCGCCCGACCCTGGCGAAGATCCGCGAGGGCCTCGCGGGCAATCTCTGCCGCTGCACCGGCTACGAGGCGATCTACCGGGCGATCCAGCGCGTCTCATGAGAACTGCCATCTCCCGTCTGGAGCTGCTCCAGCCGCGCTCAGTGCAGGACGCGCTCCGGATGCTGCGGAACGACGGCCCCCTCACGCCGCTGGCCGGCGCCACCGACCTCTACGTGGCCCTGAACTTCGGCACGCTGGAGAGCACCCGCTTCCTCGACCTCTCGGCGCTGCACCCGCTCCGCCGCATCACGCTGCGGAACGACACCCTCCGGATCGGCGCCCTCGCCACCTACACCGCGCTGCTTCGCTCGCGCCTGGTTCGGCGGCGCCTGCCGATGCTGGCGAGCGCGGCTCGTGAGGTGGGCGGAATGCAGATCCAGAACCGCGGGACCCTGGGTGGCAACGTCGCGAACGGATCCCCTGCCGGCGATACGCTTCCGGTGCTCGCGGCGGCGGAGGCGGTGGTGGTGCTGCGGAGCGTGGATGGGGAGCGGCGGGTGCCGTTCCGGGAGTTCTATACCGGCTACCGGACCAGCGTCCGCCGGCCCGACGAGCTGATCCTGGCCTTCGAGATCCCGCCGGTCGAGGGCCGCCAGTGGTTCCGCAAGGTGGGCACCCGGGCGGCGCAGGCGATCTCGAAGGTGGTCATGGCGGCCGTGCGGGGCCCTCGTCCACGGATCGCGCTGGGCAGCGTCGCTCCCACGGTCATCCGACTCTCCAGCGTCGAGCGAGCGCTCAGCGACGGCGCGGACATGGACGAGGCGGTACGGCCGGCTGGACGAGGACATCAGCCCGATCGACGACCTGCGATCGACCGGGGCCTATCGGCGGGACGTCGCGGCCAATCTCCTCCGCCGGTTCTGGGCGGAGACCGCATGAGCGGAGGAGTTGCCGTCATCCCGAGCGGAGCGAGGGACCTACTTCGGCTGGACAGGAACCAGGCTGAGTTCCGACTTCCGCCACCTAGGTCCCTCGCTCCGCTCGGGATGACGGGATTTCGCTCGGGATGACCGGACACCGCTCGCAATGACAGCCTCCCTCATCATCCGTGGTACCCGGGTCCTCACGCCCGATGGCCTCCGCCCAGCCGCGATCCACGTGGCGGAGGGCGGATCGCCCGGGTGAGCGCGTTCGATGACGTGCCGTCAGGGCGTCGACCTGGTGGAAGCGGGAGACGCGCTGGTCTTTCCCGGGATTGGTGGACACGCACGTCCACGTGAACGAGCCCGGCCGGACGGAGTGGGAGGGATTCGCGACCGCGACCCGGGCGGCAGCTGCCGGCGGCGTCACCACGCTGCTCGACATGCCGCTCAACAGCATTCCTCCCACCACCAACGTGGCGGCCCTCGAGGCCAAGCGCGCCGCGGCGCTCGGCCGTTGCGCGGTCGACACCGGCTTCCTCGGCGGACTGGTCCCCGGCAACGCCGCCGAGCTCGCTCCGCTGCATTCGGCGGGCGTATTCGGGTTCAAGTGCTTCCTCTGCCCCTCCGGCGTGGACGAGTTCCCGCCGATGTCGCCGGGCGACCTGCGCGAAGCCGCGCCGGCGCTCGCGGCACTCGACGCCCTGCTCATGGTGCACGCCGAGTGGCCCCCGGCGCTGGAGCACGCCGCCGGGGACCTCGGGAGACCGGCGGTCCTACGCCACCTGGCTCGCCAGCCGCCCGGTGGCCGCGGAGACGGAGGCGGTAGCGATTCCTGATCGGGCTCGCGCGCGAGTGGGGGCTTCGCGTCCACGTCGTCCACGTCTCCGCGTCCGAGACCCTCGAGCTGATCGCCGCCGCTCGCGCCGAAGGCGTCCGGATGACAGCGGAGACCTGCCCGCACTACCTCGGCTTCGCCGCCGAGGAGATTCCCGACGGCGCCACCGAGTACAAGTGCGCCCCGCCGATCCGAGAGGCGCGGCACCGCGAAGGCTTGTGGGAGGCGCTGGCGGGTGACCGGCTGGATGCGGTCGTGAGCGACCATTCCCCGGCGCCGGCCGCGATGAAGCTGCGGGAGGAGGGTGACTTTCTCCGAGCCTGGGGCGGCATCGCGTCGCTCCAGCTCCGGCTGTCCGCGGTCTGGACCGGCGCCCGGGCAAGGGGATACTCTCCCGAGCTCCTGGCCGCGTGGCTCTGCAGCGGCCCCGCCCGTCTGGTCGGCCTCGGCGGGCGCAAGGGCGCCATCGCCGCGGGCCACGACGCCGATCTCGTCCTCTGGCATCCGGAGCAGGAGTTCGTGGTGAGCGAGACCGAGTCCTGCGCCATCGCCACCCGATCACCCCCTGGCTCGGCCGGACACTCGCGGGGGTGGTCGAGGCGACATACCTTCGGGGCGAGCAGGTCTATGCCAGCGGTGCCGCGGATCAACCGGCGCGCGGTCGATTGCTCACCCCACTCGACTCATGAGCACATTCACGGATCTGGTGGACGTCGCGGCCGCCCGCCTCGGTGGAACGGTGCTGCTGGCGAACGACGAGTTCTTCGCGCCCAAGGAGAACCTGCTCAAGCCGGAGAAGCCGGTCTGGCGCGAGGGCGAGTACACCGATCGCGGCAAGTGGATGGACGGCTGGGAGACCCGCCGCCGCCGCGTCCCCGGTCACGATTGGTGCCTCGTCCGGCTCGGCGTCCCCGCGATCGTGCACGGCGTGATCGTGGATACCAGCTTCTTCAAGGGCAACTATCCCGAGCAGTGCTCGATCGAGGCCACGGCCGTCGATGGCGCCGCCGATGCCGAGGCGCTCGCGGCGGGAACGAGGTGGAGTGGACGGAGATCCTTCCCCGGTCCGCGCTTCGAGGCGACGCGGAGAACCCCTTCGCCATCGCGTCCCGGGAGCGCAGTCACCCATCTGCGATTCAACATCTATCCCGATGGCGGCGTGGCGCGGCTCCGGGTATACGGCGAGCCGGTGCGCGATCCCGCTCTCCGGCCCGGCGCGTTCGCGGACCTGGCCGCGCTCGAGAACGGCGGCCTGGTCGTCGGCTGCAGCGACATGTTCTTCGGCCACCGGCACAATCTCATCCTCCCGGGCCGCTCCACCCACATGGGGGACGGGTGGGAGACCAAGCGCCGCCGCGGGCCCGGCCACGACTGGATCATCGTGCGCCT
Organism: uncultured Gemmatimonadales bacterium; assembly: GCA_963804125.1. Lineage (GTDB taxonomy): Bacteria > Gemmatimonadota > Gemmatimonadetes > Gemmatimonadales > GWC2-71-9 > CAVVWJ01. Next base: position 113,006 of record CAWDPF010000007.1, read on the forward strand.
GGCGGCCCGCGGCATCGATCACACGGATCGAGGTGGACACCGATCACTTCAAGGGCAACGCTCCGGAGAGCTGCTCGGTGGAGGTCTGCGACGCTCCGGATCTCGCGCCGGAACAGCTTTCGGGTGGCGATCCGGGTTGGACCACGCTCCTCCCGCGCACGCCGCTCCAGGCAGATGCCCAGCACCGGTTCGACGTGTCGGGTGGGCCGGCCACCCACGCGCGGCTCGCGATCTATCCCGACGGCGGGATCGCGCGGCTTCGGCTCTTCGGGAGGGTGACGCCGTGACCCTCACGCTGGCCCGGCTCAACGCTCTTCCAGTGGCGGAGGCGGCGGAGCAGCTGCGCGCGTGTTGCGGGTCATCCCGCTGGGTCGAGGCGATGGTCGCCCGCCGGCCGTTCGCGAGCGTGGACCATCTGCTCGCGGCAGCCGATGACGCATGGCGGGCGACGGGGCCGAAGGATTGGGACGAGGCCTTCGCCCACCATCCGAGAATCGGCGAGCGCCAGGCCGCGGCGCCAGTAAGCGCAACCGCCGGGGCGTGGTCGGCCCGGGAACAGGCCGCCGCCGTCGATGCCGGGGCGGCAGTCCGAGCCGCACTGGCAGAGGCCAACGCGGCATATGAGCGGCGGTTCGGCCGGATCTACCTGGTGTGCGCCGCCGGCCGGAGCGCCGAAGAACTGCTGGCCGATGTCGCGGCGAGAATGAGGAACGATCCCGAGCGGGAGCGCGAGGTCGCCGTGGAGGAACAGCGGAAGATCACCCGGCTTCGGCTCAACACCTTGATCGGCGCGCGGGAGTCATGACCCGAATCACGAGCCACGTCCTCGATACCAGCACGGGACGGCCCGCTTCCGGATTGACGGTGCGACTGGAGCGCTCAGGCTCCGGCAGCTCGGCACCGCTCGCCTCGGCCACGACGGATGCCGACGGCCGGGTCCGCGACTGGCTGCCGGCCGGCGTCGCCGCCGGCCGCTACCGGCTCGTCTTCGAGACCGGCGCCTGGTTTCGCGCGGCGGGACGGGATGCGCTCTACCCCGAGGTGATCATCGACTTCGAGGTGCAGGACGGCAGTACCGCACTATCACCTGCCGCTGCTCCTCTCCCCGTTCGGCTATTCAACCTACCGGGGGAGCTGAGCCATGACGCACAGCGACTGGCCTGGAACGCCTACGGCAAGGCGGCGGTGCGCCTGGTGAAGGTGGATCGCGGCGAAGGCGGCGCACGCGCTGCACGACCTGACGGTCGAAGTACAGCTGCAGGGAGAGTTCGGCCCGGCCCACACGGCGGGTGACAACTCGCAGGTCCTTCCCACCGACACGATGAAGAACACCGTGTACGCCCTGGCCCGGCAGGGTCCGGTGGATCCGCCGGAGGAGTTCGGTGAGCGGCTGGCGCGTCATTTCCTCGACGCCTGCCCTGCCGCGCGGCGCGCGGTCCTCGGGCTCGCGGTGCAACCGATGGGATCGGGCGAGCGTGGAAGGACGCGCCTCACGACCATGCGTTCGTCGAGGGAACGGAGGAACGCCGGCTGGCGACCGTGACGGTGGACGAGACGGGAGTTGCGAGTCGAGGCGGGGCTCGAAGGATTGGGCCTGCTCAAGACGACCGGCTCCGGGTTCGCCGGTTTTCTTCGCGACGGCTACACCACACTCAAGGAGACCGACGACCGCATTCTGGCGACCGACGTGGAGGCGCGCTGGAAGTACGCGCGTCCGCGACGAGGACTATACCTCCGCCTGGAACGACGTCCGCACCTCGCTGGTCGAGACCTTCGCCCGGCACCAATCGGCCTCGGTGCAGCACACGCTGTACGCCATGGGCGAGGCGGCGCTGGCTCGGCGCGGAGAGATCAGCGAAATCCGGCTCGTCCTACCGAACCGGCATCACTTGCTGGTGGACCTGGCGCCGTTCGGGCTGGACAATCCGAACGAGATATTCGTGGCGACGCGGGAGCCGTACGGCCGGATCGAGGCGGTAATCGTGCGGGAGCCGCCGTCGACCCTGAGCCCCTGGCTCAATGCCAGGCTCAAGATGGTCGACGCTGTCTGCGGAGCGTACCCCTCCGCCGCCTCGTAGCCGGAGTGGTACTCCGCGGCGTCGGGCCGGCGGATCTCCGACTGCGGCACGATCCGGTCCCGCCGGAGCCCCCGGAAGCTCTCGACCCCGGTCCACCCGTCCGCCGGCATGCCGCTCGAGGAACGCGTCGAGCCCGGCCAGCAGCCGCTTGATCACGTTGGGCCCCACCGCCTGGTCGAGCATGGCGGCCGTGCACACCTGCACCGTGCCGCATCCCAGGAGGATGTAGGAGAGCGCCTGCGGGAAGTCGGAGATCCCTCCGATCCCCGAGAAGCTCTTGTCGGGGAGCGCCTGGGTCATCTGCGCCATCTTCGCCAGCGAGAGCGGGAGGATCGCCGGCCCGCCGAGACCGCCGCTCGACACCAGGCCGTCCACGTTGATCTCGAACTCGAGGGTGTCGGGATCGATCAGGGGGATCGAAGGGAAGGTGTTGGAGGAGACGATGGCGTCGGCGCCGCCGCGGAAACAGGCCGCCGCCTCGACTTCGATCTCCGCCGTGGCGGGCGTGAGCTTGCACCAGACCGGCACCGTGGCCACTTCCTTCACCGCTTCGGTGACCACCGAGCAGAGCCCCTGGTCCTTGCCGATGTTGGACCCCATGTCCCGGCGATCCATGTGGGGACAGGAGAAGTTGAGCTCGAGCCCGTCCGCCCCGGCGTCCTGGCAGTCCCGGGCGAGGCGTTGCCAGTTCTGCAGCTCCTTGTCGTTGCCGGAGCCGGCCATGATCGAGGCGATGAGGATCCGGTCGGGAAAGGCCTGCTTGATGCGCCGGATGCGTGGAAGCCACCAGTCGAGGGTCTTGTCGGAGATCAGCTCCCAGTTCCAGGAGGAGTGCAGCGCCGCGCCGGGGCGCTTCTTCATGGAGACGTACGCGTCCTCGGGAGTCGTGCGCATGAACTTGGCCTTGGCCCCGACGACGTTGACGACGGGGTGGAGCCCGATCGTCTTGGTCACGACGCCGGCCCATCCGGCCTCGAACGCGCGAAGGATGTTGCTCTCCGACTCGGTCGGCGGCGCCGAGGAGAGCAGGAAGGGATTCGCGAAGTCGAGTCCCGTGAAGGTGACCGATCGGGTGGCGGACATGGATGCCTCCGTTAACGACAGGCGTTCGCCCGTGGCCGTGCGCGGAGCGGCAGAGGGTGCACGGGGTATCTGTCAACATAACGATGCGCGGCGAGGGTGGGCAAAGAAAGGCCGCGGCCGCCGTCTACGGCAGCACCCCTTCGCCGCCCAGGAGATACGTCCGGATGAACTGCACGGTGGCGTAGAACTGGAAATCCGCGTTCGCCTTCTTCCGGAAGCCGTGCCCCTCGTCCTTCGCCAGCAGGTACCAGACCGGCCCGGCGTTCCGCTTGACGGTCGCCACCATCTGCTCCGCCTCGCTTCGCGGCACCCGCGGGTCGTTGGCGCCCTGGACCACGAACAACGGCTTGGTGATCTTCGCGGCGTTGTTGACCGGCGCGGTCCGGTCCATGAATGCGCGCATCTCCGGCTCGCGCTCGTCGCCGTACTCCACCCGCCTGAGATCCCGCCGATAGCTCTCGGTATGAGTCAGGAACGTGGCCAGGTTGGAGATGCCCACGACGTCGAGGGAGCAGCAGATCCGTTCGTCGTACGTGGTCGCGACCATCAGGGTCATGTAGCCGCCGTAGCTTCCGCCGGTCACCATGATCCGAGAGCCGTCCAGCTCGGGCTGCCGGCCGATCCAGTCGAGCAGCGCACCGATGTCCTTGATCGTGTCTTCGCGCTTGAATCCGTTGTCGAGCTTGACGAAGGACTTTCCGTAGCCGGTCGACCCCCGCACGTTGGGCTCGATGATGGCGACGCCCAGCTCGTTCAAGAAGTAATTGCCCCGGCCCTGGAAGCCCGGTCTCGCCTGACCCTCGGGCCCGCCGTGGATATCGATCAGTACGGGTCGCTTTCCGGCAAACCGGGCCGGCGGTCGATAGTAGAAGCCCGAGATTTCACGCCCGTCGAAGCTCGGCCAGCGGATGAGGGCGGGCTCGGGCAGCGCTCTTCGTGTCGAGCCCGCCGGTCTCGCTCGCGGTCCAGCGGGTCAGCTTCCCCGTCGCCGGGTCGAGTGAGTAGGCATCACCCGCTGATCGGGTGTCCCCGAAAGTGAACCCCAGCCGCCCGCCGCTGCGCTGCCATACGAGCCCGCCCAGGATGCCGGGAGGCAGGCCGGCGACCTGACGGCGGCGCCGAGTCCTGGTGTCGAGCAGGTAAAGCCTGGAGATCCCTGCCTCGTTGGTGACGAAGGCGATCGTGCGCCCGTCCCAGGAGAGCGCGAACTCGGTGACGTCCCAGTCGATTCCGGTGGTCAGCGGGGTGAGCCGGCGAGTCGCCAGGTCCATATAGGCCAGCCGCTGAAACTCCGATCCCTCGTCGGTGATGAGATACACGCCTCGCCCGTCCCGGCTGAACTGCGCTCCGGCGTACACCACGGTGTCGCCACCATCGGCCGGACTCAGCGCGGACTTCTTCCCGCTTGCCACGTCCACCAGCCAGAGCGAGCTCTGGTTTACCGATCGGGTCTCCTGGGCGATGAGCTGACGGTCATCGGGCGACCAGTCGGTCACGCCCCAGCCTCCGCCCTGGACCTCCAGGAGGAGACGGTCGCTCTTCGGATCGGACGGGTTCATCACGTAGAGGTCGCGGTCGGTCCCGTTCCGCCGGGTCGAGCCGTAGGCGATGCGGTCGCCGGTGGTGGACCATTCGATGCCGCCGTTCTGAGACCGTCCGTCGGTGAGCAGGGTGATCTCGCCGCCGGCGACGTCGAACCGGTAGATCTGGGAGAACTCGTTGCCACCTACGTCCTTGAGGAAGAGAAAGTAGCGTCCGGTCCGCGGCTCATAGACCGCGCTTGGTGACCGGCTCCTGGGCGAAGGTGAGCTGGGTTCGGGCCCCGCCCGGCGAGACGACCCGATGGACCTGAGGCGTATTGGCGAAGCGGGTGCTGATCAGCATCTCCGGCTTCCCGGGATGCCAGTCGAGAAGCGACGCCCGGCGAAACTCCGTGTACCGCCTGGTCACTTCGGCGACCGAGGCTGGGATGGGGGGAATGCCATCGATGACGAGGTTCTCGTTGGGCGAGACGGTCGCGGTGTCCTGGGCGTGCGCGGCTGCCCCGCACAGAGGTCAGAGCGAGAGCGAAGCGCGGTCCGGGCAAGTTCGCTGGCGCATGGTCCAATTCTACGGAGGCAGCCGGCTCGACGCCACCCCGGAGCTCGGCGGAGCGACGAGCCGGCTCGTCGCGCTGGGACGATCGCGCACGTCCGAGCTAGATTGGAGCGGTCCGCCCCGACCGACAGCTGCCGCCGGCAACTTTCCCGAGGACCTCCGCATGCCCGACGTCGCCCCCGTCCTGATCGACGGCGCCTGGGTCCCCGCCCGCGCCCGTATCCCCCGCGACATCCGGAATCCCGCCACGCTCGACCTCCTCGGCGTGGCGCCTGACTGCGGGCCGGACGACGTGGCCGCCGCGGTCGAGGCCGCGGCGCGCGCCCAGCCGGCCTGGTGGCGGGTGCCCGGCGTCGAGAAGGCCGGCCTGCTGCGCGCGGTGGCCGCGAAGATCCGTGCCGATGAGCGCGAGCTCTCGACCCTCATGGCGCGCGAGACCGGGAAGCCGCTGATCGAGGCGGTCGACTGCATCGAGTGGGTGGCCGCGTGCTTCGACTACTACGCCGAGGTGGGCCGGCGGAGCTACGGCACCTCGATCCCGCCGGTGGCGGCGCACCAGATCAACTTCACGATCAAGGAGCCGTTCGGCGTCGTCGCGGCGATCGTGCCGTTCAACTTCCCGCTGCTTCTGATGGCGTGGAAGGTGGCGCCGGCGCTCGCCGCCGGAAACACGCTGGTCTGCAAGCCGCCGCACCAGAACCCGCTCTCGAGCCTGCGCCTGGCGCGTTGCTTCGACGGCCTGCCGCCCGGCGTGGTCAACATGGTGACCGGCGGCCCCGAGACCGGCGCGGCCCTCGTTCGGCATCCGCGCGTCGACCTGATCGCCTTTACCGGCTCGGTAGCGGCGGGCCGCCGGATCGCGGCCCAGGCCGGCCAGGACCTGAAGAAGGTCAATCTCGAGCTCGGCAGCGTCGATCCGTTCATCGTGTTCGAGGACGCCGACCTCGACGTGGCCGTACCCGGCGTCGCCTGGGCCCGCCTCCTCAACGCGGGCCAGGTGTGCACCTCGCCCAAGCGCATCTATCTGGTCGAGCCGATCGCGCGCGAGTTCACGCGCCGGCTCGAGGCTTACGTCCGGACGCTTCGCGTCGGCGACCCTATGGATCCCGGCGTCGACGTCGGCCCGCTCATTTCGAAGGAGGCGCTCGACACGGTGGAGCGCGCAGATCGCCCGGGCGGTGAAGGAAGGCGCGCATCTGCTCCTCGGAGGCTGCCGGATTCAGCCGGATGGGCTCCGCGGGCCACTTTCTGGAGCCGACCATCCTCACCGACGTCCGCACGGGTCGCTGCCCGACCACCGAGGAGATCTTCGGCCCGGTGCTCTCGCTGACCGTGGCGCGGGACGCGGACGAGGCGATCGCCATGGCGAACGACAGCCACTACGGGCTCGGCGCATCGATCTACACCAATGACCTCGCAGACGGCGATGCGTGCGATGCAGGAGATCAAGGCGGGCACCTTCTGGATCAACGACCCGCTCACCGACAACGACGCGGGCCCGTTCGGCGGAATGCGGTGGAGCGGGATCGGACGCGAGCTGGGCGAGGAGGGGCTCGACGCCTTCCGCGAGCCGAAGCACGTGCACCTGGACTACGTGATGGAGCGGAAGGCGTACTGGTATCCGTATCGTGAGCGGCCGATCCCGGGGCATGGCGCGGGCTCGCCTCCGCTGACCGAGTCACCCTGAGCGAAGCGAAGGGGGCATGACGCCGACGTCATGCCCCCTTCGCTTCGCTCAGGGTGACTCGCCAGGCTGGGTCTACCCCCGTCCCAGTCCCTCGGCTCCAGCATCCCCATCAGCTCCGCTTCGAACGACCCCGGCTCGTACACCGGCGCGTACTCCCACGCCGCCAGTGGCGGCAGGCTCATCAGCACGCTCTCGATCCGCGCGTTGGTCTGGAGCCCGAACAGCGTCCCCCGATCGTGCACCAGGTTGAACTCGACATACCGTCCCCGCCGCGCGAGCTGCAGCCGCCGCTCACGCTCGCCGTAGGGCAGGTCCCGCCGTCGCTCGACGATCGGACCGTAGGCCTCCGGCAACGCGGCGCCGACGTCCTGCTGGAACGAGACGAGGCGGTCGAGGGCGAGCCCGCTGTCGCCGTCGCGCAGGTTATCGAAGAACACGCCGCCGATGCCGCGTCGCTCGTCGGCCCGGTGCGTGTTCACGAAATAGTGATCGCACCAGCTCTTGAAGCGTGGATAGAACGAAGGGTGGTGCCGGTCGCAGATCGCCTTGAGCGCGCGGTGGAAATGGACCGCGTCCTCGGGGAACGGATAGGTGGGCGTGAGATCGGTGCCGCCGCCGAGCCAGGCGTCGAGCGTCTCTCCGGACGGGCTGGTGAGGTCGAAGTAGCGGATGTTGAGGTGCACCGTCGGCACCATCGGGCTCCTGGGATGGATCACCAGGCTCACGCCGGTGGCGTAGAACTGCAGCTCCTCAGTCCCGGTCACCCTCGCCCCCAGACGCTGCGCCGCGCCGGGCGGCAGCAGGCCGGAGACCGCCGACCGGTTGATGCCCGCCTTCTCGAACGTGGTGCCCTCCGACAGCACGCGGGCGACGCCGCCGCCCCCGCCCGGCCGGTCCCAGCGGTCCTCGCGGAATTGTCCCCCGCGATCGAGTCCGGTGAAGAACGCGGTCGCCTCGTCATGCAGACGTTCCATCAGCGCCGCCACCCGGGCGCGAACGGCGGGCCCGCTCACCGTGACCGCCTCACGGCGCGCGCCACTCCTTGACCGCGTCGACGAACGCCTGGGCGCTCGCGACCGGCACGTCGGGATTGATGCCATGCCCGAGATTCGCGATGTGCCCCCGGCCGCCGAACGCGGCCAGCATCTCGTGCGTGCGCGTCCGGATGGTGGCCGGCGGCGCATAGAGCCAGCACGGATCCAGATTGCCCTGCAGGGCCACCTCTCGGTCGCCCAGCCGCCGGCGCGCGTCGGCGGCGTCGGTCTGCCAGTCGATGCCGATCACGTCCGCCCCCGTAGCCGCGGCGATTTCCTCGAGCGCCCACCCCGCGCCCGGCGCGAAGGCGATGACCGGCACACCCGCCCCGCGCGCGATCCGCACCGCTTCCGCCAGGTAGGGCAGCGCGAACTCGCGGAAATCGCGCGGGCCCAGCGCGCTCGCCCAGGAATCGAACAACTGCACCGCCTGCGCGCCGGCCCGCACCTGCGCCACGAGGAACGCGCCCACCGCCTGCGCCAGCCGCGCGAGCAACGCGTGCGCCCGCGCGGGCTCCTGCACCAGCAGCCGCTTCGCATGGGTGAACGCCTTCGAGCCCTCCCCCTCCACCATGTAGCTCATGAGCGTCCACGGTGCGCCCGCGAACCCGATGAGCGGTACCCGCCCCGCGAGCGCCCGGCGCGCGAGGCGCAGCGCGTCGAGCACGTAACCGAGATCGCGCTCGGGTACGGGGTCGCGGAGGCGATCGAAATCGGCGGGCGCGCGAAGCGGCTGATGGAAGCGTGGACCGATCCCCTCGTCCACCGACAGGCCCATGCCCATGGCCTGCGGGATGACGAGGATGTCGCTGAAGATGATCGCGGCGTCGACGCCGAGACGATCTACCGGCTGCAGCGTGACCTCGACGGCCAGCTCCGGCGTACCCACCATCGTGAGGAAGTCGGCGCGCTGCCGCACGGCGCGATACTCGGGGAGATAGCGGCCGGCCTGTCGCATCATCCAGACCGGGGGCCGCTCAACCGGTTCGCGCCGGCAGGCCCTGAGAAAGAGGTCGTTCATTTGAGCATGAGCGCGCGAACCCCGGCCACGAGCGCCTCGGTGGTCGGGCGTTTGGCCACGCCAGCGGGCGGCCATCCCGAGGAGCGGGCCGCCGCCGCGGTCGTCGGGCCCACCGCGAGCAGCGCCGGCCGGACGCCGGGCGGACAGGCTCGGGCGAGCAGGTCGGCCACGCTCGGGCTCGCGACCACGACGATCTGCACCCGCTGGATGGCGCGCCGGGTCTCTGATTCACCCGCGAGCATCGACCGGTAGCAGACGACCTCCTCGACCGCGATGCCGTCATCACGGAGCCGGGACGGCAGCTCGTCCCGGCGAATGTCGCCGCAGGGAAAGAGCACCGGACCACTCGGGCCGGCCGTGACCAGCGCCGCCGCCAGCGCGGAGGCGAGCGCCGCCGCGGCGCCCCGCTTGCCGACCTCGCGCTCGTCCGGCTGGTGCACCTCGCCAAGCGCGCCGCCCAGCGCCTGCGCCGTGCCCGCGCCTGCCGCCCAGGTCTCGGTCGCGGCCGGCGCGCCGCCGAGCACCGCCACCCGCTCGGCGAAGGCGTGTGCCGACCGGGGCGAGGTGAATGCCACCGCGGCGTAGCGCCCGAGGTCGCGCACCGCCGCGTCCACCGGCCGCCAGTCGAGCGGCGGGGCGAACGTCATCAGCGGGACTTCCTCGACCCCGACAGGGATTGCCCGCAAGGCCTCGGCCAGGCCGGGAAAGCTTCCGGCAGACGCGGTGAGGAGAACGGTGCCCGGCATCAGGGTTCGGGGACGGCCGGCGCCGCCACGGCGCGCACCTCCGCGAGGATCGACGCCGCGCCGTCATCCAGCAGCCGCTCGGCGAGGGCAATCCCGTGGTCGTCGGCCTGTTCTTCGTCGGCCGCCAAGCCGATCTCGATCCCCTCGACGGCCCGCTCCCCACCCAGCGAGACGACCCGCCCATGGAGGCGAAGCCGGCCCTGCCCATCCGGTCCGGCATGCGCCGCGACCGGCACCTGGCATCCGCCTTCGAGCGTGCGGAGGAAGGCCCGCTCCGCTGCCACCGCGAGCGCCGTCGCCGTGTGGTGGACCGCCCGCGCGGCGGCGGCGGCGGCAGGGGCGTCTCCAGCGCGGGCGGTGACGGCCAGCGCGCCCTGGCCCGGCGCCGGCAGCATCAGCGCGGGCGGCAGCCGCTCGCCGATGCGGTCGCCGAAGCCGAGGCGCACGAGCCCCGCCGTGGCGAGCAGAATGGCGGACCACTCCACGTTCGCGTCGAGCTTGGCGAGTCGGGTATCCACGTTGCCACGGATGTCGCGGACCTGGAGGTCGGACCGGAGGTGAAGGAGCTGTGCCCGCCGGCGGAGGCTGCTGGTCGCGACGACCGCGCCCTGCGGCAGGTCGCCCCACTGCATCGGCCCGCGGCCCACGAGCGCGTCACTCGGATCCTCGCGCTCGCCCACAGCCACCAGCGCGATCCCGTCCGGCAGCCGGGTGGGCAGGTCCTTGAGGGAGTGCACCGCGAGATCGATCCGCCCCTCCAGCATCGCGTCGTCGATCTGCCGCGTGAAGAGAGCGCGGCTGCCGATTCGCGAGAGCGGCACGTCCTGCACCATGTCGCCCGTCGTGCGAACCTCGACCCGCACCGTCTCGTACCCGGCGGCGTGGAGCCGCGCGCGTACGTGCTCCGTCTGCCAGAGTGCGAGCGCGCTCGCCCGGGTGCCGACGCGGAGCGGCGCGCTCATCGGCCGCCGGTCTGCCGCGGCCGGCAGCGCCGCCACCCGCGCCGCCGCTTCTTCGCCCGAGGCGATCGCCTCGCCGAGCGCCACGCCCTCCCGGTAGGATCCCGCGAGGGCGAGCCCGGGATTCCGCCGCTCGGCCTCGTCCATGATGTCCTTGAACCGGCCGTAGGTGAGATCGTACTGCGGAATGGCCTTGGGCCAGAGATGGAACGCGCGAAACGTGGGCTCGCCCTTGGCGCCGAGCAGCGCGCGCAGGTCGTCCATCACCCGCGCGGTGATCGTCGGCTGGTCCGCGTGGGCCAGGTCGGGATTCCGGACACCTCCCACGAACGCGGTGAGCGTCACGTGATCGTCCGGCGCGCGGCCCGGAAAGAGCGTGGATGAGAAGAGGACGCCGAGCACGTGGCGCCGCTCGACTTCCGGCACCAGGAATCCGAAGCCGTCGAGTGGGTGGGCCACGTCCTCGCGGCGGAAGCCGAGCACCAGCACCGCGACCGGCGGGTGGCCGATGCTGGCGAGCGTCCCGACGCGGTCGCCGGCCGGAAAGTCGAGGTCGATCTCGTCGATGCAGTGGGCCGGGGCGGCGTACACGACCGCATCGTACAGCTCCGCCTGCTGGAACGCGGCGCCGACCGTCCAGCCCCTTGGGTCCCGAGCGAAGCTGGGTGACCGGGGCCTTGAGCCGGATCTCGGCGTGGAGCTCGCGGGCGAGCGCGTCGGGCAGCTCCTGCAGGCCGGCTCGGAACGAGACCATCCCGCCGGCCATCGCCGTGGCCGCGGCGTCGGCGTCCCGCTTCCGCGCTCGCATCATGCCGCCGAACGCCTTGATGATCGAGCCGTGCGTGCGCTCGAGCCCGTACAGCTTCGGCAGCGCGTGGCGGACCGAGAGCTGCTCGGGGTCGCCGGCGTAGATGCCGGCGACGAACGGGTTCGCGACGTAATCCACGACTTCCTGGTTGAACCGGCGTCGCACGAAGGTCGCGATGCTTTCCTCGACCGGCGAGTCGCCGCTGTCGACGAGCGGCTCGCCGAACACGCGCCAGCTTGGCCCCGTTGGAGAGCAGCCGCGTCGTGAGGAAGTCCTGGGGCGACATCGGGAGCGGCAGCAGGCGGTTCTTGCGGACGACGTAGCGCTTCCTGGCGGCGGGCGACGCGGCGACGAGGCTCGGCTCCAGCCCCAGCTCCGCGATCAGGGCGCGCACCGCCGGCGAAGGCGCCGAGAGCGAGTTGGGCCCCAGCTCGGCGAGATACCCGTCCGATCGCCTGGTCCAGATCGCGCCGCCCACCCGCTCGCCCGCCTCGTACACCACGACCCGCACGCCGCGCTGCTTCAGACGGTAGGCCGCGGTCAGCCCGGCGATGCCTCCGCCGACGATCGCTACCGCACCCATGCGGAGCCCAGCGCGGCCTCGAACGCGGCGAGCTCCACGTCGCCGTGGACGGCGGACGTGAACGAGGCCTCGAACGCGGACGGCGGGAGGTAGACGCCCCCTTCGAGCATGGCGTGGAAGAACGCGCTGTACGCGGCCTTGTCGGTGCGCTTGGCGCCGGCGTAGTCCCGCACTGGCGCGTCGGTGAAGAACGGGGTCAGCATGGTGCCCACGCGCTGAACGGTGACCGGCACGCCCGCCGCCGCCGCGGCCGACTCGATCGCGGCGGCCGCGCGCGCCGCCCAGCGCTCGGCGCGCTCCCAGGTCCCCGGGCGCGAGAGCACGTCGAGCGTCGCGAGCCCGGCAGCCATCGCGAGCGGGTTGCCCGAGAGCGTCCCCGCCTGGTAGACGGGTCCGGTCGGGGCGATCTGCTCGAGCAGCGACCGCGGCCCCCCGTAGGCGGCCGCGGGGAGTCCGCCGCCGACCACTTTGCCGACGATGGTGAGATCGGGCTGCACGCCATACAGCACCTGCGCCCCCACCGGGTGCACCCGCCAGCCCGTCATGACCTCGTCGAAGACGAGCAGCGCGCCGGCGCGACGAGTCACGGCCCTGAGCCCCTCCAGGAACCCTGGAACCGGCGGCACCACCCCCATGTTGCCCGCCACCGGCTCCACCACCACGGCCGCGATGTCGGATCCCCGCGCCGCGAACAGGGCCTCCACGGCGGCGAGATCGTTGAACGGCGCGATCAGCGTGTCGGCGACGGTGGCCGCCGTCACGCCCGGCGAGTCCGGCAGCCCCAGCGTGGCGACGCCCGAGCCGGCGGAGGCGAGGAACGGATCGGCGTGACCGTGGTAGCAGCCGTCGAACTTGACGATCGCCCGGCGGCCGGTGGCCGCGCGCGCGAGCCGTATGGCGCTCATCGCGGCCTCGGTGCCGCTGCTCACGAAGCGCACCATCTCCATCGATGGGAACGTGGCCACCACGCGCTCGGCCAGACGCACCTCGAGCTCGGTCGGTGCGCCGTAGGTCGTTCCCCGCCCCGCCGTCTCCACCACCGCCGCGAGGACCTCGGGGTGCGCGTGGCCCAGGATGAGGGGCCCCCACGACAGCACCAGGTCGACGTAGCGGTTGCCGTCGGCGTCCTCGAGCCACGCCCCCTCGCCCCGCGCGATGAAGCGGGGGATGCCGCCGACGCTCCGGAACGCGCGCACCGGGCTGTTGACCCCGCCGGGCAGCACCCGCTGCGCCGCGGCGAACAGCCGCTCGGACGCCTTCGTCACCTGCGCCGAGGCGCGCAGATCCGTCATCCCCGGGCCTCCTCGGCGAGCCATCCGGCGACGTCCTTCGCGTGGTACGAGATGATCGACGTCCGCCCCCGCGCGCCGCATGCCGGTGAGCGACTCGAGCACCACCCGCCGCTCGTCGATCCAGCCGAGCCGGGCCGCGGCCTTCACCATCGAGTATTCCCCGCTCACGTTGTACGCCACGAGCGGCAGCGAGGTCTGCTCGCGTACCGCGCGGACCACGTCGAGGTAGGCGAGCGCCGGCTTCACCATGAGCATGTCGGCCCCCTCCGCCTCGTCCAGTGCCGCCTCGAGCAGCGCCTCCCGCACGTTCGCGAAGTCCATCTGGTACTCGCGCCGGTCGCCGAAGGTCGGCGCGCTCTCGGCCGCCTCGCGGAAGGGGCCGTAGTAGGCGCTCGCATACTTCACGGCGTAGCTCAGGATGCCGGTGTCGGTGTGTCCCGCGCCGTCGAGCGCGCCACGGATCGCGGCCACCATCCCGTCCATCATGCCGCTCGGCGCCACGATGTCGGCGCCGGCCGCCGCGTGCGTGAGCGCCACGCGGCCGAGGATGTCGAGGGTGGCGTCGTTGTCGACGCTGTTCCCGCGGAGGACGCCACAGTGGCCGTGGCTGGTGTACTCGCAGCAGCAGACGTCGGTCAGGAGCAGCAGGTCCGGGTGCCGCGAGCGCAGGCGCCGGAGCGCCCGCTGCACGATGCCGTCCTCGGCGAAGTTCTCCGACCCGATCTCGTCCTTGGCCGCGGGCAGGCCGAACAGCAGAACGGCGGAGATGCCGAGGGCGCGGACCCGGTCGACCTCCCGGTCGAGCGACTCGTCGACCGACAGGTGGCAAACCCCGGGCATCGAGGCGATCTCGCGCTCGACCCTGGCGCCGTGGACCACGAAGAGCGGCTGGATCAGGTCCCCGGCCTCGAGCTGGTGCTCGCGCACGAGGCGGCGGAGGGCGTCGGTGCGTCGCCGGCGCCGTGGACGATGGATCTGGGAGGTGGGCACGGAGGTAAGACTAGGGAGCCAACGGGATCGCCGCAACCACGGACGGGGCGTCCGCGTAGTGCTCGGCATGACGTTTGCCGCATTCTCGGCTGGTGGCCGGGGTCACGCCCGTACTAGTCCTTCCGAATCACTGCGAAACCATCCGGTCCGTTCGCATGTTGTATCCTCACCGGGCAGTCCGCGGCGCCTCGGTCGGCGCCGGTTGCTCGAGGCAGGATGGAGCAGGCTGCCCATGACGCGTCTCGCCTTACGCGCATTTCCTGTGCTGGTCGGCCTGGTGGCCGCCGCCTGTGGCGCGCCCCCGGCCAAGCTGGTCCCCCCGCCCCCCGTCAACCCCTCGACCGCCATCGTCGGCGCCACATTGTGGGACGGGACCGGCCGCGCGCCGGTCACCAACGCCGTCACCGTGGTCCGGGGAGACCGGATCCTCTGTGCCGGCGCGGCCGGTGAGTGCGAGATACCCCATGGCGCCCGGGTGATCGATGCCCGCGGCCAGTACCTCATCCCCGGCCTGATCGACAGCCACGTGCACCTGCTCTTCCTCACGGGGGGAAGCGCCGGCGAAGCGCTCGGCCTGGACCTCCGCGACCTGCTCGCCCAGGGCGTGACCACGGTGCGGGACATGGGGAACAACCCCGTGGCGCTGCTCTCCCGCGTGTCCGGCTTCGAGGCCGCGCCCCGTGTCTATGCGATGCAGCTCGTCGCCGGGCGCCGCTTCTTCTTCAACGGCTTCCGGGCGGTGCAGACCGAACCGCGGCGTGGTCTACCGGCAGGCGCCCGCGCTGACGATGCAGGCGCTGGGCTGGAGCCCCATCCAGTACAATCGCGGCGAGGATCCGGAGGCCGTCGTCGCGGCGGCCCGCCAGGCCGGCGCGATGGGGCTCAAGCTCTACGCCCAGCTCGACAGCGTGTCCGTCCGCCTCCTGACCGCTGCCGCGCACCGGGCCGGCATGCCGGTCTGGGGACACGCCTGGCTCCAGCCCGCCAGCGTGGGCGACGAAAGCGCAGCCGGCATGGACGGCGTGGTCCACGCCGCCGGCCTGGCCGGTGAGCTCTTCACGGCCGAGGAGCGAGACACCCTCGTGAACGACGGCGACCTGCAGGAGGTCACCGCCCGGGTGGCCACCTCGGTCTCGGCACACGATCCTCGCATCCTCGCGACCCTCGACTCGATGGCCGCGCGCGGCACGATGTTCGAGCCGACCCTCGATGCCACGCGGCACAGCCTCGTGGCCTACGACGCCCGCCGGCGGCACGTGCCGTCGGTGCAGGAGGCGTACGTGCGCGCCGCGGCGGAGTTCGGGGTGGAGATCGCGCGCGAGGCGGTGCGGCGCGGCGTGCGGATCAGCGCCGGCAGCGACCACGTCGCCTACGGGCCGGTCGGCGAGCGGGCGTCGCTCTTCGGTGAGCTCCGGCTGCTGGTGGATTCCATCGCCCTGACCCCGACCGCCGCGCTCCTGGCCGCCACGCGCGATGCCGCGCGCGCCATCGGCGGCCAGGCGGGACGCCAGGTCGGCACCATCGAGGCGGGCCGGTACGCCGACCTCGTCCTGCTCAGCAAGAATCCGCTGGAGGACATCGACCATCTGGACTCGGTGGAGCTGGTGATGCGCGGCGGGCGGATCTGGCGGCCGGGGCAGCTGCGGAGCGGGATCGCGATGCGGTGAGCTAGGGGCGCGGACCTGTCGCCACCGGGAGCCGCTCGTCCTCGGCCCACTCGGTCCACGACCCGACGTAGATCCGCACCCGCGGATACCCGAGCAGATACCGCAGCGTGAAGTGGACGTGGCTCGCCTCGGTGGCGCTGTTGCAGTAGGCGATGATGTCTTTGTCAGG
Organism: uncultured Gemmatimonadales bacterium; assembly: GCA_963804125.1. Classification (GTDB taxonomy): domain Bacteria; phylum Gemmatimonadota; class Gemmatimonadetes; order Gemmatimonadales; family GWC2-71-9; genus CAVVWJ01. Next base: position 129,220 of record CAWDPF010000007.1, read on the forward strand.
CGTGATCCCCTGAGCCTCGTAGGCCCGCCGCAGCTCGGCCACCGGCTTCCACACGTGGCCAAACCCCTCCTGCGTGAGATCGTCCTGCCAGTAGTGGCTGATCGCCCCCGGGATGTGCCCGTGGCGCATCTGCGCGCCCGCCGTGCCCTCGTATTGGTCGGGAGGACGCGCGTCCACCAGCACCGCGCCTGCGCGAACCGCGGCCTGTACCTCCTCGAGCGACGCGGCCTCGGGCCGGAAGGCCCGCTCGGGAAAGTGCGTCACAGGAATGCGCGGATACCGCTGCACCACCGGGCGCTGCTCGAGCTGCCACTTGAAGAACCCGCCGTCCAGAATGAACACCCGCGGCTGTCCGGCGCCGGCCAGCAGCCAGGCCAGGAAGGTAGCGTCGATGTTCCGCGACTCGCCCGCGCTGTAAACGACCACCGGGCGCGCCGGAATCGATACCGAGCCGGGAGAACAGCTCCCGGTAGGCGCCCGCCGAGAGCAGCCGGGTCGGAATGCCGCCCTCGCTCGCGCGAAGCGTCTCGGTGTTGAGGTACTCCGCGCCGGGCAAATGCCCCTTGAGATAGGCAAAGACGTCCGTCCGCACGTCGATCACCACGACCGGGCCCACCGCCTGCCAGCGCGCCAGCTCATCGGTCGAGACCAGCGCCGGCAGCGACGCTCCCCCAGCCTCCGCGGCAGCGGCGCCGACCCGCCGGGGAGCCTCCGTGCCTGGAGTGGCGTGCCCCGCGCACGCCGCCGCCGCGAGAGCCAGCGCTACCAGCGGGAGCCTCACAGGCAGCCACCGACCGAGTCGCCTCATGGCAACGAGTCCTCTAGCCCCATCCAGGCGCGCTCCTCCTCCACGTACACGCGCGCGGCGTTGCGCCGCCGGCGCGAGTTGAGCGAGACCGGTCGATTCTCGTCCGGCGGTGGCAGCGAGGCGAGCGCTCGCTGCATGGGCACACCCTTCTGCACGGCCGCCCGCATGTCGGCCTCGAGGCCGGCGATGTAGCGGCGCGTGCGCGCGACCAGCAGCTCGGGGCGTTTCGGGAGCGCCCCGTGGCCGGGCACGGCCACTCGGGGGCGGAGGCTGTCGATGCGCGCCAGGCTTCGAAGGAGCGCCCGCGCGCTCCCGTCCACCACCATCGTCACACCGTCCTCGATGAGGATGTCGCCCGCGAACAGCACCCGTTCCTTCGGCAGCCACACCATGAGATCGCCCGCGGAGTGCCCGGCGCCGGGATGGGTGATCACGATCGTCCGCCCGCCCATCCGGAGCGTGTCGGCCGACGTGACCGGCCGGTCGGGCACGTTCGCGAACTCGAACCCGCGCATGGCGTCGACTCCCACGACCCGCACCCAGTCCGCTACCAGCGCGTCGGGGCCGCCCTCGCTCGCGAGCACGCGCGTGTCGGGGTGCGCGATGACCTTGGCTCCCGCGCGCCGGAACACGATGGCGCCGAAATGGTGGTCGGGATGATGGTGCGTGAGCACGAGCCAGGTGACCGGCTGCCGCGTCACCGAACGGATCGTCCGGAGGAGCGCCTCGCCCTGGCGCGGGCTCGCGAGCGCGTCCACCACGACCACCCCCTCGCGAGTGACGATGAAGCCCGCGTTCGGGCGGCCTTCCGAGCCACGACCGGTGTCCCCCGGCACGACGTAGACCCCGTCGGCGATCCGCCGCGCGACGAATGGCGGCGCCGAATCGCGGGCCGGAGCCGGGGCCGCGAGGGCGGACATCGTGACGATCAGCGTGGCAAGAGGGATCACGGGAGACGGGCTGGGGACGCGCGTGCCCGCCGGGCCGCGGAACCAGAATGCTACGCGGCGGCGAACGCGATGGCGACGGACTGCCGGTAGACCCCGCCCTTGGAGTCGGTCCAGACCATCGTGAGCGGCGCCTCCTTGTCCGCCTTCAGAGTGAAGCTCACGATCGGGTCCTTGCTCACACCGGAGGTCCACTCGAACCGGGCTACCGGCTCGTCGCCATACGTCACCACGACGTCCTTGATGAAGAACGCCGGGATCGGCTGGCCTTCCGCGGTGCGGAAGAATCCCGTGTCCATCGGGTGGACCACGATCGCGTTCACGATGATCAGGTCGCCCCGGGCGATCCGGTCGGGAATGCGGATGCGGGCGTCACCGATGGTCATCAGCCGCACCCGTTGAGCGAGACGTTGACGTGCGCGTAGGCCGCCCACACCTCGCCCTTCGAGGTCTCGAGAATCGCCCGCACCCAGGTGGTGCGCTTCATCTTGATCCGGGTCTGGAGCGCCACCGAGCCCAGCGCTGGCGTGAGGTGATAGGCCGCAAGATGGGGATCGGGATTGTGGTCGACGATCAGGTGCACTGCCTTGACGTAGTGATCGGGGGTCATCGGCAGGTCACTCTCGATGATGACCGGCACGATGCGCCCATCCTCGGCCACGGCCGGCATGTCGAGCGAGATGTGGCCCCTGCCGATAGGCCGGTCGCCGAACAGGTCCTTCAGGATTCTGGCCACCTGTTCGTTCGGCACCTCGGGATCCGGGCCGGTCGATCCGAGGACCCCGGCGGCCGAAACCTGGCCTTGCAGCAGCTCAGTTACCCCCAGCAGGCCCATGCCGGCAAGGGCGCAGGTCCGGAGAAACGAGCGACGGTTCGACAGCTCTGGGGGCTGGGACATAGGCCTCAAAGCTCGGCGCTTTCTGGGGCCAAGTCAAGCAATTCCGGGCGGTTCCGGCCGGAGGCCCGGGGCTTGCGGCCCCGACGCCGATTCCGGAAGCGGGGGCCGGCATCCCCCTCGTCTGCAACTTGTGTCACCCCCGGGCGTTGACTACTTTAAGCCATTCTGTCGCAAAGCGATGTGAGGCCTTCTCCTCACCTCCACTTCTGGCCGAGGCGCCGTGGATACTCAAGAGCTTCAACAGGTCGCGCTCTTCGACAAGTGCCGCGAATTCACCAAAGCGCGTGAGTTGCAGGCCATTGGCCTCTATCCATACTTCAATCCGATTTCCGAATCGGAGGACACCGTCGTCGTCATCGACGGCCAGAAGCGGATCATGCTGGGGTCCAACAATTACCTCGGCCTGACCCACCATCCCAAGGTGCTCGAGTCCGCCAGCCGGGCCCTCAGCCGGTACGGCTCGGGCTGCACGGGCAGCCGGTTCCTGAATGGGACGCTGGATCTCCACGAGCAGCTCGAGCACGCCCTTGCCGAATTCCTGGGCAAGGAAGCCTGCCTGGTCTTCTCCACCGGCTACTCCGCCAACCTCGGCCTCATCTCGGGGCTCGTGGGCCGCGGCGAAGTGGTCTATCTGGACAAGCTCGACCACGCGTCGATCGTCGACGGCGCCAAGATGTCCTACGGCGAGACCGAGCGCTTCAACCACGGCGACCTGGCCAACCTCGAGCGCCGCATGGAGCGGAACGGCTCGGGCAAGGGCTCGATGATCGTGGTGGACGGCGTGTACTCGATGGAAGGCAACATCGCGGACGTGCCCGCGCTTGTGCGGGTGGCCCGCAAGTACGGCTCGGCGCTGGCGCTCGACGACGCGCACGCCCTCGGCGTGCTCGGACCGAACGGCGACGGCACCGCCGCCCACTTCGGCATGACCGACGACGTCGACATCATCGCGGGCACCTTCTCGAAGTCATTGGCCTCGATCGGCGGCTTCGTCGCCGCCAGCGAGAGCGTGGTCCACTATCTCAAGCATCACAGCCGGCCGCTGATCTTTACGGCATCGCTCCCGCCGGCCAACACCGCGGGCGTGCTGACCGCGCTGCAGGTATTGCAGGACGAGCCCGAGCGGCGCGACCGCCTCTGGGCCAACACCCGCCGCCTGCAGGCCGGCTTCCGAAGCATGGGCTTCGAGATCGGCCCGACGGAGACGCCGATCGTGCCGGTGCTGATCGGCCCCCTGGAGAAGACGTTCCTGATGTGGCGCCGCCTGTTCGACGCCGGTGTCTTCACCAATCCGGTCGCGCCGCCCGCGGTGCAGCCGTCCCAGTGCCGCCTTCGCACCAGCGTCATGGCGACGCATACCTTCGAACAGATCGACTTCTCGCTCGAGCAGTTCGGGCGGATCGGGCGGGACCTGGGGGTCATCTGACCGAGGGGCTGCGCGTCCGCGCGGCGCGCGACCGACGAGATCTCAAGCGCTTCGTCGACCTGCCTTACCGGCTCCACGCGCGGGACCCTCTCTGGGTCCCGCCGTTGCGTCGGGACGTGGAGTTGCTCCTCTCGCGCGAGAAGAACCCCTTCTTCGAGCACGCCGAGGCCGAGTACTTCCTGGCCGAACGCGACGGAGAGGTTGTCGGCCGCATCGCCGCCATCAGCAATCGCCTCCACAACGAGACCCACGGCGACCGGGTCGGCTTCTTCGGCTTCTTCGAGACTGTCGATGACCAGGCCGTGGCCGACCGGCTCCTCGAGGCGGCCGCCGGCTGGTGCCGCGCCAAGGGCCACGACATCCTGCGAGGTCCCGCCTCCTTCTCCGTGAACGACGAGTGCGGGCTCCTGGTCGACGGCTTCGACACGCCGCCCGCGCTGATGATGCCGCACAATCCGCGATACTACGTCACCCTGCTCGAACGTGCGGGCTTCGCGAAGGCCAAGGACCTCTGGGTCTACGAGGGCGGGCGGGAGGATCGCTATGTCCCCGTCCCGGAGCGCCTGGCGCGCGGCACCGAGCTCATCCGCCAGCGCATGGGCATCACGATCCGGCCGCTCGACATGAAGAACTTCGAAGGCGAGGTCGAGCGGATCAAGGAGCTCTACAACGCGGCGTGGGAGAAGAACTGGGGCTTCGTGCCCATGACGGAGCACGAGATCGATCACCTGGCCGAGCAGTTCAAGCCGGTCGTGATCCCGGACCTGGTGCCGATCGCGGAGAAGGACGGGAAAGTCATCGGGTTCGGCATCACCCTCCCGGATCTCAACGTCGTTTTCCGGCGGAATCGCTCGGGGCGCATGTTCCCGATGATCCTCAAGCTGCTCTGGGCGCTCAAGACCCGGAAGATCCGCCGCGCCCGCATCCTGCTCCTCGGGGTGTTGCCGGAGTATCGCGGCAAGGGCGTCGACGCGATGCTGTACCACTGGATCTGGACCAAGTCCGGCGAGCGCGGGATCTACTGGGGCGAGGCGGGGTGGATCCTGGAGGACAATCCGGCCATGAACGCCGGGCTCGAGAAGATGACCTTCAAGGTGTACAAGACCTACCGACTCTACGACCGTCCGATATGAGGGCGCTGGTCACCGGCGCCACGGGGTTCGTCGGCAGCCACCTCACCGAAGCCCTGCGCCGCCGGGGCGACGACGTGACCGCGCTGGCGCGCTCGGCGAGCAAGGCCGCGGCACTCGCGCCGCTGGGCGTGCGCGTGGTACCCGGCGATCTCCACGACCGCGCCGCGCTGCAGCGGGCCGTCGAGGGTCAGGACGTGGTGTACCACGTCGCCGGCGTGGTGGCCGCACGCAGCGAGGCCGACTTTCTCGTAGCCAACCGCGACGGGACGCGCAACGTCACCGAGGCGGCCGAGCGAGCGGGGGTGGGCCGTCTGGTCTTCGTCTCGTCGATGGCCGCCGCCGGCCCGACGGTCAAGGGCCGTCCCCTTCGCGGTGACGAGCCGCCCCACCCCGTCACGCAGTACGGCCGGAGCAAGCTCGCCGCGGAAGGCGTGGTGACCGGAAGCCGGTTGGCCTGGACGATCGTCCGGCCTCCGATGGTCTACGGGCCGCGCGACCAGGAGGTGCTCAAGGTGTTCCGGCTGGCCCGGCTCGGACTGGCGCCGGTGCTCGGCGACGGCACCCAAGAGCTCTCGGCGGTGCACGGCGCCGATCTCGCCGATGCGCTCGTGGCCGCCGGCACGACCGCCGCGGCCGTGGGCCACACGTACTACGCCTGCCATCCCGAGGTGTTCACCGGGGCGGAGATGGCGCTCGCGGTCGGGCGCGCGATGGGCAGGCGGCTGGCCGTCATCCGGGTCCCCGCCACGATCGGCCGCGGGGTGCTGCGGGTGACGGAGGCAGCCGCGCGGCTCGTGGGGCAGACTACCATCCTCACGGCCGACAAGGCCAACGAGTTCTTCCAGCCGGCCTGGACCGCCGACCCCGAGGCTCTGGCGCGCGACACGGGCTGGCGCGCCACCCGGAATCTCGAGACCGGCCTGGCGGAGACCTACGCGTGGTACCGGGCCGCCGGATGGCTGTAGCCGTCCAGCCGAGCGTTCCGATGCGCATGCCGCCTCGGCAACCCCGGCTCCTGCCGGTGGACGTCGTGCTGCTGGGATATCTGGCCGTCGTATCGGCGGTAGCCATTCATCGGGCGGGCGCGCGGCCGGCCTGCTGGTGGGTGGTGGCGGCGAACGGGCTGACCGCGGTGCTCATCGCGCTGATCGGGCGTCCGGGGCTCGGGCCCGTCGGGCGCACCCTGCGCGAGATCTATCCCCTGCTGCTCCTGGTGGGCCTCTACGGGCAGCTCGACGTGCTGAACACGGGCGGGGTCCGGGTCCACGACGGACTCGTGCAGCGCTGGGAGCTGGCGCTCTTCGGGGCGCAGGTGAGCCGCGAGTGGTGGCGGGCGGCGCCGAGCGTGCTCTGGTCGACGGTGCTGCACGCGGCGTACTTCTCCTACTACTTCGTCGTATCGATCCCCGCGTTCTACTTCCTCTACCGGGGCGAGCTCGCGGCGGCCCGGCGCTTCGTGCTGGCGGTGATGACCACGTTCGTCGTCTGCTATCTCGCGTTCATCTTCTTCCCCGTCGCCGGCCCGTACTACATGTTCCCGCGGCCGTCACCCTGGTTCCTCGACAACGCCGCGGCCCGGCTGGTGTACGACACGCTCGCCGAGGGCAGCTCCTACGGGGCGGCGTTCCCGAGCTCGCACGTGGCGGCCACCGTGGCGGCCGCGCTTGCCGCCGCCAGCGGCTCCCGCCGGTTGGGGCTCCTGCTGCTGGGGCCGACGATCCTGCTCGGAGTGGGGGTGGTGTACTGCCAGATGCACTACGGGGTCGACGCGCTGTCGGGGCTGGTGGTGGGAGTCGTGATTGCCCTGGCCGTAGGGAAGCTCACGCCGGTCGAGTCGTCAGCCTGAGCCCTGGCTTCGCCCAGGGTAAACCCCGCGAAGGGGGCATGCCTCGAGGCATGCCCCCTTGACCGCGCTCAGAAGACGAGCGGCGCCTCCTTGCCCTACTGCACCGTGATCTTGCCGTGCATGCCCAACGCGAGGTGCGGCAGGCAGTAGAACTTGTAATCACCCGTCGGCGCGCCGGCGAAGCTGACCTTATAGACCGCATCCTGCTCGGTGAGCAGCGGGCCCTCGAGCGGAGCCATCTGATCGGGCATGCTCCCCTTCAGCACGTCCGCTGCGCCCTTCGGGATGCTGTCGGCCCAGAACGACACATTGTGCGGGCCGCCGCTCTTGTTATGGAAGTTGATCACGTCGCCGGCCTTGATGGTGAGCTCGGCCGGATCGAACTTGTAGCTGCTGCCCTCGAGGACCATGCTCACGTCGTGAGTGGCACCGCCGCCGGCGGCAGGGGCAGCAGCGGGCGCGGCCGCGGGCTGCTCGGGGGTCGCCGTCGTCGATTGATCTTCAGCCTTCTTCTCGCCGCCGCAGGCCGCCAGGACGATGGCCAGCCCCGCCAGCATGGAAGTCACACGCATCGCCGCTCTCGCCTCCGAAAACAGGGTAATCGCGCTCCTTGTGAACCCTTTCACAAGAACCCAAGTATACCGTGATGCCTCCCGAAGGGAAATGGGAGCCGGACCTCGCGAGACTCCCGATTAGCTTATGGCCATCATGCAATCGAACGTGCCGCCGAACGTGCCGCCGTGCCGAAGCCTTGGCGCCCAATGCAAGAGCCTCCGAGTGACCCTTCGCATCGGTGAGCTCGAGGAAGGACCTACCAGCCTCGACCACGAGGCCACGTGGCTCCTCGGCCACACCGAGCGGATCGATTTTCTCGAGCTGTGGGAAGGCGAGGGCGATCTGTACGTGGACGCCGTGCTCCACGTGGGGTGCCGATACTTGCACGAGGACGGCGGCCGGGCCTTGTGTCGCGCCCACGGCTTCGAGGGCACAACGCCCCGCGGGGCCCGACGCGAGCCGCAGCCGCTGCAGCTTGGAGGCGATCGCTTCGTGGTCGTAGAGGACTGCCGGAATGCCGTCCGGGAGCTCCGGCCGCCCGCCCGGACCCTGCCGGTGCTCGGCGACGCCACCGCCGGCGAGAATCCCTGCGCGACCGCCCTTTGCCGCACGGCCGACAACACCCGCAAAGCCGCCTGCTGCCGGGACCTCCAGGTCGAGATCATGTGCACGAAGGCGCAGCGCCGACTCGAATCGCTTGTGCGTTCCCGCCGTTCGCCGTATCTCTGCAAGATCGAGCGGGCCGGCGACTATTCGCTGGAAGTGGAGATGATCTCCGCGTGCGGCTACCTGGGCGCCGACGGCGTTGCCTGCACCCTGCACGGCCGCCACCGCGCCGATGGCCGGACCGCCAAGCCGGACCTCTGCTTCGAGTGGCCGCCCAAGAATCGGGGACTCCACCCGGGCTGCGTCTTCGCGCCGCGCCGGCGGCGGGCGGCCGTACGTTCCTGACTGCGCAACTGTGCAAGGAATGGGAGGTTGGCCGTCCTTCAGGACGACTCGGCCTTCCCGGGATCCCGCGGAAGCAGGATCCCCCCTGGGCACCCACGGAGGTTCGGTGACCGACGACCTCGAGCACCTCTACCAGAGCACCTATACTGCCGTCGTGCGCTTCCTCTACCGAAAGGTGTGGGACGCGGAGCGTGCGGAGGACCTGGCACAGGAGGTGTTCGTCCGCGCTCTGTCCCACCGGCCGGAGAAGCCGCGGGCGTGGGTCTTTGCCGTCGCGGCGAACCTGGCGCGGGATGAGGCGCGCGCCGCCATGCGGCGAAAGCGTCACCTGACGCTGCTCAAAGGCGATCCGATCGCGCAGCCGACAATGACGCCCGCCGCGGACGAGACCGTCGAGCACGATGAGCAAGTGGCCTCGGTGCAGGAAGCGCTCAATACGCTCACGCCGCGGGATCGGGAGATCCTGCTGCTGTGGGACGCGGGGCTGAGCTATCCGGAGATCGCCGCCCAGACGGGCCTGGCCGTCGGTGCGGTGGGAACGACGCTGGCCCGGGCGCGCCGCCGTCTGGTGGACGCGCACGACCGGCAGCAGATCAGAACGGGGACCGATGCGGCACATTCCTGAGGACGAGCTTCACGCCTACCTCGACCAGGGGCTGAGCCGGACGCAGTGCGTCGAGATCGAGAGTCATCTCGCCGACTGCCCGTCCTGCCAGGCCATGCGCGACGGCATTGCCGCGCTCCGGGATCGGACCACGGCGCTGCTCTCCCGGCTCGCGCCCCCGCGCAACGTGCCTCCTCCCTTCGAGCTGCTGCGCCGGCGCGCGGCCGAAGCGGCGTCTCAGCGCCGCCGGCGCCTGAGTATCGTCGCGTGGGCCGCCAGCCTGGTCGCCGCGGTCGGCCTCGGGTGGACCGCCGGCTCGGTCCTGCGCTCGCCCGACACGGGTCGGCCAACCACCCCGGTAGTCGCCCGTGAGTCCACCACCGCGGAGCGCACGGTCGCATCGACCTCGGTCGCGCCGCCCGCCCGGCTCACCGCCACGCGGCCCACCGGATCCGCCGAGAGTGCATCGCCGGCCGTCCTCACTCGTCAGCGCACCAGCCGTCCGGCGGGCACTCGGCCGGCCGCCAGGAGTGCGGTTGCCGCCGCGCAGGCGGACTCCGCCGCCGCCGCCTCGCGTACCGCGGCCGCGCTGTCGGTACTCGATCCGAAGCCCGCGCTCGAGCTGACGCAGCTGGATCCGCCCGACCGCCGCGGCCTCGAGCTCAACGGAATGTGGCGGACCATGTCGTGGGATGGCGCGAAGGCCGAGGCCGGCGAGCGGGTGCCGCACATCGACGGGCTTCCCGTGATGCAGGTGCAGATCCAGAACGGCGAGCGGGACTCGCGCCCCGTGATGGTCGTGGCCCAGCAGCTCTCGTCCGGCCAGGTGATCCGCACGATCGAGGGGCCGGTCAGCGACGTCTCCCAGATGCTCTCCCGGCGCGCCATGGCCGACGTCGACACCGTCTTCCTCTCGGGCGACTCCGCCGGGCTCGGACACGACGCCGATCACGCGATGGCGATCCAGGTGGGCGACCGGATGCTCGCCATCACCGGCAACCTGCCTTCCGACAGCCTGCGCGCGATGATCCGCCGGCTGAACGCGGAGATGCGCAGCAAATAGGCGGGGCCACGGTCGGCAATCGTCACCCTGAGCGAAGCGAAGGGGGCATGCCTCGAGGCATGCCCCCTTCGCGTTGCTCAGGGTGACGAAGGATCCCACCCCCACTATCCTCGAGGCCGCTCCCGCCGCTCGATCGACTCCGGCGACACGTAATCCTTCGGACTCTCCTCGTGATCGAACTCGGCCGCGATGTGCGCGCTGGTGTGGCCGCGCTCGCGCTCCAGGGTGATCTCGGCCAGGCGCGGCGAGATCATCGGGAAGGTGCGGGCGAACAGCGCGTAGGCCAGCAGGTACAGGCCCAGGAAGAGGAGCGTCGGGCCTGCCTCGGGCAGCTGGAACCGCGGCCCGGGAAGCGCCGTCACGGACGGCATCACGAGCAGGTACCGCTCCAGCCAGAGCGCGGTCAGGCTCACGACCGCGAAGAAGCCGAACGTGGCGCGCGTCTTCTTGGGGGCAACGCCGAGCAGCCCGAAGAACGGTACCAGGAACATCCCGATGAACACCGCTTTGCCCACCGGCAGCCAGGGACCCCACAGCCGCGCGAACACGAACCCGGTCTCCTCGGGGAGGTTGCCGTACCAGATCACCAGGAACTGGGCCCACATCAGGTAGGTCCAGAACACCGTGAAGCCGAAGCAGAGCTTGCCCAGATCGTGGCGCTGCTTGGGGGAGACCAGGTCGGTGACGCCCAGGTGCGAGCTGCCGTAGATCATCATCAGCGCCAGGAGCATGTGCGCGCCAAGGAACGATCCCATGAAGTAGAACCCGCCAAGCAGGTTCGAGAACCAGTGTGGCTGTAGCGCCATGATGCCGTCGAAGGCCACCAGGGTGAGCACCACCGCATACGTCACCACGTACCCCGGCGCGAGTCGGCTGATGCGCTCCTGCACCGCGAACTCGCTCTCGGCGCTACCGTCATAGCCCTGGGTCCACCGGTCGTAGAGCGCGCGCCGGTTGGCCGGCGCGGCTCCCCGCACCGCGAGCAGGTCGGGCACCAGGTCGGCCCGAATGAGCTTCCAGCCGATAACGGTGAGCAGGCCAAGACCGATGACCAGCCGGGCGAACATGAACCCGTGCGAGAGCCAGACGGCCTTGCCGTGCTGGAGCTCGTGGGCGGCGGTCACCATGGGGCCGTAGATCGCCGGGTAGCCGGCGGTGAAGATCAGCAGCAGCGCCACCAGCGAGACCGGCAGGAACGCCGCCGAGGCCGAGGCGAACCGGATGATCATGCCCGACCACTTGGCGTTGGTGACCTTCTGCACGGCCACGAAGGCCACACTGCCGGCGGCCAGCCCCGTGAAGTACAGCCAGTTCACGTGGAACAGTTGCCAGGCCCGGTCGGCCTGCCCAGCCCCGAGCGCTCCAATGAAAAGGATCAGCCCGAGGATGGTGCAGCCGCCGCCCACCCCCAGGAAGAGATCGTACTTGCCGGCGACCGCGCGCTGGACGAGGCGCTCGTGGAGCGTAGTGGTCATCGGGGTCTCTCCCCGGTCGATCCGGTTGCGCTCGGCCCCGGCGGGATCCCGACCGCGGTGCCCGCCGGCTCGGGTCCGACCGGCGCCTGGCCCTGGAGCTTCCGGAGGTGGTTCACGATCGCCCAGCGGTCGCTGGGCAGGTAGACCTTGTCGCCATAGCGCGGCATGACGCCGCGGCCGTAGCGGATGATGCTGTAGAGGTAGCCATCCGAGTACCCGCGTGCGCGCCCGGTGAGGAGGGACGGCGCGCCGATCCGCGAGGAGACCGGTCCCTTCGCGTCCCCCGCCGATCCATGGCAGACGGCGCAGTAGGTCTGGAAGAGCGTGTCGCCCGCCGCGTCGATGTCGCGCGGAATGACGGACACGTCGGGTCCGGGCGCGGCGGCGCCCTGGTTTTCGCCCGCGTCGGCCGCGTACGGGTTCTTGAGCGCGTCCGCGGTCGTGGTCTTGCCCGTGGTCCACTCGGCCGACCAGTCGGCCTCGCCGCCGGTGATCGGGACGGTGCCGGGCGGGGTGTAGCGCGGGACCGCCGCGCTCTGGTACGGGCGCACGTACTTGGCGGTGATCATGTGGTCGAACCAGGGGATCACGTGCCAGAGATCGTCCGGCGAGGGCACCCGGTCGTACCAGACGTCGCATCCGCCCAGGAGGACGGTGAGGAGCGCGATCGACCCTGCGCGGCGCGCCAGCGACGACATTCGGTCAGGCCGCTTCACGTCGCACCTCCACCGCCCCGGCCGAGCGCAGCAGCTGCTCGACCGTCCCCGCCTGGTCGGAGCCCGCAGGCACGAAGACGCCGATCTGGTCGTCGCTGTAAGCCGGATCGTACGCGATGCCGCGCTTCCCCATGAGCACGCTGAAGAGCGCCACAGCCGTGACCGTGCTGAGCGCGCCGAGCAGGATGGTGAGCTCGAACGCGATCACCACGTACGGCGGAATCGAGGCGATCGTCTTCCCACCCACGAGCAGGGGCCAGTCGAGCGACATCCAGATCGTCATGCCGAACCCGGCAGCGCACCCAGTGAGGCCGCCGATCAGCGTGAACAGGCGGACCGGACTCACCGACTGGTCGAGCGCCTCCTCGATCTCGTGGTTGGGCGCCGCGGAGTAGACCACCAGGTTCCGGTGCCCTCGCGCGCGGAGCGCCCGGATGGCGTCGACCGCGGCATCCACGTGGACGAAGGAGGCGAGAACGCCCGGCGCGCGCCGGGCCCGCTTGCCCATGCCCATCAGTGATGCCCTCCCGCCCGCTTCCGCGGCATGGGGATCATCTCCTTGATCTCCTGGATCGCCACGATCGGGAAGCTCTTGGCGAACAGCAGGAACCACATCGAGAACCAGCCGAACGAACCGAGCAGGATCCCCCAATCGGCCCAGGTGATGTTCGCATTGGACCAGGCCCACGGGATGTAGTCGTTGCTGAGCGAGCTGACGATGATTACGAAGCGCTCGAACCACATCCCGAGGTTGATGAAGATCGAGATGACGAACAGCGCCGTCAGGTTGGTGCGGATCTTTCGGAACCAGAGCAGCTGCGACACGAAGGCGTTGCAGATGATCATCGTCCAGCCGGCCCACCACATCGACCCGAACGCCCGGCGGTAGAAGGTGGTCTGCTCGAAGGTGCTGCCGCTGTACCACCCGACGAAGTACTCCATCCCGTAGGCGTAGAACAGGATGGATCCGGTCAGCAAGGTGAGCTTGGCCAGGTTGTCGAAGTGATAGTCGGTGATCATGTGCTCGATCCTGAGCGTCCGACGGAGCGGGATGAGCAGGGTCATCACCATGCCGAGACCCGAGTAGATGGCGCCGGCCACGAAGTAGGGGGCGAAGATCGTGCCGTGCCAGCCGGGGACGATCGACGCCGCGAAGTCCCAGCTCACCACCGAGTGCACCGAGAGCACCAGCGGGGTGGCCAGCGCGGCCAGGTAGAGGTACGCGCGTGAGTAGTGACGCCACTGGTTGTCGGTCCCCTGCCAGCCCACCGAAGCCAGTGTGTAGACCTGCTTGCGCCAGCCGGTGACCTTGTCGCGGACGGCGGCGACGTCGGGGATGAGGCCGAAGACGAGGAACGTCGAGCTCACCGTGAAGTAGGTCGAGATCGCAAAGACGTCCCAGATCAGCGGCGACTTGAAGTTGGGCCAGAGCCAGCGCTGGTTCGGGTACGGCAGCAGCCAGTAGAAGATCCACTGCCGCCCGATGTGGATGATCGGGAACAGCGCCGCCGTCATGACCGCGAACACCGTCATCGCCTCGGTCGAGCGGTAGACCGCCGTGCGCCAGGGACTCCGGAACAGGAACAGGATCGCGGAGATCAGCGTGCCCGCGTGCCCGATGCCGATCCAGAACACGAACGTCGTGATGTAGACGCTCCAGAATATCGGCGGGGTATAACCGGCGTGGCCCAGCCCGTCCTTGACCAGGATCAGAAACGTCGTGAGCCCGCCGAGGAACATCGCGACGGCCAGGGCCAGGAGCAGCAGGTACCCGCGGCTCGCCGGCTCCAGCGTCGCGACCACGTCGCGGGTGACGTCCGCGTGGGTCTGATTGATCACGAGCTCAGGACGGGTCGCGCGACTCGGCGGTGCGACGACAGCCATCGGTTAGGCCTCCACCGAATGCAGGACCTTGGCGAGGTAGGTGATCGCCGGGCGGACGTTGATCTCCTCGAGCACGTGGTAGCCACGGTGGTCCTGCTTGATGGCGGCCACGCGGCTCTCGGAGTCCCTGACGTTGCCGAAGGCGATCGCGTCGGACGGGCAGGCCTGGGCGCACGCCGTCGTGAACTCCCCGTCCCGGATTGGCCGGTCCTCGAGCCGCGCCTGGTTCTGCGCGCCGCGGATCCGTTGAATGCAGAAGGTGCACTTCTCCATCACGCCGCGGGCCCGCACGGTCACGTCGGGGTTGAGCTGGAGCTGGAGCGGCTCCGGCCAGGCCATGTCGTTGTACTTGTACCAGTTGAAGTACCGCACCTTGTACGGGCAGTTGTTGGCGCAGTAGCGCGTACCCACGCAGCGGTTGTAGACCTGGCCGTTGAGACCGTCGGCCGTGTGATACGCGGCATACACCGGGCAGACCGGCTCGCACGGCGCGTTGGCACAGTGCTGGCACAGCATCGGGACGAAGCGTGCCGACACCGGCTCGCCCGGCTCCTCGCCGCCCTCCCAGTAGCGCTCGATCCGAAGCCAGGTCATCTCCCGGCCCTTGAGAATCTCCTGCTCGCCCACGGTCGGGATGTTGTTCTCTGCGTAGCAGGCCGTCACGCAGGCCTGGCAGCCGGTGCAGCGCGCCAGGTCGATCGCCATGCCCCACTGGGGGAGGTCGCGCGTGTAGTCGCCGTGGCGGGTCATCTGGAACTGCTGCTCGCTCCAGCCCTTGAGCGGTGCGACCTCGCGCTCGGGGTTGACCTCGTGCTCGGCGTGCCCCTCCTCGAGGTACGCTTCCTTGACCGTGAGGCCCCGCTTCGCCGCCGCGAGCGGCATCGCCTCGGCGATGCCTCGCCCGAGCTGGCGCGGCACGCCCTCGACGGTAGCCAACTTGCGGAATCCGTCGGTCTTCGCGAGCGTGACCCGGGTGGAGAGATAGGTCATGAAGTCGCCGGCCGGGGCACCGAGCAGGTCGAGCGCGTTGACGCCCCGGCCCTGAGCGAAGGCCCCGTACTCGGTGTGGCCGAAGCCGAGGGGCATCGCGACCACGTCCGGGTGGAGGCCCGGATAGATGTAGGCCGGCGCCTCGACCGCCCCGGCGGCGCTCGTGAGCCGGAGGATCTCCCCGTTCCGGATGTCGAGCGTCTTCGCGGTCTCGGGGCTCACCTCCACCCACGAGTGCCAGGTGATCTTGGTGACGGGGTCGGCGTTCTCGAGCAGCCACGGCTTGTTGGTGCCCCGGCCGTCGTACAGGTTCGCGTGCGGGTAGGTGAGGAAGACGAACTCACCCTTCCCCTCGAACGCAGGCTTGGCGTAGGCGACGTCGGTGGCCGTCGCGGCGAGCGTCACCGCCGCCGGGGCCGCCGGCTCGTCGAACACGCCGCCGCGCTGGAGCGCCGCGCGCCAGAAGCCCTCCGCGTCGGCTTCCTTCCGCTCGGCGGCGAGTGCCTGCCAGCGGCCGCGAAGGTGGGCCTCCCAGGTCGGCGCGGTGAACCCGGCCAGCGCGCCGCCCGCTTTGCGGGACACCTGCAGCAGGATGTCGCCGGCCGAGCGGGTGTTGAACACCGGCTCCATCACCGGCTGCATGAGGCTCCGCACCCCGGACCGCGGCGCGAGATCGTCCCAGCGCTCGAGCGCGTGGTGCTGCGGCAGCAGCAGGTCGCACCGCGCGGCGGTCTCGTCGAGGAAGAGCGCGGTCGCGACCTTGAACGGCACCTTCGTGAGCCGCTCGGCGAACCCTGCGGCTTTGGGCAGGGCGTAGACCGGGTTGGCGTCGTGCACCAGCAGCACGGCGACCTGGCCGCCGTCGATCGCCGCGCCGAGGCGGGCGAGCGCGGTGTAGCCGTCGCCGCCGTCGAGCTCGGCGCCGAACCGGACCGTCTGTCCGATGTTGCCGGCGACGTAGTTCAGCAGGTTGACCGCGGCGCAGAGCTGGGCCGCGCCCGCGTGCTGCGCGCCGATGCCGCCCGCCACCGCCAGGCTCGGCTGCGCCGCCGCGAACTCCTTCGCGATCCGCTCGATCCGCTCGGCCGGGATGCCGGTCTCCTGCGCGGCCATCGCCGGCGTGAACCGGGCGAGGGCCGCGGCCACCGGCGCCGCCGCCCCGCGGAGGCCGGCCACGACGTTGGCCATGGCGAGCGCGAGGGCCGCCTCCGTGCCGGGACGCGTCGCGAGCCACTCGTCGGCGTTGAGACCGGTGAGATCCATGCGCGGCGCCGCGTAGACGAACTTGGCGACGTCGCCGTCGGCGAAGCCGTGCGCGTTGGCGAAGCCGCGCTGGTTCTCGGTGGGCGAGAGCCACGTGTCGAGGAAGTCGGCGCCGAACGACAGGATGTACTTGGCGCTGCCGAAGTCGTGCGCCGGCAGCTGGTCGAGCCCGAACACCTGGCGATTGGCCGCGCGCACCGGCTCGTGGTCGAGCGGGCTCCAGCGAACCAGCCGTCCGCCCAGCGCCTTCGTCCACTCGGCGAGGAGCTCCGAGAAGGTCCCCCGCCCCGCCCCGCTCAGCACCGCCACCTTCCCGCCCGCCTCGGTCAGCTTGCCCGCGAGCCGGGCGATCGCGTCGTCCCAGGTGATCTCGCCGAACCGGCCGTCGGCGCCGCGCAGCATCGGGGCCTTGATGCGGCCCGGATTGTACAGCCCCTGCAGCGATGCCTGGCCGCGGGAGCAGAGCTTGCCCTGATTGACGGGATGCTCGGGATTGCCCTCGAGCTTGACGGCGCGGCCCTCGCGCGTGCGCACGTGCAGGCCGCAGCCGGCATCGCACTCGGTGCAGGTGCTGGCGTACCAGGTGGCCACGCCGGGGATCTGATCCTCCGACTGCACGAGGTACGGCACCAGCTTCTCGACCCGGCTGGTGGAGCAGCCGGAGAGCGCGAGCGCGCCGCCACTCGTGGCGCCGACCACGGTCAGAAATTTCCGGCGGTCCATCGTGGATTCGGGCGTCGACTCGGGCTTCTTGTCGGGCGTCATGCGTTGGGCCATGGCTCCTTCGCGGAGTTTACCCTGGGCGACAGCCAGGGCTCAGGATGACTCTGCACCGGCCGGTCGTCAGACGACTCTGCATCGCCGCTCACCAGATGACTCCCCCGTCGCCGGCCATCAGTAGTGGCACACCGAGCAGTCGCGCGAAACCTTCCGCTCGACGTGGCACGTGATGCAGAAGCCCATATTGTTGACGTTGTTCACCTTGAACACCTGCGGCATGCGGCTCACGTCGCCGTGGCAGGTGGTGCAGGCGTTGGGGCCGAGGGCCTTGATGTGCCGCTGGTGCGGGAAGTGGGCGTGACGCGCGATGAAGTGCACGCGGGTCCACTCGACCGGCTTCTTGTCGGTCCAGGCCTGGCGGACCTTCTTGATCTCGGTCTTGGCCGAGCTGTCGCTGCCGCTGACCACCAGGTGGCAGCCCATGCAGGTCTGCATCGACGGGATGCCGGGCTCGGGCGAGACCGCCACCGAGTAGTGGCAGTACTGGCACTGCATCTTGAACTGGCCGGCGTGGATGTCGTGGCGGAAGAAAATCGGCTGGCGTGGACCCTTGAGCGATCCGGTGTCGGTGATCACGGGAGCCGACGAGGGAGTCGGCGGCCGGCTTCGACTGCTGCGCCTGGCTGGGCGCGCCACCGAACACGAGCAGGGCTGCGAGCGCGGTGGCGCCGATGCCGCCAACCACGAGAGCCATCGTACGCATTATCGATCCCACGCTGAGGGAGTGGCCCTGCCGAGCACACAAACGCCCTCGGCCGAGGGCGCGCCGAAGTATAGTCCGCACATCCAAGTACACAACCCGATCGAATTGCTATTCCGACTGCTTTACTCGGAATCCTCGGACCCGCCGGAAGCCTTGCGTCGAGCCCGCAATTGCGGCGACCGATGCGGCGCTGGACGCTCCGCCAGCCACTCCGCCTTGCGGGCGGCCAGCCGGAGAAACGTCTCCACCGCGCGACGGTCGTCGAGCGGCACCCAGCACCACTTGAGCGGTCCGGTGCGCTGCCCTTCCGCGATGGCGCGGGCCACGTCGGCGGGCACCCGGCCGGCGCGGCCGAGCCGGTCCTCCTCCGAATCGCTCATGGTGAACGTGGCCGAGAGCGCGTCGCCGATCACGTGAACCCAGCAGAGCTTCCGGTTGCCCACGCCGTACTCCCAGGCCCAGCGCCAGCTCGCGCCCATGTAGCGCACCGCTTCGGCCACGCCGGCGAGCTCGGTCAGGCCCGCGCGCAGCAGCTTGAATCGGGCGGCGGCCGCGGCGGGCAGGTCGTGCAGCGGCGCCGTCGGGGCGGGCTCGACCGCCTCGTCGCTGTAGCGGTTGGCGGCCCAGTAGGCGCTGGAGCGATTGCGGCTCATACCGCGTCGTCCCCCGGGCCGCTCCCGGCGTCCGGCGGCGTTCCGGCGAACGGCGCGCCGACGCGCTGGAGGTAGCGGACGACCTCGATGCCCATCGCGCGGACGAGCGAGGCCTCCCGCCCGTCCAGCTCCGCGCGGAACACGATCTCGCGAAACGAGCGCATCACGTTCTCCGATCGGCGGGTCTTGAAGAAGTCGATGGCCCAGAGCGCCCGGTGCCAGTCGGCGAAGAGGGTCTCGAGCTGTTCGGACGTGGCCGGCGCGGCCACGTGCCGGGGCGGCTTGAGCGGCAACGCCTCGCCGCCCCGCGCGTTCCAGGTCTCGTAGGCCATGATCGCCACGGCCTGCGCCAGGTTGAGCGACGGATGGCGCGGATCGGTCGCGATGGTGACGACCGTGCGGCAGAGATCCAGCTCGGCGTTGGTGAGCCCGCTGTCCTCGCGGCCCGCGACGATGGCCACCGGGCCGTCCTCGAGCTCCCGCACCAGCTCGGCGGCCGCCTCGCGGGGCCGCCGGGTCGTCCGCTTGGCGGCGCGCTCCCGGCCCGTCAGCACGTAGGCCGACACGCAGTCGGCGAGGGCGGCCTCGAGCGACGGCAGGATCTCGATCCGGGCCACGAAGTCCGCCGTGTTGTGCGCGATCCCCTCGATGCGCCAGGGATCGAACACCTCGGGATCCACGAGCCGCATCCGCTCGATCCCGAAGTTCTTGGCGATGCGCACGGCGCTCGCGATGTTGACGATGTCCTGGGGATTGACCAGCACGAGGATGGGCGACCGGCGCCCTCCGTCATCCCTCGCCGAGGAAGGAGACGTCATGCCGCTTGGCCCTGAGCGCCGCGGCGAACCCGGCCTTCTCGACGGCCTTCATGTACGCTTCCTTGGGTTCCACCTGCTTGGCGTCCACCAGCTCCATCAGCGCGTCGTTGAGCGTCACCATGCCGGCCTTCCGGTTGGTCTGCATCACCGACGGGATCTGGAACGTCTTTCCTTCGCGGATCAGGTTGGAGATGGCGGGAATCGTGAGCAGGATCTCCCGCGCCGCCACGCGGCCGCCGCCGATCTTCTTGCAGAGCGTCTGCGAGATCACGCCGCGGAGCGATTCCGAGAGCATGACCCGCACCTGCGACTGCCGGTCGGGCGGAAACTGGTCGATGATGCGGTCGATGGTGGACGAGGCGGTCGTGGTGTGGAGCGTGCCGAACACCAGGTGCCCGGTCTCGGCGGTCTCGATCGCGATCGAGACCGTCTCCAGGTCGCGCATCTCGCCGACGAGGATGATGTCGGGATCCTCGCGGAGCGCCGCGCGGAGCGCGTGCTTGAACGAGCGGGTGTGCACCGCCACCTGCCGCTGCGTCACCAGGCACTTCTTGCTCTGGTGCACGAACTCGATCGGGTCCTCGATCGTGATGATGTGGTCGGTGCGGGTCCGGTTGACCAGGTCCACCAGCGCCGCGAGCGTCGTGCTCTTGCCCGAGCCGGTCGGACCGGTCACGACCACGAGACCCTTGGTGAGGTAGCAGAGGTTCTGGACCTCGCGGCTCAGGCCCATCTCGTCCGCGGTGCGGATGCTGGCCGGGATGACCCGGAAGACGGCCATGGGGCCGTGCCGGTCCCGGCCGGCGTTGCACCGGAAGCGGGCCAGGTCGGCGATCTCGTACGCCCAGTCGGTGTCGCCCGTCTCGCGGAACTCTCCCACCTCGCGGGGCGACATGATGCTCAGGAGCATCAGCTCGAGCCGCTCGCCGGAGAGGGGCGGGAGGTCCTCGCGGACCAGCTCGCCATGGCGGCGAAGCAGTGGCGGCTCCCCGCTCCGGAGGTGGAGGTCGGAGGCGCCCGCGTCGACCAGCCGGCGGAACAGCTCATCCAGGGCCCCGCGCGCCTCGGCCAGCTCGGCGCTGCTCCGGCCGGCGACAGCGCCGGGCGCCGCGGCGCCGCCGACGGGCGCCCCGGCCGCCGGGGCGCCGGCCCGCACCTCGACCAGCGGGCCGCTGGCGTCCCGGGAGAGGGCGACCGTCACCTGCCCGCTCGGGGAGCGGTAGCCGAAGCTGAACGCCTCGCCGCCGCCGAGGCGCGCGGCCGCGTCCGCGTCGGCCACCTCGCGCGCGAGGGCGAGGATCTGGACGTCGGTCAGCGGATCCCGCGTGAGCGCCCGCGCCGAACCGTTGGCGAGGAGCGTCACCGGCTTGCCGACGGCGAGCTGCAGCGCGTCCCCGCGCTGCTCGTACAACACCTGGATGAGACGATCGAGCCGGGCCACAGGCATTCTCAGTCGAGGGGCCGCGCGAGCCGGATGCGCGATTTGTTGAAATACCAGGTGACGTCGGCGGCGCCAAGCTCGAAGAACGCGTCGGCGCCGTTGAGGAAGTCGAGCGTCCGGCCGCGGGACGGCGGCAGCTCCGCCATGACCTGCCCGCGGAATTCCCCGCCCGCCTGCGTGACCACTTCCAGCTCGATCCGGCGCGCGGCGGTCAGCCGGTCGGGGTCCGTCGTCCGCGACTGGCCGCGGCAGGTCACCACCACGACCTGCGACTTGGGCACGAACGTGACGCCACCGTTCAGGGTGAGCGCGAAGAAGACGTCCGCCCGGTTGAGCATCTCCAGCGGCGTCTCGGGCCCGGGCGGATACGTCGGCCGCGCGTACAGGTGAAGGTCGCCGGCGAGGACGAGGCCTTCGACCAATACGACCTCGGCGGGCACCTTGGTGGTGATTCCCCAGTCGCTCATCGGCTCTGTCCGTGCGGGTCGACGGAAACTGAGGACAGCGACGCAGCGCGGCAAGTGGTCATCAGCCGCGAATCTCCACGCCGGCCTGCCGCTCGGTGAGGCGAATGGGGTCGAGATAGTCGGCCGCCTCGCCCAGCTCGGCCCGGGCGGCGGCGAGGAGCGCGTGGACCAGCTCGAACACCGGCCCCGGCACGCCCGTCTGCGTCAGCAGATCGGTCGCGATCCCCACGTCCTTGTCGAGCAGCGCCAGGCGGAAGGTGCGCGGCCAGGCGCCCGTGAGCACGCGCTCCGGCACGAGCACCTCGCTCACGAACGAGCGCCCGCTCGATGCGTTCAGCACCTCGAGCGCCGTGCGCGGCGCGACGCCCGCCTTGACCAGCGCCGCCAGACCCTCGCCCGCGGCCAGAATGTTGAGGGCCAGGAACGCTTGGTTCACCGCCTTGAGGGCATCGCCCGCGCCGACCGGTCCCACGTGCTCGATGCGCCGCCCGAACGCCTCGAGCACCGGCCGGGCGCGGGCGAACGTGGCGGCGTCGGCGCCGACCATCACCGTGAGCGTGCCGGCCTCGGCGCCGTTGGTGCCGCCGCTCACCGGCGCGTCCGCGAAGGCCACGCCCCGCGCCGCGAGCCGCTCGGCGATCCGCCGCGACGTGGCCGGGTCGCCCGAGGTGCAGTCGAGGAAGAGCGCGCCAGGCCGGAGCCCCGCGAGCAGGCCGTCCGGCCCGTCGAGCAGCCCGACGACGTCCGCCGAGTTGCCCAGACAGGTGATGACGACCTCGGCGCGCCGCCGCCTCACGCGGAGTCGCCGCGGCGGTGACGCCATGGCCGGGCGGCGAACTCGGCCGCGCGCGCCGCGGTCCGGTTCCAGACCGTGAGCGGGCCGCGCCGGGCCAGGTGGGCGGCCATCGGGGTGCCGATGGCGCCGAGACCGAGGAAGCCGACGTGCATCGAGCGGGAGTCCTTTCGGGGGCGCAGACGGGAGAGCGACGACGGGAAAGGAAATCCTTTCGGGGGCGCTGCCGGGAGAGTGATGAAGCGGGAAAGCTAGCGAGGACCGGCCGGACGGCAGTGGCGATCGCGCGAGGACTAATTTCAGGCATGGGCGCCCGCATCCTCCACGTCGACCTCGACGCGTTCTTCGTCGAAGTGTGCCGCCAGCGGCATCCCGAGCTGCGGGATGTCGAGCTGCTGGTCGTCGGTGGGCGGCGGGATCAGCGCGGCGTGGTGCAGTCCGCCTCGTACGGCGCCCGCCGCTACGGCATTCACGCGGGCATGCCGATCGCCCAGGCCGTCCGGCTCTGCCCTCAGGCCACGTTCTTCCAGGGCGCCTTCCCCGCCTATCGCGAGGCCTCGCGTGCCGTCCGCGCGGTGCTCGAGCGCTTCAGCCCGACGGTGGTGATGGCCAGCCTGGACGAGGCCTATCTCGACTTCGGCGGGACGGAGCGACTGTACCCGGTGTCGCTTCTGCCCATCGCCGAGCAGGTGCGGGACGAGGTGCGGCGGGAGACGGGGCTCGACTGCAGCATCGGCATCGGTCCCAACCGGATGATCGCGAAGCTCGCCTCGGATGCGGCCAAGCCGCGCGGCCTGATGGAGGTGCGCGCCGGATGGGAGGAAGGCTTCCTCGCCGGCCTGCCGCTCAAGGCGATGCCGGGCGTGGGACCCAAGACGGCGGCGCGGTGGGTGGAGCTGGGGTTGGCGGACGTCTGGCAGATCCAGCAGATGGAGGAGCCGGCGCTCGAGCGGTTGATCGGCCCCGAGGCGCGGGCGCTCAAGCGCCGGGCGCACGGGCTACGGCGGCACGACGCTTCGGGGCGGCCGCCTGCCGCGCTCGGTGAGCCGCGAGACGACGCTCTCGCGCGATCTGCGCGACCCCGCCACGCTCGAGGCGACGCTCTCGCTCCTCACCGCGCGGGTGGCGGGCCAGCTCCGGGACGAGCATCTCGTGGCCCGCACGGTCACGCTCAAGCTGCGGCACGACGACTTCTACACCGTGACCCGGCGGCACACGCTCGAGGTCGCCACCGATCTCGACGGCGAGCTCTACGCCGCCGCGCGCGACCTGTTCCGGACGGCGTTCGCCGACGTGCGCGGGCGGGACCGCGGCGTCCGGCTCATCGGCATCTCGGCCACCAACCTGGGTGTCGCGGCCGAGGCGGACCTGTTCGAGCCGCCCGAGCGGCGCCGGCTGCGCGATCTCTCGGTCGCGGTGGATCAGCTGCGCGACAAGTTCGGATTTGCGGCGGTGACTCCGGGCAGCGCGCTCGGCTCGAAGCGCCGCCTGCGCGAGGCGGAGTAGCCTCCAGCCGCGCATTCCGCCGACCGGCGGTCAGCGAACCCGCAGGTCCTTGTCCTCGAACCGCAGGCCCACCGTCCCGTCTCCCCGTCGTCACCTGCGGCCCCAGGTCGCGGAACTCCGCCGTCGCCCCGCCCGGCGCGCGGACGCGCACGGTGCTGTTCTGATACAGCGGGTAGTACCCGATGAACACGCGCCGCGCGCCGGGACGCACGGCGCACCCGCAGTCGATCGCGCCCTGCAGTCCCGCATTCACCATGACGCGGAGGGTCTGCGCGGACGCGTTGGTGACGAGCGGCGCGAAATAGGCGTGGTCCGCGGTGCGGCTCGTGGCCGCGACGCTCATGGTCCCCGACGGCCCGCGCAGCACCGCCGATCCCCGCACCTCCTCCCCCATCGGCTGGCCATCCGCGGAGAGCGGCCGGACCAGCTCCCATTGCGCCACCATCGTCTGCCCTCGCGCGACGCCGACGCGCACGCGCTCCCCGGCGGCCACCGTCCGCGGTGTTCCTTCCCCAACCACCAGCCGGACCGGTCCCGCCAGCGTGTTGGTGAACGCCAGGCGCGGCCGAAGCAGCAGCACGACGCCCGCCGCGGCGATCGCGAGCAGCAGGGCCACGAGCACGAGCGGCATCCAGGGAAAGCGGAACGGCTCGGCGCGCGGATCGGATATGGGCGCACGCTCGGCGCGCGGACCTGACTGGGATCCCCGTCCGGAAGCGTCATCAGCGTACTGGGAGAAAGGCCTTGAGGGGGTTCGGCGGGGCGGTCGCGCGTGCCCGCGGCTCGGGGCGCGGCATTCGCGGAGGCGCGATCAGAGCGCTGGGCGCCACGCGGAAGACCACCGCGCCGCTCACGGAGTCCACGCCGGTCAACATGGCATCGAACCGCCCCATGGCGCGGGTGGTGTCGCGCACCCGCACGCCGCTGCCGGGCACGAGCGGGTAGTAGCCGAGCCGGAGCGAGTCGCCGGGAGCGATCGAGCAGCCGCAGTCCGACGTATCGCGCCCGCTCACGACGGCACGTGCAGGCGCCGGGCGGTGGCGTTCACCACCAGCGGCGAAAAGCGCCGGCGGCCGTCGGTGCCCGCGCCGACGATCTCGCGCACCTCGCCGCGCACGTCGGCTCGGACGATGGTCCCCTCGACCTCGCTGCCCAGCATCCGTCCGCCGGGTCCGGCCGGCCGGACCATCGCCCAGTGCGCCTCGAGCGGCGCCCGCGCGCGGAGCGGCACGCGCAGGCTGTCGCCCGCGGCGACGGTGAACCCGGTGTCCTCCAGCGTGACCGCGATCGGCTCGGTGAGCCGGTTGTGCACGACGAGCGACGCGTGCGGCCGCACCGAGGCCCAGAGCGCCGTCGCCGCCGCCACCAGTCCGAGGGCCACCAGCGTGCGGCGGCGCCCGGCCGGACGACGCGGCCGAGCCCGCGGCATCGCCGCCGTGGGCGTCTCGTCCTCCGAACGGGCCGGCACCGAGGCCTCACCGCTCGGACGCGGCTCGTCCGGGAGCGCGCCGCCCGAGGCCCGTCCTTCGCGCAGCGCATCGAGCACCGCGCGGGCGCTGGCGTAGCGGTCGTCGGGATGCTTGGCGAGACAGCGAAGGATCGCCGCCGAGAGCCAGGGCGGGACGCGGTCGCGGGAGAGCGTGGCCACCGGCACCGGCTCGTGCAGGTGGCGGGTGACGATCTCCTGCGAGTCGTCGCCCTCGAACGGCGGCGCCCCGGTGAGCATCTGGAAGAGGACGACGCCCATCCCGTAGATGTCGGCGCGGGCGTCCACGTCGGGCCGGCCGAGCGCCTGCTCGGGACTCATGTAGAGCGGCGTGCCCACGATGAAGCCGGACTGGGTGTGGCCGGCCTCGCCGTCCAGCGATTTGACGATGCCGAAATCGACCAGCAGCGGCCGGCCGGTTCCGGCCTCGATGAGAATGTTGTCGGGCTTCACATCCCGGTGCACCAGCCCATGCTCGTGCGCGTGCTGGAGCGTCTCGAGGATGGGCTCGGCGATCGCCAGCGCCCGGCGCACCGAGAGCGCCCCGTCCGCCCGCAGCAGTCGGCCAGCGTCCGCCCCTCGCAGAACGGCATGACGTAGAAGACGAGCCCCTCGGCCTCGCCGACGAAATGGATCGCGAGGGTGTTGGGATGGCTCAGCCGCGCGATCGCCCTTCCCTCCTGC
This sequence comes from uncultured Gemmatimonadales bacterium, assembly GCA_963804125.1. Taxonomy (GTDB): domain Bacteria; phylum Gemmatimonadota; class Gemmatimonadetes; order Gemmatimonadales; family GWC2-71-9; genus CAVVWJ01. The sequence goes on from CAWDPF010000007.1 coordinate 155,110, forward strand.
TTGAACCGCGCGAGGGTCGCGGCGCTCCAGGGGATGTCCGCCCGGAGCACCTTGACCGCGAGCCGCCGCTGGAGATCCTCGTCCCGGACCTCGTACACCTCGGCGAACCCGCCGCGGCCGAGCAGTCCGGACGACGCGGTACTGGCGGCCGAGGGCGCGGGCAAGCGTGTGACTCCGATCGGGCTCCGGCGGCCGGCCCTCGGCCGGCGCGTGGTCGGGGCCGAGCAGCGCCAGGCTGCCCGGCCCGCAGCGCGGACAGTGCGTGCTGCCGTCGGGCAGCGGGCCACGACAGGACGAACAGACGAGCAGGGGCAGCAGGCCTCCAGGCGGCAACGGTCCGTTCAGGCAGTCAATTCAGAGAGTATAGGCTAACCCCGGCGGCGGGAAGTCGCCCGTCGGCGCCGGTCGCGCGGGCCGGGGCGCTGGGCGTCGCGATCCCGCGAATGCAGTTGTGACCAATTAGCGTGCACATTTTGCACGATGTCGCTGGCAAATACTGCATATTGGCATGAATTTAGCACTAGCTGTCCGCCATTCTTGCATTTACTGCACACTTCACTTGACACCACGAGTACCCGTCCCTATACTCCCGCCGAGGCGCCCCGGAGCGCCGGAGCGAGCCCCGGCTGCGCCTTGAGTCATCCACCCTCTGACCGCGCGAGAGACCGTCATGGCCACTACCGCACGCGCCAAAGCCCCCGGCCGTGTCGCCCAGACCAGTGAAGTCGGCAAGCTCCTGGACCTGATCAAGCAGAAGAACCTGAAGGTCGTGGACGTGAAGTTCTGCGATCTGCCCGGGACCTGGCAGCACTTCTCGATCCCGGCCGCCTCGCTCGATGAGGAGATGATCAAGGAGGGTCTCGGCTTCGACGGCTCGTCCATTCGCGGCTTCCAGGCCATCAACGAGAGCGACATGCTGCTGCTCCCGGACGTCTCCACGGCGTTCGTGGATCCGGTGCTGGAAGTGCCCACGCTCTCCCTGACGTGCGACATCTACGACCCGCTCACGCTCGAGCCGTACTCGCGTGACCCGCGGTTCATCGCGTTCAAGGCGGAGGAGTACCTGCGCACGACGGGCATCGCCACCACGTCGTACTGGGGGCCCGAGGCGGAGTTCTTCATCTTCAACTCCGTGCGGTTCGACCAGAACGCCCACGAGGCGTACTACCACATCGACGCCGAGGAAGGCGTGTGGAACTCGGGGCGGAACGGCGGCACGCCCAACCTGGGCCACCGTCCGCGCCACAAGGAGGGCTACTTCCCGGTCCCGCCGGTCGACCGGCTGCAGGACGTTCGCTCGAAGATCATGCTCGCGCTGATCGAGGCGGGCATTCCGGTCGAGGTGCAGCACCACGAGGTGGCCACCGCGGGCCAGGCGGAGATCGACTTCAGGTTCGGCACGCTGGTGCAGACCGCCGACCGCCTGATGGTCTACAAGTACGTCATCAAGAACGTCTGCCATAACCTGGGCTACACGGCCACGTTCATGCCGAAGCCGCTCTTCGGCGACAACGGCTCGGGCATGCACGTGCACCAGTCGCTCTGGAAGGGCGACCAGCCGCTGTTCTACGACGAGAGCGGGTACGCGTTGCTCTCCGACACCGCGCGCCATTACATCGGCGGTCTCATCGCGCACGCGCCGGCGCTCCTGGCGCTCTGCGCGCCGACGACGAACAGCTACCGTCGCCTGGTGCCCGGCTTCGAGGCGCCCGTCAACCTCATGTACTCCGCCCGGAACCGGTCGGCCATCTGCCGGATCCCGACCTACTCGAGCAGCCCGAAGGCCCGGCGGGTGGAGTTCCGCGCGCCGGATCCCACCGCCAACCCGTACCTCGCGTTCTCCGCGCTCCTCATGGCCGGCCTCGACGGCATCAAGCGCAAGCTCGAGCCGCCGGCGCCGATCGACGAGGACCTGTACGAGCTCCACGACGAGCGGAAGAAGAGCATCAAGACGGTGCCGGGGTCGTTGGCGGAAGCCGTGGCCGCCCTGGAAGCCGATCACGACTTCCTGCTGGCGGGTGAGGTCTTCACGCCGGACGTCCTGGAGACGTGGATCTCGCTCAAGCGGACGAAGGACATCGCGCCGATCGACCTCCGGCCGCATCCGTACGAGTTCTTCCTGTACTACGATGCCTGAGGCCGACGGCTGAGGTCGATGGCGCGCCGCGCGTCGCCGCCACGCCTCCGTCATCCCGAGCGCAGCGAGGGACCTACTCCCCGGGGTTCGATACCCGCGGAGTAGGTCCCTCGCTGCGCTCGGGATGACGGGGGCAGCCTTCAACGGGGCCAGCCGCGCTCGCGCCTCCATTAGATTTCCCGCCCATGCCCACTCCCCTCCGCAGCGATGCGATCACCGCCGGCGTCCAGCGCGCCCCCAACCGGGCCATGCTCCGCGCCGTCGGCTTCGGCGACGCGGACTTCGGCAAGCCGATCATCGGGATCGCCAACGGCTACAGCACGATCACGCCGTGCAATGCCGGCCTCGACGTGCTCGCGCACCGGGCCGAGGCGGCGGTGCGCGCCGCCGGCGCCATGCCGCAGATCTTCGGCACGATCACCGTGAGCGACGGGATCTCGATGGGGACCGAGGGGATGAAGTACTCGCTCGTCTCCCGCGAGGTCATCGCGGACTCGATCGAGACCGCCTGCGGCGCGGAGAGCATGGACGGGGTGGTCGCCGTCGGCGGCTGCGACAAGAACATGCCGGGGGCCATGATCGCGATCGCCCGGATGAACATCCCCGCGATTTTCGTCTACGGCGGCACGATCCGGCCGGGTCATCTGCACGGCCGGGACCTGACCGTGGTCAGCGCCTTCGAGGCCGTCGGCCAGTTCAGCGCCGGCCGCATCGACGAGCGCGAGCTGCTCGAGGTCGAGCGCCACGCCTGCCCCGGCAAGGGCTCCTGCGGCGGGATGTTCACCGCCAACACGATGTCGTCGGTGTTCGAGGCCATGGGCATGAGCCTGCCCGGATCCTCCACGATGGCCGCGGAGGACGCGGAGAAGGCCGAGAGCGCGGCGCGGTCGGGCGAGGTGCTGGTGGAGGCCGTGCGCCGGCAGCTCCTGCCCCGTCAGATCCTCACGCGCGAGGCATTCGAGAACGGCATCGCGGTGGCCATGGCCATCGGCGGCAGCACCAACGCCGTGCTCCACCTGCTGGCCATCGCCCACTCGGCCGGCGTGCCGCTCGATCTCGACGATTTCGAGGCCATCCGCGCCCGGGTCCCGGTGCTCTGCGACCTCAAGCCGTCGGGCCGCTACGTGGCCACCGACCTGCACGCGGCCGGCGGCGTGCCGCAGGTGATGAAGATGCTCCTGGCGCACGGGCTGCTCCACGGCGAGCGCCCTGACGATCAGCGGAAAGACCGTCGCCGAGACCCTGGCGCACCTGCCTGCCGAGCCGCGGGCCGATCAGGACGTGATCCGGCCGTGGGGGAAGCCGCTCTACGCCCAGGGGCACCTGGCGGTGCTGCGGGGAAACCTGGCGCCGGAGGGGTCGGTCGCGAAGATCAGCGGCGTGAAGCAGCGGCGGATCACCGGCCCCGCCCGGATCTTCGAGTCGGAAGAGGCGTGCCTGGACGTCATTCTCGCCGGGGGGATCCATCCGGGCGACGTGCTCGTCATCCGCTACGAGGGCCCGCGCGGCGGGCCCGGGATGCGTGAGATGCTCGCCCCGACGTCGGCCATCATCGGCGCCGGGCTGGGCGACTCGGTGGCGCTGATCACGGACGGACGCTTCTCCGGGGGGACCTACGGACTGGTGGTGGGGCACGTGGCGCCCGAGGCGGCCGTCGGCGGACCGATCGCGCTGGTCGAGGAGGGCGACCCGATCACCATCGACGCGGACGAGCGGCTCCTCTCCCTGGGCGTGAGCGAGGACGAGCTGGCCCGGCGGCGCAGCGCCTGGCGGCCGCCCGCCCCGCGCTATACGGCGGGCGTGCTGCACAAGTACGCGCGCCAGGTCTCGAGCGCCAGCCTGGGTGCGGTGACCGATCTCTAGCGCCACCGTGCGCGTGGCCCCCGAGGCCGCGGCGGGCATCGACCGGCCGCGCTCGTCGGCACGCGCCACGCGGGCGGCGGTGCTCGCCCTCGTGTGCTTCGTCCTGTTCGCCGCGCTCGCGGTGGCCGTCCAGATGGGGTGGAGCCAGGCGCTGGACCTCCGGCTGATGCTGGCCCTGGCCCCGCATCGGCCGACCTGGTCCACCCACATCATGCGCACCGCGAGCTTCCTGGGCTCGGGCGGCGTCGAGATTCCGCTAGGCCTCCTCTTCAGCCTCCGGCTGGCGACGATCCGGCGGCGCCCCGAAGCCGCCGGCTATGCCAGCGCGACGCTGAGCGGCTGGGCGCTCTACGGTCTGCTCAAGTTCCTCTTCCACCGTGCCCGCCCCCATGTGATCCCCCGCCTCATGAGCGGCAGTGGCGGCTGGTACGCCTTTCCGTCCGGGCACGCCACCCTGGCGCCCTTGGTGTTCGGGCTCGGCGCGCTGATCTGGTCCGCGCCTTGGCCGCGCGCGTGGCGGCTGCAGTGGTGGGTGCCGCGGCGCTGCTCTCGCTCCTGATCGCCTTCTCGAGGGTGTACCTCGGGGTGCACTGGCCTACCGACGCGATCGGCGGGCTGCTGGTCGGGACCGGATGGGCGGCGCTGTGGGTCTGGTGGTGGGAGCGGGCGGCGCTGCAGCGCTAGCTCCCGCGGCGATTTGCAAGGCTGGGGGACGGCGGCGGGCGTCCCGGGTTGGCCAGAGCCGGCACCAGGTCTGGCGCGGGACCTGCACTCGGCGCGGGGGACATCGACTGCGGATTTTCGCAGTCCTCACGCCACCGCGCTCCCGGAGGTCCCGTGTTCGACCGCAAGGCGTTTCTGGTGAAGGAGCGGGTCGGGTTTCTCAAGCTCAGCGACACCTACGACATTTTCGACCCGTCGACCGGCGCACAGATCGGCATCGCGCGCGAGCAGGTCGGGCCCCTGCTCCACGTCCTCCGTCTCCTCATCAACAAGCGCCTGCTGCCCACCGTCGTCGAGGTCCGCGAGAGCGAGACTGGGCCGGTGCTGCTCACCATCCGGCGAAGCGCGATGTCGCGGGTCACGGTCCAAAGCCGGACGGGCGGTGAGCTGGGCCGCTTCAAATCCAAGCTGTTCGCCCTGCGCGCCGGGTTCCGTGTGCTCGACACGTCGGAGCGTCAGGTAGCCGAGATCAAGGGCGACTGGAAGGGCTGGAACTTCCGGTTCCTCAATGCCGATGGGACCGAGATCGGCAAGGTCACCAAGCAGTGGGCCGGCCTCGGCAAGGAGCTGTTCACGTCGGCGGACAACTACGTGATCGCGCTTGACGAGCGCCTCCCGATGGCGCCGGACGCGGCGGCCCTGCTGCTCGCCGCCGGCCTGGCGATCGATACCGTCTACAGCGAGAACTAGGCGGGGACGGCCGGCTCGGCCGAGGCCACGCGACGGGCGACGCGCTCGCCCATCTCCTGCGTGCTGACCGTCGGCTCGCCCGGGCGGGCGATGTCGGCGGTCCTCACCCCGACGGACAGCACCTCCGCAATCGCCTGGTCCACCCGGTCGGCCGCCTGCCGCTGTCCGAGCCCGTAGCGGAGCAGCATGGCCGCGCTGGCGATGGCGCCCAGGGGGTTGGCCACGCCCCGTCCCGCGATGTCCGGCGCCGAGCCGTGCACCGGCTCGAACAGGCCCGGCCCGTCACCGATCGAGGCCGAGGGGAGGAGCCCGAGCGAGCCGGTGAGCACCGCTGCCTCGTCGCTCAGGATGTCACCGAAGAGGTTTTCGGTGAGGAGCACGTCGATGGCGGCGGGGTGGGACACCAGGCGCATGGCGGCGTAGTCGACGTAGAGGTGCTCGAGCCGCACGTCGGGATAGTCGAGCGCCACCCGGGTCACCGTCTCCCGCCAGAGCTGGGAGACCTCCAGGACGTTGGCCTTGTCCACCGAGGTGACCAGCCGCCGCCGGCCTCGTGCCGCCTCGAATGCCACCCGCGCCACCCGCTCGATCTCGGCCACCGAGTACCGCATGGTATTGACGGCGGTGTCGCGCTCGAGCGCCCGCGGCTGGCCGTAGTACAACCCGCCCAGCAGCTCCCGCACGATCAGGAGGTCCACTCCTTCCAGCCGCTCGGGCCGGAGCGGGGAGGCGTGGCGCAGCGCCGGATGCACGGTGGCGGGCCGCAGGTTGGCGTACGCGCCAAGGACCTTCCGGAGGGCCAGCAGCCCAGCCTCGGGGCGCCGGCGGCCTTCGGCGGCGGCGAGCGAAGGATGGCCGACGGCACCGAGGAGCACCGCGTCGGCCTGGACCACGGCATCGGCGGTCCGTGGCGGCAGGGAATCGCCCGCCTCGGCCACCCCCGCCGCGCCGACTGGGTACTCCGCCGCGTCCAGGCCGAAGCCGAAGAGCTCGGCGGCCGCCTGCAATACCCGGAGCGCCTCGGCCGTCACCTCGGGGCCGATCCCATCGCCCGGCAGGACCGCGATCGTATAGCGCGTCATGCCGGCACCGCGCCGGCGGGGGCATCGCGCCGGCCTCTCGAACGCCGAGATGGCCGCCTCGTTCCGGAGCGTCTTGCCGATCTCGTCCAACCCCTGCAGCAGCATCTCCCGCCGATAGTCGTCCATGACGAACCGAGCCTCGAAGCCCTGCCCGTCACTCACGCGCCGCTCCACCAGGTCGATAGTGAGGTCATAGCCGCCACGGGCCGCCGCCGTCCGCCGGAACAGCTCCTGGACCTGAGGCTCTTGCAAAACCACGGGCAGTAAGCCATTTTGGCAGCAGTTACCGAAGAAGATATCGGCGAAGGAGGGTGCGACAATGGCTCGGAATCCGTACTCCCCCAGCGCCCACGGTGCGTGCTCGCGCGAGCTGCCGCAGCCGAAGTTGGATCCGGCGATCAGGATCGTGGCGCCCTCCGCCGCCGGGCCGGTTGAGCTCGAAATCCGGGTTGGGGGATCCGTCCGCCAGGTAGCGCCAGTCGAAGAACAGCGATGGTCCGAAGCCGGTCCGCTCGATCCGCTTCAGGAACTGCTTCGGAATGATCTGATCGGTGTCGACGTTGGCTCTGGGCAGCGAAACAGCGCGTCCGGAGTGCTTTTTGAAGGGCTGCATACGATCCTGGATAAATATTCTGGCAATCGAGTATTGTAAGGTGATATACAACTTCAAATAAAGTCAGTAATCTATTCTTAAAACGAGCATTACAAAGCACAGTTAAAGTGTTTTATCATTACGCATACCGCCAGCTCTGCGTATGCATATCTCCGATTTTAGCCCCGCATATAGCTCCGAACGTCCACCAGACACCCTTCAACCGCCGCCGCGACCGCCATGACCGGGCTGACGAGGTGCGTCCGCCCTCCCCTGCCCTGCCGTCCCTCGAAATTCCGGTTCGACGTCGACGCGCAGCGCTCGCCCGGACCGAGAATGTCTTCGTTCATGCCGAGGCACATCGAGCAGCCCGGATTGCGCCACTCGAATCCGGCGTCGGTGAAAATCCGGTCGAGTCCTTCGCGCTCGGCCTGCGCCTTGACCAGCTGGGAGCCCGGCACCACCATCGCGCGGACGGTGCCTGCGACTTTTCGGCCTAGTGCCATTTTGGCAGCCTCGCGAAGGTCTTCGATTCTGGCGTTGGTGCACGAGCCGAGGAACACGCGGTCGACCTTGAGCCCCTCGAGCGGCGTCCCTGGCTCGAGTCCCATGTACTCGAGCGCGCGAGCGTACGACTGCCGATCGGCGTCGGACGACTGGTCGGCCGGATCGGGCACGCGCTCGGTGATGTCGGCCGTCATGCCGGGACTGGTCCCCCACGTCACCTGGGGACCCAGGGCGGCGGCGTCGACCTCGATTGTAGCGTCGAAGCGGGCGCCCGGATCGGTGTGGAGCGACTCCCAGGTGGCACGGAGACGGCCCCAATCCGCCCCCTTGGGGCTCCGGGGCCGGTCCTGCAGGTAGGCCACGGTGGTGGCGTCCGGCGCCACCATCCCGGCCCGGGCGCCGGCCTCGATGGACATGTTGCACACCGTCATCCGCCCCTCCATGGAGAGGGCCCGGATGGCCCCGCCGGTGTACTCGATAACGTGCCCGGTCGCGCCGGCCGTCCCGATCCGGCGGATCAGCGCCAGGACCAGGTCCTTGGCCGTCACCCCCGCCTCAGGGAGCCCCGCGAAACGGACCTCCATGGTCCGGGGCCGGGACTGCACGATGCACTGCGTGGCCAGCACGTGCTCGACCTCGCTCGTGCCGATGCCGAACGCCAGGGCCCCGAACGCGCCGTGGGTGGAGGTGTGGGAGTCCCCGCAGACGATGATCATCCCGGGCTGGGTGAAGCCCAGCTCGGGCCCGATCACGTGCACGATGCCCTGCTCCGGGCTGTCGAGGTCGAAGAGCTCGACGCCGAACTCCTGGGCGTTCCGGACCAGCGCCGCCACCTGGCGTGCCGAGACCTGGTCGGCGATGGGGAGCCTCCGGTCGCCGGTGGGGACGTTGTGGTCGACCGTGGCCACCGTGAGGTCGGGCCGGCGGACGCGCCGGCCCGCCAGCCGGAGACCCTCGAACGCCTGTGGGGAGGTGACTTCGTGGACCAGGTGAAGGTCCACGTACAGCAGTGCCGGGCCGCCTGGCGGGCCGTCCGGGTCGTCGACGACGTGGGAGTCCCAGACCTTGTCGAACAGGGTGCGGGGTGCCGTCACGAGACCGTCGCCGCCTTCCGTGCGGCCGGCTCCTTGGGCTCACCAGCGGCTCGCTGGGCGGCCTTTCCCTCCTCGGACCAGGGCATCATGGCCCGGAGCTGGCCACCGACACGCTCGATCTGATGGTCGCGGTCGGCCTGGCGCATCCGCTCGAAGTTCGGTCGGCCGTTCCGGTTCTCCGCCAGCCATTCGCGGGCGAACGACCCGTTCTGGATCTCCTCGAGGATTCGCCGCATCTCGGCGCGGGTCTCGTCGGTGATGACGCGAGGGCCGCGGGTGTAGTCGCCGTACTCGGCGGTGTCGCTGATCGAATAGCGCATGAACTGCATCCCGCCCCGGTACATCAGGTCGACGATCAGCTTGAGCTCGTGGAGGCACTCGAAATACGCCATCTCCGGCCGGTAGCCGGCGGCGGTCAGGGTCTCGAAGCCCGCCTTCACCAGCGCGGTAACGCCGCCGCAGAGCACCGCCTGCTCGCCGAACAGGTCGGTCTCGGTCTCCTCGCGGAAGCTGGTCTCGATGCACGCCCGCCCGGGTACAGCCGATGCCCGAGGCATAGGCCAGGGCATTGGCCAGCGCCTGGCCGCTCGCGTCCTGGTGCACTGCCACGAGCCCGGGCACGCCCCGGCCGCCCTCGAACTCGCTCCGGACCAGGTGCCCGGGCGACTTGGGCGCCACCATCGAGACATCCACGCCCGCGGGCGGCGCGATCTCGCCGTAGTGGATGTTGAACCCGTGGGCGAACATGAGCGTCCTCCCCGGCTTGAGCCCCTGGGCCACGCCGCCCTCGTAGATGGCCCGGCCGTCCTGGTCAGGGGTGAGCATCATGATGACGTCGGCCGCGGCCGCGGCCTCGGCGACAGTGCGGACGTCGAGCCCCGCGGCCTTGGCCTTGTCCCACGAGCCGCCCCCCTTCCGGAGGCCGACGATGACCTTGGCGCCGCTGTCGCGGAGGTTGAGGGCGTGGGCGTGCCCCTGGCTGCCGTAGCCGATGATGGCGAAGGTGCGGCCGGCAAGGCGGCCGCGGTCGGCGTCGGCGTCGTAATACACGCGCACGGGATCGTTCGTCATGACTCCGTCTCTCGTTAGGTGTTGGCCGGCACCCTGGCGCCGGCATCGGTCAGTCCCAGCTCGAGCGCCACGGCGCCGCTCCGCGCCACCTCCAGCACCTCGAACCGCTCGAGCGCGCGGATGCAGGAGAGCACGAAGGCCTCCGACCCGGTCAGCTCGACGATGATGGCCTCGGGGCTGTCGTCCACCACCGAGGCGTGATAGAGCTGCACTACGTCGAGCAGCTCGCCGTAGCGCTCGCCGGAGGCGCGGACCTTCACCAGCGCGAGCTCCCGGCTCACGCCCTCACGGGCGGGAAAGGCGGCCGCCGCACGGACGCCCACCACCTTCTGCAACTGCTGCACGGCGCGGTCGGCCGTGGCTTCGTCGGACTGGATCATGATCGTGAGTCTCGAGACGCCCGGCGTCACCGTCGGCCCCACGGCGAGGCTGCGCACGGGCAGGTTTCGCCGCCGGAGCAGTCCGACGGCACGGGTAAAGGTGATGAGACGGTCCTCCAGCAGCACCGTGACGGCCCGCGTCAGCATCATGCGGTGACCGCCTCGGACTCGATCGGCTCGCTGAGCGACGCGCCCGGCGGGATCATCGGGAACACGTTCGCCTCCTGCTCGATGAGGAACTCGATCAGCGCCGGCCCCTCGTGATCGAGCGCGCCGCGCAGGGCGGCGTCCACCTGGTCGCCCCGCTCGACGCGCCACCCGGGGATGCCGTAGGCCTCGGCCAGACGCACGTAGTCGGGGCTCCAGATCGGCGTCGAGGAGTAGCGGCGGCCGTGGAAGAACTGCTGCCACTGCCGCACCATGCCCAGGTACCCGTTGTTGAAGATCGCCATCTTCACCGGGATCTGCTCCTGCACCATCGTGGCGATCTCCTGCATGTTCATCTGGAAGCCGCCGTCGCCCGAGATGGCCCAGACCGGCTCGCCGGGTCGGGCCATCACCACGCCCATGGCGGCCGGCACGGCGAAGCCCATGGTGCCGAGCCCGCCCGAGGTGATGTGGGTGTTGGGCCGCTGATAGCGGAACAGCTTGGCCACCCACATCTGGTGCTGGCCCACGTCGGAGACGACCGTGCAGCGGCCCCTGGCTCGCGTCCTCGAGCGCGGCGAGGATGCCCTCGGCCGAGAGCCCGCCCTTGAAGCTCTCGAACCGGGGCCGGACAAAGCTCTCGATCTCGGCCCGCCACCCGTCGCAGTGGCGCGGCTCGAGCGCCTCGAGCAGCTCGCGGAGGATGGCCCGCGCATCGCCCACGAGGCCGACGGCCACGGGGACGTTCTTCCCGATCTCCGACGCGTCGAGCTCGATGTGAATCACCTTGGCGCCGCGCGCGAACGCCGCGAGGTTGCCGGTCACCCGGTCGTCGAACCGGAGCCCGACACCGATGATGAGGTCGGCCTGCTGGATGGCGCGGTTCACGTGCACTTCGCCGTGCATTCCCGGCATGCCCAGGTGGAGCGGGTGGGCCTCCGGGAACGCGCTGATCCCGAGCAGCGTCGTAATGACCGGAACGCCGGTGCGCTCGGCCAGCGTTCGCAGCTCGTCGTAGGCATCGCTCAGGATGACGCCGTGGCCCGCCATGATGAGCGGGCGCTCGGCCCGGGCGATGAGGCGCGCGGCCTCGACCAGCGCCGTCGGCGTCGGCTGGCCGATCAACCCCTCCCGCCGCCCCGTCGCCCCCCGGGCGCTGCCGTTCGACCCGCCCGCGTACTCGAGCTTCTGGTTCTGCACGTCCTTCGGCACGTCGAGCAGCACCGGGCCGGGCCGGCCTTCCCGCGCCACGGCGAACACCTCGTGGACCGCGTCCGCCAGCTCCTCGACGTCCTCGACCAGCCGGTTGTGCTTGGTGATCGGCTGGGTGATGCCGATGATGTCCGTCTCCTGGAACGCGTCCCGCCCGATCATGGCGCGGGGCACCTGCCCCGTGATCGCCACCAGCGGCGTGTTGTCCATGTGCGCGGTGGCGATGCCGGTCACCAGGTTGGTGGCGCCCGGCCCCGAGGTCGCGACGCAGACGCCCGGACGGCCGCTGGCCCGCGCGTAGCCGTCGGCCGCGTGGGCCGCGGCCTGCTCGTGGCGCACCAGCACGTGGCGGAGCTCGGGGTATTCGGGCAGCGCGTGGTAGAACGGCATGATCGCGCCGCCGGGATACCCGAAGAGCACGTCCACGCCTTCCTCGAGCAGGGCCCGACAGAGGATCTGCGAGCCGGTGAGCTGCTCTCCCATTACACGCCCCACAGGTAGACGGAGTTGAGCGAGGTGGCCTCGAGCCGGTCGGCATGGTGGGCCTTGTTGAGCGCGTGGATCAGCGCCCGCGCGCTGGCCTCGACGATGTCCGTGGAGGCGCCGTTGCCCGAGAGCGACTTGCCGTCGACCTTGGCCTGGAGAAACACCTGGCCCACGCTGTCGCGGCCCGGCGTGAGCGAGCGGAGCGAGAGGCTCAGCACTTCGATGGGCCGGCCCAGGATCTCGCTGATGGCCGTGAACGCCGCCGAGATGGGACCGTCACCGGTGCCGCGCGCCGAGCGCTCGCCCGCCCAGGGCCCCGTCATCCGCACCTCGGCGGTCGGCGTGATGCTGCCGCAGACGACGCGCAGGTGGCTCAGCTGATACTCCTCGGGCGCGTCGTGGAAGCTCTCGTGCACCAGGGCCAGCAGATCCTCGTCGAGGATCTCGCGCTTGCGGTCGGCGAGCGCGCTGAACTGGCGGTAGACCTCGGCGAGCTGCAGCTCGGTCAGGTCATACCCCAGCTCGCGGTAGCGGCGCTCGAGCGCGTGGCGGCCCGAGTGCTTGCCCAGCACGAGCGTCGAGCGCGGAATGCCGACCATCTCGGGCCGGATGATCTCGTACGTCAGCCCGTTCTGCATCATGCCGTGCTGGTGGATCCCCGCCTCGTGCGCGAAGGCGTTCCGTCCGACGATCGCCTTGTTGGGCTGGGGAAAGCTGCCCGTGAGGTAGGAGAGCAGCTGGCTCGTGCGGTAGATCTCGCGGGTCTCGACGTTGCAGCGGAAGCCCAGGACCGGTCCCCGGACGTGGCTGGCCATGACCAGCTCCTCCATCGCCGCGTTCCCGGCGCGCTCGCCGATCCCGTTGACCGTGCACTCCACCTGCCGCGCCCCGGCGGCGATCGCCGCCAGCGAGTTGGCCGTCGCCAGGCCGAGGTCATCGTGGCAGTGGGCGCTCAGCACCACGCCGTCCGCGCCCGGCACCCGGGCCAGCACGGTGCGGAACATCTCGCCGTACTCGGTCGGCATGGCGTAGCCGACGGTGTCGGGCAGGTTCACCGTCCGGGCTCCCTCCTCGATCGCCGCCTGCACCACCTGGCACAGGAAGTCGGGATCGGTGCGGCTCGCGTCCTCGGCCGAGAACTCGACGTCGTCGGTGTACTGGCGCGCCTGCCGGATGGCCGCGCGCGCCCGGGCGAGCACGTCCGCGCGCGTCGTCTTGAGCTTGTCCTTGATATGGAGGTCCGACGTCGAGATGAAGACGTGGATCCGCCCCCGCGCCGCGGGGCGCAGCGCCTCGCCGGCGAGCTCGATGTCGCGCTCGTGGCAGCGCGCCAGCGCGGCGATGACCGGCCGGCGGATCTCGGTGGCGATCTGGCTGACGCTCCGGAAGTCGCCGTCGGAGGCGGCCGGGAAGCCCGCCTCCATGACGTCCACCCCAAGCGCGTCGAGCTGCCGGGCGAGTCGCAGCTTCTCCTCGGGCGAGAGACTGTTGCCGGGAGCCTGCTCGCCGTCGCGCAGGGTCGTGTCGAAGATCAGGACGTCGGAGGGTACCATACGGTTGCCGAGCTCGTCGATGAGAGTGAAAACGAAAAGCGCCGCGGTCCTTTCGGTCCGCGGCGCCGGTGCATTCTGTCGAGACGCTGCTACTGTCTCACGTTGCTCGTGTCGGCACGCCGCGGACCCCTTGCTCACCAATAAGGACGGTAAGCAGGAGGCTAAGCAGGACGACGACGAGCGCGAGGCTGGTGAGCATGGGGTCCCGAACAGATGGAAACAGTGGCCGGATGCGAGCTTGGCCGGTTATCTAAACAGGCTAACCCGCCGTCCGGCGACATGTCAAGGGGGTCGAAGGCCTTGACTCATTCATGCCGGTGCATAATAATACGATCATGAACGCCGCGCAGCTTGCCCCGGTCATCGTCCGTCTTAATATCGCCGGCTCCTCGGGAGCGACCGGGTAAGCGAGCAGCATGGCGCACGATCCCCGGCCCGCTCCGACGAGGAGCGGGCTTTTTGTTGCCCCGCATCGGTCTCTCCGGCCGCCAGGGGCGCCACCAGCAGGAGGTACCATGGCCGCCCCTGGGCAGCGGATCCACCCGGCCGGTTCCCGTCATCCCGATCCCCGACACGCGGCGACGCCGCCGTCGGAGGCACTGGACGCCACCCGTGAGCACGACGCCTGCGGCGTCGGCTTCGTGGCCCATGCCTCGGGTGCGCGCTCTCACGAAGTCGTGTCGATGGCGCTCGAAGCGGTGGCGCGCGTGGCCCATCGCGGGGCCGCCTCGACCGACAACTCCGGCGACGGCGCCGGCCTGCTGACCCAGATCCCGCATCGCCTCTTCTATCGGGACGCCTACCGGCTCGGCCTGCACCTCCAGCCCGGCCTGCCGTTCGGCGTCGGGGCGTTCTTCTTCCCGCGCGAGCCCCAGGCCCTGGGCCAGGCCGTGGCGCTCGTCGAGGCCGTGCTCGCCGAGGACGGCATTCCCTTCCTCGGCTGGCGCGACGTTCCCACCAATCCCGCCGCGCTCGGCCCAACGGCGCTGGCGTCGTGCCCGGTGATCCGCCAGGTACTGGTGGGCCGCCCCGCGATGGCGCGCGACGAGGAGGCGTGGGAGCAGGCGCTGTATCTGGCGCGACGAGAGATGGAGCGACGGGCGGAGGAGCGAAATCTGCCCGGCTTCTACGCCTGCTCGCTCTCCTGCCGCACCATCGTCTACAAGGCTCTGCTCACCGGGACCCAGCTCCCCGCGTTCTTCAGCGACTTCCGCTATCCGGAGTACGAGAGCGCGATCGCGATCTTCCACCAGCGCTACTCGACCAACACGCTCCCCAGCTGGCCGCTCGCCCAGCCGTTCCGGCTGCTCGCCCACAACGGCGAGATCAACACGCTGTGGGGCAACCGGAACGCCATGACCATGCGCCAGCCGATGCTCGCCTCGCCGGTCTGGGGCAAGAAGATCGAGCGGCTGCGCGAGGTGATCTGGCGCGAGGGCAGCGACTCCGCCAGCCTCGACAACGCCATGGAGCTGCTCACCCGCTCCGGCCGCGACGTGGTCCACACCGCCATGATGACCGTGCCGCAGGCCTGGGAGAAGTACGCCGACCTCGACCCCGCGGTGAAGGCGTTCTACGAGTACCACCAGTGCGTGCTCGAGCCGTGGGATGGTCCGGCAGCCATCGCGTTCACCGACGGCGTGCTCTGCGGCGCGTCGGTGGACCGGAACGGCCTCCGCCCCTCGCGCTACAAGGTCCGGCGCGACGGCCTGGTGGTCTCGGGCTCGGAGGTCGGGCTGGTGGATCTCGACCCGCGCGAGGTGGTCGAGTGCGGCAAGGTGGGCCCCGGCGAGGTGCTGGTGGTGGACACCAAGCGGGGCGAGGTCATCCGGAACCTCGATGCCAAGCGCGAAGTCGCTTCGCGGCGACCCTACGCGCGCTGGGTGGCGCGCTACATGGCGACGCTCGTGCCCGATCCCGCGCGCGTACCCCCGGTGCACCGGGGCGAGGCGCTCATCCGGACACAGCGGAGCTTCGGCTACGGGTTCGAGGACCTGCGCCTCGTGCTCGAGCCGATGGGCGGCACCGGCGCCGACCCGGTATGGAGCATGGGCGACGACACGCCCATCCCGCCGCTCTCGGCGGTGGCGCAGAGCCTCTACGCCTATTTCCGGCAGCGCTTCGCGCAGGTGACGAACCCGCCGATCGACTCGCTCCGCGAGGCGATGGTGATGTCGCTCCGCATGCACCTGGGCCGCCGCGGCTCGCCGCTGCTCGAGCGGCCGAGCTACGCCCGGATGCTCCGCCTGGAGCACCCGGTGCTCCTGCCCGAGGAGATGGCCGCGCTCCGGAACGTGGCGGGCTTCTCGACCGTCACGCTGGACGCGGTATGGGACGCGACCCGGGGCACCGACGGGCTCCGGCCCGCGCTCACCGCGCTCCGCCGCGCCGCCGAGCGGGCGGCGCGCCGTGGCGCTCACATCCTCATCATCAGCGATCGGGCCGCGGACCGGACCCACGCGCCGATCCCCATGCTGCTCGCCATCGGCGCCGTGCGGCAGCACCTGGTGCACACCGGACTTCGGGCGCGCGTCGGCCTCGTCGCCGAAGCGGGCGACGCGTTCGACATCCACCACTTCGCCACGCTCATCGGGTATGGCGCGGAGGCGGTGCACCCGTGGCTGGCGCTCGAGACCCTCGACGGGCTCTTCGCCGAGGACCGGGAGCTGTCCCGGCGCGAGCGGGAGGCCGAGACCGCGCCGCGTCCGGCGCCCGCCGAGGCGCGCGCGCAGTTCCGCTCGGCCGCGGAGAAGGGCCTGCTCAAGATCCTGTCGAAGATGGGCATCTCCACGCTGAGCTCGTACTGCGGCGCGCAGATCTTCGAGGTCCTCGGCCTGGGCCACGAGGTGATCAGCACCTGCTTCGCCGGGACCGCGTCCCCGCTCGGCGGCATCGGGTTCGAGGAGATCGCGGAGGACGTGCTGGAGCGCCACCGCGCGGCGTATCCGGAGGAAGCCGACGCGCCGTCGGCGTCGTCGCTCCCCGACCACGGCCGCGTGCGCTTCCGGAAGGAAGGCGAGGACCATGGCTGGTCGCCGCCGATCGTCGTGGCGCTCCAGCAGGCGGTCAAGGCCAACGGCTCCGACGCCTACGGCGGATTCCTGGTGAAGAACGGCAGCCGCCGGCCCGCCGGCCCGCGCGACCTGCTGGCCGTGCGCGATGGCGCGCCGGTTCCGCTCGAGGAGGTCGAGCCCGCGGAGTCGATCCGGACCCGCTTCATCTCCTCGGCGATGTCGCTCGGGGCGCTCTCGCCGGAGGCGCACGCCACGCTCTCCATCGCGATGAACCGCATGGGCGCCCGCTCCAACTCGGGTGAAGGCGGGGAGGATCCGCACAACTACCACGGCTTCGCCAACGGCGACCGGGCGGACAACCGCATCAAGCAGGTGGCGAGCGCCCGCTTCGGCGTGACCACCGAGTACCTGACGCGGGCCGAGGAGCTGGAGATCAAGATCGTCCAGGGCGCCAAGCCCGGTGAGGGCGGCCAGCTCCCCGCGCACAAGGTGACCGCCCTGATCGCGCGGCTCCGGCACTCGGTGCCCGGCGTCTCGCTCATCTCGCCGCCGCCGCACCACGACATCTACTCGATCGAGGACCTGGCGCAGCTCATCCACGACCTCAAGACCGTGAACCCGCGCGCCCGGGTGGGTGTGAAGCTGGTGTCCGAGACCGGTGTCGGCACCGTGGCGGCGGGCGTGGCCAAGGCGTACGCCGACTACGTGCTCATCGCGGGTCACAACGGCGGTACCGGGGCCTCTCCGCTCAGCTCCATCAAGCATGCCGGCTCCCCTTGGGAGCTGGGGCTGGCCGAGGCGCAGGCGACGCTGGTCCGGAACGGGCTCCGGCACCGGATCGAGGTCCGGACCGACGGCGGCCTCAAGACCGGACGCGACGTGGTCATCGCGGCGCTGCTCGGCGCCGAGACCTACGGCTTCGGCACGGCGCCGCTCGTGGCGATGGGCTGCGCCATGGCCCGGCAGTGCCACATCAACACCTGCCCCACAGGCATCGCGACCCAGCGCGAAGACCTGCGGGCCAAGTTCAAGGGCACGGCCGAGCAGGTCATCACCTACTTCACGCTGCTGGCGGAGGAAGTGCGTCAGATCCTGGCACGGATGGGCTTCCGCAGCCTCGACGACGTCATCGGGCGGAACGACCTGCTGCAGCGGATCGAGCGGCCGGATGTGCCACGGGCGCAGATGCTCGATCTCTCGATGCTGCTGGCAACGCCCATCGTGGAGGTGCCTACCAAGGGTGGCACGCCGGTGCTCCGCCGCACCGTCGCCCGGAACGACCGTCCCGGGGTGGTGTCGCTCGACGCGGAGATCCTCACCGATCTCGAGCCGTACCTCGAGAGCGGCCTGCCGTTCTCGGGCAACTACCCGATCTACAACCACCACCTGGCGGTGGGCGCGCGGGTGGCGGGCGCCATCGCCGAGCGGCACGGCGACGCAGGACTGCCCACCGGCTCCGTGCGGCTCCGCTTCACGGGCAGCGCGGGCCAGAGCTTCGGCGCGTTCACCTGTCGCGGGATGCACCTCGAGCTCGAGGGCGAGGCCAACGACTACGTCGCGAAAGGGCTGAGCGGCGGCGAGCTGATCATTCGGCCGTTCCGGCGTGCCGCGTACGCGGATGCCTCGCACCTGCACCTGATCATCGGGAACACGGTCCTGTACGGTGCTACGGCCGGCAAGCTCTTCGCCGCCGGCCAGGCGGGCGACCGGTTCGCCGTGCGGAACTCGGGCGCCGTAGCCGTGATCGAGGGGGCGGGCAACCACTGCTGCGAGTACATGACCAGCGGGATCGTCGTGGTCCTGGGCCGCGCCGGCCGGAACTTCGGCGCCGGGATGTCGAACGGCGTGGCCTACGTGGTGGACGAGGCCGGTACGTTCGAAAGCCGGGTAAACAAGGACATGGTCGAGATCTCGGCGCTCGACGACGCCGATCTCGCGGTGCTGCAGCGGCTGATCCGCGAGCACGAGGAGAAGACCGCCAGCCCGCGCGCCCGCCGGATCCTGGTGCAGTGGGACCAGTTCGTTCCGCTCTTCCGGAAGGTGGCGCCGAAGGACTCCGCGGGGCTGGTGGCCGCGACCCGGGAGGCGTACCTGCAATCGGCGAGCAGCGAGCCGGAGCTGGTCCTCGCGCGCCGGAGCGCGTAGGCTCGATAGATACAGCGCCGTGCTCCGGGCTACTACGGTGAAGCGCAAGCGGTTGGGCCCGCCCCCTTGCGGGCGCATGGAGGGCCACATAACTTGCTAGACAGCAAGCAAGCCACAAGCCCTTCGGAGCCCCAGACATGGCCCAGCGCCTGGAGAAGGAAAAGGAACGGAACGCCGACCGTTCGCGGGCCGCGATCCTCGACGCCGCGGAGCGCCTGTTCGCCGAGCGGGGGTACGACGCCACCAGCTTGACCGAGGTGGGAGCCGCCGCCGGCGTCTCGCGGGGAACCCCGGGCTACTTCTTCGGCAGCAAGGCCGAGCTCTACCGGGCGGTGCTCGAGCGGGCGTTCACCGAGGTCCGCGAAGCCGTGCGGGCCGGCCGGGCACGGGCGCTGGCCAGCAGCCAGGCGCCGGAAGCCATCCTCGCCGGCGCCGTCTCCGACTACTTCGACTTCCTCGCCGCCCGCCCGAACTTCATCCGGCTCATCGAGCGCGAGGCGCTGAGCGGCGCCATGCAGCTCGAGGGTGCCGGCCACCTGTCGGCCGGCCAGGAAGCGCTCGCGGCCATCAGCGCCGAGCTCGGACTGGACGACGCGGAGTCGGGCGATGCGGCGCAGCTGCTCCTCAGCATCATCGCGCTCTGCTGGTTCCCGCTCATTCACGCACGCACGGTGGCCCCGGCGGTGGGTGTCGAGCTCCAGACCCTCGAGGACCTCGAGCGTCGCAAGCGCCACGTCGTGGACCTCGTGCTGCACGGGCTTCGCGGGCTCACCACCCACGGGGCCACCACCCTCACCGAGACCTCGAGCCATGACTGACGTCCTCACGCCTCCTGTCAAGCCGCCGCGCACCGAGCTCGCGACCGAGCAGGAAGCGCGCGAGGTCGCCGAGGGCGCCCGGGAAAAGGAATGGCAGGCACCGAGCTTCGTCCGGGAGCTGTTCGAGGGCTCGTTCCGGCTGGAGCTGGTCCACCCGTTTCCCACGATGGATCCGGCGGACGTGGAGCGCGCCCGGCCCTTCATGGAGCGGCTGGAGCGGTTCCTCGTCGAGCGAGTGGACAGCGCCCTGATCGACCGGGAGGGCAAGATTCCGGCGGACGTGATTCAGGGGCTCCGGGAGCATCGGCGCCTTCGGCATCAAGATTCCGCAGGAGTACGGCGGCCTCGGCCTGAGCCAGACGGGATACACGCACGCGATCGGCATGGTCACGAGCGTCGACGGCAACCTCACCGCGCTGCTGTCGGCGGCGCAGTCGATCGGCCTGCCGCAGCCGCTCAAGCTGTTCGGCACCCCCGAGCAGAAGCAGCGCTACCTGCCGCGCCTGGCGAAGGGCGCCATCAGCGCGTTCGCGCTCACCGAGTCGAACGTCGGCAGCGATCCCGCCGGGGTGAGCACGAGCGCCGTTCTTTCGGAGGACGGCACGCACTACATCCTGAACGGCGAGAAGCTCTGGTGCACCAACGGCACGATCGCCGAGCTGATGGTGGTCATGGCACGCACCGGCCCCAAGAAGATCACGGCGTTCATCGTCGAGAACGACTGGCCGGGCGTGGAGGTCGTGCAGCGGCTCCACTTCATGGGGCTCAAGGCGATCGAGAACGGGATCATCCGCTTCACCAACGTGAAGGTGCCCGCGAACAACGTGCTCTGGGGCGAGGGCAAGGGCCTCAAGCTCGCGCTCGTCACCCTCAATACCGGCCGGCTCACGCTGCCCGCCTCGGCGGTGGCGGGCGCCAAGCGGGCGCTCGAGATCGCGCGCCGGTGGGCGGCGGAGCGCGTGCAGTGGGGCCAGCCGATCGGGAAGCACGACGCGATCGCCCAGAAGCTCGGCCGGATGACGGCCGAGATCTTCGCGATGGAGGCGGTGGCCGATCTCGCGTCGCTCATGGCGGACCGCGGCACCACCGACATCCGCCTCGAGGCGGCGATGGCCAAGATGTGGAACACCGAGGTCGGCTGGCGGATCATCGACGACACCCTGCAGATCAAGGGCGGCCGCGGCTACGAGACCGCCGACAGCCTCCGGAGCCGCGGCGAGCGGCCGGACCCGGTCGAGCGGATGATGCGCGACTTCCGGATCAACCTGATCTTCGAGGGCTCGAGCGAGATCATGCGGCTGTTCATCGCCCGCGAGGCGGTGGACACCCACCTCAAGGTGGCCGGCGCACTCATCGACCCGAAGACGAGCGCATCGCAGAAGCTGTCGGCCCTGGCGCGCTCCGGACTGTTCTACGCGACCTGGTACCCGCGGCTCTGGTTCGGCATTCGCGGGCGCGTGGGCTACGGCGAGTTCGGCCCGCTGGCGACCCACCTGCGGTTCGTCGACCGCTCGAGCCGGAAGCTGGCCCGGACGCTGTTCCACTGCATGGTGCGGTTCGGCCCGAAGCTCGAGAAGCGGCAGGCCGTGCTCGGACGGCTGGTGGAGATCGGCGCCGAGCTGCTGGCGATCACCGCGGCGTGCAGCCGGGCCCAGGCGATGGTCACCAAGGACCCCGCGAACCGCGGGCCCGTCGAGCTGGCCGACCTGTTCAGCCGCCAGGCGCGCCGGCGCGTCGAGGAGCGCTTCGCCGCGGTGTTCGACAACGACGACGTGGCCGCCTACGCCGTGGCGCAGCAGGTGATCCGGAACGAGCACACCTGGCTCGAGCAGGGGATGGCCCGGCTGGCGGACGAGCGGTAGGCCCCGCCATCTTTCGGGCGAACCTCAACGAGGGCGGCGGATGCCGATCGCAGAAGGCAGGACGATTCCCTTCACCGGGCCCGAGACGGTCGACGTGGCCGTGCTCGAGACCTTCGAGTACGCCGGCCCGGACCAGGAGATCGTCACCGAGACGCGCGAGTTCAGCCCGGTCTGCCCCTACAGCGGGCTGCCGGACTTCGCGACGCTCCGGATCGTCTACGTACCGAGCGACCGGTGCATCGAGCTCAAGAGCCTCAAGTACTACGTGACGAGCTATCGGAGCGTGGGGATCTTTCAGGAGCATGCGACGGCCAAGATCGCCGAGGACCTCTTCGGTGTGCTCCGGCCGCAGCGGCTGACGGTGACGACGGTGTACAACACGCGGGGCGGGTTCGACACGACCTGCAGCGTGACGCTGCCCGGATCGTCAACGCGATAGCGTCGTCACCCTGAGCCCTGGCTTCGCCCAGGGTAAACTCCGCGAAAGGGGGCCGGCCTTGAGGCCTGCCCCCTTCGGCATCCGGGGTCCGCGCTCCAAGCATCCACCTGTCCTGCTGCCTTCCCTTCCGTCTTTCCGTCTTTCCGTCTTTCCGTCTTTCCGTCCTTCCTTCCCTCCTCCCCCTCTTCCGTCAATTCGTCGTCACCACCCCCGCCGACGGCTTGCTCGGCACCTCCTCGGGCTCGCTCTTCGGGCCGCGCGGGAGCAGGTCGGGCAAGTTGGCCAGCTCGTAGGCGGTGACCGCCATGACGGCCGCTGCCTGCTTCAGGTCGCCCGGAACGGCTTTGTCGTACGTGTCGCTCTGTGAATGGTGGGTATGGGAGTACCCGCGGGGGAGCTGGTCGAAGTTGAAGCCCGGAACCCCATACGGGAGGAAGCTGAGGTGGTCGGTGCCGGATTTGCTCGCGTCGCGGACGCTGTCGGCGCCGAGGCTGGCCACCGGCGCGAGCAACGCGTGCCAGAGCCCGGCGAGCTCGGGGCGGCCCTGGAGCGCCTGCCCTCGAATGGCACCGGTACCGTTGTCGAGCACCAGGACCGCCTGGATGCTGTCGGCGTCGGCTGCATGCGCCGCGGCGTAGGCGCGCGAGCCCAGCAGTCCCTCTTCCTCGCCGCTGAACAGGATGAAGCGGATGGTGCGTTTCGGCTTGAGCCCCGACTGCGCGAGCGCGCGCGCAGCCTCGAGCACCACCATCGAGCCGGTGCCGTTGTCCGTCGTGCCGGTGCCCAGGTCCCAGCTGTCCAGGTGCGCGCCGAGGATCACCACCTGACCCGGCCGCTCGCTGCCGCGAATCTCCGCCACCGTGTTCCACTGCTGCACCGGCACCCGCCCGATCGCGTTCTCGACCCGCCCTTCGACCCGCGGGCTCGCGCCGGCGATGATCTGGCGCTCGAGCATCGCGTAATCCTCGTGGGCGATCACGAGGTTCGGGAGCGGCGAGACCCGGTTGGGGGAGCCGCTCATCGTCATCAGCGCGTGCTCCTTCGACCCGTCGACCAGGGTACCGAGTGCCCCGGCCGCCTTGAGGATGTACGGAAGATCGATCGCGAACTGGCGGCGGGCGCGCACCGCGGCGGCCGACGTGTCCGACGTGGGGAGACCCCGAACGCGCAGCACCTCGGCCCGCGCGGTCGAGTCGGCCGCGGTCATGTCGGGCCCATCCGGGTTCCAGACCGGATACGAGGTCCGGGGAAGCACCCACGCGCCGCGGACCTTGCCCTTGTGGGCGGCTACGCTGTCCGGCGTGGACAGGTCGGCCAGCACGACAGGGCCGGTGAGCGCCTTGCCGCCGGTGCCCGCGGTCCAGGCCCAGCTGTGAGCGGTGATCTGGCGGGTGAACGGTGCCACCAGCCGCAGCAGGGCCGTGCCCCGCTCCCAGGTGATGCCGAAAGCGTAGGCCTCGAGAGCCGCGCTCAGGCCATACGCTCGAAACCGTTCGGCGGTCCAGTCGTTGGCCCGCCGCATCGCGGCCGATCCGGTCAGCCGCGGCCCGATGACGTCGCACAGCTGGCGGAGGTTGGCCATGACTTCGGAGTGGTCCATGGCCTGGGCGATGAGGGCGCCGGCACCAGCGGTATCGACGACGGTCTGCGCGCGGAGCGCGGCCGGGGAGAGGGACAGGAGCGCCAGGGCGAGCAGGATTCGCGACATGGGTGTGGATTCCGTTTCAGTGATGGTGATGGCGATCGGGTTACGCGCGGGTGGATCGTGCCGAGCGTCGCGCGTCCCGCCGCATGTGCGCGCGTCATCCTGAGCGAAGCGAAGGATGACGAGGGGCTTCGCTCAGGATGACGAGGCGGTCGCACCCGAATCGACCCCCACAAGCCGTACGGCAAGCGCTCCCAAGATGTTCCCGTCGTCGCGGGCGGTCCAGCCATCGGGAATGGCCCGAACACCGTCGCGGGCGCCGAGGAGCGCGCCGGCGAGGCCGGCGCGGCCGGCCGCGACCGGTCCCGGGGCGGCGATGCCGCGGAGCCCGCGCTCCAGCACCGGCTCGTGGTAGGCGAGCCGCAGCGCTGCTTCCGCGTCGGCCAGAGCGAGGCCCGGGCGGGAGAGTCCCTCGGGCGGTACGTCGCGCGCGGACAGCGGCACCCGTCGCACGGCCGCGAGCAGCACCTCGGGCACCGCATTGTTCCGGA
The DNA here is from genome assembly GCA_963804125.1 of uncultured Gemmatimonadales bacterium. Taxonomy (GTDB): domain Bacteria; phylum Gemmatimonadota; class Gemmatimonadetes; order Gemmatimonadales; family GWC2-71-9; genus CAVVWJ01. The sequence goes on from CAWDPF010000007.1 coordinate 179,121, forward strand.
GCGCCTCGACCACGTCCGGCACGAAGTCGCGCTTGCCCTGGAGGAATCGGGAGAGCGCCACGTTCACGGCAACCGCCGCCCAAGCCACCACCGGATCGGGATGCGTGAGCGCCGCAATGTGGTAACTGGCGCTGACCAGGGTGCGAGGCGCATCGTGTGCCGCAAGGGCCACGGGCAGCGCCCGCACGAGCGGATCGCTCCCCTGCCCTGCCGCTTGGGACGGCGGGGCATCGTGGCGGGCGATGTGGGCGAGTGCGGCACTGGTCTCGGGATCGATGTCGTGCGGATCGGCCTGGTGACGCGCCACCCACCGGTGCGCGAGCGCCTGCAGGTCGCGCCGGCCGGCGGCGAGCTCCTCCGCCAGGATGCGCGTCAATGCCAGGCTGCCGTCGGGCCGGTCGCCGAGCGCGAGCGAGCGGCCCGCCGCGAGCCCGACGAGGGCGCCGGCAGCGCGAAAGGCGAGGCTGGGCGCAGGTTTGGACAGACGCGTTCTCCGGCGAAATTCGGGTGGCGGAGCGGACCCGGCTCAAGTTATACTCGGAATCCTGTTCCAGGCCCACCCTTCAGTCGCGCGACCCACGGAGGCGCAGGCTCGTGGCCAAAGAGACGCTGACGATCACGGATAACCGCACCGGCCGCACCTTCGAGGTGCCCATCGAGGACGAGACGATCCGGGCCACCGATCTCCGGCAGATCAAGGTCAAGGATGACGACTTCGGCCTGATGACCTACGACCCCGCGTTCATGAACACCGCGGCGTGCCGGAGCGCGATCACCTACATCGACGGCGACAAGGGGATTCTGCGGTATCGGGGCTACCCGATCGAGCAGCTGGCCGACCGGGCCACTTTCCTGGAAGTGGCCTACCTGCTGAGCGAGGGCGAGCTGCCGAACGCGGCGCAGCTCAAGCAGTGGACGGAGACGATCACGTACCACACGTACGTCCACACGAACATCACGAAATTTCTCGAGGGGTTCCGGTACGACGCGCACCCGATGGGCATGCTGCTCGGCGTGGTCGGCGCGCTGTCGACCTTCTATCCGGACGCCAAGCACATCCACGACCCGGCCAATCGTTTCCTGCAGAAGGTGCGGCTCCTGGCCAAGGCGCCCACTATCGCCGCGTTCGCATTCCGCCACTCGCGCGGCCTCCCGTTCGTCTTCCCCGACAACGAGCTCGACTACATCGGCAACTTCGTCAACATGACGTTCAGCATCGGCGGCGTGCACAAGCCCAACAAGGTGCTGCAGCGCGCGCTCGAGATCCTGCTGATCCTGCACGCCGACCACGAGCAGAACTGCTCCACCAGCGCGGTTCGCGCCGTGGGCTCGTCGCACGTCGATCCGTTCTCGGCGATCAGCGCCGGTATCGCCGCGCTCTACGGACCGCTCCACGGTGGCGCCAACGAGGCCGTGCTGCAGATGCTCGACGAGATCGGCGAGAAGAAGAACATCCCGGGCTTCATCGAGGAGGTGAAGGCGGGCCGGGGCCGGCTGATGGGCTTCGGACACCGGGTCTACAAGTCGTACGACCCGCGCGCCAAGCTCATCAAGAAAGTGGCCGACGAGGTCTTCGAGCAGACGGGACTCAACCCGAAGCTGGAGATCGCGCTCGAGCTGGAGCGGATCGCGCTCGAGGACGAGTACTTCATCAAGCGGAAGCTCTACCCCAACGTGGACTTCTACTCGGGGCTCATCTACCAGGCGATGGGATACCCGACCGAGTACTTTACCGTCCTCTTCGCGCTGGGGCGGATGCCGGGATGGCTGGCCCAGTGGGAGGAGATGCTGCTCGACAAGGATCAGAAGATCGCCCGGCCGCGCCAGATCTTCACCGGCAAGGCTGAGCGGCCGTTCGTCCCCATCGAGCGACGCTGAGGACCGATGACCGACCAGCTCGACACCCTGCTCTCCGAGCAGCGCCGCTTTCCTCCCGCCGCCGCCTTCGCCGCCCAGGCCAACGCAACGGCGGCGCTGTACGAGGCCGCCGCGCGCGACCGTGAAGGCTTCTGGGCGGAGCAGGCCCGCGCGCTCGAGTGGATGCGCCCGTGGGACCGGGTGCTCGACTGGAAGCTGCCACACGCCAAGTGGTTCGTGGGCGGCCAGCTCAACGTCGCCGCCAACTGCCTCGACCGGCATCTCGCCGGCCCGCTCCGCAACAAGGCGGCGATCATCTGGGAGGGTGAGCCAGGCGACCGCCGGGTCCTCACCTACTGGGATCTCGCGCGGGAGGTCCGCCGCTCCGCCAACGCGCTCAAGCGGCTCGGCGTCCAGAAGGGAGACCGGGTCGGGATCTACCTTCCGATGGTGCCCGAGGCCGCGATCGCGATGCTCGCCTGCGCCCGGATCGGGGCGGTGCACTCGGTGGTCTTCGGCGGCTTCTCCGCGGAATCCGTGCGCGACCGGATCAACGACGCCCAGGCCGAGGTTCTCATCACCGCCGACGGCGGCTACCGGCGGGGCCAGGTCGTGCCGCTCAAGCGGATGGCCGACCAGGCGATGGCCGAGGCGCCGTCGATCGAGCACTGCATCGTGGTGCGGCGGCGACCCGGCGGGGAGGGCGACGAGGCGTTCGCCACGATGAAGGAGGGCCGGGACCACTGGTGGCACCGGCTGCTCGAGCGCCGCCTCGAGCGTGTCGGCGCCCGAGCCGATGGATGCCGAGGACCTGCTCTTCATCCTCTACACGTCCGGCACGACCGGGAAGCCGAAGGGCATCGTCCACACGACCGGCGGCTATCTGACCCACGTGGCGGCCACCATGAAGCACGTCTTCGACCTCAAGCCGACCGACGTGTTCTGGTGCACCGCCGACATCGGCTGGGTGACCGGGCATTCCTACGTCGTCTACGGGCCGCTCGCCAACGGCGCCACGGTGCTCATGTACGAGGGCGCGCCCGACTGGCCCGAGCGGGACCGGTTCTGGCGCTGATCGAGACGTACGGCGTCACCATCCTCTACACCGCGCCGACCGCCATCCGCGCGTTCATGAAGTGGGGCGCCGAGCATCCGGCCAAGCACGACCTGTCCACCCTGCGGCTGCTGGGCACGTGGGAGAGCCGATCAATCCCGAAGCGTGGATGTGGTACCAGAGCACATCGGCGGCGGCCGCTGCCCCATCGTCGACACCTGGTGGCAGACCGAGACCGGCGGCATCATGATCACCCCGCTGCCCGGCGTGGCCACCACCAAGCCCGGCTCGGCGACCACGATGCCTTCCCCGGCATCGTCGCGGAGCTGGTGGACAACAACGGGAAGATGCTGGCCCAGGGCGGCGGGTTCCTCACCATCGCCGAGCCGTGGCCCGGAATGCTGCGGACCATCTACGGCGACGACCAGCGCTACCAGGAGACCTACTGGAGCCGCTTCCCGGGCCGCTACTTCACGGGCGACGGCGCGAAGCTCGACGAGGACGGCTACTGGTGGATTCTCGGCCGGGTGGACGACGTGCTCAACGTGGCCGGCCACCGGATCGGCACGATGGAAGTGGAGAGCGCGCTGGTGGACCATCCGGCGGTGGCGGAGGCGGCGGTCGTGGGCGAGACACACGAGCTCAAGGGGCAGGCGCTCGCCGCCTTCGTCACCCTCAAGGACAGCCACCAGGCGAGCGACGGCCTCAAGGACGATCTGAAGGCGCACGTGACGAAGAAGATCGGGGCGATCGCGCGGCCCGACGAGATCTATCTTCTCGGCCGACCTCCCCAAGACCCGCAGCGGGAAGATCATGCGGCGGCTGCTCAAGGACATCGCGGAGGGACGGGCGCTGGGCGACACGACGACGCTGGCGGATCCGGCGGTGGTGAGCAGGCTGAAGGACCAGTACGAGGCGGAGGAGACGTGAGGGTCATTCTTTTTCAGCCGTGAGTCACCCTCAGCGGGCTGAGCGAGTGTACGCGGTGACTCACGGCTGCTTATCCGACCGGCACGTCCCCCTCCAGATACGTATACCCCTCCAGCCCCGCCACATAGTCCGCGATGAAGCTGTTCGCCTCCTGCCGCGAGAGATCCTTCGCGCCGTTGACCTTCCGCCGGAACGTGGCCAGCAGATCGGACGCGTGGAACTGGACGTAGTTGAGCACCTCGGTGACCGTGTCGCCGTGGACCAGGTCGGTGATCTCGTAGCCCTGGTCGTTGAGCCGCACGTGCACGGCGTTGGTATCGCCGAACAGGTTGTGCAGGTCGCCCAGGATCTCCTGGTAGGCGCCGGTGAGAAAGATGCCGAGGATGTACGGCTCGCCCTCGCGCACGGGATGGAGCTCGAGCGACGGCTTGCCCTTCCGGCCGCCGGTGAAGCGGTCGATCACCCCATCCGAGTCGCAGGTCACGTCCTGCACGGTGCCGCGCCGGGTGGGCGGCTCGAGCAGGCGGTGGATCGGCATGATCGGGAAGAGCTGGTCGATGGCCCAGTTGTCCGGCAGCGACTGGAACACCGAGAAGTTGCAGAAGTACCGGTCCACCAGCACGGCGTCGATGTGGGCCGCGATCTCGGGGAACTGGCGCCCGCTCCTCGCCCATCGCCTGCTGCAGCGCGTTGAGCGTCACCAGGTAGAGCAGGTCGGCGTTGGCCTTCTCCCGGAGTGAGAAGACGCCGCTCGCGAAGTACTCCTGGGCCCGCTCCTTGGCGAAGACGACGTCGTGGAACACCTCCTCGACCCGGTCGGCGCTGAGCCCCTCCAGGTTCTCGGCCATCTCCACCAGCAGCGGGTGGGTGTCCTTCTCGAGCGGCGGCGCCACCGGCTCGATCTGGGACTCGACGTCGATCACGTTGATCAGCAGCAGCGAGTGGTGCGCGGTGATCGCCCGGCCCGACTCGGAGATCAGGTGGGGCATCGGCAGCCCCTCGGCGCGGCAGACGCCGCCGATGGTGTAGACGACGTCGTTGGCGTACTCGCGCATCGAGTAGTTCATGCTCGCCGGCCGCGTCGAGCGCGAGCCGTCGTAGTCCACGCCCAGGCCACCGCCCACGTCCACGTGCGTGAGGTCGAAGCCCATGCCGCGGAGCTCGGCGTAGTACCGGCCGATCTCCTCGAGCCCGGCCTTCACGTAGCGGATGTCGGTGATCTGGCTGCCCAGGTGGAAGTGCACCAGCTTGAGGATGTCCTTCCGGCCGAGCCGGTCGAGCTGATCGAGGAGCCGCATGAGCTCCACCGCGCCGAGCCCGAACTTGGAGCGCTCACCACCGCTCTTGGCCCACCGACCGGAGCCCTCGGTGGCGAGCTTGACCCGGACCCCCGCCGTGGGCTGCACGCCCATCTCGTCGGCCACCTTGAGCAGGACCTCGAGCTCGGTGAGCTGCTCCAGCACGATCATCACGGTGTGCCCGAGCTTCTGCCCCATGAGCGCCAGCCGCATGAACTCCTCGTCCTTGTAGCCGTTGCAGACGATGAGGTGGTTGGTGCTCTCGTTGAGGCCGAGGATGGCCTGGAGCTCGGGCTTGCTGCCGCACTCGAGGCCCACGCCGTGCGGGGCGCCGAACTCGACGATCTCCTGCACCACGTGGCGCTGCTGGTTCACCTTCACCGGGTAGACGGTGGTGTAGGTGCCCTCGTAGCCGAATTCCTTGATGGCGTTCTGGAACTCCGAAGCGAGCGCGTGAATCCGGGAGCGGAGGATGTCGGAGAAGCGGAGCAGCAACGGCAGCCCGACGCCCTGGGCGTTCAGGTCCATCGCGAGCTGGTACAGGTCGAGCCCGCGCTTCCGATTGGTGTCGGGATGCACGGTGACGTGCCCCTCGGAGCTCACCCGGAAGTAGCCCAGGCCCCAGCCGCTCATGTTGTAGAGCTTCTCGGCGTCCTTGATGGTCCAGCTCGGGGGCGCGACGGTCGTGGCGATGATGCGGCTCCTGCGATAAGGGCGAGCGGCAAATGTAATGCGGTCCCGGGCATAATTCCCTACCCGGACCGGCTCGATTCCGGCGGCACCGGCATCGGGCCACCGTGCCGATATCAGCAGCCCTCACCGAGCCGGGCTCCTCCCACGGTGCCGCTCCGGGGCAGTAGCGCGCGCGCCACACCGGGCGACCAACCTTCGATCTGCAGCCCCTCGCACTGCCCCTAACACGTTTTCCGGCATCGACTTCCAGCGTTGCGCCTGAGTGCAGGAGCCGGCGTGCCATGGGCACGATCCTCGCGCATTCCGGGATCCGTACCGCCCAGACATCTGACGTTCAGAAAGTGCACTACCTCAAGCGTGGAAGGGGGGCATCATGGCCGCGTCCAGTCTGATCGCGTCTCGCCGATTTTCGCAGCCGCTGCGTCTCCGCCTTCAGGTGCTGTTCGCCAAGGCGTTCGAGTCGCTCGCCGATACCTATCGTCTGCAGGCCACCGAATTCGTCCGCCGGCTCCGGGGCCGCATGAGCGTGGAGGATGCGCTGGACCGCTACTTCCGCGAAGTCGGCGTCCCGCACTCGATGGAGCAGACGGTCCGTGCCCGGGCGCTGATCGCCCTCGCGCCCACCAGCCGGGACTTCCCGGAGCCGGAGACCCGCGCGCTCGGCGGCTGGAGCCAGCTGCGGCCGGACCAGCTGGTCGACGCGCTGCGCCGCCGCTCGCAGAGCCAGGACGAGCTGAGCCTCGACTGCCGGATGGCGGCCTCGGTCTCCGACGAGGCGGTCGCGGCGACCCACGTGGCCATGGCGCTCGAAACCGTGGCGCTGCTGGCCGAGGAGATGAGCGCGGACGACGCCATCATGCACTACGTCCGCTACTTCAGCCTGCCCTCGGTCGAGGCGCAGATCATCTTCCGCCGCACGCTGGCCGCCTGGGCGGAGCGGCATCCGGTGCGCGAGCCGACGGGCGCGCCCGCCAGCGTCTGCGCGGCCCCTGCCGTGCCGTTCACGCACCGCGTGCCGCTGACGCTTCGTATCGCGGGCTGACGCGCGGAGGCGGCCGCCCCCCTGGCCGGGTGTATCTTTCGGCACGCTCCGCGCGCCGCGGGGTGAGGGAAGGGGGCGCCGCCATGCGGTGGTCGTATACGATCGGCAGGTTCGCGGGCACCGAGGTGAAGGTCCATGTGACCTTCTTCCTGCTGCTCGCGTGGATCGCGTACACCGCTTATCAGGACGCCGGGACGGCGGCGGCGGTCAGCGACACGCTGTTCTTCGTCTGCTTCTTCTTCTGCATCCTGCTCCACGAGTTCGGCCACATCCGGATGGCGCGGCGCTTCGGCGTGCGCACGCCGGACGTGATCCTGCTGCCCATCGGCGGTGTGGCCCGGCTCGAGCGCATCCCCGAAGAGCCCAGGCAGGAGCTTCTGATCGCCCTGGCGGGGCCGGCGGTGACGCTGGCGATCATCCTCGCCCTGGCGGCCGTGGTGCTGGGCTCGGGCCAGGCGATGGTGCTCCGGGATCCGCTGGCGGGCGAGGTCCCGTTCGTCGCCCGGCTGCTGGTATCCAATCTGCTGGTCCTCGTCTTCAACCTGATCCCGGCCTTTCCGCTCGACGGCGGGCGCGTGTTGCGCGCGCTGCTGGCGCGGAAGCTCGGGCTCGTCCGGGCGACGCGGATCGCCGGCGTGGTCGGACAGCTCTTCGCCGTGGGGTTGGGTATTGTCGGCGTGATGCATGCACGCGCCGCTCACCATGCTGGTGGCCTTCTTCATCTTCCTCGGCGCCGGCACCGAGGCGAGCGCCGTGGCCACCAGGGTGGCGGGCCGGGGACTGCAGGTCTCCCAGATGATGGTGACGAACTTCCGTACGATCCCCATCCACGCCACGCTGGCGCAGGCCGTGGATCTGCTGCTCACGGGCGAGCAGCGCGAGTTTCCCGTGGTCGACAATCTCGGCCGCACCGAGGGGATCCTGACGCGCGACAACCTGATCCGCGGCCTCAGCCGGGGCGGGCCCACCTCGACCGTGGCCGAGGCGATGACGCCGTCGGCGCCGACGGTGCCACCGACGCTCGGATTTCAGGAGGCGCTCGAGCGGCTCCGGGCGAGCGGGCTGCCGGCCCTGCCGGTGGTCGACGCGGGTGGGGCGCTGGTCGGACTGCTGACGCTGGACAACATCACGGACCTGCTGCTGGTGCGGCAGGCGCAGGGGTGAGCGTGCGAGCGTCGCCATGCGAGTCACCCTGAGCGAAGCGAAGGGGGCATGACCGGAATCATGCCCCCTTCCCTGCGCTCAGGGTGACTCGACGTTACCGCCGAACCGAGTTGTTCTTCCGATCGACATCCGGCAGCACTCCCCGCGGATCCACCACCACTCCCGTCACCTGCCGGCCGCCGCGTACCCGATACGCGAACCGCGGCCCGAGATTCCACATCTCGACCGGGAGCCGCACGCGTTCCGTGGTCCCGTCCGAGTAGGTCAGGTCCATCTCGAGCGGCAGCGTCATGGTGCCGCGGTTCGAGAGGAATACCTTCGGCGCGCCGTCGGCCGTGCCCACCGAATCGACCGCCTGGTCCAGCCGGGCGGTGGTATAGATCCAGTCCCGCCAGAAGAAGTCCAGGTCCATCCCCGACGCGTCACGCATGAGGCGGAAGAAATCCGCCGGTGTCGGGTGCTTGTAGGCCCATGCTCGGAGGTACTGGCGGAAGGCGTAGTCGAACCGCTCCTTGCCGAGGACCTCGTAGCGCAACGTCTGCATCATGAGCGCGGGCTTCTGGTAGCCGGTCCAGAACAGGTCGTGGCCCTCGACGGGGCGGCTGATCAGCGGCTGCTCCCGGTCCGCGATGGCGTGGTCGGCGTAGAGGTGCAGCGGATGGACCTCGATGCTGTCGCCATACGCGGTGCCCTTGAAGTAGCGGGCCGCGTTGCCGAGGTCGATGAAGGTGTTGAAGCCCTCGTCCATCCACGGATAGAGCCGTTCGTTCGAGCCGACGATCATCGGCATCCACTGGTGGCCCAGCTCGTGGGCCAGCACCCACTGGCGCTCCTCGCGGCTCGGCGCCCGAGGGTCGAAGGTGATCATCGGGTACTCCATACCCTCGATGGGCCCTTCGATGCTCGTGATGTGCGGGTAGGGGTACGGATACCATTGCTCGCTGTAGTACTGCACCGCGTCGCGCACCATCCGGTTGGCCTCTTCCCACTCCGGCGCCGACGGGCGGTAGAGCGTATGCACCAGCGTCTTGCGATAGGCGCTGGCATCCCAGCGGAAGTCGGGGGCGGCGCCGAAGGCGAAGTCGCGAACGCTGTCGGCGCTGAAGCGCCACGTGCGTGTGCCACCTGACCGTCCGCCCGCCTGCCCGCTGCCCGCCTGCCCACCTGCCCGGCTTCTTCGGCCGTGATGATGGCCACCGGCGCCGACGAGCTCCGCGCGCGGGCCAGCCTGGCCCGCTGCGTCGCCGTCAGCACTTCGGCCGGATTGAGCAGCACGCCGGTGGCGCCGACGATGTAGTCCGCCGGTACGGTGAGCGCCACATCGAAACGGCCGTACTCGAGGTAGAACTCCCCGCCGCCGATGTAGGGCTCGTGGTTCCATCCGCGCACATCGTCGTAGACCACCATGCGCGGATACCACTGGCCGAGCTCGTAGAGCGTCCCGTCGCGGCCCATGCGGCCCGCCCCGTAGTCGGGCACCGTGAAGTGCCAGCCGATGTCGAGGTCGAGGAACTGGCCCGCCGCGAGCGGCCGCGGGAGATCGATCCGCATCGTCGTGCCCGTCACGGTGGTCGCCAGGTTCCGAAGCCCGAGGCGCACGTGGTCGAGCGTCAGGCCTCCCGCAAAACCCTTGCACGAGAAATCGAATGTCGAGCCGAGGAAAACGAGCGGTGGCTGATCCAGCTGGTTGGTCACGCTTCCCGGCGCGCAGATGTTCTGCTCGACGAAGAGCCAGAGGTACGGGAGCGGATCGGGGCTGCGGTTGACGTAGTGGATGGTCTCACGTCCGCGCAGCTCGTGCGTGGCTGGATCCAGCGTGGCCTCGATGCGGTAGTCGACGCGCTGCTGCCAGTATCCCTTGCCCGGGCGGCCCGAGCCGGTTCGGACGTCATTGGCCGTGGGCAGATCGAGCGGGCGGAACGGCGAGGCGGCTGCTGAATCCGTCGTCTGGGCGCGCAGGCTGCCGGCCAGCGCGAGGGCGAGCAGGACCATACCGGTGACGCGAGGGGGCACGCGGGCTCCACGATGGGGGATGCGAGAACATATCCCGGGGGCGCGCACCGCGCAGGCCTCGTTTTGCGTCCGCCACTCCCGCCGGACATACTTCAGCCTGACCTCGCCAGCCTGAAATCGCAGCCCGCACGCGATGTTCGCAAGCCAGGAAGGTCTCCACGATGCCTCCAGCCCTGCCCATGGTCCTCGAGCGCGCCAGCCGGCTCCCGTGCTCGGCAGACACGGCGTTCGCCTGGCACGAGCGGCCTGGCGCGTTCGAGCGCCTCACGCCGCCATGGGAGCACGCCGAAGTGGTGGAGCGCAGCGGGGGCATCAAGGACGGCGGACGCGTGGTCATTCGCGTCGGCGCGCCCGTTGCCCTCCGCTGGGTGGCGCGCCACCGCGACTACCAGGCGGGCCGCCAGTTCGTCGATGAGCAGGTCGAGGGACCCTTCGCACGGTGGGTGCACCTGCACCGGTTCGACCCGGACGGCCCGTCGGCCTGCGTCATCACCGACCGGATCGACTACAGCCTGCCGCTGGGAGCCGTGGGCGCGGCCGGCGAGCCATTCCTGATCCGTCCCCGCCTGGAGCGGATGCTCGGCTACCGGCACGAGCTGCTTCGCGGTGACCTGGAGACCCACGCGCGGTACGCCGACCGACCACGGCATCGCGTGGCCATCACGGGGGCGTCGGGGCTGATCGGGCGGTCGTTGTCCCCGTTCCTGACCACCGGCGGCCACGACGTGGTGCGACTCGTCCGGCGATCCGCGAGACCGGGCGAGGTCTCGTGGAACTACCACCACGCGCGCGCGGACACTGCCGGCCTCGAAGGGCTCGACACGGTGGTCCACCTCGCGGGCGAAAACATCGGGGTGCGTTGGACCGAAGACCGCCGCCGCCGGATCATCGAGAGCCGCGTGATCGGCACGCGCTTCCTGAGCGAGACGCTCGCGCGGCTCTCGCGCCCACCGCGGGTGCTGATCGCGGCGTCGGCCGTCGGTCTCTACGGCGATCGCGGCGAGGAGATCCTCACCGAAGCGAGCTCCACCCTCGATGCGCCGCGCGATTTTCTGACCGAGCTGGGACGCGAGTGGGAGGCGGCCACCGAGCCCGCGCGGGCGGCGGGCATCCGGGTCGTCCTGCTGCGCTTCGGCATCGTGCTCACGCCCGCCGGCGGGGCGCTCGGGCGGATGCTCCCGGCGTTCCGCCTGGGCCTGGGCGGGCCGCTCGGGAGCGGGCGCCAGTACATGAGCTGGGTGGCCATCGACGACCTCCTCGGCGCCATTCACTACGCCATGATGACCGAGGCCCTCGCCGGCCCGGTGAACGTCACGGCCCCCCACCCGGTCACGGGGCGCACCTTCGCCGCCGTGCTGGGGAAGGTGCTCGACCGGCCCGCACTGCTCCCGGTCCCCGCCCTGGCGCTCCGGCTGGCGTTCGGGGAGATGGCCGATGTCGCACTGCTCTCCAGTATCCGGGTGCTGCCGGCGCGGCTCCAGGAGTCGGGCTACCGGTTCCGGTACCCCGATCTGGAAGGCGCCTTCCGCTATCTGCTCGGCCGGCCCGCGCGACCGTGAGCGGACGCGAGATGACAGCCCTCCATGCACCCCCTACCTTTCGCGGATGACGCTTCCCAAGGCCGTTCTCCTGCTGAGCGGCGGGGTGGATTCGACCACCACCGCGGCGATCGCGCTGCACGAGGGCTTCGACGTGCACGCCCTCAGCGTGCGCTACGGCCAGCGGCACGCGGTCGAGCTCGAGGCGGCCCGGCGGGTGGCCGAGCGGCTCGGCATCCGGCGGCATGTGATCGTCGACCTGGACCTGCGGGCCTTCGGCGGCTCCGCGCTCACCGCCGACGTGCCGGTCCCGAAGGACACGCCGCTCGCCGAGATCGGTGCACGCATCCCGGCGACGTACGTCCCCGCTCGGAACACCATCTTTCTTTCCCTCGCGCTGGCGTGGGCCGAAACCCTGGGCGCGCGCGACATATTCTTCGGCGCCAACGCGCTGGACTACAGCGGCTACCCCGATTGCCGCCCCGAGTACCTCGAGGCGTACGCCCGGATGGCGGACCTGGCCACCCGCGCCGGCGTCGAGGAGGGGGCCCGGCTCCGGATCCACGCCCCGCTGCTGCGCCTGACCAAGGCCGAGATCGTGGCCCGCGGGGTGGCGCTCGGGCTCGACTACGGCATGACGAGCAGCTGCTACGACCCGGCTGCCGACGGCGCCGCCTGCGGCCGCTGCGAGTCCTGCATCCTCCGCCTCAAGGGGTTCGCGGAGGCCGGCCTGCCCGACCCCGCGAGGTACCAGGCCGCCCACGCATGACCTACGCGGTCAAGGAGATCTTCTACACCCTCCAGGGCGAAGGCGCCAACGCGGGCCGCCCGGCCGTGTTCTGCCGGTTCGCCGGGTGCAACCTGTGGACGGGCCGGGAGGAGGATCGGGCCGAGGCGGTGTGCCGGTTCTGCGACACCGACTTCGTCGGCACCGACGGCCCCGGCGGCGGCAAGTTCTCCTCTCCCGACTCGCTGGCCGCGGCCGTCGCCGCCGCGTGGCCGGCCGGGGACCCGGCCGCGCGGCCCCTCGTGGTCTGTACCGGCGGCGAGCCGCTCCTCCAGCTCGACCCGCCGCTGATCCGGGCGCTGCACGCGGCAGGATTCGAGATCGCGGTCGAGACCAACGGCACGGTGGATCCGCCCGCCGGAGCTCGACTGGCTGTGCGTGAGCCCGAAGGCCGAGGCGCCGCTCCGCGTGCGCTCGGGCGACGAGCTCAAGCTGGTCTACCCCCAGGAGGGAGCCGAGCCCGAGCGGTACGCCGCGCTCGGCTTCCGGCATTTCTTCCTCCAGCCGATGGACGGGCCCGCGCGCGAGGCCAACACCCGCGCGGCGCTCGCGTACTGCCTGGCGCATCCGCGCTGGCGACTCAGCCTGCAGACGCATAAGCTTCTCGGCATTCCTTAACGCATCGGTCATGCACGGATACTCCGACCGCATCAACCACGCGTTCGCGTTCGCGGCCAAGTATTACAACGCCCTTGCCCCGGTGGGCGCCGGGATGGATTTCCTGGCGCACCCCGCCAACGTCTCCATCATCCTCGCGCGCTACGGCTGCGAGCAGCTGACGATCGTGGCCGGCATCCTCCATCACGTCCTGGAAGAGAGTCCGCCCGATCGCTGGCCGGTGCTCGAGCACAAGATCTCGGACAAGTTCGGGCCCGTCGCGCTGGCGGTGGCGAAGGACGCGCTCGAGCCCAAGTTCGACCGGCGCGGCGAGGAACGGGCGTGGCAGCCGTGCAAGCAGGAGTACCTGACGCAGCTCGCCACGGCGGAGCCACGGGCGCTGGACATCATCGTGGCCGACGAGCTCCACTCCTGCGGATCGACGATGACCGCGCTCCGGCGGCTCGGCATGGAGTACCTGCGCACGGTCTCCCGCGCGAGCTCGGAGCAGACAATCTGGTGGTACCGCTCGCTGCTGGAGATCCTGGCGGCGCGGTCGGACTGGCCGCGCCGCGAGATGCTTTCGGAGCTCCGGCTGATGAGCGCGGACATGGTGCGGAGCCTTCGGCAGAGTGAGGAGGGGCTGTGAGGACTATGATGGGACTGCGGTGGCTGCTCGGCGGTGCCGCCCTGCTCTGGACCGGCGCGTGCGCGGGCGGGGCCGGCAAGCCGATCCCGCTCAATCCGGTGCGCTTCCTCCTGGTGAACGACGTCTACGTCGCCGACACCATGGCCGACGGCAACGGCGGGCTCGCGCGGGTCGCCACGGTGCGCCGCCGCCTGGCCGACCAGGGGCCGGTGCTGTTCGTGCTCGCGGGCGACGTGCTGAGCCCCAGCCTCCTCAGCAAGTACTACTCCGGCCGGCAGATGGTCGAGGCGTTCAACGCCGCCCACCTGGACTACGCCACCTTCGGCAACCACGAGTTCGAGCTGCCGCTCGACACGCTGGAGGCGCGGATCGCCGAGTCCGATTTCAAGTGGCTGTCGAGCAACTGCGGCAAGGCCGACGGCACGCCGTTCGCCAAGGTCCTGCCCTGGGACACGCTCCGGGTATCGGGCCAGAAGGTGGGGATCTTCGGGCTCACCCTCCAGGGCGCGTACCGGAAGGCGTACCGCTGCAGCAGCCCCGACAGCGCGGCGGCTACGGCCATCGACACCCTCATCGCGCAGGGCGCCGAGCTGGTGGTCGGGCTGACGCACCAGACGATCGAGGCCGACCGCGACCTGCTCTCGCGCGAGCCCCGGCTGGACCTGATCCTGGGCGGGCACGAGCACGAGGCCCACGACTCGATCGTCTCCGGGCGGCATCTGCTCAAGGCCGACGCCAACTCGCGAGCGGCGCAGTTCGTCACCCTGTGGGGCGGCAAGGGAAAGTGGCGGCAGGCGGTCGGGCTGGTCCGGATGGACAACCGTCTGCCCGATGATACCTTGGTCGCGGCGGTCGTGGCCCGATGGGACGACAGCCTGCACGCCCGGCTGGGGCCCGAACGCGTGATCGGGCGAACCACGCTGCCCATCGACGCCCGCGACGCGATCGGCCGGCAGCAGGAGTCGCTCCTGGGCGATCTGGTGACCGATGCGATGCGGGCGGGCACCGGCGCCGACGTCGCGGTGCTCAACGCGGGCACGCTCCGGCTCGACGACGTCATCCGCCCCGGCCCGCTGAGCAACTACCAGCTCGAATCGATCTTTCTCTTCGCCGACGAGACCCGCGTCTTGAGCGTACCGATGACCGGGGCCCGGCTCCGGGCCATCCTGGAGCACGGCGTGGCCGAGGGCTCGCTCGGGAAGGGCGCATTCCTTCAGGTCTCGGGGGTCTCGTTCACCTACAATCCGGCCGCCCCGTCGGGCAGCCGGATCCAGGGCGAGGTCCGACGCGCCGGCGGCGGCGTCCTCGGCCGCGGGCGACACGGTCCGGGTGGCGGTTCCGGTCTATCCGGCGTGCGAGGGAGGAGACGGCTACGAGATTCCCGAGGCCGCTCCGGCCTGCGGGGCGCGGGCGGCGGCGCCCCGGGCAGCCGATCTCCTGGTGCGGTTCATCGCCGACTCGTTGAAGGGCCAGGTCACCGCCCCGCCGGCCGGCCGGATCGTGCGGGCTGGAAACACAAATCCCGGCTGAGCAATGCTCGCCGGGACCGGTGGCCTTAGCAGTTTTGATCACCCAGGCCGCAAAGCCGAAATCCCTGGGGCCCCGAAGGGCTATGCCGCTCTTGTCTGACAGGTAGTGTAACGGACCCCGGGTCCGATTGCAAGTCGTTGTTACGCAACGTTACAGACGCCTCGTTCTCGTACCCGATCCAGTATCGGCGAGTGCACCCGCCGCCTTGAGCCGGGGTCGTGGAACAGTCCGGCTCCCTTCCATCGTCGTGCTCGGGTATACTTGGACATGGCTGCCACGCCTCCGACGGCTCTCTCCACCCTCCCTAGTGCCTTCGCCGCTGCTTGCCGCCTCTCTCGAACCGAGGGAGAGCTCTTCGAGCGTTGCCGAGTGGCCCTGGTACGGCGATTTCAGAGCGAGCACATCTGGCTGACCCTCGTCTCGCCGTCGGATCAGGTCCCGCGGGTAGGGCCGGCCCGAGGCTTCGAGGAGGCCCAGGAGGTAGCCCGGCTCGGGAGCGGGGAGACGGAGGTCGTCATCCACGCCGACGGCACGGTGGCCGGCGAGATGCGGGCCGTGGCGATGCCGCTCGCGCTCGGGCTCAGCGTCGTCCTCGAGCTCCGGAGCATCCTGCTCGAGCGCCAGGCCGCTCTGGACGACGCGGTGTTCCAGCTCAGGGCGCTGCGGCAGGTCGCCCGCCTGCTCTCCTCGGTACACTCGATCGAGGACACGGAACAGCTCATCCTCGACTTCATGGCGGAGGTGTTCTTCGCCTGGTGGGCCTGCCTCTACCGGCCCGAGGGCGAGGTATACGCCCCCAAGGTCTTCCGCTCCCTCAACGACCGGCTCCGTCCCGCTCCCATCGACAAGGCCGCGCTCGACCGGGCCCTTCCACCGGGAAGCGCGGCCACCGGGGCCGACGACGTGGGGGTGGCGGCGCTGATCGGCCCCGGGGCCGAGCTGGTGGTGCCGCTGGACGCCGGGGCCGAGCGGATGGCGGTCCTGGTGCTCGGGTCCCGCATCAGCGACAAGCTGTACGGCCGGGCCGAGCTGGAGCTGGCGGGGACGCTGTCGTTCGCGGCGGCCATCGCGCTCAAGAACTCCGAGCTGGTCGAGCAGCTTCACAGCGCCGCCACCACCGACGAGCTCACCGGTCTGTACAACCGCCGGGCGCTCGAGGAGCGGCTCGCGGCCGAGATCTCGCGCAGCCTCCGGCACCAGCTCCACACCAGCGTGCTGCTGATCGACCTCGACCGGTTCAAGGTGATCAACGACACGATGGGCCACGCCGCCGGAGACCGGCTGCTGATCCAGGTGGCGAAGATCCTCCGCCAGCAATGCCGCGCGCTCGATGTCGTCGGCCGCCTGGGCGGCGACGAGTTCCTGGTGATCCTGCCCATGACGAAGCCGAGCGAGGCGCAGGTGTTCGTCGGTCGGGTCCAGGCGAGCCTGCGCGACATGGAGCAGGCCAGCCCGGAGTTCGGCGCGTGCACGCTCAGTATGGGGGTGGCCGAGTCGCCCCGTCACGGCACGACGGTCAGCAGCCTGCTCGCCGCGGCCGACACGGCGCTCTACAAGGCGAAGCGGGCCGGGCGCAACACCGTCGAGGTCGCGGACAGCTAGCCGGCCATGGCTCTCGAAGAGTTCATCCTCCTCGGCGACGCTCTCTGGCTGGACTTCGTCAACAGCGCCCGCGGACGCATCGCTGCTTCGCCCGACCGCCTCTCCGATCCCGACGCCTGGGCCCGCTGGTCTTCGCTCCAGCACCTCGACGGTGCCGGTGACCCCGTGCCATTCGCCCAGATCCTCGAGTTTCGCGCCCGGCTCACGGAGCTGGCCGAGGCCATGCACGACGGCCGGGCCGCGCCCGCGGGCGTGATCGCGGTGCTCAACGAGCAGCTCGGCCGGACCGCCGGCCGCCAGCAGCTCACGCGGGTGGGCGGCGCGTGGCGGCTCCGGTTCGCACCGCTCCGCCCGCCTGCGCCGCTCGAGGCGATCGCCCGCTCCGCCGCGGCCACGCTGGCGGACGGGCGGACGGCCGTCCGCCGCTGCGCGGGCGAGAGCTGCTCCCTCCTCTTCACCGACGATTCCGTCAACGGCAGCCGGCGCTGGTGCGACCCGGCGGAGTGCGGCCGCGATGCCCGCGTCGAGCGGCGCCGAGGGCTCCGCCGGTGACCGGCCCCGATCCGGTCGTCGCGTTCGAGCGCACGACGGCGGCACTCGGCCCGCGCTATCGGCTCGAGCGGATCGTCGCGTCGAACGCGGACCGCGTGCTCTTCGAGGCGCACGACGAGATGCTCAAGCGCCGAGTCGGCGTCCGCATCAACTTCTACCGCGACGAGTCCTCCCGGGCCTGGTTTCTCCGCGAGGCCGAGGCGCTGGGCCAGCTCGACCATCCGGCCATCGGGCATGTGTACGACGCGGGGGTCATCGGCGACGTGGCGTTCCGGATCGGCAGCTGGATCGACGGCGAGGGGCTCGAGGACGCGGTCGGCCGCGGGCCCCGCAGCATTCCGGCGGTGCTCTCGCTGGCCCGCGACCTCCTGGGCGCGCTCGACCATGCCCACCTGCAGGGCATGATGGTCCGGCGGATCGTGCCCGCCTCGGTGCTGATCGGAGCCAGCGGCCGGGGGACGATCACCGATCTCCGGTTCAGCAGCTATACCCTGCCCGCGGTCCCTCCCGGAACGACGCCCAGTATGCCGATGTTCATGGCGCCCGAGATCCGGGACGGCGCGGTCGGGAATCCGGCGTGCGACGTCTACACGGCCGGCGCCCTGCTCTACTTCGCCGTCACCGGCCAGCTGCCGCCGCTCGACCCGCGGCAGGTGCGCCGGCCGACCGAGATTCGGCCGACCTGCCCGCGGGCCATCGAGCGAATCGTGCTCCGGGCGCTCCAGATCGCCCCGGGCGACCGCTACCTCACCGCGTCGGAGATGCTCGAGGACCTTGCCGTCGACGCCGGCACCTTCGAGACCCGAGCAGTTGCCGTGTCCAAGGGCCCGCTCGAGGCCATCGAGGATAGCGGCCGATGGGAATCCTGGCTCCGCCGCGCCCTCGGCGACGACTACGAGCTCCTCGCGCTGCTCGGCAAGGGCGGATTCGGCCGAGTCTATCGTGTGCGGGATTTGCACCTGGAGCGCGAGGTGGCGCTCAAGGTCCTGCACCCCGCGCTGACGCAGGACCCGGAGGTCGTCGAGCGCTTCCGGCGCGAGGCGCAGCTCGCGGCCCGGCTCAGCCACCCGAACATCGTGAACATCTACGACATCGCGGGGCGGTTCGGGCTCATCTGGTATACGATGGAGCTGATCGACGGGCCGAGTCTGGCGCAGCTGGTCGAGCGGGACGGCCCACTGCCGATGCCGCGGGTGCTCCGCCTGCTCCGGGAGGCGCTCTCGGCGCTGGCCCACGCGCACGGCTTCGGCCTGGTTCACCGCGATATCAAGCCCGAGAACATGCTGATCGATCCGGCGGGGAGCGTGCAGATCACCGACTTCGGCCTGGCCCTGGCGCTGCGCGGGAAGTACGGCGGGGCGACGAGCCAGAGCGGGACGCCGCAGTTCGCGAGTCCCGAGCAGCTGCTCGGCGAGCGTGTGGATCAGCGCTCGGACCTCTACAGCCTGGCTGCCGTGGTGTATTACGCCCTCCTCGGCACCCCTCCCTTCCCGGGCGCCACGACCGAGCAGGTGCTGGCGCAGCAGACCACCAACCGGCTTCCCGAGGCGCGTACCCTTCGAGAGGACGTGAGCGAGGCGTTCGAGCGTGTGCTCGCCCGCGCGCTCAGCGCCGACGTCGAGAGCCGCTTCCCGTCGGCTGCCGAATTCCTCCAGGCGGTCAACCGGGCCGCCGAGGAAAGCCCCCGGGAGCCGGTGGTGGACTGGGCCCGGGCGGCGGCACGGTGGCTCCGGGGCTCACCTCTTGACTAAATGCAGACGCGCGACAGATTTGTGCCCGCGCCCGGCCCTGGCCGGTGGGCGCGCCACCGTATGAACTGCGACCCTGGTGTCAGTTGCCGGGGTCTTGCCTCGTTCAAAAATCAACAGAGTCGTGCCGGGGAGAATGCCCGGCGAACGCTTTTTATGACGCGGGATAGGCCCGCGCTCATAAAAACTCGGTGGACCGGCACGTCCGGGCCCCGACGAAGTCAAACAAACGCGGAGTAGGAGCAATGGCTCGCACCCTAGGCACGGTGAAGTGGTTCAACGACGCGAAGGGCTTTGGTTTCATCACTCCGGAGAACGGGGACAAGGATTGCTTTGTCCACCACACCGCCATCAAGGCGGAGGGGTTCCGCTCGCTCGCCGAGGGTGACCGGGTGGAGTTCGACATCGTGCAGGGGGCGAAGGGTCCTGCCGCCGAAAACGTCACCAAGGTCAAGTAGGCCCGGCGCAGGGACGAGACTCAAACGGGCCGCCCGAAAGGGCGGCCCGTCGTTCTCAGGGTGACCTTGCGCGAAGCGCAAGGTCATTTGTGGCGGTAGATGACCCGGCCGCGGGTGAGATCGTAGGGGGAGAGGACGACGCTGACGCGGTCGCCTTCCAGCACGCGGATCTTGAACTTGCTCATCTTCCCGGCAGCGTACGCCAGGATCTCGTGGCCGTTCTCGAGCATGACCCGATAGTTCCGGTCGGGCAGTACCTCGGTCACGACTCCCTCCATCTCGATCCCTTCTTCCTTGGCCATCCAGTCTCTCCACATGGGGGAACAGGCACTTGGCGCCGCGGCGCCGGGGGTCTCGGGCAGGGAATCTTGCTGGCCGGAGGCCGGGAAGCAACTCGGGGGTGGCCGGTTGGGGGCTGTCTGCCGGGGTTTGGGAGCATGCGTGCCGGCAGCCGCCTGGGCACGGCGGGAGGTCCGGGCGCAGAAGCCGACGCTCCCCTGCTTGCGCGGAGCCGACCCCCGACCCGCTAGTCGCTCCCGCTGGGAAGCTGGACGCGGATCTTGTCGATCTGGTCTTCGACGAGCTCGACCAGCTCCCCGATGAGCCCGGCGTCGAAGCTGAGCCGGGCACCCGCCGTCCGGTACATGTCGGGCAGAGTCCGCACCGCCCCGAGCGCCAGAGCCTCGCGATATCGGGCGACGGCGCCGGCGTGATCGGCAATGACTGTTGCGCCAGATCTGCAATGCCCCGATCTGGGCGATCCCGTACTCGATGTAATAGAACGGATACATGAAGATGTGGAGTTGGCGGTACCACCGAGCCACCCGCTCGCGCTCCAGTCCGCTCCAATCGACGCCACGCTCGAACCGGCTCCGGATCCGTAGCCACGCCTCGTCGCGCGCCACGGCGTCGGCCCCGTCCGGACTGGTGTAGATCCAGGTCTGGAAGGCGTCCACCGACGCGATGTGAACCAGGCTGAGCAGCACGTCCTCGAGGTGCTCGAGCCACGCGCGCCGGTGATCCTCGGGCGTGAAGTAGCCGGTAGGCTTGGCCAGGTGGGGCGAGGCGAGCAGCTCCATCGACATGGAGGCCAGCTCCGCCGCCTCCGATCCCGGGTGGCGCTGCCAGATGAGCGGCTGGCGGTGCGAGGCAAAGGCATGGAACGCGTGCCCCGCCTCGTGCAGGAGCGTCATCACGTCGTCCACCAGCCCGACGGCGTTCATGAAGATGAACGGCCGCCCACGGAAGTGGAGCGTCTCGCAGTAGCCGCCGGGCGCCTTGCCTTTCCGGCTGTCCAGGTCGAGGAGGCGCTCGTCGATCATGGTCTGGAACTGGTCGCCCAGGACGGGGTCGACCCGATCGAAGACCCGCCGCGCCGCGCCCACGAACTGATCCACCGTCTCGAACGGACGGAGCGGGGCCGCGCGGTACGGATCCACCGCCAGGTCCCATGGGCGGAGCGCGTCGAGGCCGAGCCGCTGGCGTCGATGCTCCATGATCCGTGCGACGGCCGGCGCGGCCGTGCGCTCGACCGCCTCGTGAAAGCGCTCGCAGTCGGCCGGGCGTATAGTCGAACCGGAACTTGGCCGGGAAGATGTAGTCGCGGAAGTTGGCGAAGCCCGCGTTCCGCGCCGCGCGCTGGCGCAGCTCGAACATCCGGTCGAACAGACCCGGCAAGGGCGCCGCGCTCCTCCATGTACGGCTGCGTGGCCGCCCGGAACGCCCGCTCCCGAACCGCCCGGTCCGGGCTCTTGAGGAAGGGTTGCAGCTGCGGGAGCGGGCGCTCCTCGCCGTCCCACGTCACCGTCATCGAGCCCGTGATCCGCTGGTAGCGGGCGCTCAGCTCCTCCAGCTCCGAGAAGAGGGGGATGTTCGCCTCGCGGAAGATCTCGATCGAGGTCCGGAACCGGGCCAGCGTGGTGGCGAGCTCGGGGGCGCTATGACCAAGCGCGACGAATCGCCGGGCCAGCTCTACGCTCCGCTCCTCCATCTTGGGCAGGATCTCGGTCGAGAAGCGAAGGTGGTCCTTCTCCTTCTCGGCGTCGGAGGTGTCGATGGTGTAGGCGATCATCGCCTGGGCCGCGGCCTCGGTGACCAGCTCCTCCAGCCGGGACCACGCGGACAGCCACTCCTCCACCGTGGAGGCGTCGAGCGGACGCTCCAGCAGATCGTCGAAGTAGGGGACGACCTCGTCCCACGTGGCCTTGGCGAACACGGCGGGAGAGGTGGGCAGTACCGAAGCGGTCACGAACGCTCCTCTGGCAGGAAGACCCGACATGAACAGCCGAGATATAACCGAGGTCGCGCGTGGGTCACAATCCCGGCGGCCGCTGCCGGTGAAATTTCGTGCGCGCCTGATAGTGCATGCCGATCGCCAGCAGAGTCGCCTCCGACAGCGCCCGTCCCGTGAGCTGGAGACTCGTCGGGAGACCCGCCTCGCCCGTGCCGTTCATGAGGAACAGCGCCGGAACACCGCACAGGTTGGCGGCCCCCGCCACACTGGTGCCGCCCGGAAACTCCGGGTATGCCTGGTCCAGCGCCAGGTCGACCCGCCACGCCACGGTCGGAAGCGTGGGCGCGGCCAGCGCGTCCACGCCCGACAGCAGGCGGTCCAGGGCGGCCGCCGCCGGGCGCCGGACCCGGAGGGCGCGCAGGTAGTCGCGAGCCAGCACGACCTGGCCCGCGTACCCGCCGACCCGGTCCTCGGGCGAAGTGAGCCGCGTGACCCGGCCGCTCAGGACCAGCGGCTCGAACGCGCTCGCCGCCTCGGCGTCGAGCACCAGGCCGGCCATGGCGTCCCAGGGATAGTCGGGGAGCTCGAGGCCCTCCTCGACGTCGGCGATCTCCCGGAGCACTTCGACCGAGGCTTCGAAGTTCCGACGCACCTCCGGCTGCGTCCGGTCGAGCGTGCCGCGCAGGATCCCGATCCGGTAGCGGCGAGCCGCGTGCGCGGGCGGCACGAAGCGCCGGCCGATGGCGGTCGGATCCTTCGGATCGGACCCCGCCACCGCGGCCAGCACGAGCCCGCAGTCCTCAGCCGAACGCGCAAGCGGGCCGAGCTTGTCCATCGTCGGGCTGAGCGCCATCGCGCCGTGGCGGCTCACCCGGCCGAACGTGGGGCGGAGCCCGGTGACGCCGCAGAAGGCGGCGGGATACTGCATCGACCCCCACGTCTCCGAGGCGATCGCGAACGGGACCAGCCCTGCCGCCACCGCCGCCCCCGGCCCGCTCGACGAGCCGCCAGACCATCGGCTGGTATCCCACGGCGTCCGGCCGGGCCCGGAGAAGTTCGCGAACGCCTGCCGGTAGCCCATGCCGCCCGCGAGCTCGACCATCGCCAGCTTGGCGCAGAGGACGGCGCCGGCGCGCCGGAGCCGGCGGACCACCGTGGCGTCACCCTGGTGCAGCAGGTTCCGGTAGCCGGAGGCTCCCCACATCGTCGGGGCGCCTTCGACGGCCAGCAGATCCTTCACGCCGTACGGGATCCCGTGGAGTGGCCCGCGGTCCTTGCCACGGGCAAGCTCCGCGTCCCGCTCGCGCGCCTCGGCCAGGGCGGACTCGCGCAGCACGCGCACCACGGCGTTGTAGGCCGGGCCCAGGCGCTCCAGCCGGTCGAGGCTGCGCTCGGCCAACTCGACGGACGAGATCCGGCGCGATCGCAGGAGCCGCCCGAGGGCGGGGATGGTGAGGAAATCGACCTTCGCCACGGCTAGACCGCGTCGACTCCGGTCGGCCTGGCGGATGAGGTCGGCTCGGTCGAGCCCCGCCTGGATTTGCTCGGCCACGCCGGCCAACTCGCTGGCGGTGAGGCGGCTGCCGTATTCGAGGCGGATGATCCCGACCAGCGCCAGCACCAGTGACGCCGCGCTCCCTTCCTCCAGCGCGGCCGCCGAATCAGGCGAGGCGGCCGGAAGTCTGGTGGCGTCGAGACGGCCGAAGTCGAGTCGCAGCGCCTCCGCCGGCACGCCCAGCGCCGGGGCGAGCGCCGCCAGCGCCAGCGACTCGGCGAAGGATCGGCGGTTCACGTCTGCTCACTCCGATCGTGACGGTAGTAGAGATAGGCCAGGGACAGCGCCACGAGGGCGAGCAGGAAGACCGACCCGACGCGGTAGAGCGCGTCCAGCGACGACAGATCGAAGAAGATGACCTTGGCGACGGCCAGACCAGCCACGGCGAGGCCGGCGACGCGCGCGGGCTGGAGCGACAGCCGGAAACCGAGCGTCACGAGCCCGGCGGCGAAGAGCAGCCACCAGGCGCTCACCGCGAGCCCCGAGGCGAGGTCCGCCGTCTCGGCGCTGATGCTTTGGAGCTCGAAGTAGCGCCGAAGCTCGCCGGTGACACCGAACAGCGCCATCGCGCCGGCAACGACCCAGAGCCCCGAGCGGATGAGCCGGGTGTCCTCCCGGCCACCCTCCACGCGCCAGAGCCTCGCGGCGTACGCGACGGTGACGGCGATGCTGCCCCAAAGCCCGAGCGCCCACCGGCCGACGAATGCACCGTCGGCCGCATCCCGCGCTCCCGCCGCGCCGTCGAAGAGCTGCTGCAGCGCCGCGGCCAGGGTGAGGAGCCCGTACCAGCGCCCGTCGGTTCGGCCAAGACGGAGGTCGAGCGAAGCCCAAAGCACGGCGAGCCCCAGCAGCGCCCAGACCTGGGACACGCCGCTCCAGCGCTCCATCGCGGCCACGTCCAAGCGCCGCGGCGGCGACCAGCGCGAACGCCGGCCGCGGCCGGAGGTATCCCGCGAGCAGGTACGGCACCGCCACGATCAGCGGCGCGAGCCACGGCTGGTCGTCGAATCGGGCGACGTCGAGGTTGTGGACGGCGTAGCCGAGGAGGACCGGCGTCACGAAGAAATACAACGCCTCGCCGGCCGACCAGCCCGTCCCTTCACCCTGGGGACCGAGGTGGAGCGGGAATACCGCCGGCCGCCGGAGCCCGTGCCACCAGACCGGCGCCGAGAGCACCAGCCCCGCGGCGAGCACGGCCCAGTGCTCCGGAATCCGCTCGCCGGCGGCAAACAGCAGCGTCCAGCCGCCGGAGAACGTGAGGAGCCGCGTCTCCCACCACCGCTCCTTGAGACCCAGATAGAGCCCGGCCGTCCCGCCGATCAACCCGAAGAGCAGGACACCCCAGGGGTAGGCGTGCTCAGCGGCGCCGAGGGTCCCGACGCCGAAATAGTTGGCCGCAATCACCAGGGTGGCGACGCGCCAGCGCCGCCGGGCGGCGACGAGCCCCAGGCCGGCCGCCATGCTGGCGAGATAGAGCAGGAGCAGATCGGCGTTGGTCTGGTTTTGGCCGAGCAGGACGGGCGCCAGGAACGCGCCCAGCGCGGCCGTGATGCCGAGCGCCTCGACGTCGATCGCGTACGCGATCATTGCCAGCGCGACCGAGACCAGAGCCAGCCCGACGATGCCGGACGTCGGCGGGAGCACGTCGTAGAGCCGGGAGGCTGCCCAGATGCTCAGGTAGATGATCCCGGCGCCGGCGCCCACCAGCGCCGCGCCGTAGGTGCGATACCGCGGTTCGAGCCGCCAGCCGAGCGCGCCGACCCCGAGTCCGGCGAGCACACCGCCGGCGCAGCGCATCACCGGCGAGATCCAGCCCCGCTCGAACGAGAGCTTGAGCAGGTACCCGGCGGCCATGAGCAGCGCCACCACGCCAATGCCGAGGAACACGCGTTGGCCGATCCACTGCTCCGAGTCGAGGGCAGGTGGGGCGGCAGCGAAGCGGTCAGGGCGCGGCGCGGCGGGACGAGTCGTCGGCTGGGCAGCCCTGGTACCGGGGCCGAGGGAGGGGGCCGCAGGGGAGCGCTCGGCGGCGGACCGGCCGATGCGCCGACCGGCTCGGCCGGCGCCCTGTACCCCCGCTCATCGGGGAGCGACTCCACCGCCGGGCGTGCTGCCGGCGGTGCCGCCGCGGCCTGCCCCGGGGAGAGCGGCGGCGGCGCGGCATGGCGGGCCACCCCACCGGCCGCGAGCTGCCGTACCAGCGTCTCCAGGACCGCCAGCCGCTGCTCCAGGCGGTCGAGCCGATCGTCGGTGCTCACTCGCGGGTGCTCATATCGCTTCCGCCTCCTCCGCCGTTTGCGCGGACGATTTCGGCTCTCTAGGGATCCGCAGCGTGAGGATGCCTGCGAGAGCCACGACACCACCAGCGACGTAAAACGGCCAGTCGTGCCCGAGCCGCTGGAAGATCGTCGTCGCGACCACCGGTGCGACGACGCGAGCCAGTCCCGCGAAGGTCTGGGCGACGCCCATTGTCGTCCCCAGCTCGCGCCCATCCGAATAGCGCGACATCAGCGACGTCGTCGCCGGGAACAGGAGCGCGGTGCCGATGGGCACAAGGGGGATGACGACTGCCAGGGTCCAGAGGCTCTGAGGAATAGGATACAGCAGAAGTCCAGCGGCGAGAAGCAGGGCGCCTACCCGCATGGTCCAGCGTTCACCCAGGCGGTCCACGATGGGGCCCAGGAGCACGCTGCGCATCACCAGCGAGAGCACCCCCACGTAGGCGAAAATAGGCCCGATGGTTTTCTCGGTCAGGCTGAACGCCGCCTGCAGGTACAGCGACAGCACCGAGGTCATCGCCGAGAAGGCGATCATCCCGATGCCGTAGATCCAGATCAGCCGGGAAACGAGCCCGGTCGGATGCCGCAGCACCAGCCAGGCGGGGTGCCAGATAGGCTTTCGAGGGCTGAGGCCGTCGTGCCGCTGACCGGCCCGCGACTCGGGCAGCCACTTCCAGGCGAACGCCACGTTCACCAGGCACAGCCCCGCGGCCACCAGCCCGGGCGCAGCAGGCCCGAGGCCGAAGGCGAACGAGCCGATGGCCGGGCCGAGGATGACGCCCGCCGCCGTGGCCGATGACAGCCAGCCCAGGGCCCGGGCCCGGTCCTTGGGCTCGACGGTGTCGGCCACGTAGGCCTGGGCCACGCCGGTCGTGCCGCCTCCCGCGCCCTGCACGATGCGCGAGGCGAAGAGCAGCCACACCGCGTCCGCGATGCCGAACACCGCGAACGCCACCGCCGAAGCGCCGAGCCCGATGAGCAGCGCGGGCCGCCGCCCGTAGCGATCCGACACCCGCCCCCACACTGGCGCCGACAAGAGCTGGGCAATGGAGAACGACGCGATGAGCCGGCCAACCGTCTCGGGACTGGCGTCGAGCCGCGTGGCGTAGAACGGCAGCAGCGGCAGGACGATCATGAAGCCGATGGCATCGACGAAGCAGACGAAGATCAGAACCGCGAGCCGGCGAAGCCGGGCCCGATTGCCGCTGAGCGGCCCCGTCAACCGGCGCCACCCCGGTCGGCGCCGGCGACGAAGACGGCGGCGCTTACCAGCATGAGCACGACGCCGTACGCCGCCGCCACGCCGACATCGGCCTGCCGCAGGCTCGACAGGATCTCGAGCGAGACCGGCCGCGTGTCGTAGGTGTAGAGCATGATCGAGGTCACGAAATCTCCGAACGCGGTGACGAACGCGAGGCTCGCCCCCGCGAGGAGCGCCGGCCGGAGGAGCGGCAGCGTGATGCGGCGCAGGGTGCGCCTTGGGCGGGCCCCGAGCGTGGCGGCGGCCTCGTCGAGCGACGGGTCCAGAGCGCGGACGCCGGCCAGGATGGCGCGACTGGTGATCGGCAGATTCCGTACGAGATACGCGAGCGGAAGGATCCAGATGGTGCCGACCAGCACGACGCGGCCGGCCCAGGGCGCCCGCACGCTGAACGCCGTAGCGAGGGCGATCGCGAACACCGTTCCCGGCACGGCCCACGGGAGGGCGAGCAGGGTCTCGATGGCGCGCCCGCCCCGGACGCGGCGGCGGCCGGCCACGAGGGCGCCGGCCAGCGCGATCGCCACGGCGGCGATCGTCGCGACGGTCGCGAGCCAGAGGCTGTTGGCGAGCGGCCGGGCGCGCACGGGATCCTGTACGAGCGTGAGGTAGTTCCGGAGCGTGTAGACCGGAGGCACCGGCTCGGTCGTCCAGGTCCCCACCGGCACGAACGAGACCAGCAGCAGCGTCAGGTGCGGGAGCAGGAGCAGGGCCACGAGCCCCCATCCCGCGACGGTCACGAGCCAGCGGAGAGGCCGGCTCCGCACCGCGCGGCGCGCGGGAGA
Organism: uncultured Gemmatimonadales bacterium; assembly: GCA_963804125.1. Classification (GTDB taxonomy): domain Bacteria; phylum Gemmatimonadota; class Gemmatimonadetes; order Gemmatimonadales; family GWC2-71-9; genus CAVVWJ01. The sequence goes on from CAWDPF010000007.1 coordinate 206,743, forward strand.
GGCGCCCTTCCGTCCGCCGGCGCCACCGTCGACCGGCCGGGCGCCGCGAAAGAGCCAGAGCGCGGCGAGCGCGAGCACCGTGAGCGCGATCGTCTCCACCATCGCCAGGCGGTCGTCGCCATTGAGGCGGGTCGCGACGATCTGGGTCGGCATGACGCGGAATCCGCCCCCGAAGATGTAGGGCGCGCTGAACGAGGCGAGCGCGGTCATGAACGTCAGCAGGGCGGCGCCACCGAGGGCGGGAGCGAGCTGCGGCAGCACCACGCGCCGGAGAGTGCGCCACCGGCCCGCACCCAGGCTGGCCGCCGCCTCGTACTGCGACCCGTCGAGCGACTGCAGCGCGGCCCGGACGAACAGGTAGAAGTAGACGTACATCGAGTAGGCGTGCACGAGCAGAATGGCACCCGCTCCCTGCAACCGCCATGGCGGATCGGTGAGGCGGAAGATTCGCTGCACCAGCAGCGAGACGAAGCCGGTCTCGCCGTAGAGGAACAGGAACGCCAGCACACCAACCAGCGGCGGCAGCACCGCCGGCAGCGCCACCAGCCCCGCGAGCACGCGGCCGCCCGGCAGCTCGTAGCGCGCGAACAGGAAGGCCAGCGGAATCCCAATTGCCGCCGCCAGCACCACACTGGCGACCGAGATCCAGAGGCTGCCCCAGAGCGCCTGCCATTCGGTTGGGCGCTCGAGGAAGAGCCGCACGTACCGGAGGGTCCATCCAGCCGGGTCGCGCACGCCCTCGAGCAGCACGAGCACCAGGGGGTAGGCCACGAGCCAAAGCAGCCCCGCCAGCAGCACGGCGACGAGCAGCCGCGTCCTCGGCGCCCGCGTCATCCGCCCTCCGGCGGGAAGAGATGGATGCCGCCGCCGACGCGGCGGCTCGGCATCAGCCCCACCCGGGCGCCCGTTGGCACCGCCTGGGGCGGGGCCACGACCTCGAGCACGGAGCCGCCGTCGGTGCGGGTGGTGAAGATGGCCGACGGCCCCACGAACCGGCGTGAGGTGATCGTCACCGGCAGCGCGCCGGGATCGAGCGGGGTGATCCGGAGGGCGTCGGGCCGCACGAGCATCATCGCCGGGCCGGGAGGCGGCGCCGGGCGGCCGGGCGGAGTCTCGATGTCCCAGTCGGCGCCATCGACGGCGATCCGGACGCCACGCTCCGACGGACCGACCACTACCACCGCCGCCGTGCTCGAGCGTCCCACGAAGCCGGCCACGAACGCGTTGACCGGCGCCCCGTAGAGCTCATCCGGCGTGCCGACCTGCTCCAGCCGGCCACTGCGCATGACGGCCACGCGGTCACCGAGCTCGAACGCCTCGTCCTGCTCGTGGGTCACGAGCACGGTGGTGATCCCGACCCGGTGGATGAGATCGCGGATCTCGCGGCGCGTGCGCTCGCGCAGGGTGGGGTCCAGGTTCGAGAGCGGCTCGTCCAGCAGGAGCACGCGTGGCTCCGGCGCCAGCGCGCGGGCGAGCGCGACGCGCTGCTGCTGTCCGCCGGAGAGCTGGCCGATGCGGCGGGCGCCGAATCCCGCGAGATCCACCAGCGCCAGAGCACGATCCACGCGGCGTTGCAGGTCCGCGCCTCGGATCCCGTTCGACTCCAGACCGAACGCCACGTTGCCTCGCACGTCCAGGTGCGGGAACAGAGCGTAGTGCTGGAACACCATGCCGAAGCGGCGCGAGACCGGCGCCACCGCGGTGACGTCCTCCTGCTCCACGAGCACCCGCCCCTCGTCCGGGGTCTCGAACCCCGCGAGCAGCCGGAGGGTCGTGGTCTTGCCGCTGCCGCTCGGCCCGAGGAGCGCGAGCAGCTCACCTCGCTCGAGGCCGAGCGAGACGCGGTCGACCGCCACGGCGCCGTCGAACCGCTTGACCAGGCCCTCGACCCGGAGGAAGGCGCTCATGGCCACGCGGTCCGGCCCGTGCCGCGGACGTGACGGTCCCAGTAGCCCATCCAGGCGGCGCCGTCCCGGGCCAGGAGCGACCAGTCCACGTCGGCCACCACCATCTCGCGCTCCACCTCCGCCACCCACGCGGGGACTCGGCTCACTGGGCAGATCATTCCGGGCCGGCAGCCGGTAGACCTTCTCCGCCGCCAGGAGCTGCCCCTCGGTGCTCCCGACGAAATCGATGAAGACGCGCGCGGAGTCGGCGTGCCGGCTGCCCCGCACCAGGCCGATCGCGTCGTCGATGACCACGGTGCCGCTCCGGGGAAAGACGTAGTCGAACGGCATGCCCTTGGACCGGCTGATGAGGATGTCCGGCAGGTCCCACAGCGTCACCAGCCCCTCGGCGCGCGCCAGGCGGGCGTCGAGGATGGCCGGGTTGAGCGCGTAGGCCTTCGTCTGGCGATCCAGCCGGCGGAGCCATGCCATGCCGGCCGTGGTGTCGCCGGTGGTGCGGAGGCTCCGTTCGATGATGAGCCCCCAGATCGCTCGCATCGTGCCGCTGGCCATGGGATCGCGGATCAGCACCTTGTCGAACCAGCGCGGCGCGAGCACGTCGTCCCAATCGCGCGGCGCGTCTGTCCGTGCCACGACCCGGCTGTTGAACGCGATCACCGCCGGCGTTCGATAGACCGGATAGTAGAGGTCCCCCGGTCCGACGCCCCCGGGGCCGACGTGCGCAGCCCAGCGGGGACGATACGGCGCGAGCAGGGAGTCGGCCACGCCGCGGTCGAAGATGGTTGTCGGCCCGCCGAACCAGACGTCGGCCTGAGGATTGACCCGCTCGAACCGGACGCGGTCCAGGATCTCCTGCGACCCCATGTCGAGCCAGCGGACGTCGATCTCGGGATGCTCGCCCTCAAAAGCGTGCTCGAGCAGGGTGAGCTGGTCGCGACCGTGCGGGGAGTAGACGACGACCGGCGTGCGGCCGTCATCGCACGCCAGGACAGCGAGGCCCATGAGGACCACAAGGGCAGTGCGAGCCGCGTGGGCTGCCGTGCGCCAGCCTCCAGGCGGAGTCACCCTGAGCCCGGTCGCTGCGCTCAGGGCAAACTCCGCGAAGGGAACCGTGCCCAATGGAGCGCCTATCGCGCCAGCGCCAGCAGGTTCGCGAACAGCCGGAACGCCCCGGGCACCCCCGCGGGCAACTGCCGGAAGAAGCTCAGTCCGGTGTAGACGTAGGTGCCGCGCCCCACCTTCGCCACCAGGAGCCCGCCCTCGAGCGGCGGGTCGCCCGGATCGTGGGTCTCGAGCAGCGGCCGGTACGCGGGGTGCCAAGTTCGCGCGAAGTAGAGGCCGCGCTCCTGCACCCAGCCCTGCCAGTCGGCATCCCCCAGGCGGTTCGGCAGGAGCACGGCGGGATCGGCCGGGGCCAGCAGCCTGACCGGCGCCGTCTCCTCGGTCACTCGGTCGTGGGCCACGGGCGGCGCCCCTGGGGTGGACGACGGCCCCCCCACCGTGAGCGGATAGGGAGCGTACCCACCCTCGAAGAACAGCTGTTGCTGGTACTGGACCAGCAGGAGGCCGCCGCCACGGACGTAGGCCAGGAGGCGATCATTGTACTCGAGCAGCGCGGGCTCGGTTTCATAGGCACGCGGCCCGACGACGATCGCGCTGAAGCGGCCGAGGTCGCCACGCTCGAGGGCGGCGGCATCGAGCAGAGTGACCGGCACGCCAACCCCGGCGAGCGCCTCCGGCACCCGGTCGGAGGCACCCCGGACGTAGCCAACGCGCGCGATCGAGGGCAGCGCCAGCGGCGCCACCCGGATCATGGCCTCGGCCGGGACCGGATACGACCGGGGCCGGATGTGCGGGTAATCCACGGTCACCACGCCGGCGGCGTATTCCCGTCCGGTGCCGTCCCGCGCGAGCGCCCGCACCCGCACGACACCCTCCGGCGGCGCGGCCGGCGGACGGACTTCGAACGTCACCGCCTCGCGCTGATCCTCGTGCGTCAGCTCGAACGGCCGCGCCAGCACGGCGGGCCAGCCGGCTGGCAGGTCCAATCGCACCGTGCCGAACGTCGTGTCGCGCGCGCCATGGGTCAGGGTCACGGTGAAACGGCGGGGCACGCGGTTTCCGGCGGGCCAGACCACGGTGGCGGGGTCGAGGGCCAGCGCCACGCGCGGCACGACGATGACTGGACGCCGCACCTCTCCACGGGCCTGATCATTGATCCGAAGGGTCACTTCCCGTTCGGACCGTGCCACACCGTCGATCAGGAACGTCCCGGTCAGCTCGGGCGCGTCGGACGGCTCGCCGCGCACCGCGGGCGGCGCGGCGCTCCAGTCGTACAGCGCCGGGTTGGACGCACTGAGGTGGAAATAGGGCGCGGTCGGGGGCGCATCGGCCGCGACGGTCGCCGTGACTTCTCGCCGCACGAGCGCGCCCGGCTGGAGCCGAAGCATGGACGGGGCGCTGTCGGGGCGGACGGCGCGGCCGCCCCGCAGCTCGGCCGTAACGTCGTGCGGCTCGGTTCCCGTGTTCCAGCACTCGAGCCCCACGGTGATCCGCTGCCCCGGCACGACACGGTCATCGTCGCTCCTGGCGTCGCACACGACGCCCGAGGCGGCGACGATGGCGCGGTCCAGGTGCGCCAGGCGGTCGGCCGACACGCCCGCGGCCGTCCACCGTGCCCGAAGCGTCACCAGCCCGGCGAGATCGGGCCCCGGCGGCCGACGCGGATCCCGGCGCCGAGGCCGGCGTTGAGCCGGGCGCCGAGCCCGAGGCGATGACCGTGGTATCGATTCCGGAGAAAAGGGTGCCCGCGTCCCTCCCGGTTCGATCTTCGACCAGTGCGAGCCGTACCCTCGACGGCCCCAGTCCCTGGATCCGTCCCATATCCTGCGAGCGGTGCAGGCTCCGGCCGGCCATCGCGATCTGGTGATAGGAGAGTCCCGCCGCCCGGTCGAGCCCGCCGCCCTCGAGCACCAGGGTCGTGGCGGTTGTGTCGTACCAGGTGCTGCGGTAGAGCTTCTGCGGCGTCCACGGGGCGAGGCCCTCCTCGCGGGCCAGCTCGGGGAAACGCCTCGCGTCGCCCGCTGCCTGGAACGCCTCCCGCGCCGCCCATCCCGCCGCCTGGTGCTGGCCGTGACCATCGCGCGGCGTGCCGCTGAAGACCGAGACGATGATCTGCGGCCGGAACCGCCGGACGATGCGCACGACATCCTTGAGCACGGTGTCCCGGGGCCAGTGCCGCCAGGTCTCGTCCAGGGTCTTGGAGTAGCCGAAGTCGTACGCGCGGGTGAAGTACTGGCGGGCGCCGTCCAGCCGACGGGCGGCCAGTAGCTCCTCGGTGCGGATGAGCCCCAGCGCCGGCCCGAGCTCGGGCCCGATGAGGTTCTGCCCGCCTTCGCCCCGGTTAAGCGACAGGTAGGCCGCCTCCGCCCCGAGGCCCCGGACGAGCACGGTCAAGAGCTCGGTGTCCTCGTCGTCCGGATGCGCGCCGATCATGAGCACCCGTTTTTCTCCGCCGAGCATCCGGAGCTCGCGATCGAGGCCCACCAGGCCGCCGGTGGAGGGAGGCTCGAGCTGGGCCCGGAGTGGCGCCGCGACGGTGATGATCAGGAGGACGACGAACCCGACGGAGAGCGGGCGAAGACGCACAGGCCCCGGCCGATGATGGTGAGCGAGGAAGCTATACCTGTAGGGATGGAAAGGTGAGACCGGGCGGGCGCGGACGGCGGCGGGGGAGGACCGGAGGCCTCCCGCCGCCGCCCGTCGTCCGGCTCAGTCCAGCGGCGCGGCGCCTAGCGGCGTGTCGTGAATGGAGTCCCGGAACGCCGGGTGCCGCCGCCACAAATATGCGCCCATGCAGATGGCGGCCAGCGTATTGGCGGCGATCACGGCCCAGAACGGGAACATCTCGTTGGTCCGTTCCGAGAAGATGGCGAGGAAGCCGTAGAACAGGATCTCGAAGACCAGGAAGACCGGCAGCAGGGCGTAGCGCACCACCGGGTTGGCGGTGCCCCAGTGCACCAGTGCCACCAGGCCCATGCCGACCAGGGCGAAGACGATGAAGTGGAACGCGGTATAGATCAGAATGGCGCCGAAGGCGAGCTGCCGCGGATCCGGTGTGCGGTCGCCGAAGATGACCATCTGCCCGAGCAGGCTGGGCGTCTGGAACGGATGCCCGGCGAGAGTGTCGAGCATCAGGAACCAGGCGGCCACGGCCAACCCGCCGATGAGTCCGACATCAGTGCCTTCGCCGATGACCGAGTGGCGATTCTCCGCCATGAAACCTCCGGCCGAGACAGGGGTAGGCGCCTGCGGCACTACGTCTCCCAGGCGTTCCTTTACTGTGGGAGGTTGGACGGCTGCGCGCAAGGCGCCCCGGCCAGACCTAGGCGGCCCGTGGCCCGCCGGGCGGGTGGGGCGGCGGCGTCACCTCGTCCCCGAGAGGCGCCTTGTGGAACGACCGGACGAGTCGGGGATGCCGCCGCCATAGATATCCGCCCATGCCCAGGACGCCGAACAGGCTCCCGCTCACGACCGCCCAGGGCGAGAGCCGATCGCCGGTGGCCAACCCCACCATGTAGGTCAGCCCTGCGAAGAGACCGAAGGCCACCACCAGGCCGATCCAGACACCCATCCTGAGCGCGATGTTCCGAGTGGCCCTGTGCACCAGCAGCGTCAGACCCATCCCCATCAGCAGGAAGATCATGAAGTGGATTACCGTATAACCAAGCACCACGTTGGGCATGATCTCGCGGACGCCTGGCGCGAGGTCCCCGCGGAAGAGAATCCTGCCGAGGACGTTGGGAGTGTGAAACGGCTGGCCCCCGGCCGTGTCCACGATGAAGTACCACGCCGCGACGATCAGCGCGCCGATCGCCCCTGTGACCGTGCCTTCGCGAACCGTGGAATGCCTGTGCACGTGCATGACGGCTCCCCCGCAATCCGGTGATCCTCCCCGCGACGATCCAGAGTGGGCCCGGACCGGCGCGTGGAGATGTGTCCGGGGTCACGAACCGCGGCAGCGCTCGCAGGGGCAGGTGGCGAGCAGCCGCTCGAAGGTATAGATGCCCGTGCCGTGTCCGTCGCTCCACTGGACGCGGAGCCCGTAGGTACCGACCAGCGCCACCGACCGCGGTTGGATGTCGTCAGGCACCCTGGCCGGATCGAGGATGGGACGCCCGCTCATCTCCTCGACGCAGGCAGCGCAGCCGCAGGCCAGCCGGAGCGCCCGGGCAGGGTAGAACGCGCGGTGCCCCTCCTGGTCCCACTCGATGAGCAGGCCGTCGTCCTGGCGGGTGATGGCGTAGGGGACTGGCGTGGGCATCGGGACTCCGGGCAAAGGGCAGTGAATGGATAGTATATTGACCGAGACTTCAACCTTGACGACCCATGCCGATTGACGCCACCAACCCGTTCGGCGCCCGCGCTTCCCTTCCCCTCGGCGGCGAGACCGCGGTCATGTATCGCCTCTCCGAGCTGGCCCGCCAGGGGCTCGCCGACCTCGACCGCCTCCCGTTTTCCATTCGAATCCTGCTCGAAAACGCGCTCCGACACGCCGGGCGGGGCTTTGTGACGGACGCGCACGTGCGGAATCTCGCCGCCTGGAGCCCGGGCACGGCCAGCCGGGGCGAGGTACCGTTCATGCCGGCCCGCGTCGTCCTGCAGGACTTCACCGGCGTGCCGTGCGTCGTGGATCTGGCCGCCATGCGGGACGCGATGGGACGGATGAAGGGAGATCCCGGCCGGATCAACCCGGTGGTCCCCTGCGATCTGGTCATCGACCATTCGGTGCAGGTCGACTCGTACGGCTCGGATCGCTCCCTCAAGCTCAACGTCGCGCTCGAATTCGAGCGGAACCTCGAGCGGTACCAGCTCCTCAAGTTCGCCCAGCGGGCCTTCGACAGCTTCCGGGTGGTCCCGCCCGGCACCGGCATCGTCCACCAGGTGAACCTCGAATACCTGGCGCCCGTGGTCCAGCTCCGGCCGCAGTTCGGCGAGCTGACCGCGTACCCCGACACGCTGGTCGGCACCGATTCGCATACGACGATGATCAACGGGCTCGGTGTCGTCGGCTGGGGCGTCGGCGGCATCGAGGCGGAGGCGGTCATGCTTGGGCAGCCCTATTTCATGCTCATTCCGGAGGTCATCGGGATGAAGCTGGTCGGGCAGCTCCCGCTCGGCACCACGGCCACCGACCTGGTGCTCACGGTGACCCAGATGCTCCGGAAGAAGGGCGTGGTCGACAAGTTCGTGGAGTTCTACGGACCCGGGCTCAGTGCGCTCTCGCTGGCCGACCGCGCCACCATCGCCAACATGGCGCCCGAATACGGCGCTACCATGGGCTTCTTCCCCGTCGACGCCGAGACGGTGCGCTATCTCGAGCGGACGGGTCGCGGCGCGGCGGTCTGCGAGCGGGTCGAGCGCTACACCAAGGAGCAAGCGCTCTTCCGTACCGACGCGACGCCCGACCCCGAGTTCACCGCGACGCTCGAGCTCGACCTGAGCACGGTCAACCCGAGCCTGGCGGGCCCCAAGCGGCCCCAGGACCTGGTCCCGCTCACCGATCTCAAGCGGAACTTCATCGTCAACCTGCCGGGCCTGATGAGCGCCAATGTGCCGTCGGCCCGGAAGGAGCTGGCCGAGAGCGCCTACTCCCGCTGGATGGGCGAGGGCGGCGCCAACGTGACGATCAACGGTCGCGGCGCCGCCGAGCAGATGTCCGCCGTAGCAGCGGCCGACCCCGACGCGCCGCCGGTCGTCAGCGGGGAGCTCGAGGGCGCCGACATCACGCTGCACGATGGCGCGGTGGTGATCGCCGCCATCACGAGCTGCACCAACACGTCGAACCCGTCGGTCATGATCGGCGCGGGCCTGGTGGCCAAGAAGGCCGTGGAGCGCGGGCTCATCGACCCGGCCCTGGGTCAAGACGAGCCTGGCCCCCGGGTCCCGCGTCGTGACCGACTATCTCGAGGGCTCGGGCCTGATGCCGTTCCTGGAGCGGCTCCGCTTCCACACCGTGGGCTACGGCTGCACGACCTGCATCGGCAACAGCGGCCCGCTGCCGGACGTGATCGGGTCGCTGATCGACGAGCACTCGCTGGTGACGGCGGCGGTCCTGAGCGGCAACCGGAACTTCGAGGCCCGGGTCCATCCCCAGGTGCGCGCCAACTATCTCGCCTCGCCGATGCTGGTGGTGGCGTTCGCGCTCGCGGGCCGGGTGGATATCGACCTGAGCCGGGAGCCGCTCGGAACGGGCACGGACGGCCGGCCGGTATACCTCAAGGACATCTGGCCCTCGCCCGCGGAGGTGCGCGACGCCATGGCCAGCTCGCTCAAGCCGGAGCTGTTCGAGCGGCGCTACGGCGCCGTGTTCGAGGGCGACGAGACCTGGCAGGCGCTCAAGATTCCCGAGGGGAGCCGCTACGCCTGGGATCCGGCGTCCACCTACGTGCAGGAGCCACCGTTCTTCACCGACCTGCCGGCCGAGCCACTCCCGCTGCGCGACATCAGGGACGCCCGGGTGCTCGCCGTCCTGGGCGACTCGGTGACGACCGACCACATCTCGCCGGCGGGCGCGATCCCGAAGAACGGCCCCGCCGCCAGGTACCTGCGGGAGCACGGCGTCGAGCAAGCCGACTGGAACACCTTCGGGTCGCGCCGCGGCAACCACGAAGTGATGATGCGCGGCACGTTCGGCAACGTGCGGATCGCCAACGCCCTCGTGCCGGGCAAGGAGGGAAACTGGACCCTCCACTTCCCGACCGGCGAGGTGGTCTCGATCTACGATGCCGCGATGCGCTACCAGGAGGCGGGTACGCCGCTGGTGATCCTGACGGGCAAGGAGTACGGCACCGGCTCGAGCCGCGACTGGGCCGCGAAAGGGCCCGCGCTCCTGGGCGTGAAGGCGATCATCGCCGAGAGCTACGAGCGGATCCACCGGAGCAACCTGGTGGGCATGGGGGTGCTGCCGCTGGCCTACCAGGCCGGCACCGACCGCAAGTCGCTCGGCCTGACCGGTACCGAGACCATCAGCATCACGGGGATCGCCGCTGGCCTGGCGCCGGGCGGTACCGTCACCGTGACGGCACGGGACGACGCCGGCAAGGAGACGGTCTTCCAGGCAGTGGTCCGGCTCAACTCGGAGGTGGAGCTGGACTACTACCGGCATGGGGGGATCCTGCAGCGGGTGTTGCGGCAGTTTCTGCGGCAGTAGGGCGGCGTCTGCCTCGGTGGAGTGGCTGGCCCAGCAGGCTGGACAGAGGTGCCTCCCTGCCAGGCTGGATCACTGGCTCTTTACCACGAAGGCACGAAGGACACGAAGGTGCACGAAGCCCAACCTGCCCCCCACCAACAGCTTTGGGGGGGCGGCTTCGTGGTCCTTCGTGTCCTTCGTGCCTTCGTGATGAATGGGCACCGGAGCTCAAGATGGCATCGGATTCACCACAGAGACACAGAGGGCACAGAGACAGCCACAGAGAACAGCAATCATGTTGTTGTCTCCGTGGTACCTCCCTGCCCTCCGTGTCTCTGTGGTGAATCCGATGCCAAAACGCCCCCCGAACCGGAGTTCGGGGGGCGTTTCGATGTGTCTAGAACAGCGCGAACTCAGGCCACGAGATCCCGCAGCCGGTCGCCGGTCTCGCCTTCGCGGAGGCGGAGGAGCGCCCGGTCCCGGAGCTGGCGGATCCGCTCGCGGGTGACGCCCATCATCCGGCCGATCTCCTCGAGCGTGCGGCTGTTGCCGTCGTCGAGACCGAAATAGAGCCGGAGCACCTTGGCGTCCCGCGGCGGCAGCGCGGCGAGCGCCGCCTCGATGTCGCGGGTCTGGCTGTTGGCCATGGTGCTCATGTCGGTGCTTTCCTGCTCACCGCTGGTGAACCGCTCGATGCGCTCGTTGCCCTCGCCGTCACGGGTCGGGTGGTCGAGACGCACCGCCTCGGAGTTGAGCGCGCTGAGCGAGCGCACGGCTTCGACCGTGAGCCCCGTGGCGCGGGCCAGCTCCTCGGTGGTCGGCATCCGGCCCAGCTTGTCCTTCAGCAGCGTCGTGGTGCGGCCGAGGCGGCTCAGATCGGCGGTACGGTTGAGCGGCACCCGGACCGGCCGGCCATGACGCGCGATGGCCGCCTGCACCGCCTGGCGGATCCACCAGACGGCGTACGAGATGAACTTGACGCCCCGATCGGGATCGAACTTCCGGGCGGCCGTCATGAGCCCCAGGTTCCCCTCGCCGATCAGATCGACGAGCGGCACCCCGCGGTTCTGGAACTTCTTGGCCACCGAGACGACGAATCGGACGTTGTGGCGCGCCAGCTTTTCCTGGGCGGTAACGTTGCCCTTGAACGCCTTGCGCGCGAGCTCCATTTCCTCTTCGCGGTTGAGGAGGGGGACCCGGCTGATCTCATCGAGATAGAGGTCCAGGCTCTCACGGCCTTCATCGATTGCACGAGCGATCTGCGCCGGTCGCACCGGGCGACGCTTGCTACGTGCCTTCACTGTCACGCTGTTCGCCTCCTCCAGGACTCCCGTCCCCCACACAGTATACCAGCCTAGGAATCTGAGGCCGACTTGAATTGAGACGGGGCAATATATCGCCTAAGATGCCTAAAATCAACACCTTAGCTAAAACCTGACAGGATGGATAGTTGCGTCGGCGCAACGAGGAGGTTCCCGATGGGCAACAAGAGGCGGCAGGGGCTGCGAATTTGGCAGTCCAGCATGCCAGGACGGGCGTTGGCGGCCCTGGCGGGTGCCCAGCCGGCCTTGAATCAAGAAGGCGGCCGGCCGATAGTAGTTTGATTTGCTACTTCGTTAGGCTCGGCCCCGACATCTCCTTCGGTGTTTCGGTGATCTCGCTCTTCGCGCCGTCCCCTGTGGCGGCGAGCACGAGCTCGTGCGACTTGCCGACCGATTTGAGCATGGAGAACGGCACCTTGGGGGTGACCCACATGTCGCTCTCGTACTTCGCGCTGTGGAAGTGCTTCGCCGTGAACGAGCCGGCCGGGACACTCACCTTCTCCTCGCCGACCATCGTGACCTCGGTGCAGGCATCCTTGAAGGCCATGTTCTGCCCCAGCTGTTTGCGCATCATCCCCAGCATCATCCCGCTCATCTTCATGGCAGGCCGGTCCCCCATCTTCATCACTACCTCTTCGATCCCGTCCATCTCGAGCGGGCCCCCGCCAGGGACCAGCATCTGGTAGATCATGTCCGTGTTCTTCTTCGGGTCATGCATCTTGAACTCGATCCACTTGTATTCGGCGCCATTCCGGTCCTCCGTGCCCACGACCGCGTAGCGGGTGGTCACCGGCGTCTTCTTGTTGTACATGCTCTGGTACTCCGCCCAGGCGCCCACCTTCGGCCACTTGAAGTTCTCGGCACACGCGTCCTGCGCCTGCACGGCCGGCGCGACGCTCAGCAGAGCGGCGGCGGCCCACGAAAGACTCGATCGCATACGGAGCTCCAGCAAGGGGAACAGGCGGCGGCGGCAGGGGCGACGCCCTCAATGCATGCCGCTGCCTCCGGAAAGCTGTTTCACCAGCTCGCCGATGACGTTCTTGGCATCGCCGAACAGCATCCAGGTCTTGTCCGAAAAGTACAACTCGTTGTCGATCCCGGCGAATCCCGGGTTCTTGCTGCGCTTGATGGCGAACACGGTGCGCGCCCGATCGGCGTCGATGATCGGCATCCCGTAGATCGGGCTGGTCTTCTCCGTCCGTGCCGCCGGATTCACCACGTCGTTGGCGCCGACCACGAGGGCCACGTCCACCTGGGGCATGTCGGGGTTGATCTCGTCCATTTCCACGAGGTCGGTGTACGGAATGTCGGCCTCGGCGAGGAGCACGTTCATGTGGCCCGGCATGCGGCCCGCCACCGGGTGGATGGCGAACTTGACCGTGATGCCCCGCTTCTTGAGCTGGTCGTAGAGCTCGCGGACCTTGTGCTGCGCCTGGGCCACGGCCATGCCGTAGCCGGGGACGATGACGACCAGGTTGGCCTGCTCGAGCACCTGCGCCGCTCCCTCGATGCTCTCCGCCTTGTACTCCTTGCCCTCTCCCAGCGCCTTGGTCTGCTGCACCTGCCCGAAGGCCCCGAAGAGCACGTTGGCGAACGACCGGTTCATCGCCTTGCACATGATGATGGCCAGGATGAGGCCGCTGGAGCCATCGAGGGCGCCGGCCGTGATCAGCAGCTTGTTGTCCAGCACGAAGCCCATCGCCACCGCCGACAGGCCGGCGTAGGCGTTGAGGATCGCGATGACCGTCGGCATGTCGGCCCCGCCGATCGGAATGATCAGCAGCACGCCGAAGAGCAGCGACAGCCCGATGATGACCGGAAAGACGAGCGGCGCCCAGGCCGCCGTCGGGTGCAGCACGAGGGCCACCCCGGCCACGGCGGCGACCCCGAACAGCGCCAGGTTGGTCACGTTCTGCAGCGGGTAGGTCACCGGCCGCTGCGGGATCCACTTCACTTCCTGCAGCTTGCCGGCGGCCAGGAGGCTGCCGGTGAAGGTCAGGAAGCCCAGGATGATCTCCACGATGATGGCGATCATCCGGAACGCCGTCAGGTTCTCGGGACCCTCGCCCAGCCAGAGATAGTACTTGGCGGTGCCGACCAGCCCGGCGGCGAGGCCACCGAACGCGTGGGACAGCGCGGTCCGCTGCGGCACCGCCGTGAGCGGCACCCGGGACAGCGGGACGCCGACCGCCACGCCCGCGACCAGCGCCAGCACGATCCAGCCGTGGTGGATGACCTCCGGCTCCGCCCAGGTCGCGGCGATCGCGAGCGCCATGCCCGCCACACCCGCGTACACGCCGTTCCGGGCGGTCGCCGGCGCGTTCATCCAGTGCAGCGCGAAGACGAAGAGCCCTGTCGCGATGATGTAGGCGAGCTGGACCAGGCCGTGGCTCATGAGCGGCCGCCCTCGCCGGGCTTGGTGTCGGTCTTGAACATCTTCAGCATCCGGTCGGTGATCAGGAAGCCGCTGACGATGTTCGTCATCGACGCGAAGAGCGCGATGCCGCCGAGCAGCCGGATCTCGGGCGGATAGTCGGCCCCGGTGACGATGATGGAGCCGACGACGGCGATGGCCGAGATGGCGTTGGTGATCGACATGAGCGGCGTGTGCAGCAGCCGGGACACCCGGCGGATCACCCCCAGCCCGATGAACGTGGCGAGCACGAAGACGAACAGCTGGCCCCAGAAATCGGCGGCCGGCGCCGCGGCGGCGGCCTCGGTCGGCGTCATGCTCCCTCCTTGGCGAGTGCCTCGCGGGTCCGCGCGTGCCGCACCTCGCCCGCGTGGGTGATGAGCGCGCCCTGCTGGATGTCGTCGTTCAGGTCGAGCTGGAAGGCGCCGTCCTTGGTGAACGCCTGCAGGAAGGCGGTGAGGTTCCGCGAGAAGAGCAGGCTGGCGTGGAGCGGCATCGAGGCCGGCACGTTGAGCGGCGCCATGATCGTGACCCCGCCGCTCACGACGGTCTCGCCCGGCCGGGAGAGCTCGCAGTTGCCGCCGCCGTCGGCGCCGAGGTCCACGATGATCGCGCCGGGCTTCATCGACCGCACCATGTCCGCGGTGATGAGCCTCGGCGCGAACACGCCGCCGATGAGCGCCGTCGTGACCACGACGTCCGACTGCGCCACCTGGGCGGCGAGGATCTCGCGCTGCCGGGCCTTGTCCGCCTCGGACAGCTCCTTGGCATAGCCGCCGCCCGCGGCGGCGCTCTCCGTGAGCTCGATCCCGACGTACTTGCCGCCGACGCTCTCGATCTGCTCCTTCACCTCGGGCCGGACGTCGGTGGCGGTGATGTGGGCGCCGAGGCGCTTGGCGGTCGCGATGGCCTGGAGCCCCGCGACGCCCGCGCCGATCACGAAGACCTTGGCCGGCGGCACCATCCCGGCGGCCGTCATGAACATCGGGAAGTACTTGTTGAGCTCGACCGCGGCCAGCAGGACGCCCTTGTACCCGGCGATGTTCGCCATGGAGGAGAGCGTGTCCATGCTCTGGGCGCGGGTGGTGCGCGGGATGGCGTCGGTGGCGAAGGCGGTCACGCCGCGCCCGGCCAGCGCGCGCACCACCCCGAGGTGCCGGAGCGGCATGAGCGAGCCGACGTACACCGCGCCGCTTCGCATCCAGGCCACCTCGTCGCGGCTGCCATCCACCGACGGCGGCCCCACCTTGAGCACGACGTCCGCGGCACCGAGCAATGCGGCGGGATCGGACTCGACGGCCATCCCGACGTCGCGGTAGGCTTCGTCCGCGTAGCCGGCCGCTGCACCCGCCCCCTGCTCGACGCTGATGTCGTATCCGGCCTGCTTCAGCTTCTTTCCAGACTCGGGCACCAGCGCCACACGCCGCTCGCCAGGGGCGGTTTCCTTGGGGACTGCAATGCGCATCGGGACTCCGGGGCAGGCAGGATGGCTAATCTTACGCGCGCCTCGACTCCACGACCAGAGGACTGCCGAGCGGCGGGAGCCGCGGTCGCTATTCCCCTCGGAGCGCTTCGACCGGACTGACGCGGGTGGCGCGGAGTGCGGGCACCAGCGCCGCCGCGGCCGCCATTCCTAGCACGAGCGCGGCGCTGGCGCCGAAGGTCACGGGGTCGAGCGGGGCGATGGCGAACAGCATGCCGCGGAGCACACCCGTGAGCGAGGCGGCGCCCAGGAAGCCGATGGTAACCCCTACAAGCGCGAGCGTCATACCCTGCCGCAGCATGAGCGCGAGTACGTCGGCCGCCTCCGCACCGAAGGCCATGCGCACGCCCATCTCATGCGTGCGCTCGCCGGCGGCCTGGCTCATGACCCCGTAGACGCCGACTGCCGAGAGCACGAGTGCCGTGAGGGCAAAGCACGCAAGCAAGGCGAGGTTGAACCGTCGCGCGCGGAGCGACGCGCCGAGCAGGCCCTCCATCGTCGCCGAGCCGTAGATCGGCAGCGACCGGTCGAGCGTCCAGATCTGTCGTTGGACCGCCGCCAGCATGGCGGCCGCGTCTCCATCTGTCCGGACCGTGAACGTCAGCGCCCCGGTCGGCGACTGTGCATGCGGCACGTACAGGGTGGGGTGTGGATCGCGGTCGAGTCCCTCGTGCCGCACGTCTCCTACAACACCGACGACCTCACGGATTTCTGGCGGCCCTGCGAAGCTGACGACGAGGCGGCGCCCGAGCGCGTCCCTTCCCGGGAAGAGGCGATGCGCCATGCTCTCGCTGATCACGGCGACGGGCACTGCGCGCGCGTCGTCCGCCGACGAGAAGAGCCGGCCCCGGCGGAGCGGGATGCGCAGCGTCTCGAAGTACCCGCCCGTCGCGACGGCCGCCCGTACGGTGGTCCCCTGCCCCGCACCCGGCGCCACCGCACCCTCGACGGCCACGCTTGCGTCCTCCGGGCCGATCCGCTCCGAGAGAGGGAGGGACGAGGAGACTCCAACCGAGCGCACGCCGGGCAATGCGCCGATCCGGTCGGTCGCCTGACGCACGAACTCGGCCCGCCGTGGGCCCGTCTCGTAGTGGCCCCACACGAAGATGTTGATGGCGAGGACGTGGTCCGGTCGATAGCCACGCTCGACGCGGAGCAGCGAGACGAAGCTGCGCGCCAGCAGGCCGGCGCCGACGAGCAGCATGAGCGAGAGCGCGACCTGGGCTACCACCAGGGCACCGCGCAGGCGGTGACTCGCCCGCCCCGGGCTCGCGCCTCGTCCGCCAGCGCGCAACCCTTCACGGAGGTCGGCGCGCGCGCTCCGCAGCGCCGGCAGGAGACCGGAGACGCTGACGGTAAGCAGAGCGGCCGACACGGCGTAGGCGAGCACGCGAGCGTCGAGGACCATCTGCTCGGCACGAGGAAGGTCGGCCGGGCTCATCGCGCGCACGGCGGCGATCCCCCAATGCGCAAGCAGGACACCCGCGGCGCACCCGATGGTCGTCAGCACCAGACTTTCCGCGAGCAGTTGCCGCACGATGCGACCGCGGGCCGCGCCGAGCGCCACGCGCACCGCCAGCTCGTGCTCCCGCCGGATCGCCCTGGCGAGCGAGAGGCTCGCGACGTTGATGCAGGCCCCGAGGAGCACGAGTCCGACGGCGCCCAGCAGCACGAGCAGCGCGCGGCGCACGCCGCCAAAGAGCTGATCGGAGAGCGGTAGCAGCATGATCCCCACGTCCGCGTTCGCGCGCGGGTGCTCGCGAGCAAGCTGCGCCGCCACGGTGGCCAGCTCGGCGCGCGCCACCTCGCGGCTGGTCCGGGGGTTCAGGCGCGCGACCACGGTCAGGTACGTCGCCGCCCTGAGTTGCTCCCGCCGGTCGCCCTCCCCGAAGACCCTCGGCGCCCACAGCTCCTTGCCGGAGGGGAACTGGAACTCGGGCGGCATGACGCCGACCACCGTGTAGGGCACGCCGTCGAGCGATAGCGTGCGGCCGACGACGCTCGGGTCCCCGCCGAAGCGTCGCCGCCACGCGCCGTGGCCAAGAATGACGACCCGTTCATGCCCGGCTGTGTACTCGTCCTGGCGGAAGGTGCGCCCGACGAGCGCGGGCGTGCCCAGCACGTCGAAGAACCCTTGGGACACGAGCCAGACCTTGAGGGTCACGGGCCCGTCGTCCGTCGGGTAGTCGAGTCCGAACGGCTCGGCGGCCGCCATGGCCGCGAACACGGTGGTGCGGTCGCGCAAATCAAGGAAGTTGGGCGGCGAAACGTCGTCGCGCACGTCGCCGGCCTTGCGGTCGTGCTGCCAGAGCACCACGAGATCCTGCGGGTGCGCGTATGGCAGGGGCTTGAGGAGGACGCCGTCCACCACGCCGAAGACGGTGGCGCTCAGGCCGATTCCTAGGCCGAGCGTCGCCACCGAGACGACCGCGAAACCGGGGCTCTTCCGGAGCGACCGGAGCCCGAAGCGCAGGTCCTGCCGTAGGTCGTCGACGAGCCGGAGGCCGCGCGCGTCGCGGCACTCCTCCTTGTAACGCTCGACCCCGCCAAAGGCACGCAGAGCCTCGAGGCGCGCCTGCTCAGGCGCCAGGCCCTGCCGGACGAGGCTCTCGGTCTCACGCTCGAGGTGGAAGCGGAGCTCCTCGTCGAGCTCCGCCTCGACCGCCGAGCGGCGAACGAACGTCCGAAGGCGAAGCCGGAGCCGCAGCAGCCAGCGCATGCTCAGGTCGCGTGAAGGACGTGGTGGACCGCGGTGGCGAAGCGCTGCCACGTCGCCGTCTCCTCCGCCAGACGGCGTCGGCCGGCGGCCGTGAGACGATAGTACTTGGCGCGGCGGTTGTTGTCGGACACGCCCCACTCGGCGACAACGATCCCGGCGTGCTCCAGCCGGTGCAGCGCAGGGTAGAGCGATCCCTGGTGCACCTGCAGCACGTCTCTGGAAAGCTGGCGGACGCGCTGCGAAATTCCCCAGCCGTGCATGGGCTGGAGTGAGAGCGCCTTCAGGATCAGCAGGTCCAGCGTGCCCTGAAGGACATCGGCGGTGGGTTCGATCACGAGGGGCCGCTTCCTTTCCTCTCGACCTTCGACAGATGATGCATGCGTTCTTGTCGAAGGTCAAGGGGAAGCCCGTGCTCTAAAGCTTGATCTTCGGCAGCTTGATGCCCGGCGCCACCCCCGCCGTCAGCCGCTTGAGCTGCGCCTGCAGGTCGGCCTCCACCTTGTCGAGCCGCGCCTGCTCGTCCGCCACCCGCTTGGTGGCGTCGGCCTGCACGGCGGCGACGCGCTGCTTCACCGGCTCGACCTTGTCCGCCACGAGGCTGTCGACCTTGGCCCGAGCCAGGGCCTCGGCCTTGGCCACCTCCTCGCCGACGACCGCCTTGAGCCGCTGCGCGATGGCGTCGTCCAGATTGCTTCTCACCGACAGCTTCGGCGCCTTGATCGTGCCGCTGACCTGGGCCTTCACGTCGAGCTGCTTGAGCCCCGACACCACCCGCCAGACGAGCTGCTCGAGATCGCTCCGCGGCCCCCCCGCGCTGTCGAGCGCCCAGGCCACCTGATCGCTGGCGATGGACCAGCGGCCCAGCAGCCGGTCGCCGCGGAGGGCGAAGTTGAGATTGGCCGCGCCGGTGCCGGGGGCAATCCGGAACGGCAGCCCGGGGATGGCGAACGAGGGGAGCTTCACGCCCCGGAGCCTGGCCGACACCGAGTCGCGCACGGCGGCGCGTCCGGTGGTCCACCACACGCGCCGACGTCGAGCCCGGCGATGACCGAGCCGGGCGCGTCACGCTTCGCCGACACGAGCATGGGCTTGCCGTACAGCGCCGGCTCCGAGGTGAGGCCCTGCACGGTCGCCGCATAGGCGCCCTTGAGCAGCCCGTCGGTGATCGTGAAGTCCACCTGCCCCAGCTTGCACCAGGAAGCTCGGCCAGCTGTGCTCCTTCGGAAAGCGCACGGTCGTTCCCGAGGCCCGCAGGCGCTTGGGGCCGGCGTCCTCCCGCGGAAGCAGCCCGGGCGGCATGTAGTGCCGCGCCAGCTCGGCCCAGTAGAGCGCCTGCTGGAACCGGTCGATGCTGACCTTGCCGAAGAACGCGTTGCCGATGTCCGGGGCCGAAAAGGTCGGCAGCTTGAGGAGGGACCTGGCGAAGGCGTAATCGCGCTGGCGCGCCTCGTCGAGGTTGGTCACGCCGGTGCCCAGCAGCTTCACGCCCTGGGTCACGTTGCGCTGGAGGCCGTCGACCTGCTTCCGGGAAGCATCGAGCTGCTTGAGGCTCTGCTGCACCGACTGGATGGCCTGGCGGGTGCCGTCGAGGCCGAGCTTGCGGGCATCGGTCTTCGACAGCCGGTCGGCGAGTGCCTGAGCGGAGTCCACCGTGGCGCGGACGTCCACCGCCTTGAATCCCTGCTCCAGCGCCTGGCGGGTCGAGTCGGTCCGCGCGAGGAGCCCCTGTGCCGCCTTCACCGTCCCAAGCTGCGCCGGATTGAGGACGAGCTGCTTGATGGTGTCGATCGGCGTGAGCTGCAGGATCGGCACGTTGAACTGCTGGCCCCATGCCCGGACGGCGCGAAGGGCCTGGGGTGCGAAGCCCTTGCCGGACACCGGCCGCGCCGGCGTCTTCCGGGTCGTGCCGAAGCGCATCCCCTGCAGCGCGAAGCGCTCCACCACGAGCTTCTTCTCCGCCAGCGCCTCGGGGTTGAGCTTGAGCACGATCCGGTCGGCCTCGACGAGATTCCGGCGCGGCTCGAACGGGTCGGCCACCTGCAGCGCGCCGAGATCGACGGACGCCTGCCGCGGCAGGAGATCGAGCCGTCCCACGTCCACCTGCGTGCCCAGCAGCTCGGTGCTCACCTCCTCGGTGGTATCGCGGGCCACCGGCTCGGCGAAGAGGACCACGAGGATGCCGATCACGAGCAACAGCAGGAGCAGCGGCCCGATGGCCTTCCAGCGGAAGATCTTGATGCGCACGATCAGCTCGGCCGGAAGAGTTTGTACCAGTTATAGACTTGGGAGGCGGTGACCGCCTTGTACAGCTTCGACTGGCGGACCCGCTCGCCGATCGTGGCCCGGTAGCGCGCCACGCCCACCTTCGCCCCGAAATAGATCGGGATCGCGAGCACCAGCCAGGCGACCACGCTCCCCAGGACCACGGTGTTGTTGAAGTTGGTGTACGGCACGAGCGGCGTGTTGTACCACGTGGTCCAGAGCGCCCGGAGCGAGGGCGCGGTGAGCAGGCTCTCGCCGATCCGGTGGAAGACGGGATCGAGCAGGAAGCCGATCGGCACGAACAGCGCCCAGCCGAGCATCCCGCCGCCGAACGAGACGTTGAGCAGCACGATGAGCGAGAACACGACCAGGTTGTGCACGTTCATCAGCGGCGTGAGGCCGAGGGCCGCGCCGAGGGCGATGCCGGCGCCCACCTGCCCCGGCGTGCCGTCGGAGTGCAGCGTCTTGATGATCGACTGTATCAGCTTGAGCAGGGCGAACATACTAGGTATCCTCTACGGCTTATGCCACGGACCCGCCGAGCGCCTCAGGTGCACAAGTTCGGCGGTGCGTCGCTGGCCGACTCCGCCGCTGTCCGCCACGCCGTCGACATCATCCGCCGCCACGCCCAGGAGCCCACCGTCGTGGTCGTCTCTGCGATGGCGGGGACGACCGACGCGCTCCTTGGCGTGGCCCAGCAGGCCGGCGCCGGCGAGTCGCGCATCGTCGCGTCCCTCATCGCGCAGCTCCGGAGCCGTCACGCCGAGGTGGCCCGGGCGCTCCTGCCCGCGGGCCGCGGCAGGGCGGACGCGCTCGCGTACATCAGCGACGTCTTCGAGGAGCTCGAGGCCCTGGCGCATGGGCTGCAGCTCCTGCGCGAGCTCACCCCGCGTACCACCGACTACCTCGCGTCACGCGGCGAACGGCTGAGCGCGCGCCTGGTGGCGGCGGCGCTCGAGGCGGCCGGGACGAAGGCAAAGTACGTCGATGCCATCGACCTCGTCCACACCGACGGCGCGTTCGGCCAGGCGGCGCCGGACTTCGCGCGCACCGATCGGAGCGTCCAGCGCACCCTGCTGCCGCTGCTCGCGCGCGGCATCGTCCCGATCGTGCCCGGCTTCATCGGCGCCACGCCCGACGGCGAGGTGGCCACGCTCGGCCGCGGCGGCTCGGACCTCACCGCCACGCTGCTCGCGCGCGGGCTCGGCGCCTCGCGGGTCTCGCTCTGGAAGGACGTGCCGGGGCTGCTCACCGCCGATCCGCGCGTGGTGCCCGACGCGCGCGTCATCCCGCAGCTCCACGCCCGCGAGGCGGCGGAGCTGGCCTACTACGGCGCCAAGGTGCTGCACCCGCGAGCGCTGATTCCGGTCGCGGGCCGGCGCATCCCGGTCTACGTCCGTCCGTTCGGCGACCCCGACTCGGCCGGCACCGAGGTCTCGGAGCGGGTGGCACCGGGGCGGTTCCCGGTGAAGGCGCTCACCGCCGCCGGCGGCCAGGCGCTCGTGACCGTGACCGGCAACGGCATGCTGGGCGTGCCCGGTATCGCGGCGCGGACGTTCCACGCGCTCCATGTCCGGCAGATCTCGGTGTCGCTCATCTCGCAGGCCTCCTCGGAGCATTCGATCTGCTTCAGCGTGCCCGAGGGACTGGCCGCCGACGCCGCGGGAGAGCCTGGAGCGCGAGTTCGCCGGCGAGATCGGCCGTGGCGAGATCGACGGCGTCGAGCTCAGCCTCGACATGGCCACGGTGGCGGTCGTGGGCCTCGGCATGCACGGCACGCCGGGCGTGGCGGCGGCGGTGTTCTCCGCGCTCGCGGCCGCGAAGATCAATGTCGTGGCCATCGCGCAGGGAAGCTCGGAGCTCAACATCTCGGTCGTCGTCGAGGCCCGGCAGG
Source organism: uncultured Gemmatimonadales bacterium (assembly GCA_963804125.1). Classification (GTDB taxonomy): domain Bacteria; phylum Gemmatimonadota; class Gemmatimonadetes; order Gemmatimonadales; family GWC2-71-9; genus CAVVWJ01. The sequence goes on from CAWDPF010000007.1 coordinate 228,934, forward strand.
CCGCCGAGGCGCAGCGGCGGATCCACGCGGCCTTCCAGCTCTCGCGCATCGCCGGCGGCGGCGTGATCCAGCCCGAGCGCATGGAGGTCATCCTGCTCGGCTTCGGGCAGATCGGGCGCACCCTCGCGACGATGGTGGGCCAGGTGCGCCGGCCCGCGCTGGACCTGAAGGTGGCGGGGATCATCGATCGCTCGGGATTCGTGTTCGATCCGCAGGGCCTCGCCCCCCGGCGGCTCGCCGCGCTCGCCGCGGAGAAGAAGAAGGGAGTCCGGCTGGCCGACGCCCCACGCGGCCGCGCCGCCACGGCCGAGGAGGCGATCCAGCACATCGCCAGCTACGCGCTCACCCGGCCGGTGCTGGTGGACCTCACCGCCAACGACACCGCCCCCGCGCTCGAGCTGGGCCTCATGCACGGCATGGACCTGGTCCTGGCCAACAAGCGGCCGCTCGCCGGCCGGCGCGGCGTGAGCGAGTCGCTCTGGCAGACCGCCCGCGCGCGCGGCCGCCGCGTGCTGCACGAGGCCACCGTCGGGGCCGGGCTTCCGATCATCGACACCTATCACAAGCTGACCGAGAGCGGCGACCGGGTGGACCGGATCGAGGGGCTGCTGTCGGGCACGCTCGGATACGTGCTGAGCGAGGTCGCTACCGGAACGCCGTTCTCGCGCGCGGTGCGCACGGCGATGCGCCTGGGCTACACCGAGCCCGATCCGCGGGAGGATCTCTCGGGCATGGACGTCGGCCGCAAGGCGCTCATCCTGGCGCGGCTGCTCGGCTATCCCGGCGAGCTGTCCCGCGCGGCGGTGGAGTCGCTCGTGCCCAAGTGGGCGCGCGCCCTGCCCCTGGCCGACTTCGTCCGGCGGCTGCCCGAGCTCGACCGCGGTTGGCGCCGGCGGGTGGAAGTGGCCGCGGCCGACGACATGGTGCTGCGCTACGTGGCGACGGTCACTCGCTCCAAGATCGCGGTCGGTCTCCGGGCGGTGCCCAGGTCGAGTCCGCTCGCCGCCATCCAGGGGTCGGACAACCAGCTGGTCTTCACGACGGCGCGGTACAAGGCCAATCCGCTGGTCATCACGGGCCCCGGCGCGGGCGCGGAGGTGACGGCGGCCGGCGTCCTGAACGACATCCTTCGCCTGGCGGGGGCGTGACGCGGGCCGGCCCGGTCACCGCCTTCGCGCCCGGCGGTGTCGGCAACGTCGGTCCCGGGCTCGACATCCTGGGGCTCGCGGTCGACGGCGCGGGCGACGCGGTTCGCGCCGAATGGACCGGCGCGACGCGGCGTGGTGATCCGCGATCCCGGTCATCCGAGGCTTCCTCGGGACCCGGCGCGCCACACCTCCGCGCTCGCCGCCCGCGCGGTGCTCGCCGCGGCGGGCGAGCGGCTCGCCGGCGGCCGCGGAATCGCGCTCTCCGTACGGAAGGGGCTGCCGCTGTCGGGCGGCCAGGGCGGCAGTGCCGCCTCGGCGGTGGCGGGCGCGGTCGCGGTGAACGCGTTGCTCGGAGCGCCGCTCGACCAGCACGCCTTGCTCGACGCCTGCCTCCTCGCCGAGGAGACGGTGGCCGGGCGGCACCTCGACAACATCGCGCCTTCGCTGCTCGGTGGCATCGTGCTGATCCGATGCATGCAGCCGATGGACCTCGTCCGCCTGCCCGTCCCGGCCGAGCTGGTGGTGGTGCTCGTACGTCCCGAGCAGCAGATGCGCACGAAGGAGGGTCGCGCGGTGCTCCCGGTGACGCTTCCGCTGGAAACGGCGCTGCACCAGGCAGCCCAGGTAGGAGCGCTCGTCGCGGCGCTCGCGCTCGGCGATTACGAGCTCTTGGGCCGGGCGATCGACGACCGGATCGCCGAGCCGGCCCGCACAGGGCTCCTGCCGGGCTTCGCCGAGGCCAAGGCGGCGGCGCTCGCCGCGGGAGCGCTCGGGAGCTCGATCTCGGGGAGCGGCCCGACGGCATTCGCGCTCACCCGCGGGCGGGCCGCGGGCGACCGGGTGGCGGCGGCGATGACGGCGGCGTACGCCGCGGCCGGGCAGCGGAGCGAGGCACGGGTGGCCCCGGTGGACCTGGTGGGGGCGCGCCTGATCGAATCGACAGGAGGATCGGGATGAAATTCCAGACGCAGCGGCCGGTGAGCTGGCAGGTCTGCCTCGCCTGCGGTCGCGAGATGACCGAGCTCGACCCGCATCCGCGCTGTTCCACCTGCGGCGGCCTGCTCGAGATCCGCCACCGGCCGCCCCAACTCACCCGCGCGGAGCTGATCGACCGCTTCACCGAGCGCCGAGGACAGCGGCCCGGTGCGTCGGCGTCGGGCGTCTGGCGATTCCGCGAGATCGTGCTGCCTTCCGCCGACGAGGTGGTGTCCCACCCCGAAGGCAACACCCCCCTGCTCCACCGCCCGTCGCTCGATCGCTGGACCGGCACCGACCGCCTGCTGCTCAAGCACGAAGGCCACAACCCGACCGGCTCGTTCAAGGACCGGGGGATGACCGTGGGGGTGACCCAGGCGCGCCGCATCGGCGCGACGGCCGTTGCCTGCGCGTCGACCGGCAACACCTCGGCATCACTGGCGGCATACGCGGCGCAGGCGGGGATCCCCGCGCTCGTGCTGGTGCCCCAGGACCAGGTGGCGCTGGGCAAGCTGGCGCAGACGCTGGCGTACGGCGCCAAGACCCTGCTCGTGCGCGGCGATTTCGACGCCTGCCTCAAGCTGGTGGAGGAGGCGAGCCAGCGACTCGGCGTCTACCTGCTCAACTCGATCAATCCGTTCCGGATCGAGGGACAGAAGACGATCGTGCTGGAAATGCTCCAGCAGCTCGGCTGGGAGCCGCCCGACTGGATCGTCCTGCCGGCCGGCAACCTGGGAAATACCGCCGCGTTCGGGAAGGCGTTGCTGGAGGCGCACCGCTGGGGATTGATCCCGCGGATGCCGCGCCTCGCCGCGGTGCAGGCCGCGGGCGCGGCGCCGTTCGCGCGGAGCTTCGCGGAGGATTTCGAGAACCGGTACGCGGTGCGCGCCGAGACCGTGGCCACGGCCATCCGGATCGGCGATCCCGCGTCGTTCGAGCGCGCCGTGTACGCCATCCGGGAGACGGAGGGCGTCGTGCTCGCGGTGACCGACGAGCAGATCCTCGAGGCCAAGGCCGCCGTGGACGGCTGCGGCATCGGCTGCGAGCCGGCGAGCGCCGCGAGCGTCGCGGGGGTGCGCGACCTGGTGCGGCGGGGACTGATGGCGCCGGACCAGCACGCGGTGGCGGTGCTCACGGGGCACATCCTCAAGGATCCCGGGATCCTGCTCAAGTACCACCGCGAGATGGACCCGCCGCCGCCGGGGGCCAACCGGCCGATCGAGATCGACGCGTCGCTGGCGGAGATCGAACGGGTGTTGGCGGCGGTGTAGCGTCGCCGCGCCGCCACCTCAACGCTTCACGATCCGCCAGATCGTATTGTTGTCGTCACCCGACACGAACAGCGCCCCGTCCTTCCCGACCGCCAGCCCCACCGGACGAAACCGCTCTCCCTTGAGCGTGGCGAAGGTCTGATACGTGCCCACGGGCTTGCCGTCGGCGAACGGCGCGAACACCACGCGGTAGCCCTCCTGCGGCAGCGGCGCGCGGTTCCAGCTCCCGTGGAAGGTGAGGAACAGCCCGCCCGCGTATGCCGCGCCCAGCCGGTCTCCGGGATAGAACTGCAGCGCCATCGGCGCCCAGTGACCGGGGAACGCGATCGCCGGCGCCTTGGCCGTCGCGCAGCGGCCGACGGTCTTGCCGTCGCCGCCGTACTCGGGCGCGAGCACCTTCCGCTTCGCATCGTTGCTGAAGTAGCAATAGGGCCAGCCGATGTCGTCGCCCTCCGACACCTGCACCAGCTCCTCGGCGGGATCGTTCGCGTTGGCCTCGTCGCTGAAGCCCCAGTTCTGCCCCAGCTGATCGCGCCCGTGAATCGCGGCCCACACCGCGCCCGTACCCGGCTGCACGCCGAGCGCCTCGGCGTTCCGAAGTCCCGTCGCCCAGCGGCGGCCGTCCCCGAACGACTGCCCCGCCCGGTCGGCCGCGAACCGCCAGATCCCGGCGCGGCGCTCGAGCTCGGTGCACGGGTCGCGGCCGGGGGACTTCGCGGCGCGGTTCGATTGCTGGCAGCTGTTGGTCGCGGAGCCGATCTTCACGAGCAGCACGCCGCCACCCGGGAAGGCCATCGTCTTGGCATCGTGGTCGCCACCCGCGGGCAGCCCGGAGACGATCGTCTCGGGATCGCCGGCGGGCTCGAGCTTGCCCGGGGTGAGACGCCACCGGACGATGCTCCGCTCGAGCGCGAGGTAGAGATGCCCGTCGTACACGCCGACGTCGTTGCCGCCGCGGGGACCGAACGTCGCGCGCTCGTCCATCGTGCCGTCCCCGTCGCGGTCGCGGAACGCCGCCACCCCGCCGCGGAGCAGGCCGCCGCCCGTCGCGGCGTAGAGGTCGCCGCCGGGCCCGACGGCCAGATGCCGCACGTCGTCGACGTCGCTCGCCACCACGCCGGCGCAGAATCCGTCGGGGAGGTCGAGCCCTCCGTTGTCGGGAGCACAGGGCGGCGCGGCCCGTCCTGCGGCGAGGGCGGCCAGGGCGACGAGCGGCATCACGGCGAGCGCGGCGCAGCGGCCGGTAGTGAGGACGAGAGGCATGAGACGATACCCTTCCTGAGGCCTGGGAGCGGGGAGCCGAGGGCTCCGGGAGCACGATTTCAAGATAGCCGCGGCCTCGCAGGGGCCGCCGGATCGACTCGGGAGGAGGCGCACGCGCGGGCATTTTCCGAGGGGCCGGAGACCCGTTTCCGAGGGAAAATAGGGCCGAAATCGGGGTTTCCGAGGGAAAACCCGGCCGAAAATCGGGTTTTCCGAGGGAAAATGGCCATTTCCCTATTGTAAATTTGCGGCGGCCGTGTACTGTTTGTCACGGTAGTAGCGCAGGACGAGAGGCACGCAGTTCTCACATTCACTGGGAGACACGCGATGGCCGCCAAGAAAAAGACGAAGAAGTCCGCCAAGAAGTCCGCGAAGAAGTCCGCCAAGAAGTCCGCGAAGAAGGCCACCAGGAAGGCCGCCAAGAAGTCCGGCAAGAAGCGCGTACCCAGCGCCGCGTTCATGCGTCCGGTACAGCCCGACAGCGCCCTGGGCGCCGTGGTCGGGAACTCGCCGCTTCCCCGCACCGAGCTCACCAAGAAGCTCTGGCAGTACATCAAGCGGAACGGCCTGCAGGACTCGAAGAACCGCCGCGCCATCAACGCGGACGACAAGCTGCGTCCGGTGTTCGGCGGCAGGTCCCAGGTGACGATGTTCGACATGACCAAGCTGGTGAACAAGCACGTGAGCTGACCTCCGGCCCCGGCCGGTGCAGAACGGAGGGCGTCCCCGCTGGGACGCCCTTTCTGCTTCCGGGCTGTTATGTTCCCGCCCTATGGCCGGCGAATACATCTTCACGATGCGCGACCTCCGGAAGGTCGTGCCCCCCTCGCGAGAGATCCTCAAGGGGATCTATCTCTCCTTCTTTCCCGGCGCCAAGATCGGCGTCCTCGGCGCCAACGGCGCGGGCAAGTCCTCCCTGCTCCGCATCATGGCGGGCGTCGACAAGGATTTCCTGGGCGACGCGCGCCCGCTCCCGGGCACCCGGATCGGGTTCCTGACGCAGGAGCCCCAGCTCGACGCGACGAAGGACGTCCGCGGCAACGTCATGGAGGGCGTCCGCGAGCAGCAGGCGATGCTCGACCAGTTCAACGAGATCAGCGCCAGGTTCGCCGAGCCGATGGACGACGACGAGATGACCCGGCTGCTCGAGAAGCAGGGCAATCTCCAGGAGCGCATCGACGCGCTCGGCCTCTGGGAGCTCGACCACAAGATCGATCTCGCGATGGACGCGCTCCGGCTCCCGCCGGGCGACGCCGACGTGGCGAAGATCTCGGGCGGCGAGCGCCGCCGCGTGGCGCTCTGCCGGCTGCTGCTCGAGGAGCCGGACATGCTGCTGCTCGACGAGCCCACCAACCACCTCGACGCCGAAAGCGTCTGGTGGCTCGAGCGCTACCTCGCGGAGTTCAAGGGCACCGTCGTCGCCGTCACCCACGACCGCTACTTCCTCGACAACGTGGCCGGCTGGATTCTCGAGCTCTATCAGGGCGCCGGGATCCCGTGGGAGGGGAACTACTCCTCGTGGCTCGAGCAGAAGCAGCGGCGGCTGGGGCAGGAGGAGAAGCAGGCCTCGGCCCGGCAGAAGACCTTGCAGCGGGAGCTCGAGTGGGTGCGCATGTCGCCCGCGCGCCCGCCAGGCCAAGAGCAAGGCGCGCATCACCCGCTACGAGGAGCTGCGCGAGGAAGCCGAGCGGCAGACCGAGGGGAACGCCGAGATCCTGATCCCGGTGCCCGACCGCCTGGGCGACGAGGTCGTGGTCGCGAGCGACGTCTCCAAGGGCTTCGGCGACCGGCTCCTGTTCGAGAACCTGAACTTCGCGCTTCCGCGCGGCGGGATCGTCGGCGTGATCGGGCCCAACGGCGCGGGCAAGACCACGCTGTTCCGCATGATCACCGGGCAGGAGCAGGCCGATACGGGGACGCTGACGGTCGGCTCGACGGTGCAGATCGCCTACGTCGATCAGAGTCGCGACGCGCTCGACCCGGCCAAGTCCGTGTACGAGGAGATCAGCGGCGGGCAGGACCAGCTCCAGTTCGGCCGCCGCACGGTCAACGCGCGCGCCTACGCCGCGGGCTTCAACTTTCGTGGCGCCGACCAGCAGAAGAAGGTGGGCACCCTCTCGGGCGGCGAGCGCAACCGGCTCCACCTCGCCAAGCTGCTGAAGGCCGGCGGCAACCTGCTGCTGCTCGACGAGCCCACCAACGACCTCGACGTGGACACGCTCCGGGCGCTCGAGGAAGCGCTGGTGGGATTCGCCGGCTGCGCCGTGGTGATCAGCCACGACCGCTGGTTCCTCGACCGCATCGCCACCCACATCCTGGCCTTCGAGGGCAACAGCGAGGTGGTCTGGTTCGAGGGGAACTACGCCGAGTACGCCGCCGACCTCAAGCGCCGGAAGGGCGTCGACGCGAACCAGCCGCATCGGATCCGGTACAAGAAGCTGGTGCATTGAAGGCGGGCAGGCGGGCAGGCAGGTCGGCGACGGTAGCAGTCGTCATCCCGAGCGCAGCGAGGGACCTTGCCCAAGAATGGCTCGAGCCATTCCCACGCAAGGTCCCTCGCTACGCTCGGGATGACGACGGCGTTGCCACGTACGACCGCTCGCCCGCACGACCGCCCGCCTGCCCGCGTGACCACCTGCCCCGCCCCCGCTATACTACGGCCATGACGACCCCGCACAGCCGCATTCCGTACCTGCCGGCCCGGATCGAAGGGCTCTCGACGTTGGCGATGAACCTCTGGTGGAGCTGGAGCCGCGAGGCCCGCGCGCTGTTCCGCTCCATCGACGAGGCGCTCTGGCACCTCACCCGCCACAATCCGCTCGAGCTGCTCTGCCGCGTCGACCCCGCGCGCATCGCGGCGTGCGCCAGCGACAGCGACTTCCTGCGGCGCTACGACGACGTCATGGCCCGGCTGATGCACGGGACGACCAGCAAGGACACCTGGTTCGCCCACGCGCATCCCGAGTTCGACGGCCGGACGGTGGCGTACTTCTGCGCCGAGTTCGGCCTCCACAACTCGGTGCCGATCTACTCCGGCGGCCTCGGCGTCCTCGCGGGCGACCACTGCAAGGCCTCGAGCGATCTCGGCGTGCCGATGGTGGGCGTCGGACTCTTCTACATGAAGGGCTACTTCGACCAGCGGCTCCGGCTCGACGGCTGGCAGCAGGACAGCGACGAGGAGTTCGACGTCAGCCTGACGCCGCTGGTGCCGGTCACCGGCGCCAAGCAGGAGCCGTTCCTCACCACCGTGGAGACGTCGGGGCGGCCGGTGCACGTCCGCGCCTGGCGGATGATGGTGGGGCGGATGCCGATCTACCTCCTCGACACCAACCTCGAGGTCAACCACCCGGACGATCGCGCCCTGATGAACAAGCTCTACGCCGGCGGCCCCGACCTGCGGCTCCGGCAGGAGTGGATTCTCGGCGTGGGCGGCGTTCGCGTGCTCCGGGCCATGGGCATCGACCCGGCGGTGTGGCACGCCAACGAGGGCCACGCCGCGTTCATGATGGTCGAGCGGCTCCGGGAGTACGTCACGCAGGGCCGCTCCTTCGACGAAGCCGTCCGCCTGGTGCGCGCGCACAGCGTGTTCACCACCCACACGCCGGTCCCCGCGGGGCACGACGCGTTTTCCATCGACCAGCTCGAGGGCGTCGCCGGGCCGGTGTGGAACGAGATGGGCATCGACCGCGAGACCTTCTTCCGGCTCGGCGCCCATCCCGACCTGCCGGACCAGTTCCACATGACCGTGACCGCGATGCGGCTCGCCGCCGGCGTGAACGGCGTGTCGCGCCGCCACGGCCAGGTCTCCCGCAACATCTGGCGCGACCTCTGGCCGGGCCGACCGTGGGAGACGGTGCCGATCGGCCACGTCACCAACGGCGTGCACCTGGCGACCTGGATGGCCAGTCCCGTCATGGGCCTGCTCGACGATCACCTGGGCCACGACTGGGGCAGCCGCCTGGACGACCAGGCCCTCTGGGACCAGGTGCTGACGCTCGACCACCAGCGGTTCTGGGAAGCGCACGTCCGCCTCAAGGAGATCCTCGCCACCTTCATCCGCGAGGAGGCCCGCCGCCGCTTCGCCACCCAGATGAAGGAGGCCGCCCAGGTCGTCGGCGCCGGGACGCTGCTGGACCCGACCGCGCTCACGATCGGCTTCGCCCGCCGGTTCGCGACCTACAAGCGCGCGAACCTGATCTTCCGCGACCTCGAGCGCCTCCGCCGCCTGCTGGTGAACCCGTGGCGGCCGGTGCAGATCATCTTCGCCGGCAAGGCCCATCCGGCCGACAACCCCGGCAAGGAAGTGCTCCAGAGCGTGTACCAGTTCACCCGGGATCCCGAATTCGAGGGCCGGGTCGCGTTCCTCGAGGACTACGACATGCACCTGGCCCACCTGCTGGTCCAGGGGGTGGACCTGTGGCTCAACCTCCCGCGCGTTCCGCTCGAGGCCAGCGGCACGAGCGGCATGAAGGCCGCCCTCAACGGCATCCCCCAGCTCAGCACGCTCGATGGCTGGTGGCAGGAGGGCTACGACGGGCTCAGCGGCTGGGCGATCTCCCCGGCGGGTGAGAGCGAAGACGCCGACGCGGCCGACGCCGAGAGGTTCTACCGCCTGCTCGAGGAGCAGGTCATTCCGCTCTACTACACGCGCAACGCCGCCGGCGTCCCGCTCGGCTGGGTCGAGAAGATGCGCCACGCACTCCGGCTCGCCGGCACCAGGTTCACCGCGCGGCGGATGCTGCAGGACTACGTGCAGGAACACTACGCACCCGCGCTCCGGGGCGAGTCGTCTGGCGACGACCCGCCGACGGCATGAGGCAGGCAGGATGGCGACCGTTCACCAGCAGTCCCGCACGGCGGCGGCGGTCCGTCCGCCGCTGACCGCGGCGGGCGGCGAGCCCGTTTCCGTCGTCCACGTGACGGCGGAATATTCTCCCTACGCCCGCACCGGCGGCCTCGCCGAGGCCGTCAGCGGGCTGGCACATCACCAGCGTGCGGCCGGTCTCAACGTGGCCGCGATTCTCCCCCTCTACCGCAGCGTGCGCGACGTCGAGCCCGACCTCGAGCCGGTCGGCCCGCCGTTCCTGGTGTCGATCGGCGGCCGCACCGAGGAGGCGCGGGTCTTCCGCGCGGCGCGCGCGGGCACGAGGACCGCAGGTCTTCTTCCTCGAGCACCTGGAGTATTTCAACCGGCCGGGCATCTACGGCGAGAACGCGGTCGACTATCCCGACAATGCCCGGCGATTCGCGTTCTTCGCCCTGGCCGCGCTCACGGCCCTGCCCCGGCTCGTGTCGGGGCCGGTGCTGCTGCACGCGCACGACTGGCATACGGCGCTCGTCCCGGTCTATCTCCGCACTACGCTCGCCGGCGAGCGCTTCGCGGCGTCGGCCACGACCGTGCTGTCGGTGCACAACCCGGGGTACCAGGGCCACTTCCCGCCGGAGACGATGCCCGACGTCGGGCTGCCGTGGGAGATCTACAACTGGCATCAGCTCGAGTGGTACGGGAAGGTGAACTTCCTGAAGGGCGGGCTGGTGTTCACCGATTTCGTCACCACGGTGAGCCCCACCCAGGCCGGCGAGCTCAGGACGGCCGGCGGAGGCTTCGGCCTCCACGACGTCTTCCTCGAGCTCGGCGACCGGCTCGTCGGCGTGCTCAACGGCATCGACCAGCGGGAGTGGGATCCGGCCAGCGACACGCAGATCACCGCCCAGTACTCGGCGGAACAGTTCGACGGCAAGCGCCGCTGCAAGGCCGCGCTCCAGCGCTCGTTCGGGCTGCCGCAGCGCCGGAAGGTGCCGCTGTTCGGGATGACGGGACGGCTGGTCACGCAGAAGGGGCTCGATCTCATCCTCGGCGCGGACGAGCTCCTGGCGCACGACGCACAGTTCGTCTTTCTCGGCAGCGGCGAACAGCGCTACGAGCAGGCGCTGGTCGAGTTGGCCAAGTCGGCCCCCAACCGGATCGGTGTCCAGCTCGACTTCACCGACCGGCTCGAGCACCGGCTCATGGCGGGCGCCGACATCTTCCTCATGCCGTCGCTGTACGAGCCGTGCGGCCTCACCCAGATGCGGTCGCAGCGCTATGGTGCGCCGCCGATCGTCCGCAACGTCGGCGGGCTCCGGGACACCGTCGAGGACGGGGTCACCGGCTTCTCGTTCGAGGCCTACACGCCGGCGGCGTTCTCCGAAGCCGCCTTTCGCGCGCTCGACGCCTACGCCGACACGACGCGGTGGCGGGCGCTCGTGCGCCGCGGCATGGCGCACGATTTCAGTTGGGAGCGGTCGGTCGCCACCTACCTCGATGTCTACCGCCGCGCGCTGGTCCGGGCACGGTGACCGGAGAGCCGATGGACTTCGTCTTCACGCTGCACAGCCACCTGCCCTACGTGCTGAACCACGGGCGGTGGCCCCACGGAAGCGATTGGATCTGCGAGGCCGCGGCCGACACCTACCTGCCTCTCCTGGAAACGCTCCTGCGGCTGGAGGCGGAGGACACGCCGGGGCCGGTGACGATCGGCTTCACGCCCGTGCTCGCCAACCAGCTCGCGAGCCCGGTCTTCGTGCGCGAGATGGAGGCGTTCTTCGACCAGCGGCTCGCGGCCTGCGGCGAGGCGCCGGCGTCGCTTGCCAAGACCGGTGAGCAGCACCTGCTCCCCCTGGTCGAGTATTGGCGGGCCCGCCTGCTCCGGCTCCGCCGGCTGTTCCACGAGGTCGACGGCGATCTGGTCGCCGCCTTCCGCGCGCTCGAGGCGGCGGGCCGCCTGGAGATCATCGGCAGCGCCGCCACGCACGGCTTCCTCCCGCTGCTCTCGCGCGACGAGAGCATCCGGTTCCAGCTCGCGGTCGGCACGTCCGAGCACCGCCGGCTGTTCGGTCGCGCCCCCCAGGGCTGCTGGCTCCCCGAATGCGCCTACCGGCCGCGGGGCCCGTGGGCGCCCTGGCCGACCGCTCCCAGAAGCGCGGTGCGTCGCGGCATCGAGGAGCACCTGGCCGACGCGGGGTTCCGCTTCTTCTTCGTCGACGCGCATCTCGCGAGCGCGGGCCGGCCCCTCGGCCTCTCGGGCGATCCGGCCGCGCTCGACCCCGAGGTGCACCAGCCGGCCGCCCGGGCGACTGCCGAGCCGGCCCAGCGCACGCCGTACCAGGCCTACCGTGGTAGCGCAGCACCGCGGCGCCGCCGGCGTCTCGGCCTACGTGCGGGACCCGCGGGCGTCGATGCAGGTCTGGAGCCGGTTCGAGGGCTACCCGGGCGACGGGGTGTACCTCGAATTCCACAAGATGCGCTGGCCCGGCGGCCTCAAGCTCTGGCGGGTCAGCGGCCCGAGCGTGGACCTGGGCGCCAAGGAGCCGTACGACCCGGGCCAGGCACTCGACCGGGCGCGGGGCCACGCCGACCACTTCGCCGGGCTGCTCGGCGGGATCGCCTCGGCGGAGGCGGGGCGGCGCGACGGCGTCATCGTCGCACCGTTCGACACCGAGCTCTTCGGCCACTGGTGGTTCGAGGGCCCGGACTTCCTGGGCGACGTCTACCGCGCCCTGCGCGGCCGGCCGGATGTGCGCCCGTCGACCGGCTCCGGACACCTGCTCCGGCACCCGTCGCGCTCGGCCATCCGGATGCCATCCGGCTCGTGGGGCGCCAACGGCGACTTCACGATGTGGCTCAGCGAGCAGACGGCGTGGACCTGGGAGCGGCTCTGGCCGCTGGAAGAGCGGTTCTGGGACGCGGCCCCGGCCGCGCTCGGGTCGGAGCAGACCCGCTTCATCCTGGCGCAGGCCGCGCGCGAGCTGCTCCTGGCCCAGTCGTCCGACTGGCAGTTCATCATCTCGACCGGCGCCGCGGCGGACTACGGTGAGAAGCGCTTCCGCGAGCACTGCAGCGAGACCGAAGAGCTGGTGGAGGCACTGGTGGACGGCTCACCCGAGGCGCTCGAGCGCGGGAGCCGGCGAGCGGCGGAGCTCGGCGAGCGCGACGCGATCTTCCCCGACGTGCTGCCGGCGATCTCCGCGGCGCTTGCCGGCTCCCGTTCCCTCCCGCTCGGCTGAGCCGTGGCGCCGATCCGCTTCGCGTTCGGCCTCCATCTCCATCAACCGGTCGGCAACTTCGATCACGTCTTCGCCCAGCACGTCGACGACGTCTACCGCCCCCTGCTCGATGCCCTCACCGACCGGGAGTTCTTTCCGGTCGTGCTGCACTTGAGCGGGCCGCTGATCGAGTGGCTGGAGAGCCACGAGCCGGCGTACCTCGACCGCCTGGGGCGCCTCGCCGCCGACGGCCGCATCGAGATCCTGCTGGCGGGATTCTACGAGCCCGTGCTCGCCTCGCTCCCGCGCGTTGACCGGGTGGAGCAGATCCACTGGATGCACGAGACGGTGCGCCGGCGCTTCGGTGTCGACGCCCGCGGACTCTGGCTCACCGAGCGGGTCTGGGAGCCGGAGCTCGCCGCCGACCTCGCTGACGCCGGCGTCCGGTACGCGCTGGTCGACGACCGGCACTTCCTCGTGACCGGCTTCGCCGCCGAGCAGCTCCACGCCCCCTTCTGGACCGAGAGCGACGGCAAGCGGGTCGCTCTCTTCCCGATCGACGAGCGGCTCCGCTACCTGATTCCGTTCCGTCCGCCGGAGGAGACGGCGGATTACCTGCGCCAGCTCCGGGGTGCCGGCCACGGGCTGGCTCTCATGGCGGACGATGGCGAGAAGTTCGGCGGCTGGCCCGGCACCAAGCAGTGGGTCTACGGAGAGAAGTGGCTGGAGCTCTTCATGGCGACGATCGGCGGGCTGGTCGAGGGCGGCGAGGTCGTGCTCAGCCGCCTCGACGAGGCGCTGGAGGCCGTGCCGAGCGGCGGGATCGCCTATCTGCCGACCGCGTCCTACCGCGAGATGGAGAGCTGGTCGCTCCCGCCGGACGCCGCGCTCCGCCTCACCCGGCTGGAGCGCGATGTCGGCGAGGCTCGTGTCGCCGGTGCGGACGGCGCGCTCCTTCGGGGCGCCCACTGGCGGAACTTCCTGGTCAAGTACTCCGAATCGAATCGGATGCACAAGAAGATGATGGCGCTGAGCGCGCTGGTGCGCCGGCATGGCGATCCACCCGCGGCGCGGCGCGCCATCGGCCGGGCGCAATGCAACGACGCCTACTGGCACGGCGTGTTCGGCGGCCTCTACCTGCCGCATCTCAGGGACGCGATCTGGCGCAATCTGGCGGAGGCGGAAGCGGCGTTGCGGCAGGGGGAGGGACTCGCGTACGACGTACTCGACCTCGACGGCGATGGCGACGACGAGGTGTGGATCCACTCACCGATGTTCTCCGCGCTGGTGAGCCCGGCGCGAGGCGGCGCGGTCGAGGAGTACACCATGTTCCGCGACGGCATCAACTACGCCAACGCGCTCACCCGTCGCCGCGAAGTATATCACGACCTGGCACTCGAGCGTGCGGCCGAGCATCCCGAGGTCGAGTACGTCGAGCCGGCGCTCGATCAGGACGACCGCGCGTTGTTCGTGGACCGACTGCTGCCCGGTGGCGTGTCACTCGAGGACTACGCCGGGGGCGGCTACTGGGCGCTGCTGTCGTGGGCCCGGCGGCGCTGCGGGCACACCGTCGAGCGGCGGAAGGGCGGCGTGGAGGTGGTGTGCACGGTGGCCGAGGGGCGCGCTCGCCTGGAGAAGCACATCCGCTTCGACGCGGACGGGCGGATCGGCGTGCGGTGGGCCTGGGACCCCGCGGCCGCGGAGCCCGGCGATCGCTTTGCCACCGAGCTGTCGCTGGCCGGACCGGTGCGGCTCTCGGCCACCCCGGCGGCGGAGGAGTGGCGCTTCGACATCGAGACGGTCGCCAAGTCCGAGCGCGGCTTCGACCGCACCCGGCAGGGCGAGAACGTCACGCTGCGGTGGCCGGTCGAGCTGGGCGCGGCCGCGGTGGAGCTCGAGCCGGGCGCGGCGGACTAGTCGCGATACCCGGCGAGTCGGCCCTATTTGCCGCCCGCTCGCTCGGGCCGCCCGGCCGGAATCTTCCCGTCCGCCCGGCCCTTCACGTAGGCAAAGATCGCGTTGGTCTGGGCGTCGTCGATCACCTTGGCGAACCCGGGCATCCCACGATTCGGCCGGCCCGTCTTGACCGCGGCGACGAACGCCGCCTTCTCCGCGACGGGGCCACCCGCCGCGGTCGTCTTGAGCAGGTCCGCCGCGACCGGATTGCCCAGCACGTCCTGCCCATGGCAGCGCGCGCAGTGGGCGCTGTACTGGCGCCAGCCTTCGTACGCTTCCGCGTCGAGCTTGGGACCGGCCTCCTTCGTGTCCTGCGCCGCGGCGCCACCGGTCCAGCCGGCGCCGAGCAGCAGGGATAACACCAGGCGCGACACGTAGCGTTGGGGCGTCATGTGGCTAGCCCTCCGGTTTGACCGCTGGACGGCCCGGACTGATCTTGGCATCGCTCCGGCCTTTCACGTACTGGTAGATGTCGTTGATCTTGTCCATGTCCAGACCCAGCGTGCACCACGCGGGCATGCCCTTCGCGGGCCGGCCCGCGCACACGGTCTGCACGAAGAGCTCCTTGGTGTTGATGGGCCCGTCGGGCTTGAGGGAGACGATGAGATGCGGCGCGATCGTCGTCCCACTCACATCCTCGCCGTGACACCGCGCGCAGTTCAGGTTGAACTGCTTCCACCCGTTGTAGACCGCCTGCGAGACCGTGTCCCGCGGCGCCTGATGGTACGCATCCCGGAGCGAGGTTCCGGCGTTCTCGGCCGCGATCAAGCTATCCTGCGCGCCGGACGGAGCAGGCGCTGCGGCCGTCGGCTGCGGCTGCTGGGCGGAGCTCGTGTCGGCAGCTGGTGCGGGTGCGGCCGGCGCCTTCGGTCGCGGCGCGGCGGCGTGCTTCGTGGCGGTGTCGGATGGCTTGGCCGGCCGCTCGGCACCCGCCGTCGGGGCCGGCTTCGCGGGGACGGTAGCGGACGGCTTGGTCGCGGCGTGTCCGCCGTGGTGTCGCGGGCGCTGTCGCGCGAGCTGCCGGTCGCGGCCGGGGCTGCCGTATCGGTCACCGGCGCGGCCGCCGAGTCGGGCGCCACCGCTGACGTACCGACCGTGTCGGCGCCAGTGGCGCGGTTCCGGTCCCCACCACAGGCGGCCGCCAGCGAGAGGGCGAGGAGGGCGGCCCTTCCCGCCCATCGGCGGGCGGGGTACCGGACCGCGTCGTCATGCTGCAGCGAGGCCATGGAGCCTTCCTTTCCGTTTGGGGACCCCAGCGCCGGCGCCCGGCACAGCGCGTATCTTCACCGATCACCAAGATGATGGCCGCGGAGGGATCGTCCGGTGACCCCCGTCACCCGGTGCCCGGCCGTCACCGCGGAATTATCTTCCCGCCATGACCAATCCCTCGCAAAGCTCGGTGACGCTCGGCCTGGTCCAGCACCAGTGCGCTGTCGAGCCCGACGTCAACATGCGGAAGGCCGTGCAGGGCGTCCGGGATGCCGCCGCGCGCGGCGCCCAGATTGTCTGCCTGCAGGAGCTCTTCCGCAGCCAGTACTTCTGCCAGGTGGAGGACCACCGGTTCTTCGATCTGGCCGAGCCCATCCCGGGCCCGTCCACCGAGGCGCTCTGCGCCCTCGCGGCCGAGCTCGGCGTCGTGATCGTCGCGTCGCTCTTCGAGAAGCGCGCCGAGGGGCTGTATCACAACACCGCCGCCATCATCGACGCCGACGGCCGGTACCTGGGCAAGTACCGGAAGATGCACATTCCCGACGACCCGCAGTATTACGAGAAATTCTACTTCACGCCCGGCGACCTCGGCTTCCGCAGCTGGGACACGCGGTTCGGCCGGATCGGGGTGCTGGTCTGCTGGGACCAGTGGTATCCGGAGGCGGCGCGTCTCACCGCGTTGAGCGGCGCCCAGATCCTGTTCTACCCTACCGCCATCGGATGGCTGCCACCGGAGAAGGCCGAGCACGGCGCCCAGCAGCAGAGCGCGTGGGAGACCATCCAGCGGAGCCACGCGATCGCCAACGGCGTGTACGTCTGCGCGGTCAACCGCGTGGGCCACGAGGGCGATCCGAAGGGCGGCATCGAGTTCTGGGGCGGCAGCTTCGTCGCCGATCCCGGCGGCCGGATCCTCGTGAAGGGCGGGCCGGGCGAGGAGGTCCTCACGACCACCGTGGACCTCGGCAAGGTCGGCGTCAGCCGCACCCACTGGCCGTTCCTGCGCGACCGGCGGATCGACGCGTACCAGGACATCACCAAGCGATATCTCGACTAGCCCGTCATCCCGAGCGAAGCGAGGGACCTTCTCCACCGTCCCGGGACCCACGCCACGTTCCGTGATGTGCAGGCAAGGTCCCTCGCTTCGCTCGGGATGACGGGGCTGGTGGCGAGTGGATGACCGACCCCGCTACGGAGCCAATGCCCGACTCCCCCACCCCCGCCCAGCTCGGCTACCGCATGCCCGCCGAGTGGGAGCCGCATCGCGGCACCTGGCTGAGCTGGCCGCACAAGGAGGCGTCCTGGCCCGGCAAGTTCGGTCCGGTGCCCGGCATCTTCGCCACCATGGTGCGCGCGCTCGCCGACCGCGAGGAGGTGCACATCAACGTGGCGGGGCCGGCGATGGAAGGGTCGGTGCGCGACCCTGCTCGCCGGCCGCGGCGCGGATACCGGGAACGTCTACTTTCATCACAACCCCACCAACGACGCGTGGTGCCGCGATCACGGGCCCATCTTCCTCCAGCGCACCCACGCCGGCCGGCGCGAGCAGGCGATCGTCGACTGGGGCTACAACGCCTGGGGCGGCAAGTACCCGCCCTACGACCTCGACGACGTGGTGCCCACCCGCATCGGCGCCGAGCTCGGCCTGCCGGTGTTCGAGCCGGGAATCGTCATGGAAGGCGGCTCGATCGACGTGAACGGCCGCGGCACGCTGCTCACGACCGAGGCGTGCCTGCTCAACCCCAATCGCAACCCGCAGCTCGACCGCGCGCAGATCGAGCAGTACCTCCGTGACTACCTCGGCGTCGCCAAGATCCTCTGGCTGGGCGACGGCATCGCGGGCGACGACACCGACGGCCATGTGGACGACCTCACCCGCTTCGTCGACGAGCGGACCGTCGTCACCGTGGTCGAGCGCGATCCGGCGGACGAGAACTACGAGCCGCTCCAGGAGAACCTGGAGCGGCTGCGCGGAATGACCGACCAGGATGGCCGGCCGCTCCGGGTGGTCACGCTGCCGATGCCGCGCGCCCTCGGCTACGAAGGGCAGCGCCTGCCGGCGAGCTACGCCAATTTCTACATCGCCAACGGCATCGTGCTGCTCCCGACCTACGACCCGCCGCGCGACGAGGAAGCCCTCGCCACGCTGCGGACCCTCTTCCCCGGCCGGGACGTGGTCGGGATCGACTGCACCGACCTGGTCTGGGGGCTGGGCGCCTTCCACTGCGTCACGCAGCAGTGGCCGGCCTGAGTCAGGACTTCTTCCAGGTCCCCACGAGGGCCGCGCGCCGGCCACCGCAGTTGTCCATGCCCACGCCCGCGATGTGGAGCTCGTCCTCGGTCCGGCTGATCACGTAGCGGGCGTCGGCCGTCTGGCAGGGGCTGCCGGTCGTGTCGGCCTTGAACAGCAGCGTGTCGCCCATGAAGTCGGCCCGGCCCTTCATGTCCACGGAGTCCGGCCACCGGGGTGACGGGAGCATCAGCTCCACGTTCCCGTTTCTGGCCAGGTTCATCTTCACTTCGCCCTCGCCGTACAGGTCCCGCGACCAGTTGCCCGAGTACTTCGAGGCTTCGCCTCCGCAGCCCGCGAGCGCCAGCACCGAGCCGATCAGTGCCAGATGGCGGACGGACGGAATCATTGGAACGCAGTGAGACATGTGCACTCCTCCATGGAGGTGAGAGGACGGCGTTACAGGTAACTCAGCCATGCGTCGCGGCGCCGGGCCTTGAGTCCGGCGTACCAGCGGCACACCGGGTACAGCGCAAGCACAACGGCCACCCAGATGGCGTATACCGCCGGCAGCCCGTAGCCCCAGCCCGGCGGCGGATCGAGGAAGAAGGGCCCGAGGAAGGTGGAGGGCGGGAACCCCGCCATCACGCCCAGGGCGAGCGCCGCCACATGGATCACGAAGATGTGCAACACGTAGTAGAACAGCGGCACCCGCCCGAACACGATCAGGAACCGCGCGACGGGGCCCGACAGTCGCTCGAACCAGGCCAGTGAGGCGATCGCGGGGCCCAGCGTCATCAGCAGGAACGCGAGCGACGGCGGGTACTTGGTCGTATTGAGGAACGACAACAGGGTCACCACGCCGGTGGGCTGGGACGTCCACGGGCGAGGGTCGCCGTAGATATTGAGGGCGCGAAGGACGATGAATGCCGCGGTGAGCGACAGGCCGAGGCGAAGCAACAGACGGCGCCGCTCCTCGGTCGGCCGGAGGAGCAGGCTTCCGAAGGCGTAGCCGGCGGCCATCACGCCGATCCACGGGATGAGCGGATAGGCCACGAAGAGCGCTGCCGCCCCCCGGCAAGGCGATCGGCCCCTGCACGTGAAGCACCGTCCAGAGCGGGCCCCACCCGCCGAGCGACTCGGGGCGTGATGCCGTCGAACAGGTTGTGGGTCGTGATCATCACGAGGCCGAAAGCCGCGATCGCGGGGAGCGGCAGGTAGACGAGCCCCGCCAGCATCACCATCGAGACCCCGATCACCCAGATGACCGGGACCCAGAACAAGCCGGCGTAGTTCAGGTCGAAGGCCCACCCCAGGCGGACGACGGTCAGCTCCAGCACCACCAGCCAGAGTCCGCGGGTCACGAGGAAGCCCGCCAGCTCGCTCCGGCTCTTGCCGCGCGCCCCTTGGAGGAATGCTCCGGCGCCCGCCAGGAACACGAACGTCGGCGCGCAGAAGTGGGTGACCCACCGTGTGAAGAAGAGCGGACCGCGTTGGTCTGCGAGAGGTCCGTGGGGTTGAACCGGAGCTCCGTGAAGAAATCGCGGACGTGGTCCAGCGCCATGATCACCATGACCAGGCCCCGGAGCAGGTCCACGGAGTCGAGGCGCGGCCTGATTCCCGCGGCCGCGTACGGGTGGCGCGAGGTTGAGCTCATCGCCGAAGGCGGTGATGGACATACCCCTCCGGTGTACGGGCGGCGGGCTCGGCCGGGCCGTCGTGCGGAAGCTTGCAAAATGTGGAGCGAGCCTCCGCTTCGCCAGAGGAGGCCGCGTCCTGCCATAGGTTACTGATGCGCTTGCACCTTACGCGAAAACGAGCCCCCTCTTCGCCAGAGGAGGCCCGTTCCCTATGGTGCCACATCGGCTATTGTCGCGCCTGCACCTCCGCCGTGGGGATGGGGAGGGTTGGGAAGATCACATCCGGTGGCGGCCCGACCCGATCAAAGCTCTTGAGGTCAGCGGTACGCCCGTAGCGGCGGTAGTCGATCCAGCTATGGCCGCCCTCGTACATCAGCGAGTACCGCTTGTTGTACAGCAGCTCGGTGATCGCGGCGGTCTGGTCGGCGAATCCGGGCAGTGGGGCGAGCCCACCGGACGTCGTGCGCACGAGATTGATATCCGTCAGCGCGGTGCCCAGGTCGCCGAGACCGATGCTCGCCTCGGCGTGCAGCAGCACCAGCTCCTCGTTCTTGATCAGCGGGATCGGCGTGTTGGGGCTCGGGATATCTGATCCAGCCCAGGTCGGAACTGATCTGCTGTACCGGAACGTGTTGGTCGTGCCCCCCGACCGCGAGGGCCGTTGGACGAGCTTCGTGGTGAACCGGAGGTCCGGATCGCCGAGCGGTGAGTCGGCGTCGGTGGCCGCAGCTGCGCCTGCGTGCGAAGCGAGGGGTGGCCGAAATTTTCTCCGTTTTGGGGATCGATCGCGAGCGGATTGGCGAAGTCGCCCGGGCCGGCGCTGAAATCCATGTACACGCCCAGGTCGAGCGGCGGCGCCGGAGTGTAGAACGAAGCGGCCAGGAAGGCGAGGGCGCCGGCGAAGTCACCTCGGTAGACCGCCACCCGGGCCCGGAGCGCCCGGTTGAACTGGATGAACGTGGCCGGCGTGTTGAACCCGGCGAAGCCCGACGGCAGTGGAAACGGGAACGCGCTCGCGCCGGCCGCCGTCAGATCCGTGACCGCCTGGTCCAGCAGACTTTCGACGTGCGCGTAGGCGTCGGCGTTGACCCCGAACGGCGCCGGCGGCGGCGGTCACGTCCGTGCCCACGTCGATCGGGATGGAGTCCTGGGTGTGGGCGTCGAGGATGAGCAGGAAATTGTAGGCCTGCAGCGTCCGGGCGAATCCGCATCACCGCGCTCTGCTCCTCGGCGGTCAGGGCGGCTCGCGGTCCCGATGACCGCCAGCAGGTCGTTCGCGGTCCGGATGGCCGCATACTCCTCGGCCCAGTGGTTGCCGCCGAAGGCGCCGCTGCCGGGGTCCAGCGGGCCCTGCATCATCTCGCTGGACGAACCGCGGGTCGGAGCCGTCGAATCCGATACGCCTCACGGCCGAAGATGGCCACCTCGAGCGCACAATCCGCCACGTCCGCCCGGGTGGCGATCAGGATGCCATTCGCCGTGGCGGCGACCTGGGAGCGGTTCGGGTTCTCCCCGATGATGTTCGGGGTGTTGGGGTTCGCGATATCGAACGAGCAGGCCCCCGCTGCCAGGACGCCGAGGACGAGGGCCAGACGCGACAGCTTGGATGGTCGTCATGGTCAGAACCCCAGGTCGATCGAGAAGAAGAAGCTGCGGCTCGGCGGGAACGGTGCCACATCGATGTTCCGCACGATCGCCTGGTTGCCGAAGTTGCTGACCTCGGGGTCGAGCCCCTGATACGGGGTAAACCGCAGCAGATTGCGCCCGGTCAGCGAGAGTCGGGCGGTTCGGACTGTGCGCCCGAAGAGGCTCGAGGTGAGTCCGATCCGGCAGATTGTAGCAGAGATTCACCTCCCGCAGCTTGAGGTACGTCCCGGACTGCACGTAGGGCTCGGTGAACCCCGCGCCGAAGCGAGGCACCCGGCGGCCTCCCCCGGCTCGATGAAGTCCTTGCTGTTCTGCCCCGCGTCGTACAGGAACTCCGTCAGGTTGATGATGTCGCCGCCCTGCTTCCAGTCGAACAGGAAGCCCAGGGTGAACCGGTGGAAGTCCACGTCGTTGGAGAACGACATCTGGAAGTCGGGGGTGGCGTCGCCGACCTTCCCCGCGATGGCGTTGCCGCTGGCGTCGTTGCCGACAAGGCCGAAGATCTGGGTGGCGGAGCGCCCTCCTCGATCTGGAAGGTCCCGAGCGAGAGGCGCGAAGCCGCCGGTCTGGAAGGTGGGGACCGTGAGCCGGCGATCTTGCTCCGGTTGGCGAAGAAGGTCGTCCGGAAGATCCAGTTCACGTCCTTGGTCTGGATCGGCGACAGCGTGAGCGAGGCCTCGACCCCCCGGTTCCGCAGCGTGCTGCCCGAGCTGAAGACCTGGGTCGCCTGGCCCGCGTCGACGGCGCCAGCGGTCTGCTCCAGCAGCAGGTCGCGTGATGTTCCTCTGGTAGAACGTGAAGGTGAGCTGCGCCCGGCCGTTGGCGAGCGTGGCGTCGAACCCGGCCTCGAACTCCTTCTGCCGCTCCGGCCTGAATGTTGGGGTCGCCCGCCCGCGTCGCCGATGAACGTGCCGGAGTTGCCGCCGATCGTGCCCGAGGTATCGGGCGGGAACGTCGCGCCGAACAGCGGCCCGGTTGCCGGTCTGGCCGTAGGCGCCGCGCAGCTTGAACTCCTCCACGCCCCCGAACGGGCGCTCGAACAGGTAGGAGGCCGCCAACTTGGGGTAGAAGAAGTACTTGCCGGGACTCCCGTTGGCACTGCTGCGGTCGGCGCGGAGCCCGGCGGTGAGCAGCAGCCGGCGGTCGGCCAGCAAGCACCTCCTCCTGTCCGAAGATGCCCGAGGTCGCGCACCGGCTCGAGCCGTGAGGGCACGGTCTGGCTGGCCGCCTGTTGCGGGCTCTTCCTGACCGGTCAGAAGCGTGCGGCCCAGGATCTGCGTGGCAAAGAGCCGCCGCTCCTCGAACTGGACCCCGGCCGAGGTGGTCCACTGAGATCCCGGTCCGGGTCGCCGGGCAGATAGGTGTGGGTGGCGTTGAGCGCCAGGTTCAGGTTGCGATTCGACGACTTGCTGAGCACCACCGTGCCCGGCTGCCCGTCATTCGGCTCGAACTCCAGCTCGGGCGGGGAGACGAAGTTGTTGTCCTGCTGGAAGTAGTCCACACCGCCGATGCCGATGAACTGCAGGTTGCTGCGCGCCGAGCGGATGACGGACCACCGGAGCGTACTGGTGCCGAGGACCCGCCACACGTCCTCGTCGTTCTTGAGGAACCGAACGTCTGCAGCGGGTTGCTGCGCTCGAAGGGGTTGGCCGGGAAATCCGAGATGGCGCAGGGTGTCGGCCGCTTGGGCGGGAAGCAGATCGACGAAGTTCGGTGTGGTCGGGAAAGACCAGGAAGGGGCTGGTCGCCGGAATTGTCGTTGTTGGTGAGCCCCCGCTTCGACAGGCTGTGGACGCCGTTCATGTTCACCGGCAGCTGGAACCCGCCGCCGAGCTCCTGGTCCAGGTTGGACCGCAGCGACTGCTTCTTGTACCCGGTATTGGTGGCGATGCCGCCGTCGTCCTTGACCAGAGCGGAGACGTAGTACTGGTATTCTCGGTGCCGCCACTGACGTTGGCGTCGGTCTCGTAGGAGAACGGCTTGTGGCCGTACATCTCCTTCTCGGTGTCGAATATCCGGCCCGGCTGAAACAGCGCCGTGACCGGCCGCGGTGTCCGTGAAGACGGTCAGCGCCTCGGCGAGCGTCGCGAAGGTCCGGCTGCCCAGCTCGTTGGAGCGCGCGGAGACGCCGAAGCGCTGGGTGATGTTGAACTGCGGCTTGCCCGACCTGGCCGCGCTTCGTGGTGATGATGACGACGCCGTTGGTGGCCTTGGACCCGTAGATCGCCGCGGCCGACCCGCCCTTGAGCACCTCGATCCGCTCGATGTCCTCGGGATTGAGGTCGGCGATGCGGTTGACCGGGTTGTCCTGGTTCCGCGGGTTGCCGCCGGCCTGCGCCGCGGTCACGGCGTTGGCGCCATTGGGGATGGCCGCGTTGCTCACCACGATCCCGTCCACCACGAAGAGCGGCTCGACGCTCGCCGATGATGGTGGAGACGCCGCGCAGGCTGACCTGGATGCCGCCGCCCGGCGCGCCGGAGTTCGCCTGAATCAGCGCGCCGGGAATCTTGCCCTGCAGCGCGCTCTCCAGCGTCTGCGACGGCGCCCGCGTCAACTCGCCCGCACTCACCGTGGCCACCGCGTTCGGCAGGTTCTGCTGCTCGACGCCGGTGGCCTGGCCGGTGATCACGAGCTCTTCCAGCTTGAACACGTCGGGCTCGAGGGCGACGTCGACGGTCGCCTGGCCGGGCGGGCACCGCTCACCTGCTGCCGCTTGAACCCGATGGCGCGGACCATGAGCGTTGTCGCGCCGTCGGGCGCGTTCAGCGATGAATCGGCCGTCGTTGCCGGCTTGCGCGACGATCTGGGTCCCCAGGACCGCGACCGTCGCCTCGGCGAGTCCCTGCTCCGTCTGCGCGTTGGTGACGCGTCCGGTGATCTGCCGCACCTGCGCCGCCGCAGGCTGGGCCCCAGCAGGAGACGAGCGACGACGAGCGATACCGCACACGCGCTGGGCCATGGCGCCTCCGAGATGTGCGATACGGTTTCGTGCGACGATTGCACTACAGTGCAGCGGATCTGACGCGACCGGCAAGTCGGGCGGCGGAGCACGTGGGGGGTCAGGCGAGCAGCGGTGGAGCCGTCGAGCCGCCCAGGCGGTCTACCCCGCCGAACGACCGTCGCGCCGGCAGGCGTTCGGGCGCAGGTGGTAGAGCCACTGGTTCGACATCGGGCGCATCGATGACCGCGAAATCGGCCGACTTGCCCGGCTCGAGCGATCCGACCCGCGCCTCCAGTCCGACCGCCCGCGCCGCGATCACGGTCGCCCCCTTGAGCGCCTCCGCCGGCGTCATCCGCTGGAGCGTGCATGCCAGCGTCAGCGCAAGCGGGAGGTGGTAGCTCGGGGCCGAGCCGGGATTGAAGTCGGTGGCCACCGCGACCGCGACACCGGCCTCGATCCAGCCGCCGCGCCGGCACCGGCGGCTGGCCCAAATAAAGTGACGCCAGCGGCAGGCTCACCGCCACGACCCCGGCCCGCGCCATGCGCCGCGATCCCCGCCTCCGACGTGCACTCCAGGTGATCCGCCGAGACGGCGCCCACCTCCGCCGCGAGCTCGGCGCCGCCGCCCGGCGCTGAGCTGGTCGGCGTGAAGCTTGGCGCCGAGGCCCGCGGCCTGCGCGGCCCGCAGGATCCGGCGGGCCTCGTCCACGGTGAAGGCCGACCGCTCGACGAAGACGTCGCAGAACGCGGCGAGCCGCTCCCGCGCGATCGTGCGGGATGGAGATCGTCGACCAGCAGCGCGACATAGCCGGCGCGATCGTCGCGGAACTCCGGCGGCACGACGTGCGCGCCGAGAAACGTCGGCACGAGGCGGACCGGCTGCGTCGCCGGCGAGCGTGCGGTAGACCCGGAGCAGCCGCGAGCTCGTGCTCGCGGTCGAGCCCGTAGCCGCTCTTGCACTCGACCGTCGTGACGCCGAGCGCGAGCCATCTCGCGGAGGAAGCCGCGCGAGCGCTCGACCAGCGCCGCCTGCGGACGCCTCGCGGGTGAGCCGCACGGTCCGGGCGATCCCGCCGCCGCGCCGCCGCGATCTCGAGGTAGCTCCGGCCCGAGGATCCGCTGCTCGAACTCTTCGGCGCGCCACCCGCCGAAGGCCAGGTGGGTATGGCAGTCGACCAGCCCCGGGATCACCAGCCGGCCACCGGCGTCGAGCCGCTCCGCGCCGGCGTACTCGGGCGGCAGCTCCCGCCGAGGCCCGACCCACCGGATCGTATCGCCCTCCCAGGCCAGCGCCGCGTCCGGGATCGGCGTGGATGTCGCGCCTGCCCGCCCTCGGCGCGACAGGTGGCGAGCTGGCCGATGTTTTCGAGGATGGACATGGCGGGCGTCGGCGGCTAGAGCGTGCGGCGAACGGTGTGTCATGATCTTCACTGGCGACGGGTCATCGGTTGACCATCGGCAGGTCGACTCCCCGCTCCCGTGCCGTGTCGATCGCAAGGTCGTACCCCGCGTCCGCGTGCCGCATGACGCCCGTTCCAGGATCGGCGGTGAGCACCCGCTCCAGCCGGCGATCCGCCATGGCGGTCCCGTCGGCGACGGCCACCATGCCGGCGTGGATCGAGTACCCGATCCCCACGCCCCCGCCGTGATGGAGCGACACCCAGCTCGCACCGCAGGCCGTGTTGAGCAGCGCGTTGAGCAGCGGCCAGTCGGCGATCGCGTCCGAGCCGTCCTTCATTCCCTCGGTCTCCCGATTGGGCGAGGCCACCGAGCCGGTGTCGAGGTGGTCCCGGCCGATCACGATCGGCGCCCGTACCTTCCCGTGCTTTACCAGCCAGTTGAACCGGAGCCCCATCTCGGCGCGCTCTCCGTACTCGAGCCAGCAGATCCGGGCCGGGAGTCCCTGGAACTGCGACCCGCTCCTGCGCCTGCCGGATCCAGCGCGCCAGCGCATCCTTTTTCGGAAACGTCTCGAGCACCGCCTGGTCGGTGACCGCGATGTCGGCCGGGTCGCCGGAGAGGGCGGCCCAGCGGAACGGGCCGGCTCCGCGGCAGAAGAGCGGTCGGATGAAGGCGGGAACGAAGCCGGGGATCTCGAACGCCTCCGGCATGCCTCGGCGGTCGGCCACCTGGCCCCGCAGGTTGTTGCCGTAGTCGAAGGTGACCGCACCCTTGGCCATGAGCTCCCGCATCGCCCGGACGTGCACCACCATCGAATCGAGCACGCGGGTCTCGTACCCCGCCGGATCACTGCTCGCGGAGCGCGGCCGCCTCGCCGAGCGAGAGCCCCGCCGGGATATAGCCGACGCGCAGGTCGTGCGCCGAGGTCTGGTCGGTGAGCACGTCGGGCACGACGCCCCGCCGGACCAGCTCCGGCAGCACCTCGGCGATGTTGCCCACGAGCCCCACGGCCAAGGGCCGCCGGCGCGAGCGCGCCTCTTCGACCAGGCGAAGCGCCGTGTCCAGGTCGTGCTCGAGCCGGTCGCAGTAGCGGGTCTCGACCCGGCGGCGGATGCGCGACTCGTCCACGTCGACGCCGAGGAAGGCGGCGCCGTTCATCGTCGCGGCGAGCGGCTGGGCGCCGCCCATCCCGCCCAGGCCGCCGGTCACGACCAGGCGGCCCTCGAGCGTCCCGCCGAAGTGCTGGCGGGCGCACTCGGCGAAGGTCTCGTAGGTTCCCTGCAGGATGCCCTGCGTGCCGATGTAGATCCACGAGCCCGCCGTCATCTGTCCATACATCGTCAGCCCGAGTGCATCGAGCCGGCGAAACTCGTCCCAGGTGGCCCAGCGCGGCACCAGGTGCGCGTTCGCGATCAGCACCCGCGGCGCCTCTTCGTGCGTCCGGAACACCCCCACCGGCTTGCCGCTCTGCACCAGCAGGGTCTCGTCGTTCTCGAGGCGGCGGAGCGTCGCCACGATCTTCTCGTAGCATTCCCAGTTCCGCGCGGCTTTCCCGCCGCCGCCGTAGACGATCAGCTCCTCGGGCCGCTCGGCGACCGCGGGGTCGAGGTTGTTCATCAGCATCCGGAGCGCCGCCTCCTGGTGCCAGCCCTTGCAGGAGATCGCGGTGCCGGTCGGGCGCGCTGATCGGCGCGTGGGCGAGAGTGGTCATGGCCCGGAATCTACGCCTCCATCCAGGGATCACCAATCCGTTTGCGCGCGGTCGCCGTAGATGGGCTGGTTGAACACTTCGACACACGGGAGCGCGAGATGCGACAGGCTTGGCTGGTCCTGGCCCTCGGGGTCGGCGCGGGCGCGGACGCCCGCCCCACGGCGGTGGAGGTGCGGACCTTCCAGTTCCGCGACGCGACCATCGAGGTGCCCATCGGCACCGAGGTGGCCTGGTCCAACCGGGACGCCATCGAGCACACCGTGACGTCGGGCGCGCCCGACAGCGCCAACGGCGTCTTCGCCGGCCGAATGGCCGACAGCGGCGCCACGTTCAGCCATGTCTTCGACCGGCTCGGCACGTTTGGCTATTTCTGCGACCGGCACCATTTCATGCGCGGCCAAGTCCGCGTGGTCCCACTCACTCACGGAGAGTCCTGACCATGTCTCTGCTGTCCAGGCTGTACACCGGCACCGCGACCATCGCGGCCGCATTCGCCCTCGCCTCCGCGCCCGCCGTGGCGCAGAGTGCCGCGTCCGATCTCCGGACCGCGCTCAACACTACACTGGCCGAACATGTCTACCTCGCGGCCGCGACCACCGCGGCCGCGCTGGGCAGCCGCGCCGGCGAGTTCAAGGACGCTGCCGGCGCGCTTGACGGCAACAGCGTCACGCTCAGCCGGGCCATCGGCTCGGTGTACGGCGACGGCGCCGAGTCGGCCTTCCTCGCCCTGTGGCGGAAGCACATCGGCTTCTTCGTTGACTATACGAATGGCCTGGCGAAGCAGGACAAGGGGATGCAGGACAAAGCCGTGAAGGACTTGATCGGCTACGCCGACGACTTCGCGGCTTTCCTGGCCTCCGCCAACCCCAACCTGCCCAAGGACGTGGTGGCGGGTCTGGTGCGCAGTCACGTCGTCGGTCTCAAGGCCGTTGTGGACGCCCAGGCCAAGGGCGACTGGGCGACCGCCTATCGCAGCCTGCGCGAGGCGGCGGGTCACATGCAGATGATCGCCGATCCGCTGGCGGGAGCGATCTCGAAGCAGTTCCCGGACAAGTTTGCGATGAAGTAGGACGGACGCCCGCTCCCGGGCAATGCGAAGGGGGCATGCCATGAGGCATGCCCCCAGCTTCGTGCCCTGCTGGGCCCGCGCAGCACTCCTCCCTTCCCTCCCCTAGGCCCACCCTGCAACCTTTTGACCCACCAGTCGATCCAACCCCTCGCGATGACCCCACCAGGGACTGGAGCAGCGACGCTGGAGCACCAGGCACTCGGCAGGACCGACCCGGACGCCGTAGACGCGACGCTGGCCGCCAGCGGGGACGCGCACGCCTTCGAGCGGCTCTATCGCGGCCACCTGGCACGGATCTCGAGCCTCGCCCGCCGGATGCTGGGCGACGAGGACCCGGACGACGTCATTCAGGACGTCTTCATCCGCGCCTGGCAGAAGCTGGGGACGTTTCGCGGGGAGGCGGCGTTCGGCACCTGGCTCCACCGGCTGGCCGTGAACGTCATCCTCGGCCGGCGCGAGACCCTGGGCATTCGTCGCCAGCGCCATCTGGATGGGGACGCTGCGTTGCAGGCCGTGCCGGGACGACGCACGACGCCGGAGATCGCCATGGACTTCGAAAAGGCGATCGAGCGGCTTCCGGAGGGAGCGCGCCAGGTGTTCGTCCTCCACGACATGGAAGGCTATCGGCACGAGGAGATCGCCCAGAAGCTCGGCCTCGCGACCGGCACCTCCAAGTCACAGCTGCACCGGGCGCGCATGGCACTCCGGCAGTATCTCGAGCGGTGAGGAGCACGATATGACCGACCAGTGGACCGACCGGCTCTCCGAATATCTGGACGACGAGCTCCCACCCGAGGAGCGGGCGGCGGTCGAAGCGCACCTGAGGCACTGCGTGGCCTGCGGTGCGGTGCTCGCCGACCTCAAGCGGGTCGTGGTCCGGGCACAGGGACTGGAGGACCGCCTGCCGGCGCAGGACCTCTGGCCCGCCATCGCGGCGCGGATCAGCGCCACACCGGCCACGGCGGATCGCGACGAGGCGCTGGCCATCGACGGTGCCCGCCGCCGGCGGCGCTGGTCCTTCTCGCTGCCGGAGCTCGCGGCCGCGGGCATCGCGCTCATGGCGCTCTCCGGCGGTGCGGCGTGGCTGCTCCATCCGGTCGCAACGACCGCGGTGATCGCAAACGGTCCCGCCGCCGAGCCTATCGTGACGCCGGGGCTCACGCCGGAACTGGCGCCGAGCGGCTCGTTCCGTGTGGGGCTTACCCCCTCGCAGCGCGCGGCCGGCAAGAGCTACGCCGCCGCCGTCGCCGATCTCGAAGGCGTGCTGACTGCCGGCCGGGGCCGGCTCGATTCGACCACGGTACGGGTCATCGAGCGGAACCTCGCGACCATCGATAGCGCGATCGTCCAGGCCCAGCGCGCCGTGGCCGCCGATTCGGCGAACGCGTACCTCAATTCGCACCTGGCCGAAACCATGCGCCGCAAGCTCGAGCTGCTGCGTCAGGCGGCCGCTCTCGTCACCTCGGTGAGCTGAAAGGACCGACCGTGCTCTTCTCCCTGGCCAGTAGCGCCCTCGCGGCGCTCGCGCTCGTCCAGCAGATCGACACCACCGTGCCGGCCCAACAGGGCCAGCGGCTGGTGGTCGACGGATACGCCGGCGAGATCGACATCAAGACCTGGGGACGGAACGCGGTGCGGGTCGAAGCCGCCCCCTCATCGCGCACCTCAGTCGAGGTCGTCAACTCGGCTGTCTCGGTTACCGTGCGCACCGAAGGGCACCGCGGACCGCCGTCCTCGGTGGACCTCAGCATCACGGTGCCGGTCTGGATGGGTCTCGACCTGTCCGGGGTGTACACCGACGTGACGGTCGTCGGCGTCCGGGCGCCCATCTCGGTGGAGACGGTCCAGGGCGAGGTGGACGTGACCGGGGGCGAGGGGCTCGTGAGCCTGCGCTCGGTCCAGGGTCATGTCCACCTGAAGGGCGCCAAGGGCCGCATCGACGTGCACTCGGTCAACGAGGACGTGCGGGTGAGCGACGCGAGCGGCGAGATCGTCGCCGAAACGGTGAACGGGGAGATCGTCCTGGAGCGGGTGGACGCGACCAGCCTCGACGCTGGCACGGTCAACGGCGATGTGGGCTACGACGGACCGGTCCGGAGCGGGGGTCGCTACGCGCTCTCCAGCCACAATGGCGACGTGACACTCGCCGTGGCCGAAAGCACCAGCGCAGCGGTCTCGGTCAGCACGTTCAACGGGGAGTTCGAGTCGGCCTTTCCGGTGACCCTCCGTGAGACCCGGAAGGGCAAGCGCTTCAGCTTCGTGCTCGGTGCCGGCGGGGCGCAGGTCTCCCTCGAATCGTTCCAGGGGACCGTATCGCTCGTGCGGCCGGGTCAGCTCCGGCGATCGAGCGAGGACGACCACGACCGAGACCACGACAGCGATCACGACCGGCACGACGACCCCGATCGCTGACGGGTCGCGCGCCCCGTCGCAATATGACCGGAGTCAGCCCCCACGCGTCATAGCGGCTTCGAGGTGAAGTAGAAATAGACGGCCAAAGCTGCCGTAGCGCCGGAACGTCTTTCCACCGCGACAATACCCTGCCCACCTGAGCTTTACCTCGTCGAGTCGCACTCGCTGCATCAGACCTGGCCGTCAACAATTCTCACGACCTGGCAAAAAATGCCACGGCTGGCACAGGTCTTGTAAACTCGCGCCGGTCAGTTGTATAGCGACCCCCCTGAAGTACCGGCTCGTCCGTCCACCCTTAGCTCTGGAGTGCCTCGATGCAGCGCCCCCTGAACCGCGCCTTGGCCGGCGCCGCGGCTCTTGCCCTGGCCCTGGCTCTGGCCAGTACCGCCGAGGCGCAGGTCGGCCTCACGTCCAACACCGCGACCGTCACGCTGAACGCCACCAAGCTCTCGACCTTGACCGTGGCCCCGAGCACCGGGACGGCCTCGATCGCCAGCATCACCGACAACTCGAACGCGAACGTGTTCTCCGCCGTCAGCATCCAGACGGACTGGAACCTGACCGCGGGCACCTCGGTGCGCCTGGTCGGGTGGTTCGCGACTCCCGCGTCGGCGCTTGCCAACGGCGCCGCGGTCATTCCGTCGGCGAACGTCGAAGGCGGCATCAACGGCGGCGGCTGGACGCCGTTCACCGGCGCGGCGGTCGGCGGTGTCGGCGTGGCGGGCGGAAGCCTGCAGCTCTTCAGCCAGGCGGTCGCAGCGGCCAACTACCTCAGCACCCGGACCGACAACCTGAACCTGCGCCTGAACCTGGCCGGCTTCCCGGCGACCACCGCCGGTCTCTATACCGGTACGCTCAACGTCCAGGCAGTGGTCCAGTAAGCTGGAATGCGCGATCGAACCGGCAAGCGGGTTCGTCTCTGTCTCGCTCTCCTCGTACCGGGCGCCGCGGTGGCGTTCGGTGCGGGGGAGGCAGGGGCGCAGGCCGGCACCGGGTCGCCAGCGCGAATCATCGCGCTGGCGGCGACGAAGACGTCGCAGCTGAGCGTGATCGTGGGGTCGGGGGCGGTGCAAACCATCGCGAGCCTGACCGACAACGCAGTGAACAGCTTTCCCGCCCCGGTGGTCATTACCACCTCGTGGGACGTGAACCCGGGGCAGACCAACACGGTCAACCTGATGGCCTACTTCACGACGCCGGCCCAGGCGCTGGTCGGGCCCGCGACCCAGATCCCGGCCAGCCGGGTGCTGGGGCAGATGACGACGGGCCTGCCGGTCGCGTTCACCGCGATCACGCAGAACGCCGTGGGTGGCGTCGGCACGGCGGGCGGGAGCCTCCGGCTCTTCGCCCAGAATATCACCGGCGCCAACAAGAAGACCAGCAGAACCGATAACTTGAACCTGCAGATCAACTTGACCGGCTTTCCTACGCTGGCGCCGGGGCTCTACAGCGGAACGCTCAACCTCAAGGCCGTGACCCAGTAGGTCGATAGTTACTCCAGACCCGAGGTGACATCCCGACCCGACCGATAGCCTGAGGAACCTGGCACGTAGCAGCCCGTGATGGCGACCGCCCGATTCCAGCCGTAAGTTCGGGCATGTTCACTCGATGCGCTGCCCTGGCCGCGCTGGCTCTCTGGCCCGCGTCGCTCGGAGCCCAGGTTGGGCTCGCGTCTGCCAGCGCGGCGATTGCCCTGTCGGCCACCAAGGTCGCGTCGGTGAGCGTCTCGCTCCCCGGCGGCAACTCCGCCTCCCTCCCTGGCGCCCTCGTCACCGGGCCGAACGATTTCACCCCCTTTGCCGTCACCACGTCCTGGGACGTCGATCCAGCCCGGACAGCGGCCGTCGCCCTGGTGGCGTACTTCGATCAGCCCGCGCGAGCGCTCGTCGGCCTGCAGGCGGCAATCCCCTCGGCGGCGGTGTACGGGCGAGTCCCGACCGGCGGCCCCAAGAGCTTCGCGCCGTTCACCGGCGCGGCGGTGATGGCCGGTCCCGCCATGGCAGGCACGGCCGGCGGCACACTGGTGCTCTTTACGCAGACGATCTCCGACGCCAACGCCCTGGGCGGCCGGAGCGACGATTTGCAGGTGAGGATCGACCTGACCGGCGCGCCCGAGCTGCCGGCCGGGAGCTACACGGGGACCCTCAACCTGCAGGTGATCACGCAATGAGGCTCTATGCGCCCGTCCCAGATCGGCAACATTCCTCTCCGGCGGTGGGTCCGCCGCGCTAGCCTCGCGGCCGGTGTCTTCGCGTGCCTCGCCGTCCCGCGCGCGCTCTCCGCGCAGACCGTCAGCCCCCCCATCGCCGAATACCAGGAACGCGCCCGCTCGAGCTTCCAGCTCATCAACTCGACCATCTTCCCGCTGAGCGTCGTCCTCGAGGTGCACGGGTTCACCGTGACCGAGCAGGGCGAAGTGCAGGAGGTTCCGCTCGACACCGCCAAGGTGCGCGTGAAGCTGTCGGCCATGAGCTTCCGCATTCCGCCGCGGCAGACCTACACCGTGTTCTACGAGGCGACGGCCGACAGCGTCCCCGCATGGTTCAACATCGTGAGCGCCATGACAGGCGCCAAGACCGAGAACGGCCTCAACGTCCGGATCCTGCTGCCGCACGTGGTGTACCTCAACCAGAAGGAGCCGCTCAAGGAGGAGCAGGTGGCCCTGCGGGCGATCGTGGTGGACACGGCGTCCGGAAAGCTCCGCGTCCAGCTCGAGAACCTCGGCCCCAACCTTGGCCGGGTACAGCAGGTCACCGCCACGGCCGGGAAGACCACCAGCGCGCCAGGCGCGGGATTCCCGCTGCTCCCACACATGCTGCGCTGGACCGAGGTGGATTGGCCCGCGGGCCCGTCCCCTGAGCGGCTGACGGTCCGCTTCGCGCGCTTCACCATGGACACGGTGCTGGCCGCGCCGCCGTCGCCCTAGCCCATGGGCGCTCGCCGGACGCGTACCACCCTCGCCTGCGCCGCCGCGATCTTCGCGGCGGCGCTGGGCGCGTCCGGGCCGGCCGCTGCGCAGACGGTGGTCGAGGTGCAGGGCGGCGGCTCCTCGCTCGTGGACGGCTACGGCGCCACCGCGAACTTCTGGCGCAACGGGACCGATGGGTGGGTGGGCCTCGGCTACCTCGACGGGCTCCGCATCGGCGCGTTTCTCCGGACCGCGGTCGGCAAGGACACCGTGCGCCTCGGCAACGATGCGCTGGTGGTGCGCTTCCCGACCGACCTGTTCAGCGGCGGGTACAACCTCCTCGTGCAGGGCGTGAGCGTCGGCGGCGGCACGTCCGACCAGTCGTATCTCGCCTTCGCCGGCGCCAGCTCGAGCAGCCTTGCCGCGCCCTCGTTCCAGGCCACCCGGATCGACAAGCCGCTGGGCGCGCTCTTCGTGCAGCGCCGGATCTCGCCCACGGTGCGGCTCACCGGCAACGTGCTCGTCGCGCGACGCCAGACGGTGATGCCCGGAGTGCAGTGGCAGGCCACACCGGATCTGACGACGGCGCTCGTGGCCGGCACCGGCGCGGGCAGCTTCTACGCGGCCGGGGCGGCGACCTTCCGGCGAGGGCCCCTGGGCATCCTGGCGATGTACGCCTGGAACCCCGACCGGTTCCGCCGGGCCGACGTCCCTGGCCCGACGCAGACGGAAGCGGAGCGGGAAAACGTCTCGGTGACCTACGAGATCGGCTCGGGGTTCCAGATCGGCGCCGCCAGGCAGCACTTCCTGCAGGACTCGGCCGATGGGACGGCGCCGGTGCGGGCCACGGGCAACTCGGCCTTCGCCGGTGGCCGCGTGCACGACGTGCGCGTCACCGGCGGGGTGTACGATTCGCGCTCCGAAGGCATCAGCAACTTGAGCTCCTACCTGGCCGTCGGACGCGAGCTGACGCGGTGGCTGGACGCGGAGCTGTTTCTCCTGCAGAGCCGGCCGTCGGGTCGGGCGTCGAGCACGACGCCGATCGTCAACCTGCGGTGGCGGGTGTCGCCCCGCGTGCGGCTGATGCAGCAGATCTCCATGCACGACCACCGGCCAACCATCCTGTTCGGCGCCAACCTGATCACGGCGCTCGGCGAGTTCGGCGCCGACTATCAGATCGTCCACCAGCCGTTCCAGCCGTTCAAGCCGTTCCGGAGCACGCTCAATCTCACCGCGCGCCTTCAGCTCGGCCGCTATTCGACGAACCTCGGCACCTACGTGCGACCCGATGGCTCGGTGGACTACTCGGCCTCCGGCAGCACGTTTCTCTACATGGGCGCGTTCGGTGGCGTGCAGCCCCAGCAGCTCGGCCAGAGCCTCGGCCGCTACGTGGTGCGCGGGGTGGTGCGTGACGACGAAGGGCAGCCGGTCGAGGGCGCGGCCGTGGAGCTCAGCGGCGAGATGGCTTTCACCAACTCGCGCGGCGAATTCTTCGTGCGGGTGCGGCGGCCGCAGCGCTACGCCCTCACGATCCCGCTCGGCGACTTCCTGCTGCCCGGCCGCTGGGAGATCGTGACCGCGCCCGCCGAGGCGATCGCGGAGTCGGAGGATCGCGCGCAGGCGGTCGAGATCATCCTGCGGCGAGTGCGACCGGCGGCCCCGGCGCCGCCACCGCGCCGCCGCGCCGACGTCGCCTGCGGTGCCGGCGGACACCGGCGTGTGGCACACCGCGGACACGCTGCATCGGGTGAGCGCCGCGGCGGCTCCGGCGGACCTGCCGAGGCTTGTCGTGCGATTCCACGGCCGTGCGAGCGGAGCTCGGCTGTGACTCACGGGGGTCGTTGATGCAGGCACCTGCCGATTCGCTCGGAGGCGACAACGGGGTAGATGCCCGCCGTGGCTGGCACGCTCGCCCTGACCGGCCCGTCACCCTGAGCGAAGCGAAGGGGGCATACCCAAAGGCATGCCCCCTTCGCTTCGCTCAGGGTGACTCGGAAAGAGACTGATTCTCGGCCGTTACGGCATCGCCACCTGATCGGTCGCGATCGCCGCATGGTCGATCACCAGCGCCACGCGCCGGTTCTCGATACCCTCATCGCCGGGGCCCTTGGCGCCAGGCACGACCTGCCGCTTCTTCACCTCGCCGTAACTCACCGCTTTGAGCGTCTCGCTGGTGAATCCGCCGGCGGTCGCCAGGTACTCCTTCACCGCGTCGGCGCGCCGCTGGCCGAGCCGCTGGTTGTAGGCCGCGCTACCCGCGGGATCGGTGAATCCCTCCACCGTCACGATGGCGCCCGGGTAGTACTCCCTCACCACCGAGGCGAACCGGTCGAGCACCGGCCGATCGGCCTCACGCAGCTCGCTGCTGGCGAACTCGAAGTGGACCGGCACGTCGAACTTGAGCATGCCCTTCATCTTCTCCATGCTCACGTTGTACTCGCTCCGAAAGGCCTGCAGCTCCTGCTCGAGCGCGTCGAGCCTGCGCGCGTGATCGGCAAGGGCCTGATTGGTCGAGTCGACCCGAGTCCCGACCTGGCGGTCGCCGGCCTGCATCTCTTCGCGAATCTTCGCGACCTCCGCCGTGTACTCGTCCCGCCGGACTTTGGCGGCACACCCGCTCAACCCGAGCAGCAGGCCGACCGCCCCGAGCGCGGTAGCTGCCTGCACGCCGCGATGTCGCGTAAACATCCGGACCTCCACCTGAATGATGGACGTTGTGAACGACGACGCTCGAGGCGAGCGCCCATCCTCAACGTCGAGGTCCGGACCACGCTGCGGCGGTGATCCGGATCACACAGAGGCATTGGCGCCTACTCGACGCCGAGGACCTCGACGTCGAAGACCAGCGTGGAGCCGGGCGGAATGTCAGGCGGGGCGCCGGCATCGCCATATGCCATCGACGGCGGCAACACCAGCTTCCGGCGGCCGCCCACCTTCATGCCCTTGACCCCCTCGTCCCACCCCGTGATCACCTGCCCCGCCCCGAGCGTAAAGGCGAAGGGTTCACCCCGATCGCGGCTGCTGTCGAACTTCTTCCCGTTGGGCAACCAGCCCGTATAGTGCACGCGGACGGTGCGTCCTGGCTCCGCTTCGGCGCCCTGGCCGGTGGTCACGTCGGTATACCAGAGGCCCGACGAGGCCTTGGTCATCTTGGTGGTGTCCACGCCCAGCTCGGCACTGAAGCCGCCGGCCTTTGCGTCACCGTGCGAGCCGCATGCGGCGGCCAGCGCGAGCCAGGGGAGAAGAGCGAGACGATGCATGCGGGCTCCGCGAGAGAGAGGAGAGAGAGGGCCATCAACGACAAGGCCGACCCGAAGGTCGGCCTCGCAGGAATCGGGACGGCGGGATTTGAACCCGCGACCCCTGCAACCCCATTGCAGTGCGCTACCGGACTGCGCTACGTCCCGTTTGTGCGAGGCGGAAGTCTAGCCGTCGGCCTCCGCCGGCGAAAGGGGCGCCCGGGGTGACCGATTCGGCCACGGCATTCCACAAGCGGCGGCGGCGATTGGGGCAGCCTCCTGGGGGGACCCGTTCGCGCCAGGCCCCACCCCTGACCCGCCCCACCTTGGCTCTCGCCGCATCATTCCGATACTTAGGAGGCCCCCGGACCATGGCCTTCCAGGTTGGGCCCGGCATTTGCGTATTGTCATCCTCGCTCGCAGGCCACCCACGCTGGAACGAAGGAGACCGAGATGAGCCTCGACGACGGGCGGCCCTGGGAGGGCAGCGGTGAGGACCTCCCATGGGATGCGCCGGATGAGTCATGGGAGCCCGCCGATACCGAGGCGTGGCGGGGAGAGCTCCACCTGGGCGAATGGCCGGAAAACCTCGCCGGCCCGGAATACTGGCTCTACAAGAAGGAGCAAGGTGATGAGTAGTCCCCTCCGTTGCGGAACGCCCTGAGCGGGGCCGGAAGCCTCCGGCCCCGTCTCATTTCCCACCCCTGAACGAATCCCGAAGCCACCCCGCCGTAACCCCTTGTCCGACGGGAAGATACGCCCTGTTGACAGAGTGTAAGTTATTGCTATATTAGATGTTACGTTGAGTCTACGGAAAGTCCCGCTGTCGCTTGCCAGGCACCATCGCCTCAGGGAAGCCGCGCTACCATCCCCGATTCAGCGATGCGAACGATCCCGCCCTGCGGGATCACCCAGACCCGGAGGGGCCGCCCGTCGGCGGTCCCATGCACAGGAGAGTGGAACGATGTCCGAGACCATGCCGCATCCCGACGAAGTGGTAGCTCCCGCGCCGCAGCCTTGGGATCCGTTTCAGTTGATGGACCGGTTGGACGAAGAGGCGCTCCGAAAGGAGCTCGAAGGGGTCGCCGGCACTGACCTCGTCTACGTGGTGAAGGAGGGTGGCCAGGAGGTCGTGGGCCTCTCCAAGACCGGAGTGGACGAGTGCTGCCTGGCGCTGGTGGCGCAGGGCCAGGTCATTCGCGAGGAGGACCTGCAGTACGAGGTGATCGGTGATGGTGAGGACCGGGAGGCGCTCTTCAAGGTGAAGGCTGCGCGCTTCGCCGTCTCGCCCGCCGGGCAGGAGGTTCGACTGGACCAGGTCATCGGCGTCAAGCGCCAGGCGCTCTACTACGAGCCGGCGCGACTCGACCTCGATGCCCGCGTACCGAGCAAGAAGTACAAGGGCCGCACGTATCGTGAGCTGCTCGCGTCCGACGACGGTCGCGACTACCTCGGCTGGATGGCGGAGAATTTCGCCGAGCCGGCCATCCGCGACTTCGTCCGCCGGATCCTGGCGGGCGAGGAGATCAGCGCCCAGCGTGAGCGCCAGCTCAACCCGCACTGGTACGAGGCCGGCGCCATGAAGGCGGCGCGCAACGCGCGGTTCCGCCTCATCCCCGGCAGCGTCCGCGCGCAGATCATTGCGACCGCGCGGGAGGGCGGCCAGGCGCGTGTCGTCGAGGCGCGGGCCGGCGCGCTCCGTGGCGTCTCGAAAGCCGCTCCAGCCCAACCCGCGGCACCAGCCGCGCCGGCAACCAGCCCGGCCTCTGCCTCACCGGCGCAGGAGCCGCTCGCGGAGGTCGTGACGCGTGCAGGAGCATACGCACCTACGGAGAAGCAGGTAGCGTTCTACCAGCGGCTGGCCGAGTCGCCGGTCTTCACCGAGGATGAGCGCCGGCGCGCGCTCGAGTGGCTCGCTACCAAGGCCACCCGGCAGACGATCAAGGATCAGATCGACTGGCTCAAGCGCCAGGTGGAAACGCGCCGGGCAAGCCGGGGGCAGTCGGCGGCCTGACGCTTCGGGGCTCGGCTCCGGCTCGCGAGGCGGGGGGATCGGCGGCGCCACAAAAGAACGCAGTGGCGCCGCCGATCCCCCCGCCTCGCTACGCCCCACCCACCCGGATCGCCGGTCTACAGAAATAACATCCCTTCGATTCCCTCTTCCCCTTTCCCTCTTTTCCGTCCTTCCGTCCCTCCGTCCCTCCGTCCTTCCGTCCCTCCGCCTACCGAATCTCCCTCAGCCGTCGCAGCTCCGGCACTCGCACCGCCGTCACCGCCACGACCGCCAGGGTGGCGATGCCGCCGAGCACGACCGATGGGACCGTGCCCAGCAGGCGGGCCGCGACACCCGACTCGAAGGCGCCAATTTCGTTGGAGCTCCCGATGAAAATGGCGTTGACCGAGGACACGCGGCCAAGCAGGTGCTCGGGCGTGAGCACTTGAAGGAGCGTACTGCGGACGACCACGCTCACGGTGTCGACCATGCCGCTCACCGCGAGGACGATGAGCGAGAGCGGGAAGCTGCGTGACAGGCCGAAGGCGATCATCGCCACCCCGAAGAGCGCCACGTTGACCAGGAGGGTCCGGCCGGCCCGCCGGAGAGGCGGGCGGTGGGCCAGCACGAGCGACATCACGACGGCGCCGGCCGCGGGCGCGGCTCGCAACACACCAAGGCCCTGGGGTCCGACGTGGAGAATCTGGTCCGCGAACACCGGCAAGAGCGCCGTGGCACCGCCGAAGAGCACCGAGAACAGATCGAGCGCCAGCGCGCCGAGCACCACGGGCTGTCCGCGGACGAACCGGATCCCGCTTCCCAGGCTCTCCGAGGATCGACTCCCGGGAGGCCTCCCGGGCCTTCGGGAAGTGATCGATGCGCGCGATCGCGAGCAGTGCGGCCAGCATGAGCGTCACGTCGACGACATAGGCCGCGGTGGCGGTGCCGAAGCCGTAGATCAGGCCGCCGAGCGCCGGGCCCAGAACAGCCGCGAGCTGCCAGGTCGAGCTCCGCCAGGTCACGGCATTGGGGTAGAGCGCCCGCGGCACGACCTCCGCGCTCAGCGCGGTGCGGGCTGGCTGGAGAAAGCTCCGGGCGATGCCGCTGAGGAAGATCACGGTGTAGATGGGCCAGACGCGCCCGGGGCGCAGCAGGCCCGGCTGGACCGTGAACCAGAGCAGCGCGACGGAGCAGCCGAGGAGGGCCGCGAGGGCGACCCGGGCAATGCGGAGCCGCCGGGTGCGGTCGGCCAGGTGCCCCGCGGGCAGCGCGAAGCCGATGAACGGCAGCGCCTCCGCGAGGCCGATGAGCCCCAGTGACAGCGGATCGTGCGTGAGCGCGTAGACCTGCCAGGCAACGACGACCGCCTGGAGCTGGGTCGCCACGTTCATCGTCAGCAGGCTGAGGATGAATCGGCGGAAATTGGGGATCCGCAGCGAGGCGTAGGGGTCGTGG
This sequence comes from uncultured Gemmatimonadales bacterium, assembly GCA_963804125.1. Classification (GTDB taxonomy): domain Bacteria; phylum Gemmatimonadota; class Gemmatimonadetes; order Gemmatimonadales; family GWC2-71-9; genus CAVVWJ01. The sequence continues at coordinate 269,425 of CAWDPF010000007.1, forward strand.
CGGGTCGGATCGGCGTCCATTGGCGCCGGAAGATAATCAGCGCCGACTCAGCGCGGTGCCATCGGCCGAGCGAGGTTGTCAGACGCGTTTTGCGATCAGCCCGCGATTTTGCGCTCCCGCCGTTCGAGCCGGACCTCCGAAGACCTCCTAACGTGAAGCCCTGCAATGCATTGATTGGCCATGGCATACGGCCCGATTCGTGCATATTGCGGGCGCGTATCCCCCGGTGCCTCAACCGCTCTCCCAATCACGATCACGCCAGTCATGACGCGACTGCTCCTGCTTTGCCCGCTGGTCGGACTGGTCGCTTGCGCGAGCCAGCTTCCGCCCGCGCCACCCGCGGTGCCGGTTTCCGCCGCGATCCACGATTCGCTGGTACCCGTCGTCGATCTCGACGCGCTCATCCAGGAGAGCGCGGCGGAGGATGCCGTCGTTCTCAACGACCTGGCTGCCACCGCGCCCGACGAATCGGTAGTGCCGGCGTTCGACGCGAGCGGCGTCCGCTGGGACATCGACGTCCGCACCTACGCCACCCATCCGCGGGTCCGCTACTACCTCGCCTACTTCCAGGGTCCGGCACGCAGTGGGATGGAGATCTTCCTCCGCCGTGGCGCCCGCTTCGAGCCGATGATCCGCGCTCGCTTCCGCGCCGAGGGCCTCCCCGGCGACCTGGGTTACCTGGCGCTGATCGAGAGCGGGTACTCGAGCGAGGCCGTGAGCCGAGCCTACGCCGTGGGGATGTGGCAATTCATGCGCGGCACCGGCAAGGGCTATGGTCTTCGGGTCGACTCCTGGGTGGACGAGCGCCGCGATCCCGTGAAGGCCACCGACGCCGCCGCCCGTCACCTGCGGGACCTGCGCGCGCGCTTCGGATCGCTTTACCTGGCCGCCGCCGCGTACAACGCCGGCGCGGGCAAGGTGTCGCGCAGCCTGGGCAAGCTCGAGTGGGACGAGCCGGCGGAGCGCGCCGCGGAGGCTGCCGACTCCGCCCTGGCCGACTCGGTCGACGCGGACCTGGCCTTGGCCGATCCGACGCGGCCGACTCGCTCGGGGCCGACGTCGCGGACGTTTCCGACGAGACGTCGGATTCCGTCGACGAGGCCGGCGCCGCGCCGCTCGCCGGAACGGTAGACGCCGACGAGGAGGAGGTCGACGCCGCGCCCGACGCCGGCATCACGAGCGACGCCGCGTTCTTCCGGCTGGCCTCGAACGATCTTCTGGCCGCCGAGACCCGGGACTACGTGCCGAAGCTCATCGCCGCCGCGCTGATCGCGAAGGCGCCGGCGCGCTACGGGTTCGCGGTGCCCGCGCCGGCGCCCTTCGCCTACGACTCGCTCGTGGTGGACGATGCGACCGGCCTCGACGTGGTGGCCCAGTCTGGCCGGGGTGAGCGTGGCCGACCTCCGCGAGCTCAATCCGCAGTATCTGCGACTCGTGACACCGCCCCGCTCCACCATGGTGATCCGCCTCCCGGCCGGCACCGGCCCCGCGGTGGCCGAGGGCTACGCCGAGCTGAGCCCCAAGTCGCGGGTGCACTACATGACGCACGTGGTCGGACGGCGCGAGAAGCTGCGCGCCATCGCCGCCCGCTACCACCTCCCCATGCGCGAGATCCAGGTCGCCAACCCGAAGCTCAAGGGAACGCGGCCGGGCAAGGGCACGCGCCTCGTCATCCCCACCGTCGTGGTCCCATCCGCGCTCGCGATGAAGGCCACGGGGACCGTCGGCGGCGGTCGCGCCCTCCGCGGCCTCGGTACCCTGCACCGCGTGCGTCGCGGTGAAACGCTGACCGGCATCGCCCGGAAGTATCGGGTGACGGTCCGCTCGCTCCGCCGCGTGAACGCGATCCACAGCGATCACGCGCTTCGTGCCGGCATGCGCATTCGCATCCCCGGCTGACCTCCACCCTCAACGCCCAGACCGACGAGACTCCCGTGTCCTCCGACAGCAGCGCTCCCGTGCCCCCGTCCGCCGCTCCTGCTGCCCCGGCCACACCGGCCGCGCCGCTGTCCGAGCGCGCCGCCGCCGCGGTGCTCGGCTCCATGCTGTTCCTGATCGTCGCCCTGACCGTGCTGCTGGTGCAGAGCACCCTGGTCGAGCCGGCGAGCGCCGCGGAGGCCCCGCCCGCTGTCGACACCCCGTTCGCCATCGATACCTCCTTCGCCGCCGACGGCGGGAGCCTGGCGCAGCGGTGAGCCTGCGCGGCGACACTGCGTCTCGCGAGCTACGCCGCGCTCGTGCTCGCCGCGGGCGCGGCGACGCATGTCGCGCCCAGCGCCGGAGCCGGCGTGCCGGCCGTCGGATACGCCACGAGGCCGCCGGCCGGACGCCCGGCCATCACGGCGCCGGATGACACGCTCCGCGCGCGGCTGGTGGACGTTCGGGGCGCAAGCGCGACGCGGCTGGACGATGAACGGGTCGCTTGTCGTGGGGTATTTCTCGGCGCGGGGGTTGCCGCCGATGCAGGGCGCGCTCGCGGTGACCGACACCGGACTCGTCTTCCGCTCCGCGGACGGAAGGTTCACGACCACGCTGCCTGTCGTCGGGCCCATTCGGCAGGCACCCGCTGGCCGCTGGCGCGCCGCGGCGGTCACGCTCGCCTATGTCGACCAGGCCCTCGGCCGCGACTCGTATCTCTTCCGGCTGGATGGCGGCGTGTTCGAGACCGACGCGCCGGGCGCGCTGATGGAGGTGGCCGCACACCCGTCCTGGCTCGACAGCCTGGGCTCGCGGGAGTGGGCCGCGGAGCGCGCGGTGGTGAACGGGGCGGACGAGGCCGCGGTGCGCGAGCTGCTCGCCAGGCTCACGGCGAGCCCTTACGCCGATTCGCTCTACGCGATCTTCGGCCGGCCGGAACGCGCAGCGGGCGTCGTGGGAGCGCGCGGCCGCGCGGCCGGCCGCCTGGGCGAGTACGTCGTGTCGCGCGACTCGCTCGCGCTCGATCCCGGAGACATGGGCAGCGAGGCCCAGCTCCGGCACACGCTGGCGCACGAGCTGGCCCATCGCTGGCAGGCGCGCTCGGCCGCCCAGCTCGCGGCGCTGTGGCGGGGCGTCCCGGCCATCCGCGATCCCAAGCGCTACGGCTACGGCAACGTGGCCGAGCATCAGGCCGAGGCGGCGGCGTTCGCCATCCACTTCCTGCTCGCCACTGCCGCCGCGCGCGACCCGGCCGGCCAGCTGGCCACTCTCGATCACTACGATCTGCTCGTCCCCGGCACCCGCACTATGGCGCGCTACTTCGCAATGCAGCCCGGGCTTCGCAGGGCATCCCTTGCGGGCGATCCTGACGACGGGACGAGCCGGATAGGCCAGGCCGGCGGAATCATCGTGGCGCAATCGCGAAGGGGGCGTGCCCAAGGGCACGCCCCCGCATTCCGCGTGATTGGCCGACCGTGGGGTGCGGCGCACAGCGGCTCGAGTGGCGATGGGGTTACTCTGAGCCAGAGCCAACAGGAGCGGCCGATGACGATCACCCTGCACTGCCTGGACTGTGGCTTCCGGTTTTCTCTCACGCTGGTGACGGGCGCCATCCCGGACGACGTCGCAGGATCGCTCTCGTGCGGCCAGTGCGGATGCCGGCGCTGGGCCGCGGCCTAGGAAGCTTGAGCCGCCGAGTCGATCAGCGCGCCCGCGGCCGTGTGGCTGCTCAGAAGGAAGAAAGCGGGGGAGCCCGCGATGGAAGGGTGCAGTGCAGAGAGCCACAGGTCGGATTTGAACCGACGACCGCTCGATTACGAATCGAGTGCTCTACCCCTGAGCTACTGTGGCGGATACCGCTGACCGGCTATGGCTGATACATCGCGGGGGCGCACGCCGGTGCGCCCCCGTTTTCAATGCCCTGGCGCGGATTCGAACCGCGACGCCTTTCGGCACTACCCCCTCAAGATAGCGTGTCTACCAGTTTCACCACCAGGGCGTGCGGCGGCAAGATAGCCGCCGGGCGAAAGGGGGTCAACCGAGAGTGTCACCCGCTCAGAAAAGGGTGACCTTGACCGAGAACGGGCTGTCCTTGATCTCGGTCCCGTTCAAGGTGATGGACACGCGGTAGTCGTTCGCCGTCGACTGGACGGTCCAGGTCGCGGTGTAGGTGCCATCGCCAACATCGGTGACCGCCGGCACCGCCACGACGTCTTTGCCGCGCCGGACGGTGATCGCCACCTGGCTCCCGCCGTGCCCCACGGGATTACCGCGCGCATCGGCGGTACGAACGGTAATGTGCACCGGGTTTTCGGATGGGTTCAACAGCCCGACCTCTTTGGGCACGTCTGCCGTCGTGTGGTTCGGATCGGCGGCGCCCGCGGCCACCGTGCTCGTGAACGGCGACCCCACCACAGCCTGGCCCCCGACGGTCACGCTGACCTGATCGATGCCGGCCGCGGTGGGGGTGTAGATCGCGCGATAGTTGCCACCGCCGAGATCATCGATCCCTACGCTGCCGACGCTGTTGGCGCCCGACACACTCACGGCGATCTGCCCCTTCGCATCGGGCAGTACGTTGCCGAGCTCGTCCCGGAGCGCGATCGATATCTCGGTCGGCGTGTCGACGGCACCGTTCGGCACCGTGACCGAGGTCTGGGACGGGGACGGCGCGCCGGGCGTCACGGTGACGGTCGCGGACCCGAGTGTGACGCCGCCGGTCACCGCCGTGATCACGTGAGGTCCCACGGCGGTCGCGCTCAGCGTCCCGGTCGTCGTCCCGGCGGAGTTGGTCGGCCCGGGCTGGGTCAGAGTCACGCCATCGCCGGTTGCCGTCAGCGACACCGACTGCCCGGCCAGCGGATTGCTGCGGCTGTCCCGGACGACGACGGTGATGGTTGACGTCGCGCTGCCCTGCGACGCCACGATGCTGCCTGGCGCGGCGGAGACCGAGCTCTTGTCCGCGCTGGCGGGTCCGGCTGTCGCCGTGGCGCTAAAGGTCACAGGATTGCCCGAGACGCCTTCGGCGACCACGGTGGCCTGCAGGATGTTCGCACCGGTACTGCTGCCCAGCGTCCAACTGCCGACCGTCGCGATGCCGTCCGTCCCGGTGGTGGCGCTCCCGCCGGTCACGCTGCCGCCTCCGCTCGTCACGGCGAACGTCACCGCCACGCTGGCCACGGGCGTACCGCCGGCGTCGCGTACGATCACCGCCGGCCGCACCGGCACGGCGGTACCGGCCGGCGCAGTCTGCCCCGTGCCCGCGGCCGCGGCCACCGCCGCCGGCGCCCCCACGCCGATCGAGATCGGCGTGCTCGTGGCGGAGGCATAGCCCGAGGAGGCGAAAATGAGGGTCCGCGCCCCGGGGGCGCCGGCGATCGCCAGGTCGGTGAACGCCACGTTCCCGCCGGCGTCGGTGGTCCGGCTGGTGGTGCCGGTGAGGCTTCCCGGTCCCGAGGCGATCTGCACGCTCACGGTGACGCCCTCGCGGGCGAGCGGCGTGCCGGCGGGATCCTGGAGCTGGACCACCGGCTGCGGATCGAGGAGCACGCCGGAGGAGGCGGTGCTGGGCGGCTGAGTGGTTAGCGCCAGCTTGGCGGCCACCGCGGTCGTCGTGAACGACACCGCGTCCTCCGGGAGTGCGGGCGCGACGGCCGTCGTCGCATAGCTGCCGGGCTCGGACCCGAGGATGCGCTGCGTGGCCGCCAGGCCATTGGTGCCGGTGACGGCCGTGGCTGGCCGCACCTCGCCATTGCCGTTGGCCGACCACGATATCTCGATGCCGGGCACCGGGTTACCGAACCGGTCAGTGACCTTCACGACCAGCGAATCCGCCAGCGGCTCCAGGATCGTCCCCGTCTGCGCGTCGCCCGAGATGCCCTCGACATTGGCCGGCTGGCCCTCGTTGGGCAGCACGAGATCGCCCCCGCCGCAGGCCCAGAGGGCCAGCGGCGCGACGGATACGACCACCCAACTGCGGAGCAGCTGCATCAAGGTGCCGGACCTGGGACGAATGGACAGTGAGCCTGACTGGGACGTTGAGGTTAGCGAACGGTCGGCGTGTTCGAAAGGACCCGGATCACAGTTGACGAAAATTGCACGGACCGCGGTCGGACGGACAGGGCCGCCAAACGGGCAGGGAGATAGGTCGCAACGCAATGTTCCCAAGGTGTTTAGCTCGGCATTCGCCGAGGCGGGATCGACGTCGAGTTCGAGCCTAGCGCAACTCGATCGAATCCGAGGTCACTGCGGCGAAACCGTCGGCGCTGAAGTGGATGGCGTAGACGCCCGGGGGCCCGTCGATGCCGAGGTTTTGGAACTTCACCCGGCCCCTGTCGTCGGTCGCCAGCGCGACCGTGCCCGTGAGCGATCCCGACCCCGGAACCAGCGACGCCGTCACCGTCACGCCCGAGCGCTCGAGCGGCCTCCCGTCAGCCTTCAGCAACTGCAGCTCGGGCTGATGCCCGAACGGCTTGCCGGAGTCCGCCTTCGGGGAAGGCTGCCTTCGAAGCGACAGCGAGGGGACGGCAACTGCGTGAGGCTCGGTGTCCGAGCTGCCGGCGAAGCTTTGCGACCCGGCGTAGACCGCGGTCAGGGTCTGGCTCCCCTCGGTCGGTAGAGTCAGCTCGCAGGCTCCCTGGGCTACCGTCGCCGTACACGAGCCGCCGCCGCTGGCCGTCACCGTCACGGTGCCCGTCGGCGCGCCGGCCGCGGCAGTGACGGTGAAGCGGACGATCACCGCCTCGCCCACCGCGGACGGATCGGGATCATCGGCGGTGATCGACGTGGTCGTCGCCGCCTGCGTGGGCGCCACGACGACATGGGCCGTGCTGGCGCTGCTGCTCTCGAACTCCGCAGTTCCCGAATACGCCGCCGTCAGCGTTCGGGTTCCCACGGCAGTTGGCGCCAGAGTGCACTCGCCGTCGGCCGCGCTCGCCTCGCAGTCGGCGCCGTCATCGGCGCTCACGCGCACCGTGCCTGTCGGCGTCCCGCCGAGGGAGCGAACCTGGAAGCGCACGCGGACCGGCGCTCCCGGCGCCGAGGGATCCGGATCGTCGGCGAGGATGGCGACCGTGGTCCGGGCGCGCGAGAGCTGGATCGTGCCCGACCTCACTCCGCTGTACCCCGTCGCCCTGAACGCGAGGGTGTACGCCCCGGAAGGCCCTTCGATGGCGAGATCGTCGAACTCCACCCGGCCGTCGCCGCCGGTCGACCGGGTCGAGCTGCCGCGCAGCGTGCCCCCGCCCTCGACCAGCGAGACGCTGACGGCGACGCCGCCCAGATGCCGCGCGCCGCCGTCGGGATCGCGAAGCTGGATCACCGGCCGACGGCTGAACGCGACGCCGCGCTCCGCCGTCTCGGGGGGCTCGGTCACGAGCGCGAGCGCGGGTGGAACCCCCGGGTTCCCGGTGGCGGTGAAGCCGACCGTGCCGACGCCGGATACCACCGCCGTGGCGGTGTTGGCCCCAGGCGTGACGCCAAGGGTCCAGCGAGTGGAGGCGCGGCCCTGGGCATCCGTCAGGCCGGTCTCCGGCGCCAGGCTCCCGCCTCCGCTGCCGATCACCCAGGTGACGGCGAGATCCGCGACCGGATTGCCGGAACCGTCCTTCGCGCGGACCACGAGGGGCTCGGCGCACGGACGTACCGGCCAGCGCCGACTGCCCGTCGCCCGAGACGCGCTCCAGCACCGTGGCCGAGCCGGACGTCGCGGTGTGAGTGAACGTCACGGGCGAGCCGGCCAGTCCGGGCGCGCTGGCCGTGGCGTGCTGCACGCCAGCGGCAGCGCCCAGCGTCCGCGCAGCCGAGACGAGGCCATCCGCTCCCGTCACCGTGGCTCCCGGCGTGACGCTGCCGGCGTCCGCGGCCCAAGCGATCTCGACGCCGGAGATCGGATTCCCGAAGGCGTCGGTCACCTGCACCACGAGCGAGTCGGGAAGGGGGGCGCCGGCCGCTGCCGACTGCCCGTCGCCGGCCACCGCCGACATCTGGTTCGCGTCGGACGATACGGCGTCGAACCGGAGTGGCGCGAACAGCACTCGCTCGCCGCTGGTGGTCACCACCCGCACCTCCGCCGCGGCTCCGCCAACGCGCGTGCCCAGCACGATCCGGAACGCCGCCTGGCCGTCGCCGTCGGTCATGGCGGTGTCGGGCGCGACGGTGGCGCCGCTCGGGTCGCCGGTGAATGCGAAGGCGACGGGGGCGCCGATGACGGGCCGGTCCTGGGCGTCGGTCACCCGGGCGACGACCGGCTGAGCCAGCACCAGGCCGACGCGCCCGCTCTGCTCGTCACCCTGGACGATCCGAATGGCCGCGGGCTCTCCGTCGCCTGGCAGCACGAGGTCATCGCCGCTGCAGCCCACAAGCAGGAACGCGGCCGGGACAATGCGGAGAGTGCGTCTGACTGTGAACACGATGCTCTGCGATCGAAGGGCGGTGCCGCGACGTGCGAGGACCGGCGAAATAGTACGGACGGCGCGAGGGCGCCGTCCGTGAAGTGGGTCACCAACTGAGGTTCAGTTGATCGTGATGGTGAACGTCTGCGTCCGCGCTGGCATCGACGCCACCGTTCGCCGTCCCGCCGTTGTCCTCGACGTGGACGGTGACGGTGGCAGGGCCCGGGAGCAGGCTCGGCGTGAAGCTCAGGGTGCCGTCGGCGGCGATGCTGGGCGGTGAGTTGAAGTGCAGCAGGTCAAGGAGGCCTACATCTGCGGAGTAGGTCAGCGTCTGGGCGCTCTCATCCGGTGGCCCGGCGCTCCCCGTCGCCCACGCCTGGCTGAACGCACCGTCGGCTGCGTTCCATGATACGTCTCCGCCGGAGACGAAGCTCGGCGCGTCGTTGACCGCGTTCACCGTGATCGTCACGGTGACGGTGCCCGAGCTGAGCGTCCCGTCGGTGGCGTGGTAGGTGAAGCTGTCCTCGCCGTTGAAGTCGGGCTCCGGCACGTAGGTGAACGAGCCGTCGTCATTCAAATCGAAGGTCTGCGCGTGGGACGGGCCGGTCCCGAGGACCGCGGTCAGCGCGTCGTTGTCCGGATCGTCGTCGTTCGCGAGCACGCCGGCGCCGGCGCTCGGCGTGAGCGAGCCGTCCTCCGCGACGCTGTAGGCATCGGCCACGGCCGTCGGGGCGCTATTGGCGCCCTCGACCACCTGGGTGATGGGCGCTGAGGTGCTCGTCTTGAAGGTCGTCGAGCCCACGTAGGTGGCGGTAACTGAGTGACTGCCCACAGTCAGGTTGTTGACCTGAATCGAAGCATTCCCCGACCCGTTCACGTTGTCCTGGCCGATCTGGGAGGCACCATCGAAGAAGCGCACTTGGCCGTTGGGGTTTCCGGTCCCCGAGGTCGCCGTGACGTGCGCCGAAAAGGTCACGTTGTCGCCGGACGTGGAGGGGCTGCCGGAAGAGGACACTTCCGTGCTGGTCTCGCCCTGCACCGTGTGCCCCTCGCTGTCGTTCGAGGCGTTGAAGTTGGCGTCGCCCGGGTAGCTCGCCGAGATAGTCGGGGTCCCGTTGGCGGTGAATATCAGATCGCAGCTTCCGGTGCCGAAGGTCGCGGGCGCCGTGCAGCCGGCCGAGCCGCTCGCGGTCACGGTGACGGTCCCGGTCGGCGTGCCCGAGCCGCCGCCGGTGGACGCCAGGGTCCACTGCACCGTGACGGTCTCGCCGATGACGGAAGGGTCGGGCTGATCGCTCGACACGATGAGCGAGGTGTTCGCCTTGTTCACCGTGTGCGACGTGGACGGCGAGACCGACGACTCGAAGTTGACGTCACCGGAATACGTCGCGGTGACGTTCCGGGTGGCGGGTGAGGCGAACGGAATGGAGCAACTGCCGACGCCGGAGCCCGAGTTGATCGCCCCGACGCAGCTCTCCGTCCCGTCCGTCACCGTGACGGTGCCGGTCAGCGTCCCCGCCCCCGGCGCCACGATGTTGACGTCGTAGTTGAACACCACCGACTGCCCGACCACCGAGCTGCCTCCCGGCGACTTCGAGGTGATCGTGGTCGTCGTGCTCGCCTTGGCCACATCGAACGCCACGCTCGTCTGGCTGCTGATGCCGGACGACAGCGCGGTGAGGGTGTAGTTCCCCGCCTTGTTGATGGCAAGGTTCGAGAACGTGGCCGTACCGAAGAATGGCGTCACCGTCGCCGTGCCGGACAGAGTACCGGTGACCGACGATGTCAGCGTGATCGGACTGAAGGCCGTCAGCACCGGGTTGCCGCCCGCGTCCTGCACCTGCACCTGCAGGGAGGGCGAGAACTTCTCGCCGACCACCCGGTCGGTCGGCCCCGTGAGGAACACCAGGTGGTTGGCCGACCCGGTCAGGATGTCGAATGCCGGGCTGGTGGCGTCGGCCAGGCCCGAGGACGCCGCGGTCAGGGTGTACCCGCTCCCGGCCTTGTCGATCGAGAGCGTCGAGAAGACGGCCACACCGTTGACGGCGCTCACCGTCGTGGTGCCCGAGAGCGTGCCCGCCCCAGGGTTCGCCCCGATGGCAAGCGTGACCTGGGCGGTGGCCGAGGTGACGGTATTGCCGCTCGCGTCCTGGATGGCCACGCGCACGGCGGGCATCGTGCTGCCCGCGCTGGTGGTCACCGGCGCCTGGGTGAAGGCCAGCTTCGTGGCCGCCCCCGCTTCGGCGGTCGCCGTGAACGGCACCGACGGCACGCCCGAGAACACCGCATTGATCAGGTTGGAGCCGGCGTTCGGCCCCAGCGTCCATCGCGTCCAGGCGAACCCGTTGGGGTTGGTGGTGGAGGTGGCCGGGCTGGGCGACCCGCCGCCCGTGCCGACCACCCAGCTGATCGCCTTGCCGCCCACGCCATTGCCGTTGTCGTCCACCAGGCGCACAACCAGAGAGTCGGTCAGCTGCGCGCCGACGGCGCCGGTCTGCGCGTTGCCCGATACCAGGACGAGCGAGGTCGGATTCGCCGGCTCGGCCGTCTGGCGTGAAGGTGACCGGAGTCGAGCCCGGCCGAAGAGGCCTGCGCCGTCTGCGGCCCCGAGGCGTTGCCGAGCACGCGCTCCGCCGCGGCCGTGCCGTCGGCGCCGCTCGACACGCTGGCCGGGCTGATGGACCCGCCACCGTCCACCGCCCACTGTACCTCGACTCCCGCGACCGGATTGCCCATTCACGTCCGTCACCCGAACCACGAGCGAATCGGCGAGGGCCGAGCCGACGGCGGCGACCTGGTTGTCTCCGCTCACCAGCTCGAGCAGCGCTCCGACACCCGACACCGCGGACGCGCTGAAGTTCACGAGCAGGTCGTCGCCGCTCACCTGGGCCTTCACGCGCTGCTGGCCGGCGGAGTTGCCCAGGGTCCAGGTCGCCGACGCCAGACCGTCATCCCCGGTCTGAGCGCTGGCCAGGCGACACCTGCCCGCCACCCGCATCGATCGCGAACACGACCGCCTGCCCCACGACCGGCCGAGCGAGCGCATCGGTCACCTTGACCACGATCGGCTTGGCTGAGCGTCGCGCCAGCGGGCGCAGACTGCCCATTGCCGTCAAAGATTTCGATCTTCGCGGGCCGCGATTCGTCGGGCAGCACGATGCCGTCCCCGCCGCAGGCCGCGAGGATGGTGGAGAGACCGAACGCGATCAGGGACGCGTAACGTCGCCGAGTCGAGGTCAATGTTGGTCGAGTCGTTTTGAGGGGTGTCCGCCGCCGTCAGGCCGTCTTGGAAAGCAGGATGCGTGCCTGGAGGGGAGGGGGGCCACGGGAGGCAACCCCATGACCCGCCTACAGTATCATTTACTGGCTGCCACTTGGTGTGGCGTGCCTGCAACAACAGCTTGGATCAGAACAGGACCGTGGCGGTGAACGTCACCGGGGATCCGTCCGCGTGCTCGACTTTGGCCGTCGCCCGCTGCACTCCGACCCGGTTTCCCAGCGTCCAGATCACGCTGGTCGTGCCGTCGGGCCCCGTGACGGTGGTTTCGGCGCTCAGCTCGCCGCTGCCGGACGACGTCTCCCACCGTGACCTCGGCCCCGGCCACCGGGTTACCGAACCGATCCACGGTCAGGACGACCAGGGGCTCCGGCAGCGGCTCGCCCCGTTGGCCGGGCTGGATGGTGGGACCGGTGGCGCGGACGGTGTCGGGGTCGTCGGGATCGGCGGTGGCCTGCAAGGGGGCAATCGGCGAGAGCGGACTCGCCGTCGGGCACCAGGCGGGCCTCGGCCGTGTAGACGCCGACGGCCGTGCCAAGCACCCAGCGGGTCTCCGCCTGTCCCTGGGAGTTGGTGAGGGCCGTATCGGGATCGAAGCCGGCGCCGGCACCCTGGGCGACCACGAAGGCCACCCGCCGGCCGGGCATGGCCTGACCGGCATCGGTCTTGACCTCGACGACGACCGGCGTCGGCAACTCCCGGCCAACGGTCCCGACCTGGCCGTCGCCCTGCACTACCGCGACCGCGAGGCCGGGGGCGGGCGTTCCGGGCAGGGTCAGGTCCGCACCACAGCCCACCAGGACCAGCATCACGGCGGGCACGGGCACGTGCCACGACAGTGCAATTCTTTTCATAGCATCACCTTCGGGGACTGGGTCCAGTCCCATTTACGATACGTCCTCAGCGTCCCGACTGGAAGAGGACGCCGATCCCGAAGTTCACGATCCGCTCCCGATACCGGTCGCCGCCGCGCCCGGTGTAGCGGTGCTGGATGAGATCGATCGCCGGGTTCAGGTACAGCCGGCGACCGACCCGAACCTCCCAGCCCGCGCCCACCAGGCCCGCGAAGCCGGTATCGCCAAGGCCGAACCCGTCGTCGAAATCGACCTCGCTCCGGCCCAGCCCGAGGCCGCCCTTGAGGTAGAGCCCGGTGACCGGCGCGGGATAGAATTGCCCGATGAAGAGGATGCTGGTGAGCGACTCGGTGCGGTCGCCCTGATCGTCGATCCAGCCCTGGATCTCGCCGCCGAGGCGCAGGTACTGGCTCGGCGTGCCGCCGAGGCGGACGGAGATGGTCGGCCGGTAGAGGTCGCCGCTGTATCCGGCGCCGTCGCGCAGGTCGAACGCCTCGCCGCCGGCACCTACGCCGAGCGCGCCCCAGAAGCCGTGCCGCCCGCGGTCGCGGACCTCCACCAGGCCGCGCGGCGCATCCTGCGCGGCGGCCGCGCCGCCGAGGAGCAGGATCGCGGCGGCGGCCATGACGCCACGCCGAATGGTCCTCATGTTCCACCTCGCCGTCGTTAAGTTGCGGTCGTCCGGGAATGTGACTCTGGCGCGGGGCAAGAGACGGACCGCGGCGGCACCCTCCGACATCCGATTGCTCCAGCGGCGCTTAGCGAATCGGCTCCGCGCTCCGGCCGGCCTGCCCCGTCCTCGTCCTCAGACAGCGATGTCACCGACCACTCGCCGCCTCGTGATGGCCCTGCTGCTTCTGACCGCGGCCGGCTTCGCCCGCCTCGGCGTCTGGCAGCTCAGCCGCCTGCACGAGCGCCGCGCGGCGAACGTGCGGATCGCGGCGGCGCGGGCCGCGCCGCCGGCCACGCTGCCGCCCGTGCCGGCGGATGTGGCCGGGCTGGCCGAGCGCCGCATCGTGGCGCGCGGGCGGTACGACCACGCGCATGAGATCATCATCCGGGGCGACGTGCTCCAGGGCGTGCCGGGCGTCCGGATCGTCACGCCGCTGCTGCTGGCGGACAGCGGGCCGGCGGTGCTGGTGGCCCGGGGATTTCTCCCGGCGCCGGACGCGGTCACGGTAGATCTGCGCGGGTCGGAGGAGCCGGGCGAGCAGACGGTGCGCGGCATCGGGCTGCCAGTGCCGGCGGGCCCGGGCGAGCCGATCGAGCACGGCGGGCGAGCGACATGGCGGCGACTGGACCTGGCGGCGCTGCGCCGGCGGCTGCCCTACGCGGTGCTGCCGGTCTACATCAAGCAGAGCCCGGACAGCACGCTGCCCCGGTTTCCCCGGCGGGAGGAGCTGCCGCCGATGGACGACGGGCCGCACCTGAGCTACGCGGTGCAGTGGTTTCTGTTCGCGGGAATGGCGGTGGCGTTCGCGTTTCTGGTGGTTGGGCGGCGGGGAGGTGGGGCGGGGTCATGATGACGTCGTCGACTCAGGTCGCAGGGTGCGCGCCGTCGAGCTGCTCGATGGTGCGCGTGGACGGCTCGCGCTCGCGCTGCAGCCGCGCGGCGGTCCGCTCCGCCTGACGCAGCGCCCGCAGCAGGTTCTGCCCGGCGAGCTTCTTCAGGTCCGCGTCGCTCCAGCCGCGGCGGATGAGCTCGGCGAAAAGGTCCGGAAACTTCGACACGTCCTCGAGGCCCACGGGCACGTAGTCGATTCCGTCGAAGTCGCTGCCGATGCCGACGTGATCCACACCCGCCACCTGGCGCACGTGCTCGATGTGATCGGCCACCTGCGCCAGCGTCGCGCTGGGCGCCGGGTGGGCCGCCTCCCACGCGTCCATCTGCCGGTGCCGCTCGACGCTGTCGGGCACCGCCGCCCGGAGCGCCTTCCGTTCCGAATCGGCCGAATCCTCCCAGACCTTGAACTCGGTCGAGACGAACTGCGGCACGAACGTCACCATGACGACCCCGCCGTTCTTCGGCAGGCGGGCGAGGATGGAGTCGGGGACGTTGCGCGGATGGTCCACGAGCGCGCGGGCCGCCGAGTGCGAGAAGATGACCGGGGCCTCGCTCACGTCGAGCGCCTGGCTCATGACGGCCGGCGAGACGTGGGAGAGGTCGACCAGCATCCCCAGCCGGTTCATCTCGCGGACGACCTCGCGGCCGAACTCGGTGAGCCCCTGGTGCCGGGCGCTGTCGAGCGCCGCGTCGGCCCAGTCGAGCGTCACGTTGTGGGTGAGCGTCATGTAGCGGGCGCCGAGCGCGTAGTAGGACCGGAGGGCGCCGAGCGAGTTCTCGATGGCGTGTCCGCCTTCCATGCCGAGGAGGGAGGCGAGCCGGCCGCGCTTCACGCTGCGCTCGATGTCGTCCGCCGTGAGCGCCAGCGCGAGCCGGTCAGGGTAGCGCGCGATCATCCGGCGGGCGATGTCGAACTGCTCGAGCTGCACCCGCGCGTAGCCGCTGTCCTTCATCTCGCCGTCGATGTAGATCGACCAGAACTGGGCCGCCACCTGTCCCCGCTCGAGCCGGGCGAGATCGGTGTGCTTGGGCGACGGCGCGCGGAGATCGTAGGCGGCCACGTCGCGGGGATGGCCCTCGGCGCGGCGGATCTCCCACGGCAGGTCGTTGTGGCCGTCGATGAGCGGCGTGGACCGCAGCAGCGCGCGGGCATGGGCGAGCGCGGCATCGGGGGCCTGCGCGGCGGCGGGTGCGGTCATCGCCAGTGGAGTGAAGAGGAGTGAGAGTAGGAAGACGGGGCGGGTGGGGCTCACGTGTCACCGTTCATGTGAATGGCCGGGCCTGTCGGGCAGGCCGAGCTGTACCAGCTCCGGCCGGGCGAGGAACTCGGGACAGATCGTGCGGTCGTACTCGTAGGGGCCGCCGGTCTCCGCGTCGGTCCACGGGAAGCCGCGGCAGACGGCGGGATAGTACGGCTCCGCGTGAATGGTGCAGACATTGTCCTTGAGAAACACGCAACGCCGGTTCCGGATGCGCGTGCGCCATTCGCCCCAGCGCGTCCGGTACACGACCGACCCGCCATGGACGCGCGTGATGGCGGCCGCCTCGTCGTCACTGAGGGTGACGCCGTAGGCGCAGCAGGACGACAGATGGGGACAGGGATAGCACGGGAGCGATGGATATTCGTGCATGCGGCAACTTAGCGGCTCAGGACGCCGCGGGACAGGGCGCCGCTCGCTCGGCGGCGCGGCGTCGCCTCGACGGGCCTACGGCGGGCCGTCGACCAGGACCGTCACGATCGCCCTGGGGCCGGCGTGGAACGGGATCGAGCGACCACCGTCGGCCAGAGCGAGCGCCCGGCCGCCCCGTTCGTCGGCCCGCACGCAGCTCGGCGCGCAGCCGCGGCCCATCCGAGCCGCCAGCGACCCTCCACCGGCTCCGTCCCCGCGTTGTAGCAGCGCAACACCAGCCCGCCGGCGGCACCCGGCTTGACCGCCGAGAGGACGAGGCCGCCGCCCTCGAGCGCGAACATCCAGGTCGGGCGTCCGAAGGGGCGTCGCCTGGCGGAGCCAGAGCGCCCGGGGGGGAAGGAACACGTCTTCCCACAGCTCCGGCAGGGCGCTTCCTGCCTGGAGATCGGCGGCGCCGACCGGCACCACGGCGAGCTGGAAGCGGTCCACACCGGGACACTGGGCCTCGGGCGTCGGCGTGGGCCATCCCGCGTGGCCGGGGCGGGTGGACAGATCGGCGCGGGACAGGTGGCCCACGCAGCGGAGCAGGGTCATCCGGAGGTCGCCGTCGGCCGCGAGCTCGTACTCGAAGAAACCGGGCGCCAGCAGCGCCAGCCCCCGAGTCCCCGAGGCCACGGCGACATAGCGCTGCGCCGGCGCGGTCGTCACCGGGGTCTCGCGCGGATAGCGGGCCGCCTCCGCGACCGGCCGCCGGCCGAGTCACCGGCCCGAACGGCCCGCCGGCCACCGCCGGCACGCCCGGAACCCCGCTCGGCACGCGCAGGCGGAGCCGATGGTCGGTGGCGCGGTTGTCGAGCTCGGCCGTGCAGCGGAGCGCTGCGCTATGGGCGTGCAGCGTCAGCAGCAATCGCGCGGCCACCTGGCCGGATCCGCACGGCAGGGTGCTCCGGACCTCGAGCGTGGCGACGAGCGGCCCGCGGGCGAGCACACGAACGGAGGCCGGCCCCCGCACGCGGCGAACGCGGTCACGCACCGGCGGCGCGTAGGTATAGGTGTCGCCGATGTCGCCGGAGGACTCGAGGCCGAGGAGCGCGGGATACAGCAGGCCGGTGCGGCGATCGGCCAGGGTGACGGTACCGTCGCGGCCCACGGTCAGCGCCACGAGCCCGTTGTCGAGGCTGCGCGCCCCGGCCCGCACGCCGGATTCCTGTGGGGCCCGGCTCCGATCCACCGGCTCGAGCACGGCGAAGCCGAGCCCGCCGAGCGCCGGAGCGCGAAAGGCGATGCGGGTGACGTCGACCTCGTCCTGATCGGGATAATGCCGCGGGGCGTCCAGGCGCTCGTGCCCGCGGCCGCCGCCCAGCGCCTGCACCCCGAGCGGTCCGTCCGTCCCGGCGAGCGCGACCTCGCGGGCGCCACCGCCGTCGCGCGGCGCCCGCGCGCCCGGCGGGCCGACGAGCACGTCGCGGCGAAACCAGGTCAGGTCCGCGACGACCACGCTCCCCGCGCGCGGGCGCGCGACCGGATTCCAGAGCACCAGCCGCGGGGCCGTGCGCTCGGGATGGTCTCGCGCTTCATCGGGATCGTTGCCTATCAGGGCGTCGAGACTCGCGCGGGCGATCTCGCCGGCCGCCTGCATGACGTCGTCGAGCCGGCCCGCCACCCGCCGCGCGACCGAGTCCGAGGTGCAGCCGCCGATCGAGTCGTGAAACTGGGACCGCACCAGCGCGCGCCAGGTCTCG
This sequence comes from uncultured Gemmatimonadales bacterium, assembly GCA_963804125.1. Lineage (GTDB taxonomy): Bacteria > Gemmatimonadota > Gemmatimonadetes > Gemmatimonadales > GWC2-71-9 > CAVVWJ01. The sequence continues at coordinate 286,802 of CAWDPF010000007.1, forward strand.
TCGAGCAGCGGGCGCCGGTCGCCGAGCCCGCGGGCGCCGGCCAGCGCGGCCAGCGGCTCGGCCACGCGCTCGAGCCGCAGCTCGGCCTCCGCGTGCCGACGCTTGAGCGGTGCCCGGGTGGCGTGCACGCCCTGCAGCGTCCAGGTGTAGCCGTAGGACCAGCGGAGCTCGCCGTGCAGCGCCGGGAGCGCCATCGGCCGCGGCGGCCGCCGCGCGGAGAAACTCGTCCAGCCGCGAGACGCGCACGTCGGCCTCGGGCTCGAGCGCCGCGAGCAGCTCGCGCACACGCCCGATCGCCACCGGCGCGGCGTGATGGTCGGCGCCGATCGTCACCGCGAGGTGCGGCGTGGCGGCGCGGCCCACCAGAACCGCACGGAGCCGCGCCCATTCATCGGCGAGCCGCGCCGGATCGGCCACGAGCCCCGACCCGGCCTCGTAGCCGTCGGGCGGCAGGTGGTGCAGCAGGATCGCGCGGCCGTCGGGCGCGTGCCAGCGATAGCTGTCGCCCTCCTGGCCCGGCTCGCCCCCGAGCCCCCGCCAGAGCACGCCGCCGGCCATGTCGAACTCGGCGGCGAGCGCGGGCCAGATCGCCGGATGCCCGAACGCATCGGGGGAGTAGAAGACGTCCGACCGCCCGCCCAGGCGCTCGGCGTCGGCGCGGCCGAGGAGCAGGTTCCGCACGAGGCTCTCGCCCGAGGGAACGAGCTCGTCGGCCAGGACGTACCAGGGACCGATCTCGAGGCGGCCGGCGCGGACCAGGGCGGCGACGCGGACGCGCTGGTCCGGGCGGACGCGCAGATAGTCCTCGAGCAGCACGGTCTGGCCATCGAGGAAGAAGCTGCGGAAGTCGGGGTCGGTCTCGAGGCGGGTGAGGAGGTCGTCGATGGCGGGAACGAGGCGGGCAACGAAGGCGGCGCGCGGCAGGTACCACTCCCGATCCCAGTGGGTGTGCGGGATGAGGTGGATGACCAGGCCGGCCACGGCCCGCGCCTCAGTATTCCGAGGAGCGGAAGGCCCAGAAGGCGATCCGAAGCGCCACCAGCGCGAAAAGCGCGTAGCCCAGGGCGTGCCAGTTCACGTCCGACGCCCAGACTTCGAACTTCGCGGCGAGGCCTCCGAACGACGTGCTGGCGAGGAGGAGCGCGTATTCGACCATGTGTTCCTAATGTAACCGTCGAGTCGCGCGGCGGAACAGCGCCTCGTCCAGGCGGTGGGCGATGGCGCTGGCCGGTACGCCCATCGTGCCGTCGGGCGCCATCCGGAGCTCGATGACGTCCACCCCCGGGCCGAACCACCGGGTACTCGGCTCGAGGTCGGAGGGATGGACGAAGCCCGGCAACGCCGCGGCCGCGAGCGCCGCCTGCGAGCCGAGGCCGGACTCGGGCATCGTGCCCGCCCAGAGCCGGACGCCACCCTCACGCCCGAGGCGGACGACGCGGCAGACCTCGGTGAGCCCGCCCATGCGGTGCACCTTCACGTTCCAGACCCGTGGACCGTCGAGCTCGAGCAGCTGTCGCCCGGCGCGGGCGCCGGACAGCGTCTCGTCGACGCAGACGGGCGTCCGGAGCGTCTGCGACAGGCGGACGTGGCCCAGCAGCTCGTCGGGGGCGAGCGGCTGCTCGATGTAGAGCAGCCCGGCGTCGTCGAGCGCGCGGAGGCTCGCCTCGTGCTCGGGCCACTCGTAGCCGCCATTGGCGTCGACGGTGAGCGGCACGCCGGTGCCCTCGAGCGCCTGGCGGACGGCGCGCACCGGCTCCGTGTCCCAGCCGGGGGCCACCTTGATCTTCACCCGGCGGTAGCCGTGGGGCAGCGCGTCGTCGACCCAGCGCCGGAGCGTGGTCAGCGAGCGGTCGGGCGGGATGCCGAGCGCGACGCCGCAGGGAATCGAGGCCGAGGGCGTGAGGCCCAACCGCTCGCCGAGCAGCGCGGCGATGCCGGTGCCCCGGCGGTGGGCTTCGAGGTCCCAGGCCGCGGTCTCGAGCGCCGCCCGGGCGAAGGGATTGCCGCGGACGCCGTGCTGGAGGAGCGCGTCGACCTCCTCGGGACCGCTCACTTCACGATCGACGAGGCGGGGAATCAGCACCTGCTCGAGCAGCTGGCGCGCGGAGCCGAGCGTCTCCTCGGAATAGAACGGCAGCTCGAACGGCGGGGATTCGCCGTAGCCGACGTGGCCGGCCTCGTCGTGGAGCACGACGACGAGCGAGCGGCGGACGGTCATCGTGCCGCCGGAGATGATGAACGGCTCGCTCAGCGGGAGGGCGAGCTCGTGGAGCTCGATGCGGGTCAGGCGCGGCATCACGACTCCCTGGAGCACAGATCGAGAAACCGCAGCTCTCCGCCCCGCCGGTGCAGCACGCCCGCGCGCTCCAGCTCCAGCATCCCCGCCACCAGGCCGTCCACGGGATGAAAGAGCAGCGCGTGCAGCGCGCGCTCGGAGCGGGAGCCGGCGGTGGCGGCGTACTCACGGAGCGGCAGCTGGAAGTACGTGTGCAACGCGACGCTTTCGCAGCCGGCGCGGGCGTAGTCGAGGATCAGGCGGCCGGAGCACACGTTCCCGGTTCCCACGAGCGCGGGGTCGCCGGCGCTCGCCAACCGGCGCGGCGCGTGCCGCGCGCAGCACGCGCAGGTTCCGCTCGCTCAGGTCCCAGCCGCCGTACGCCACCCGCGCCGCGTCGTCCCACAACCGATTGAAGCACACCAGCGCGTCGGCCGCAGACGCGGCGGCCATCATCTCGAGCTGAAAGGCATCGTCGAAACGCGCGTTCATGAGCTTGAGCGCGAGCCGGATCGGGGCCGCGCCGGCGGCGCCCCGGATCCGGCCGGGCACCTCGCGCAGCCAGCGGAGGATGCGGACGCGCTCGTCGGCGAGCGCGTCGCCGGCGAGCGTCGGCGAGAAGTCCTTCTCGATCGGCAGCGCGCCCGCGCCCCAGGCCTCCGCCAGCCGCCCGGTGGTGTGCCGGTACTCCGCGTCGCGAAAGGGCTCGTCGAGCCGGGGGAGGTGATACTTGACCGAGGGCACGGCGAGCAGCTCTCCCGCCCGGGTGAGATCGCCGGCGAGACGGACCAGGGCGAGGTAGTCGTCGAACGACCGGTCCCATCCCCTGCCCTTCCAGGTGACGGTCCATCCCTCGCGCCCGTCGCCGGCCCGCCGCCGCTCGACGCGCATCTTCGTCTCGTGCACGGCCCAGGCACCCATCGTGCGCTCGCCGGCCGGGTCCTCGGCGATCACCGTCTTGAGGATCACGAAGGCCAGGCCGGCGGCACGGTCGGCCTCGAGCTGATCGGCGTTCAGCGAAAGCTGGCCGGACCCTTTCCCGATCGGATGCGGGATCGGGATGCCGAGATACCGCGCCGTCAGGTCGATCCCGTACGCTTCGCGAATATGCGTGGCCGGCTCACGGGGGAGGCCGCTCCCGAACTGCTCGAAATCACGCGTGAGCCGGTCGGGCATCGTGCTCTCGGACCTCGCGCACCACGCGCTCGACGCCGGCGCGCTCGTCCGGCGGGAGCGGCGGCCCCCAGGGATCGTCGCACGCGTCCGCCGGCAGCGCCCCGTCGGCGGCGGCGGCCCAGAGCATCCGGCGCACGTAGCCCTCCATCGGCGGCGTGAACGTGGCCATCGCGAGCCGGTCGCAGAGTGCGGAGCGCAGCGTGAAAGGCGGGCCAGTCGCGCCTCGGCGCACGCGCGCAGCAGGCCGGCCTGCAGATCGGGAAGTGCCGCGCCCATGCCGACCAGCGCGGCGCGGGCGCCCAGCATGAGCGAGTAGCCGAGGAAGCGGTCCTCGCCGGTGATCAGGAGCTTGTCGGGGTGGCTTTGCACGACGGCGGCCAGCCGCTGGAACGTCATGACCGAGTCGAGCGTGGCCACCTTGATGCCGAGCACGCCGGGAAGATCCAGGATCGCGTGCAGCGTGGCGTCGTCGTAGGCCACTCCACCCGCCGCCTCGTACAGCCAGAAGGCGATGACGGGAAGCTCCCGGCTGAGCCGCGCGTGGTGGGCGACCGGATCGGCGGAGGTGGGAAAGGCGAGCAGGGCGTCCGCGTGGCCGCGGCGCGCTTCGATGGCCATGGTGATGTCGCGCGCGCCCGCCACGATCACGCGCTCCGGCAGCGCCTCGCGCCAGGTCTCGAGCACCTCCCGCCGTTGCTCGGCCGACAGGTGCGGCCCTCGCCCCGTATGGGCCCAGACGGCCACGCCCGCGACCGGTTGGGCCGCCATCCACCGCGCGTATTCCCGCTGCGCCGCGGCATCGAGCTCCGTGCCACGGAACGGGACGGGCACGGCGGGGACCAGCCCCCACGCGAGCCGTTCGGCGAGGCCGGCCGTGTGTTCGGTCATCGCGCGCGCAAGGCCCCCGCATTGCCTCCCTCGATCGCCGCGCGGTCCGCCGCGGAGCAGTCGAGCAGGTCGAGCTTGGCGCCGGCGTTCTCGGGAATCCGGAGCGGCTGCCCGGTGCCGACCACGAAGCGGGCGGCGCCGATGGTCCCGAGCAACGCCTGCAGGTGGTCTTCGGGCGGACCCCAGATCCAGCAGATGTCCCACCAGAGGCGGCCGGCCTCGTCCGGCGTCGAGCCGAAGTGGACCTCCTCGATGAAGGGCCGGTCGGCGTGGGTGACGAGCAGGCGAACGCGCGGGTCGCTGCGGATCAGCGCGCGCACCGCGGCCGCCGGCAGCTCGGATGCGTGATCGTTCGGATGCCGCTGCCGCCCGTCCTCGAACCGGACCGCCAGGCTCAGCGGCATGCCGGCCTCGCCGCAGGCCGCCGTGAGCGCGCGCATGGCGGCGCCGGCCGGATCGATGCCGTAAAACGTGGGATCGGCGCGGACCGCCGGTGCGCCGGCGTCCGCCGCGCGCCGGAGCGTCGCGGGCCAGTCGGCGAGGCCGGGGTGCACGGCCGGCACCGGACGGAGCCGCGGGTAGCGGCCTCGCGAGCTCCAGCAGCCAGGCGTTGCCCTCGGTCGGATCGCGCCAGAAGACGCCGGGGAGATGCGTCACCCACGCCTCGTCGAGACCGGTCCGGTCCATGGCGGCGAGGAGCGCCTCCGGCGAGGTGCCCGGCACGCGGCGGAAGGGATACGCGCCCACGAACGCGTTGACGTCGATGCGCATCAGTCGGCGGGAAAGGCGCCGGAGGGGAAAACGCCGGCGGCGTTCCGCCAGCGGACCAGCTCGAGCTCGGCGGGCGAGAGCAGGTGCTCGAGGTAGCGGAGCTTGGCCCAGCCGGTCTCGATCGTCAGGTCGCAGCCCCACAGCAACCGCTCGACGCCGACGGCGTCGAGGCAGGCCTCGAGCATGCCGCCGTCCACGCCGCTGCCGGAGAGATCGACGAACACGTTCGGCAGGCCGCGCAGGTCGTGCAGGGAGTGCAGCCAGTCGCCGCCGCCGCCGATGTGGGCCAGGAGGAAGCGCGCCCCCGGATGGCGAGCGGCGAGCCGGCCGAGCTCCCGGGCGTCCGACGCCTCCTGCCCGGCGTAGTCCCGGCGCCGGTGCTGCCAGACGTGGTGCAGGATCGGCACGCCGCGGTCGGCCGCCAGGCGGCAGATGGGATCGAGCAACGGATCATCGGCGCGACGGCTGGCGGCCAGCTTGATGCCGATCATCCCGGCATCGAGGCAGCGCCGGATCTCGGCGAGCGCCTCATCGGCGTAGTTCGGATTGACGGTGACGTACCCGCGGATCCGCGCCGGGTGCTGGCGCTGGAGGGCGAGCAGCGAAGTCGTTGGCGTAGCGCAGATCGGGAAGGGACGGAAAATACGTCGGCGAGGTCAGCCCCCAGCTCCCGAGGATGGAGGCGACGTGGATGGTGATGCCCACGCGCTCGCCCGCGCGCAGCCGGCTGGCGTTCCGGGCCTGCCAGTCGGCGCGCGGGGTGCGGTCGTGCAGGAAGTGCGCGTGCACGTCGATGAGCACGCGCGGCTACCTCTCCTCCCGATCGTCCGCGTTCTCCTCCTGGTCCGGCACGGACGTGCCGCCCAGCGCGACTTCATCGGCGCGGCGGCGATGGAGCTTCAGATCGGTCTGCCGCCGGGACTCCTCTTCGACGGTGCCATCCTCATCGTCGACGTCGTCCTGCTGGTCGACGGTCTGTTTTCTCGGGGACATGGGACCTCCGTGGTGCGTGGTGCGTTGACGCGGGCACCGGCCGGGATGGAGGGACCGGGCCGTTTCGGGAAGTTAACGACGGTCGTCTCCGCAGATCACCGTCACCGCTCGGGCGCGACAGCGGCCGGCCTACGCGGCGACCTCCTCGAGCGCCTCCCCCAGGACCGCGAGCGCTCGGTCGATCGCCGCGTCGTCGTGCGCGAGGGAGACGAAGTTGTAGGCCGACCGCTTGAAGAGGAGCCCGCGCCGCGCCGCCGCGACCGCGAGCGCGGCGCCGGCCGCCTCGTCGTGGAACTGGAGGCAGCACATCTCCGGCAGGCCCGCCACCCCGCGCACGGCACGCGGATAGCGCACCGCGAGGTCGCGAAACCCGGCCAGCAGCCGCGCGCCGACCCGGGCGAGGTGTGCCGGAACATTCTCGGCCGCCATGACGCCGAGCGTCGCGCGCGCCGCGGCCAGCGACACCCACTCGGTGGCGAGGGTCGAGCTGATCCAGGTCCGTCCCACCGCCCGCATCACCTCCGCGCCACCGCCGACGGCGGCGAGCGGGAAGCCGTTGGCGATCGCCTTCGCCATCACCACGAGATCGGGCCGGATGCCGAAGCGCTCGCAGCCGCCCCCCGGTGCCAGCCGTCCGACGGTCTTGATCTCGTCCGCGATCAGCAGCGCGCCCGCCCGCGTCGTCTCCTCGCGCAGCACGGCGAGCCATTCGGGGTCCGGCGGCGCGAGGATGACCGGCTCGAACACCACCGCGGCCAGCGTGTCACCCGCGCGGCGGATGAGCTCCCGGGTGCGTTCCGCGTCGTTGAACGGCAGCTCGCCGTAGAGCGCGCGGGTGCCGGCGGGCACGCCCACGATCGTGCGGCCCTGGCACCAGTCGAGCCAGCCGTGGTAACCGCAGCCGAGCACGACCTCCCGCCCTGTAACGGCGCGCGCCAGGCGCACCGCCGCGGCCATCGCCTCGGCTCCGGTCTTGAGGAAGCGCGTCTGCTCCACCCAGGGGATCCGGCGCGCGAGCTCCGCGGCCAGCTCCTCCTCCAGGACCGGCGGCAGCGGGCCGACGACCCCATCCCGCACCGCACGCACGGCGGCCTCGGTCACCGCGGGATGTCCGTACCCGAGCGCGACGGCGCCGAGCGCCATGACGAGATCGAGGTACTCGCGGCCTTCCGCGTCCCACACGCGGCAGCCGGAGGAACGGACCATCGCGCTCGGCACGCCGTCGGCGAGCCCGCCGAAAAGCGCCTCCGGTCGCTTGCTGCCGGTCGAGGTGAATCCCGCGACCGACTCTCTCACGCGAGCTCCAGCGTGCCGAAGGCGTCGGCCGCCTGCCGATCCCCCCGCAGATAGACCCACCCGCCGCCACCGCTCCAGACGAGCTGGCCCGCGCGCCGGAGCCTGCCGGGATGCGCCTCGTTGACGAGCAGGTCGAAGCCGAGGACGTCGCCACCGCGCGGATGCCACTCCGGCAGCGTCACGCCGGAGCGACAGCGAATAGCCGGTGCCGGTGGGTTGCCAGGCGCCGGTGAGCATGGCCGGCTCGGCCGCGCTGCCCGAGGTGGGACTGACGCGGATGCCGCCGTGCTCGTCGGCGAGCGCCACGAGGAACCCGTAGACGGGGCCGTCCGCTTCGGGGCGCAGGTACAGCTGCACGCCGTCGGCATGGATGTCGTCAGGCTCGTTGTCGAGGCGGAGCGGTGGCGCGTCATCGGGCCGCACGATCGTCTCGGCCTTTACGACGTCGAGCCCGAAGTAGAGCCCGGCGTCGTCCCAGTTGGCGAGGAGGGTCGCGGAGAACTCCTCGGGGCCCCCGTACGGCTCCTCGCTCCGACGATACTGGTCCTCATAGTCCAGCGTCAGCGCGGCGGAAGCGTCGAAGCCGTCGAGCGACCCGTCCAGTGCCGGCGGCGTGCCGACATGCAGGGCCGTACCCTCGGCGCGCACGGGCTTATCCGGATTGATGAGCGGCTTCACGACGGCCGCGATGCGGCGGAGCCCGCCGAGCCGCACCGTCCCGCCCGTCGTCTCGATCTCCCATCCCTCCGGCGTGGCCGCGTGCCGGTCGTTTCCTTCCGGCGTCTCCACGACGATCACCTCCCCGGCGACCGACACCCCGCGAACGGCGGGGCTGCCGCGAGTGCTCTCGAGGACGGCGACGACGCGGGCGGCGCGGCCTTTCGCTCGCACCAGGTAGAAGGGCGCGCGCGCCGGCGGCGCCGGGCCGGCCGAGCCCGAGGCGCGGAGCAACTCGCCGTCGAAGCGGAGGTGGAGGCTCAACACCGCACCGTCGCCGGCCTGGACCCGGAGGAGGACGCCGTTACCGGTGCTGCCGGTGAAGCGCTCCGCCTGTTCCACGAACGGGCCATCGAGCCGATCGGCCACCCAGCCGCCCGGCGTCACCACCTCGACGCGGCCGTCGGGATGCCACGGCAACTCCAGCAGCCGTTCATCCACACCGTTCAGCTCGACCACGTCGAGCAGGTAGGTCCCGGCCACGAGCGTGCGCGCGAGGTCGCCGAAGCGCCCACGGGCCCAGCTCCAGCCGTCGCGCACATCGAACGCGTCGCAGCGCGCGTCGCCGGGGAGCTGCGAGCGGCCGTCGAGCCGGGGCGCATCGTGGGCCAGGGTCGAGCGGTACCAGGCCAGATCGGGCGTCACATACGACCCGGCGCCCGGATCGGCGAGCCAGTGGTGGCCGTCGGCGTGAAGGGTCAGGCTGAGCCGGTCGGGGTGGCCATGGCCGCCGCCGAACTTGCCGCACTCCAGGCTCGCGTAGCGCGACCCTTCGCGCAGAATCGCGAGGCCCTGCTCCTCGAGCAGCAGGGGGCCGGGCGACCAGGGCTCGGACGACTCGGGCAGCGAGGGGGCCATCTCGAGCAGCGCCCACCAGGACAGGTCGGCGCGGGTGCGCGGCCCGGATGGCGCCGGCCGGCCGGCCTCGTGGAGATAGGAATCGAAGCTGCCGGCCTCGGGCGCGGGCACCGTGTAGAGCTCGCGGAGCCAGGACCACAGCGGGTCGCTCTCGTTTCCCAGACGCGCGAGCCCGACCTCCCACAGCTCCAGGTACATCGGATGCGCGAGCGATATCCCGAACCGCGAGTCCTTCCGGGCCGGAAAGGTGTGATCGGGCAGGGCGGAGAGAGCGGGTGCCCTGAGGGCCGCGGCCAGCCGCGCGGCGAGGCGCTCGTCCTCGAGCAGATCCACGCCCGCCTGGCGGGCCCAGCCCATCGCCGTGAGCTGGCCGCGGAGCGCGAAGAGGTGGTAATTCTCGCCCTCGTACCACATGCCGTCCTCGCCGAAGCCCCGCACGAGGTGGGCGAGCATGCCGGTCGGCGCCTGCACCGCGCGCGTCAGCAGCTCCTCGTCCTCGAACCAGATCGCGATGGCGGCGAGCGCGGCGTTGTGCCACGTCTGCCGGTTCGAGAACCCCTCGTCGAATTCGCCGATGACGTTGGCGGCCTCCTCGGCGACGACACCCACGCCTTCGGCGATCGCGTCGGGCAGTGCGCCGCTCTCCCGCAGCAGGCTGGCGGCCGCGAGGTAGTTCGTCACCCAGATCGACTCGAGATAGGTGGAGAAGAAGAGCCGGCTCGGACCGAGCACGTTGTCGCGGTTGGGAAAGCCGAAGTACGACGAGGCGTAGGCCGAGAGCATCTCTCCCGCGCGGGCCGCCGCCGCCGCGTGGCCCGTGAGCGCGGCCAGCGCGGCCAGCGCCGCCATCCGCTCGGCGAGCCAGAGGTGCTGGAAGCGCGCCCAGGCGCGGTCGTGGCGCTCGCCGGTATGGGTCCGGCCGCAGCGCGGACACCGGTGCGCGGCCGGGGACCACGGATCGAACGCCAGCACGGTGCCGTCGTCCGGACAGATGCCGCCGTCGGCGGAGAGCAGCGCCTTGGCCGTCGGGACGACCGGCGCACGAGCCAGGAGCGGCGCCGCGCCCTCCGCCAGCCGGCGCGCGAGAGCCGCGAGGTCGGCCGACCCGCCGAGCAGGTCGCGCCTGGCCTCGAGCTCGCCGGCGCTCAGCACGGCCGCACTCCCTCGGCGGACCACTGCACCGGCAGGAGGATCCCCCCGAGCGCGCGCGCGGCTCTCGCAGCGACCGCGGTGTCGTCGGGGCCGAGGAAGAACATCGAGCCGCCGGCACCCGAGCCCGCAGCCTTGCCGCCGAGTGCGCCGGCCTCCCGCATCGCCTGGCCAATCCGGGCCATCAGCGGCGTGCACATCCCTGGATCGAGGGTTTGCTGGTGTCGCCAGTTGAGGTCGAGCAGCGCGCCGATGCGGGCGAGGTCGCCGGCCCTGAGCGCCTCGACGATCCGCTCGGCGACATCTCGCATGCCGTGCAGCGCCGCCGTCACGGCGCGATCGCCGCCTTCGTACGCCGCCATGACGCGGCTGATGGTGGTGCCCGAGAAGTGAGACGCGCCAGTATAGACCAGCAGGATGCGTCGCTCGAGCTCGTCGAGCAGCGCCGGCTCGAGCGCCAGTGGCTCGACGATGACATCGGGGTCGCGGAACTGCATCCGCAGCACGCCGCCGAAGGCGGCGGTGAACTGGTCCTGGCTACCGCCGGGAATTCCCGCCTCCATCCGTTCGAGCCGGCAGGCAAGCTGGGCGACCTCGCGCGCATCGCGGGTCTCGCCCCGCGCGGCCGACAGCGCGGCCACGAGGGCGACGTCCAGCGCGCCCGAGCTGCCGAGACCGGAGCCCGGTGGCGCTTCCGACCGGGTGGTGAGCGCGCCGGCACCGATTGGCAGGAGTCGCAGGCCCGCCTGGAGCAGCCCGAGTTGGCTGGGGCGCGCCAGCGCCGCCTCGTCGGGCAGGTCGAGCCTCGCCCCCAGATCCTCGGCAACCAGGTGCAGCCCCACGCCGCCGGGACGGACCTCCGCGTGCGCATAGAGCCCGATCGCCGCGGAGACGACCACGCCGCCTTCGCGCGCGGAGAACGGCGGGACGTCGGTCCATCCGCCGGCGAAATCGAGCCGCACCGGCGCCGCCGCGCGATACACGTCACTCACGGCGCCACCCACCAGTCGTGCACCGTCGGCAGCTCGCCTCTCAGATCCATGGTCACTCCGCGCACCCGGCGGTTCATCCCCTGAAGCCCGCGCGCATGATAGAGAACGGCCACCGGCACCGAGTCGGCAAAGAGCCGCTGGGCGGCAGCCGGATCCGGCGGCGCCGCGAGGCCCGCCACCGCGGCGAGCGGGCCGAGGTACGCGAGGCCCGCATCGCCCGGGACACCGAGCACGGCCGCGTCGAAATCGTGCGCCGGGCCGTACACTCGCGCCAGGAACGCGCCGAGCTCGAGCTGGCGGATCGTCGCCGCGATCCCGGCCGCCCGGAGGCGCGCCTGCACCATCTGCTCGAGCGGCGCCTCACCGCTTCCGACGGTGAGCAGCTCGAACCGGAGCGGCGGACCCGCCGGCTACGGGCATGCCCGGGTCGGGAGCCACAGGAACATAGCCGGGGACGTCGGGCGGAACCGGCGCTCGCGCCGGCGTGCCGTAGCCATAGAGATAGCCGTCGACGATCTCGCGCCGGTCGATCGCCGCGTCGACCCGGCGCCGGGCGCTCAGGTCGTCGAACGGGAGCCCGGCGAGTGTTGAATGCGATCGCGTAGGTGAGGAGCAGCGGATAGCTCAGGACCGCGAGCGCCGGATCGCGGGCCACGTAGCTCGCATGCGCCGGCTGGATCCCCGCGAAGTCGAGCTCGCCCGCCGTGAGCGCGGCGAGCTTGGTGGCCGGCTCGTCGACCACGACGATGATGAGGCGCTCGAGCCGCGGCGGCCCGCCCAGCGCGCGGGGAAATGCCGGGTTGGCCGCGAAGACCCACCGGCGGTTGGGCTCGTGCGCCACGAAGCGGAACGGACCGTTGCCGACCGGCGCCTCGTTCCAGGCCGCCCGGCGGAGCCCGTCGCGCGGCACGGTGTCCAGCAGGTGCGCCGGGAGAATGGCGAGATCGGTGAGGACATCGGGGAAGCGCGGCGGCGGCGCGGCGAAGCGCAGGACCACCGTCGAGTCGTCCGGTGCGTCGACCCGCTCGAGCCCGGCGAGCTCTGCCGCCCGTGGGTAGCCGACCGCCGGGTCCCGCGCTGCGTCGAGCGTCCAGCGCACGTCGCGCGACGTCGTGGGAACGCCGTCGTTCCAGGGCACGCCCGACTGCAGATGAAGCGTCAGCGTCCGCCGGTCCGGCGACCACGTCCAGGCTCGCGCCAGGTACGGCTCGGGCACGAGCGCCGAGTCGTAGCGCGCGAGCGTCGTGAGCAGCACGTAGCGCTGCACCTGCCGCGCGAGCGGATGCAGGGTGACGAGCGGGTTCATGCTCTGGAGATCGGCGCCGGAGGCGAACAGCACGGTGGCCCCGCGGCGTGCCGCCGCCGGCTGGCAGCCGGCGAGCGCGACGAGCACGACGAGCGGCAGGAGGAGGCGGTGAGGCACGGCGAAAGGTATCGGACCCCCTTCGTCCGCGGCCAGAGCCGCTGGCGCGGGGCTCGGGACCGGCGGAGATTGCACCCATGCTCTCGCTGGCCCGCCGCGCGCTCAGCGGCCTCGGTGTCGTGCTCGGGGTCGTGACGCTGATGTTCGCCCTGCTCCGCCTCGCGCCCGGCGATCCGGCCCTGCTGCTCGTGGGCCCGGCCGCATCGGCCGAGCAGGTCGCGGCCCAGCGCCGGTCGCTCGGGCTCGACCGCCCCGTCGCCGAGCAGTACGTCTCGTGGCTCGGCCAGTTCGTCCGGGGCGACTGGGGCACCAGCATCGCGACGGGGCGGCCGGTGCGGACGATGCTGGCGCAGGCGTGGCCGGCCACGGTCCGGCTGGTGGGCATCTCGCTGGTGCTGAGCTACCTGATCGGCATCGCCGTGGGCGTGGTCCAGGCGGCGCGCGGAGGGCGGCTCGACACGGTGCTCTCGGTGGCGACGGTGACCTTGTTCGCGCTGCCGGGCTACTGGCTCGGGCTGATGCTGGTCATGATCTTCACCTACCGGCTCCGACTGCTGCCCGCGTTCGGCGCCGCCGGCTTCGACGCCGACTTCCTCCCGCCCGCCGCGCGCCTGGCCGACCGGCTCCGACATCTCGTGCTCCCGCTCGCCACCCTCACGCTCGTCGGCATCGGCGGCACGGCGCGGTTCGTCCGAGGCGCGATGCTCGACGTGGCGGGCTCGCCGTGGGTGACGGTGGCGCGCGCCAAGGGCCTGTCGGAGACCCGCGTCATCGCTGCACCACGTGCTCCGGAACGCGCTGGTTCCGGTCGTGACGCTGCTCGGCCTCTCGCTCCCCACGCTCTTCTCCGGCGCGGTCTTCATCGAGGCGATCTTCGCGTGGCCGGGCGTCGGCCGCGTGCTGGTCGAGGCGGTCCAGGCGCGCGACTACCCGGTCGTCATGGCGGCGACGGCGGTGAGCGCGCTGCTCGTCGTGCTCGGCAACCTGCTGGCCGAGGCGCTGGTGCGCTGGGTCGATCCGAGGGCGCGGTGAGAGGCGACGCGCGCCGGCTCCTCGCCGACCGGCGGGCCGTGGCCGGCCTCGCGATCCTGGCATTCGCCGCCCTCGCGGCCGTGCTGGCGCCGCTGCTGGCCGGCGACCCGATCGCCCAGCGCGAGATCGTGGCGACCCGCTTTCTGCCGCCGCTTGACCACCGATCCGCTGGGCGCCTTCCACCTGCTCGGCACCGACCGGCTGGGACGGGACGTGTGGGCGCGCCTGGTCTATGGCGCGCGCGTCTCCCTCGGCGTCGGCACGCTCGCGGTGCTCCTGTCGGTGCTCATCGGAGTGGCCATCGGGGCGGCGGCGGGATTCTGGCGAGGCTGGCTCGGGACGGCGCTGCTCGGTTTCACCGATTTCGCCCTCGCGCTGCCGCGGGTGGTGCTGCTCCTGCTCCTGGCCTCGCTGTGGCGGCCGAGCGCGGGGCTGGTGATCCTGGTGCTGGGCGTGACGGGATGGATGCCGATCTCGCGGCTGGTCTACGCCGAGGTGCGCGCCCTCGCGGGGCGGCCCTTCGTGGAGAGCGCGGTGGGGCTGGGCGTGCCGGGGCCGCGGATCCTGGTGCGGCACATCCTGCCCAATGCCCTCACGCCGGTGATCGTGGCCGCGGCCCTCGGCCTCGGCAACGCGATCCTGCTCGAGGCGGGCCTCTCCTTTCTGGGGCTCGGCGTGCAGCCACCGACGCCGTCGTGGGGCAATCTGATCGCCTCGGGGCGCGACACGCTGGTCAACGCGCCGTGGGTGGCGGCGGCTCCGGGAGTGGCGCTGGTGATCGTGGTGGTGGCGGCGACGCTGCTGGGGGATGCGGTGCGGGACCGGCTGGATCCGGCGGCTAACGCCTGATCCACCTCGCCACGCCGGCCACGGAGTCGATGCGACCCTCGAGCGCCGTCAGCGCCTTGGGCGCCTCCATGCAGCCGTGGTCGTGCTCGATCCGCTTGCTCCGGCCGCCGGCCCGGACTTCGGTGATCACCGAGGGCAGGTCAGTCGCGTACTGGACGCAGCCGGGCTCGCCGGCGACGTAGCGGTCGGCGAAGTCGAAGTACCCACCGGCGGTGAGCTCCGCCACCAGGCTGTCGATTCGCGCACGCGGCACGCTGCCGGTCGAGATTCCCGTGTCCGCCACGAAGCGCCGGCCCTCGAACAGCACCGCGCCCGAGCCGTCCAGCGTGACCGAGTACACGGGACAGGTCCCGAAGCAGGGGCCCCGCTCCAGCGTGATGCGCACCGCCGAGTCGGCTCGCGTCTGTCCGCGGCAGGTCCGGCCGCGAGGCCCGGGCGACGCCGGCCGGGCGCAGGCGGCCGCGAAGGAGGCCGAAGCCGCCACGATCAGCACCCGCGTCCACGCGCGCGGATGCGTCATCGCGCCTGGCACGGCGAGGCGCATGGAGCGGCCGCGGACGCCGCTGGAAAGCTGAAGGTCCAGCTCCGCCCGATCGGTGACGATCTCGCTCCGCCCACCCCGCGCGAACGACAGCACCTCGCCCGTGACCGGATCCCGCACCATGAGCATCGGATGCGCCGACGCGTCCCAGCGGAGGCCCACCCGGCCGCCGCCCAGCCGGCTGGCCTCCACGCCGGGCGGTGGCGGCGGCACCAGCCGACGCCCGCACGCTCGCGATCCGGCGACCGCGCTCTACGAGGTGCATGGCCACAAGACGCTCGGCTCGGTCCGGCTGGAGGGGCACCGCGAAGGCGAACTGGGCGCCGGCGGCGGGATCATCGGCCACCGGGTCGGGTGCGAAGCTGACGCGGAAAATCGACGAGCCATCCGCCGCCGTGCCCTCGACGCTGTACGGGCCCGGCGCCGCCGGCAGCGAGGGGCGGGTGACCACCTGGAAGGCGGGCTCGAGCACCGGCTGGCCGTCCACGATGCGCCCCCAGACGAGCAGGCACGGCTGCATGGCCTGGGCGAATGCACTCTCGACGTCGGCGTGGGTGCCGCGGAAGTCCAGCACACCAGTATAGGTGTAGTCGCTGATCCATTCGTTGTTGCAGTACCCCATGAGGTCCGAGTAGGTCGGCGGCTTGATGATCCGTGCCCCCACGTCGAAGCCGTAGACGCCGATGGCGCCGTTGGCGTAGGGATAGTTCAGGTCCGGGTTGCCGGCTTGTCCGCACGGCGCGTGCTGCCGGCCCCAGTTGTGGCCCCACTCGTGCGCGGCCACGCGGTCCGCGCCGGGCTTATCCCAGCCGATGGCCACTGGCACTCCTACGTACCCGATGCCGGCAATGCCGCTCGAATAGCTCGGCTTGACGACGCCGTAATAGTATCGGGAGCTGCCATCGCTCGTGCGCGCCGCCTTGAGCTCGTTCAGGATCTGGGTCCATGCGGTGCTGTTGCTGGCCTGCACGGCGGGAGCGTCGGTGCTGAGTGACGTCGCTCGCACGTCGGCGTCGTACGCGGCCAGCGGATGCATCTGCATCGCGGCGCCGAGGTAGGTGGCCTTGTTGGTGTTGGTGACGTCTCCCTGAAGACCGTTGGCGGTCTGCCGGATCGACACGAAGCGCACGGCGAAGGTCGAGGTGGGGCGCACCTCCAGCGCGAGCGGCGTGCCCGCCGACGGGAAGAGGTTGTCCGACTCGTTGGTCTCGGCCACGGTGTTGGCCGGATCCACTTCGGCCAGGATCGTCAGGTTCGGCTGGATGAGCGCTCCCGGCACCGGCATGTTCCACGACGCGCTGAGGCTGCCCTCGTTGGGCGACAGCGGCACCGACAGGCCGTTGGCGCCGAGTATGGTGTCCTTGGTCGGGACACCGGAGACGGCGAAACGCACCCGGACCGATGGCGCCGCGAGGTTCGACTGGGTGGCGGTCACGAAGACGCGCAGAAACCCGTCCCGATCCTTGACCAGCGGCACCTCGCCGTCGTAGGTCTGGACGCTCTGCGTCAGGTACATCCCGTCGATCCGAAGGTTGAGCCCGGCGGCCGACGCCGGCGTATAGCCGACGCTCGCCGACGCCGCGGCGCCGCTGGTGACGTTCACGTTCTGCGTGCCGGGGCTCGGGTCGTATTGCGATCCCGCCGACGATACACTCTGAGCCGCTACCGTGTACACGCCGGCCTCGAGGCCCGAAAGAGTGGTCGTGGCGGTGACCGAGCGATTGTATCCGTTCGGCCCCGTGACCGTGACCGACCCGGCGGTACCCGGCGGAAGACCCGAGATGGTGAGCGCCGAGGCTGGTACCCGTAGCACCGTACGTGATCTGCGCGGTGGCGGCCGTGGAGCCCTCCGCCACCGTGACGGACTGAAGGCTCTGGGCCGGCTGATAGTTCTGCCCGTTGCCGCTCACGGGCTCGGCCGCGACCGTATAGGCCCCCGGCATGAGCCCGGACAGCGTCTCCGAGCCCTCGGTGAGATGCGAATACCCGCCGGGGCCGGTCACGGTCACGGCGGCGGGCGTCCCGGCGGGCAGTCCCACGACAGCCAGCGCCAGGGAGCCGGTGCTCGGTCCGCTCGGATCGCTGCCGCCACAGGCGGCGAGCAGAGCCAGGATGAGGGGGATCAGGCGGCGAGCGGCGGCCATGCATGTCCGTCCGGAAGAGGAGACTCACGAATAGCCACGGAACGTCAACGGTCCGGCGATCCGCACCGGCCCCGCGAAGCGCGGGACCAGGTGAATTGGCCCCCGCGCGGCGGAGTCGTCATGAACTCGTTACGACTGATCGGCTTAGCAAGATCGTGAAGGGCCAGCCCAGGGGACGATCGGCAACAGCCGCGCCACACCGACGGGCAGCCCACACTCGATAGTTAATGAAGGGGATGGCGCGTCTGCAGAACTCGGCGCGGGCATGAGCGCCCGCGCCGGCGTATCGGGCCGCGGAAGGCTGTAAGCGGAACCTGGCCGCGCGGATATGCGCCAGCAGGTGGATCCCGTCGGAGCGGAAACACGGCAGCAGGTTGAGATAGCCAGCGACCTGCGAGGCCATGCCGACGAGCATGAGGTCGCCCGAAGGCGTCCCCAGCGCCGGCCTGCCGAGGACATCCCAGCAGAGGACGAACAGCACCAAGCCGACGAAATTGCTCAGCCCGCCGGCCGCGGAGATGATCGGGAGCGCGCCACGCTTCGGGCCCCCATTCGAAGCGCCAGCGGCCGGCGAAGATGTCGCGGTAGCCGATCGCGTTGGCGTCCTCGTCCAGCAGCTGCACGGAGCCGAGAAACGGGAACACGGCGAGACTGACACGACAGCCACCGATCCGCCCCTGCCAGATGGTCGGCCCGATCCCCAGGCGAATGCCCCAGATCCGGACGCCCACGAGGACGGCCGCCAGCGCGTGCCCCGACTCGTGGAAGAGCAGTGCTATCCACGTGGCCGCCAGCCCGATCATGAGGGCCTGCGTCAGGTCGCCGAGGAAGGCGTGGTGTATCACGAGAGGTCCGGGGAATACGGTCACAACCATCGCATCGATCCTCGTTGCTGGAACATCCGTGTTGCTTCAATATCGGCGGTACCGTGCGCGTCCTCAACCCGCGAGAACGACGATGTCCGATCGTGGACCCCTGCCATGTTATAGAACGACGGATGAGCGATGCCGGGTTCCAACTCACAGTGGAGCTCCGTTCTCTCCGGACAATCTGGTTCGGACAGCACGCGTTTCTCCCGGCGCGTGACCGCCGTCACACCGAGTTGACGCGATTGCCGTTTTGTAAGAGATTCCCACAGGAGACATCAATCAATGGAAGAACTCGGAACGCAGACCTACTGCCAGCGCGCCAAGCTGGAGCTGGCCGCGCTCATTACCCACCAGCGCCGGCCACGCGGACGCCAGCGGGGCGATTCGGCGCTGCTGCGCCGGTTCGTCACCGAGGTGCTGTCGTCGGGCGGCCCATCGGCCGAGCGGCTCCAGGACGGTCCCTGGCGGGTCGCCACCCGCCCGCTGAAGAAGCGTGGCCGGGGCGGCCTGGACTTCATCCCGCTCGTGGAGCGCGGACAGACGACGATCATGGTCTCCACGCCGCAGGAGGCGGAAGAGCTGGTCGCGTTCCTCAACTACTGCGGCATGGACGAGTTGCCCACCCGCTGACGCCGCCCGCTTGACCCCCGCACGGAAAATTCCTACGTTCGACGTTCCCGCCCCACTGTGAAACGCATAACCGGCGAAAGCCGGTGACGCAAAGCTACGGGTCCTCGAGCACGGCTGGAGGCATCCTCCGCCACGCCTCACGACCGCCGAGCCACCACACGTTCCGCCCGCGTCGGTGCGCACGGGCGGGCCGGGGCGGTGGCCTTCGCCCGCATTCCACCATCACTCACGAAAGGGCGATACCGTATGGGAACTTTCCTTACCAGGGGCCGGCGCACGGCCATGGCGCTGCTGTGCGGCCTGACGCTGGGCGTCGCGGCGTGCAGCGACGACGACAACGGGGACAACGGTGGGAGTGTCGGTCCGGACGGGAGTCCGAATCTGCCGACGTTCGCGCGGGTGCAGTTCGTGCTCGATTCGGTGCAGAGTATTGGCCGGACGTTGCCGTCGGCGACGCCAACGGCGGGTTCGGCCTGGACATGTGGGCCACGGTGGTGGACCGGAGCGGGATCGTCCGGGTCGTCGCGTTCTCGGGACGCGAGCGAAGGACGCCCAGTGGCCCGCCTCCCGCGTCATCTCGGCGCAGAAGGCAAACACCGCCAACAGCCTGAGCCTGGACGGCCTGGCACTGTCGACCGCGAACCTCTACAGCGCGGTGCAACCCGGCGGGAGCCTGTTCGGCCTGCAGGAGAGCAACCCGGTCAACACCGATGTGGCATACGGTGGCAATGCGGACGAGTACGGGACGACGAGCGATTTCATGCTCGGCAAGCGGATCGGCGGGGTGAACGTGTTCGGCGGCGGCCTGGCGCTGTACGACGCGACCGGGGCCGTGATCGGCGCCATCGGCGTGAGCGGCGACTCGTCCTGCGCGGATCACGTGATCGCCTGGCGCGTGCGCCACGCCCTGGTGCTGGACTACATCCCGGGCGGCGTTGATCCGGTGAGCGGCACCGACAACATCGTGTTCGACACCGACGGAGCGCCAGCCCGAGCGGCTGGGGCCACCCCTCCTGCCCGCCCGATGCGGCGGCCGCGATCACGATCGGCGAGGCGCTTCCGACCTCGGATCCCGTGCGCGAGATACCCGCGTCCTGACACCGACACGCCGGCGGGCCGGAGATCTCCGGCCCGCCGGCGCGCATTCCTCCCAGCCGTTGATCTCAGTTCTCATCCTCCACGGCTAGAGCCGCTGCTCCAACCGGTCGATCAACTCCGCCTGCGCCGGATTGATCCTGGTCCGAGCCGCGGCCGGATCGAACCATGCGCACCGGTCCACCTCGGGGTACGTGATCCACCGGCCCGAGCCCGGCGGCCACTCGATGCGCGCGCTGTTGCTGGTCACCTCGGCCGGCTCGGCGTCGCCCTCCCAGGCCCAGGCGTGAACGATCTTGCCGGCCTTCTGCCGCACGCTGCCCAGGGGGATGAACGGCTCGCGCGGGTGGATGCCGGTCTCCTCCTCGAACTCCCGGCAGGCGGCCGCCAGCAGCTCCTCGCCCTCGTTCACGATGCCCTTGGGAATGGTCCAGGCACCGGTGTCCCGGTCGCGCCAGAACGGCCCGCCCGGATGCGCCAGGAACACCTGGAGGCCGAGCCCGCCGCGGCGGAAGAGCAGCAGACCCGCGCTCACGTTGGGTCGCCGGGCCCGGCGGGGCGCGGTCTCGCTCAATGGGCGTCGACCGCCGCGCCGGCCCGGCCGCGGGTCTTCCCGAGGAGGAGGATGGCCGGCGCGACGACGAGGAAGCTCAGGAGCAGCAGCATCCAGGCGTCGTTATAGCTGAGCATGGAGGCCTCCCGCATCACCTGCTGATCGAGCAGCGCGATCGCACCACGGTGAGCGGCGTCGGGGCCGTACCCGTGGCGGATCAGGTTGGCCGTCAACGCCTGCACCCGCTCATCCACCAGCCGCTGGCCCGGATAGACGTTGGCGATCAGGTCGACCCGGTGGATCTGCGTGTGGACGGTGATGTACGTGGCCAGGATGGCGATGCCGAACGACCCCCCGAGCTGGCGAGCGAGGTTGATGAGCCCGGCCGCCTGCTGCGCCTCGTGCGGCTCGAGGCTCGCGTACGCCACGTTGTTGATCGGCGTGAAGAGAAAGCCGAGCCCCGCGCCGCGGATGATGAGCGCGAGCCGGACATCGGGCTCGCCGGCGGCGGTGGTGAGATGGCCGAGATCCCACATCGCGGCGACGAAGACCGCCACGCCGATCGCGATCAGCACCCGCGGGTCCACCAGTGGGCGGGCACCGGTCAGCAACCGCCCGCAGAGAGCGCCGTCGTCGCCGTGGCCAGGCCGCCCGGCAGCAGCGCCAGCCCGGTCTCGGTGGGAGTGAAGTGCAGCAGGCTCTGGGTGAACAGCGGAAAGATGAACACGCCGCCGTAGAGGCCGAACCCGAGCGCCACGAACAGGAAGATCGAGGCCGCGAGCTGCCGATTCTTGAGGATTCGGAAGTTGACCACCGGGTGCGGGTTCCTCGGCGTGAGCTCCCACCAGAGCATGGCCAGGAGGCAGAGTCCCGCCACGATCGACAGGCGCAGGATCCACGGGTCGTTGAACCAGTCGTCCGCGTTGCCCTCCTCGAGCACGTACTGCAGCGCGCCGAGCCCGGCGGTGAGGAGGGTGATCCCGAGCCAGTCCACGCCGCCGGTCCGGCGCCGCTGGCCGGGCGGGTCCTTGAGGAAGGTCGTGACGAGAAACGTCGAGAGGATCGCGATCGGGACGTTGATGAAGAAGCACCAGTTCCAGCTGTAGTTGTCGGTGATCCATCCGCCGAGCGTGGGGCCGAGCGTCGGCGCC
The DNA here is from genome assembly GCA_963804125.1 of uncultured Gemmatimonadales bacterium. GTDB lineage: Bacteria > Gemmatimonadota > Gemmatimonadetes > Gemmatimonadales > GWC2-71-9 > CAVVWJ01. The sequence goes on from CAWDPF010000007.1 coordinate 308,204, forward strand.
ACGATGATGCCCAGGAGAAAGATCGACTGGACGAGGCCCTGCTGCTCGCGGGGGAAGATCTGGCGGATCGTGGCCTGCGCGGTGGAGAGCAGCGCCGCGCCGCCGGCGCCCTGGACGATGCGCCAGACCACCAGCTCCTCGAGCGAGTGCGACGTGCCGCACAGGAACGAGGCGACGGCGAACAGAATGATCGAGGCGGTGAGGTACCGCCGCCGGCCGAAGCGCTCCGTGAAGAACGCGGTCATCGGGAGCACGACGACGTTGGACAGGATGTAGCCGGTGCTGACCCAGCTGATCTCCTGCTGGGTGGCGCCCAGGTTGCCGGCCATCTGCGGCAGGGCCACGTTGACGATCGTGGTGTCGAGCACCTCCATGATCGCCGCCGTAATGAGGCCGAGCAGGATGATCCACCGCTCGGCCCCGATCCGTTCGGTCTCGACTGCGCCTGTCGTCACGTCGCTCCGCTCCGCCGGTGATCGCTCGGGCGAAAGCTAGCACCGCTCCGTGCGCGAGGCGCCGTCAGGACCGCCGTCGCATGACCCGGTCGATGGCGACGTACACCAGGGCCAGGACCAGGAAGCCGGCGAAGAGCAGGGCCATGTTGCCGAGCACCCGCTGGTAGCCCAGCGCGGCGACATCGATGAACGGATAGGGATAGAGGTGGCTGAGCGCGCCCCGGACGAGGCTCGCCACCGTGTAGACGACCGGGAACGCGAGCCACGGCCAGACATGCCGCCAACGGAGCCGGCCCTTCGGCACGAGCGTCAGCCAGTAGATCACGTACGCCGGCGGCATGACATCGTGCAGGAGGATGTCGGCCACGAGCTGGGCGCCCCTCGGGTGCCAGAGTTGTCGCAGGACGAGGCTGTAGACGACGCCGACCACCGTGATGTACACGGCAAGCGCCGTCGCGCCGGGCGGCTCGATGAGCGGGCGGAGGGCCCGCGGCGGCCCCGGGAGGGTCGTGGCGGTGAGACCCGCGGCCACGAGCAGGTTGCTGAGAACGGTGAAGAAGGAGAGAAAGGATCCGGCCGCCGCGGGCAGGCTGGTCCCGCCAGCGGCGGCATTCCGGAGCATGATGCCAAGCTGCAGCACGAGCGCGAACCACCCGACCGCCGCGAGCAGCGCCGCGACCGCGCGCCGTGGACCGGGCATGGGCTCAGCCATGGCTCATCGGCCCAGCACCTCCCGGGTCATGGCGCTGTCCACCCGTCCCGCCGGTCCCCGCACCGATCGCACCCAGCCGCCGGTCTCGACCCAGGCGTCCAGCTTTGGCTGCGCGCGCCCGGCCACGAGGCGCGGCACGGGTGCGCGCACCCGCCAGGCATAGGGCACCCAGGCGCCGCTCCGGAGCCGGCGCAGGCGCACCTCGCCGCCGGCCCGCTCCCGCGGGACCCACCGCGGCAGGTTCACGTACGCGAACTCGATGCGCCGGAGCTCGAGCGAGGCCCGGTCCAGCACCACCATCCCAGCGACGTCGACCTGTCTCTTCCGTCGCGACGGCTCGAACCTGACGTGCACCTCGCTGCCCTCGTCCTCCTCGACCCGGAAACAATGCGACGCGAGGAACCAGTCGCTGAACAGCGCCCGCGCGTCGAGCCCGTAGTACACCGGGCCCCGTGCGGACCCGACATCGGTCCAGCCCTGGCCGGGACCGTCGGTCCGGACGAAGCCCCAGCGCTCCAGGGTATCGGGAAGCGCGCTCTGGACGGGCCAGCTCGCGAGGCCGCCCCACGCCCGCGCTGGCACTGTCCTCGAGCTCGAGCGCCGGCGTATAGCGCGCGAGGTACCACTCGCTGGAGAACCCGATGGTGCCGTCATCCGCCGTCGTCTGCGCCAGGGCGAGCGCGGTCTGCGCCACCTCGAGCAGCCGGCTCACGACCGCGTCCCCGCCGAGGCGGATGCCGCAGCGTGGCCGGCGCGCCTCGACGGTAATGGTGGGCAGCGCGTACGGCTCGGCCTCGATGCGAAGCAGCAGCGGGTGGGGCGCGCCCGCCGCCAGCTCGAACGGCGGCGAGGTCCAGGCCTGCCATCCGATCTGGCGCACGACGATCCGGTAGCGCCCCGCGCTCCCAGCGGCCAGTGAGTACCCGCCGGAGGCGCTGGTGGCGGCGCGCGCCACATCCCGCCCAGCGCTGTCCACCAGCACCACGAGCGCGCCGGTGACCGGCGTGTCGGCGGGGACCTGGAGCACCCGGCCCTGCACCGCCTGGGCGAGGCACGGCGGCACCCGCGCGAACAGCAGGAACACCGCCGTGGAGGAAGATCTGGAAGAACCAGCGGACGAGGTGCACGGATGACCCTTCCGGCCGCTTGCGTTTCGGCATTTGTTCGGGTACTGTGGGACGGTCTCAATCTGTGGAGCCAACCCCATGCTGCACGTGCCCGACCTCGAGCGGAAGCTCGACACCCTGATCGGCCTCGCCGTCGACGACCGGGATGGTGCCCCGCCCCGGCTCCGCCACGCACGGGACGTCGGCGCGCTCGGCCCCGTCAACATCCGGGAGCTCCGGGCCCGGGGCGGCGGGCGCAATCGGCTGCTCCGTATCCTGATGACGAACGCCTGCAGCTACAACTGCGACTACTGCCCGATGCGGCGGGACCGGGAGATGCCGCGAACACTGCTCAAGCCCGAAGAGCTGGTGCGGATCTTCCTCGGCGCGCTCCGCCGCGGATGGGTGGATGGCCTGTTCGTCACGACCGGCATCCCCAGCAATCCGGTCCGGGTCATGGACCAGCTCATCGCCGCGCTGGAGCTGCTGCGCGAGCGGCACGGCTTCACCGGATACGTCCACGTGAAGCTCGTGGCGGGGGCCGAGCCGGCGCAAATCGAGCGGCTCACCGCGCTCGCGAGCCGGGTCTCGCTCAACCTCGAGGCCCCGTGCGGCCAGAGTCTCACGCAGATCGCCCCGGATAAGAGCCTGCCGGTGGCGCTGGAGAACCTCGAGCGCGTGCGTGCCATCGTGCTCGAGGAGCGCACGGCGCGGGCGCACGGCCGCCCGGTGGACGCGCTCCACCCCGGCGGCGCCGCGGGCATGACGACGCAGTTCGTGGTCGGCGCCACGCCCGATACCGACCGCACCCTGCTCGAGACGGTGGCGCGGCTCCAGGCGGGCGGCGGCATCCATCACACGCACTTCAGCGCCTTCCGGCCGATCGTCGACACCCCGATGGAAAACGTGGCCGCCGCGCCCGCGCTCCGGGAGCACCGGCTGTATCAGGCCGACTATCTCCTGCACGACTACGGCTTCGCCGTGGACGAGGTGGTCTACGAGCCGTCCGGAAACCTGCCGCTCTCGGTGGATCCCAAGGCTGCCTGGGCGCTGGCGCATCCGGAGCGGTTTCCGGTGGAGATCACCCGCGCCCCCTACGAGGAGCTGGTCCGGGTGCCGGGGATCGGGCCCGGATCGGCCCGCCGGCTGGTGGCCGAGCGCGCCGGCCTGACGCTGCGCGGGCTGAGCGGATCTCCGCGGACTCGGCGTGGTCACGACCCGCGCGGCGGGGTTCGTCACTCTCCGCGGCCGGCGGCTGCAGACCACGCGGTGGACCGAGCAGCTCGGCTTCTGGGCGCCCGAGGCGGAGGCGGGGCGCTATCACCTGACCTACCAGGTGAGCCCCGGCACGTTTCGATGACCCGATGAGCGCAGGACGGCGCGGCTTGACAGCAGAGAGGAGTTCGATGATCATTGAACTGTGAGCACACGCAGCGCGTATCGGATCACCGGGCGGCAGTTCGAGCTCATCGCGAAGGCGCTGGCCGATCCGCGCCGCATGGCGCTCCTCGAGACCATCGCCGCCGAGCGGGCGTGTCCCTGCCAGCGGCTGCGGGACCAGTTCCCCGTGTCGAAGGCAACGATCTCGCACCACATCAAGGAGTTGGTGCGCGCGGGCCTGGTGGATGCCCGCAAGGAAGGGCAGTTTCTCCACTGCGAGGTGCGCCGCGACGTCCTCGGCGCCTACACCGCCGAGCTGTTGCGGCGAACGGGTCGAGTGGAAGGTGCCGGAGCGTAACGGCAGCGTAACAGAGCCAGCTCGGGATGCGCGGCGCGCCGCCCGGGCTGGCCACAAATTTGTTAGACAGTTGTCAAACTATTGTAACACGACACGGCCCCGGTCCGGGGCCGCGCGCACTCAGGGGAGGAAGGCAATGCCGTCCCGGTCGCTCGTGGTGGTCAGTGCCCTGTGGTTCAGCAGTTCCCTGCTCGGCTGTTCGGCCAAGCCGCCGGCGCCGCCGCCCCCGCCCGCGGTCACGGCGGCGCCCGTCCTCCAGCGCGACATCGCGGAGTGGGACGAGTTCAGCGGCCGGCTCGAGGCGGTGGACCAGGTCGAGATCCGGCCCCGCGTGTCGGGCTACATCAAGCGCTTGACGTTCACGGAGGGGCGAGAGGTCCAGAAGGGCGAGGTGCTCTTCGAGATCGATCCGCGGGAGTACCAGGCCGCGCTGGAGCGGGCGCAGGCCCAGCTGGAGCAGGCGCGCACGGCGGCCGATCTGGCCCAGCGGGAGGTGAACCGCGCCGAGAAGCTGGTGAACGTGCAGGCCATCTCCCGCGAGGAGTTCGACAGCCGGACCAGCGCCCAGGAGAACAGCGTGGCGGCCGTGCGGGCGGCGGAGGCCGCCGTCGCGACCGCGCGGCTCGATCTCGGCTGGACCGCCGTCCGCTCGCCGATCGCCGGCCGGGTGAGCCGCGCGGAGGTGACCGAGGGCAACCTCGTGCAGTCCGGGCCGCCCGATGCCACCCTGCTCACGACGGTGGTCTCGCTCGACTCCATGTACCTCTACTTCGACAGCGACGAGCAGACCTACCTGCGCTATTCCGGCCGGGCGGCCGCCGCGGGCAACCGGGGCTGGCGCGACGCGCGGTTCCCGGTCTATCTCGGTCTGGCCAACGAGACCGGCTTCCCCCACGAAGGACGTCTGGACTTCGTGGACAACCGGATCGACCCTGCCAGCGGGACCATCCGCACGCGCGCCATCTTCTCCAACCGTGACCGCCGGTTCACGCCGGGCCTCTTCGCCCGGGTGAAGCTGGTGGGCAGTAAGAGCGCTCCCACCCTGCTGGTGCGGGACGCGGCCATCGGTACCGACCAGGACCGCAAGTTCGTGCTGGTCGTCGGCAAGGGTGACAGCCTCGAGTACCGCCCGGTCGAGATCGGGCGGCTCAGCGACGGGCTCCGTATCGTCCGCAAGGGCGTCCAGGCCGGCGAGAAGGTCGTCGTCACCGGGCTCATGCGGGTGCGTCCCGGCATGAAGGTCGCCCCGAAGGTCGTCGCCATGGAGCCGGATTCGTCCGCCGCCACCGGCACCGTGCGCGATTCGGCCGGCGCCACCGTCGCGGAGCGCTAGGCCATGCGACTGTCCCGCTTCTTCATCGACCGGCCGATCTTCGCGGCCGTGCTGTCGATCGTAATCTTCATCGCCGGCCTGATCGCGATGCTGTCGCTGCCGGTGAGCGAATATCCCGAGGTCGTGCCGCCCGTCGGTCGTGGTCCGGGCCATCTACCCGGGCGCCAACCCGCGGGTGCTGTCCGAGGCCGTCGCGACGCCGCTGGAGGAGCAGATCAACGGCGTCGAGAACATGCTCTACATGTCGTCCCAGGCCACCTCCGACGGCGTGCTCACGCTGACCGTGACCTTCCGGGTCGGCACCGACGTCGACCTGGCCCAGGTGCAGGTGCAGAACCGGGTCAGCCAGGCCCTGCCCCGGCTGCCGGACGAGGTCCGCCAGTTGGGCGTCACGACGGTCAAGAGCTCGCCCAACTTCATCATGGTGGTGCACCTCGTCTCGCCGGACCAGCGGTACAACGACGTCTATCTCAGGAACTACGGCCTGCTGCAGATCAAGGACGTGATCGCCCGCATCCCGGGCATCGGCCAGGTCCAGGTCTTCGGCGGCGGCGACTACGCCATGCGGATCTGGCTGGATCCCGGCAAGGTGGCGGCCCGCGGACTCACCGCCGGCGACGTCGTGTCCGCCATCCGCGAGCAGAACGTGCAGGTCGCGGCGGGCGTGGTGGGCGCGCCGCCGATGCCCGTGCCGGTGGACTATCAGCTCAGCGTGAACGCGCGGGGCCGGCTGGTCGACGAAAAAGAGTTCGGCGACATCGTCCTCAAGACCGGCACCGACGGCGAGATCACCCGGCTGCGCGACGTGGGTCGCATCGAGCTCGCCGCCGGCGACTACGCGCTCCGCTCGCTGCTGGACAACCAGTCCGCGGTGGGCATCGGCATCTTCCAGGCGCCGGGGTCGAACGCGCTCCAGCTCTCGTCCACCGTGCGCGCGACGATGGAGGAGCTGAAGAAGAATTTCCCCGAGGGCGTCGAGTACCGGATCGTCTACGACCCGACCATCAACGTGCGGGACGGCATCCGCGAGGTCGTGAAGACGCTGTTCGAGGCGATCCTGCTGGTGGTGTTCGTGGTGGTGCTGTTCCTGCAGACCTGGCGGGCCTCGATCATTCCGCTGGTGGCGGTGCCGATCTCGATCGTCGGCACGTTCGCGATCCTGCTCGGGTTCGGCTTCTCGATCAACACGCTGTCGCTCTTCGGCCTGGTGCTCGCCATCGGCATCGTGGTGGACGACGCGATCGTCGTGGTGGAGAACGTCGAACGCAATATCGAGGCGGGGCTCTCTCCCCGGGACGCCTCGTACAAGGCGATGGAGGAAGTCAGCGGCCCGATCATCGCCATCGCCCTGGTCCTCTGCGCCGTGTTCGTGCCGGTCGCGTTCCTGAGCGGCCTGACGGGCGAGTTCTATCGCCAGTTCGCCCTCACGATCGCCTTCTCGACGGTGATCTCGGCGGTGAACTCGCTGACCTTGAGCCCGGCGCTCAGCGCGATCCTGCTCAAGTCCCGCGAGGCCCCGCCCGACCGGCTCACCCGGCTGCTCGACCGAAGCCTGGGGTGGCTCTTCCGGCCGTTCAACCGGGTCTTCACGCGCGGCTCCCAGCGCTACGGCGCGGCGGTGGCCAGCATCCTCCGGCGGAGCGGCATCGCGCTGGCGGTGTACGCCGGCCTGGTCGCGCTCACGGTGTTCGGCTTCAACAAGGTGCCGCACGGCTTCGTGCCGACGCAGGACAAGCAGTACCTCGTGGCCTTCGCCCAGCTGCCCGACGCGGCGACGCTCGACCGCACGGACGAAGGTCATTCGCGAGATGGCCGACATCGGCCGCAAGCAGCCGGGCGTCGAGAACGCCGTGCAGTTCCCCGGCCTCTCGATCAACGGCTTCGTCAACGCGCCGAACGCCGGCATCGTGTTCTTCACGCTCAAGCCGTTCGACGAGCGGCACGGCAAGGACGAGTACGGCTTGAACATCGCCGGCGCGCTCAACGGCAAGTTCTCCGGCATTCAGGACGCCTTCGTGGCCGTGTTCCCGCCCCCGCCGGTGAACGGGCTGGGGCAGGTCGGCGGCTTCAAGCTGGAGCTCGAGGATCGCGCCGGGTCTCGGCGAGACGGCGCTGAATGACGCCACCCAGGCGTTGCTCGGGAAGGCCTATCAGACGCCGGCGCTCACCGGCCTGTTCTCGAGCTACCGGATCAACGTTCCACAGCTCGAGGTCGAGGTCGACCGGGAGAAGGTGAAGCGGGAAGGCATCTCGCTCACCGACCTGTTCCAGACCATGCAGGTCTATCTCGGGTCGGTCTACGCCAACGACTTCAACCGGTTCGGCCGCACCTACCAGGTCAAGGTGCAGGCGGACGCCCAGTATCGCGCCACGGCCGATAACATCGCGCAGCTCAAGGTGCGGAACGCGCAGGGCGCGATGGTGCCGCTCGGCTCCGTGGTCCAGGTCAAGGAATCGCACGGCCCCGACCAGGGCCTGCGCTACAACGGCTACCCCGCGGCCGACATCAACGGCGGCCCCGCGCCCGGCTTCAGCTCGGGCCAGGCGGAGGCGGCCATCGAGGCGCTGGCGGCAGAAGTCCTGCCCAACGGCATCGGCTACGAGTGGACCGACCTCAGCTACCAGCAGCGGCTGTCAGGCAACACAGCGATCTTCGTCTTCCCGCTCTGCGTGCTGCTGGCCTTCCTGGTGCTCGCGGCGCAGTACGAGAGCTGGTCGCTGCCGCTCGCGGTCATCCTGATCGTGCCCATGTCCCTCCTCTGCGCCCTCACCGGCATATGGCTCACGAAGGGCGACAACAACATCTTCACCCAGATCGGGTTCCTGGTGCTCATCGGCCTCGCGTGCAAGAACGCGATCCTGATCGTCGAGTTCGCGCGCGAGCTCCACCTGCAGGGCCGCTCGCCGGTGGAGGCGGCGCTGGAGGCGTGCCGCATCCGGCTCCGGCCCATCCTCATGACGTCGTTCGCCTTCATCATGGGCGTGCTGCCGCTGGTGTTCTCCAGCGGCGCCGGCGCCGAGATGCGGCACGCCATGGGGGTGGCGGTGTTCTCCGGGATGCTCGGCGTCACGTTCTTCGGCCTGATGCTCACGCCGGTCTTCTACGTCACGATCCTGCACATCGTCGAACGCCGCCGGGCGCGCACGGCGTCCGTCGAGCAGCCGGCCAGGGAGGCGATCCATGCGTAAGTCCACCTTCCTCGGCGCTCGTCCTGATCGCGGGCCTGGCGGCGTGCGCCGGCGCGCCCGCGTACCGGTCGTCCGACGTGGCGGTGCCGCCGGCATTCCGCGAAGCGACGGTCGACACCACGCGGTCCCCGGCGGAGCGGATGCCGCCTCGGCCCGCCTTCGACAGCACGGCGCCCGATCGGCGCTGTCTCCGACTCCGTGGTGCCACCCGGCCATCCCGGCGCCCGCGCCCGCCGGCAGTCGACGGCGCGCCGGCCGGCCAGTCGGCCTACTGGCGCACGCTCGGCGACACGACGCTCGACCGACTGATCGGCGAGGTGATCCAGGCCAATCTCGACGTGCGCGCCGCGGCAGCACGCGTGCGGGGCGCGCGCGCGGCGCGCACCGAGGCGGCGCTCGACTTCGTGCCGACGGTCACGGTCGCCGGCGGCTACACCCGCCAGCGGCTCGTCGAGCGCGACGTTTCCGATCGGCGAGAGCGGCGCGTTCCCCGACCAGGACATCTGGGACGGCGGCTTCGACGCGTCGTGGGAGCTGGACCTGTTCGGCCGGGTGCGGCGCAGCGTCCAGGCGCAAGGCGCGCTCGTCGGCGCGGCGAGCGAGGACCTGCGCGACGTGCAGGTGTCGCTCGCCTCCGAGGTGGCACGGACCTACTTCGAGCTGCGCGGCGCTCAGGAGCGGCTGGGCGTGGCGCGACGCAATGCCGACAACCAGCGCCGCACTCTCCAGGTGACCCAGCAGCGGCTCGATGCCGGCCGCGGCACCGCGTTCGACACCGAGCGGGCGCGGACGCAGCTCGGCTTCACGCTGGCGTCCATCCCCGCGCTCGAGGCCCAGGTGGCTTCGTCGCAGTACCAGATCGGCGTGCTGGTCGGCCGGCCGCCCGCCATGCTGGCCGAAGGAGCTGGACCAGGCTGCGAGCCATTCCCGCGCTGCCGGCGAGCGTGATCGTGGCCAGCCCCGACTCGCTCATCCGGCGGCGACCGGACGTCTCGGCGGCCGAGCGGCAGGTGGCGGCGGAGCGCGCCTTCGTCGGCGCGGCCAAGGCGGATTACCTGCCACGCGTGACGGTCGGCGGGAGCGCCGGCTATTCGGCCGCCGACCTCGGCGGCCTGGGCGACGAAGGCTCGTTCCGGTACGCCGTCGGGCCCGATCATCTCGTGGCCGGCGCTCAACCTCGGCCGCGTCAAGGCGCGGGTGGATGCCAGCCGCGCGCGGGCGGCGGAGGCCGAGGCGCAGTACTCGCAGACGGTGCTGCGCGCGCTGCAGGAGGTCGAGACGGGACTGGTCCGGTACCGGACGGCGCGGACGCGCGTCGAGCGGATCCAGGACGCCGCCGCCGCGAGCGCGCGCGCCGCGGAGCTGGCGCGCCTCCGGTTCGAGGGCGGCGTGGCCGATTTCCTTGCAGTGCTCGATGCCGAGCGCACGCAGCTCGACGCGGAGGACCAACTGGCGCAGGCCCACACCGACGCGGCGACGTCGTATGCCGCCCTCTACAAGGCGCTTGGCGGCGAGCGGCCCGAGCAGGCCTCCCCGGCGCCTTGAGGGCCATGCGGCAAGGTATCAGGGTTTCCCTGATGACTTATTTGGCCTAGTAGCCGAAGTTGCAGGCATGCTTGCGAACGAGCGTGCGGGTCTCCGCATCCTCATTCTCGAGGATGATCCCCGCGACGCGGAACTCGAGGCCCACGCGCTCCGGCGCGCGGATCCTGCCTGCGCGGTGCAGGTCGTGGACAGCCGTGGAGCTTTCACCCACGCGCTCGATTCCTTCGCGCCGGATGTGATTCTGTCCGACAGCGGCGTGGCGGGCTTCCATGCACTCGACGCGCTGCACCTGCTGCAGAGCAACCTTCCTTCCTCTCCCCTCGTGCTGGTCTCGGGTGCGCTCGAGCAAACCGGCACCGCGTGCCTCAAGGCGGGCGCCGCCGATTTCGTTCCCAAGACCGACCTTGCGCGGCTGGGCTATGCCATCCGCCTTGCCCTGGAGGTTCGGGCGCCGCTTCGCCGGCTGTCGGCGCGCCAGAGCGCGGTGTTCCAGCGCCTGGCCTCGGGACAGTCCACAAAGCAGATTGCGAGTCAACTGCGCATTTCCGTCAAGACCATCGAGACCCACCGCGCGCAGGTGATGAGGCGACTCGAGATTCACGACCTGGCCGGCCTGGTCCGATACGCCATCCGGGTCGGGGTCGTCTCGTCCGACCAATGACCGCATCCGTCTCGCAATCACTCAGCACCGGCCAGCCGGAGGAGCTTCGGCCGCTCATCGTTCTGCTAGTCGGGGGCAACGCCGGGGACGCGCGCCGTATCGCCGAGCTGCTCGGGCCCTCGACGGGAGCGTTCCGGCTGGAGCACGTCGATCGGCTGGCTCCCGGGCGCGAGCGCCTGGAGCGGGGAGGGGTCGATGTGGTGTTGCTCGATCTCGGCCTGCCGGACAGCCAGGGCCGCGCGACCTTCACGGCTGTCCTGCGCGCGGCGCCAACCGTGCCCGTCATCATCCTCACCGACCGCTGGGACGAGGCACTGGCCACGCAGATGGTTCGGGCGGGCGCCCAAGACTACCTACCGAAGGAGGAGGTGGACGGGAAGGTCCTGCGCCGCGCGATCCGCTACGCTTTCGAGCGGCACCGCGCGGACGTCGAGAACATCACCCGCCGGGTCGAAGTGGAAGAGGCGCTGCAGCTGGCCAACCGGGAGCTCGAGGCGTTCACCTACTCCGTGTCCCACGATCTCCGGGCGCCGCTGCGCCAGATTGATGGCTTCTCGCGCATTCTGTCCGAGAGCCTGTGGTACGACCTGGACGACAAGGCGCGGCACTATCTGATCCGCATCCAGGAGGGCACCCGGCACATGGGTCGCCTGGTGGACGACCTGCTGGCCCTGGCGCGGATCGACCAGCAGAGCCCTCGGGCCCGAGAGACGGCTCTCACGCCGATCGTGCTCGACGTGATCGCCGGGCTCGGTCCCGACGCCACGGACCGGGAGGTCGAATGGCGGGTCGGCGAGCTCCCGACGGCGGTGTGCGATCCGGGGCTGATGCGCATCGTGTTCACCAACCTGGCCTCCAACGCCCTCAAGTACACCCGCCCGCGCTCGCGGGCCACGGTCGAGATCGGGTGCATGTCGCACGAGGGGCGGCCGGCGCTGTTCGTGCGCGACAACGGTGTCGGCTTCAACATGAAATATGCCGATAAGCTCTTCGGCGTCTTCCAGCGCCTGCATCGGTCCGAGGAGTTCGAGGGAACGGGGGTGGGACTGGCCACCGTGCAACGTATCGTGCACAAGCACGGCGGCGAGATCTGGGCCGATGCGGCGCCCGACGCGGGGGCGACGTTCTATTTCACGCTCGGCTCGGTGGCGGAGACAGCCACCGTGGAGGTCGCATGACAGCGCACACCCTCGAAGTGCTGCTGGCCGAGGACAGCCCCGCCGACGCGGAGCTAGTGCTGCATTCGCTCGCGGATGCCATGCCGGTGCGGATGCACGTCGTGCACGACGGGGAGGAGGCGCTGGACTTTCTGTTCGGCCGCGGAGCATACGGCGACCGAGCGTCGGCGCCGTTGCCGCGGCTGGTGCTGCTGGACCGCCACCTGCCGGTGGTGGACGGCCTCCAGGTGCTGAGCGAGCTCCGGCGCCACCCCCGGACGCGGGCACTGCCGGTCGTGCTGCTCACCTCCTCCAATCTGGAGCATGACGTCGCGGAGAGCTACCGACTGGGAGCCAACAGCTTCGTCCAGAAGCCGCTGGAGTTCACCAAGTTCCGCGACCTGGTCCGGCGCCTGGGCGAATACTGGCTCACGATCAACGAGCCGCCGCCGGCGTTGGAAGCAGATCCCCCCTCGGTCGAGGCACTCCCCGAGCGGATCGTGCAGGAGGGCCCCGTGGCGCCGGTGGGAGGAGTGGCCTGACCGGTCAGACGATCGCGCGCACCACGCCTCCATCCACGCGCAGCGCGGCGCCGGTAGTCGCGGACGCCGGTGCGCTGCACACGTACGCGATCATCGCGGCCACCTCGTCCGGCGAAGCGAAACGCCGGATGACGGAGGACGGCCTCGCGCTGGAGAAGAACTCCCGCTCCACGCTCGACACATCCACGCCCTGGGCCGCGGCCAGGTCGGCAACGAAGGCGCCTACCCCCTCCGAGGCGGTCGGGCCCGCCAGCACACTGTTGACGGTGACGTCGGTGCCAACGAGGGTCTCGGCCAGGCCGCGGGCGATGGCGAGCTGCGCGGTCTTGGTCATGCCGTAGTGGATCATTTCGGTGGGGATCTGCACCGCCGACTCGCTGGAGACGAAGACCACGCGCCCCCAGTTCGCCGTTCGCATGATCGGCAGGTAGTGCCGCGCGAGCCGGACGCCGCTCAGCACGTTGACCTCGAAGAACCGCAGCCAGTCCGCGTCGGTGATGTCCTCGAACGGCTTCACCTCGAAGATGCCGACGTTGTTGACCAGGATGTCCAGCACGGGCACCTGGTCGATCACCGCCTCGCACCCCGCCGCCGTGCCGAGGTCGGCGGCGACGCCGCCAATGTGGGCGCCGGGCACGCCGGCCCGGATCGCCGCCACCGCTGCATCCACCCGTGCCTGCGTGCGTCCGTTCACGACCACGCGCGCGCCCTCGCGCGCCAACGCCCGCGCCGTCGCGAAGCCGATCCCGGCGGTCGAGCCGGTAACCAGCGCGCGCTTCCCCGCGATCCCGAGATCCATGACATACCTCCTCGCCTGAGCGTAAGCGCGGCCCGGCGAGATGTCCATCAGGCCGCCGCGGCCTCCCCGGGCGGGCTCCGCCCCTTCGCTTCGCTCAGGGTGACGTGCGCGATGAAGTCACAGGGGGACGTGCGCGATGGAGTCACAGGGGGAGGTGCGCGATGGTCACAGGGGGACCTGCGGGATTGACCCTTATGGTGACGTGCGGGATGAGTCCGCTCGCCGGAACACGGTGCGCCCCTCCAGCAACGTCCGCATGACGCGCACCTCGTGGATCTTCGCAGGCGGCACCTCGAACAGGTTCCGATCCAGCACCACCAGGTCCGCGAGCTTTCCCACTTCGATCGAGCCCGTCTCCCGGTCCAGATGATGCGCCCAGGCAGCGTTGATCGTGTACAGGGCGATCATGGTCGGCAAGTCCACGCGCTCGGCCGGATGCCACGGCGGGGTGACCGTATCGCCCGGATCGCGGTGAGTGATGCCGACCTCGATTCCCTGGAGCGGGTCAAGCGACGAGACCGACCAGTCGCTGCCGCCGGTCACGACGGCGCCGGACCGCACGACGCTGGCGATGGGGTAGAGCCAGCGCGAGCGCGCCGCCCCGAGAAACGGCTCGGTGAGCTTCGTGAGATACTCGTCGCCATTGGCCCAGAGCGGCTCGAAGTTGGCGACGACGCCAAGGGCGCGAAAGCGCGGGATGTCCGCCGGATCGATCAGCTCGACGTGGGTGATGCCGTGGCGGAGGTCCCGCGGGCCGTTGGCGGCTCGCGCACGGGCCAGCGCGTCGAGCGCCATCCGGATCGCGCGGTCGCCGATGGCGTGCACGTGAATCTGGAAGCCGGCGCGGTCGAGCGCGATTGCCATCTGGTCGAGAGTGGCCTGATCCCGGACCGGCGTCCCGGCATCGCTCCCGCGGCCGAGATATGGCGCGAGCAGCGCGGCCGTGCCGGACTCGATGACGCCGTCCTGGAACAGCTTGGCCGCCGTGGGATGGACGTGCGCGCTGGCGTAACGCGTGCGCCAGTCGCGCAGCCGCGCGATCAGGGTGTCGCCGCCGGCGCCGGGCACCTCGAGGGCGGCCACCACCCGCACGGTGAGCGTGCCGCCCCGGTCGGCGGCGGAAAGCGCGCGCAGCTGGCGTTCGTCGGTGCGGGCCGAGAACATCGTCGTGATGCCGAACCCGGAGGCCAGGCTGTCGGCGCGCGCCAGCCCCGCGGCGTTCTCGGCGTCGGTGATCGACGGCAGTACGGCGCCGGCAAGATTGGCGGCGGATTCGCGGAGCGTGCCGCTCGGCTCACCGCGCGGGTCCCGCTCGATCCGGCCGTTCGGAGGATCCGGCGTCTGCCGGGTGATGCCCGCGAGTGCGAGGGCGCGTGAGTTGACCCACGCGGAGTGGCCGTCCGCGGCCCAGAGCATCGCCGGCCGGTCCGGCACGAGCCGGTCGAGCAGGGTCTTCGACGGGTTGGCGCCGGGAAAGAGCGGCAGCTGCCAGCCCCCGCCCCGCACCCACACGGCCGTGGGATGCGCGGCCGCCCAGGCGCGAATGCCGGCCGAGATGGCGTCGATGGTCGCGGCGTCGTTGAGGTCGCACTGGCCGAGAGCCACGCCGCTCTCGACCGGATGCACGTGACCGTCCTGGAAGCCGGGCAGCAGCATCCCGCCGGCCAGGTCGACCACCTCGGTGCCGGGGCCGATCAGGCCGGCGGGCAGGCTGTCGGTCCCCACGTAGACGATGCGTCCGTGCCGCACGCCCACTGCGGACACCCAACTCCGGGCGGCGTCGACCGTGTAGACCGCCCCGTTCCGAAAGACGAGATCGGCGGCGGCCGCGACTTCGCCCTGACGGTCCGAGGCCGTCCGGCAGGCGGCGAGGAGCACGAGCGCGGCGGCGAGAAGCCGGCGAGGCATCGCGGGAGATGATCGCGGGACTACAGTCCGAAGAACGCCAGCGTATCGACGACGTTACCGAGGGTGGTCGAGAGCACCGGGTGCGACGCCTCGAGCCGCCGCACCGCGTCTGTGAGGCGCTCCTGCAGCCCCTCGGCCGCGGCGGCCTCGCCCGGTGGTTGGACAGCCACTGCCTCGAGGTCCTGTACCAGCGTCTCGAGCGAGCGCCGGGTCTCGGGATTGAGGTCCTTGGCGCCGGCGAGCTGCGCCCGGATCTCCTGCACCACGGTCTGCAGCTTCGAATTGGACATCGGGAGGCTCACGAATGAGGATGCCCGGAGTATGGCGAGCCCGCGCCCGGGACGCGACCCCGCGCGGGAGGCCGGCAGACCAACAGGGCCGCCGTCAGTTTGCGCGGCCCGGCCGGTCCCTGCCAGATTCGAGGCTCAAAATTCGGCTCACCCTCCTGCCGGAGTTTCGCAATGACCCGATCACTCTCCCTTGCCGCCGCGATGTTCGCCTCGGTCGCCGCGACCTTGCTTGCCTGCTCGGACACCGACGCGCCCTCGTCGCCCACGGTTGCCCCTGGCCTGAAGCAGACTTCCGCGCCCACGCTCACGCCTCAGCAGAGCGGCACCACCAACCGCCTCCAGGCCATCAGTCCCGTCAACGGGCGCGTCGCGTGGGCGAGCGGTGTCGGCGGCACCTTCGTGGTGACGACCGACGGCGGGGACACTTGGCGCGCGGGCGTTGTCCCGGGGGCCGAGGCGCTCCAGTTCCGCGACGTGGAAGGGATCAGCGAGCGAGTGGCCTACCTGATGGCGGCGGGGACCGGAACGGACTCGCGCATCTACAAGACCGAGGACGGCGGGGCCACGTGGACCCTCCAGTTTCAGAACGAGAACCCGAATGCCTTCTACGACTGCTTCTCGTTCTGGGATCAGAAGAGCGCCGTGACGTTCAGCGACGCGGTGGACGGCGTGTTCCCCGTCATCCGGACCACGGACGGCGAGACCTGGCAAAACATCGGCGCCCTGATGCCGGCCGCACAGGCCGGCGAGGCGGCCTTCGCGGCCAGCGGCACCTGCGTGGCGACGCAGGGCGGCAAGCGCGCGTGGATTGCCACCGGCGGAGCAGCCAAGGCGCGCATCCTGGCCACGATCGACGGCGGGGACAGCTGGACGGCATACGACACGCCGATCACCCAGGGCACGCCGATCTCGGGCGGGCTCAGCGTGGCGTTCCGCGATCCGCACCACGGCATCCTCGCCGGCGGCGATCTCGGAAGCACCACGCCGCCGACGGACAACGTCGCCGTGTCGGACGATGGCGGCGCGACCTGGACCCTGACGAGCCCGACGCCGTTCGCGAGCGCGGTCTACGGCCTGGCATACGTGCCGGGCTTCGGCCAGCGGACGGTGGTGGCTACTGGCCCGGCAGGCGCGGCCTGGTCGCCGGACGAAGGGGCCACGTGGAACAGCCTGCCCGGCGTCTCCGGCTTCTGGGCGGCGGCCTTCGCGGGGCGCGACGCCGGATGGCTGGTCGGCGTCGACGGGACGATCCTCAAGCTCAGCTTCTGACGAACCTCACGCTCGGCGCCTCAAACCCGGCCAGCTCACGGCTTCCTTGTGGAGAGGAACGCCATCAACGCCCGAATCTGCGCGGGCGTGAGGGTCCGCACGTACGCCGGCATGTTGGGGCCGCCGTTCGTGATCCGGGCCGTGATCTCGTCGGGTTTCATCCGGCTGGCGACGTCCGAGAGCTCGGGCCCGCGGCGGCCGCCGTAGCCGTCGATCTGGTGGCAGAACTCGCAGCCCTTGTCGTGGAACAGCCGGGCACCTTCCACCACTTCCTGGCGCTGGTCTCCGACGACCGAGGCCGGCAGTGGCTGCGCCCCGAAGTCCGGCGACCAGTCGGCTCGCTCGCCAGCGACCCAGAAGATCACGATCGTAGTCCAGATGAAGACTACGAGCAGCGGCGCCCACGGGCGCCGCCGCATGGTGCGGTGGCCCTTGTTGAAAAGGGGCACCAGCAGCAACACCGCGCCGAAGACGAGCGGCCCGAGCACGATGATGGCCGACTCGAGGTTGTTGGGCGCAAGCGCCAGCAGCGCGAAATACCACAGGAAGTACCAGTCGGGCCGCGGATACGCCTCGAGGATGCTGGGATCGGGTGGCGGGCCGAGATCGGGCGGTCCCACGATCAGGGCCAGCAACACGATCGTCGCCGTGACCGCCGCGCCGAAGACCACGTCGCGCCAGGCGGCATCGGGCCAGAACGGCACGCCTTCGCGGTGGAGCAGCGAAGCATAGCGTGAGCGGTAGGTGGCCGGGTCCACCAGCTCGCCATCCCGGACGCGCTCGGAGATCCCGTGGCGCAGCACCAGCGCCAGGTGGAGGCCGATGAACGCGAACACGATGGCCGGAATGAAGAAGACGTGGAACGCAAAGAACCGGCTCAGCGTCGCCCCGCCGATCGTGTCCCCCGCCAGGATGAAGCGCCCGATCTGCTCGCCCACAATCGGCATCCGCGCGGCCTGCGCCGCGCCCACGATGACCGACCAGACCGCCGTCTGATCCCACCGCAGCAGCTGCCCCGTGAAGGCGAGCGCCAGGGTCAGCAGCAGCAGCACCGCCCCCGTGAGCCAGTTGAGCTCGCGGGGGAACTTGTACGCGGCCATGATGTAGGTGCGCGAGACGTGAATGCCGATCAGCAGCACCATGGCCGAAGCGCCGAAGTAGTGCATGCCCCGGAGGAAGCGGCCGAGCATCGCCTGCTCGGAGATGAACTTGAGGCTCTCGTAGGCCTGCCCGCTCGACGGCACGTACGTGGTCGAGAGCGCGATCCCGGTGGCCACCTGCAGGATGAACGCGATGAGCGTGGCGCTGCCGAAGACGTACCACCACCCGGTGCGCGGCGGCACGGGGTGCTCGAGCGCGTGCTTGCCGGCGGTGATCAGGCCGCTGCGGTCGTCGAGCCAGGCGAGGAGGCGGGCGAGCACGCGGCGGCTCAGGCGATCGGAATCGGGCTGGTGAGGATCTCGACCTCTCCATTCCGCACGCGCACAGGGTATTGCGGCAGCGTGCGGGGCGGCGGCCCCGCGGAGACGGTGCCGTCGGCGTAGTAGACGCCGCCATGGCAGGGGCAGAGGAACAGCTCCGCGTCGGCCACCCAGCGCACGGGGCAGCCGAGGTGGGTGCAGTGCACGCTGAAGGCGGTGAAATGCTCGGCATCGTCGCGCCGGAGCCAGGCCGCGGTGTGGGCCGTGACCCCGGCCCACGGGAGCGGTGAGGCGTCCTCGAACGCGACGTTGACGGTCTTGCCGATGGCGAACGTGTCGACCGGGCCCACCGGGCGCCACACGCGCGGCGGCTTCCGCGTGAGCGGGGAGAGCAGGAAGCCGATCACCGGCACGGTGGTGGCCGCGGCGATCAGACCCGACAGCGCGAGCGAAAGCCGGGAGAGGAACCGGCGGCGAGGCGTTGGGACAGCGGATGGCTCGGACGGATCCATGAGGCACCCCGCCGGAAGTTCGGGGAAGACACAGTCCTCGCCAACATAGGGATTCCGGTTCGCCCTCACAAGCGCGAGCTCGACTGGGAGGCGACCGCGCTCGATTTCGTTGCGCTCGAGGGTGGCTACACGCGAACGGTCACTGCCCTGCAGTGGCCGCATCAAGCAGCCCCCGCCGCCGTGTCGAGCGGCGATACGCGTTTGGCGTGAGCCCGGTGTGGCGCTTGAACGCGCGGGTGAAATGGCTCTGATCGGCGAACCCCGCGGCCAGCGCCAGCGTGGCGAGCGGCGCGTCCGACCCCGCCAGGGCACGCGCCGCCCAGTCGAGGCGCAGTCGGCGCACGTAGGACCCCAACGTCATCCGAAAGTGTAGCCGGAACGCCCGCGCCAGGTGCGCGGGATGGACATCGGCCTCGCGCGCCAGCTCCGCCACCCGAAGCGGCTCGGCGAATCGCGCGTGCACCACCTCCTGTGCGCGCAGGAGCCAGGGCGGCGGCCCTCGCCGCTCGTCGAGATCGAGGCGCGCGAGCGACACCAGCAATTCGAGGGTGGCGGCCTCTGTCGCAAGCGGGACGAGATCGTCGGCCTGCCGCATCTCGCGCGCGAGCCGCTCGGCCTGCTCGGCAAGCCCCGCGTGAAGGCGGTGCGAGACCCGGTCGAGGACCTGCGCGAAAGGCCGCAAGAGGTCCGTCGCCGCGGGGTCGGGCTGCACCACGACTACCCGCGCCCCAAGTCGCCCCATGCGGTTGGCATGCACCTCGCCCGCCGGCTCCACGAAGTTGGCGGTCGGCGGGCAGTGATGCACGCGGCCCGGCACCTCGAGGTCGAACGAGCCGTCCAGCATGATGGCCACGGAAGCGCGGTCGTGTGTGTGGCGGGACAGCAGCTCGTGGGGCGGGAACCACGCCTCGGCGAGGTGAAAGTCCCCGGTATCGAGCGACCGAAAGGAGGAACTACCCATGGTGACGGGAACGCCACCGGAGGTGGGCGGCATACCGTAAGGACGATCCGGCGGCCCGGACGCCGCACATCGGCGTGTTCGCCCGGTTCCACGGGTGTCGCTCGGGTGCAAGACCACACCCGGCCCGACGCCTACCCTGACTGGAGTCGCTCGTCCTCACCACAGGAGGCACAGATGCCGATGACCACCCGGGCCGGCGCATCGCTGATCGCGCTCGTCGCGCTGGCCTGCACCGAGCCAGCCGGACCGACCGCCGGCCGAAGCGGAGCGCCGTCGCCGAACACGCTCGCCGGCGGCGTGCAGGAGTCAGTAACCGGTGGAGGCCAGTTCTTCAACCCCGATTTCGGCACCGTGACCCTCGCCTTCACCGCCACCCGGCACGCGGACGGCAGCGTGAGCGGGCGGTGGCAGCAGAATCAGTTCGATGTCGGCTTCGCCTACAAGGGCGACGTGACCTGCTTCGCGGTCGACCCGGTGAACCACCGCGCATGGATCGGCGGCGTCATCACCGGCAGCAACGATCCCGATCCGCTGGCGGCCGTGGGCAAAGACGCGTGGTTCCGGGTGCTCGATCTAGGCGAGGGACCCGACCCCGACCGGAGCACCTTCCTCGGTTTCCAAGGATCGGCGGGGATCGAGACTTCGGAGGAGTACTGCGCGGTCCGCCTCTGGGCGCCCGACAACGCGCGGACTTGGCCGCTCGACCACGGCGGCATCGTCATTCACTGACTCAGTGCGTCGCGGATAGGGTCACTCGATCCCGTCGAGCAGCCAGAGATCCCCGCCATGCGGGGCGGCGCGGTCGAACAGCACCCGCCGACCGTCCGGCGACCAGACCGGATAGTCGATCCGCACGTCCGCATCATCGAACTCGAACACCCGCCGCGGCGCGGTCCCGTTCACCGGATAGGCCCAGAGGGTCCGGTGGCCGCGGACATCCATGAGGATCGACTCGTCGGGCGACCAGGACATGTGGGCGCCGCTCGACACCTCCGGCAGCGGCGTCAGCCCACCGTCTTCGAGGGCGACGCGCATGATCCGGCGCTCGGTTCCCGTCTCCGCGCGGAAGACGATGCCGCGGCCATCCTTCGTCCAGCGGAGGAAGTGCCCGCCGGCGCCGGTCGACGTCAGGCGCCGCTGGCCGGAGCCGTCCGCGTTCATGACCCAGACGTCCGTTCGGCCCAGCCGGTCGGACATGAATGCGATCGAGAGCCCGTCCGGCGAGTAGAACGGATTGGTGTCCATACCGGGATCGTCGGTCAGCCGACGCAGGCGGCCATCGGCCACCGAGACCGCCCAGATGTCGCTGTTTCCGGCGCGCGCCGAGAAGAACGCCAGCGTCCGGCCGTCGGGCGCCCAGGACGGCTGGTAGTCGCCGCCCGGCCCGCTCGTAAGCCGGCGGTCGGCGCCGCTTCCCAGGTCGCGCAGCCAGATGTTCATCTCACCCTGGCGGTCCGAGTTGAACGCGATCATTCGCCCATCCGGCGACCAGGCGCCCCGACTCTCCTCGCGGGTCGAGACCACCACCGGCGCCGGCGGGCCGGCGGCGGCGCCCGTCTCCGGCGACACCGGCAGCTGCCAGAGATCGGCATTGAGGCCGCGCACCGCGAACGCGAGCCGGTGGCCGTCGGGTGCGGGCACCGGCTCGACGTCGTCGCCCGCGCCGGTGGTGAGCTGCCGAGGCTGCCCGGCGGCCCGACCGTCCGCGCCGACCGCGATGCGCCAGACGTTGATTCCTCCGCCGCGGTTCGATGCGAAATAGATCCAGCGTCCGTCGGGCGACCACGTCGGGTCGAGGTCGGTCGACGCATCGTGCGTCACACGGGTCGTCGCGTCGCTCGCCACCTCCGCCGTCATGATGTCGGAGTCGGTCTTGTCGATCCGCCGGAAGACCAGCCGCCGCCCGTCCGGCGACCAGCGCGGACCGGCGTGGATCACGGCCTCGCTCGAGTCGGAAGTGAGCTGCCGCGGGTTCCGCCCCGCGCCATCGCTGATCCAAATCCGCCGGGGACCGGCCCATGACGCGTCGAAGGCGAGCCGGGCCCCGTCGGGCGACCAGGCCGGCCCGAAGGCGTTGGAGACGAGCGGCGCCTCCCGTCCCGACCCCACGTCCACGCTCCATACGTCTCCGCCCTCGAAGTACCAGCCGTTGATGTCGGACGGTGCCAGCTTGCCGCTGTCGGCCGTGGCACGGACGAACACGAGCCGGGCGCCGTCGGGCGACCAGGCCGGCTGGATGTCGTCGCGGAGGCCGTGGGTGACCCGGCGTTCCTCGCCGGTCGCGAGCGTGCGCACGAAGAGTTGGCGGAAGCCGTCCACTTCGGCCACGTAGGCCAGCCGGGTCCCGTCAGGCGACCAGGCGGGCCACTCCTCCACGCCCGCACCGGTAGTGAGCTGGGTCAGCTTGCGGTCGAAGCCCGAGGCTACGGTGCCGCCGGGGGCGCGCACTGCGGCGTCGCGCCGACGCAAGAGCAGCGACCCGGAGGCAATCGCGGCCACCAGCGCGATCACGGCGAGCGCGATCGTCCTCGGACGAGCTCTCGCCCGCGCCGGGCCCACCACTCCCGGCCGCTCCAGCGCCGAGGCGAACTCGGCGGCCGAATCGAACCGATCTCCCGGGGCTTTGGCCATGGCCTTGAGGATCGCGCGCTCGAGTGGCGGCGACACATGCCGTCCAGCGGCGCGGAGCGGCGGCGGCGGCTCGGTCATGTGACGCGCGACCACCGCGTGCGGGGTCGCGCCCGTGAACGGCGGGCGTCCGGCCACCATCTCGTAGAGCACGCAGCCGAGCGAGTAGATGTCGCTCCGGCCGTCCACCTCGGTGTCCGCGCCGGCCTGCTCGGGGCTCATATAGCTCGGCGTGCCCATCACGGTGCCGGCGCTGGTGATCCGGTCGCTGGCCTCGGCGGACCGGGCGATGCCGAAGTCGGCGACCAGGGTGCTGCCGTCCCGGGTGAGGAGGATGTTCTCGGGCTTGATGTCGCGATGGACCACGCCCTGCCGGTGGGCGTATTCGAGCGCCTGCGCGGCCTCACGCGCGATGCGGACCGCGTCCGCGACCGAGAGCGGCGGCGTCCGGCTCAGGCGCTCGCGGAGGCTCTCGCCGTCCACATACGGCATCGTGAACCAGAGCTGCCCGGCCGACTCGCCGGAGTCGAATACCGGCAGGATGTGCGGATGCTGGAGCCGCGCGGCCGTCTCGATCTCGCGCAGGAAGCGCTCCGGCCCGAGCTCCGCGGCGCGCTCTCCGCGCAGGACCTTGAGCGCGACCGGCCGCCGGTGGCGCACCTCGTGCGCGAGGTACACGGTCGCCATCCCGCCGCGCCCGATCTCGCGCTCGACCAGGTAGCGGTCACGCAGCCCGTCGAAGAAGGCGGAGTCGGGCATGCGCCTCCCCTAGAGTCGCTCGGTGACGAGCAGCAGCCCCGCGAGGAGCGGCCCGTGCAGCAGGATCGCGCCGGGCACCAGCGCCCAGCGGGCCGGCGGGCTCAGCCACTGTTCCCTGACAGCCCGGCGCAACAGATAGAGGGAGAACGGCAGGTTGAGGACCAGGGCCGTGACCATGCCGGGAGCGTATCCGCTGAAGAGAACGACCGCGACCGCCAGGTGCCAGAACGCGTTGAGCAGCACCGCGGATTGGATCAGCAGCAGCAGCCACAGCGCGGTCCGGTTGTCAGGACGGCGGTGCGCCCACCAGGCGACGGCGAAGGCGACGCTGGTCACCACCGCCAGCGCGCTCCACACCTGGCCGGTCGTGAGCGGCGCGGCGACGGACTGCCACCCGCGGGGCAGGCGCGCCAGGACGAGCGGAAGGTAGCGCGGAAAGAAGAGGGCCTCCTCCGCATTGTGCACCGCGAGGAGGGCGGGAACGAGCCAGAGCGCTTGGCGGGTGGGCATGTCGTACGAATGTACGCAGCGGCGGCCTGCGCAGAAATGGCGGCCCGGAGCCCGCGGGTGGATCCGGACGGGGGGCAGTCATCCCGGGCGGGGGACTGTCATCCCGGGCGGGGGGCAGTCATCCCGAGCGGGGGGCAGTCATCCCGAGCGGGGGGCAGTCATCCCGAGCGGGGGGCAGTCATCCCGAGCGGAGCGAGGGATCGGATCGGTGGTGCGTCTGAGGCTCGAGCCTCACTCTCATGCGTCAGCCGATCCCTCGCTTCGCTCGGGATGACTATTCGTGGAGGGCGACGTTGCTCAAAGCCCCCGCTCCGCAGCCTCCGATTCTGCCGATCGTATCCCCAGCCGCGCCGCGTCCTCCGGACGGTCGACATCCGCCAGCAGCGCCTCGGGCCAGTGGATCTCCGCCGCCTCGCTCCGGTGCTCGAGAACGACCTCTCGCCCGCCCCCCGTGCTCGCCTCGGCGAGCGCCGGAAACAGCGAGCGCGCATACAGCGTCGGTGGCGCCTGCACCTCGCCGTACAGCGAGAGGACCAACGGCTCCGTCCCCCGCCGGAACCGCTCGGCCAGCGACTCGATCATCGCCGCCGTCACGAGCGGCATGTCGCCCAGCAGCACGACCGCCGCCGCGCAATCCCCGGGGACGCGACCGATGCCGGTCTGCAGCGAGCCGTGCATCCCCGCGCGATACGCGGGGTTGACGATCGTTTCCACCGCCAGCCCGCCGAGCGCGGCCGCGACCCGCTCGGCCTCGTGCCCCAGTACGACGATGACCGGCGCAAGCCCGGCCTCGACGGCGTAGCGCGCACCGCGCCGGACCAGCGGCTCGGAATCGAGCCGCAGCAGCAGCTTGTTGGCGCCGAGCCGCGACGAGGTGCCCGCGGCGAGCACTACCGCGGCGATGCGGCCTGCCCGCTCGGCCTGCACGCCGGCGTTCGGAATGTGCACGCCCGTCGTCACGGCCCCGATACCTCGCGGATCCGTCGCTCGAGAAACCGCCGCTCGGGCGCCTGCCGCACGAGCTCCAGCGCCCGCTCGTACGAGCCCCGCGCGTCCGCCAGGCGGCCGAGCCGCCGCAACAGGTCCGCGCGCGCCGAGTGGGCCAGGTGATAGTCGCCGAGCTCCCCGCGCGCGAGGAGCGCGTCAATCTGCGCCAGGCCGGCCGCCGGCCCGTCACGCATGGCCACGGCGGCGGCGCGGTTGAGCTCTACGATAGGGGACGGGTCGGACCGGAGCAGCACGTCGTAGAGTCCCACGATCTGCGCCCAGTCGGTCTCGGCGGCGGCCGGCGCCTCGGCGTGCACAGCCGCGATGGCGGCCTGGAGCGTGTACGGGCCGAACCGGCGGGAGCGGAGCGCCCGCTCGACCAGGGCGGTGCCCTCAGCGATCCGCGCCCGGTCCCAGCACGAGCGGTCCTGCTCGTCGAGCAGGATCAAGTCACCGGCGGCAGAGGTGCGCGTAGCGCGACGCGCGTCGTGCAGCAACATGAGCGCGAGGAGCCCCACTGCCTCCGGCTCCGTCGGCGCGGGCAGCAGCTCCACGAGGAGCCGGCCGAGGCGGATCGCCTCGGTGGAGAGGTCGACCCGCGTGAGGGTCTCGCCAGCGGAGGCGGAGTAGCCCTCGTTGAAGACGAGGTACACCACGTGCAGCACGCTATCCAGCCGGTCGGGCAGGTCGGCGCGCGCGGGTACCTGGTAGGGGATCCCGGCCGCGCGAATCTTGGTCTTGGCCCGCACGATCCGCTGGGCGACGGTGGGCGGGCCGGTGAGGAACGCG
Organism: uncultured Gemmatimonadales bacterium; assembly: GCA_963804125.1. Taxonomy (GTDB): domain Bacteria; phylum Gemmatimonadota; class Gemmatimonadetes; order Gemmatimonadales; family GWC2-71-9; genus CAVVWJ01. The sequence goes on from CAWDPF010000007.1 coordinate 333,475, forward strand.
CGCGCGATCTCCTCGGTGGTGAGCCCGCATACCTCGCGAAGGGTCAGCGCGATTTGCGCGTCGGGGGGTAGCGCGGGATGGCAGCAGGTGAAGATGAGCCGGAGCCGGTCGTCCTCCAGCCGGTCGTCGTCCCAGTCGGCCGGGTCGACGGTGCTTGCGTCGAGGTGCTCGGCGATGGCGCCGAGCGACGCATCGAAGCGGGCCCGGCGCCGGATGCCGTCGATCGCCTTGAAGCGTCCGGCGGAGACGAGCCAGGCGCGAGGATTGTTGGGCACGCCGTCGCGCGGCCAGCGCTCGACCGCGGCCGAGAAGGCGTCGTGGATCGCCTCCTCGGCCAGGTCGAAATCGCCGAGGAGACGAATCAGCGTGGCCAGCACGCGACGCGAGTCGGCGCGATAGACCGCGTCCACCACGGCGCGTGCCTGGTCGGGGGACGTCACGCTACGGCTGGGTGAACTCCACGATGGGCCGGACCTCGACACTTCCAATCTTGGCGGACGGAATCTTCGCGGCCACCTTGATGGCGTCGTTGAGGTCCCGCGCCTCGATCATGTAGAACCCGCCGAGCTGTTCCTTGGTCTCGGCGAAGGGCCCGTCCGTCGTGCCGACCTTGCCGTTTCGAACCCGTATGGTCGTGGCCGTCTCCACGGGCTGGAGCGCCTCGCCGGCGAGGTAGTGGCCGCTCGCCTTGATGCCGTCGGTGAACGCGAAGTACTCGCCCATGAACGCGTTGGACTCGTTCTCCGGCATCGAGGCAACCTTCTTTTCGTCGTCGTAGATCAGGCACAGGTAACGCATGGCGATCCTCCGGATCAGGGGAATGGCGCTGGTGACGTCATGTAGTCGATCGGAAAGGATCGAATTCGACAGGCGACCCGGCCCCCACTCAGGTGTGCATGATCAACAGGCCCTGCCCCTGGCCGACCACGCGTGCGAGCCCCCTTTCCCAGGATGGCCTTGCGGCCAAGCAGCCGGCCGAGGAACCCCGGTCCCGGCGGCGGCTCCCGCGCGGCCGCCACCGCGTTCGGATCGTCTGGCTCGAGGATCTGCCACGCCAGCGGCGGGTCGGCGAGGAGCCGGTCCGAGCCTGCCCCTCAATCTGCCGGGCAAAGTTCGCCGCCGTAAGTCGGGGCTGGGCACGGTCCGGCGCGCATCGGCTGCTAGCCTGCAGTGTCCCCCAGCATCCGCCCCGCGACTTCCTTCACCAGCTTCGCGGCAACTGTCGCAGTCACGCCCCCCAGATCCTGATCCGGGTTGTACTCCACGATGTCGGCGCCCACGAGATACCCCCCGGCCCCCTGCACCAGTCCGATCACCTCGCGCACCGTGAGCCCGCCGGGGTCCCGGTGCGACACGCCGGGAGCGAATGCGGGATCCAGCCCGTCCAGGTCGATCGAGATGTAGACCGCCCCGTCCACGCTCGGTCGCGCGCCGGTCTGCCAGGCGCGCATGTCGATCACCTCGACGCCGAAGCGGTCGGCCTGAGCTCGCTGGTGATCGTTCATGGTCCGGATGCCGATCTGGACCAGCCGGCTGGCAAGGCCTTCCTCCATGATCCGCGCGAACGGACAGGCGTGGGAGAAGCGATCGCCCTCGAACTCGTCGTAGAGGTCGGAGTGCGCGTCGATGTGGAGGATCGTGAGCCGCGACAGCCCGCGTGAGACGCCGCGCATGACCGGATACGTCACCGAGTGGTCGCCGCCAAGTGCCAGTGGGCGGTGGCCCGCCGCAATGAGGTCTGCGATGCCCGCCTCGATCAGGGCCCGGGCTTCGCCGGTTCGCGGGAGCACGAGATCGCCGGCGTCGCTCAGGCCGCCGGCGCCGGTCACCTCGCGCGCCTGCTCGCACCAGGTGTTCCACGAGGGTGACCGAAGCGCCTCGCGAATCAGCGGCGGCGCCTCGGCGGCGCCCCGGAGAAAGGAGCTGCTGGCGTCGTACGGGAGGCCGATCAGCCTCGGCGGCGTAGGAGGCACGGGGACGTCCGGGGTCGGGGGTGGCCGGTCGGGTGTAGCGATATCTTGAGAGTAATGAACGTCCTGATTTTCGGCGCAACCGGCATGGTCGGACAGGGGGTGCTCCGCGAGTGCCTTCGCGATCCCGGCGTTGCCCGCGTGCTCGCGGTCGTCCGCCGGGCCACTGGGCAGGCGCACGAGAAGCTGCGCGACCTGGTGGTCCCCGACCCGGGCGACCTCACCGCCGTCGAGCCCCAGCTCACCGGCTTCCAGGCCTGCTTCTTCTGTCTTGGGGTCACGTCGGCGGGACTCTCGGAGGAGCGCTACACGCGGCTGACCTACGACCTGACGCTGGCCGCCGCCCGGACACTTGCCCGGCTCGACCCCGGCATGACCTTCGTGTACGTCTCGGGCACCGGGACGGACAGCAGCGAGCGCGGGCGAATCATGTGGGCACGGGTCAAGGGCCGGACCGAGAACGCATTGCTGGCCTTGCCGTTCAAGGCGGCGTACATGTTTCGCCCGGGCTACATCCAGCCGCTGGGCGGCATCCAGTCGCGGACCCGGTGGTACCGGGTGATGTACGCGGCGATCGCGCCGCTCTACCCCGTCCTCAAGCGCCTCTTTCCCGGCGCCATGACGACCACGGCGCAGGTCGGCCGGGCGATGCTCGCGGTAGCCCGCCACGGGTTCGCCCGGCCCGTGCTGGAGACGCGTGACATCAACGGCTTGTGAGAGTGGACGCAACGGTGCTGCAGGGTGCCGCGGCTGCGGTTGGTTTACTGGCAGAGCACCGAGAGATCGAGCATGCAGGGATCGGGGGCCGGGTCATCCGCGAAGGGCCGCTCGCCGGCGCGCGTATGCCACTCTCCATGCCGGTCGATCATATAGCCGATCAGCTGCCCGGAGCCGGCGGTGACCACGGACAGCTCGAACGGGGTGTCAACGGAGCCGTCGAAAACCGCTCGATATTCGACGCGGAGTGGATTGGTGTCACCGTCCCGCACCTGCAGAAACCACGGTTTGAGGGGACCTTCGGCGGCGTCATAGATTCCGACAGCCGGACACCCGGCCTCAGGCTCACGGGTTTCGAGCAGGGGCGGGAGAGACTCAGCCAGCCCGGACCAGGTGCCCGCCTGGCGGAGCCCCGCGGCCCGAGTTCGGACGCACTCCCGGAAGTGGGCAAGTCGCAGGAGGGTGGAATCCCGGTTGAGGCGCCGCGGGCGGGCGGGCGGCGGTGGGTCGTTCCATACGGTCTCTCCCGCCCCCACCACGAACGTGGGTCCGGGCTGGGCCAGGACCGGATCGGGAAGCACGATCAGCCGGCGCTGCCCGGCGCTGTCCCTGAGCTCCCAACGCCAGCCGTCGTCGTTGGCGGAATAGCTTCCGAGCTTCATGAGCTTCTCGGGCCCGAGCGCGAGCGAGCGACGCGGCGCGGCATCACACCCCATGGCGAGCAGTGCCTCACCGGACGGCGGGACCGCCTGATCACCGATGCACCGGCGTAGGTCTTCGGCGAGCCGGGCGCCGAGATCCGACGGGGCCTGGCCGAGCCGTCGCGCCCACTCGGCCCGTATTTCGGAGGGGGAGGGCGGCCGTGAGGGGAAAAAGCGGAGGAAGAATGGGAGGAAGACGATCCCGACCGGGATCATGACGAGGAGTAGCACCCCACCGCCACCGACCCACCCCGCCGCCTTCCGCTGCCGTGCCTGGACCAGGTCTACGAGCAGAAAACCGACCGTCGCCCCAAGCAGGGCGGCCGGCAGCAGGGCCGCCAGCGTGAGCATCGGCGTGCCCATGTCCCAATTGTCGTGCGTCGGGGCGTGGTAGAGCGTGCCCACCCCGACCAGGACGATGAGGACCGCGGCGACGGCGCCGCCCAGGGCGGCAAAGGCCTTCTTCATGCCCCGCCGGCGTGCAAATCCCACGCCCTGCTTCACATGTCGATTGGGGGCCGGTTCGTTCGACTACATTATGGCGGGCCCCATGCCCGCCGGGGATATCGCCAGAATCACCGAAAGGAGCGACGCATGAGCGGCGTACGGGTGCTGGTCGGGACGCGGAAGGGCGCGTTCGTCCTGACGGCGGACGGGAAGCGTGACCGCTGGAAGGTCTGCGGCCCCCACTTTCCCGGCTGGGAGATCTACCATCTGAAGGGCTCGCCGGCCGAGCCGAACCGGATCTACGGGTCACAGACGAGCGGCTGGTTCGGGCAGGTGATGCAGCGCTCCGACGACGGCGGCGAGACCTGGGAGACGATCGGCAACGAATTCGCCTACGACGGCGTGCCCGGCACCCATATGTGGTACGACGGCACGCAGCATCCCTGGCAGTTCGCCCGGGTGTGGCATCTGGAGCCCTCGCTGACCGATCCCGACACCGTGTACGCCGGGGTGGAGGACGCCGCCCTCTTTCGCTCGGCCGACGGCGGCCGCACGTGGAGCGAGCTCTCAGGTCTCCGCGGCCACCCATCCGGGCCGTCCTGGCAACCGGGGGCCGGCGGGATGTGCCTGCACACCGTCCTGCTGGATCCGTCCAACCCCAAACGGATCTTCGGCGCGATTTCGGCCGCGGGCGCCTTCCGGAGCGACGACGGCGGCACGACCTGGCGGCCGATCAACCAGGGCCTCAGGTCGCAGGGCATCCCCGATCCGAATGCCGAAGTGGGGCACTGCGTCCACCGGATCGCGATGCACCCGTCGCGGCCGAACGTGTTGTTCATGCAGAAGCACTGGGACGTGATGCGCAGCGACAACGCGGGCGACTCGTGGCACGAGGTGAGCGGCAACCTGCCCACCGATTTCGGCTTCCCGATCGACGTCCACGCTCACGAGCCGGAGACCATCTACGTCGTCCCCATTACCAGCGACTCGCATCACTTCCCGCCCGAGGGCAAGCTGCGCGTGTACCGGAGCCGGACGGGGGGCAACGAGTGGGAGGCGCTCACGAAGGGGCTGCCGCAGCAGGACTGCTACGTCAACGTGCTGCGCGACGCTATGGCGGTCGATCGACTCGATCCCTGCGGCATCTATTTCGGGACCAGCGGCGGGCAGGTCTACGGCTCGTCCGATTCGGGGACGACCTGGGCACCGATCGTCCGGGATCTTCCGGCGGTGCTGTCCGTCGAGGTCCAGACACTGCCATGATCCGGGTCGTGCTGCCGCAGCATCTGCGGGCGCTGGCGCGGGTGGGCGAGGAGGTGCAGCTGCAGGTGGAGGGGCCGCCGACCCAGCGCTCGGTGCTCGACGCCCTCGAGGCCCGCTACCCGATGCTGCGGGGCACCATCCGCGGGCACACGACGCTCCAGCGCCGGCCGTTCGTGCGGTTCTTCGCGTGCGAGCAGGATCTGTCGCACGAGCCGGCCGACGCGCCGCTTCCCGAGCCGGTCGCGAGCGGCGCCGAGCCGTTCATGGTCGTGGGGGCGATGGCCGGGGGCTAAAACCGGTCACGCATCACGGACCGATTGAAGGCCCGGGATCCATATTTCAGGGAACCGGTGAGTGAGGTGACTCGAATGCGACGCGCTTTTCTGTTCGGATTGACGCTGGGTCTCGGTGTGCTGGTGGCCAGCTCCCTGCCCGACATCCGTCGATACGTAAAGATGATCACGATGTGATGCATCCAGCACGGCGCGGCATCAGCGCTGGCCGAAGGTCCAGTCGGTGTAGAGGCCGACCCAGACCATCACCGCCGCCAGCGCCAGGTACACGAACGCCGTGCCCTCGTCACCGATCAGGTCGCGCAACCAGCGCGCTCGCCAGTTTTCCCAGAACCACCATGGACGCGTCAGGGTCATGACGGCCAGGAAGCCGCCCACCCCGACCCAGAGGGCGCGGTCCCGCGCCCACCCCGCGGCCGGAGCGGCGACCAGCAAGCTCCCGACCACCGCCCCCGAGACCGCGAGCAGGATGAGGGCGCCGCGCCAGCCGCTCCGCGCCGGAGCCGGCCGGTCGGGCTCCACGTCACTCGACCACTCGCGCACCGCGGCGGCCACCAGCACGAGGCTGAGCAGCCCGAAGGCGATCACCGCGACCTTCGCCTGAATCGGGCTCACTGCGGAAATCGGCCGTGCTTGAAGAGATGGTACCAGACCGGCCGCTCTTCGGCGGTGAATACCTCGAGCTCCTCGAAGATCTCCCGCGCAAACTCCGTCGGTCCGAGCCCGCTGGCGGTGATCACACACCGGTCTCGCACGGCCAGCTCGTCCACGTACCGCCCGCCACCGGCGTACTCGGCGGCCAGGCTCGTCAGGTACGCCTGCTCGTTGCTCGTGTGTGCGCGGTCGTTCAGCAGTCCCGCGCGCGCGAGGGCCAGCGTGGCGCCGCAGATGGCGGCGATGGGCACCCCGCGGGCGTGCAGCTCGGTAAGCAGCGCGTCGAGATCGGCGCGCGGATAGGCCCCCTCCCACATGTCGCCGCCCGGCAGGACCAGGAGTCGCACGGCGGCGAGATCCAGCCCGGCGATGGCCCGATCGGGCACCACGCGCAATCCGCCCATCGAGCGCACGGGCGCATCAGTGAAGCCGAGGCTGACGACGTCGAGGCCGCCCGACCGGCGGAGCTCGGCGAGGGCGTAGGCGGGCTCCCAGTCGGCGAAGCCCTCGAAGACGAGCACGTGAACGGCGGATTTCATCGGATGAGCTCGAGTCAGTAGCGCAGCCGCCGCTGCATGATCATCACGTGCGCCCAGTAGGTGCCCGACGCCATGACGTAGGGATGGATCCCATCCTCCTTGGTCGAGAGCCCCATCGACGCCGCTGTGCGATACGGCATGTGGATCGATTGCCAGGCGTCGATCCGGTCGCTCACCACGTTTCGCGCCGGATCGTACCCGGTCAGTGGCCCGTACATGCGATATCCCGCCGTCGGCGCCTTCGTGATGGGCAGCTTTCCGCTCCGGATCTCCGCATCGATCGTCCCCTCCAGCGCGGAGTCGGCGACGCCCTCGGCGATGAGCTGCCGGATCCGGTAGATCACCGGGACGAACCCGGCCTGATAGCAGCGCACGTCGAAGATGGAGTCGCCCGGGGTGTCGGCGAGGCAGACCATGCCGTTGGCGCTCGCGCGCCAGACCTGCGGCTGTCCCTGGCCATCGAGCACCACGACGCCGGCGGCGACCGCGCAGCTCGGCAGGCAGCGGGAGCACGGCCGCGGCGATCTGCCGGGCCCGGTCGGGCCGCTGTGCCGCCGCGGCGGCCGGGCCGAGGAGGCAGGCCAGGCAGCAGATGACCGCGCGTGATCCTCGCATCGCCAAGAAGCTGCTCGCTCGAAGCCGAGGTCGCCAGGGCCTCGCGTCACGTTCTGCGCGCGGCACCGTTACGATCAGTCCTCGGGATCGGGCCTTGGTTCGGATCCGAATCGCAGCACGTGTCCATCCGGATCCTCCACCCGCATCTCGTACGCCCACGGGTAGTTTGTGGGAGGCTCCTGAAAGCGTGCACCGCGCGCCGCATACTGCCGGTAGAGCGGCTCGATGTCCTCCACCCCGATCCAGATCCAGGTGCCCGCCTGTCCCTGGCTCTGCTGGCAGAGCATGATCGCCTTCCCGTCTCGGGAGACGGACGCCATGGTCGACCGGTCGTCGTCGCCCCAGTCGAGGCCGAAGCCCAGCACCTCGACATAGAACCGCACGCTGGCCGCCAGGTCCTTCACGCTCAGGATCGGGATGATGCACTCGACGGCGGTGCCGAGCGACCCCTCGCCATCGTACGGCCGCGACGACCTCGGAGCGTTCGGCGCCTGCTCGTCCAGCGACTGGCGATACCTTACGCACCCGCGAAGGAATTCAGGCCAGTCGGGCACCGTCGGGATCGGATCTTCCTTCTCCGGCAGGAGACCCCACAACGCGGGATGATGCCAGCAGAGCTCGTGACCGGTGCTGTCGCGGTGGGCGCGAATGCCGCGGCGGAGTCTTCGCACCTCCTCGATCAGCTGCTCGCGGGACATCCCGGCCAGGTCTTCGTCCATCGGTTTCTCTCCTGCGCCTGATGCGTGACGCGTCCTGAAACGCTCCGCAAACGGAGCGTTGCGTGCATGCCCTCGTGTCACTCGGCGCGGATCGCCACGCGGTGCCACGCGTTGTTGCCGTACCCCTTCACGTTCCAGGTCTCGCCGAGGGTCCGAGGCTGCGTGGCGCCGGTGCCGTCGGTGGCCCGCGCGGCCAGCGTGTGCCCACCCGGGTCCAGCTCCACCGTCGCCTCCCACAATGACCAGCTCCAGGATGCGCCCTCGATCGCGATTCGCGCCGGGACCCAGTCCTCCCCCGCGTTCGGGGAGACCTCGACCGCCGTCGGGGGCCGTCCCTCGGAACCCATGGCCCATCCGCGCACCCGTACGCGGCCCGCCGGGACGACCCGGCCCTGTGTGGGCTCGAGAATGACGGCGTTGAGCGGAACGCCGCTCATCGCGATGCCGGCGGAGACATCGCGCGGATCTCGAGGATCGAGCTCCCGCTGCACGCGATACGCCTTGCTCTGGAAATAATTCATGGATGGCTCCTCCGCGAGCCTGATCCGGCCGAGCCACTTCACGCACCGGGCGCCGATCCAGCCCGGGACGATCACCCGAACCGGAAAACCGTGCACCGCCGGCAGCGGCGCCCCGTTGAGCTCGCTCGCCAGGAGGACCTCGGCGCTCAGCGCCTTGGCGAGATCGATCGATCCGCCGAACCCGAACCGGTGGCCGTGGCGCTCCACCTCATCGAGGCCGATGAATTCGACGTGCCGGGCCCGCTCGCCGACACCCACGGACCGGAGCACGTCGTGGAGGGCCACCCCGGTCCACTCCCCCGTGCTTACCGCCTCCGGGCCCCACGGCAGCTCGCCCTGCAGGGGGCCCTGCGACAGGAACTCGTCTCGCCGGAGCCCGGCGCAGACGAGCGTGGCCCTGACGGACCGCCGGGGAAACGTGGCTCGGAGCTCTTCGAGCGAGAAGCTCCGCGGACGATCCACCAGCCCGTCCACCTCGAGGCGCCAGTCGGTGGGATCGATATGGGGAATGGGGGCGTGGCTGCGGGTGAAGAACTGGTCGACGGGGGTCACGAGGCGATCGGCCCGGATGGGCCAGACCCCGGTATTGAGGCCTTCGGCGTCGTGGATGAGTCGACAGCCATCGGTGCCGGCACGCCACGATCTCGACCGCGGTATCCGATCGAATCGTGCCCCCCTGCAGCACCCGGGCGAACCATCCTCTCCGGCCCGCCAGGGCCCGAAGGAATGCGGGCCCGCGCTCGAGCCCCACATAGGGCAGCGTATGGAGAATCGTGCACGGATCGCAGGCCTTGCTCACCTCCAGCACGACCTCGCCGAGCTGCACGCGCACGCCCGGCCGCAGCGCGTCCGCCGGGAGGCCCGCCACCGTCAGGTTCTCGCCGATATCGCCCGCCTGCACGGGCCATCCTTCGGCCCGGAGGTCCGTCAGGGTCTCCTCGCTCAGGAGCAGGACGGCCTGGTCCGGGTCGCCGCCGGCCTTCTCCGTCCGCCAGCGATTGAAGTCGCCCTCCACGCCGTCCGGCGTAATGACGAGCTCCGGGACGGGGCGCTTGGGAAGCCCGCGGGAACGCCCTTCCTTGGGCTTGCGACTCAGCTGAACGATTCTGCCTCCCACAATGCGCTCCTATGCGAAGGGCTGGTCGATGGCCACGCTCTGCGGCGAGAAGAACCGTGGTCCCTGGTCGGTGATGTAGAGACAGTCCTCGAGGCGGATCCCGAACTCGCCGTAGATGGCGATCGTCGGCTCGTCGCTGAAGCACATCCCGGGGGCGATCGGCGTGGTGTTACCCCGCACGAAGTTAGTCCACTCGTGGCCGTCGAGCCCGATGCCGTGCCCGGTGCGATGGGGCAAGCCCGGGCACCCGATAGTCAGGGCCGAACCCGGCGTCGGTGATCACCTTGCGGGCGGCGGCATCGACCGCCTCGCAGGGGACGCCCACCTGGGCCGCGGCGAACGCGGCGTCCTGGGCTCTTCGCTCCAGGTTCCAGATCTCGGTCTGCCGCCGGGTGGGCCGGCCGAACACAGTCGTGCGCGTCACGTCCGATTGGTAACCCTCCACGGCGCATCCCGAGTCCAGCAGAACAACGTCGCCCCGCTCGAGCCGCTGCGGCTGCACGCTGCCGTGCGGAAACGCGGAGTACTTGCCGAAGCCCACCAGCGCCCAGGGGTCGCTGCCGCCGAGGCGGGTCAGGGCGGCGGTCATGTTGTTCCCGAGGTCGTACTGGCTCATGCCCGCGCGCAAGGTGGCGAACGCGGCCTTGAAGGCGAGGATGGTGATATCGGTGGCCCGCTGCATCAGCGCCAGCTCGCCGGCCGACTTGATCATGCGGCAGCCGGCGGTCACCGGCGTGGCCGAGACCAGGTCCGCGGACGGCGCGGCCTGCCGGAGCCCGTCCATGACGAAGAACCGTACTTCCTCTTCCAAGCCGACCTTCCCGCTCGCGGCGCCCCGATCCTTCAGGATGCCGGCGATCCTGGCGAACGGGTTCTCGTCCTCCTGCCAGACGCGGATGTCGTCGCCGAAGCGGATCAGCTCCCGGGCCCGCGCCTCCTCGAACGCGGGACAGACCCAGGCAGGCGCGCCGGCGGCGGGGATCACCATCGCGAACGTCCGCTCCGACGGGTGCCAGTCCACGGCCGAGTAGTAGTGCATGGTCGTTCCCGGCTCGATCACGATGGCGCCGATGCCCTGTGCCGCCATGAGTCCCTGCGCCTTGGCGATGCGGGCCCGGCGCTCGTCGTCCGTGATCGGCGCGATGCCATCGATCTTCGGCGTGAGCGCCTGGATCGGCGCGGGAAGATGACAGGGGTCGGTCGCCGGCGAACGCAGGGCGTCCCGGCGCAGGGTGGCGGCGCCCGCCACACCCGTCAGGGCCGCGGCGAACTCGCGGCGGGTGATGTCCATGCACGCTTCCTGGTGTTCAGGGTTCACCGCGCTGGAAGGTCGAGGGATAGAGCTCGGCACTGCCATCGAGGTTGCCGGTCTCGGCATAGGTCATCGGCAGCGCCGTCGGCGCGAGCAGCCGGCCTCCCACGACCTGACCCAGCACGAGCTCGTGATCGCCGGCAGGGTAACGGCCGAGGAGCCGGCACTCGAGGTAGCCCAGCGCATCCAGCAGCACCGGCGCGCCTCCGTGAGCCGGCTGCCACCGCTGACCCGCCAGCTTGTCGACCGTCCGCCCGGATTGGGTGCCGAAGTGGCGGGCAAGCTCGAGCTGGCCGTGACTCAGGATGCTCACCGCGAACGCCCCCGCCGCCAAGAGGATGGGAAACGAGGCATGCGACGGGTTGATGCTGAGCGCCACCAGCAGAGGGTCGAAGCTGACCTGGGTCAGCCATGCCGCGGTGAAGCCGTCCCGCTGCTCGCCGTGCGCCACCCCCACGACATAGAGCCCGTTCGTGAGCCGGCGACACAGCTCCAGGGGCGGCATGCTAGAGGCCGAACTGCCGCAGATGGTGGTCCGTGTGCCGAAACCCCCAGCGCTGCCAATCCCTCGGGACCATGGCGCCGAAGTGTCCATGGGTCGTCGGGAACGCGTTCGGCGGCGCCGACCCCAGGGCACGCAGCCCCGCGATGGCGCGCTCGCGATCGAGCGCGAAGACGGCGGGCGGGGTTCCGCCGATCCGCTGGTCGACGTTCGGCGGCGTCGGCAGGCCGTGAGGCCAGGGGATCGCCGTGTAGAGGGCCAGCAGCTTGCGGACGCGTCGCGCCGGGGCGACTCCCCGCGGGCCGGGCGAGCACGCTGGCGCTCGCGTCGGCCAGGTGGCAGAGCATCTCGTGCGCGGACAGCGTTCCCCAGCGCCGCGGCGTGGCGGGCGTGAGCCCTCCAGGCGGCGCACGAGGCCGTCGACCACGCGCGGATCAGCGACCGTCTTCACGGGGCCCGATCTCCGGCGCAACCGATGGCCACGATGCGTGGAGAGCATGACGGCGACCAGCGTCCGATCGCCCGGCCCGGCCGTAAAGACCTCAGCCTGGCAGACGGTCAGCGTCCGCCCGGCACGAAGGACGCGGCCGCAGGCCAGGAACGAATCGGCGCGCGCCGGCGCCAGCAGGTTGATCTTGAATTCCACCGCCAGCACGTCGGTCTTCGGCGGCGTCAGCGTGAGGCGGCGTAGCCGTTGGCCGAATCTGCGATGCTGGCGATCGCCCCGGCGTGCATGAAGCCGTTCTGCTGGCAGAACCGCGCGGCGAAGGGGAGCGAGAGGTGGACTTCCCCCGGCGCCAGAAACTCGATGGCGGCGCCGAGCGTCGTCATGTGGCCCTGCCGGCCGAAGCTCTCACGCACCTTCGCCTCGTAGGCGGGGTCCTGAGGGATCACGTCAGTCGTCACTCCTCGTAAAGGAGACGCCGGACGAAATGCATGGCGAATCACGCCCGCGTCGAGAGCCGGATCAGTCGCCAGTGCCCACAGACACAGCGCCGCGGCCGCAATGGTGAGCAGAATGAACGAAGGGTCGGCGGCCAGGCCCCGGCCCTCCTCGAAGACGCGCCAGACATGCGCCAGGGTGATCAAGCCGAACAGGACGCCGGTCGTCATCACATAGGCTTTCATGGAATCGCCTCCCGATGCGGCTACGGTGTACCGGTCAAGTTCTCCTGCACGAAGCGCGGGCTGAGGTGCACGTCGAGCTGGACGAGGGGTGCGTCACCAATGCAGCGGAAGCTGTGGATCTCACCGGCCTTGATGACGAGAATGTCGCCCGCCCCGGCTTCGAATTCCTCTCCGTTGACGGTCCAGAGACCGCGGCCTTCCCGCACGAACTGGACTTCGTCGTACGGATGACGATGGGGGCCCGGACCACGCCCGGGGAGGGCGCTGAGCAGGAACACGGAGACGTCCACATCGCCGTTGTCGGCCCCGACGAACTGGTGAGAGCTGCCCTGGAATGGCAGGTCCTGCTGACGAACGCGGTACATCCCGCTGATGCTCCTGTGGACGGGTGTGACGACGCAGCGGCAAGCAGACGACATTCAAGATACCACTGGGCCTTCGAAGAGTAACTTTGGGCGGGGTCGGGCGATCGCGGCCCCCAGGCGGAGGGAGCCATGAGGGACATCCATTGATCTACTTTCTGGCGATCGGTTCCGCGGTGCTCTTCGGCGCCGCCGATTTTACCGGCGGCCTCACCACCCGGCGCGCCGGCGCCATTCCGGTCGTCTTCCTCTCGCAGGCCAGCGGGCTGGTGATGGTCGCGCTGCTCGTCTCGGTGTTGCCCCACGCGTCCCACACGCGGCCTGACCTGATCTGGGGCGCCACCGCCGGCCTGACGGGCGGCATCGGCGTCGCGTTGCTCTACCACGGGCTGTCGATCGGAACCATGGCGGTGGTGGCGCCGACGACGGCCGTCTGCGCCGTCACCATTCCGGTGGTCGTCTCGGTTCTGCTCGGCGAGCGACCGGTGCCTCTCGCCGTAGCGGGCATCGCGCTTGGTATCGGCTCGATCGCGCTGGTCAGCCGGCAGACGGTCGCGCCTGACGAATCCCGCGAGCCGGCATCCCGGAGCAGGCGCTCCTCGGGCATCGGCATCGCACTGCTGTCGGGCGTCGCGTTCGGCTTCTTCTTCCTCTCGCTCGCCCGGACCAGCCCCGACGCGGGGTTGTGGCCCCTGGTCGCCGCGCGTTCGGTCTCGGTGACGTTCTTCGGCGTGCTGGCGCTGGTCGGGAAGCGGTCGCTTCGGATGCCGGGCCGGGTGGCCGCGCTCGTCGCCTTCGGCGGCGTGATGGACATGCTGGCCAACGCGCTGTACATGGTGGCCGCACAGCAGGGACCGCTCAGCACCGTGGTGACGCTGTCGTCCCTGTACCCCGCCAGCACGGTGCTGCTGGCGCGACTCATCCTGGGAGAGCGCCTCAATCCCTGGCAGATCACGGGCGTCGGGTGCGCCATGGCCGCCGTGGTGCTCATCGTGAGCGGCGGCCGATGACGCGCGATCACTGGAGACGAGCCGGCGCGATAGACGCGCCCGGACGACCAGGATAGCTTAGGCCGTGCCGGTCCCATCGACGCCTCCAGCCATGCCGAGACTGCATCATGCCCTCGTACGCCGAATATCTGAAGATCGATGAGCTGCTCGCGCTCCAGCGCCCGCTGTCGGAGGGACCGGAGCACGACGAGATGCTCTTCATCGTGATTCATCAGGTGTACGAGCTCTGGTTCAAGGAGATCCTCCACGAGCTGGACCACCTCGAGCGCATGCTGTCGCGAAACGACGGGCCCCGCGCGCGCCACACCCTGAAACGCATCCTGACCATCCTCAAGGTCATGGTCGCCCAGCTCGACATCCTGGAGACGATGACCCCGCTCGAGTTCCTCTCGTTTCGCGACCGCCTGGAGTCCGGCAGCGGATTCCAGTCCTATCAGTTCCGGGAGCTCGAGTTCGCGCTGGGCTGGAAGGACGCGAAGGCGCTGGAGCGCTACCCGGCGGGGAGCGAAACCCGGCGGAGGCTGGAACGCCGGCTCGAGTCCCCTTCGCTGTGGGACTCCTTCCTGCATCACCTGGCCGCTGCCGGCGTCCCGGTGCCCCGGGCCGACCTCGAGCGGGATGTCACCCGGCGCGTGGAATCCTCTCCCGCCCTCCGAGACGTGCTGGTCGGCGTCTACCGCGGCCAGCCGGCACTCGCTGATCTGTGCGAGCGGCTGGTGGATCTCGACGAGGGGCTCATGGAGTGGCGCTACCGGCACGTGAAAATGGTGCAGCGGACCATCGGGACCCGTCGGGGCACCGGCGGAAGCGCGGGCGCGGACTACCTGCTGGCCACCCTCAATCAGCCGCTGTTTCCGGATCTCTGGGCGATCCGAACCGAGCTGTGATGGATCCGGCGTCCCTCTACAGCTCACCCAACGCCCTCGCACCCCACTATTCGCGATTCGGGGTCTCGGAGCGGCTCCTGCTGACCGGGCACTCCCACCAGGCGTGGCCGGATTGCGGACTCGACGGGCACCTCGCCGCGTGGCTGGATGCGGCGCGCTACGTGGACGACAAATGGGAGCACGCGTTCGACCAGGCCGAGCGAGTCCGCGAGGGATTTGCCCGGCTCCTGGGAGACGCGGGCGGCGGCATCGCGTTGGCAGCAAGCACCCACGACCTGGTTGTCCGGCTGCTCTCTGCCCTGCCCCTCCGGACGAGGCCGCGGTTGGTGACGACCGACGGCGAATTCCACAGCATCCGGCGCCAGCTCGACCGCCTCGAGGAGGAGGGCCTGAGCATCGTCCGGGTGCCCGAGGCTCCGCTCGAGTCGCTGGCATCCCGCCTCAGCCGGGCGGTGGATGATCGCACGGCCCTGGTGCTCGTCTCGGCCGTCTTCTTCGACACCGGACGCATCGCCCGCGGGCTCGCCGACGTGGCGGCGAGCTGCCGGCAGCATGGAGCCGGGCTGCTGGTGGATGCATACCACGCGCTCAACGTGGTGCCGGTCTCGCTCGCCGCGGAGGGCATCGGCGACGCCTTCGTCGTCGGCGGGGGGTACAAGTACTGTCAGCTGGGAGAGGGCAACTGCTTTCTGCGGATCCCGCCGGACACCGACCTCCGGCCGGTGATCACGGGTTGGTTCAGCGAGTTCACGGCCCTCGCTGACCGGCAGCGCGGTGAGCGGGTGGCCTACGGACCGGGAGGCGACCGGTTCGCGGGCTCGACCTACGACCCGACGAGCCATTATCGCGCCGTCGCGGTCTTCGACTTCTTCCGGGCGCATGAGCTGACGCCGATGCTCCTGCGGGAGGTGAGCCAGCACCAGATCGGGCTGCTCGCCTCCACGTTCGACGCGCTCGATCTCGACCCCGCGGTCGTGAGCCGGGACCGCGATTGTCCGCTCGGCGAGGTTGGCGGATTTCTCGCGCTCCGATCCCCGGTTGCGACCTCACTGGCACGGAGCCTCCATGCGCGCGGAGTCTGGACGGACGCCCGCGGCGAGGTGCTCAGGCTCGGCCCCGCACCCTACCTGTCGGACCGGCAGCTGCAGGACGCGATCGGAGTGCTGGGAACGGTGGCGCGGGAGCACGCGCCGCCCCCGCGCCGCCGCTAGCATTCCCCGGCGATGGACCCACTCTCCGACCTGCTGCGTGTCGTCCGCCTCGAGGGCGCCTACTTCTTCGCGGTCGAAGCGGCGGAGCCTTGGAGCGTCGAGACCATGGCAGCGAAGGAACTCTCGCCTCGGATCATGCCTGCCGCAGAGCACCTCATCTCGTACCACATCCTCACCGAAGGTCGTTGCTACGCGGGCGTGCTCGGCGAGGAACAGGTCGAGCTCTGCCTGGCGACGTGATCGTCTTCCCCCACGGCGACGCGCACGTGATGTCGAGCGGGCGAGGCGTTCGGGTCGCCCCGACCACACTGCCCCCGCTCGTTTCCCGACACCGTCGTTCTCGGCGAACCGGGCCCGCGGGCAGTGTCGTTCGTCTGTGGGTTCCTCGGCTGCGACCGCCGGCCGTTCAACCCCCTGCTCGGGGCCCTGCCCCGCCGGATGCACATGCGGGGCATGTCGAACGGGTGGCATGCCAGCTTCGCCCGTCAGCTGACCGAAGAGTCCCGTCTCGGCAGGCCCGGAGCGGATACCGTCCTCACCAGGCTGGCCGAGCTGATGTTTGTCGAGGTGCTGCGCCGATACCTGGACGACCTGCCGCCGGGACAGACCGGGTGGCTAGCCGGCCTGCGTGATGAGGTGGTCGGCAAGGCGTTGACGCTGCTCCATGGCCGGCCCGGTCATCCCTGGACGCTCGCCGACCTGGCTGGTGAAGCAGCCTCTTCCCGGTCCAATCTGACCAAGCGGTTCACCGAGCTCGTCGGCCAGCCGCCGATGCAGTACCTCACCCAGTGGCGGATGCAGGTCGCGGCCAACCTCCTGGCCCAGAGTGGCGCCAAGGTCGCCACGATCGGCGCGGAGGTGGGCTACGACTCCGAGGCCGCCTTCAGCCGGGCATTCAGGAAGGCGACCGGGCTTGCCCCCGGCGCCTGGCGCGAAGCTCGTCGCACCGGCCAATCATAGCTCCTTCCGCTCAACCGAATCCCACCTCAGTACGCCCGAGCAGGAAGTCGGGACGATCAGTCATTGGCGGAATCGCTCTCCGTCAGCAGACTGAGGCTCGTGCGCCACGAGGGCGCGCTCCTGACCCATCGACGACGAGGTTGGCATGTCATCCGAAAGCATTTCCCGCGCTCCCGGTTCCCGTCGAGCCAATGCCCTGGCCGATCGCCTGGAACAGGGGGCCCGCGCACTCGCTACCCTCGCGGGCGCCCTCACGGACGCCGAGTGGCAGGCCCGCATCCCCAAGGATGGACGCAAGATCGGCGTGGTCGTCCATCACGTCGCGACGATGTACCCCCTGGAGATCCAGTTGGCGCAGCTGCTCGCCGGCGGCAAGGCGGTGGCGGGCGTGACCTGGGATGACGTCCACGCGATGAATGCCGCGCACGCCAAGGACTACGACGCCGTCACGAAAGCGGCCGCGCTGGAGCTGCTCCGGCGCAACAGCGCGGCGGCCGCGGCCGCGATCCGGGCACTCAGCGACGACGAGCTCGATCGGGCGGCGTCGATCTCGCTCAACGCCGATGCACCGCTCACGTGCCAGTTCATGCTCGAGGATCACGCCGTGCGCCATAGCTATCACCATCTCGCGCGGATTCAGGCGGCACTTGGACGGAAAGCCGCGGCGGCCTGACGTACCGATGAAGCCGACGAGGCGCTTCCGCCACGAAGCCGCGATCAGGCTCGGTCGGGGCACTCGGCACCGTGGCCGAGGGCCTATGAACGGTGCCGGTTGAGGTGCCGATGCACGTGTTCGGCCACCGATTCGGCGGCTTCACGATGCGGGAAGTGACCTGCTCCGTCGAGCACCACCCGATGGTAGCCACGTGTGAACCACCGCTCGAGCCCCTCGGAGTGCGGCGGCGGATCGCAGGCGTCGGCGCCACCCTGGATCATCAGCGTGGGCACCGACAGGAATTCGACCTCGCCGAGGCGGCGGCGGTGCTCGTCGTACCGGGTATCGCGGACCTCGTCGCGCAGAAACCGGGCGCGGTAGGCATTCAGCGTAATCGCGATCCAGTCCGGATTGGCGAAGCTGACCGCGGTGGCCGTGAACTCATCGTCGTCGAACCAACCCGGCGGGCTCCAGGTGTCCCACTGGATCCGGGCGAACCCCACAGGGTCGTGCCGTATCGCCTCGACTCCTGCATCCAGGTACATGAGCCACTGATACCAGAACGCTCGCGCCTGCGCGAAGTCCGGCATCGAGAACACCGCCCGCGGCTGGTAGGCCAACGCCAACGCGGCGATCGCGCGGATGCGCTCCGGGACGAGCGCCGCAAGGCTGTAGGCGACCCGTGCGCCCCAGTCATGTCCAACGACGGCGAACCGCCCGAGCCCGAGCCCGTCGGCGAGGTCGATGGCGTCCTGCGCCAACGCCACGGCCTGACCGTCGCGAGGTGTCGACGGTGAAAGGAAACGAGTGCTCCCGCTACCCCTCAAGTCGGGGACGATCGTCCGCCAGCCCAGCGCGTTCAGCCGGCCGGCGACGTTTCGCCAGCCTCGGGCCGCGTCCGGCCATCCATGAATCAGCAGGACCGGCGGCGCATCGGAGGGGCCGGTTACTTCGTATGAGATTTCGAGGGTGTCCGTCAGCAGTGATGGCACGTGGCTGATCGCCGAGGTTTCGGTTCTACGCCGCGGAATGCTATCGATAGCCGGTGGCATCGGCCGGCTTGCCCGCATCCTGGACTTCCCGGACATACCGCCAGGCATCGGGGCGAGAGCCGTCAACATCGGTGAAGCCGTAGACCTTCGCCAGGTCACCGCTGGAGAGCGATTGCCCATTCCAACGGAAACGCTCCGGATCGGCCGCAAGTGCGGCGACAGCACGCCCGACGAAGCGAGGGGTCTCGGAGATCACGAAGTGCGGCACTCTCGTCGTCGCGTCACGCCAGTTGTCCTCGGTCACGCCAAACGCCTCCAGCATCATCTCCGAGCGCAACCATCCGGGCGTGATCGAGACCGACGTTGCGCCGTGCGGTGCGAGGTCCCTGGCATGAGCCCACGCCATGCGCGTCACCGCCACCTTGGCGAGATCGTAGAACGGGTTGATCCGGTAGTGATCGGCGTTGTAGTCGGCCGTGCCGTCCGTCACCTCGACGAGGAGTCCGCCCGGACGCTCGATCACCAGCGGCAACGCAAAGTGCGCCGTGATCAGGTGGGTATGAACGCCCAGGCTCAGCATGCGCAAGCCGTTCTGGAGATCGTGCTTCCAGACGGGCGTGTTCCATTCCTTGAGATTCTCTCCGCCCCACAGGTCGTTGACGAGGATGTCGAGACGGCCCTGCTCCGCGCGGATCCGAGCGACCAGCGTCCTGACCTCGTCAGCGACGAGATGGTCCACCCGAACGGCGATGCCATGGCCGCCGGATGCGGTGACGAGCTCGGCTGTTTCCTCGATGGTTTCCGGCCGAGCGTACTCGGATGGCTGGTCGCGTGTTGTCCGTCCGGTCACATAGACGGTGGCGCCAGCCGCACCCAGCTCGACCGCGATGCCTCGACCCGCACCGCGCGTTCCGCCCGCGACCAGGGCGACTTTTCCTTTGAGCGACATGGAACTCTTGAGCGACATGGAACTCTCCCGACGAAGATCAGGGGCAAGAGCGCGCATAACCAGCGCGAATGCGACAGGCTCTGCGCGACGCCGTGCCCCGCCGTGCGGCGCGGACACTGGCGAAGGCCGCCTGGCGTCGCTGACGTATCTCCCACGATAGTGGCTCGATCGCGTCACTACGCCCTTAGATAGCCGAGGTCAGGCCCTTCCCTGGTGCCTAGACGCGTACCTCCGACCCGCCCATCTTCGGTACACCGCCTGCCACTCGCTCATCGCCGTCACAACGACACACCATGCCGACTGCTTCATCGAGGCATCGAAAAGGGAGCCTTGTGACTAGACTGCTGCCCGTTCAGGTCGCCCTCGGCGCGCTCGTCCTCGCCGGCAACGTGTCTGCACAGACACCGGACAGCCTGCCCTCTCCGGGCGCGCTCAAGAATATGAGCCTGGAGCAGCTGATGGCCATCGAGGTCAGCTCCGTATCCAGGCGCCCCGAACGATTGTCGGAGGCCGCGTCTGCCATCCAGGTCATCACCCGGGACGACATCCGTCGCTCCGGCGCGACCCGCCTGCCGGAAGCCCTGCGACTGGCCACCAACCTTGAAGTGGACCAGCTCGACGCGAGCCAGTGGGCCATCAGCGCCCGGGGCTTCAACAGTCCCCTCGCAAACAAGCTGCTGGTGCTGATCGATGGCCGCACCATTTACTCGCCGCTGTTCGCGGGCGTCTTCTGGGACCAGCAGGACGTGCTCCTGGAGGACATCGAGCAGATCGAGGTCATCAGCGGTCCGGGAGCGACGGCGTGGGGCGCCAACGCCGTCAACGGCGTCATCAACATCACCACCAGGCCCGCCAAGGAAACACAGGGACTGCTGGTGATGGGCGGAGGAGGCAACGAGCTGCATGGGCTGGGCGCGGTTCGCTACGGTGCCGAACTCGGATCCAAGGCGCATGTCCGGGCCTACGGCAAGTACTGGGATCGCGACGGCACGGCGCTGCCGTCCGGCCAGGACTTGCCGAACGATTGGACCCTGGGGCAAGGCGGCTTCCGCCTGGACTGGGACGCTTCGTCCGTGGACGCCCTCACGCTGCAGGGAGACCTGTACGAGGATCGAACGGACCTGACCCCCGACGACGTCGTCGCCCACGGGAGGAATCTGCTGGGCCGCTGGTCGCGCCGGCTGTCCGACGTCTCCGACCTCAGGGTGCAGGCGTATGTGGACCGGGTCCACCGGAAAGTGCCCGGGTCGTACGACGACGTGCTCAACACCTACGACCTGGACGCCCAGCACCGGATCCTTGTGGGCCGCCGGCACGATGTCGTCTGGGGCGTGGGGTATCGCCGAGTGGAGGACGACTTTGGTCCCATCGGGCTGGTGTTCGACCCCCAGCGGATCACGCTGGAGACCTTCAGCGGCTTCGCGCAGGACGAGATCGCCGTGCGGGACCGGCTACACCTGACCCTCGGCGCCAAGCTCGAGCACGACCCGTACACCGACTTCGAGTTTCAGCCCAGCGTCCGCCTGGCCTGGCAGCCGGCCGACAGGCACACTCTCTGGGGCGCCGTATCACGCGCGGTCAGGACGCCCTCTCGCCTCGACCGAGACTACGTCCTCCTTCCGGGAAAGACCTTCCAGTCCGAAGAGCTGATCGCCTACGAGCTGGGCTACCGGGCCCAACCGGCCGAACGTCTTTCGCTGTCGGTCTCGGCGTTCTATCACGACTACGATGACCTGCGAACCATCGAGCTCACGGGGCCGCCGTCGGCCCCTAGCGTGCAGCTGGCCAATGGACAGGAGGGCGAGTCCTACGGAGTCGAGCTGGTGGCTCGCTACCGGCCGACCGAGTGGTGGCAGCTCCAGATCGGCCACACGGAGCTGCGCGTCGAGATCCGACCCAAGCCGGGCAGCACCAACCGAACCTTCGGCGCGGCGGAGGCGGCGGATTCGAAGCATAACTTCGCCCTGCGATCCTCGTTCGACCTCCCGCGGGACCTCGAGTTCGACGCCGGATTCCGCTACGTGAGTCGCATCACCAACCCGAACGTCCAGACGCCCGGATACGCCGAGCTCGACCTGCGGCTGGGCTGGGCGCCGATCCCACGGCTCCAGATCTCCGTCGTGGGCCAGAACCTCCTGCACGCCCGGCATGAGGAATTCGGCGCGCCGGCCACCGCGCAGTCGATCGAGCGGGGCGTGTTCGCCAAGGCGATGTGGGGCTTCTGAGTCAGGAAGGCCTTCGCGTGGCGACGGCAATGTGCGCCGGTGAGGCGAAGCGAACCGTCCCGTCCGACGTCAGGTACGGCTGGAAAACCGATTCGGCCTCTGCCAGGATGCGCTCGACCATCTGCCGATCCAACTCGACGCCCGTAATTGGCAGCCAGCCGCTCAGGTCGGTATCCACCATGGCGCGGATGCTGGGGAACTGGCCGGTGCCGGCGTGGGTGGTCAGAGAACTGAGCGGAATCTCGGCGGCGGCGAACGTCCGTTCGAGCACGGCACGGTCTCCCAGGGCGAAGGGAGAGCGCAGGACATTGGCCGCCGCGGGACCGGCCATCCGCTCCACCAGCTCCACCTCGGCGGCATAAGCCGGCGTTTCTTCCAGCGATGCCCAGACGGCTACGGCCATCCGCCCACCCGGCCGCAGCACCCGCCACATCTCGCGAAGGGCGCGGGATCGGTCCTGAAAGAACATGAGGCCGAACTGGCTCACCACCGCGTCAAACGTGGCATCACGGAATGGAAGACATTCGGCGATGCCGCGGTGCCACGAGATGCCCGGAGCGGCACGCGCCGCGATGGCCAGCATCCCCGGATCGAGATCGAGTCCAGTCACGGAGCCTGCCGGCCCGACGGCTTCGGCCACGACCCGCGACAGCTCACCGGTCCCGCAGGCCACGTCCAGGACTCGATCACCAGGCCGAATGCCGGCGGCCGCCAGAACCCGAGGCGCCCATTCGCGAATGAGCGCCGGGACGACGGCCTCCTCGTAGTTCGTGGCCGCCCCGATCTGGGTCGCGAGACTAGGCTGGTTCACACCGCTCCATTGCGCTCAATGAGCAGCATCTCCGTCTGTGCGCACCTCTGTCGGATGGCCTTCGCCGGTGCATACTCGGGCGATCCCCACCAGGCTCGCGCCTGGGCAGCTGTCGGAAACTCCAGCACCACGAGCCTCCTGGGTTGCCACGAGCCTTCGAGCGATTCAATGCTCATGCGCCCGGCCGATCCCGCGCGAGCTGCCCGGCGCCGGCAGTCCACAGGCCGCCGCTACCACCGCCGCGCCCTCCGCCACCCCCACCCGGTCGTGACTCCACAGCTCGGATAGCAGGACGCGCTGTCCGTCCCGAAGGCGAACCACCGGGCGCCAGATCGGGCCACCTTCGCTGTCACTTCCCTGCTCGACCTCGGCGAGCTCCAGATCGTCAAACGAGAGCCGCCGCACGTCGCGGCCCAAGAGCCCGATTCGCACGACCTGCACCTGGCGGCGGACGAGGTCCAGCCGCACGTGCGTCTTCGGATTTCGTGCGAGCCACCATGCGCCGCCGACGCTCACGCCGATGCCTATCCCGAGGCTGGCGAGCCGTTCCCATGGCTCGAGGTCGTTCGCATTGGTGGCCAGGCCGAGCGGCATGGCTATGGCCACCAGCCCGCCGAGGAGGAGGAACCCACCCAGCGCCCAGGAAGGCGCGGGGCGGTCCCGGATCGAGATCTGGCCGTCAGTCCGCGTGATGCGCAGCGACCCTCCGGTGGCGTTCGTCTGACGAGTGGTGGATCAAGTGCGCCGCGGCGTCCCGAATCGAGCTCGGGGCCTCGGGCTTGCCGGCGACACACGCGATCAGAGCGCCACCCGGGCCGCTTCCGTCTGGCGTAACCGTCGTCCCCGAAATACGGCTACCGGCGAGCCCTCCGCGAGAAAGGCGGAGACTGGCGGCGCACTCAAGACGCGGGCGAACGGTGCGCCGTACAATCCGCCGGCGTCACAAGCAAGCGAGGCCCGCCGCACGGCCCACACCCGCCAAGGCAGGTGGCTGACTTGGTACTCCAGGCAGCCGCCGTCCCGTTGAGCCGTGTAGCCCCAATAGTGCTCCGAGATGAACGCCTCCTCCGACTCCGGCATCGGCAGCACTGGGGCGCCCTCGGTTTCCGCCTCCAGGTGCGCCCAGTCTCCCTCGTGTTGCCACTCATAGCGCACGAGCCCAGTTTCGCCGTCCGCGGCCCGATCCATCGCGATCCGGTGGCGCATGGGGAGCGCGATATAGGGTTCGTTGTACCAGAGGCGGGCCACCGCGGCGATCGCCTGGCGCGGCACGATTTCGCGGAGAAACACGACGGCTCGCCGCCAGCCTTCCGGGCCACGACGGCGCACGTAGAATCGCAGGTTCACCTCGTCGAAGTGCCGGTGAAACGGGATCGGCGCACCCAGCACCCGGGTGTCGAGGAACTGAAAACCGACCAGGCTCACGAGCGTTCGGCCGTGCCAATCGTCGAGCTCGGTGCCGCGCGGCACGAACGGCCGCAGCACGTGCGGGTCGACCTCATACTGGAGCATGGCCAGGTAGCGCCACTCGGCGGTAAGGAAGGGCCGTTCCGGCGTCGGCAGCTCAAGGAAATCGCCGCCGGCGCGGGCCGAGCCGGTGGCTCCGAGCACCGGTCTCATGCCTTCACGGCTTCCATCCGAGCACGGATGGCCTGCATTTCCTCCCGATTCGGGCCGTACAGGCCCGGCGGCATGCCGCCGGCCATCCGACACATCTGCACGAGCTGTCCGCGGTGGTGAATCAGATGATGGAGCAGCTCGCTCCAGAGGACGTCACGGATCGTCAGCCGCCGGCCATCAAAGAAGGTCACGGGATCATCGAGCTGATGGATCTCGAGGCTCTCGAGCCGCGCCACTGCTTGCTCGTGCACGCGACGATACCCTGGAGCCAGCAGCCGGATCTCGCGTGGCCGTTTGAGGTCCGGCGGCTCGTCCTCGAAGCGGAAGCGCCCGGCCGCGATCCCGAAGCTCAAGCACGCGTCGATTTCGCTCAAGTGCCATGCCAGCTCACCGATGGAGCGACCCTTGGGGTCGGGACGAAAGTCGTACTGATCGGTCGGGAGGACCTCCAGCAGGCGGATCGTATGCTCGGCCTCGGAGGCCCAAAGAGCTCGGAAGGTATCGATTTCGTTGAGGAGAGGCATAGGAAACCTCCGGCAAGAAGCGGATCAGGACGCAATCCCCACCCGACGATATGTCTGCAGCACTTCGACGCTGAAGCAGGCGAACAGGACCTCCTCCACGCTGGAGCCGGCTCCTACCATCGCCCGCACGGTGCTGACCGCGACATCAGTAGCCGGCTCCAGCGGGTACCCGTAGATACCGGTGCTGATTGCCGGAAACGCAATACTCCGCAGGCCCCGATCGGACGCCAGCTGCATCGCCGAGCGGTAGGCGGAGGCCAACAACTCCGGCTCCCGGCTCCCGCCGCCCCGCCAGACCGGCCCGACCGCGTGGATCACGAACCTGGCCGGGAGCCGGAACCCGGGCGTGAGCCGCGCCTCGCCCGTGGGGCATCTCCCGATCCGGGCGCAAGCCTGGGCGAGCTCGGGGCCGGCGGCTCGATGGATCGCGCCGCAGACTCCCCCTCCCGGTGCGAGCGACTCGTTCGCGGCGTTTACGATGGCGTCGCTCTCGAGGGTGGTGATGTCGATGACCCGGGCCTTCACGCTCATGCAATCTCAGCCGGCTCGCCCTGGCTGGCGGGCCGCCCGCGGGGATACAGCAGGGCCCAGCCTGCCACGAGAGCGGCTCCATAGAGTACGACGCCCAGGAGAAAGACCGCCCGGCCGAGTGCCTGGTCCCGCTCCAGCCAGCCCCACTGGTCCAGCAGGATCGCCCAGTCGTGCTCGCCGCCGCCGACCAAGGGCAGCTCCTGCGCGCGAGCGTCTTTGATGTACACCGAAATGTTCCAGCAGTTCTGTCCGAGCCACCAGAGGGGCACGGTGGCCCCGTGCCGGTCGCCCTGGCGCCAGAGCGCCACGACGAACGCTGCGGGGACGAGGAGCTGAAACAGCGTGCCACCGAGGAGGGTCAGGGCTTCGCCGCCGAAGGCGAAGACCAGATGGCCGGTCTCGTGAATCGCGAGATCGAGGCTGTCCAGCCAGCGATAGTCGCCTGGTGCCCGGAGACACTGCCATCCGTAGGCCGCCAGGACCAGCGTGAGCGCGGTGCGCCAACGGCGTTCCCGGTCAGAGTAGCGGCTTGCGTGCGCCAGATCTCCTCCGCGGTGTGGCTGGCCGAAGCGTAAACGTGCCTGGCTCGATCGCGCCTGAGGCGGTATGGATTGCGGCAAGGTGACCGCCAGTGCGGCGACATAGCCGAGTGCGACGAGACTCGCCTTGGCGACTGGTCTCATGGGCTGCCGTCCCCACACCTCAGGGCTCGGTCACCGGACGACCTCCCCGCCCGGAACGCGGGCGCCCTGCGACAGTCGCGACAGATGCGTCAGCACACACCTCCACCGTTCCTCGTTTCGTACGAAGACGCAGGACACCCGTTCGAGCTCGCGAAACGGCTGCCCCTGGTATGTCCCGCCGGATACCCCTCGAGAGACCACTACCGCGGCGTCGCCGTACACGCGGACTTGCAGATCGTGGGACTCCATTACGTCATGAAGCAGTACCCCAGACTGCACTAGCGCCAGGAAGCTCGCCTTGTCCCCAACGCTGCCGTCGGACCCGATAATCGTCCAGTCGTCCGCCATATACCGACCAATCGCGTCGACGTCGTTCTCCACCATCGCCCGGTCCCACTCGGTAGCAAGGGCAATCAATTCGTCGTGGATGTTACGGTCCATTTCCCACCCGGTTGCATCAGAAGGCTAGGAATGCGGAGGCTCGGATGCGTGCGGGACTGCGGCCAGCCATTTCACGTACCGCAACGTCTCAGGCGCATAGCCTTGCCGCTCATACACGGCGCGCGCGCGCTCGTTGCCCACAAACACATGGAGGGTGATCATCTCGACGCCCCGGCTCCGAGCCCAGCCCTCTGCCGCCTCCAACAGAGCGCGCCCGGCTCCCTGACCCTCCCACTCGCCGCTCACCGTGAGGATGGCCACGTGCGCGTGCGGACGCTGGCGGAAGTAGTCCCCCGGCTGTTGCACGTAGACCATCCCGCCACGGTGCCCGTCTGGGCGTTCGGCGATGAGAAGCGCCGTCTCCGGGTCCGGGCTGTCGAGCGCCGCGGCCAAGGTCCGCGTTTCGGCCTGCACGACCTCCTCGGCTGTACGCCCTGGAGGGAGCGGAAAACCTTGGGTAAGCCGAGGTGTGAGCTTCAGGACAAACTCGCGGTCCTCGGGCTCGGCTGGACGAATGTGCCAGGTAGAGTCACCCACTCACGGCGCCGCCCCCAGGAAACTACGCCGACATCCGGCGAGCACTCCGGTAGTGCTAGCCATGAGGCCCGCCAGGCGGCCAAGTCGGGCCATGTAACTTTCCTCGTTTTTGGCGGCCTCAGGAAATGCGCTATAGCTGCGGGCGCCCCGGCCGCGACCCCTTCTAGAGTGGGCACATCGGTGGGAGGGCGTCAAACCCCGGATCCACGCCCGCATCCAGGATCAACGAGTGCGGTGCATCGCCATCTCCCGGAACATCTATCGTCAGCGCAACGCGGTCTCCGTCGAGCTCGCCGGTCACTTGGGCTGTTCGATCATCCCTCGTAAGCTGCGAGGTGTGTAGCCGACCCTCAAACGCGAAGTGCCCACCCGAGTCCAGTTCGACCGGTTGGTTTGTTCCAATTGAACTGCAGGGGAGCTGCAGCTCCGCCGCCACGTGCAGCCCGGTGAGACGCGCTGGTGAGTCGCCTGCCACCCCCCATTGCCCCAGGAGGATGGGACCGGGCGGGCCGCTGGTGCCCTCGCCGCAGCCGCCCAAAACGAGCAGTAAGGCCAGACCACCAATCCGGCATCGCATGGCACATTCCTTGTGAATTGGTACCTGTGGGGACGGTAGGCGACGCTTCGATCGCACTGTTGGGCGCACCACCAGCGGGGTGTCATTTACCGCTTAGCGGACCAGGCGCCTCGGTCGGTGCCTCAAAGAGGTCGGTGTAGATGAACCGCCAGCGTGCCTCAAAGTAGAGCATCCGAAACTCGTCCACTCCCACCGAGGGTCCGATACACCGGGGCACGGACACCTCTGCCCAACCGCCGTCCAGCCGAATGGCTGCCTCCTCGACCGCGGCCGAGCTGCTCGAAGGGCACGGCAGCCGCGCCGCAGCCTCGTGCGACGATCCTCGCCCGCGTCCTCGGTCCCTGGCGACCGCCTGGAGGTCCCCCGGTGCCCCCCGGCGTTCGAGCAGCTTCGGCGATAGGACATAAGCCGACAGCGCATCCCAGTTCTGCTTCTCCAGGTTCAGGTAGAATGCCCGGAGAACGGCCCGAATCTGAGCGCGGGCCGAGTCCGGCTGTATAGTTGCTCCTTGTGCGGCAGCGGATTGGGCCACACCCATCAGCAGCAGCGCCGCCACGAGGATGAGTCGTCGATCTGGCACATCGCCTCCTGCGTGAACCAGCCCCGACTGGATTATCGCTGCCGTGCGAGCCTGGCCTGTTCTGCATCACCCTAACGAAATGCGCAGCAGCCGCAAGCAGGCAAGCTCCTGGATGTAGGCAAAGACCGACTGTCGCACGGGCCCGGGAGGTGGGACCAGGTCAGGCGCGCCATTGGCTGCGGCAAACTCGCACCAGGCGCGGTCGACCGACCGGATGCGCAGATCCCCCCATCCAGCTCGTAGATGCAGGCGCCTGTGGTCCTATCCATCGACCTCGTCATGTCATATCGGCCGCTGGGCGACAGCCAGGAGATGGGCGCTGCTGCCCAGCACTGCCGGCTCCGTTTCCAGCATCCGGGCCACGTCCAACAGTGCGGCGCGCCTGTGGACGTCTGCCATTCGTTCCGGCACATCCGGCAGAATCCAGCCCGGACCCTCCAGGCCGTACACCCCGGTCAGGGCCAGGCCCGCAGCCGATACCTCATCCGCCAGCTCCTCGGGGCGATGAAAGTAGGCCGTCGTGAAGTAATCCAGCCGGTCTGTTGGATTGCGGTGCTGACCGTCCCGCAGATCCTGCTCCACGATCGCCGCGAACCGTGGATCTCCCAGTAGATCGCGCGCGAGACCATCCAGCGCCGACGCCCATCGGGAGATGGCGGCGGCGAACAGCCAGCCGCCTGGCTTCAGCACGCGGGCCACCTCATGCAGGGACCTCGCCCGATCCCCCGGCTCGGTCAGGTGATACAGCGGACCGAGCAGGAGGACCACGTCGGCGAAGTCGGCGGGTATCTCCAAGGCGCGGGCGTCGCCGACGCGACAGGAGCGCAATGGCTGCTCAACCGCGGCGCTGCGTCGCTGCGCTTCGGCAACGAGGCGGGGCACCGCATCGAGCAGATGCACCGAATACCCGGCCTCGGCGAGCCACAGAGCATAGGCTCCGGCCGCCCCACCAACGTCCACGACGGTCCCCGGCGGTGGCGGCGCAAAGCGTTGGATCAACTCACGAGTACGTGCCTCCTCAAGCTGGAACGGCCCCTGTTCGAGCCGACCTTCTTCGGGTGTGCGATCGTAGAAGTCGGTGATGACCGGATCCGAGCCTTGGGAAGGAGCTTCGCCCATCCTTAACACTCCTCGCTGCGGGCCGCACTTTGCCACGACTCTGCTTCCACCTCGGAACGGCTGCCGCCCCAGGGACACAGAGCCGGGACGGACGATTACTCTAGGGCCTAGCGGCCGCCGGGCCGGCCTCCGGCATCACCTGGAGCAGGACTGTAGGGTGCACCGCGATCTCCCCGGTGAACGGGCGACTGTGAGCTGCGATCAGGACGACCGCGGTCCCGACCCCCGTCGCGAAGATGGCCAGGATGATGCGGTTCGCGGCGCGATTGTCGCTGTGGACCATGGCGATCGTGATCATGGTCAGCCCCGCCTGCACGAGCAGCACGGTCCACTTGACCCAGTTGATCGACGATCCACTGAGAATGATGCGCTGCCGGCGTGCCTCCAATGCACTCTCGAGAGCTGCGACCATCTCCCGTTGGGCGGCGACCTGGCCTTCGCTGCGAGGGGTGAGCGCGAACGCCAGCCGCAGTGCCTCGACCATTCGCGGCGGGGCAATCGTCAACGTGGCGTTCCGCCGGGCCATGGCCGGCCATTCCTGGGTGACCGCGTCCTGAATGTAGCGGTGGATGAGATCGCGCAGGCGTGCCTCTGGCTCGCCGGGGAACCCGGCGGCGAGGAGAACGGCCGCACGCAAAGCGCTCGCTTCTCGGTTGACTGCGGTGCTCGCCCGATCAGCGTCGTTCCAGACCTGCGCGGCCAGGAATCCGACAAGCAGGGCAAAGATGGTGGATAGCGGGGGAAGCATGCCCGGCGAGATTGCCTTGAATGCGCGTGCCCGCTCGCCCACCGCGAGCGCCGTGATGAGCAAATAGAGCCCCGCAGTGCATACATAGGTGGCCCCAAGGATCAACGCTCCCATCCACAGCACCGGAAGATTGACAAGCCAGTCGTTCATGGTGCCTCGCATGCATGCGTGGTAAACCCGCCGGCACGGGCCCCCAGATGCAGCAAGGGTCCGCACGGGCCGTGTGCAAACAGAGTGATGTGTTGGGACTCGAGGTAGTGATGCGCGCCGCCCAAGTCCCCCCGTCTATCGTCGCAACGCCAGGTAGACCCCAACCACGATCAGCGTTGCCCCTCCCAGCCGCACAGGGCTGAGCGGGACCGTCAGAGATCGCAGGAGCCCGAAGTGGTCAATGGTCAGGGCACCGAGGACCTGCCCAGTCACGATGAGTGATATGGCGGTCCCAACTCCCAGCCGAGGGGCAAGAAACGTGATGGTGAAGACATAGAAGGCAACTATCAACCCCCCGGTGTAGCTCCACCAGGGCGCTGCCCGAAGGTCGGTCCACCCCGGGAGCGTCCCGCCCTGGCCCAGGGCGACGAGCGCGGTCGCCAGGCCGGCGACGAGGAACAGCGTCCCGGCGGCGAACGGGATGTTGCCGTGGATCGAACGGCTGAGGGCCGCATTGGCAGCCGCTTGCACGGGAATTAGGGCTCCACTGACCAAAGCCAGGAGCCAGAGAAGAGGGATGGCTTTCATCAATCGAAATCTGCACTGACTTCCGGAAAGAGCCACCGAACGCGCCCAGTAAGCCGCCGGCCGAGGCCCGCTGGCGCAAGCGAGGGCCCCTGCGGCTGGCGGTGCGGCCTTGGGCAATCCGATGGCCGAGGCCGGGCAGGCTTCATGCGGATGCCCGCCAGCATTCGGCTTGACGGCCTCGATCGAGTTTGTTAGAGTCCCGAGGTGCGCAACAGGGCGCACCCCGTCCGCGGGCAGGGACTATCCCACCTGGTCAGCACCGCAGGACTATCGACATCACCTCTCTTCCAGCCCTCCGATGGCGGACCTCGGGCTCTACGAAGGAGGTATGATGTCCAGCACCCTGCCCGAACGGGCCAATCTCGAGTTTCTCAGCAAACAAGCGAAGGCACTTCTCCACGACGTGAAAGCGGGCGTGGCCGACGCGCGCGAACGATTGCGTGCGTGGGGACCGCCCGGCGCGCTCGCATCACCGAAGCTGGCCGATTGCCAGCATGCGCTGGCGCGCGAGTACGGGTTCGCCAGCTGGGCGAAGTTGCGGGCGCACGTACAGATGGTGAGCGCGACCGATCCCATGGAGGCACTCGCGGCAGCCCTGAAGACTCGCGATCCGAGTGCGGTCGCCCAGGTGCTGGCCGGCTTCCCATCCGTGAAGGCTCGGCTCGACGAGCCCGTGCGCGACGGGGCCTTCGGCGCCACGCCCCTGATCGTCGCGGTCCAGCAGGCCAATCGCGAAATGGTAGACGTGCTCCTGGAAAACGGGGCAAGCATCAACCAGCGGAGCCATTGGTGGGCCGGCGGGTTCCACGTGCTGGAGGACCACCACGGGCTGGCCGACTTCCTCCTGGCCCGTGGGGCCGTGCTCGACGCCAAGTCGGCGGCTCAACTGGGGCGGCTGGACGACCTCGCCGCGTTGGTGGCCGCCGATCCGCAGTCGGTCCATCTCCGGGCCGGCGATGGTCAGACGCCGCTTCACGTGGCACCGACCGTCGCGATTGCCGAGTTCCTCCTGGATCACGGCGCCGATATCGATGCCCGCGACGTGGACCACGAGTCGACTCCGGCCCAGTACCTGGTGCGCTCGCAGCCCGATGTCGCTCGGTATCTGGTCGCCCGCGGCGCGCAAACCGACATCCTCATGGCAGCTGCCCTGGGCGACGTGGAACGGGTGCGGGGCTTCCTCGATGCCGATCCCGAGTCCGTCCACTGGACGGTCTCATGGCGGTATTTCCCGAAGCGGCACCCCCATGCCGGCGGGCACATCTACACCTGGACGTTGGGGGAAGGGAAGACCGCGCACGTGGTGGCTCGTGAGTTCGGCCACGAAGAGGTGCTGGGCCTGCTGATGGAGCGCAGTCCGGATCCGCTCAAGCTGGCGGTCGCGTGTGAGCTGGGCGACGATGCCTTGCTCGCGACGTTGTTGCAGACTCGACCTGGTCTGGCCCGCGCATTGAACGACGATGAACGGCGTAAGCTGGCCGAGGCCGCCCAGAACAACGATGTCGAGGCGGTGCGAAGGATGCTGGCTGCGGGGTGGCCGGTTGACGCCGTGGGGCGCCACGGGGCTACCGCCCTGCACTGGGCGGGCTTCCACGGCAACGCCGCGATGGCGCAGGTGGTCCTTGGTTTTGACCCGCCGCTGGAGGCGCGCGAGAAGGATTTCGGGCAGACGCCGCTCGATTGGACGATCCACGGCTCGGTGAACGGGTGGTATGCAGCGAGCGGAGATTATGCCGGGGTTGCGGAGCTATTGCTCGCGGCCGGAGCCAACGTGCCGCTCGCGCCAAAGGTGAACGGGAGCGAGGCGGTGCTAGCAGTCCTCCGACGCCACGCGTCTGGCTGACGGGTGGCACAGCAGCTCGCGGGCGGGGCCTGGCCAGGGCCCCGCGCCGCCCAGCCACGGCCCTTCGTTGCTTCCGGTGCCTATCGTTCGCTCTCCTGCACCACGATAGGCACCATCCACCGAAACGTTCCCCACGCCATCGTCAGGGTGCCGTGCCTGACGTCGCGCGGCTCGATTGAGATGGTGAACTTCTCCACTGGCGTGTCCACGCTGTCCGATCTCATCGGCACCGTGCCCAAGTCCTGGGCCCGGCTGTATTCCGTTCCCCACTGCCCGATTTGCCTGTTCACGATGAGGTCCACGCGACCAACGTGTGGTACGGTCCACAGGGTATGCGTGCCCGCCGGCAGCGACAATCCCGCGAGCGCGATCGGCGCCGAGGTGGTGAACTGGGTCGCGGCATTCGCGCCCGTGCGCCAGACCCGGTCGTAGCTGATCACGTTGCCCAGGAGCGTGCGCCCGCGAGCCAGGGGACGCCCGTAGTCCACCGAAAAGGTCGCGGCGCCGATGGTGGCGCGGACGGTGTCACGCACGCTGAGCTGCTGGAGCCCTGTGCTTCGTTCCGCGGCCGCGAGACGATCCCCGATCGCCTCGACGTCGGGCAGTGCCGTCGTCCGTGCGACGGCGACCTTGTAGGTGCTCCGCATCCCCGAGTAGGTCAGCATCCGCCCGCTGCTGTCCACCGTCACGTCGCCGGTCCCCGCCAGCCAGTCGTGCCGCAGCTCCACCTTGCCGCCCGCCTCCGTGTGCACGTAGCCCCGGTGCAGAGTGAAACTCGGTCCGACGTCCCGATCGGGATAGAACTGCCGGAGCAGCACGCTGTCGCCAAGCGGAAGTCCGGCGGCGGCGGCCTGGCGGAGCGCCGCTGCGATCTCCAATTCGATGACGCTGTACATCATCGACACGTGGGGCACAGTGATCGCCCCGCCCGTGGCGAACGCGGTGTCCCGCTCGCCGCTGCTGTCCCGGACCGAGATGGTCACCGTGTTGTGGGAGAAATCGGCCGTAATCCGGCGTCCGCGTTCCCTGGGCGCCCGGCCGTTCGGCGTTCGCACGTCCATCACCATGCGCCGGATCCTGCCGTCGGCGGCCAGATCGAACTCGGTGTGCCGCCGTCGCACGAACGGCCACCGGTCCACGCCGTCCGTGACCAGCCGCGTGGGTGAACGCGAGACTCGTTCGACCGAGACAGTGTCGTTGCCCAGCACGGCCACGAAACCGTAGCGCTCGGGTGGCGTGGAGGCCTCGCAGGCGAGTAAGAGCAGAGCCAAGAGTTGCGACTGTCTCATCTGACGCCCTCGATGGAGGTGTGCGCCGGAGCGCCACCCCTTTCACCAGGCGGCCCGGTTCCCAGGATATCGGACGACGAATGGATGGCGTTTGTGTCGCGCGGAGGCGGGGATTGCGTGCGAGGGGACCGAAGGAGGCGGGGCGGTCCCGTGCGACACTCCACCTAGGGCGTGATCCGGTGGCCGGCCCGCCGGAGCGCCCGGAGGGCTGGCTCCAGGTCCCGTGCTTTCACCAACACGTAGTCGGTGTCGTACGTCGAGATAGCAAAGATGCTCAGCCCGGCCGCGGCTAAAGGATCGGCAATGGCAGCCAGAATGCCGATCAGGTCGAGCGGCAGCGGCCCGCGCACCCGCAAGGCGCGATAATCGCGTTCACAGCGTACATCGGCCGGTACCGTGCTCTGAAGTGTCGTGATCGACAGCTCTTCAGCCGTCCGACTCACCGTCAGGAATGCGCTCGACTGCAGGGCCCAGGGTGGGAGCGGCGCGCCGGGTTCGAGCCGGCAGACCGCCAGCGTGTCCGGCAGGAGCTCCAGCGGCAGGTGCGGCCGCGCGGGTGGCAGCGCCTCCTGTGCCTCGGCCATGGTCGGCATCCTCCCGATCAACAGTGCCAGCATGAGCAGCAGGCGCAAACGTCTCCGAACGTCGTGCCTGCGGCGGAATGGGATGCGCAGCGGCC
The DNA here is from genome assembly GCA_963804125.1 of uncultured Gemmatimonadales bacterium. Lineage (GTDB taxonomy): Bacteria > Gemmatimonadota > Gemmatimonadetes > Gemmatimonadales > GWC2-71-9 > CAVVWJ01. Next base: position 367,944 of record CAWDPF010000007.1, read on the forward strand.
GCGATCTCACTTCTCGATGCCGACAACATGCGCTTGGAGCTTACCATCCACTGCCCCGCTCCCGAACCGCCGAGCGATGGCATCCGCAGCCCAGGCAGTTGCTTCGCGGAGGGGCGTGCCATTGCGCGCCTCGATCTCGTTTCGCAGCGGTGTTCCCTGGCAATACCCGATCGCCGGGATCTCGGGGGAGCTCGCCCGACTGCGCTCCGGGACGGTGCTGAACTGAGGTGACGCGGTGAACCCGCCGTCGGCCAGGTCTCGCTCGATGGTCGGCCGATCGAAGTACCCGTGCGGTGTGCGAGCGAGGAAGCGCGGTGGGTCGGCAGGGAACAGCGATGTGAGCGCGGTGGTCACGGTCTCCGCGAACTCGTTCTCTTCGATCCGATCCCAGACGTTAAACATGAGAAGGCCGCCGGAGCGGAGGACTCGACGCGCCTCAGCAAACGCCTTCGCCTTTTCGGGGAAGAACATGACGCCGAACTGGCAGACGACCGCGTCAAAGGCTCCGTCTTCGAAAGGCAGCCGCATGGCATCTGCCTGGCGCCACTCGACGGGCCGCGGGGTCCCGATTGCACCGGCTTGATCAAGCATCGCCTGATTCAGATCCGAGGCGAGGATGGCAACGCTCTCGGGTAATACCGATGCCAGCGTCCGAGTCACCGCACCCGTGCCCGCTGCGATCTCGAGCACTCGGCCAAGAGGCCTTGCCGCCAGCCGGCTCGCCAAGTCCGCAGCGTAGGGCTCAAAGATCAGCGGAACAAGATACGTTTGATACAGCTTCGGAAGTGAGCCAACAAAGCCCTGGTCGACTTCACGGTCGCCCATAACTTGCCACTCCTTGGTCATGCCACCCGCATTGCCGGCCGTGTCTCGAGCCCCCAGCTACCGTCATCGAGCTCGGTGCCGCAGAGCTCATTGCCGTCCGCCGGCGCTTGCGCAGTCGACGCGGCCGCGTCAGACGGCTTCCGAGAAGCAGAGGATATAGCCGTCCGGATCCTCGACGTAGAAGTCGCGCTGGCCCCACGGCCGCTGCTCCAGCGGCTTGACGATGGGAGCGCCGCGACCGACGAACTCATCGTGCAGCTCGCGGACTCCGGAGACGGCAAGGTAAGCGTCGAGATGCTCTTCGGACCTTCGGTGCACACGCTCCGCCTGAAGCTTCGGAGCGCATTTGAGGTGAATGACTGCACCGTCGCGCGACACACTGGCGTAGAAGTCCTCGTAGACGAAGTCGCGTTCAAAGCCGAGGCGCTGCTCGTAAAAGGCCAGGGCGTCGATCAGGCGATCGACGAGAAACTGCGGGGCCGCGGCGGAAATCGAGGCCATTGAGGCTCCTCCTCTCCGAAGGCGTCTGACGACAGGTACAGCGGCTGCAAACCGGCGGCTGCTAGGCGAGCGCCGCGACTCGGGTAACCCAGCGTTACTTGATCTCCATCAAGTACGACGTCAACCGCTTGATCTTGCCCGCTTGCATTAGGAACACATCACAAAACCGGAGGCTGAGGGCACCACCGTCCCGTTTCTGTGCACGCACTGAGCCCTCAGCGACGACAATATCGCCCTCCTCGATCAATCGAGACACGGCGATATCTGGACTGCCCACAAAGGCTTCATTCTCGATTTCCTGGTCGAAAGCGGCCTTGCCCGTCGAATGAAACATACCGGGAATTTCCCATTCGACGTCGTCCGTCAGGCAGGAAAGGATTTGCTCGTGGTCACTCACCCGGAAGCCTGCCATGTACTTCTCGATGGTACCCTTATTCTCTGTCAATGACCGACTCCAGGTATGTCATTCGTAGCTCGCGACAACTGAGTAGGTTGCGCTACGCGATGGTTGGGTGTCCGTCTAACCGACTTGCGCATCCCGGCCGCTACTTCGGGGGAAGGGAGCCGGCCCACTTAGCGGCACGGTCTACCCACTTCCCTAACCGTGCATCCTCGACGAGTCCCTTCGCCTCTACCAAGACCCATGCCTTCATCGCACGCCCAGTCAGATCGAACACTCGTGTGTATGGCTCCGCTAGCGCTCCGCTGGCCTCCTCAGGGCCGAAACGCACGATCAGAGCACTCCGGTGCACGCCGCAGCACATGTTCCCTTGCAGCATGAAGGTGATTCCACCAAACATCTTCCTTTCTGTTACGCCGGTACGCTTTCCTAAGTGGGCTCGAATGCGTGCGGCTAGGTTCTCATCAAATGCCATCGGCCCCGTTGCCCTGATGGAAGAAGATGCCAGTACATCCGCCTAACGATTTGCGCATCAGCTGCAGGCCCTAAAGCTAGTTCCTGCACAACACCTTCGTACGACAGCGCGCTCTGGCAACCAACAGCCCGCCTGGAGCGCCGTGTCCCTCCGGCCTGTCGGCTGCATGCGCAGATTAGGCGGCTAGCCGGCCAGTCATGCTGCCTTGCGGCGCGCGAACACTCGGTCGTAGTCGCCGCGAGTCATCTCTTCGACGCTGCCGTCGGCAAGCACGCGAAAGCCTACCGTCGCAGCACGCAAGTGACCACGAGAGTCGAACGCATACGCGAGGACGACGTAACAGCCTGGCCTCTCTAGTGCGCTCGGAGGCGTGGATGCCTCAAGTCCTCCTGGAGTCTGGCCGTAGACAATGCGCGTGATGCTTGGAGTTTGGTCGCTATCTCTTGCCGAGACGTCCCACACTTCTTCTCCCTGACATGGGTAGGAGCCAGATTCGCCCCGCTGGTAGATATCGGAGCAGCGGAACACACGGATGCTGCTGGGCCGGACGGCCTCAGAGCCGTTGCGATGTTCGGAAATCCCAAACACGAGGTCGTGGTCGCGCGAGCCAGGCATGACCCAGAGGGCTAACCGGAGCTGACAGCCGGTCGCGAGCAGCAGGGCCCCCGGTAAGGCCAAGGCCCGGATACCGAGGCGCATCAAGTGGTTCACCCTGCAGGGCATTGTTCCTCGATGTTCGACCAGCCGCCCAACGAATGGGGCGGCGTCCGGCTCCGCCCGCGTTTGTCGGCTGCACTAGTGGGTTAAGCCGCAACCCCGCGCCTTAGGCTGGCGGTGGTGGTCTCTTCGGTCCTCGAAGCAGGCTCATTCCAGCCACGAGCGACGCGATGAGGAGCACCGGATAAATGGCCAATAGGTCAATGCGAATGTTGCACTCACCGCTACAGAGCCACCGCTGGTGCATGCCCGTCTCATACAGTGCATAGAGCACCCAGAGCCACCCCACGGCGACCGCCGTGCGCCGATGCGTCGCTCGCCCCAACCCGAGCAGGAGAACGCCGATGATGGCCGCCGACAGCGGATACTCGATGAAGATCGCCATGGCACTCAGAAGCCGGTCCATAGCGGCGCTCCATGTTGCGGCCTAACGACATGCGGATCAGCTGCAAACGACCTGTGAAAACCTACGTTCCTTAGCGCCTCACGGAGTTGTGCCTTCAGCGGAGCCCGGGCCCGGCCGCGTTTGTCGGCTGCATTTGCGGGTTAGACGTCAGGGCCCGCGCGATGCTAGATTGCCGATGTCCTCCAGCCAGCCGGAGCCCGCCATGCAGCTTCAACTGACCGCCGTGTTTCGTAAGGTACCCGAGGGCTATGTCGCCTTCGTCGAAGAGCTTCCTGGCGCCAACACTCAGGGCGCCACCCTCGATGAAGCTCGGGCTAACTTGCGCCAAGCCGTCGAGCTGACCCTGGAAACCAACCGCGCCTTGGCCGAAGAGGACCTCGCTGGCGCCGACGTTATCCGCGAGCCGCTCAAGCTGACGGCGTGAAGCGGATCGATCTCATCCGTCATCTGGAGCGGCACGGGTGCGTCCTGTTCCGCGAAGGTACCTCAATCCCAAGACCCGCAAGTCATCGACGGTTCCCCGCCACCGGGAGCTCAACGAGTTCCTCGCCCGCAAGATCTGCCGGGATCTCGAGATTCCGATGCCCTGACGTCTAACTAGAATTAGACTGCAATCCCCCAGAACCCCTTCCCGATAATCACCGCCCAGGTCGCAACGTAAGCCGACCGTGACTCATCCTTTCAGCCTCTACCACCCCTGAAAGTCCAACCACCCAGTACTTGCACCCCTGATCGCCGACCATGCCAAATTGGCGCTGCGTACAACGTAGGCTACGTCGGCTAACGTACCGTTTCAGGATTTGGACTCATCGACTTTGCGACACCAGCACCGCCAGGAACTCCCGCCTGGTGCGGGAACGGTCACCCAAGGGGACCACCTGGTCCGTCACGCCCTGCCCGCCGCGCGCATCGCTTCGTACTCCTCCACTGTGATCGTCCCGCCGGCCTGCTCAGTCTTCCCGGCGTCCCGCGGCGGTAGCGCCTCCTGCACCACATCGATGCGCTTCCACTCGGCGAACGGGGCCTCACAACCCTGGCGGGGAACATACCGTGAGGCGGCCACCCGCTGGTACTTGTGAACATACCGCGAGCAGTTCACGAAAATCTCCGACACGGCCACGCGAACGATGACATCGGCACCCGAGAAGTCGCTCAACAGCGGGTCCGCGGGATCGACGGACGCAGCACCCTGGACCCGGAGCCGGTGCGGCGTCTCGAAATCAATGAACAGCATCCCCACCTGGGCGGTCGTCCGGATGTTGCCGAGGGACAGGAACATGCCGTTCCCGTCGTAGAGGGGGAACGCAATCGTCCCGGCATCGACGACCCGCACGAAGCCGGGATCCCCACCCTTGTACGAGCAGGTGGGCCGGCCATCGCCATCGACCGTCGCGAGAAAGAACATGTCGCAACTCTCGATGAATGCCCGCTCGGCATCCTGCACGTCGGGATGGACGATCACCTGGTGCAGGAGGTCGGCCATTCTGGTCGTCTGAAACTGATCCTGCACGGCGCGCTGGCCATCGGTATAAAAGGTCGACATCGATCCTCCCTTATTGCACTCCGTCTTGAGTCCCAGGTTCGGAGACCGTCGGAGGGAGCCACCGGCTCAGGCGCCGCGGATCGCGGGCACCTCGACCACACGGACCCCGTCGGGCGGCTGCTCCACCGCGTGAACCAGCGCAGTGACCAGTTGACCCCGAGTCACCAGCCCCAGGCGACGCGCGCCGGCTCTCGTGGCCGGCAGCCATTCCCCCACAGCATACAGCGGGTACAGGACGCATGGCCACCAGTGTCCCGGGCCGACCACGTACCACGGTCGCAGCAGAGTGGCCGGGAGCCCGCTGCCACGGATCAGCGCCTCGCCCTCCTGACGCACGGCGACATAGGCCCGCATCACGGGAGCCGGGTGGGCGACGCTCACATACACCAGATGGCGCACCGAGCCCCGCGTCGCCGCGGCGACCGTCGCCCGGATCGAGACAAGGTCCACTGCCTGGAACTGCGCGGCCTTGAGCGGACTCGGCCGCGGCGTGCCCACCAGGTGGACCACCGTGTCGGCCGGCGCGATGGCGTGGGCGAAAGTCTCGGCCTCCAGGGCATTGCCGAGCACGACATCGACGCCTGGCGGGAGCGAGCGCTCCGACCCCGGGCGCGCGAGCGCACACACCGTGTGGCCTCGGCTGAGCAGCGCGGGGATGAGCACTTTCCCCAGGTAGCCGGTGCCACCGGTGACGAAGACCCCGTGCCGTAGCAGTGATGTCACGCTGTCCCATGGCCTGCTGCCCGCGCCAGCACCTCGCGCACGAGCGTCCGAACCTGCCGGTTGTTCATCATAAATGTATGGGAGGCGGGCAGCTCGACGACGGCTGCCGTCGCGCTCAGGCGAGTTTCCGCGACCGCCACCACCCCGTCGTTGGGCTCGCCGCCGAAAAGGCTGACCGTGCGCGGCCAGCCCTTGGTTCCCGCGATCACCGTGAGCGGCACCGTCGGGACCGGCAGCCGGGCGAAGAACTCGGGCTGGGCGAGCAACTGTCCCGCCTCACCGTTGACCCACCGATAGAGCCGCCAGCGGCGGAGGCGTCGCGCCAGACGCGGGACCTGGTTCGGCGTCCCCATCATCACGACGCAGCGCGGCGCCGCCAGCTCGACCGGCCAGTCGCCGAGCGCGGCGCGCAGGATCAGTCCGCCGAGCGAGTGCCCGACGGCGGCATACGGCTCGCCGGTGCGCGCCGCGGCCCGGAGGCGGCTTCGGGCCCGGCTGACAATGGCACTGTACGACTCCACCGCGCCGAGGTACCCGACCAGGTGCGGGTGATGGCCGTCCCGGCGCAGCTCCCGGGCGAGACCGAGCAGCGACAGCGGCGTCCGGCCCAGGCCGTGGATCAGAAGGACGCGCATGCGCTCACGGTGAATTGATGCCGGCTGCACGCACTCCAACCACTCGGCGGCGCAGGACGAATGCGAGGTAGCCGGCGGCCACACCGTCGTACGCGAGACAGAATGCCGGCCACCACGCCGGAACGCCTGGGTTGGCGATGACCCGACCATGAAACAGGTCGAGGATGCCATGCGCGGCCAGGGCGGCGACCACGAGGGCACCGCTCGGAGCCATCTGCGACGAATCAACTTGGAGAGCGAGTCGACCAGGAGACGGTAGGCGCAAAAGCCCAGCAAGGCGAGTCTGCCTGACGCCGCGACGCGAGTCTCCGTGCTCAGGAGTGATGGGGTACTTGTTGTTCACTGAGTCGGCGGTCGCGCGCAGCTCCGCCGAGGCTGCGACGCGACCAGCGCCGCGAGCTCCCGGAACGCGTCCTGATTGGCGGGCTCGGACATGTAGGCCGCGTCGTACTCCCACAGCATCAGGAAGCAGCCATCCGTGGCGAGCGCCCGGCCGAAGTCCCGCACCTGGGTCGGGGTCATCCGACAGTTCGGCGCATACGTGCCGCGCCCCGCCTGGCCGGGGGCGGCGCAGCTGTAGCCTTGGCCCCGGTCCTGCGCGCCGCCGTCCAGGACGTTGATGCCGAACATCGGCGTCACCCCGTCCAGCTTGGCCTGCTCCAGCACCGCGGCGCGCCAGGCGCCGATGTCGCCCGAGGTGATGTAGTGGTTGTACTGGTACAGGACGTAGTCGACCACCTTGAAACGTTCGGTGGAGCGCCACTTGTACCCCGGCGGGCCGTGGTTGAGGCCCATGGGCAAGGTAGGGAACATGCGGTGGCCGTACGCGGCCATCGAATCGAGCGTGGCCTTGGTGATGTTCCCGCCCCAGCGGCGGGTCTCGGGCTCGTCGATCAACTGGTTGGCGATGACCGTGCCGTCCGCCACCGCGGCCGCCACCGCGGTCTTGATCGCCTCCGTATTGTACGTGTCCATCCGGTTCGTCCACTTCGTCATGTCGAACTGCCCATTGGTCGAGTATTGCTTCGACAACCCGCCGGCCATCACGAGAACCAAGCGGTGGCCCCTGGCCCGCGCGGCGTCGATCTGTTGGACAATGCTGTCGGCGTTGATGTAGTTCTGGCTCGCGGTGAACGATTGCAGGTCCCCCTTGAGGTCCGCCAGGTGCCATATGCTGGACGGTCCGAAGGGCAGACCGGTGTAGGCGACGGGCGGGGCCGGAGGGGGCGGAGGATCGACGACGGGGACGGTATCCACCGGCGGCGGCCCGCTGTCGGGTGGCTCCGGCGGGGGCGCGTCGGTGGGATCGGTGGACGCGACCGCGTCGGCCCCGCCCGAGTTACAACTCCCGGCGAGGAGTGGGGAGAGCAGCGCCAGCACCAACGCTCCCCGTCGAATTCGATCGTGCGTCTTCGCGCGCGTCCGGAGCATGGTGGAGTTCCCCTTTCCAACGACTCAGTGTGATCCGGCGCGACAGGCGCAGGACCGGCGCACGGCACGGCCGACGCGGCGGCGCTGCATGACATGGATTCCTGGGGCGCAGGGACTCAGGGGCCCGTGGAGGCCAAAGCATGTGAAGCGTGTCGACTCCTGCGCTACCATGGTGCCCTCTGGTGGTCCCGGTCAGAGGATTGCTGGACGGACCGCCAGGTGTCTGCGCGTGCGTCCCCGATGGGACACAGGCGACGTGGACTCACGTTTGCCCTCTTCAGTATGTCACCGCCTCGGAGCTTTTTTGTGCGCTCGCCGAGTCGAGCTAGAAGAGCATGCTGCGTCCCAATGCAATTGTCAATAAATCTCTCGCACCTATCACTGGAGGGAGACCTTCGCCACCTGCGGAATGGCACCGGTTTCTATGCCTAATTTTTGCCCGTGATCTGCCTATCACCCGACAGAAACCCACACTGGCAATAGGCAAACGGGCCACCTGACGAGGCAGCCCGTTATGCAATGTGTTATGCCTGCTGGATTACGGCGTTCCGGCATTCACCGACGATGTCGCGTCGTCGAACTAACCGGCCTTCAAAGGCCCGGCGACCTTGTAGGTATTGAAGATGATGCCGGACGGAAATGCTTGCGTGCTGGCGAGCTCGAATGACGCGTGGCGGGGTTCCCTCCGCAAAGAAGCGCTTCCCCGTGCCCAACAGGACCGGATAGACGGCCAGCAGGACTTCATCCGCAACCCCATGCTCGAGCAGCGTCGATGTCAGCGTGGAGCTACCCGAGAGGATCAGGTCCGGGCCGTCCTGCGACTTGATGCGGCGAATGCCCTCGACGATGTCCGGTCCAAGGGTCTCGCACGGGCCCCATTCAAGACTTTCCGGACGGTGCGTAGCGACATATTTCTTCGCCGCATTGAGCCGGTCCGCCATCGGACTGCTCGGCGCCTTGGGCCAGAAGCCCGACCAGGCATCGTAGGTGCGACGACCCAGCAGCAGATCGAAGCGCTCGCCATACGCGGCGAGCATGGCGTCACGGCCAGCGGGTGTCCGATAGGGCGCGGTCCAGTCGCTGTAGGGAAGATCGCCGTCATCGGCGGAGTGCTGGATCACGCCGTCCAGCGAGATGTGTTCGATGATTTTGAGCTTTCTCATTTGAATCTCTGTGTCTGCGCGAACGCGTCCGTTGCCGCAATCGAAAGGGCGAGGAGAGCAAGGCGCGGCAATCGTATCTGCGTGCGTGCAAGTAGCTCCACTAGTGAATCGCTGCCTAACGCCCGACTGAGCCCAGCGGAGGGGCCGCCTCCGATTCCTTCGTCGCCATGCCCATGACTATGAAACGCATTGTTCTCTCCTGGATTTGGTTCGTGCCGGTTGGCGCGCCCTTCGCGGCTCTACTAACACGTCGAACGAGACCGGTCAAAATCGACAACGCGCTTCGAGACAGCCGTAAATGGCCGGGTTCAAATAAGTTAGGGTCACCCCGAGGAGGGAAACGACCCGCGCCCCTCCGTTGCACCAACGCTACCGGCCTCGGATCCTTCGCTGGGACGCCGCGAACGCCCTGGCGGTGATCCCGGCCCGATACGCGGCCAGCTGGCGCCCGATGTCGATGAGCCGGTCCTGGGGTCGCAGGTCGACGCCGTGAAGGGAGAGCAACCCCGCGCGCTCGCGCTGCGTCCACCGGATTAGTGACGGCTCTTGGACCGCCATCTGGGCTTCGTAGTAGACATCGTCGTGCATGCCGTTCCGGGTGTGGGTCGGCTGGTCCCGTGGCTGCCCGGGCGTCGTGTCCACCTGCATGATCCCGAGCTTCTTCAGGAAGCCGTAGCTCCACATGTCCTCCTCGTAGTACTCGGGCAGGAAGTGGACGCGCGCATTCGAGCCCTCCCGCGCCCACCGCTCGTTCAGGGCGGCGGCCACGTTCCGCATCCCCGGCTGGTTGTCGCCGCTGTCGCCGATGAGAATGATGTCCTTGAAGCCGTGCGCCCTGTAGCTGCGCGCAATGTCGGTGAGAAGTGCCTCGAATGTGGCCTCCTCCAGGCTGATGGTCCCCGGAAAGAGCATGTGCCCGGCCGCCGTCGGCTCGATCCGCCCCTCAGGGACGAACTTCACGATCGGCGCCAGCAGCGACCGCGGGATCGCCCGCGCGATGGCGGGCAGCGCGGTCTGAAGGACGTAGTTGTGCTTGCCGCCGACGACATACGGGCCGTTGTCCTCCACGCCCCCCGTCCCGATGATCACCGTCGTCCACCCCGCGGCAATCAGGTCGCGCAACTCCATCCATGTCAGCTCTTCCGTCCAGAGGCTCTGGCCAGCGGCGATCGGGCTGGGAGCGCTCCGGTCCTGGGCGGACAGCTCGGCGGCGACGCATGCGATGGACGCGGTCCACGCAGCGGCGAGGAGACCGGCGACTCTTCTCATGGCGTTGACTCCGGCGAGAGAAACGCCGGCGGGAAAGACCCGCGGCGGGGGGGGACATTGCGCTCGAAACCTGTTGTGCCAGCCTGGTGTGACTAACATGGCGGGCGGCTTCATGGTCGCGAGCGGTGCCCCTCGCCATGATCAGCGCGGGGCCACACCCTTACGGAACTTTGCGCAGACGTCTGTACGGAGCCGAGATGGAAATTCCTGTCCGCGTAACGACGGGCAAATCAGCTGCAGGCGCTCATCTGCGCGCCCGCACCAATCAACGCTTCCACTGGTCGTCCTCTAGGAGAGCGGCGCCCGCACGGAGACCTGGCCGGCCCCGGCCTGGCGGCTGCATTGCGGGTTAGGCGGCGAGCCGCCGCGATGCCTGCTACTAAGAGGCGGCCGAGGTCGCGTGCGACCACACCGCCTGCCACTGCGCCCCGTGCCGCTCGTAGAGATCGGTATGCCAGTACCGCTGACGCGGGATGTGACGGCCCTGCACTACAATTTCGAGCTGCGAGCGGTACCGGAGCGCCGCGACGTCGCCATAGAGGCGAACTGCGATGGATTCAGGTTCCCAGTACAAGTAACGGATCTGGCCGGAGCCGATGCCGCCGAGGTACTGGTCCTTCGAGAGTGCCCCGCCTAGCGGGTTGATGAGTTGAAAGTCCTCGGTGTGCAGCTGTTTCGCTCGTTCAACATCCCCGGTGACGAGCGCACGGAGTCGCTCGCGTTCAGTCGACCGGAGAAGCTCCGCGTCTCGATCCTCGCCGACTGGGGTCCGCTCCGACCTGGACATGTTGGCACCTCCCGGAACTCAAGAGCGAGTCCGCCTGAACGACAGGCTAATCAGCTGCAAACGACCTGTGAAAACTTGTGGCCCGTTGTCGCCGCTGGGAAGCTCGGACGCGAGCGGCGCCCCGCGCCGCCCGCGTTTTGTCGGCTGCATTAGGCGGGTTAGACGGCAGGCCGCCGGAACACCCCGCGCGCCGAAGGCGAGATGAGCAACGCCACCGCCGCGCCGAGACATACGAGCGACGCCACGAGAAACATCTGAAAACCACCGGGCGACAGCCAGTAGACATCCCCTCGTTCCAGAACGAGGACGGCGAGCGCCCCAGCCGAGAGCCAGAACACGGCCAAAACGAGCCCCAACCACCAAGCCCACCGCGCCCGCCGGAGCAGGCCCCACGCGATGATGCCGGTCCCGATCAGTCGCAGAATCGCTCGCGGGAAGTCGCGCGCCGCGCCCCACCCGCCCGCCGCTTGCATCACGGTCGCGTTGAGGACCACCGCTAGGCCGTACGCGACGAACAGCGCTGCTGCCAGCTTGACGCTCGCGGGGAGAGTTTCAGGACTCTTGACCTCGACCATCGTACCTCGCCCTTCGAAGATCATGGTAGCGAGCCGCGCGGACTACTCCTCAACCTGCCACGTCACCAGGGCCACGCGCCACGCGACTCCCTCCCGGCGCAGGATCCAAAGGTGTGTGCCGCGAGCGACTGCATCCTGCCCTCCCGCGCGGTAGCGAGTCTCGTACCGGCTGGTCTTGCAGGCTAGCTGCCAGCTGTGTTCGATGCGCAAGTCGTCGGCGCGGATATCCAGCAGGTCCACCTGCGGTGCCTGGAGCAGCTGCCGAGCTGCGTCCCTACCTTCCACCGCGGGACGTCCCGGCACGAGCCACCGCACGTCAGGGGTACAGAGACGGAGCACCTCTTCGACGTCCCCACGGAGCTCCGCAGCGAGCCAGGCATCGTGCACCTGTCGAATTGCCGCGATGGCGGCCTCGTTGTCGGTCACGGCTCCGTGTGCGTCATCAGGTCTTCTCGCTGCCCAACGAAATGCTGATCAGCTGCAAACGACTTGGGCAAAACCTACATTCCTTAGCGCCTCAGGGAGCGATTCCCTTCTAAGGAGGCCCGGCCAGCCCGCGTTTGTCGGCTGCATTTGCGGGTCAGGCAGCTGCCCGCACCTGGCGGGCTTACATGCCGAACTGTCGCAGATGATGCTCGACATGGCGATAGGCCCACCGATACCAATTGGCCGCCGACATCGGTCCAAACCTGAAGTGACGCGCCGCCAAGCTCGATGGATCGGCCAGCACCAGGTGCTGCAAGCTGGTGATCGTTCGCTGGCGATCCACCTCAAAGTCCCCCGGTCGTGTGCCTTGAAGTCGGGGATCCACACCCGGCCGCGTCTTGGCCCCCTTCGGCCATGGGATCGGGGCGTAGAGAACCATCCACTTAAGGACGGGGCGCGGCGGCCCGGGAGCAGGAGAGCCGGGCGGTATCCGGATACCCAGCACCGACTCGTGAGCATCCCCGAGGTGGCACAGCATCTCGCCGGCCGTAAGTATGCCCCAGTGTCGGGGTGTCTCGGGATGGAGTTGCCCCAGCCGCTCCACTAGGCAACTCAGCACCTCCGGGTCAGCGATGCTCCGCATGAAGCGTTGTCCCTGTCCCGATGAGATGGCAACTGCCTAACGCAAATGCGCATCAGCTGCGGACATCGTGCCCCGATATCAGCTGATCATCCTCGTACGTGACCAAGAACGCGAGAAAGGTGCGAGGATCATCAGGCCTTTCGCAGTCTCAGACCCGCGCGATCGCAAACAGCCACGCCAGGATCTCGAGCACCAGGAAGATAAGCGCGAGCTGCAGCGCGATGCGGAGCCGCTGAATGATCCGCCAGTTGCTCTTCCGATCCGCCTCCATACGGAGCGCCAGCTCCCGGTACATCTCAGAGATGCTCGTGGGCGTGGCGCCGTCGACATACTGCCGCAGCAGGTCCTCGGGGTCGAAGCGGAATCGGTACTGATAGTAGGGCCAGAGCAGGAACACGATCTGAATGCCGAGGGCAAGCAGCAGAGCCACGGCGATCCAATCCCACATCGCTAGTCCATCGGAGAGCGCTCGACCACCCAGCAGTGAGCTCGCGAACGCTGCCGCGAAAATCAGGTTTCCCGCCCGCGCGTTCATGCTCTCGACCAGAGTCTGTTGCTGCACCAGTCCGCGAAGGGCCTCACGATAGATCAACTCCAGTCGCGGATCGTCGCCAGCCGTGACGCGATCACGATCGACGGGGCGGACACTGTCGCTCATAGGCTGGTGCCTTCCCGTTCCACGCGCTCGCCGCGGAGAAGCAGCCCCACGAGAAGCGCACCGCCGAACAGCACGGGCGGGAACACCACGACGCCGGGGGAATCCGAGGATGCCCGCACTGATCTACTCCTGTGGAGATGCGGCCTCACGAGCGCGCCGGCGTAGTCGATCATGAGATCCCTGCCGTGGTCGCTGTCCGCCTAACGCCCTGGCTAAGCTGCAAAGGATTCCATAAGAGTTTGCGGCGCAGCCGCAAACAATTCAATAGCGATCCTTTATCAGCTTCAGCGTTCGTTAGGCCGCAGATCGAAGCGCTCGCGACGCGCGGCCCCATGACTGCATCCCGGTCAGCAAAGGTCGCAGTCCAGTCCATGGAAGAGAAACCGTCTTCACCGGAGTGCTTGTCTCCGTGTGAGGGGTTGGCGGTTCCAAGATAGCAAATACTTAGGTATTTACAAAAGTATTCCACGGATGTAGAATCCCTTGGGGCAGATCGGATAACCCAAGCATTGGGATGGTCTCGGAAATGGTTCAATCCGCAGCCGCTGACGACGTTTTTCACGCCTTGTCCAATCCGACTCGGCGGAAAGTCCTGGAGCGACTGTCGGTCGGACCAGCCACCGTCAGCGACCTGGCGGCACCGTTCGACATGCAGCTCCCGTCGTTCGTGCAGCACCTCTCGGTGCTCGAACAGAGCCGACTGGTGAGGTCGACGAAGCGCGGGCGGGTGCGGACGTATGAGATCGCACCCGAACGATTCAAGGTCGTTGAAGACTGGCTGACCGCGCGTCGCCAGTTGTGGGAAGCTCGACTGGACCGGCTCGACCAATACGTCAAACAACTCAAGGAGAAGGAATCAGACTCATGAGCAAGCAATTCACCTTCAATCCGACACTTGATTTCGCTATCGAACGGTTCATCGACGCGCCCACGCGGCTCGTCTGGGAAGCGTTGACGCAACCGGAGCATCTCAAGGAGTGGTACATGCCCAAGGCTTGGGGGCGTGTGGCTCGAGCCGAAATGGACGTGCGACCGGGCGGCATCTTCAGCATCGACATCGCAACGGGAGACGGTCAGGAGTCTCCCAACCTCGGCTGTTTCCTGGACGTTATTCCGATGGAGCGCCTTGTCTGGACCTCCATGTTGTTCCCCGGCTATCGCCCGGCTGTCTTTGACGACATTCCCATCACCGCCATCGTTACGATGGAGCGCGTGGGAACCGGCACTCGCTACGTCTTCACGGCGCTGCACCGGAATGAAGCGGACCTCGAGACAAACAAAGCGTCGGGGTTTTACGAGGGCACCGAGATCGCCGTCGATCAGTTCGTGGCGCACGTGAAGTCGTTGAAAGCCGCCGCCTTCGCCTAGTCCCGTTGCTTCACGATCGTTGCGGTCCGGTCGTGACCCGGACCTCGAGACCACTCACACACCGCAATACGGCGGCGCGACCACATGGGGAAGCTCGTTTTCGGCATGATGCAATCGCTCGATGGCTACGTTGCCGGTGTTCCTGGCGGCCCGCAATTGCCGCCACCCGGCGATCAGCTCCATCGCCATTTCAACGACTATATCCGTGAGTCGGCCGGCATCATCTACGGCCGGCGCATGTATGAGGTGATGCGCTACTGGGATGACGACCAGCCGGACTGGGGCGCCGTCGAACGCGACTTCGCGGCCGCGTGGCGCCCAAAGCCGAAGTGGGTCGTGTCGCGCACACTAGAATCCGTCGGGCCGAATGCCACTCTTGTCCGCGACGACGCCGGAGCGGTTGTGCGCTCGCTCAAAGCGAAGCTCGACGGTGAGATCGATGTTGCCGGACCCGAGCTGGCCGGCGGTCTCACCGCACTCGGCTTGATCGACGAGTATCGCCTTTACTTCCGACCGTTCATCCTCGGGGGTGGCAAGCCGTACTTCTCCGGTCCTCGGCCGCCACTTCGCCTCGTCAGCGCGAAATCCGTCGGTGAGGACGCGGTGACGCTGACATACGCCGCATTGCCATGAGCGCCCGAGATCAGTCGTATATCAGCAGCATCGCGGCCACCCGCGGTGCCACAGGGCGCCCACTCGACATGCTGCTGTGGTGCGTCCAAGCATTCCTCGCGCTCGTGTTCGTCAACGCCTCCTGGGCGAAACTGATGGGGGAGTCGGAGTTTGTCGCGCTCTTCACCGCAGTCGGCTTCGGACAGTGGTTTCGGTACGTCACGGGCATCCTCGAGCTCACCGGAGCCGTACTGATCATGGTGCCGAAGACGAGGAGAATTGGAGCCGCGCTGCTCGCGACCATCATGCTCGGGGCGCTCACCGCACACCTCTTCATCTTGCACGTTCCACCCACTACACCGGGCGTCCTGTTTCTTATGTCCGGCTTCGTCGTGTGGGGACGGCGGTGACCTTCCCCGCGCGCTGATGAATACCGAACATGGGCCCTGGGCCGGCGGAGGCGGGGAGGATCCGATGCGGAGCGGTCGTCGCGCCACACTCTGACATTGACTGAAAGGCGCTACGGAAGTGACAGGCTGCTCATGGTCGGTTCCGCATTGACGCCCTGGGATCGGCCTAACGCACCGCACGTCAGCTGCAAGCGACAAGTTCCGCGCCCGCACACTCATTACGTTCCGCTATCGCCTTCGGCATTGTCAGCCCCAACGGAGTCTCGCCCGGACGCGCTTGTCGGCTGCATGCGCTGGTTAGGCCACTGGACAGGTGTGCCGATGGCATCAGCGCAGGTAGGCCAGCGGCTCCACCAACTGCATGCCGGGATGGGACCGAACAAGCTCGCGTAGGATCGGTGTGTGACCCATCCCGATAATCAGAAGAATCCGGTCACCTGGTTGCGCAATGGCGGCCAAGTTCGCGAAGATGCGCAGGTTGCGATTATACCATTGCCCCACCACCCGAGCGCCGATGTACCCGGCCTGACCGGCCCCGACCGTCGCCATGTCTGCATAAAGTTGATGGGCGCGCAGAATGTTGGGCGGATCATTCATGAAGCGGAGGTTGGTCCCGATTGTTTCCTCCCGCTGCATGCGATCGAGCAGCCCGACAACCTCGGCTATG
Source organism: uncultured Gemmatimonadales bacterium (assembly GCA_963804125.1). Lineage (GTDB taxonomy): Bacteria > Gemmatimonadota > Gemmatimonadetes > Gemmatimonadales > GWC2-71-9 > CAVVWJ01. The sequence goes on from CAWDPF010000007.1 coordinate 384,178, forward strand.
GTGCTCTGGAACCGGACGACGAAGGCCGTATCATGGAGCTGGGCATAGGCCAAGACCGAATCGATGGGCAGGCCTAGCTGGAAGTCGACCGGGTACAGCTGAGGGTGGTGCAGCTGAGCCGCCAGCCGAAAGCCGAGCTGATGAATCTCGTTGCGGGTGAGTGGGAAGCCGCCTGCGAGGTACCGGCGGTATTCGGCGTTGATCGAGTCGGCCTCACTCGGCACTCGTTCCAGCGCGATCTTGCTAGGCCGAAAACGCGCGAGCTGATTAACGACTGCCTCGATCTCCCTCTGGCGAGTGGGGGTGAGCACGTCCGTTCCCTGAAACTTGGCATAGTCGGCGTTGGGATTAGCGAAGTGAAACACACCGAGGATCATGACTTGAACTGCGGGTGCCACCGTGTGTGGGCTCTTCGGCGACTGCGCCATTGAGGGTGAGACCCAGGCGAAGAAGAGCATGACGGCGAGTGACACGGCAAGCCGGCTCCGCTGCGGTCTCAAATGCGGCTCCAAGTTGGAATGCTGAACACCCAGTGGCCTAACGAAATGCTAATCAGCTGCAAACGACCTCTTGCAACCCATGGTCCGTTGTCGCCGGGCGGAGGCTCGGACGCGGGCGGAGCGTTGCGCCCCCCACGTTTGTCGGCTGCATTAGCGGGTTAGGCGGCAACCCGGTCCAGTCTATATACAGGGGTAACACTTAAGTCGCAGGACATGGGTGACACTATCGCCAGGTCTCGGGTTCCTCAAGGAGGATCCGATGCCGTGGCAGCAGGGCGTCACCGTGGAGCTCCGTCAGCAATTCGTCCAAGACGCTCGGCGTCGGATGGTGCCCGTCACCGAGCTCTGTGCCGCCTACGGCATCAGCCGGAAGACCGGCTATAAGTTCCTGGCTCGCTACGACACCCTTGGAGCCGCGGGCCTCGCCGATCAATCACGGCGCCCCACCGCTCGCCCACCGCGCTCGATCCGGGGCTGCTCCAGCGCCTGCTCGAGGCCCACGACTGCCATCCGTACCGGGGACCGCGCAAGTTGCTCCGCCTTGTCGCCGAGCGCTGGCCCGACGCGCCCTGGCCTGTGCGCTCCACGGTCGCGCGCTGCTTCCAGCACCTGGGGCTGGTCACCGCCCGCCGTCGCGTACGCCGGCCTGGACCCGCCGGCCCACCGCTCGCGCCGATGAACGCCCCGAATGCCGTGTGGACGGTGCGCCGACCTAGGCCTCATTCGGCGCGTCGGCGTCCAGCCGCGGCGACAGCTGCACCTTGGAGATACGGCGGAGGTATCCCAGGCCCGAGAGCGTGTCAGTGGTCATGTCGGGCTCCGACGATGGATGTGCGCGACCCGTAAGCCAGTCCCGGAACATTCGCACGTTGCTCGAGGTAAGCTCCCAGTTGATCTCCGGCATCGCCCAGTCGTAGAGGACTCGGCCGACGAGATCGTCGTCTTCACTCCAATGCATGTGATCCGACGCGATCACGGCGAAGGCGATGATCTCGAGGGCTGAGCCGGGAAGGGCCCCTGCCAGAAACGCGTCACAGAGCCGGACCAGCATCTCGGGCGTAATCGTGACGTGCTCATCTGCCGGGAGATCCTCGATGTGCACGCGCCGACGGTTCACGCTCAGGGGCTCGACCGCCTCGCGAACCTCGGCCGCCAGTTTCTCGGCCGGGACCGTCCCATGGAGGAAGTCTCGCAGCGTGGCTTCTCTCACAAAGACCTCACGCGGAGGTTTGCTCCGCTCGCGTTTGTCACCCGTATCAGCGGGTTAAGGTTCCCGGCGCTGGGTGCGGCGCCTGCGGTCGAGTGGTTGGAGTCAGAGATTCGCGCGGCGCAGTAGATGCCGGCCGGGTTGGGCAGTGCGCGCCCTGGCGTATCAATAACCTGATACAAACCCGTCTTCCGATCCTCCCAATGACCCCAGAAGCCAGTGGCCGCGATGTGCTCGATTGAGAAGTATGTAGGTGAGGCGTCCAAACACACGCGGCAGCCACGGTAGAGCATGTCGTTTTCGAAGGTGACCAGGTCTTCATATACTCCTGACTCCACCTGCTGTGTCCATACTCCGGCAATCTGTTGCCCCCAGAGTAGTCGAGGGTCGTGCAGGCGCTCGGGATAGTGCTGGCGCAAGGTATGCGGGCGGCCCTAGGAGCAGGTGCGCGAAGAAACGCTGACGCGTCGTGCCGTAGGACGTGGACACCATCGTGACCTGGTATCGTCCAGGCAGCCGAATCGCACTCCTACCATCAAATGCCGGCGCAGTTGTAATCTCGGCTGGGCATTCCTCCGGTGAGGGTATCGATGCCGCCGGACCACAGCCGATCAACAAGCTTTCAATCGTGAGCCAGCGATACATGAAATAGTTCCGGTTGGGGAGCAAGGTCCATCCTCCGACCTCGCGCCGACAGCGACGGGCAGGCAGCATGAGCCAGCTCACGGCCCTTTCGCGCGGCGCACCGATCAAGTCGGGTATTCGTCCTTACGCCACACACGCGGCTCGGAGTCGTCGGCGCCCTTCGGCGTCCGTTCGAGCAGGAACGAGTAGTAGGGAGCGACGAACGGATCGGGCGCCGACACCGTGTAGGTGTGATAGACGGTCCCATTCTCGCGAGCGAACGCAATCCAGCTCGGGTTCTCGCGGAGGCCGTCCTCGAGCTTCGCGCCGACCTGTTTCCCCCAGTCCTGCAGCCACTCCGGAGGGGCGTCCAGTATCCCCGTGATCTCCGGGGTCTTCCGCGCCTGCTCCTTGGTCAACGCGAGCCCGAATTCGAACGGGAAGTCGGTGCCGTGGGTCGAGACGTAGGGGAGCTGCCAGCCCATCCGCCGCTTGTAGGCGACGAGGCGATCGATCGGCGCGTGCGAGAACAGGATCAACGTCACGTCGCGGTGTCCGAGGTGGAGCGCGGCGGCGTCGAGATGATCCACCAGGTTCGAGCATCCGGGGCAGGCGCCGAGCTTGTAGTCGGGGCCGAACATGATGTTGTAGGCGAGGAGCTGCGAACGCCCCTCGAACAGATCCGCCAGCGTCCTGCGGCCGGCCTCGGTCTCGAACTCGTATTTCTTCTCGACCGGAACCCAGGGCAGCTCCAGGCGCCTGCGTTTGATCTCCGCGTTGTGTTCCGCGTGCTCCGCCTCCAGCTTGGCCAGTGCGTCGCGCGCGGCCTGCCACTCTGCGCGGGTTCCGGTTTTGTGGTCAGTCATCGCTTTCCCTTTCCGGTTAGAGATGAGACCGGGCAACGTGCGCCAAAGGCGAACGCCATCCCGAGATCTCACAGCCCTCTACCGACACGACGAGCGAGGGGTCAAGAGTTCGACATCGGGCATGAAAAAGGGCTCCAACAGGAGCCCAGGATCGACGCGTAGGCCGTTGTCTGTGCAGTTCTGCTTGAGTGCGCCGCGTAGGAATCGAACCTACAACCTAGTGATTAAGAGGCTCTTGCCGGGCAGTCGCGCCGCGCAAGCCACGTAGGCCCGCGAACGCCTAACTCTCGCGCAACACGGAAGTTCCTGCGCGGAACGACACGGCGGGCGTTGTGTTACCCGGCTCCGCTGGTAGGTCATTTCCCGGAGAATGGCCACCGAATGACCACTGCGGCGAGAGCGGGGGGACGCCCTTCCGCAGGTAGCTTTCCTCGGTAGGTTGGTACCATGGGCCAGCGACTCGTGGCTATCCCCGCGGACTCATCTGAATCACGTCGGCCGTGGACCAGAGGTGCTGCGCATCCCGGGTGGAGAAGTGCCATGACAAGGCGGAGCTGCGGTCGAATCGGGCTCGTTCTGTGGGCGCTGACGAGTGCTTGCGGGAGCGACGACCCCATTGAGCCGATCATGGGGCCGCTGGAACTCACCATCAGCACGACCGGCCACGACCTCGACCCGGACGGCTACAGCGTGACCGTTGATGCGGGCAGCCCGTTAGCGGTACCCACGAACGGCAGCGCCAGCATTCCCGACCTCGCTGCCGGGGTTCATACCGTCACCCTGGCTGGTCTGGCTGGCAACTGCGCGCTGACCACGCCAGCGCCGCTGGAGGTCACGGTGCCTGGCGCGGCAGGCGCCGTGGCCACCGTGGAGATCACTTGCACCGCCATCTACACCCTTGCGTACCGGGGAGAACTCGGCGTCGAATTGACGGACGCTGCCGGTACGGTCCACCGAACGCTGCTCCCGAATGGAAATATCAGCTGGCAGGATACCGAACCCCTGGCCTGGTCGCATGACGGACGGTTGCTGGCTGTCAGCAAGAACGACAATGGCGTCCATAGAGTCTGGCTCGCGAATCTGGACGACGGTAGCACCAACCAGTTCTCGTCCGTCGGCGAGCTACTACTTTGGCATCTCGCGGGGGTGTGGTCACCTGACGGCCGCGAATTGCTCCTCAACATCTCCTCGGGCGGGAATACCTCCCATTCAAGCCTGACTCGTTATCCCCTGGACGAGAGCTACCCGCCACAAGGGATCTACGGGATATCACAAGGCATGACCGGGGGGGTATTCTGTCCTGCTCTGGCGAAGGGAGTCCTCTGGCCTGACTGGTCACCGGACGCCAGCCAGATCGTGATTTGCGAGCAGTCGCAGATGTACATCCTCAGCCGTGACGGGACATCCAAGCGGCTTCTGACTGACGGCACGCAGCCGGACTGGTCACCGGACGGCGGGGACATCGTGTATGTCGCCGCTGTGGCCGGCCATGCGCCGTTGCGCCTGATCCATCCGGACGGCAGTGATGATCGGCCACTCACCGCCCCGCCGACGAACGAGACGGACACCGGGCCGACATGGTCTCCGGACGGGTCGAAGGTGGCCTTTGTGCGGCTGGGCTACGGGCCGGACAGCAGCGTCACCTCGGTCCACGCGTACGTCGTGGATCGGGACGGGACCAATGAACGGCAACTGGCCGTGTTACCCGTCGGGGGGTTCATCCCCACCTGGTCTGCCGACGGCTTGCACCTGGCGTATTCGGGGTCGGGCACCTACGTGGTCAAGGTGGATGGCAGTGGCTTCCGCTTGGTCAGCTCCCAACCGACCCCACCAGCGCAGTGGCGGCCCTGAACATCCACCGGTCTGAGGCCCCTCCCCGTGTACTAAGCGCCCGTGACGAGGCTCAAGCCTTTGTTCGTTGCTGCCTCCATGTTGTTCGTCAGCGGCGGGATGCGCCGCGGCGCAGGCTGTCAGGAAGGCGGCGCACGGCTGGTAGGCAGCCAACATCACCGCGGCGAGTTCTGGATTGAGTTTGGCCAAGTTCCGATCCCCAGGCGTCCGCCTAACGAATGGCTAATCAGCTGCAACCGACGTGTGAGAGCCTATGGTCCATTGTTGCCGCTGGGAGGAGCGGACGCGGGCGGCAACTGGCGTCACCCGCGCTTGTCGGCTGCATTCGCGGGTTAGGCAACAGTTAGGTCCAGTCTATATACATGGGTAACATTTAAGTCGCAGGACATGGGTGACACTATCGCCAGGTTTCGGGCTCCTCAAGGAGGGTCCGATGCCGTGGCAGGAGGTCGTCACCGTGGAGCTCCGTCAGCAATTCGTCCAGGACGCTCAGCGCCGGGTGGTCCCCGTCACCGAGCTGTGTGCCGCCTACGGCATCAGCCGGAAGACCGGCTACAAGTTCCTGGCCCGCTATGACCGCCTCGGGGCCGCCGGCCTCACCGATCAGTCGCGGCGCCCCCACCGCTCGCCGGCCGCCCTGGACCCGCTGCTCCTGCAGCGCCTGCTCGAGGCGCATCACCGCCATCCGTACTGGGGGCCGCGCAAGTTGCTCCGCCTCGTGGGCCAGCGCTGGCCGGAGGCGCCCTGGCCGGTGCGCTCCACGGTCGCCCGGTGCTTCCAGCACTTGGGTCTGGTCACCGCCCGCCGGCGGGTCCGCCGCCCGGGGCCCGCGGGCCCACCCGGCGCCCCGATGGACGCTCCGAATGCCGTGTCGACCACCGACTACAAGGGGCAGTTCAAGCTGGGCGACGGCCAGTACTGCTTCCCACTCACGGTCGCCGACGGCTATAGCCGCATGCTCCTGGCCTGTCAGGCGCTCACCAGCACCAAGCTGGGCGAAGCTCGCCCCGTCTTCGAGCGCCTCTTTCGCGAATACGGCCTCCCGCGACGCATCCGCTCCGATAACGGTGTCCCCTTCGCCACCCAGGCGCTCGGCCGCCTCTCAGCGCTCGCCGTCTGGTGGATCCGTCTTGGCATTCTCCCGGATCTCACCGAGCCTGCATCTCCCCACCAGAACGGCCGCCACGAGCGCATGCACCTCACCCTCAAGCGCGAGTGCACCCGACCACCCCCAGCGCACCCGAGCGCAGCAGCAACGCGACTTCGACCGCTGGCGCCACGAGTACAACACCCTGCGGCCCCACGAGGCGCTCAACGATGCGACCCCGGCCCCGGTCTACACCCCGTCCCCACGGCCCTATCCTCCCCACCTCCCCGCGCTGGAGTATCCCGGCCATTACGAGGTCCGCCGCGTCAGTCGCAACGGCGGGATCCGCTGGCACAAACAGTGGGTCAATGTGAGCCAGACCCTGGGCGAGGAGTACGTCGGATTCGTCGAAGTCGACGACGGTGAATGGGACGTCTACTTCGGCCCGCTGCGATTGGGCCGATTCCATGAGCGGACCCTCCTCATCGAGGATGCGCTCGGCCGGCAGTACCGCCGGCGGTATTAACGACTGTCACCTATGTCTTCGGACTTAACTGTCACCCATGTCCTGGACTATTCATTACGGCTTCAACTTCGCGTAGAGCTCCTTCAGCCGCTCCCAGTATTCCTGGTGGTGCTTCTCTACGAACTGGATGCCGCTCGGCTGCTGAGTTACCTGCTGAACAAAGGTGAATGCCTCGGCGAGCACGTACTCCATGTATTTCTCAACGCCAACCCCAATGTCCTGGAAGTTGGGCAGCGGCCCCTTCGCCCGCGACCAGGTGAGGTGGGCCGTGCGCTCGTTAATGGCGTCTCGGAAGCCGGTCGGCAGCGCCTGATAGTTTGTGCTTACCTGATAGTTGAAGTCCCGCTTTGCGTAAATGTCGTGGGAGGGCTTGGAACCCTTATCGCACAGAAAGTCGTCGAGCGCCCGAGAGCGGACGAGGGCGAGCTCCATAGCGATCTGTCCTTCGCGGGTCCAGCCGGTGCCCGCCAACTTGGGATACTTGGCCCGCTCGCGATAGAGCTCAAGTGCCAGGGCAGCCGCCTTAACCCGTGATGGCGGCGGTCTCGTGCCACGGCAGCTTGGTCGCGGCCTTACGGTGCGCTGCGGCGTCAGGATGCACGTAGTTCGCCAAGGTCGTGACCACGCTGGCGTGTCCCATGAGCTGAGCGACAGTCTTGATATCTGTCCCGTTCGCCACCAAGTGACTGCCAAAGCTATGTCGCAGGTCGTACCACCGGATCGGCCGCACCTTGGTGGCTTTGACCCGGACCCGAAACAGGTCGGCCACGTTATTGGCGTCCAACGCCGAGCCGACTTCGCTCGCGAACACGAGCGCCGGGTCTACCCCCCCCACTGCCGAGCGCGAGGCGCTCCTCCACCTGCCGGGCGCGGTGGCGGCGAAGCGCCTCGACCACCGACGCGGCCAGAGGGATGTCGCGCGTGCTCTGGGCCTTGCACGGCGCGTAGTACATCTGCCGATCGACGCGCACGAGTGCTCGCCGAACGCGCAGCGTCGCACCGTCGAGATCCACGTCCTCCCAGCGCAACGCAAGCAGTTCGCCCGGCCGGACACCGGTAGACGCGGCGACGATCCAGAGCGCGTGCAGGCGATGCGCCGGGTCATACGCGAGGAACTTCTCCATCTCGTCGGCGGAGAGCGCCGCGCCCACCTTGCTGGTAGCTACGCCCCCGCGCACGGTCACCCCGGCGGCGGGATTCACCGCGAGCACGCCCTGCCGCACGGCGGCCGAGAGTGCGCCTCGAATGACGTTGAACGTGAGCGCCACGGTGCGCGGCGCGAGCGGGCGGCCCGTGCGCTCGCTGACGCGCTCGCGAAGCTCGGTCACGAAGGCGTCGAGCGTCGCCGTGGTCAGGTCGCGAAGCGGGGTGCCCCGGAGGCGGGGTGTCGAGTACGTCGTCCAAAATCGGAGTTGATCCGCCCGCGTCCGCGCACTCAGGTGGGCCGCCGCCAGATATCGCTCGATCCACTCGTGCAATGTGAGCCGTCCGACGGTCGTCGGCGTCGGTCCGTGTGCCTCACGCTCACGCAGCAGTGCGGCCAGCGTGCGCTCAGCCTCGCGCTTGGTGCCACGCACCACGCGGCTCGCTCGCACGCGCTTGTCGGTGGCGGGGTCGGTGCGATGCGACAGGCGGATGCGGGAATTAAAATGGCCACCGGCCGGCTAGCGGCGGTGGCCATTCTTTGATAAACTTGTTTTGCTCTAACGACTTACGAAGAGTGCGCCGCGTAGGAATCGAACCTACAACCTAGTGATTAAGAGTCACTTGCTCTGCCAATTGAGCTAGCGGCGCGCGTCCCACGTCCACCCTTTCCCACCCCATAGCCCCAAGGGGAGTCGAACCCCTCTCTGGACCTTGAAAGGGTCCCGTCCTAACCGATAGACGATGGGGCCCTGCTCCCTTCAATCGAGTAGCGCTAACGGGATTCGAACCCGTGTTTGGGCCTTGAGAGGGCCCCGTCCTAGTCCCCTAGACGATAGCGCCATGCGTCCGATCAGCAGGCCCGGCAGGAATCGAACCTGCAACCCCCGGTTTTGGAGACCGGTGCTCTACCAATTGAGCTACGGACCTCTGTACCTCTACCAGGGTGGCTGACGGGACTTGAACCCGCAACCTCCGGAGCCACAGTCCGGCGCTCTAACCGATTGAGCTACAACCACCACGGGGAGCCTGAGCCCCGATCCAGAGCCGCATAAACTACCGCGTCCGATAGGCTTGGGTCAAGGCCAGAAGCGACTGGCGAGCCCCTCGGTTTCCGGGGAATCCGGCACCGCCGTACCGTCGAGCGTGGCCACCGGCACCACCCCGCGCACCGAGTTCGCGACGAACAGCGATCTGCCCCGGATCTCTTCCAGCGTGACCTTCCGCTCGTCGATCCCGCCGACCATCTCCCCGATCCGGGCCCGCGCCACGCCGGGCAGAATTCCGATGTCGAGCGCCGGCGCCGCCACCCGGCCGTCCTCCCACCAGAAAACGCTCCAGATCGCCGTCTCCGCCACCTGCCCGCCCACCGTGAGCAGGAGACCGTCGTCCGCCCCGACCGCCTTGGCGTCGGCCAGCGCCCGGTCGAATCGCTCGCGGTCCACCAGCTTATGCGGATACGGCCGGTGGACCACCTTCGACGTGATCAGCCGCACCGGGGCCGTGCTCCCCACCGGCCGCTCGCCCGCCACGACGCCGCGCCGGCTCACCAGCAGCCGGTGGACCCGGTCGGGCCCGCCCTCGGGCGTCGGCAGCTCGGCGGGGATCGGCACACCGAGCGCGCGGCAGCTCGTCGCCAGCCGCCGCACGTGGAGGTACCAGAGCGGCGCCGCTCCGTTCCGGAGGCGCACGGTCTCGATCAGGGTGTCCATCGGCCGCCTCCCTTGCGTGCATGGCCGCCGCACCGGGTCATCGGGCGGGCGGCCCCTGTTCCACCGCCAGCTCCGCCGGCGGCACGACCGCGCGGTGTGCGCGCGCGTCCAGCCAGCCCTTGATCGTGGTCGCTCCGAGGATGATCGCGCCGCCGAGCAGTGCCCAGGGCCCCGGCCGCTCGCCCTGGACCAGCCAGGCCCACACCGGATTGAACACCGGCTCGATCAGCAGGATCAGCGACGCCTCGAGCGCCGCGATGTGCCGGAGCGCGGACGTCACCAGCACGTACGCCACCGCGATCTGGAAGACCCCGAGATACGCGATGACGGCCCAGTCCACCGGCGCGTGCGCGCCGAGCGGCAGGGCCATCGGCAGCGCGACCAGAAACGCGGTCAGGTTGCCGCTCACCACCGCCGCCACCGGCGAGCCATGCTCGCCGTCCGCCGCCCCCATCCAGCGGAGCCCGCAGACGGTCAGCGCCCAGAAGAAACCGCTGACCAGGGCGAGCAGGTTCCCCTTCACCGGATCGGGCGCCGTGGCCCGCGGCGCCTCGGCGCTCACGAAGAAGAGCGCCAGCCCGAGCGCGACCGCGACCATGAACCCGATGTCCTGCCGCCGGATCGGCTCCTTGAGCAGCCAGGGGCCGAGCACCAGCAGGTACAGCGGCGCCGTGCTCTGAAGGTAGATCGTGTTGGCGGACGTCGTGAGCCGGTTGGCCAGCACGAACAGGGTGAGGCACGCCGCGTAGGCGAACCCCACCAGTACCGCCCGCCCGCTCCAGCCGCGCCGCGCCGCCGGCGCGATCAGCAGGATCGCCACCGCCGCCACGCCGCTCCGGAAGCTCGCGACCTGCCACGCGCCGAACTCGGCGGCCTTGATCGCGGCCCCCCCGGTCGAGAACAGGAGCGCGGCGACCGCGAGCTGGATTCGCGCGGCGGGACGTGCGGGCATGGCGCGAAGATAACCGAGGCCCGATCTTGGGGGTATCATTGTTCTCCCCCACCACGAGGCTCCCATGTCCTTGCTCGACATGCTGCAGCAGCGACTCGGCGGCGACGCCGTGAACCAGATCAGCAAGCAGCTCGGCACCGACCCCTCCACGACCCAGACGGCCATCGCCGCCGCGCTCCCCATGCTCGTGGGCGCGCTCGCCCGGAACGCGCAGGATCCCGGCAAGGCCGGTGCGCTCGCCAACGCGCTCGGCCGCCACGACGGCAGCGTGCTCGACGACGTCGCCGGCTACCTCGGCCGCGGCGGCGACACCGGTGACGGCGACGGGATCCTTGGTCATGTGCTCGGCGGCCGGAAGGAGACCGTCCAGACCGGCCTCGGACGGGCGGCGGGACTCGACCCGGCGAAGGCGGGGACGCTGCTGGCGATGCTCGCCCCGCTCGTCATGGGCGCGCTCGGCAAGGCGCAGCGGGAGAAGGGGCTCGACACCGGCGGGCTGGCCGGCATGCTCGGCGGCGAGCAGCAGCGGGCGACCGACGCGGCACCCGGCGTGATGGGGATGCTGACCTCATTGCTCGATCGTGACCGTGACGGTTCGGTGATGGACGACATCGGCGCGATGCTCGGGAAGCTCGGGAAGTAGCCGAGCCGTGTTGTCATCCTGAGCGTCATGCTGTCATCCTGAGCGCAGCGAAGGAGCCATGCCCCGACGCATGTCTCCCCCGCTTCGCTCAGGATGACGCGCGCGCCTACCCCTACCCACCTCGCCCGCCGGGCATCTCCACCTCGTCGCCCACGACATCCTGCACGTAGAGAAGCTTGATCGGCACCATCACCGCGCCGAGCAGCGGCATCGCGATCACCAATCCGACGAAGCCGAACGCCAGCGCCATCACCGACTGGCCGATGATCGTCAGCACGGGCGGCAGGTCCAGCCCCTCCTTCATGAGGAGCGGCGTCACCACGTTGCCCTCGAGCTGCTGGATGACGAGGTAGGTCAGCGCCACCCACAGCGCCTTCTCCGGCCCATCGAGAAAGCCCATGGCGATCGCCGGCACCGACGAGAGAATCGGCCCGAAGTACGGGACGAACTCGAGGATGCCGGCGATGATCCCGAGCGCGACCGCCGCGCGGACGTCGAGCAGCAGGAGCGCCGCGGTCGTCAGCGCGCCGATGATCACCATGCCGATGAGCTGCGCCACCAGCCAGCGACGAAGCGTGGCGCCCGTCGCGTCCATCACCTCGATGGCCTTGGCGCGCCCGCGGTGCGGCACGAGGTGTAGTATCCCGCGCCGATAGGTGCGGGGGTCCAGAGCGACGTAGATCGCGACGAACGTGATGATGAGGAGGCTGCCGAGCGCGGCGAGCGTGCTGGAGAAGACAGTGAAGAAATGCCCGCTGAGATTTCCCACCTGCTGGGCAATGGACTGCCGCACCTCCGTCGGCGAGTCACCCTGAGGGCCGGCCTTCGCCGAATCTTGCTGGTGTCCGGCCTCGCGCTGCGTGCTGCTTTCTGGTCGCTCGCCGGTCGGCGCCTGCAGCAGCTCCGTCACGCTCCCTTGCCGTCGTCTCACCCACTGCTCTACCTGATTCAGGGCGTCCGGGAGCTGGTGTCGCAGTTCCTCCGCCTGCTCGGTGATCCGTGGCGCGGCGAGCGCACCCAGGCCCCCGACCACCCCGAAGAATGCGGTCACCAGCAGCAACGTCCCCACGCTGCGAGGCAGGCCGCGGCGCTGCAGCCAGGTGACGCCGGCCGACAGCGTGAGACCGAACAGCGCGCCAAGGAATGCGAGGAAGAAGACCGACCGGGCGACCCAGAGCAGTTGCAGCGTCAGCCACACGCCCGCGACGACCAGCGCGGCCCGCAGGATGTCGGGCGTTCGCCAGGCGGCCGTGCGGGAAGTAGGCATGGAGAGGCGTCAGCCGCAGGGATGCAGCATCAGTAGCGGGACGACGTTCAGGATGATCCCCAGCACGAAGACGGCGCTCAGCAGCATCCCCGCGAGCGCCATGAAGCGCGTGCGTCCCTCGCCGGCCTCGAGCAGGGCTTCGTGCTCACCCTCGTGCTCGTGCTGCGTCGCGCGCCAGCTCCGACAGGCCGAGCCGCTGGCGAGGAGCGCCACCGCCAGGGCTGCCGCGCCGTTCCCAGCACGAGCGTCCTGAGGCCAGGGACCACCGGCATCGTCATCGGCTCCGCATCCGGGTAGCAGCCGTGCGCCACGAGCGCGTAGCTCGCGAGGAGCTGCAGGCTCCAGGCTACGGGCGCCCCGAACAGGCCGAACCAGAGTGCCGCCGGCGTAACGGCGCGAGCCGCGGGTGCAGGATGGACGGCGGCGGGCGCGCTCATGCTCCGACCAGCCGCGGCGAGAGATAGAGCGACGTGAACACCACGAGCCACACCGCGTCGACGAAGTGCCAGTACCACGCGACGTTGGTAACGGCGAGATGGCGCCGGGCGGAGAAGTGCCCCAGCCCGGCCCGCAACGACACGACGGCGATCATCAGCAGGCCCACTGCCACGTGCGCGCCATGGAATCCGGTGATCGTGAAGAAGAGGGAGCCGTAGGCATCGGTCGAGGGCCCGAAGGGCTGGTGCCGGTACTCGATCACCTGGATCGCCAGGAAAACGAGCGCCGAGCGCGAGCGTCAGGACGAGGCCGCCGAGGAGGCGGCCGAGCCCGCCTCCCGGCGGATGCCCGACTCGGCCCACCACATGGTGCCGCTGCTCAGGAGCAGGATCCCCGTGTTCGGCAACGCCAGGCCGCAGCTCGGGCAGGCCCGCCGGCGGCCACGGACCCGGCGCCATGGAGGCCGAGGTAGAAGTAACTGAACAGCAGGTAGCCGAAGAGCGACGCCTCGGTGAGGATGAGCAGCATCATGCCCATACGCGCCGGGCAGCGCTGCGTTCCCGTGCCGTCCAGCGGCAAGCCGGCGCGCGACGGCCGTCGTCATGCCGCCCCTCCTCAGCCGGCGGCGGCGCCGGCCAGAGCCAGCCGATCGTCATCGCCGTCGACCAGCACCGCACCCGCGACCGCAAGCGGCCAGAGAGCGGTAAGCAGGCCGTAGAACGTCAGCCAGCAGCGAGAGCGCCAGGAGGAAAGGATAGAGCGAGTCCTCCGGCATCGTCAGCACCTCCGACGGCTCCGCGTCGAGCGGCGTCACGCCCAGCGTCTCACGCCCCTCGTCGAGCACGGGGCCCTGATCGAGCACGCTTCGCGTACGGCCCTCCTGCAGCCGGTCTTCCCAGAGCGGATGACGGCTCCCCACCGACGGCAGCATCGCGAAGTTGTACGCCGGCGGCGGCGACGGCGTCGCCCATTCGAGCGTCGCCGCGTCCCAGGGGTTGGGGCCGGCCGGCGCGCCGCGCCGGAGGCTCCAGAACACGTTCACCAGAAACAGCAACACGCCGCGCCGCGAAGACGTAGGCCCCGATCGTGGTGATCAGGTTGACGGTGCCCCAGCCCATCCCGGCCGGATAGGTGTAGATCCGCCGCGGCATGCCCGAGCAGCCCGGCGATGTGCATCGGGAAGAATCCGAGGTTGAAGCCGATGAACATGGGTCCAGAAGTTCCAGCGGCCGAGCCGCTCGCTCAGCAAGCGGCCGGTCATCTTCGGCAGCCAGAAGTAGAAGCCGGCGATGACCGGAAAGACGTTGATCGCCGACGAGCACGTAGTGCAGATGGGCCACCACGAAGTAGGAGTCCGTGAGCTGGCGGTCGAACGGCACCGCCGCGGTCGCCACGCCGGAGACGCCGCCGAGCACGAAGAGGACGATGAAGCCCGTCGCGAACAGGAACGGGACGCTCAGGACCGGCCGCCCGTGCCAGATCGTGGCCAGCCAGGCGAAGACCGCGACCGCGCTCGGGATCGAGATGACCAGGCTGGCCGCGCTGAAGAAGTCGGCGGAGAGATCGGGAATCCCGGTCGCGAACATGTGGTGCACCCAGACACCGAAGCCGAGGGATGCCGGTCGAGACCGTCGCGAGCGCCACGAAGGTGTAGCCCACGAGCGGCCGCCGGCAGAAGGTCGGGATCAGGTCGCGACATGATGCCCATGGCGGGCAGCACGACGATGTAGACCCATGGATGCCCGAAGATCCAGAAGAGGTGCTGCCAGAGCAGCGGGTTGCCCCCGGCCGCGGCGTCGAAGAAGTGCATCCCGAACCGCCGGTCGAAGTACAGCATGGTGCAGGCGACCGTGAGCGCGGGCAGCGCGAACAGCATCGAGAACGAGGTCGTGAGCGTGCCCCAGATGAAGATCGGGCAGCCGGTTGATCGACATCCCCGGCGCCCGGAGCTTGAACAGGGTCACGATGAAGTTGATCGCGCCAACGGTGGTCGAGACCGTCAGGAAGAGCAGCCCGAGCGCGTAGAAGTCCATGTTGAGCCCGGGCGAATAGGCCTGCTCGGTGAGCGGCGCGTACGCGAACCAGCCTCGGTCCGGCGCTTGCCCCACCAGGAAGCTCGAGTAGATGAACAGCCCGCGAGAACAGGAACAGCCAGTAGCTCAGCGCGTTGAGCCGGGGAAACGCCATGTCGCGCGAGCCCGAGCATCAGGGGCCAGATGTAGTTGCTGAACCCCGACAGGATCGGCGACGCGTACAGGAAGATCATCGTGATCCCGTGCATGCTGAACAACTGGTTGTACGCCTCCGGGCTCAGCAGGTGGAGTCCGGGCGCGGAGAGCTGCGCGCGCATCGCCGCCGCCTCGAGGCCGCCCAGCAGCAGGAAGGTGAAGGCGGTGACGAGGTAGCGCATGCCGATCTTCTTGTGATCCACCGTGCCGAGCACGCCGAACAGGCCCGGTGGCGTCTCCCAGATGTGCAGGAGCCGCTCGTGCAGCGAGGCGCGCGGGAACGGGCGGTGCGGTCGTGGCCACGAGGGGCTCGCTAGTGGAGCGACTGGAGGTACGTGGTCAGGTCGTCGAGCTCGTCGGCCGTCCAGCGGCACGGCCGGCATCAGCGTGCCCGGCTTGAACGCCTGCGGATTCTCGATCCAGCCCGAGCAGGTTGCCGCGGCTGTTGGCGACGGTGCCTGCCGCGATCGTCCGCCGGCCGGCCACGTGGGTGAGGTCCGGTCCGCAGGCGGCCGCCCGCCAGCGTGCCACGGACGGTGTGGCACAGCGCGCAGGCAGCGGTGGCGAATACGCTGTGCCCCGGCGGCCGCGCGTCGGTGCCGGCGGGCGCGGCCGCCGGCGCGCGCTGGCGCTCCAGCCACCGGGCGAAGGCCGTCGGGCGGCTCGGCGACGACCTCCATGGCCATCTTGGCGTGCTGGAGGCCGCAGTACTCGGCACACTGGCCGTGGAAGACGCCCGGCCGGTCGGCTTGGAGCCACATGACGTTCTCCTGGCCGGGGATCAGGTCCGTCTTCCCCGCAAGCTCCGGGATCCAGAAGCTGTGGATCACGTCGCCACTCACCACCTCCAGCCGCACGGGCCGGCCCACGGGGATGTGGATCTCGTTCGCGGTCGTGGCGATCAGGCTGGGCGACCGGTTCAGATAGCTGACCTCCCACCACCACTGGCGGCCGGTCACGCGCACCGTGAGGTCCGCGCCGGCCGGCGTGGCGATCGCCGCCTGCGTCGTCACGGAGAGAATGAGGACGACCACGAGAACGACCGTCGGCACCACGACTGCCGCCGATCACGATCCAGCGAAGGCCTTCCCTCTCTCGCTCGATCCGCCCTGGTTCCGGGTGCCGGCGCCGAAGCGCGGCGGCCAGCACCAGTGCGGTCACCACGAGCACCACCACCATGCCGCGATCCCGAGCAGGATCCAGCCAAGCCACGCCTCGCGGCCGGCGACGAAGCCGTAGGTGCGCAGGAAGCTCGGGCTCGACTCCATCGTCGTCAGCCCGCGCTTGTCCGCGGAGTTGTGCGACACGGTCGTCCGCGTGGGCGTCGGTGGCTTCACCGGCTCGGCGTCGCTGCCGAGCGTGCGGAGGTAGGCGATGATCTGCCAGATCTGCTGCTTCGGAAGTCGCTCACCCCAGGCCGGCATCCCGTTGGGCCGCCCCTCGGCGATCGTGGCGAAGAGATCGGCATCGGTCGAGCCGTAGATCCAGATGCTGTCGCGGAGGTTCGGTCCCATGCCGCCGCCGGCGTAACCCGAGTGGCAACCGGAGCAGTTCATGCCGGTGAAGAGCTGTCGCCCGGTGACGATCGCATCGGTGCGTCCGGCATAGGGATTGGTCGCCGCACCGATGAGGATGGACGTGTTGATGCCGGGGCGGACGCCGGGTCCGCGGCTGGCGCTGCTATCCACGCCGCTCTCGGGGCAGCCCCCGCGCGTCGAGTGGCATGGCGGCAGGCCGAGAGCGAGCGGCCGCTGGGACGCTCGTCTCGGTGGCAGGCGAGGGCGCAGCGCCACCACGGACAGCGCGAGCAGCAAGGCGTATCATTCGCATGAAGGCATCCTCCCCGACGTGTGCCCGGCCGCGCAGCCCGATCTGGCGCCCCGTCATCCCGAGCGAAGCGAGGGACCTCGGCCCATCAGAATGGCGCCGAGCGCGGCGGAGAAGGTCTCTCGCTTCGCTCGGGATGACGGGCCAGGGAGGCCGCGCCGTCACCACAATCGGCACGCCATATCTCTCCAGCACCGCCCGAATCGCCGGACGTTCTGCGACCATCGCGCGGTCCACCGCCGCACGCAGCGCCGTGTCCCCGCGCCGCACACCCGCCGAGATCGCGAACACGAACGTCGCCGCCGCGCCATCGATCGTCGGCCTCACGGGTGTCGAGACCAGCGGCACGCCGGTCCGCGGACCGAAGTATCCCGCGAACGGCCCCCAGACGATCGCCAGGTCTACGTCTCCATCGGGCCACCGCATACACGAGCGTCGCCGGCGGGTTGGGCTTCGAGTAGTCACCGTAAATGCTGTAGCCGACCACGTTGCGCACGATGCCCCGGCGCGCGAGCGCCGCCGGCCGCAGGCGTGTTGTGGTAGTCGTCGCCGATGAAGTGGACGCCCGATGCGAAGCTGCCGGAGCCGTGGATCGTCGAGCGAGGTGACCGGCCGCCCGGCGCCCTCGCGAGAGGAACACGTACGTGGAGGTGTAGTACGGCGCGGTGGCCAGGATCCGGTCGGCGGTGCTCGGCATCCCCATCACCAGATCGCAACGTCCTGCGTCGAGCGTGTTGCGCACGAACCCGCGCCGCTGCGCCCACCACGCATAGTGGAGGCTCCGATGCAACTCCCGCGCGACCAGCTCGGCGATCCGGTTCTCGAACCCCGCCTGGGCGCGGTTGGAAAACGGGAGGTTGTTGGGATCGGCGCAGACGCGAGCGGAGGTCGCGGTCAGGCGGTCAGGCGGGCGGGCGGTCAGGCGGTCGGACGGTCGAGCGATCTGCCGACTAGGCGAGCGCTGCGACGAGCCCGTGGCACCACGGCACCGACCGCGAGCGCCACTATCAGCAGACCGCCGCCGCCCGTCTCAGCGCGAACGCAAAGACATACAGCATGCCCCCTGGCCCCGTGTAATCCGTGAGGTCCTTCATCGCGTTGGCGAAGCCGAGCGCGCCGGTCGGGTCGTCCGGCGACAGACCGAACGCCGCGGCGCCGGCCCAGCCGCCGACGCCCGGCGTAGACGGCGACGTACTGCTTGCCGTCGGGGCCGGTGTAGCTGATGAAGTTGCCGACGTGTCCGGAGCCGGTCTTGAACTTCCAGAGCACGCGCGCCGTTCCGCGCGTCCACCGCCTTGACCCAGCCATCCATGCGTGCCGTAGAAGACGACGTCGCCGGCGGTGACGAGTGCGCCCGTCCACACCGGAAACCGCTCCTTGATGCCCCAGGCCTTCTTGCCGTGCACGCCGTCCCAGGCGATGAACTCGCCGCGATTGCCGCCCGGCCCGGGATACATCATGCACTTCGGCGCCCACGTAGGGCGTTCCGGCGATGTAGCTCGTCTCCACGCCCTTGTAGTCCATGCACAGGTTGGTCGTCGGGGTGTAGAACAGGCCCGGTGCGAGGTGAGAACGCCGCCGGCTGCTGGTCGCGTGCGCCGGTGGACGAGGGGCAGATATCGGTGGTGTTGGTGGTCTGCGTTGGTGCGCTTGCTGGGGACCTCGACCGGACGGCCGGTCTTCAGGTCCACGCCGGTGGACCAGTTGACGGAACTGGTACGGCTTCGCCACCAGCACCTCGCCGGTGGCGCGGTCCATCGTGTATGCGAATCCGTTCCGGTCGAAGTGGAGCACGACCTTCCGCGGCTTCCCGTCGATGGGGAGATCGGCCACGATGCTCTCGTTCACGCGCGTCGTAGTCCCAGCGGTCGTGCGGGGTCAGCTGGTAGGCCCACTTCGCTTCGCCCGTGTCGGGATCGCGCGCGAAGATCGTCATCGACCACTTGTTGTCACCCGGACGCATGTCGGGATTCCACACGCCGGGATTGGCGGTGCCGTAGTAGAGGAGGTGCAAGCCCGGGATCGTACGTCACCCAGCCCCACGTGGTCCCGCCGCCGATCTTCCACTGATCGCGGCGTCCAGGTGGTGAGCGCCGAGGTCCTTCGCCCGGTCACCCGGGTAGAACGGCTTGAAGCGCCGGCCCGATGCGTACGTCCTGGTCCGGAGCCGGTGCTGTAGGCCTTCCAGACCTCCTTGCCGGTCGCGAGGTCGAGCGCGGCGAGCCAGCCCGCGCACGCCCATCTCGGCCGCCGCTGATGCCGGTGATGCACCTTGTCGCCGATGATGAGCGGCGCCATGGTCGTCGTCTCGCCGAGATTGATGTCGCCCATCTTCGTCGTCCAGACGACGCGCCCGGTGTTCGCGTCGAGGGCGATGGTGTGATTGTCGAGCGTGTTGAAGACGATCTTCCCGCCGCCGTACGAGGCGCCGCGGTTCACGATGTCGCAGCAGGCCTCGCCCTGCGAGGCGGGATCCGGATTGGGCTGATAGGTCCATTTGGCCGGGCCGATCGGGGTGCGCCAGATCGAGCGCGTAGACGATGTTGGGCCAGGGCGTCACGAGATACATCGTGCTCCCCACCACGAGCGGCTGGCCCTCGTGCCCGTGCAGGACACCGGTCGAAAAGGTCCAGGCGACCGCGAGATCCTTCGCGTTGGCGGTCGTGATCTGCGTCAGCGGGCTGTAGCGCGTCCCGGCGTAGTCACGGCCGGGCAGCGTCCACTCGCCAGGCTTCCCTGCGCCGGGCTGCGGGAAGGCAACCGAGTCGCGACGTGGTCGGAGTCTGACGCGGTCACGCTGGCGCCGGCGGACGCGTGCTGGACCCGTGCGCCGCGTGTCGGGCCCAGCCCCACAGCCCGCGAGCAGCGTGGCCGCGAGCGCAGTGGTGGCAACGAGCCCGATGCCGGTAAAGCGCGAGCGAACGAAGCATGAGGGACCGGAGGGTGAGCGAAGAGCGGAGGGCATGCAGGCGATCCTGTGATGGCCAAGACATCGGTGTCGTCGCTACATGATCCGCTTTTTGGCAACCGTCGCCGTGACCTGCATCACGCGGCCTCGCGCTCCACACAGTACGCGCAGCGAGGCGTTTGGAAATCGACTACGTCGAGGAAATGCCATCGACTGAGCATCGTGGCGATGAGGTTCGGCATGGAGTGGTGTGCGGTGCGTGATGCTGTGAGACTTCGCCGTGGAAGCGAGCGAATTCCTAGCGTGGTACAATGCTAAGATCGGCGCGATCGCTGAAATGCTTGGGAGAGGTGATGGGGATTGCCGAGGCCCGTAGCTGCACTACCCGTCGACCGTATACGTCTCCTCCCGCACCGCCCGGAACCCCCGCCCCAGGTAATTCGGCAGCGCCGCCGGGTGGTCCAGCGTGCACGTGTGCAGCCATACCCGCGACGGCATCGTCGCCCATGCCGCCCGCACCGCCTCGCTCAGCAGCCATTTCCCCCATCCCCGGCCGATGAACTCCGGCAGCAGCCCGAAGTACGCGATCTCGGTCGACCCGTCGTCGTGCGGCATGAGCTCGAAGTACCCCGCGGGCGCCGCCTGCCACGTGAGGAGCCAGAGGGAAAGGCCCGGCGTCGCGAGGTGGGTGCGCACCGTGTCGTCCGACCAGCGTAACCGGTCCACCCAGTGGAAGGCGCGGCCCACCTCCGCGTACAGGTAGCGGTAGAACGACGCGGGACACTCGCCCACGCGCTCGATCCGCGGCGCCGGCTTCGGTGCGGCCACCGGGCGCAGGTCGGCGGGAGAGCGCAGCTCGAGGTAGGTGCGGGTGACCAGGGTGGACATGGCGACCATTCTAATACGAAGCGGCCCCGGCGTCTGCCGGGGCCGCTCCTATCTGCCTGCCTTCATCCTGCGTTAGCGCTGGGTGCTGCTGCGGTCGTGGCTGCGTGGTATCGACGGCACCGCCAGCATCGGGGCCATCGTGGTGTCGGTAGTCGTCGGCGGAACGGCAGTGCTGGTGGTGTCGTAGCCCGCGCTCGGCGCGGTCGGCTGCGGCGCCGCAGTGGTGTCATAGCCGGCGCTCGGGGCCGTCGGCTGCACGGCCGAGGTATCGGCGCTTGGCGTCGTGGGCTGAACGGCGGAAGTATCGACGCTCGGCGTCGTGGGCTGCGTGACGGCCGACGTATCCGCGCTCGGCGCGGTCGGCTGCGTCACGGTCGTGGTGTCGACCTTCGCATTCGGGTTCGCGGCCGTGGTATCGTAGCCGCTCACGGCCGTGGTATCGCCACGGTCGGGCGCAGCGCCGGTTTCCTCGTCCGAGCGATTGTGGCAGGCGGCGAAAGTGGCAGCCGCCGCCAGGATCCAGAGAGTTTTCATGAGTTCGCTCCTAGTGGCGACCGAACCCCTGCCCGCAAAGGGGTGTCGTCGCCGATCGTTCGTCAGCTGCGGGCCCGCCGAAAACCTGCACATTCGCGTCAGTCTGAGGCACCAAGGTACTTGTGTCGAGCCAACGGCGATAGGTCATAGATCACACTTTCCAAGGTCGATGTTTCAGCCCCGGAGCGCCGCCAGGTCGCGATATAGCTCCAGGGCCCCGGGATTGGCCAGAGCGTCCACATTCGCGACGGGTCGCCCGTGAATGACTTCGCGGACGGCCAGCTCGGTGATCTTGCCGCTGATCGTCCGTGGGATGTCTGCTACCTGCAAAATCTTGCGCGGTACGTGGTGAGGGCTCGCGTGCTCCCGGATCCGGCGGCGGATCAGCTCCTCCAGGCCGCTGTCCAGTGTCACACCCTCGCGCAGGCGCACGAAGAGGACGATCCGCACATCCCCATCCCATTCCTGCCCCACGACCAGGCTCTCCACGACCTCGGGCAGCGGCTCGACCTGGCGATAGATCTCCGCTGTGCCAATCCGGACACCGCCCGGATTGAGGGTCGCGTCGCTCCGGCCGAGAATCACGAGTCCGTCGTGGTCGGTCAGCCGGGCCCAGTCACCATGCCGCCAGACACCCGGGAACACATCGAAATACGCCGCCTGGTAGCGGGCGCCGTCGGGATCGTCCCAGAACGCGACGGGCATGCTCGGAAAGGGGCGCGTGCACACCAGCTCGCCCTCGGCCCCGCGCACCGGCTGGCCGGCCGCGTCGAAGACGTCCACCGCCATGCCTAGCCCGCGCATCTGCAGCTCCCCGCGCCAGACGGGGCCCACCGGGTTCCCGAGCGCGAAGCAGGAGATGATGTCGGTGCCGCCACTGATGCTCGCCAGGTGGACGTCTCGCTTGATTCGGGAGTACACGTAGTCGTAGCTGCTCGCCGCGAGGGGGCTGCCGGTCGAGAGAATCGCGCGGAGGGCCGACAGATCGTGCGTGTGCGCAGGCGCGAGCCCTTCCTTCTCCGCGAGCGCCAGGTACTTGGCGCTGGTCCCGAACACCGTGACGCGCTCCTCGGCGGCCATGTCCCACAGAATCGGCGGAGGCGCGAGCGGCGCGCCGTCGAATAACACCACCGTCGCGCCGACGGCAGAGCGCGGAGACCAGCCAGTTCCACATCATCCATCCGCAGGTGGTGAAGTAGAAGACCCGGTCGTCGGGCCCGACGTCGGTATGGAGCGCCAGCTCCTTGAGGTGCTGGAGCAGCGTGCCGCCGGCCCCGTGCACCATGCACTTGGGGAGTCCCGTCGTGCCCGAGGAGTACATGACGCAGAGCGGATGATCGAACGGCAGGTGGGCGTAGGCGGGCTGGTCCGGCCCCCGGTGCGCGTCGAGCAGCTCGTCCCAGCGCACGGCCCCCGGCAGCGTGCCGAGATCGGGCCACGGATCGAGGTAGGGAACGACGACGACCCGCTCGATCCCCGGCACGCGCACGCACACCTCGCGCATCCGTGCGAGCGAGTCGATAGCCTTGCCCGCGTAGCGGTAGCCGTCCGCGCAGATCAGGACCTTGGGCCGGATCTGGCCGAAGCGATCGACAACGCCGTTGACGCCGAAGTCAGGCGAGCAGGACGACCAGATCGCGCCCAGGCTCGCGGCTGCCAGCATGGCGATGACGGTCTCGGGCAGGTTTGGCAGGAAGCCGGCGACCCGGTCGCCGGGGCCCACGCCGAACGCGGCCAGCCCGGCCGCGGCGGCCGCCACTTCGCGCCGGAGCTGGCGGCGGCTGAGCCTCCGCCGGCGTCCGCCCTCGTTCCAGAAGACGAGGGCGTCGCCGCCGCCCTCGTGTCGCAGCAGGTTCTCGGCGAAATTGAGCCGCGCCCCGGTAAACCACCGCGGGCCGAGCGCCGGCACCGGCGGCGCCATCCGCTCGAGGCCCACCACCACGTCATCCCACGGCGCCCGCCCCGGCCGGTCTTCCGCCACCACGCCGCAGAACCGCCACACCTCGGGCCAGAACGCGTCGGGACAGGCGACCGACCACTCGTATAGCGAGGCGACGTCCCACACCTGTTCCGCCCCGGCCGGCTGCACCTGCCGGACGTGCGCCAGGAAACGCGTCATGTTCGCCCGCGCGACGCGCTCGGGGCTGGGGGTCCAGATCGGGGCGTCCGGGTTGTGCTCAGCGGGCATGGTTGTCGGATTGGGCTATGGCTTCACCACGGAGGCACGGAGGTCACGGAGGAAAGCAGGGGGAACAGCACACCCAATAGTCCTTGCTGTTCTCCGTGACTCTCCGTGCCCTCCGTGTCTCCGTGGTGAAAACGAAACGCCGCCGATTCTCGGAGCGCCGCCACACGCGCCCCGAGCGCTCACGACGTCGGCGGATTGAACTGCGCGTGCTGCGCGTCCAGCCAGGACTTGTGGTACTCCGGATCCTCGATCGTCGTCGCCGCCGTCGCCACCTTGAGCGGCCGGAAGCTGTCCATCATCACCGCCAGCTCCTCGGTGTACTTGGCGCCGATGCTCGCCTCGGCGCGGCCCGGATGCGGCCCGTGCGGAATCCCGTCGGGGTGGTGCGTGATGCTGCCGAACTCGATCCCTTTCCGGCTCATGAACTCGCTCGAGGCGTAATAGAGCACCTCGTCCGAGTCGACGTTGCTGTGGTTGTACGGCGCGGGCACCGCCTCGGGGTGGAAATCGTACGGCCGGGGACAGAAGCTGCAGACGACGAACCCGTCGCCCTGGAAGGTCTGGTGCACCGGCGGCGGCTGATGCACCCGGCCGACGATCGGCTCGAAATCGTAGATGTTGAACGCCCACGGATAGAAGTAGCCGTCCCAGCCCACGACGTCGAACGGATGGTGGTCCAGGATGATCTCGTTGAGGCCGTCGTACTGCTTCACCAGGATCGGGAAGTCCCCGCGCTCGTCGTGGATCCGGAGCGCGCTGGGCCGCCGGATATCGCGCTCGCTGTAGGGCGCGCCCTCGATGAGCTGGCCGAACTCGTTCCGGTACCGCTTGGGCCAGCGCACGTGGCCGCGGCTCTCCATGACCAGCAGCTTGGTCGGCTCGGTCGAGAGGTCGAGCCGCCAGCGATGCATGATGCCGCGGTGGATGACGAGATAGTCCCCTTCGCGGTACGGCAGATCCCCGAACACCGACTCGAGGGTGCCCGTGCCCTTGGCGACGTAGACCAGCTCGTCGGCCTGGGCGTTCCGGTAGAAGTGGGCGTCGTTCTCGTCGGGCTCGACGTAGAGCATCGCGATGTCCTGGTTGAACAGGAGCGGGATCCGGTCGAGCGTCGGGCTGCCCCCGCGCTTCACCTGGGACGTGCGGAAGTGCCGGTGCCGGAGCGTCTGGTCCGGGTCCGCTTCGTACTTCGTCTCCCGCAGCCGACGGACGCTCTTCACCGTCGTCGGCGGGTGGGTGTGATAGAGCAGCGAGGACGTTCCCGTGAACCCCTCGTGCCCCATCAGCTCCTCGGCGTACAGTCCTCCGTCCGGCCGCCTGAACGCGATGTGCCGCTTGCGGGGGATCTGGCCTAGTGTGTGGTAGATCGGCATGTGTAACTCCATGTCAGGCGGTCAGGCGGTCGGGCGGTCGGGCGGTCGGGCGGTCGAGTCAGACGGTGGAACGGCTAGGGTGTGCCCAACCTTAACTTCGAGCTGACCGCCTGACCGCCCGACCGCCCGACCGCCCTACAGATTCCCGCGCGCCGCCTGCTCCCGCTCGATGGCCTCGAAGAGCGCCCGGAAGTTGCCCTTGCCGAAGCTCTTGGCACCCTTGCGCTGGATGATCTCGTAGAACACGGTCGGCCGGTCTTCGACCGGCTTGGTGAAGATCTGGAGCAGGTAGCCGTCCGGATCGCGGTCGACCAGGATGCCGAGCGAGGCCAGCACGTCGAGCGGCTCGTCGATCGTGCCCACCCGCCCCTGCAGCTCCGCGTAGTACGTCGTGGGCACGGTGAGGAACTCGACCCCCCGGTCCCGGAGCGCCGTGACCGTCGCGATGATGTCGTCGGTCGCGAGCGCCATGTGCTGGACACCAGGCCCCTGGTAGAACTCGAGATACTCGTCGATCTGCGACTTCCGCTTCCCCGCCGCCGGCTCGTTGATCGGGAACTTGATCCGGTCGTTCCCGTTGGCCATCACCTTCGACATCAGCGAGGAATACTCGGTCGAGATGTCCTTGTCGTCGAACGTGAGCAGGTTGCGGAACCCCATCACGTCGCCGTAGAACTGGACCCAGGTGTTCATGCGGCCGAGCTCGACGTTCCCGACACAGTGGTCCACGTACTTGAGGCCGACCGGGGCCGGCTGGTAGCGCGGGGTCACCGCCCGGAATCCGGGCATGAACAGGCCGCGGTAGTTGCGCCGCTCGACCAGCGAGTGGATCGTGTCGCCGTAGGTCCGGATCGCCGCGATCACGATCTCGCCGTCATCGTCCTTCAAGACCCTCGGCTCCTGCGCCGAGACCGCGCCCCGCTCGACCGCCTTGGCGTAGGCCTCTCGCGCGTCGTCCACCCACAGCGCCAGGTCCCGGACGCCGTCGCCGTGCCGATAGATGTGGTCGGCGACCATCCGTGCCTCGTCGCTCAGATCCGGCCGGATCGGCGTGGTCAGCACGAACCGGATCTTTTCCTGTTGGAGCAGGTAGCTGGCGCGATCGCGGACCCCGGTCTCGGGCCCCCGGTACGCCACCAGCTGGAATCCGAAGGCGGCGCGGTAGAACTGGCTGGCCTGCTTGGCGTTCCCGACCCAGAACTCGATATAGTCGGTGCCGTTGATGGGAAAGGTGTCGCCCGTGGGGGCGGGGGCGGTCATGGCCTCGGTCCATGCGGTCCTCCCTGGCGTCGTCGGTGACACAAGAAAAAGATACCCAACGGCTTAGCGTCCCGCCAATCCATGTGATCCACGGCTTTGCGCCGCCCTGGAGCGGCCGCTATGTTTGGCTCAGAAAGGCATGGGTGGTATGCCAGTTCGCGACATCGTGGTGGTGGGTTTTTCCGCTGGGGGCATCGAGCCCCTGCTGCGGCTGGTGGAGGCCCTGCCTGCCGACTTTCCCGGTGCCGTGTTCGTCGTCCACCACTTTCCGCCTCAGAGCGTCAGCGCGCTTCCCAACATCCTCCAGCGGGCCTCCACGCTCGTTGTCGTGCAGGCCGTCGACGGCGACGCCATCGTTCCGGGCCGCATCTGCGTGGCCCGCCCCGACCAGCACCTGGTGCTGACCGGCGGCCGCATCCGCTGCACCAACGGCCCCCGGGAGCAGGGCCACCGCCCCGCCATCGATCCCCTCTTCCGGAGCGCGGCCCGGACGTTCGGGCCCCGGGTCGTCGGCGTAATCCTGTCCGGAACCCTCGACGACGGGACTGTCGGCATGATCGAGATCAAGGCGCGGGGCGGGCTCGCGCTGGTACAGGAGCCCGAGGAGGCCGCCTATCCGGGCATGGTCATGAGCGCGCTTCGGAGCGCCGCGGTGGACCACGTCGCGCCGGCCCGGGAGCTCGCGGCCATCCTGGACCGTGTGGCTCGGGACGAGGAGCCCGGGCAGGATCCGCCTCTGCTCGATGTGCCCGGGGACTTTGCCGCCGGCAGCGGTGACGTGCCCGACCCGTCGATGGCCGGCACGGCCGCCCTTCGGAGCCCGGCAGCGCTCGGCCGTCCATCTTCCATGGTCTGTCCCGAATGCGGCGGCGTGCTCTTCGAGCGGGAGCAGGACGGCTTCCTTCACTTCCGCTGTCACGTCGGCCACGCGTTCAGCGAAGAGGCGTTGTTCGCCAGTCAGTCGCGGGCAGTGGAAGGTGCCCTCTGGTCGGCCGTCCGGGCGCTCGAGGAGAAGGCCGAGCTCTCGCGGCGCCTCGCGGAGCAGGCCGGACGTCGCGGGCTCCGCCGCGCGGTGACCCAGTTCGAGGGCACCGCGCGCGAGGCCGAGCACGGCTCCAACATCATTCGCCGGACCCTGCTCAAGAGTCCGGGCCGGGAGCCGTTGGACGCCGAGGCCGAACCGCAGGACGCCGAAGCGCGGGACACGGACGTGGCAGCGCTGGCGCGCGGAACCGACTCCCGATGAGCGCCATGACCTCACACCGCCGGAAACCCGCGACACGGGTGGTCGCCATCGCGGCCTCATCGGGCGGATTGGCCGCGCTCTCCGAGGTGCTCCGGCCGCTGCCCGCGACCCTGCCCTCGGCCATCCTGGTCCTGCAGCATCTCGCCTCCGACCAGCGGAGCCATCTGGCCGCGATCCTTGCCGATCGCACCGCGCTCGGCGTGCGCCAGGCGGCGCAGGGCATGCGGCTCGAGGACGGCGAGATATACGTCGCGCCGCCGGGCGCCCACCTCCTCGTCGGCGTCGACGGTCGGCTCGTCCTCTCGCACTTGCCCCCGGTCCACTGGTGTCGCCCATCGGCGGACCGGCTCTTTGCCTCTGTCGGCGCCAGGTACGGTCCCCGGGCGATCGCCGTCGTACTGACCGGGTATGGCGTCGACGGTGCGGAGGGGGCGCAGGTGCTGCGTCGCCTCGGCGGGATCGTGCTGGTCCAGGACGACGCCACGTCGAGCTGTCCCGACATGCCGCGCGCGGCCCGGCGGGCCGGCGCGGTCGATCGCGTGCTGCCCTTGGGCGACATCGCCGCCGAGCTCGAGACTCTTGTCGGCGACGGAGTCCCGGCGTGAGCAGGCCCACACCCAGGGTCAGCGAGAAGACCCCGCCGGAGGATGCGGATGCGCTCGCCGAGTTCGAGGTCCTCCTCGCCTACCTGAAGCTGAGCCGCGGTTTCGACTTCACCGCCTACAAGCGAACCAGTCTGATGCGCCGCGTGCAGGTGCGCATGCAGGCCTTGGGGATGAGCCGGTTCGCCGCCTACCTCGACTTTCTGCAGGTGGACGCCGAGGAGTTCACCCGGCTGTTCAACACCATCCTGATCAACGTCACCAGCTTCTTTCGCGACCCCGCCAACTGGGAATACCTGCGCGACGAGATCCTGCCGGAGCTCATCGGCGGCGCGGGCGCGGCGGCTCCGATCCGCGTCTGGAGTGCGGGCTGCGCCTCGGGCGAGGAGGCCTATTCGATCGCCATTCTCCTCGCGGAGGCGATGGGCTCCGACGCGTTCCGCGAGCGGGTGAAGATCTACGCCACCGACGTGGACGAAGAGGCGCTCGCCCAGGCCCGCCCCGCCGTGTACGGCGCGCGTGCGGTCGAGGATGTCCCGGCCCCGCTGCTGGAGCGCTACTTCGACCGGCAGGACGACCGGCTCGCCATCACCAAGGATCTCCGGCGCGCGGTCATTTTCGGCCGGCACGACCTGATTCAGGACGCCCCGATCTCGCGGGTGGACCTGCTCATCTGCCGCAACTGCCTGATGTACTTCAACACCGAGGCCCAGGCGCGGATCCTGTCCCGTTTCCATTTCGCGCTGGTACCCCGCGGGGTACTATTCCTGGGGAAGGCGGAGACGCTGCTGGCCCAGAGCACCATGTTCGAGCCGGTGGACGTCAAACGACGGCTGTTCGCCAAGACGGAGCGGCACTCGGAGGTGCGGCGTCTGACCTTCGCGACCCCGAACGAGCACGACAGCGCGCGCCTCCTGCGCGAGGCCGCGATCGATGCCGGCCCGGTGGCGGAGCTGATCGTCGACCGCGACGGGAATGTCGCCCACGTCAATCAGCAGCTGCGCACGTTGTTCGGCCTGAGCCCGCGGGACATCGGCCGGCCGCTGCAGGACCTCGAGCTCTCGTACCGCCCCTTCGAGCTGCGCTCCAGCATCGAGCGCGCCTACCTGGAGCGCCGCCCCACGGCGTCGGTCGAGGGCCGGTGGACCGGTTCCGGCGGCCAGGTCCTCTTCCTCGAGCTCACGGTCGTTCCCCTCCTCGACCTCGGTGGCCTGCCCCTCGGCGCCAGCGTCCAGTTTACCGACGTGAGCCGGCAGCGCCGCCTCCAGGAGGAGGTCCAGCGCGCCAGCCAGGAGCTCGAGACGGCGCTCGAGGAGCTGCAGTCCACCAACGAGGAGCTGGAGACCACCAACGAGGAGCTGCAGTCGACGGTCGAAGAGCTGGAGACCACCAACGAGGAGCTGCAGTCGACCAACGAGGAGCTCGAGACCATGAACGAGGAGCTCCAGTCGACCAACGAGGAGCTCCAGACGATCAACGACGAGGCGCGCGAGCGGAGCGACCAGCTTGGCGAGCTCAATGGCTTCCTCGAGTCGATCCTCACCTCGCTCCGAAGCGCCGTGGCCGTGGTGGATCGCGATCTCCAGATCCGCAAGTGGAGCCGCCGGGCCGAGGACATGTGGGGACTCCGGCAGGACGAGGTGCTGCACAAGAACTTTCTCAACCTGGACATCGGGCTCCCGGTCGATCGGCTCAGGGCGCCGATCCGCGCCTGCCTGGCGCGCGAGTCCGAGTTTCTCGATGTGACCCTGGAAGCCACCAACCGTCGCGGCCGGCCAATGCAGGTGCGCGTGACGTGCACCCCCTTGGCTAGCGGCGCGGCCGACCAGGCCCGCGGCGTGATTCTTTTGATGGAAGAGGCGCAGTGAACGCAGAGGATTTTGCCCGGCGCCTGGAAGACATGCGCCGGCACGTGGAAACGATTCGGGGGACACCCGACGCCTCCAGCGCGGCGTTCGAGGAGCTGCTCGTCGCGGTCGAGGAGCTGCGCGTCGCCGAAGAAGAGCTGCGCCAGCAGAATGAGGACCTGGCGGCCGTGCACGCCACCGTGGCCGAAGAGCGCCGCCGCTACCAGCACCTCTTCCAGTACGCGCCCGATGCCTACCTGCTGACGGATCTCAACGGCATCATCCGGGAAGCCAACCACTCGGCGGCGCACCTGCTCGGGGTGCAGCCCCGGTTTCTGGTGGGCAAGACGCTGATCTCGTTCGTGGCCGTCGAGGATCGGGCCAGGCTCCGGAGCGAGATCGGCCGCTGGCAGTCGGAGCCGGCCGCCAAGAGCATCGAGCTCCGGCTGCAGCCGCGCGACGGCCAGTCGTTCGACGCGTCGCTCACCCTGTCCGTGGCCCGGGGCGGGCCGCGGGACAAGGCGTACGGTTTCCGCTGGCTCGTCCGCGACATCTCCGCTCACCACCAGCTCACCCAGGAGCTCCGGCTGCGCGAGGAGACCGCCCGCCGTGAGGCCGAGGCGAGCGAAGCGCACGCCTATCATGTGCAGAAGCTCGAGAGCATCGGCGTGCTGGCCGGCGGGATCGCCCACGACTTCAACAACCTGCTCCATGTGGTCCTGGGCAACGCCGACCTCGCCCGGAAGCACCTCCCCGGCGATTCGGAAGCTGGGGAACACCTGGACGAGGTGGTGCGCGCCACCCTGCAGGCCGCAGAGCTCACCCAGCAGCTCCTGGCCTACAGCGGCCGGGGCGCGGTCGAGAGCCGCCAGCTCGACCTGTCGCGCGAGGTGCGAGAGATGGCCACCCTGCTCCGGACGGCCATCTCCAAGCAGGCCACGCTCGACTGGGATCTCGCAGAGGAGCTGCCACCGGTCACCGCCGACCCTACCCAGCTCCGGCAGATCGTGATGAACCTCATCACCAACGCCTCCGATGCCCTCGGCGAGGGATCCGGGACGATCACGCTGCGCACCGGCCTCGTGGAGGACACTGAATCGGCCCCCAAGTCGCCAGCCTCGGTGTTCCTCGAGGTAAGCGACACCGGATGCGGCATGGACAGCAGCACCCTGCAGCGCATCTTCGACCCCTTCTTCTCGACCAAGTTCACCGGCCGCGGGCTCGGCTTGGCGGCCGTGATGGGAATCGTCGAAAGCCACCAGGGACACGTCCGGATCCGTACGGCGCCGGGCGAGGGGACCAGCTTCCGGGTGGTGTTGCCGGCCGTGTCCGGCGAAGCGGAGGCGGCGCCGCGCCGGCTCAGCGGGGCCGGGTGGCGCGGGCGCGGGACCGTCCTGATGGTCGAGGACGAGGAGGGCGTCCGCGAGGTCGTCGGGCACATGCTCGAGCGCCTCGGCTTCCACGTGATCACGGCAGTGGACGGCCAGGACGCACTCCGCACACTCGACGAGCACGATGGCGAAGTCACCGCTGTCCTGCTGGACCTCTCGATGCCGCGCATGGGCGGGTCGGAAACCGTGCGACTCCTCCGCCAGCGCTCACCCGAGCTGCCGGTCGTCCTCATGAGCGGCTACACAGAGGAAGATGTGGCCTCGAAGATCCTGGATGGCCTCGGCGGGACCGTGGGATTTCTTCATAAGCCCTTCCTATCCGAGGACCTGAGCAGCGTCCTTCGTCAAATCTCGCAGTCGGCCATCGCCTGACTCCGGGCACAGGACGTGCAGCCCCGGGCTACAGGAGCATCTCCTGTAGCTCGGGGCGCGTTGCGCTGGGTTGGCTGCAGGTCGCTAAGTACAACAGGTATAGTAATTTGCGTCAGTGTGCGCGCCGGGGGGTGGACGCAGCTTCGGCGGGCCGATAGGATGCGCATCACAGCCAGATTGTCTCCCGCTCGCCACTTTGCGACGTTGGGGAGGCACGCCCATCACCGCTCGGAGTCATGACGGCCGACCTCGCCCAGCTGTTCGAGCAGTACTATGCGTCGCTCGTCCGGATGCTCTATCGCCGGACGGGGGATCATGATCGGGCGGAGGACCTGGCCCAGGAGACATTCGCCCGGGCCGTGGCGGCGCCTCCCAACAACCCTCGGCCCTGGCTGTTCGCGGTGGCACTCAATCTGGTCCGTGAGGATGGACGACGCTCAGCCACGCGCGGCCGGCGGCTCGAGCTGCTGCGCGCCGAGCACGACGAGCCCTCGAATGCGCCGGACAAGGAGCTGGAGCGGCGGGAGGAGACCGCCCGGGTGCGCGCCGCGCTCGCGGTCCTGAACGAGCGCGACCGCGAGGCGCTGCTGCTGCGGGCCGAGGGATTCAACTACGAGGAGATCGCCGCCACGCTGGGACTCGCGAAGGGGGCGATCGGCACTACGCTGGCGCGGGCGCGCCGGCGGCTGGTCGAGGCCTATCGGGCGCAGGAACGAGCCAGACAGAAGGAGCGGGGGAAGCATGTCGCATCTTGACGAGGGCACGCTGCACGCGATGCTCGACGGGGAGCTGGCACCGAGTGATGTGGCCGAGATTCAGGCTCACCTCGCCTCGTGCTCATCGTGTGGGCTCCGGCTGCGCGAGGTGCGGGAATTTCTCGATGAGGCCGACCGCCTGATCGCGTCCGTCGAGATGGATGGCGCGGCGGCGGCGACCATGCGGCGCCCGGCGCCGATCGAGGCGGCCCCCGAGATGGCGCGGCTCGAGCCGCCGCGTCCCGAGCCGGCGCGGAGCGAACCCGTCCACGAGCCGGTCCGCGCGGAGCCGGCGAGCTCCGAGCCTGTTCGCCCGAGCCCCCGCGAGCGGAGCCGGTGGCATCCGAGCCGCCGGCTCGCCCCGAGCGTCCGGTGCGGCACGACCCACCCGTGCGTCCCGAGCCTCCGCCCCGCCCTGCCCCGCGCCCGGTCCCTGACCGGCCCGTCGCTGAGGAAACGTGGAACGCGCCGCCACCCCCGCTCTTGATGCCCGACAACGAATCGGCTGCCGATCGGCGCATGCGCCGGGTCCGGAAGTACGGCTGGGCGGCGATGATCGCCGTGTTCGTTGGCGCCGGCTTCATCGGCACCCGCTTCCGTGAGCCGGCTCAGGCGGCCTTCGACGCGTCCCTCTCGCGCAGGGAGGCCGAGGCCATCGTGAGTCCGGAGGAAACCGCGCGGCCCGGCGCTCCGACCTCGGATAGCACCCCGGCGGCATTCGCGAGCAGGCCTCCCTGGCCAAGGAAGGTGCCCCGAATGCACCGGGCTCGGGCGGACGCGTCGAAGGACCCGCTGAAGGACGCCCGGGCAAACGCCGGGAAGGCCACAGCGAAGGTCGCGGAGAAGAATGCCCGCGACACGGCGGAAGAGCCGGAGGGGAGCCCAGTTGCCGGCGGGCTCGCCATGACGCAGCCGGCCGATTCCGAGTCCAAGGCCGAGGCGGCGCCGTCGGACACCTCGGCACCGGAGGACGAAGCGAGCCAGGATTCCTCGGGCACCGAGGACCTCGCCACGATCCGGGCGCGAGCCGCCGATGCCCTTGCCGAGCTCGATCGCCAGCGGCGCCGCGACGAGGCCGCCGCCGCCACTGCCGCCCTCGATGCCCAGCGGCGGCGCCGCACTGCGGCGCCGCCAGCCGGGGTCGCCTCGGCCGTCGCGCGGCCCGCCCAGGCGCCGCCGCCGACCCCGCCCACGCTCGAACAGCGAGCGCAGGTCTATCTCCGGATCGGCCTCGACGAGGCGTCGCGCCAGCTCGGCGGCCCGGCGCACGTAATCGAGGGGATGAGCGCGATGTTCATGGGGCTGGCACAGGGCGTCGTGGTACCTGGCGCCGATGCGACGCGACCGGTGGTGCGGGTGGTGTACCAGGATTCCCAGGGCCGCCTGATCCTGCTGGACCAGCAACGGCTTCGCCCCGGTCAGCCGGCGCCGCAGGGCTCGCCCCTTGGCTGGGTGATGGGCGAGACCGCCATCTGGCTTCACGGCGAGGTCGGCCCCGACGCCCTTCGCACGTATCGCCCGCGGGTTCGCTAGCTTCCGCTGGACGCCGCCTCAGACCCGGGTGGCGTCCAGCATCCCCCGGACGCGTCGCACGAGCTCTTCGGACGCGAACGGCTTTCGCAGGAAGGCGACCTCGCGGCCGCTGATTCCCCGCTGGACCACCTCGTCGTCCGTGTACCCCGAGATGTAGAGCACTTTGAGATCGGGCTGTTGGTCGCGCAGGGTCTCCGCCAGCTCGCGCCCGCTCATCTCCGGCATCACCACGTCGGTCACCAGCAGGTCGACCCCGCCGCTCCGGTCGCGCGCCACCATCAGGGCATCGCGGCCATGCCGGGCGGTGAGCACCGTGTAGCCGAACTCGGTGAGCACCTTCCGCAGGAGGTCGCGCACGCCGTCCTCGTCCTCCGCCACCAGCACGGTCTCCGAGCCCCGCAGCGAGTCGGCGTCCGGCTCGTCGGCGACGACCTCCGCCTCGGCCTCGAGCCGCGGCAGGTAGACCTTCACCAGCGTACCCTCTCCCGCCTCGCTCGACACCCGCACGACCCCACCGTACTGCCGGACGATGCCGACCACGATCGCGCGCCCCATCGCCGCCGGAGGCCGGAACGAACCCTCGGCCGTCGCGCCGCTCTCTTCTTCGTCCAGCCCCTTCCCGGAGTCACCCACCGTCAGCACGACGTAGCGGCCCGGTCGCACCGGCCGCCCGCGGGTGAGTCCGCTGATCCGGCGCTCGCTCGTCTCGATCGTGAGATGCCCGCCCGTGGGCATCGCGTCGCGCGCGCCGAGGATCAGGTTCACCACCACGTGCTCCAGCTCCGCCGGGTCCATCCGCACAGCGCCGAGTCCGGGAGCGAGCCGCACATCGAGCCGCACGTCGGCGCCGACCAGGTGCTGGACCAGCGGCTCCATGCCGCGCACGACATCGTTGATGACGATGGGGCGCGGGTCCTGAGCCTGCTGCCTCCCGAATGCGAGCAGCTGGCGGGTGAGGAGCGCCCCGCGGTCGGCCGCCCGGCAGATTCGCTGCACATCGGACCGCCGCCGGTCGTCGGGCACCAGGTCGAGGAGCAGCATCTCCCCGAACCCGCGGATGGTGGTGAGCAGGTTGTTGAAGTCGTGTGCCACGCCGCCCGCGATCCGCCCCAGGGCCTCGGCGCGATGGGCCTGGCGGAGCTGCTCCTCGCTCTGGAGCAGCGCGGCCCGCGTCCGCGTCCGATCGGTCGTATCGGTGGCCAGGACCAGCCGCGCACGGCGGCCGTCGAGCTCCAGCTCGTGGCTCACGAGCTCCATGTCCACCAGCGAGCCGTCCCGACGCTGGTGATGGGCCCGCGCCACCTCCCCGCGCAGCGGGGCGTGGTCGACCGCGGCCGACGCGAGCGGCGCCAGGTCGTCGGGCGCGAGCAGGTCCATGATGGTCATCTCCCCGAACTCCTCGCGGGTCCAGCCGTAGTGGTGCACCGCGGCCTCGTTGACCGCCAGGATCGCCAGCGTGTCCACGTCGAAGATCCACATCGG
This sequence comes from uncultured Gemmatimonadales bacterium, assembly GCA_963804125.1. GTDB lineage: Bacteria > Gemmatimonadota > Gemmatimonadetes > Gemmatimonadales > GWC2-71-9 > CAVVWJ01. Next base: position 419,428 of record CAWDPF010000007.1, read on the forward strand.
CTGGGGATGCGCGTCGAAGACCACCCGGGCGCGGCGGTCGGTCTCCTGCTGGTCCTGCCGGAGGCGCACGTTGTCGACGGCCAGGCCCGAGTTCCGGGCCAGCTCCCCGGCCAGGGCGACGTCCGCCGGGGCGAAGCGGCGGCCGGAGTCGCTCGCCATCGCCAGCGTGAGGAAGCCGACCGTCCGGTCGCGCGCGCGGAGCGGCAGCCGGAGCACCGCCTTCGGCGCCAGCGCGCGATACAGCTTGAGCGCCTCCGCGTCCGAGGCGGAGTCTCGGAGCAGGGCCTCGGTCATTTCGACCACCTGGGGCGCCATCGGCGCCGAGGCGAACGGCAGCCGGCGCGGGCCGTACTCCGCGAGCGCCCGGACCACGAGCTCGCGCGTGGGGTCGCGATGGGCGCCGGCGACGAACCGGAACACGCCATCCTCGCGCAACGATGTGGATGGTGCACCAGTCCGCGAGCGCGGGCACGAGCAGCCGGGAGAGGTCGCGGAAGATCTCGTCGAACTGGCGCGCGGAGCTCAGGATGAGCGATCCCTGCTCGATGAACGAGAACCGCCGCGACAGGGCCTCGGCGTCCACGCGGGAAAGCTCGGGCACCTCGGCCTGCCGAAGCCGGTCGTGGAGCCGCGATGCCAGCAGTCCCGCGACCAGGGTCGAGGCCGCCACCGCGACGAGGCTCCGTGGCCTGCGACGGCGGAATAGTGCAGCGGCAGCCCCGGCTCCGCGAAAAAGTGGAGCGCATACAGCAGGCTCACCGTCACGCTCACGAGCGCGGGCCGAAGCCCGCCGACGTAGGCCGAGTAGACCACGGCCAGGATGAGCACGGGGAACGGTGAGATGAGACCGATGTCATGCCGTCGCATGACGTCGAGCACCACCACGGCCGCCACGGTCAGGAGCGGCCCTCGCACGCACGCCCCGATGCGCGTCCAATCGGGCGAGCCCCGCCCGAACACGCGCAGGAGATCGCGGCTGACGGGCAGGCTGGGCGTGGCGCCACTCTGGGTCATGAGGCTCCGTCCGGGGCGGCGTGCCACCGGTTGGGGAAGGGACGACGAGAGGAGGCCGTAACCCGTATCAAGATCGACCCCGGAACGAGGCAATGCTGTGACCGGCCCCACACCCGTCTTGCCGTTGGCCCAGCGAAACGGTATGCTATCCCGATCCAACCCGCATAGGTCGTCGAGCCGGCCCGGAGCCGCCCGGACCCACGCTCGACCCGCGTCTCCACCGTTGTTGTCGAAAGGGAGCCCCGCCTATGCCGCTGCCCCGTCTGCTGCGCCCCACTCTCGCCCTGCTGGGTCTCGCCCTGGCCGCGGTACCCGGCCGGCTGGCGGCGCAGGCGCAGGCCACGACCGGCGTCATCCGCGGCACGATCACGGATTCGGCCGGCGGCGGTCCACTCGTCGGGGCCACGGTGACGCTCCGGAACGCCGAGACCAACGCCGAGCGCACCCTCACCACGAACGAAAGCGGCGTATACGTGGCGACGCTGCTCCGGGTCGGCACCTACGAGGTGAGCTCCCGGGCGCTCGGGTTCGTGGCAGCGAAGAAGTCCAACCTGACCCTCCGGCTGGGCGAGACGCTGGAGGTCCCGTTCGCGCTCGTGCCGCAGGCGGTGCAACTGCAGGAGCTCTCCGTGTCGGCGGAGCCGTTGATCGACGTGACCTCGTCGGAGAGCGCCACCCGCCTCGGCGTCGAAGCGGTGGAGGGACTGCCCAACAACGGCCGCAACATCTTCAACTTCACGACGCTCACTCCCAACGTGGCCATCGTGCAGGGCCCGGACGGCGACGAGATCAGCATCGGCGGCCAGAAGGGCATCCACAACAACGTCTCGGTCGACGGAGCCGACTTCAACAACCCGTTCTTCGGCGAGCAGCGTGGCGGGCAGCGGCCGGCGTTCACGTTCAACCTGGACGCGGTGCAGGACTTCGTGGTCGTGGCCGACGGCGCCAACGCGGAGTTCGGCCGGTCGAGCGGCGGGTTCGTCAACGTCATCACCAAGTCGGGCACCAACGAGTTCCACGGGTCGGCGCACTACTTCGGCAAGTACGACGCGCTGTCGGGCGACTACTCCCACACCTTCCCGGGAGGCGGCACGACCGGGTTCGCCCCCGACTTCACGCAGCACCAGTTCGGCGCGACGTTCGGCGGCCCGCTGGTGCGGGACAAGGCGTTCTTCTTCATCGCCTACGACCAGCAGGAGTACAACGACCTCAAGCAGACGGACCGGCTCGCCGGGATCGACCCCGCGCTCGTCGCCTTCACCGACACCGCGTTCGGCGGGTCGCTTCAGGGCGAGTTCGGGTCGATCGCGCGGACGAACGACGCCAACGCGCTGCTGGCCAAGCTCGACTTCCGGCTCAGCCAGAAGCACAGCGCGACGCTCAAGTACAACTACACCCGCTCCAGTCAGCAGAACGGCACGTTCGACGTCGACTCGTGGGGCCGGAGCGCCAACGCGCTCGAACAGGACCACTCGCATGCGGTCAACGGCAGCCTGACCTCGCTGTTTTCCTCCTCGGTGTCCAACGAGTTCCGGTTTCAGGTGGCGCGGGAGGATCGGCCGCGGCCCTACACCGGGGCCACCAACCCGTCCACCGCGCGCCCGTTTCCCGATACCGACATCGGCTTCGTCGGCCCCAGCGGGTTCTCGGGATACCGCATGGGCATGCCGTTCTTCATTCCGCTGCACACAGCGTACGATTACCGGTTCCAGGTACTCGACAACGTGTCCATCCTCCGGGGCAACCACCTCTTCAAGGTCGGCGCCGAGTGGAACCGGACAGGTGTGAATCAGACGTTCCTCGGGTTCGCCAACGGTCGCATCGCCTTCACCTCGGTGAACGGGTTCCTCAACTACGCGGCTAACGGCAATGGCTACGTCGAGTGCGCGGACACGCTCACCAACCTGCCCACGCCCAGCCAGACCACGGGCGCATGTCCGGCAGGCGAGGAGATCACCGGGCCGGTAGCGCTGTACCTCCAGCAGGCCGGCGTCGCACCGCTCACGGTCGAGGAGGCCGGCACCCAGACCATCATCCAGCACGAGCTGGCGGTGTTCCTCCAGGACAGCTGGAAGCCCCGGTCCAACCTGACGGTCAACTACGGACTGCGCTGGGAGGCGCAGATCGAGCCCAGCCTGATCACCCCGATCGACCAGCTGTTCTACGCGCCGTTCATCGGCCAGACGGTCACCAACTCGGTCGGGACCTTCGAGTTTCCGGGTGACGGCACGATTCCGAGCGACTACAAGATGTTCCAGCCGCGGCTCGGCTTCGCGTACGATGTGAAGGGCGACGGGAAGCAGGTCCTGCGGGCCAATGCCGGCCTCTACTATGCGCGCATCCCCGGGCTGAACCTGGCGAGCGCCCGCAGCACCGACGGTTCGCGCGGACAGTCGCTGTTCCGGAACAGCGCGCTGACGTTCCTCGGGAGGCCGCCGAACTACGGCGAGCTGCTCCCGGCGCCGGCAGGCGGCCCCTTCCAGCCGGGCGTGTTCGTGTACGACAAGGACTTCGAGAACCCGCGGACGTTTACCGCCACGGTGGGCTACGAGCGCGAAGTGGCGAACGGACTGGCCGCGAGCGTGAGCTTCACCCATGCGCGTACCGATCATCTGACCCGGTTCGTCAACGGGAACGACCCGGTATTCGGCGCTCCATGGGGCACCGGCCTCGCCGGGGGCAACGGGATCGGCACGCTCACGGTGGTGCAGAGCACCGCGCGTTCGCGTTTCAACGGCGGCACGATCGAGCTGCGGAAATCGGCGGGCTCGCACCTGCAGTTCCAGGTCAACTACACGCTGTCGTCCGACAAGTCGGACGACGACAACGAGCGCGATCCGTTCACCTTCCGCTATGCCCAGGCCGACTCGCTCGAGCGCGAGTACGGCTACAGCGATCGCGACCAGCGGCACCGCTTCAACGCCTGGGTGCTGGCCATCCTGCCGGGAGACTTCTACCTCAACAACCGCCTGAGCGCCTACTCCGCGCAGCCGGCGTCCGAGACCTGCGGCACGGACAACCTGCCGACCGGCCAGCGTGCGTCCTCGCAGACGCAGCGAATCTGCCCCGACGGCCACATCCTGCAGCGCAACACGATCCGCCGCGACAACGCCTTCTTCTCGTGGGACATTCGCCTGTCCCGGCCGTTCAACTTCGGCCGCCAGGGCACCTTCGAGGCGATCTTCGAGGTCGTTCAACGTGACCAACGCCGACAACTTCAAGGATCCGTCGTCCGGCGGCACGTTCCTCAATTTCGACGGCACCATCCGGAGCGGGCTCGGCGAGCCGCGGCAGTTCCAGGTGGGCGGGCGGTGGCTGTTCTGACGGGCGGCAGGCGGGCAGGCGGTCGGGCGGTCGGGCGGTCGGACGAAAGACAAGACCTAGCTGGCGTTCAGCAGCGGAGTCGGAAGGACGAAGGGGTGCGCTTCACGCGCACCCCTTCGTCCTTCGCCTATTCTAGCCGACCGCCCGACCGCCTGACCGACCGCCTGCCCGCCTGCCCGCCCGTCAAAACGTCAACGACAGCACGATCCCAAACGACCGGTTCCTCACGTCCACATCGTTCAGCACCGACCGCAGTCCCGTCGTGTACCGCGCCTCGAGCGCCAGCGCCGACTGCGGCCACCGCATCTCCAGCCCCCCGCCGGCGACGAGGCCCACGTCGAACTGCCGGAAGGCCGGCAGGGCGGTTTCCTCGCAAGTGGCCCGGACCGGGGTGTCGGGATCCGCGATCTGAACGTCGCAGCCGATCTGGAGCGAAGGCGCCGGGCCGCCGAATACCACGGGCCGGAACCGCCCTCGCCGCGGGCCCGCCCGGAGCAGCACCGGCAGCTCGAGGTAGGCGAGGCCGATGTCGAGCTCGACCGTGCCGCCGCCCTCCACGTCCGTCTGCACCCGCCCGCCCTTCAGGGCGAACAGGATCTCCGGCCGAATGCTCAGCGGACCCGCGAGCGGCAGCTGCATGTAGACGCCGGTGAGAGCGCCCTGGCGGCTCTGGACGCGCTGGGCGTCGGGGCCGCCGAGGTCGCTTCGAGAGTAGCCGACCTCGCCACCGACCGACGGTCGGGGACCGCGCCGCGGTGTCTGCTCCTGCGCGGACAGCACGGCGGGAAGGGCAAGCAGGAAGAGCAGTGGGAACCGCCTCAGGCCGGCACCTCGCACCGCCACACCCACGCAGGCAGCACGTTGAGCGGCTCGAACTCCTGTCGCACGTGGCCGAACACCCGGCGCAGGTCGGGGACGACCGACCGGGTGAACTGGTAGACCACCATGACCCCGCCCGGACTGAGCAGCTGCCGCCATCCCGCCACGAGATCCAGGCGGGCCTGCCGCGTGAGCCCGCTGAGGGGAATCCCCGATACGAGCAGGTCGACCTTCCCGGTGCCACGCTCGGCCAGGGCGGGTCCGGCGTCGGCCGCCGAGCGATGGAGAACCGCCAGCCTGGGATCGGCGATCTCGCCGCGCAGGTGCGTGACGAAGGTCCGGTTCATCTCGAACGCCACGACCGTGCCGTCGTGACGGAGCCGCTCGAGGATCCCCGTGGTGAGCGTGCCCACGCCGGGCCCGGCCTCGACCACCACCCGCGTACGCCCCCAGTCGGCCTGGCGCAGGATCCGCGAGATCAGGAACCGGCTGCTCGGCACCACCGAGCCCAGCATCCGCGGATGCCGGAGGAAGGCGCGGCCGAACAGGAGGCTCGAGGGCAGTGGACGGCGTTGCGGTGGCATGTGGTCACTCTCGCTCGGCAAAGAGGCGGTCGACCGCGGGATTCCTGGCCAGGGTGCCCTGGGCCTGCACGGTGGGCCGGTCCGCCCATTGCCCAATGATGCTCTCACCCGGCAGTTTCATCAACGTTCGCCCGTGTTGACGTCGCCCGCACCGGCAGGGACCGCATGCCATTGCCCCAGGCCAAAACGTCCGTTCCTCCCACCATCCTGCTCGTCGAGGCCGAGCCGATGCTCCGCCAGACGATGGCCAAGTTCCTCGGACGCTCCGGCTTCCAGGTCGTGGCCTGTCCCGACGCCAACGGCGCCGCAGCCGCCCTGACGCAGGGCGAGACCCAGCCGTCGCTGCTCGTGCTGGCCGCGCGGGTGCTGGATGCGAGCACGGTGGCGCTCGCCCACCGGTTGCGGGCACTCGCTCCCTCGGTCCCGATGCTGGGCATCGCGGACCAGATCGGTCCGGCCACCGACGAGCCCTCTGGGCTCCCCCGAGACCTCCGCTTCCTCGCACCGCCGTTCGATCTGCCCGACGTCCTCCGCGCCGTTCGCTCGTGGCTGCCGCAGACTCGTTCCGCGCACGTCGAGTCGAAACGCCTCGAAGCCTGACTCGCTTACAACGCCTCCGAGTGACCACCATCACGGACGTGACGCGAACCGGCGGTTATCTGTCCCGGTTTTTCAGGGGGCGCCGATGACCACAGCGACACAGGACCCCAGAACGGCCGAAGCGCGGCTCGACGAGGCCGAGCGCGTCGCCCGCGGGCTGGGATGGCTCAGCATCGGCCTCGGACTGGCCCAGATCGCGGCCCCGGGCAGGGTGGCCCGCGTGATCGGCATCGATGATGACGAGGCCAACCGCAACACGATGTTCGCCATCGGCGTGCGCGAGCTCGCGAGCGGCGTGGGGATTCTCGCGCGTGAGCGCCCCGTGGGTCCGGTCTGGACCCGGGTCGGTGGCGACGTGATGGACCTCGCGCTGCTCGGCCGCGCGCTCCGGAGTGATCACGCGGAGCGCAATCGCCTGGCGGCCGCCACCGCCGCGGTCGTCGGCCTTACCATCCTCGACGTCCTTGCCGGGCGGAGTCTGGCCCGCGAATCCGCCACTCGCCCGGCGGCGCGCCGGCCGCCGGGGATCCGGATCCGGAAAGCCATCACGATCGACCGGCCGCGGGACGAGGTCTACCGCTTCTGGCGCAACTTCGAGAACCTGCCGCGGTTCATGCAGCACCTCGAGCGCGTGCGGGTGCTCGACGCCCGGCTCTCCCGCTGGGTCGCGCGCGCGCCGGCCGGCGCGAGCGTCGAATGGACCGCCGAGCTCATGGAAGATCAGCCGAACGAGCTGATCGTCTGGCGTTCGGTGGACGGCGCGGCTGTCCCCAATACCGGCTCCGTCCAGTTCACCCCGGCCTCCCACGGCGGCACCGCGGTCCTGGTCGAGCTCCGATACCAGCCGCCCGGCGGCCGGCTCGCCGCCCTGGTCGCGAAGCTGTTCGGAGACGAGCCCGACATTCAGGTCGGGAGCGACCTCGGCCGCCTCAAGCAGGTGCTCGAGCTCGGCGAGGTCGTCCACTCCGACGCCACGCGTGCCGGAACGCCGGAACTGTTTCGGTGATTGGGGTGATTGGGGTGTACGGTGGATTCATCGACCGGTTCCCGATGGGATCGCTCATGAACCGGTCGCTCACGATCCGGACGGGCCAGTGCCACGTCCAGCGCTACATGCGGCCGCTGCTCGAGCGCATCCAGCGCGGCGAGATCGACCCGAGCTTTGTGATCACCCATCGCCTGCGGCTGGAGGACGCACCCAGCGGCTACGAGATGTTCCTCCACAGGCGGGACAACTGCGAGAAGGTCGTGCTCTTCACCTGATCCCGGCTAGCGGTCGCGGCGCATGGCCATCCGCCGGGTGCGTCCGACCGGCACCCGGCCATCGCCCTGGTGGTAGGCCGGGTTCCGGATGGAGTACCAGATGGTCTCCGGGGAGTAGGGGTCGGCCGTGCGCTTGGCCACGATGCCCTCGAGATCCATCTTCCTGGTGGCCTCGTACAGGGCCCGCCCGTGCTCGGCGAGCGCGAAGATCTTGTAGAGCGGCCCCGTGTCGGACGGCAGCAGGGCCCCGAGCTCCCGCTTGCGCTCGCCGAGCGGGGCGGATCGGAGGTCGCGGCCATCGAGCCAGAGCAGGTCGAACGCCGCGAACGCCAGGTAGCCGCGGCCGCGGAGCAGCTCGCGGAAGACCGGGCGGCCCTTGGGATCGAGCGAGACGATCTCGCCGTCGAGGATCACCTCGCGCTGGCCGAGCACCCGGGCCACGCGTGCGCGCAGCTCGGCGAAGCCCTCGAACTGGTTGTCCCAGGGCGAGCGGATCTCGCATCCCGACTCGGAGCCGTAGACGAAGCCGCGGAGCCCGTCGTACTTGGGCTCGAAGGTCCAGGCCGCGTCGTCGAAGGCGTCGGGCCGGGGGAGCGGGACGATGGGGTCGATGCCGGGAAGCGGAGCGGCGAGAGCACCGGCGGGCGGGGCGACGAGCTGCGTGGGCATGACGGCTCCGAGGCCATACGAGACGGCCGAGAGCCCTCCCCACGATGAGGGACGGGATGGAAAGGGATGCGCCGTCCGGCCCCGAGCCGGGGGGATCCCGTGGATCAGATGGCAAGATCTTACGCGCCCGATGCCGGTTCCCGCTAGAGGGATCTGGGACGGCCTGCCGCCCGGATGGCCATTCGGACGGATGGCCGTTCCTCCTTGCAATCGACGGTACGGTTTGCGAAACTTGGCTGCCAGGAGGGTTTCGAATGACCAAGCATTGTCCGTCCTGCGGGGTCACCGTCGCCGATCAGATCCGGTGCCCGCTTTGTGACGCCAGTCTCGTCAAGGTCAACCTTCGTCGTGTCCTGCTCTGGGCGATCGTCATGGAGGAGTATTTCCTGCTCTCCGTGGCGATAGTTCGACGAGGATTGAGTCTCATGTGACCGGAACAGCCCCGCCGACGCGGACCTCGAAGCGGGGCTCCTGATTTTCCTGGGGCGCCCAGCCAAGCAGCATCAGGTCATCCCACCCTGCCCCCCACGGATCCACTCGAGGATGCTCGGATCCCGGATCTCCCGGTCGCGCGCGAGCAGCAGCACCTTCGAAAGCACCTCGGCGGTCCGAGGATCGTCATCGGCAAAGGGCAGGAACAGGCGCCCCCGGTGCTGCGAATGGACAGCCACGATTGGTAGGGCGGTGCCGGGCAGCAGCATGACGCCTGCGCTCCCCAGGTGCACGGAGTACCGTCCGAGCGTGCCCTGAATGACCGCGTGGTGCGGCTGCAGCTCGACGTTGGGGAGCCCAAGCAGCTCGCAGGTCTCCTGAACCAGGGCCGCGCGCATCTCCACTGTGGACGCCGTGGCCTCCGGATCGACGCCGCCGCGGTGCGCCACGCTGACGACGAGGTCGAGATCGCGCATCGTCTCGCTGAAGACGCGCGCGGGGATCTCGTCGAGCCCGAGCGCCTTCCACTCGCCCTTCCGGGTGAATACCACCGCCTCGAGCGTCAGCCCCTCGATGTCGGCCGGCGTGAAGAACGCCTCCTGAAACCCGAGTCGCGCCGTCAGCCCCTCATCGTGGAAGGTGCGGCTCACGCCCTCCTCGGGACGGGCGACCCACCCGCGTCCGCCCAGCAGGGCGAGCGCCTGGCGCGGATTCACCTGGTGCCCGGCGTACCGACGCGACTGCAAGGTGCCACGCTCGGTCGCGGTGATCGGATAGAGCTCGCGGAACACCTGCTTGAACGGCTGCACGCGCTCCGCGCGATAGCACTCGCGCTGCCACGCGGACCAATCGCCGCGCCCGAGCAGGTCGTGCGCGTGCGCGATGCGCACCTCTTCGGTGTGGCCGAGCGTGTGCAGGGTGCCGGCGTGATCCCGGAGCGCGCGGGCGCCATCGGAGAGGTAGCCCGCGGTGCCATCGCCGACAAAGACGAGGCGAGAGAGCGCGGGCGCCAGGATCGGGTGCTCGAGGAGAGTGCCCAGCTCGTCGGGACCGAAGGCATCGCCGCGGCACATGGCCTCCTCGAGAGCGTCCCGCACACGCGACCGCTGGCGCTTGAGCTCCTGGAACCGGGCTCGCAGCTCTTCGACCTCGCCGTCCTTTCGGAGCGCTGCCGGGAGGGCCTTGAGTCCTTTGCCATTCTTGCTGACGGCCAGCGCCGGCACGCCGTCGCCATCGACCGACAGCGCCAGGGTCACGTCACCGTGTGTGAGCACCGCGGGCCCCTGCGCGAGATCCGCCACGGCCCGCTGCTCCATGGCCCACTGGAGCCGCTGCGGATCCCGGAACCCGGCGGTGCGCGCCAGGTTCGCCAGGCCGATCGCCACCGCGCGTCCCTCGCTCTGCTGGCGCTGCGAGCCGAATTTCCGGGATTGCCGGCGGAAATCCTGCAGGCGCACGTAGCGCTCCAGCAGGTCCTGTTGGCCCGCCTCGCCGATGGCGAGCGGAACCAGTCCCAGCGCGCGCACGGAATCCTGGTGACGGGACGCGTCGATGCGGCCGAGGATCTCTTCCCGGATCATCAGCCCGCCCATGGCGCGGGCGAACAACTGGGCCCGCGTGTGTCCCCCGCTGCTCGCGGCGTATTTCGCCGCCGCGTCGAGAACCCGCCATCGCTCCGGCCCCAGCTCGCCGAACACGCTCGCGAACCAGGCTACGTCCACCGCGCCCTCGGTCAGATCGGCCGCCGAGAGCGGCGTCCGTTCGCTCACCTCCGCCGCCCACACTTCCTTGAGCTCCTTGAGCCGCCACGACCGGTCGTCCTTGGTGTGCGCCTGGATCCACCACACGGCGCCCTCCAGTCCCGGCCACTGCAGCACGTGGTTGACATGCGCGGCCCACTGGGGCGCGTAGACCGCGAGCTCGATGAGCCGTGCCTCGCCGATCCGGCTGTCACGGGCCCAGGAGGCGAAGGCCTCGGGCGTGTCCTCCTCCCGAGGAAGGCTGCGCACGACCAGGTGGCTGAGGGTCTCCTGCCTGGAGGCACCCGACTCCGACCACCCGAACGTGCGGGCGAAGTGCGTCTTGCCCAGTGCCGGGACGGCGCGAACGACGGTATCGAGGCCGCCGGTCCAGCGGAGCTCCATGGCAAGACCGGACGCGGCCGTCTTGCGGTCGCCACGCGGCGTTTCCACTTCCACGATGCGTCGGCGGCAGCGGTCCACGATTGCCAGCAGCTCGGAGTGCTCGGCCAGCTGCCGCGGAAACCTCCTCCCCGAGACCTCACGGAGCATCGAGGCATGCGGCTGGTGGCTCCAGCGTCCTGCGAGCAGATCCTCAAATTCGGCCTCGCCGACGACTCCGGCTCGGTAGACGCCGAGAAAGTCCTCAAGGTTGACGCGGAGCGTTCCGAACCCGCTCGCGCGTGCCTCGAAGGCCCGGAGCAACCCGTAGAGGCGCTCGGCGTCCGAGGGGCGGACCGAGGCCGGGAAGAGGTCCCGCCACCACCGCAGCCGTCGCAGCCAGCCATCTGCCGCCCCCACCTTGGCCCTGAACGCCGGCTCCTTCTCGCCGGGACGGTAGATCCAGTGTGGTGACGCCTCCTTCGACGCCATCTCGTGGTAGTCTGCCGGGGAAACGTCGGCGACGACTGTCTCGAGCCCGTCCAGCAGGAACTCGAAGGCCCGCCCCGGCGGCTCCCACGCGACGCACCACTCGCAGAGGCCGCGGAGGAAACGCGCGCCTGCACTCCACTGGCCGATTCCACGAAGCTTGTGCGGTGCACCGCTCTTCCAGAGTGGCGACTCGTCTGCGGCGACCAGCGCACGGAGGACCTCCAAGCCATCGGAGTCGCGAAGCGCCGGGGGCCGCTGATGAAGCCAGGTCCTCCATTCGCCTGCCAGCGGGACCGCCGGCTCTCCAGTTTCGAGATCCTCGGGCTTCCGCGGCCCGAAGTGCCAATCGACCGATTCGACGAGCAGCCGGACCTCACCGGACGCGGTCCGAATCTCGTCCTGCTGGTGCGCCAGCACGAGCTCCGCCAGCGACTCGAGACTCGCGCGTGCGCCCCCGGTCTCCAGGGTCACCCGGCGTCCGCGGGGCTCGGGCCAGGTCCGGAGCGCCGTGGGATCGATCAGACCCAGCGCATCGTCCACCGTCGCCGTCTCGGTCCGGTCGCCGACCATCGCCCTGATGTGGGCGTGCTCCTGCTCGGTGAGCGTGGGGTGATCGGCGACGTACCGCTCGGCGCGGGCGCGCACCTCGCCGGCCGAGCGGCGCGTCTCCATCGCGTCGCGAAGCAGCTCGAGGCCGGCCAGGCGCCGAAGGTCGTCCGGATCGGTGAGCAGCCGGTCGGCCGCGGCGAGGAGCTCCGCGTCCTTCAGCGAGCGAAGGCGCGTGAGGGCTCCATTCCGGAGATCGCCGGGCTTGCGGCCCAGCAGATCGATCAGCCGGTCCACCTCATCCGCGCGGAGCGGCAGCTCGCGCAGCGCCTCAAATGCGGCCTCGCGAACCTCCGCCGAGGCGTCGCCCAGGAGGCCAAGCGCCACGGTGCGCTCGGCGGCGGAGAGCGCGCGGGGCTTCGCATTCCCGTCCGGGCCCTCCCAGCGACCCCGAAGACCCGCGGCGCGCCGGATGAACTGCGCCCGGGCGGTCGGCTCCAGGTCCGGGACGTACGGCAGCAGCCGCTCTCCCGGCACCGCCGACACGTTCGCCGCGAGGGCCGAAGCGATGTGCGGCCGCTCCAGCCTGCGCTTCCACCACGGCCAGACCAGCGCATCGAGCGTCTGGGCCCGCTTGGGCATGCGCCGCATGAGCTGCTCGAGGTGACCGAACAGCCGCGCGCCATCCACCGACGGGGTCATGTCGACCCCGAAGGTGTCGAGCGCTCGCGCCGCCACACGGAGATCGGCGTCGGCCAGCATGTCCACGAGCGGCGGCAGCGCCGTGGACCAGAGCGTCTGCGCCAGGAAATGCGTCGCGACGAACCGCACCTCCGCCGACGGCGCGGACAGCCGGGCCGACGCGGGAACGATTGCCGCGTCGACGTCCTCGAATGCGATGCTCCACAGCGCCAGGTACACGGTCTCGGCGTCGGCCTCATCGAGCGCGGCGGCGCGGGCCGATGGGTCGTCGAGGAAGAGCAGCACGCGTTCGAGGAGCCCCTTGAGCTTGATCCCGCTCGCACCGTCCCACATGAAGCCGAACCAGGTGTCGGCGGCACGCACGACCGACGAGAACCGGGCCAGGTCCTCGTCGAGGATCAGCCGGAGCATCCGGCGAAATGCCTGAGGGTGCGCTTCGTCCACGCTCTCGAGGATCGCCTGCCGGAGGCCCTCCTGGCGCTGGGCCGCGAGCAGCAGCTTCTCGACGAACTCCCAGGCCTCCGGCCGACTGCAACTCATCAGCGCCTGCGTCACGTGGCGGCCCATCCGGCCGGTCTCGTGCTCGCCGAGCGCGGAGGCGGTGAGGATGTCCTGCACCTCGCGCGCGGTCGTGTCTCCCACGTCCAGGGTCCCGGCGAGCAACCAGCCGAGGTCGGCGCCCCCGGCCCACCCGGACAGATGCGCAGCGTGCTCCGCGACCCAGCGGATGTCGGCGTCGTACTCGCCCAGGAGCAGCGTGGTGCTCAGCAGCCAGCGGCCACGCACGTCCGCCAGGGTGGTGGGCGAGTGGGGGCAACGGAACGGCTTGCGGGTGAGACCATCCTGGTACGGCCGGTGCGCGAGCGCCTCGCTCGCGGCTTCCACGCTCGGGGCGAGCTGCGGCAGCAGGGTCGCGATCACGCGCCGCCAGTCCGCCGCGGAGAAGCCCTTGAACTGCTTGCCGATCTCCCCGCGCCGCCGGGCGACGAAGTGGGGACGCGAGTATTCGGGAGCGGCGAATGCCTCCTCCATGATCGCCCGAACCGGCCGGGGGACTCCGCCCCCGGTCAGCAGCGAGGCCATCTGCTTCAGTCCGCCCAGGCGCCTCATCACCGCGCCCGCATCGCGTTTCGCCGCCAGCTCCGCCTTCACCCGCTCCTGGTCATCCATGAGTCATGCCCCGGCGAGGAAGGTCAGGCGGAGGAAGACGAGCCTGCTCTCCGCGATGAGGTACACCTGGCGGTCGAGATCCCGCTGCTCCACCCCATCGAGTATCACGAGATAGAGCCCATCCTCGAATCCCTGCAACGCGGCGCCGACCGCGGCGTCCGGGTCGGCAGGCCCGGTGGGCTCGCGGCCACCAGGATCGACCCTCCCCCGTGCCGCGCCCTCCACGATCTCGGATTCCGAGAGGACGCGCAGCAGCCGCCTGACCTGTTCGCGTCTGTCGAAGGCCACCACCTCGGACCGCACGACGCGGGTGATCAGCTCGCGCAGGGTCAGCCCGCCGCCGTCGGTGTCATCGGACGGTGGAGGGGTGGGAACCGCCCACCGATCGAGAGGCCGGGATTTCCGTCCGACGATCCGCGTTTCAATGACCATGGGAGACCAGGGGAGACGGACATGGAAAGGTGCCAAGAAACTGACGAGCGCACCAGACTCGGACGCGGCCTTTGAGACGCCAACGCCCCGCCAGTCGGGAAGTGACGGCGGGGCGCCGCGTTTCCAGAGTGGGCCCGGCGCGACTCGGGCCGCACCTGCCTTACGGACCGCCCGTGCCCATGGTCACGTCGAGAACCGGGGCAGGTCCAAGCTCCGTGGAATTGAACGCGACGAAGGGGCCATTCGACGAAATTGTAGAAGGAACGGAGAACCGAAGGTTGAAGCCGGCGAACCTCGCACCCGAGGAGACCAGGGCCTGAAGCTGAGCCGTTACATCCAACGTGACCGTCGCCGCTCCCGTGTACTCGAACGAGGTCAACAGCGTTCCGCGGTCCCAGTCATCAAAAGACAGCACTCCGTCCGCGGGATATGCGAAGACATCGATGGTGAATGGGTAGGGCCCATGGCTTCCATAGACGCTCAATTTGAGTGTTGCCTGCGCGACTGGGTCAGAGACGTTGGAAATCTGGAATTCGATGATGCCTCTATCGTTCAGGGACGGAACATGCAGCACCTGAATGACCGAACCGTCCAGGACACCGGTGCCTTGGCGGAGGAATCCGTCCGCAACCACAGTCACCGCGCCGGCGACCGCCACCGGAGTGAAGCGAGTGGTGGTCGTGCCGTCACCGAGCTGACCGTAGGCATTATAGCCCCAACAGTAGGCCACGCCGGCGGCGGTCTTGCCGCACGTATGGGTGCTGCCGGTGCTCACTTGTTTGAACGCGAGCCCGCCCGCGACTGCTACCGGCTTCAGGGGGTAGTTGATGAAGCCGGCGCCGAGCTGACCGAGGCCACTCTCGCCCCAGCAGTAGGTCCGGTCCCCCGTGGACTCGCCACAGGTATGCGAGTAGCCCGCACTCACGCGGTGGAAGCTGAGCCCGCCGGCCACCGCTCTGGGCCAGAAGCTCAGGTAGGCCTGGCCGTTGCCGAGCTCTCCCTTCCTGCCGTTTCCCCAGCACCAGGCGCGGTCACTGGTAGTGACGGCGCACGTGTGGAAGGCCCCCGCGTCCACGTCGTGCCACTGGCGCGTCCGACCGACTTGGGAGGGCGTCAGCCGCCGGGCCGCCGTCGAGCTGTCACCGACCTGGCCGAAGTTGTTGAGGCCCCAGCAGAACACCCGGTTGTCCGTGGTCACGCCGCAGCTGTGGTTCCAGCCCGCACTCACCCGGCGGAAGTGGAGGCCACCGGCGACCGCGACCGGCGTCAGGCGACTGGTTCTCGTCCCGTCGCCGAGCTCGCCGTTCACATTTTCACCCCAGCAGTAGGCCCGGTCGTCCGGGTAACTCACGCCGCAGGTGTGCTTCCAGTTCGTCTCGACCTGGCGGAACCGGTGGCCACCCGCGACCGCAACCGGGCTCAGATGCCAGGTGGTTGTCCCGTCGCCGAGCAAGCCGTTGTCGTTCGCGCCCCAGCAGTAGGCCCGAAAGTCCGTCGTCACGCCGCAGCCGGAAATCGCGCCGGCGCTGACCTGGCGGAAGCGCAGCGTACCGGCGACCAGTGCCGGCGTCCGACGTTCGGTGGTCGTGCCGTCCCCGACCTGACCCTGGACGTTGTAGCCCCAACAGTAGGCTCGACTGTCCGTCGCCAGGCCGCAGGTGAGGTGGTAGCCCCCGCTCACCTGATCGAACACCAGTGCAGTCGTCGCCGCGGTGGCAAGCGCCGGCGCGGCAGTCTCCTTCGGGCTGGCGGGGGCCGTGGCGTCCTCCCGGCACGCCATGGCTGGTGCCATGAGGGCCAGGGCGAGCATGGGAGCGGGCCGCCGCATGAGCCCGCGCAGTCCAGTGCCGCTGCGGGCAGCGGGAGCCGACAGAAATGGGGTGCAACGGATCTGCGGCATGGCGACTTCCTGGGTCGAGGGGCGCCGGGCTGTGCTTAACGCCTCCAGGGTAGCCTGCGACCGTCAAGCCGATTTCAAGTCCCGCCCCACGCGCAGCACTTCAGAAACGACAGCCCGGCCGGCGACAGTGCCCCCTCCCCGGTACACAGTGCCAGGCCGTACGTCGGTGCCGGCCGGGCCAGCTCGCGAAATTTGACCCGCGGGAAGCGCAGCCGGCTGACGCACGCCGGCGCGATCGTCACGCCCATGCCCGCCGCCACCAGGCTGACCGCCGCCTGCCACGATCCCGCCTCCTGCACGATGGAGAGCGTCACGCCGGCGTCCTGACAGTCGCGGATCATCCGATCGTACATGTCGGGCGAGGACCACCTGACCACGGACACGAAGGGCCCCTGGGCCAGGTCGCGCAGGCGAATCGTCCGGGCCTTCGCCAGCGGGTGATCGCTCGGCACCACCGCGCAGAACGGCTCGCTCCATTCACTGTGGATGCGGAGGCCCGGCTCGGTCACCGGCTGACTGAGGAAGCCGACATCCAGGTCGCCCTGCCGCAGCTGGGCGGCCTGGGGAACGGTGGAGATCTCGTGCAGCGACAGGCGCACCCCGGGGTACGCCGTGCGGAAGGCCTTCAGGAGATCCGGCACCACCATCAGCATCCCGATCATCGAGTAGCCGATGTTCAGCGTCCCCAGCTCCCCGCGCCCGATCGCCTGAACGCGGTCCGCCCCACGCTCGACCTCCCGGAGCGACTTTCGAGCGGATTCCAGAAACACCGTGCCAGCCTCGGTCAGCTCGACGTGACGGCTGGTCCGGAGAAACAGGCGCGTCCCGACGGTCTCCTCCAGGATCCGGATCTTCTGACTCAGAAACGGCTGCGCGATGCCCAGGCGGATGGCCGCGCGTCCGAAGTGCAGCTCCTCGGCGAGGATGGCGAAGTATCGGAGGGAGGTGAGGCCCAGGCTGTCAGTGATATTCATTTTGCTATGAATACATAGAAACTCGGTATTGGACAAGAATGGGTGCCCGGCGCGATGTTCTCGGCCATGAACACCGCCCACCCTCCCCGCCACCTCGCCGCCCGGCCCGGGCCCAGCCAGCGCGTCGCCATCGCCATGCTCGTCGGCGTCGCCCTCGGACTCTGCTTTCCCGACGGGGCGCACCGCGGCGGCTTCCGCGCGAGCGACCTGCAGGTCCTCTCGACCCTGTTCCTCCGGATGATCGCCTCGTTGATCGTGCCGCTGCTGTTCGCCACGCTGGTCGTGGGGATCGCCGGCCACGGCGAGGACATGAAGCGGGTCGGCCGGCTCGCCGTCCGGTCCCTGCTCTACTTCGAGATCGTCACCACCCTCGCGCTCGCGGTGGGGCTGCTGGCGGTGAACCTCGTGCGGCCAGGTATCGGGGTCAGCCTCGGCGGCGGGACCGGCGACGCGGGGGTGGCCGGGACCAGGCCTACGTTCGCGGCGGTGCTGGAGCACAGCGTGCCGCGCAGCTTCTTCGAGGCGGCCGCCGGGAACGAATCCCTGCAGATCGTCGTGTTCGCCATCGTGTTCGGGATCGCGCTGTCGCAGGTGCCGGGGCCGGCCAGGGCGGTCATGCTGTCGCTCTGTGAGAGCCTGAGCGAAGTGATGTTCCGGTTCGTCGCGATCGTGATGCAGTTCGCACCCCTAGGTATCGGCGCGGCGATCGCGGTGACGGTGGGCCGGAGCGGACTCGGCGTGCTCGCCCATCTCGGCGCGCTCGTGCTCACGCTCTACGGGGCCCTGCTGGCGTTCGCGGCGCTGGTCCTCCTGCCGATCGCGCTCGCGTGGAAGGTGCCGCTCCGCCGCTTCTGGGCGGCGACGAAGGAGCCGTGGCTGCTCGCGTTCACCACGGCTTCGTCGGAGGCCGCGCTGCCCCTCGCGCTCCGGAACATGGAGCGACTGGGCGTGCCACGGCGGATCGCATCGTTCGTCCTGCCGGCGGGCTACACGTTCAACATGGACGGCACCGCGCTCTACCTCACGCTGGCCGCCGTGTTCGTGGCGCAGGCCGCCGGCATCGCCATGCCCGTGTCCCGGCAGGTGCTGATGATGCTCACCCTGATGCTCACCAGCAAAGGGCTCGCCGCGGTGCCCCGCGCGTCGCTGGTGATTCTCTCGGGCACGCTGGCGCAGTTCGGGCTGCCGCTGGAGGGGGTCGCCGTCATCCTCGGCGTGGACGCTCTCATGGACATGGCGCGCACGTCGGTCAACGTGATGGGCAACTGCCTCGCGACCGTCGTGATGGCGCGCTGGGACGGCTCATTTCCCATGCCGGTGACTGCTGCCCCGACGCACACGGAGTATCGCGCGGAGCTCTCTCGATGATGCCGCCGACGGTGCGCGTGGTCGCGTCCAGGGAGCTCCAGACCATCCTGCCAGCGCTCGTGGAGCTGCTGCGCGAGTCGGTCGACGGCGGGGCGTCGCTCGGCTTCCTGCCGCCGCTGCCACACCACGAAGCTCGACGCTACTGGCTGTCGCTCGGCCCGGAGCTTCGAGGAGGCTCCCGGCTGCTCTTCGCCGCGTACGTGGCGGACCGTCTGGCCGGTACCGGCCAGCTCGCGCTGCCGTCGTGGCCCACCGCGCGGCACCGGGCGGAGCTGAACAAGGTGATGGTCACGACAGCGCTGCGTGGACACGGGATCGGCCGGAGGTTGCTGCAGGCCATCCACGACAGCGCCTGGCAGCGGGGCCGCTCGCTGCTCGTGCTCAACGCCCGCCGCGGAGACCCGGCCGAGACCTTCTATAAGCAGCTCGGCTATCGGGAGGCCGGCGTGATCCCGGGGTACATGATCGGTGCGTCGGGCGAGACCTGCGACAACGTCGCCATGTATCGGCCCCTTCGAGTCGAAGGGGACGCAGGGGCAGGAAATCGGGACGGCCAGTCATAGGTGGGATCACCGCCCAGACGCACTATGCGTATCGCGCGCCCACGAGGGTGCGCGCTGACCCGTTGACGGGGAGGAATGGACCATGAGTACACGCACCGACGCGCTTGCCGATCGTCTCGAGCACGGGGCCCGCGAGCTGGCCGCTCTCGCGAGCGGTCTCACACCCGTTGAGTGGCAGACCCGCGTTCCCGGGGACGGCCGGAAGGTCGGCGTCACCGTACATCACGTTGCGACCATGTACCCGCTGGAGATCCAGCTGGCTCAGCGGCTCGCCGGCGGCATGTCGGTGTCCGGCGTGACCTGGCACGTGGTGCACGAGCTGAATGCGGCGCACGCGAAAGAGTACGACGGCGTCACCAAGGCGGCGGCGCTGGAGCTGCTCGAGCGCAACAGCGCGGCGGCAGCCGCGGCCATCCGGAGCCTGAGCGACGGCCAGCTCGACCAGGCCGCTCCGGTGTCGCTCAACGCCGACGCGCCGCTCACGTGCCAGTTCTTTCTCGAGGACCACGCGGTCCGGCACAGCTATCACCACCTCGACCGCCTGCGGAGCGCCTTGCGGCCGCGGATGGCTGCTGCCCTCGCGGGCTAGTCCGGCGCGAGATCCCGTCGCATGTCGTCGAAGACCAGGGAACCAGGTCGCCTGATTCCCGTTTCCTGAAAGGAGCTTTCGTGCACCACCGCTTCATGCTCATCGCCTCCCTCGCGCTCGCCGGCTGCCGCGGCCCGGAAGACGCTCCCACCGCGCCCGCCGTTTCGGCCCTCCCGGCCGCACTGTCGGCCGCTCCGCACCACGGGACCTATCGGCAGCCGCACGGGCCGCTGCCGGCCCCGGAGCTGCAACGGGCTCGGCGCGCCACGGCTCGCTATCACGATATCCGGAACGCCGTGGCCGACGGCTACGTCGACATCAACGTCGTCATCCCGAACATGGGACGGCATTTCTTGAAGGACAGCCTGCTCGACGCGAAGTTCGAGGCCGGGCGGCCGGAGCTGCTGGTGTATTCACCCCATGAGAACGGCCGCATGGAGCTCGTGGCGGTGGAATACGCGGTGCCGCTCGACCAGTCCGCCGCGGCGCCCGAAGGATTTCGGGGCGCGGCGGACGAGTGGTTCGCGGATCAGCGCTTTGGGCTGTGGACCCTGCACGCCTGGGTGTGGAAGGACAATCCGGACGGCGTCTTCAGCCCGACCAATGTTCGCGTGCCATGAGGATCAGAATCTCAGGCACACACTTTGACACTCTCACGGTTATCGCCCTCGCCGTCCTCGCCAGTTGCTCGGGTGGCTCAGCCATGGACGCGCCGCCCGACGGCGGCCCGACAGGAGGCGACACCGGCGGCGGCGCTGCTCCGCCCACGGCGGCCGTGAGCGTCGGGAACAACGTGTTCAAGAGCGGGCACAACGGGTCGGCGAACCCGGCCGTCGACACCATCGCGGCGGGCGGGACCGTCACGTGGACCTGGACGAACACGGGAGGCGTCCAGCACAGCATCCGGTCATTGGGCTTAACGATCTTCAGGAACAGCGTCGTGAAGTCCGGGGACGGCAGCTACTATCAGGCCAGGTTGGCCAGGCCTGGCACCTACCAGTACGACTGCGCCATTCACGGCGCGGCGATGACGGGAACGATCGTCGTCCGATGAGTCGCGCCGTTTCCGGCGGGGCTCATCACGGATTCACTCACATCATGCGCCGTGCAGGACACTCGCCACTGCACGCTGAGACTCCGGCTCGTCATCGATGCGGAACCCGCACCGTGGGCGACCGTTTCGCTCGCAGCACTCTGTCACCGGCTGGCCGGTGATCTCCTCGACGAGAGCCCGGGCCAGGGCGCAGACTTCCGGGTGCTTCGCCGTCACCGCCGAAAGCGGACAGGCGTACCCCTGCAGCCGATGCCCTCGCTCGGTGCGCTGGACCTCGACGTCTCCTCCCAGGCTGCGCAGCGCGGCGGCGGCGACGGCGACACGACCCTCCCGATCGGCCGGAGCGGCCGCCCCCGCCCCCAACGCGGCACGTTGGCCCACGGCGCGCAGGAGGGCCGTCGCGCGCTCCCACCCGTCCGCCCGCGCGATCTCTTCGACCAGCCCTCCCAGCACGAGGGCGTAGGCTTTGGGGAACAGCTCCTCCCCGTCGCCGGTCAGCGCATAGACGCGGGCCGGCTTGCCGCCGGTCTCCCGCTGAGTCCCCACGTGCTCGACGATGCCGTCCCGCTCTAACGCGGCGATATGCGTCCGAACCGCATTGTCCGTCAGGTGCAAGGCATCCGCGAGTGCAGTAATCGTCAAACGCGATCGGCGAAGCAGCGAGAGCAATTTCGACCTCGTCTCACCGGTGAGTCTCTCCACCCAGTTGGTCATGCTCCGTCCTGTTGGGGATGAAGGATGATAGAGGGAAACCATCACTTAGTCAATTTACAACACAAATCTATTGACAAATTTTGATAACTATCGTAACATACTGCCACTGAAGTCAGTACATCCTCGCCTCCGGAGCGATTCTATGTCGCGATCCTCGACTTACCCCCTGTTGGCGCTGTTCCTGGCCTTCGCTCTGCCGGCCGGGCTGCACGCCCAGGCGGCCACCCCCAAGCTCTCCGACCCCGAGGTCGCCCACGTGGCGGTGACCGCCAACAGCATCGACGTCGACCTCGCCAAGCTGGCCCAGTCACGCACCGGCAATCCGGACGTGAAGCAGTTCGCGACCACGATGATCACCGACCACAGCGCGGTCAACGCGCAGGCAACCGCGCTCGCCACCAAGCTCGGCGTCACGCCGAAGGACAACGCGGTCAGTCAGTCGCTCCTCAAGGGGGCGGCCGAGGCTCGCGCGGCGATCGAGCCGCTCAAGGGCAAGGCGTTCGACAGGGCCTATATCGACCGTGAGGTGGCGTACCACGAGGCCGTCATCGACGCGCTGGACAAGGTCCTGGTCCCTAACACTTCGAACGCGGAGCTCAAGCAGCTCCTGGTGGACGTGCGGCCGGCGTTTGAAGCGCATCTGGCGCATGCGAAGAAGCTCCAGGGTGCACTCGGAGCCGGCAAGTGACACGTGGTAGCCGTCGGTTCGCAGGGCTCCCGATCGCCGTGCTGGCGGTGATCGGGGTCCTGGCACTCGCCGGCGTCGCCGCCCCGTCCCGTCCTGCCGATCCCGTCCCCCAGCGTCACGTCGTGGAGATCCGGGGCATGGCCTTTCACCCGGAGGTGCTGGAGGTCCGGCGGGGGGACACCGTGGTCTGGATCAATCGTGACATCGTCCCGCACACCGCGACCGCGACCCGGAAATCCGGATGGGATACCGGCACTCTCCTCCAGGGGAAGAGTGGCCAGTACGTCGCGTCTCATGGAGGTGAGGACCCGTACTTCTGCAAGCTGCATCCCGTCATGCTGGGCAAGCTGATGGTCCGGTAAGGGAGACAACAGCGATGAAAGCGATCCGGACATTCGGCCGGCTCCCCGGAGCAAGCATCGCCGCTGTGGTGGGGTGCAGCATAGCGGCGTGGATGGTAGGCTGCGGGGACAATGGGCCGAGCGGCCCCGAGCCGCCCGATCCGACCTTGGTAGTCCAGGGAAAGGACATCTTCCGCTTCGACACGTATGGCGACGAGACGTTCTGGACCGATACGCTTCGTATGCACGAGGTCATTCAGGCGGCTGTGGATCCCACGACGGCCCTTGCAGTGGGTCTCAAGGTAGATGCCGAGGCGCTTCCCCCGGAAGTGGTGCACGGTATTCAGAGCGGCGCGATCAGCCTGACCGACCCGGCCACAACGGTGGCGCTCCTCAAGCTCAACGCGGTTGTCGGCCTGAAGGGCACCGTCGAGACCGTAGGAGGCCGCGACACCCTGGTCCGGGTCGGCACTACCTGCGCTCTCTGCCACTCGACGGTGAACAACTCCTTCGCGCCCGGCATCGGCTCGCGGCTCGACGGGTGGCCCAATTCCGATCTCAACCCCGGCGCGATCATCGCGCTCTCGCCCGCCCTCTCCACCGATCGGAAGGCTGTATACAATTCGTGGGGCAAGGGCCGGTACGATCCCCGCTTCAACTTCGACGGCGTGAACGGGCCCGTCGTCATCCCGCCTGCCTACGGCCTGCTCGGCGTGAACAGCATCATCTACACCGGTGACGGCCCGGACATCGCCTACTGGAACCGCTACGTCGGGGTCACCCAGATGCACGGGCACGGCAGCTTCACCGATTCGCGGATCGGGGCCGACGTCCAGAACCCGCCCGACATGATCTCTTCCAAGCTCCCGGCGCTTCAGGCGTACCAGTTGAGCCTGTCGGCCCCCGCGCCGCCGGCCGGAAGCTTCAACGCGGCAGCCGCCCAGCGCGGCCGGGTGGTGTTCGAGGGGGCCGGACGCTGCGCGACCTGTCACGTGGGGAACCTGCTGACCGACGCGAACATCCGGCTCCACGACCCGTCGGAGGTCGTGAGTGAGCCGGAGCCGAACGGGGTGCCGAGCTACGCTTCCCGCAGCGCGACCAAGAAGTACCGCACGACGCCGCTCCGCGGGCTTCTGCGGCACCCCCCGTACTTCCACAACGGGAGCGCAGCGACGCTGGATGATGTAGTCGAGCTCTACGATGCCAGGAAGGGCCTCATGCTCACCGCGGAGCAGAAGGCCGATCTGGTGGAGTATCTCAAGTCGCGCTAAAAGGAAACGCCCCGCGATCACTTCGTGATCGCGGGGCGGACGGCTCGGACGAATGGGCCTGGGTAGAGTTGAACTACCGACCTCACGCTTATCAGGCGTGCGCTCTAACCACCTGAGCTACAGGCCCTTAACAGGGACGGGAGCATAGCCAGCCGCCCGCACCGGCGCAAGCCCGACCAACCCGGGCTGCGCCGGCATGCGTTCGAAGCCGCGACCAGCGTCACCGCATCTCCTCTTCCTCGTCGAGCTCCTCGAGTTCCTCGAGCTCTTCGTCGTCGAAATCGTCCTCGTCGTCGAGGTCGTCCTCGTTGTCGAGGTCCTCGTCGTCCTCGTCGTCGTCGTCGAAGGTGAAGCCGTCGTCCTCGAACTCGTCTTCATCCTCGTCGAACTTGCGACGCAGCTCCAGGCTCTCCACCGACGTCTCCCAGGCCAACATGATGCCCTCCGCCCATCTCAGAAAGAGTGTAAGTCCGGCGTCCTAGGAAGCATCCGCCACCCGGGCGGCCCGCGCGGCCTTCTTGCGGTCGTTCGCCGTCAGCACCCGCTTGCGGAGCCGGATGGTCTTCGGCGTCACCTCGATCAACTCGTCCTCCTCGATGTACTCCAGGGCGTACTCGAGGGTGATCTGGCGGGGCGGCTCCAGGATGACGTTGTCGTCCGAGGCCGTGGTCCGCATGTTCGTGAGCTTCTTTTCCTTCGTGACGTTGACGTCCATGTCGCCGGGGCGCGAGCTCTCGCCCGCGATCATCCCCTCGTACACGTGGTCGCCCGGGGTCACGAACATCTGCGCCCGCTCCTGCAGGTTGCCGAGCGCGAACGCCACCACCGAGCCCTCGCGGTCGGCCACCATGACGCCACGCTTCCGCCCCGCGAGCGGCCCCGCCCACGGCCCGTAGTCCAGGAACCGATGGTGCATGATGCCGGTGCCGCGGGTGTCCGTCAGGAACTCCGAGCGGTACCCGAAGAGCCCGCGGGCCGGGATCCGGAAGGTGAGCCGTACCATCCCCTGCCCCGGGTTCCGCATCTCCGTCATCTCGCTCCGGCGGGGCCCCAGCTTCTCCATCACTACGCCCATGTACTCCTCGGGGACGTCCACAGTCAACTCCTCGTACGGCTCCAGCCGCTCGCCGCCGGGCCCGAGCTTGGTGATGACCCGCGGCCGCGACACCTGGAACTCGAAGCCTTCGCGCCGCATCGTCTCCATGAGGATGCCCAGGTGGAGCTCGCCGCGTCCGGCCACGCTGTGGGTGTCCGGGCTGTCGGTTTCCTCCACCCGGAGGGCCACGTTTCGCTCGAGCTCCCGGTACAGCCGGTCCTTGAGCTGGCGGCTGGTGACGTACTTCCCCTCCCGCCCCGCGAACGGGCCATTGTTGACGATGAAGTCCACCGAGATCGTGGGCTCCTCGACCGCGATGCCCAGCATCCGCTCGGGGGCGTCCACCGAGGTGAAGGTGCGGCCGATCTCGATCGTCTCGAACCCGGACAGCGCCACGATGTCCCCCGCGCCGGCCACGTCGACCTCGACGCGGTGCAGCCCGTCGAACGTGTAGAGCCGGGTGACGCGGTTCCGCTCGAACACCTCGTCGGTCACCAGCCCAGGCTCGCCCAGCGGCAGGAGCGCCACCTGGTCGCCCACGCGCACGCGGCCCCGCTCGATCCGCCCGATCGCGATGCGCCCGAGGAAGGTCGAGAAGTCGAGCGTGGAGACCAGCATCTGGAACGGGCCCTCGGGGTCGCCCGTGGGGGGCGGCACGTAGTCGATGATCGACTGGAACAGCGGCTGCAGGTCGGTGCCGGGATGGCTCAGCTCCGCCGTGGCCGTCCCGGCGCGGCTCGATGTATAGAGGAAGGGAGCATCGAGCTGCTCGGGGGTGGCCTCGAGATCGATGAACAGGCCCAGGACCTCGTCGTGCACCCGGAGCGGCTCGGCGTCGCTGCGGTCGATCTTGTTGATGGCCACGATCGGCCGCAGCCCGAGGGCCAGCGCCTTCCGAGTGACGAACCGCGTCTGCGGCATCGGCCCCTCGGCGGCGTCCACGAGGATCAGCACGCCGTCGACCATGCGCAGGATCCGCTCGACCTCGCCGCCGAAATCGGCGTGGCCCGGGGTGTCCACGATGTTGATCTTGACACCCTGCCAGCGGACCGCCGTGTTCTTGGCCAGAATGGTGATCCCGCGCTCCCGCTCGAGCGGATTCGAGTCCATGACCCGCTCTTCGACCTGCTGGTTGGCCCGGAACGCTCCCGCCTGCCGCAGCATCTGGTCCACCAGGGTGGTCTTGCCGTGGTCCACGTGAGCGATGATGGCCAAATTACGGATCAAGTAATACTTCCTTCTTCGGTCGGAACGGATGAGGCCCGGACGCCCGGGCCTCCGCGGCGCATATATAGACTAGGCCGGGCGGGGCCGCAAGAACCTTTGTCCGGGGGCTGGGGAGGGGGGTGGCTAGTGCAGGTGCCCGGGATGCCCATGGCCGGCGTGAGTGGCCGCGCCCGCCACCAACCGGACCTCCTCGCACTCGTCCGCCACCTCGAGCTGCATGGTGACGTGGCCGATGCCGAGGCCGGCCATCTCCGTCCGGATCCCATCGAGCACACCCGGATGGCTCTCCAGATCGGGGACGACCGCATGGCCGCTCATCGCCACAACCCCGTTCACCACCGTCCAGACGTGGAGGTCGTGCACTGCCGCTACCCCCGGCACCTCCAGGATGCGCCGGTGGACCTCGGCGAGAACGACATGGCGGGGGACGGCATCGAGCAGGATGTCGGTGCTCTCGCGGATCAGCCGCCAGGCGCCGGCGAGGATGAGGAGCGAGAGGCCGATCGAGGCGATCGGGTCGGCAGGAATCCAGCCGGTGAGCCAGATGATCGCGGCAGCGCCAAGGGCCCCGGCCGAGCCCAGCGCATCACCGAGGACGTGGAGGTAGGCGCCGCGGGCGTTGAGGCTGCCCTCGCGTGAGCCGTGCAGCAGGGCCAGGCTGACCAGGTTCACGCCCAGCCCCGCCGCGGCCACGGCCAGGAAGAGGCCGGTCCGGATCGGCTCAGGGTGCTGGAGCCGCTGGATCGCCTCGACCACCACCCAGCCGGCAATGCCGAACAGCGCGGCCCCGTTCACCAGCGCGGCCAGGATCTCCCAGCGGAGGTAGCCGTAGGTCTTGGTGTCGTCCGCGGGCCGCTGGGCGATCCAGGCCGTGAGCAGGCTCAGGGCCAGCGCGCCGACGTCGGTCAGCATGTGCCCCGCATCGGCCAGCAGCGCGAGCGAGCCGCTCAGCCAGCCCCCGATGACCTCCAGCACCATGAAGGCGCCGGTGAGCCCCAGCACCAGCCACAGGCGGGGCATGGGGGTCGCCGGGCCCTTGGTCAGGTGGGCGCAGTCGGCGCGGCGGGGGGTCGCGGGCATGGGGGAAATTTAGTCAGTCCGACACGATCCGCCCCGACCCCGAGTCCCGCCGCCCTCCCTGCCGCTCCCCCGCCTGACGAATCCGCACCGCCTCCGCGTGCCCGTACAACCCCTCCGCCTCCGCCAGCGCGATGATCGCGTCCGCGTCCTCCGCCAACCGGGCCCCGGTGTACCGGATCACGCTGGTCCGCTTCACGAAGTCGTACACGCCGAGCGGCGACGCGTACCGCGCCGTGCCGCTGGTCGGCAGCACGTGGCTCGGGCCGGCGATGTAGTCGCCCACCGGCTCGGGCGTGTCGTCGCCGAGGAAGATCGCGCCCGCGTGCCGGATACCGCCCGCCACGCGCTCGGCGCCCTCCGCCACGATCTCGAGATGCTCGGGTGCCCGGCGGTTGGCCACCTCGATCGCCTCGCGCATCGACGGCACCAGAACGATCAGGCCGTTGCGCTCGAGCGCCGTCCGCGCGATCGCCGCCCGGGGCGCCGTGGCCAGCGCCCTCTCGAGTGCCGCCGGCAGCGCCTCGGCCAGTGCCGGATCGGTCGTGACGCACCAGCACACCGCGTCCTCGTCGTGCTCCGCCTGGGCGATCAGGTCCGCCGCGACCCGCGCCGGGCGCGCGGTCGCGTCCGCGATGATGAGGACCTCGGTGGGCCCGGCGATCATGTCGATCCCCACCTGCCCCACCACCTGCCGCTTGGCCTCCGCCACCCAGCGGTTGCCCGGGCCCACGATCTTGTCCACCCGCGGCACCGTGGCGGTCCCGTAGGCGAGGGCGGCTACCGCCTGCGCTCCGCCGATCCGGAAGATCCGCGTCACCCCCGAGAGCGCGCAGGCCGCGAGCACGACGTCCGTCACCCCCTGCGGAGGCACCACGGCCACGATTTCCTGCACGCCGGCCACCAGCGCGGGCACCGCGTTCATGACCACGGACGAGGGATAGCTCGCCTTGCCGCCGGGGACGTACAGCCCGACGCGGTCGAGCGGCGTCACCTTCATCCCGACCACGCTGCCATCCGCCTCGGCGAGCGTGAACCCGGGCTCCCGCTGGTGCTCGTGATACCCGCGCACGCGGTCGACGGCCAGGGTCAGGGCTGCGCGGAGAGCGGGGGCAATGCGGCCCAGGGCCCCTTGCCAGGTGGTCGAGTCGAGCTCCCATTCCCGCGGCCCGAGGTCCACACCGTCGAACCGGCGGGTATATTCGCGTACCGCCTCGTCGCCGCGCTCGAGCACGTCCTCCAGGATGCGCCGGACCGCCTCCCGGGTCTCCGGATCGCTGCCGGCGCGACGGGGAAGCAGCGGGTCGAGCGCCTCGAAGGGCGGGACGGCCAGCACGCGCATCATTGGGAGACCTCGCGGTAACACCTTTGGAGCACTACACTTAAAGCGTATGGAATCGGCCGCTTCCCCCGCGATAGGTCTCGGACTGGTCTCGGTCGTCGTCCTGGTGCTCGCGAACGCCTTCTTCGTGGCGGCCGAGTTCGCACTGGTCGGCGCCCGGCGCACGCGGCTGGACGAAATGGCCCGGGCGGGGGATGGCAAAGCTAGGCTGGCCCGCCGCGCCGTACAATCGCTCGACCGCTACATCTCCGCCACGCAGCTCGGCATCACGCTCGCCTCGCTGGGGCTCGGCTGGATCGGCGAGCCCGCGCTCGCAGGGCTGATCGTGGGCGGCTTCCGCTGGTTGCCGGCCACGCTGGCGACCGTCGCCACGCACGGCCTCGCGTCGATCATCGCCTTCATCATCATCACCATCCTGCACATCATCCTGGGCGAGCTGGTGCCGAAGGCGCTCGCCCTGCTCTATCCCGAGACGGTGAGCACCTGGGTGGCGGCGCCACTCATGGGGTTCGCGTGGATCATGGCCTGGCCGATCGCGTTCCTCAACGGGACCGCCAACTGGCTGCTTCGCCTCATGCGGGTCTCCCCGCCCGGCGAACACGAACGGCTCCACTCGCCCGAGGAGATCCGGATGCTCGTGGAGCAGAGCACCGAGGGCGGCAGCCTGCTCAAGGGGGATGCGCGGCTGCTCGAGGGGGTCTTCGAGTTCAGCGAGAAGACCGCGCAGGAGGTGATGACGCCCCGGACCCAGATGGTCGCCCTCGATTCCAGTCTGACCGTCGAGGAAGCGGCCGACGAGGTTGCCGTGGCGCGCCGCTCCCGGTATCCGGTCTACACCGAGTCGCTCGACGAGATCGTGGGGGTGGTACACGCCAAGGACATCCTCACGGCGCTCCGCGCGCGGCCACACGCGACGGTGCGCGAGGTCATGCGCCCGCCCCTCTTCGTTCCCGGGACCCGCGAGGTCGAAGACGTGCTGGCGGACATGAAGCGGCTCAAGACCCATCTGGCCGTCGTGCTCGACGAGTACGGCGGTACCGCCGGCCTGGTCACCATGGAGGACCTGCTGGAGGAGATCGTCGGCCCCATCTTCGACGAGTACGATCCGCAGGACCGGCCCGGCGCCGCCGACGGCGCCGCGCGGCTCGACGGGGCGATGCCGATCACCGAGTTCAATTCCCAGTACGAGGCAGCCCTCGACGACGCCGACTACACCACCATCGGCGGCTACGTCTTCGGTCAGCTCGGGCGGCTGCCGCGCCCGGGCGACCGGGTCACGGTGGGCCCTCACACCTTCGAGGTGGTGGAGATGGACGGCCGCCGAGTGAAAAGCCTGCGGCTGCACACCGCGCCGCCTGCCGAGGTGAAGCAGGGCGATGGAAAGGGCCATGTCTAGCGGCTGGGAATCGGCCGAGCACCGCCGCGCCGAGCGCCAGCGGGCGGCGTTCTTCGAGGTGAGCCGGCGGCTGAGCGCGGCCCGGACCCCCGAGGAGGCGGCCCGCATCATCGTCGGCGTGGCGCAGGAGCTGATCGGCTGGGATGCCTGTTCGCTCGATCTGTACGATCCGGAGACCAACCAGGTCCAGGACGTCCTTACCATGGACTCCCTCGACGACGGGTCGCCCGTCGACGTGCCGCCGGCCTACGCACAGACTACGCCCGGGCCGATGTTTGCGCGCGTTCTCCGCGAGGGTGCCATCCTGATTCTCCGACCCACCGCAGAGCCCACCGACGGACTCGTCGCCTTCGGCGACACCGGCCGTCGATCCTGCTCGCTGATGTTCGTGCCGATCCGCTATGGCGAGCGTCCGACCGGCATCGTCTCCATCCAGAGCTATGCCACGGACGCCTACGACGACGAGTCGCTCGCGACGCTCCAGGAGCTCGCCGACCACTGCGGCGGCGCGATCGAGCGGCTCCGGATCGAGCACGAGCTGGTGGAGAGCCGGGAGCAGCTCGCGCGGACCGAGGCGTTCGCGCTGGTGATGACCGCGCACCTGAGCCTGGACGGCCGCTGGCTCAAGGTCCCGCCCAGCTTGTGCCGGCTGCTCGGTGTCGACGACACCCGCCTGCTCGGCACCCCGATGGGCGCGCTTCTGCACCCCGACGACGTCGCCGCCGAGCGCGCCGGGCGGGATCGGCTCGTGGCGGGCGAGACCCAGAGCGTGGACCTCGAGACCCGCTGGCCGCGGGCCGACGGCCGCGTGCTCTGGATGTATCTCAACCTCTCGGTCGTCCCCGACGCCCATGGGCGGCCGGTCTCGCTGCTGGCGTACCTCCGGGACTTCACCGACCGGAAGAACCTCGAGGACCAGCTCCGACAGGCCCAGAAGATGGAAGCGGTCGGCCAGCTCGCCGGCGGCATCGCGCACGATTTCAACAACCTGCTCACGGCCATCCTGGGCAGCACCGAGCTGCTGCTGGCCGACACCGCCGCGTTCGATTCGCGGCGGGAAGATCTGCAGGAGATCAGCCGCGCGGCCCACCGGGCGGCCGGGCTCGTGCGCCAGCTCCTGGCCTACAGCCGGAAGCAGGTGTTGCAGCCGCGGCAGGTGAACCTCAACACGATCGTGCACGAGATGGGCGCCATGCTCCGGCGCGTGGTGGGTGAGCAGATCGCCATCCAGCTCCACCTCGACCCGTCGCTGGGCGACGTGATCGCCGATCCGGGGCAGCTCGAGCAGGTGATCGCCAACCTCGGCGTCAACGCGCGCGACGCCATGCCCGCCGGCGGCACGCTCACGCTCACGACCGCCAACGTGAGCGGCGCCGGGCTCGCCGCGGCCTCCGCGGAGGGCCTGCCGCTCGGCGGCCCGCTGGTCGCGCTGAGCGTGAGCGACACCGGCATCGGCATGGACGACCACGTGCTGGCGCATCTCTTCGAGCCATTCTTCACCACCAAGGAGCTGGGCCGCGGCACGGGCCTGGGCCTCGCCACCGTGTACGGCATCGTGCGCCAGAGCGGTGGACAGATCCAGGTCGCGTCGCGCCCGGGCGAGGGCAGCACCTTCACGGTCTTCCTGCCGCGTGCGGAGGCCACCGCCGGCGCCGCGGGCACGCCGGCCGCGACCGAGCCGCCGGTGCCCGGCGGTTCCGAGACGGTGCTGGTGGTCGAGGACGAGGACGCCGTGCGCCACCTCGTGTGCCGCGCGCTCCGCGCCAAAGGCTACCGCGTCGTGGAAGCGCCCGCACGCCGAAGCGGCGCTCGTGGTCGCCGATGCCATGGCGGAGCCGATCCACCTGCTGGTGAGCGACCTGGTCATGCCCGGGATCAGCGGCCTGCTGCTCGCCGAGCGGCTGGCGTCGAGTCGGCCGGCAATGCAGGTGCTGTTCATCACCGGCTATGCGCCCGAGGCGGTGGACCGGAACGGCGAGCTGGCTGCCGCCGGCGCGCTGCTCGAGAAGCCGTTCACCGCGGACCAGCTCGCCCGCAAGGTCCGCGAGGTGCTCGCGGCCGCCGTCTGAGAGGCTCGCGCCGTCCCGCCGCGCGGCGTTACCTTCCCGCCCCATGCTTCCCTCGCAGCTCGCCATCACCCCGCCCGGGGCACTCGACCTCACCGGCGAGGCCGCCCGCCGCCGCCGCCAGCTCCAGCGCGCGACGATGGCGGTGCTCGAGCGCGCGGCGTACGAGGAGCTGATCCCGCCGACGCTCGAGTACCAGGACACCTTCCTCCGGGCCGGCGGGCCGGGCGTCGCCGAGCGGCTGATTCGCTTCCCGGACCGCGACGGCAGAATCCTCGCGCTCCGCTACGACTTCACCGCCAGCCTCGCGCGCGTCGCCGCCACTACGTTCAGCGCGGCGGACCGGCCGCTTCGCCTCTGCTACTCCGGCACGGTGTACCGTCAGGAGCCCGAGCGCGGCGGCCGCCCGCGCGAGATGCTGCAGGTCGGCGCCGAGCTGCTTGGCCAGGGCGATCTCGCGGCCGACATCGAGATCGTCCGCCTCACGATCGCGCTGGTCCGGGCCGCCGGCCTGCAGGACTTCCAGGTCAACCTGGGCCACGTGGGCGTGCTCGCGCCGGGGATCGCCGCACTCGACGAGGAGCTCCGCGCCGACGTGCGCCGCTGGATCGACCGCAAGGACCGTGGCAGTCTCTGCCGCGCGCTGGCCGGTGCCACCGGCGACGCGGCCACGCTCACCGCCCTGCCGTTCGTCATCGGACGGCGGGAGGCGCTCACCGGGGCGCTCGGCCTTGCGCCACGCGCGGCGGCACCCGGGCTCGAGCACCTGCTGGCGCTCGACGCGGCGCTCACCGCCGACGAGCGGGCGCACGTGGTCTACGATCTGGGCGAGGTGCGTGGCCTCGAGTACTACACCGGCGTCCACTTCGAGGTCTACGTCGCCGGCACCGGCCGCGCCGCCGGCGCCGGCGGCCGCTACGACGAGCTGATGGCGCGATTCGGCCGGCCGATGCCCGCGGTCGGCGTGTCGCTCGACCTCGACACCATCGCCGAAGTGCCGCGATGACCCGGCTCCGCGTGGCGCTCGCCAAGGGCCGGCTGTACGAGCCGTCGGTCGAGCGCTTCCGCCGGGCCGGTGCCGCACCCGCCGCGGACGCGGGCCGCCGGCTGCTCATCCCGTCGAGCGACCCGGGAATCGAGTTCCTGGTGGTCAAGCCGGGCGACGTGCCCGTCTACGTGGAGTCGGGCGCGGCCGACCTCGGCGTCACTGGCACCGATGTGCTCCGCGAGACCGGCGCCGACGTGCTCGAGCCGCTCGAGCTGGGTTTCGGCTTCTGCCGGCTGGTCGTCGCGGCACCCGCGGACGCCCCGTATCCCGCCCTGCCCGGAGGGATCACGGCGCGCGTGGCCACCAAGTATCCACGCCTCGCCCAGGCGCACTTCGGTGGCGCGGGCCGCCCGGTCGACATCATCCAGGTGAACGGATCGGTCGAGGTGGCACCGCTGCTCAACCTGTCGCACTGGATCGTGGACCTGGTCGATACGGGCAACACGCTCAAGGCGAATGGGCTGGTGGAGCGGGAGACCGTGCTGCAGTGCGGGGCGGTGCTGGTGGCGAATCGGGCGTCGCAGAAGCTCAAGCTCGACGCGTATCTCGGGCTGATGTCGCGCCTCGAGGAGCCCCCCCCAGCTTCAGGGCGAGTTCGATAGCCGCCCGCATGCTCGACGCGTCCGCCGTCCCGGTGCCGGCGATGTCGAGCGCCGTCCCGTGATCCGGCGAGGTCCGCGGGAACGGCAGGCCGAGGGTGACGTTCACCGCTCGGCCGAAGGAGGCGACCTTGATCGCGGTCATCCCCACATCGTGGTAGGGCGCGAGCACCGCGTCGAACTCCCCGCGCAGCGCCCGCACGAACACCGTGTCGGCCGGGATCGGGCCGGCCGCGCCGAGCGCTTCGGCCGCCGGCCGGAGCACCCGCTGTTCCTCGTCGCCGAACAGGCCGCTCTCGCCGGCGTGCGGGTTCACGGCGCAGACAGCGAGCCGCGGTGAGGCGATGCCGAACCACTCGCGGAGCGCGCGCTGCGTGATGCGGCCGGTGCGCGTCACCCGCTCCACGGTCAGGAGCGCCGGCACATCCCGGAACGGCACGTGGGTCGTCACCAGCACCACGCGGAGCTCGGGCGAGGCGAGCATCATCGCCACGTCCACGTCACCGGCCAGCTTCGCCAGCCACTCGGTGTGCCCGGGATAGGGAAACCCCGCCAGGTGGAGGGCGTGCTTGTGCGCCGGGCGCGGTGACGATCGCGTCCACCTCGCCCTGCAGCGCCAGCTTCACCGCTGTCTCCACCGCGTGCCCGGCGATTCGCCCCGCCCGGATCACTCGAGCCCGATCCTCGGCCCGCTCGCCGCTCCCCAGCCCCCACGTTCCCACGCCGATGCCGCCGTGCCGCGGGAATCGCCGCGATCTGGTCCTCCGCCCCCACCACCGTGATCTCCGCCGCCACCGGCTCCGCCAGCGCGCGCGCGGTGATCTCGGGACCGATTCCGCGCGGGTCCCCCAGCGTGATGGCGAGGCGCGTCGCTATGACCGGATCTCCACGTAGGTCGCGCTACGCAGCCGGTCGATGTACCGCCGGATGGCGAGCTGCTGGCCGAGCTGGTCGCGGATCCGGTCGCGCACGTCCTCGTAGCGGATGTCGCCCGGCGGCCGCCGTGCCGGTGATCTGCGCGACCACGAACTGCTCGCGTGTGCCCGCGCCGGGCAGTGAGAACACCGGCGCCACCGCGCCGGAGTCGGCGTCGCCGAATGCCTTGGCGTAGGCCTCGGGCAGCTTGTCCGCCGGCACATTGTCCGCCTGCTTCTCGGCCGACGGGTCGTGCAGCGCCCGCTGCAGCGAGTCGAACGGCGCGCCGCGGAGAACGAGGCGCGCGAACCGAGTCGGCGAGCGCCCGCGCGCTGTCCACGTGGACCGAGTCGATGTCCGGGATGAGCAGGATGTGCCGCGCCTGCACTTCGCCCGGCTGCACCCGCTCGACCTGGATGATGTGATACCCGAACGGCGACTCGACCGGATCCGAGACCACGCCCGGCCGGAGCGCGAACGCCACCCGCTCGAACTCCGGCACCATCACCCCGCGCCGGAACCAGTTGAGCGAGCCGCCCTGATCCTTGGATCCCGGGTCCTGCGAGAACCGCTTGGCGGCGGTGGCGAAGTCGGCGCCGCGCCTGAGCTCGAGCACGATCGAGTCCGCCTGCGCCCGCGTGCGCGCCTTGGCCTGGGGCGCCGGACGCGGGGCGATGACGATCTGCCGGAAGGAGAGCGTCGCCGGGCGGTTGCCGAGGGCGCCCTTCTGTTCGTTGAAGTACGCCCGCATCTCCTGCTCGGTGGGCGAGACAGGCTTGAGCTTGCCGTCTGCCCGCAGCTTCTCGATCAGCCGATTCTGGAACGCCGCCCGCCGCTGCTGGTCCGTCAGCCAGCGCCGGTACTCCTCGGGCGTGCCGAAGCCGGCCCGCTTGAGCTCGTTCTTGTAGTCGACTTCCGATGTGAAATTGCCGCGGACCTTCCGGACCTGCTGCTCGACGCCGTCCGCGATCTCCTGGTCGGTGACCTTGATGGCGGTATCGCGCTGCGCCTGCTGGACCAGCAGCTCCTCGTCGACGATCGACGCGACGACCTGCTTCCGGAGCGCGGCGAGGGAGTCGGGATCCTTCGGGGGAGACTGACCCTGCGACTGGCGCGAGAAGACCTCCTCGTCCACCTGTGAGGCGAGGACGGGGCGGTTGCCCACGATGGCCACGACCCGGTCGACCACGATCGGGCCGTCCGAGTGCGCCTCGGTCGCGGGTCCTCCGAGCGGAGCCGGCCCGGGCGCCGGTGCCGCTGAATCGGCGGCGGGCGGCGCGGCGGGCGGAGCGGTCACGCCGGCCGAGTCCTGCGCCGCGAGACCCGCGCCGGCGACCGGCGCGACCAGCGCCAGTGCGGCGAACAGCAGGCTGCGGCGCCAGCTCGAGCGTCACGGACGGTTCCCGGGCTGCGCCGGGGCGCCGGGAGCCGGCGTGGGAGCCGCGGTGGTCGGCGCGGTTGCTCCAGCGCTCGGGGCCGGCGCGCCGGGCGCCGCGGACCCGGGCGTGGAACCTGGCGCCTGGGGCAGGCCCGGCACCGGCGGCCCGCCGGGTGCGCGCTGCATCGGATTCTTCGGCGCCTGGGAAGCCGCCTTGTCCTTCTGCTCCATCGCCAGCTCGACGGCCCGGTTCACGCCGGCGTCGTGGACGGCATACGGCAGCCGGTCGCGGAGCAGCGTGGCGAGCGCCGACGGCAGCGGCCGGAGGCGCGCCTTGCCGTCGATGAGCTGGTCGAAATATCGCTCGACCTTGAGCCCGGCCACCTTCCTCCGCTCGGCCGGCGCGATGGACGAGTCGGTCACGTCCCCGTCCTGCAGCCCCATCTCGGTCCGGAGCGTGTCGAGCTGGCTCTCGTAGCGGCTGCTTGAGCGACGCCCACTCGATCGGCGAGATCGCGATCTTGTTCTGGTCGGCCTCACGCAGCAGCAGCACGTTCTGGGCGAGGATCCGGGCGAACCTGGTGAGCATCGTATCGTTGGCCTCGCGGAGCTGCGAGGTGTACTGCGGCGGCAGCGCGCGGACCCACCGGAGATAGTCCCTCACGGTGAGCTCGCCGCCGGTGAACTTCACGATCGCCTTGTCCGACTTCCGGCTCTCTTCCGGCGACTCGGCGGCCGCCCGCATTGCCGCCGGCGCCCCGGACAGCACCTCGATCTTGTGGGCGGAGGCCAGGCTGTCCATGTACATCGAGTCGAGCCGCACGCCCACCCGCTCCTGGAGATAGTCGACGAGGTGCTCGTGCGCCTCGGCCAGCGTGGGCCGCTTGATGATGTGGAAGCCGAACGGTGTCTCCACCAGGCCGCTCACCTGGCCGGGCGCGAGCACCCACGCCGCGCTGTCGAACGCCGGCACGAACCGCCCCCGCGGACTCGGCGGCAGGTAGCCGCCGTCGGCCTTGCTCCCTGGATCCTCGGAGAGCTCGGAGGCGAGCGTGTCGAAGCTCGCGCCCTTCCGGATCCGTGCCAGCGTGGCCTCGGCCTTCCGCTTGGCCGCGGTCTTCTGGGCGGTGTCGGTCTGCGACCGCGCGGCGAACAGAATGTGCTGCAGCACGCGGACGTCGGGAGCCTTGTAGAGGCTGTCCACCGACGCCTCGCTCACCGAGCCCCGGCGCGCCATCAGGCTGTCGTGCCAGTGGGTGCCCTTGAGCTCGGAGATCTCGGGCCACATCGCCTCGGCGACGCTGACCGAGTCCACCGGCAGCTTGCGCTCGGCCACCGCCTGCCCGAACAGCGCGTAGTCGATCCACACGTTGGCGATGAAGTCGGCGGTCTCGCGGTTGACCTTGACCCCCTTCCCGCCCGAGTTCAGGATCTGCGCGAGCCGCGGCGACGGGAGCTGCTGGCCGGCGGCCTCCGCTGCCACGTCGGCGTGGGCCGAGAAGAGGTCGCGGAAGTTGCCGCAGCCGACGAGGCCGAGCGCCAGGCCCGCCGCGAGGATCACGTTACGTCGCATGACATCTCCAGAAAGGGTTACTTCACCGCCGCCTTGAGTGCCCGCACCAGTGCGGGCACGATCGGTTCCCCGCCGAGCCGGAGCAGCCGGAGCGAGAGCGGCATGGTCCGCCGCACTTCGGCGGCGAGCTGCACGTCGTCGAGCGCCGAGGTGAGCCCCGCGAGCCGCGGGTTCGTCCCGGCCCGATAGGTGAGCCGCGCCTCGTCGCCTCGCACCAGCACGTGCTGGAGGCCGAGCACCGCTCCCAGGGCGCGAAGCCGCGCCATGTCGAGCAATGTCTCGGCCTCTACCGGCAACGGCCCGAAGCGCTCGCGCAGTTCATCTCGGAGCCCATCAATGTCGCCAGACGACGTGGCTCGCGCCAGTCGCCGGTAGAGGTCCAGCTTCACGTCGTCGTCCTCCACGAACGCGTCCGGCAGATGCGCCGGCCGGTCGAGCACCACGTCCGGCGGCGCCGGCTGCTCCGTCTTGCCCTGGCCACGGAGCGACTTCACCGTCTCCTCCAGCCAGCGCATGTAGAGGTCGAACCCGACGGCCTGGGCGTGCCCCGACTGCTCGGCGCCGAGCAGGTTGCCGGCGCCCCGGAGCTCGAGGTCCTTGAGCGCGATCCGGTAGCCCGCCCCGAGATCGGTATGATGCTCGAGCACCTTCAGGCGTTCCTCCGCGTCGGCGTCGATCGTGTCGGGCACCAGCAGGTAGCAGTAGGCGCGCCGGTGGCTCCGTCCCACCCGGCCCCGGAGCTGGTAGAGCTGGGCCAGGCCGAAGCGATGGGCGTCGTGCACCACCATGGTGTTGGCGTTGGGCACGTCGAGGCCCGACTCCACGATCATCGTGGAGACGAGGATGTCCACCTCGCCGGCCACAAACCGCTGCATCACCGCCTCCAGCTCCTCCGCCGCCATCTGCCCGTGCGCCACGCCGATCCGGGCGCGCGGCGCGAGCGACTGCACCTTGGCCGCGATCGTGTCGATCGTCTCGATCCGGTTGTGGACCATGAAGACCTGCCCGCCGCGGTCGGTCTCCCGGGCGAACGCCTCCTCGAGCAGCGGATCGTCCCACGGCTCCACGAAGGTCAGGATCGGCGAGCGGTCGCGTGGAGGCGTCTCGATCAGGGTGAGGTCGCGGAGGCCGGCGAGGGAGAGATGGAGCGTCCGGGGAATCGGCGTGGCGGTGAGCGTCAGCACGTCCACCGAGAGCCGGAGCGCCTTGAGCCGCTCCTTGTGCTTCACGCCGAAGCGGTGCTCCTCGTCGACGACCAGCAGCCCGAGGTCCTTGAACAGGACGTCCTTCGACAGCAGCCGGTGGGTGCCGATGATGACGTCGATCTGCCCCGCCGCGAGCCGCTCCAGTGCCGCCCGCTGTTCCTTGGCCGTCCGGAAGCGCGAGAGCACTTCGATCGTCACGGGGAAATCGGCCAGCCGCTCGATGAAGGTGCGGCCGTGCTGCTCCGCGAGGATCGTCGTCGGCACCAGCACCGCCACCTGCTTGCCGCCCTGCACCGCCTTGAACGCGGCCCGCACCGCGATCTCGGTCTTGCCGTAGCCGACGTCGCCCACGAGCAGCCGGTCCATGGGCCGGGGCCGCTCCATGTCGGCCTTCACCTCTTCGGTGGCCTTCCGCTGGTCGGGCGTGTCCTCGTAGAGGAAGCTCGATTCGAGCTCTCGCTGCCAGCGCTGGTCGGGCGGAAACGCGTAGCCGCCGGTGACGGTCCGCCGGGCGTAGAGCTCGAGCAGCTCCGCGGCCATCTGCTTGATCGCGTGGCGGGTCTTCTCGCGGACGCGGGCCCAGGACGAGCCGCCCAGCCGGTGGATCCGCGGCGGCGGCCGGTCGCCATCCTCGCCGGCCGCGCGATACCGCTCGACCTGGTCGAGGCGGTAGAGCGGGACGTTGAGCCGGTCGCCGCCTTCGTACTCGACGATGGCCACCTCGAGCGTCGACTCGCCGGCCGTGATCGTCTGGATCCCGCGGTAGATGCCGATCCCGTGCTCGAGGTGCACGACGTAGTCGCCCTCGACCAGCGCTCCCGTGGCGGCGGAGGGGGCGGCCTGGCGGTAGCGGCGCGGACGGCGCAGCCGGCGGGCCCGGCGGAAGATCTCGTGGTCGGTGAGCACCCGGAGCGACGGCATGACGAAGCCGCCGTCGAGCGCGCCGATCGCGAGCGTGGCCCGCACGCCGCGTCCGCCCTCCTCCAGCAGCTCCTCGAGCCGCTCGAGCTGGCCCTCGTTGTCGCACAGGATGAGGGTCGGCGGCGAGCCGCCGAGCAAGGCGCGCAACCGGTTCAGGTCGCGGTCGATCTTCTCCGGCGGGAAGAAGCCGAACTGCAGGTCCACCCGCTCGTCGCGAAGCAGGAGCCGCGGAAAGCCCGCCAGCCGCGCGCTCCATGCCTCGGGCGCGTCCAGGATGTCCTCGCGGCTCGGCACATCCTCGCCCAGCCGCCGGGCCACCTCGAGGTGGTGCTTCGCCTCGTTCCAGGCGCGTTGCACCTCGTCCCGGTCGGGGCCGGCGGCCTCCTCGATGAGGATGGTATCGGAGGGCAGCAGCTCGAGCAGCGTGCGCCGCAGTGGGCGGCCGTTAGAGTCACCCTGAGTGGAGCGAAGGGGCCATGCCTCAGGCGCTGGCTCCTTCGTCTGCGGAGCCTGCCCTGAGCTTGTCGAAGGGCTCAGGATGACGGCAGCGGTCTCGACGGCCGCGGTCTCGACGCATCCGCCTCCTCCCGCACCCCCGCCGTCGTGATCGGCAGGATGGTGATCTCGCTCAGCTCCTGCAGCGAGCGCTGCGTCGTCAGGTCGAACCCGCGGATGGACGACACGTCGTCGCCCCACCACTCGATCCGCGCCGGCGCCGCCATCCCGAAGCCGTACACGTCGAGAATGCCGCCGCGGATGCTGAACTCGGCGACCTCGGTCACCGTCGGCACCCGGCGGTAGCCCATCCGCTCGAGCGTCTGCGCCACGTCGCCCGGCGGGCGGCGCTCCCCCGTGGCTATCCGGAGCCGGAGCCGCTCGAGCGCGGCCGGCATCATCGTCCGCTCGGCGGTGGCGCGCGACGTCGTCACCAGCACCCGGAGCCGGCCCTGCAGCAGCGCCTCGATCGTCTCGGCGCGCTCGCCGGCGATCTCGTAGTGGGGCTCGTCCTCGCCGAGCCCCTCGCGCTGCGGGTAGAGCGCGACGCCCTCGTCGGTCAGATGGGCGAGATCGGTGAGCCACCGCTCGGCCTCGCCCGGCGTGGGCGCCACGATCGTGAGCAGGCGCTGGGGAAAGCGCGCCGCGAGCCAGGCCGCCAGCACGGCACCGCTCGAGCCGTGCAGGCCGCCGAGCCGGAGCGCCTCCGCGCGCGCCGGCAGCCGGT
The DNA here is from genome assembly GCA_963804125.1 of uncultured Gemmatimonadales bacterium. Taxonomy (GTDB): domain Bacteria; phylum Gemmatimonadota; class Gemmatimonadetes; order Gemmatimonadales; family GWC2-71-9; genus CAVVWJ01. The sequence continues at coordinate 460,122 of CAWDPF010000007.1, forward strand.
TGGCCAGGTCCACCGCCGCCGGCGACCGGCCGAACGCCTCGAGCACCGGGCGGAGCTTCATCCCGGCTCCCGGCGCCAGAGGCTCGCCAGCGCCATCTCGGCCAAGCCGAGCAGCAGCGCGGCCCACAGGAGCGGCCCGCGGAGGTCGCCGCGCGCGGCGGAGCTGAAGGTGGCGTCACCCGCGTCGGCCAGCGCGACCAGCCGGACGCCACGCCAGAGCCGCCGCGCCTGCGCGTCGCTGGCCGGCGCGAGCCGCGACTCGCGCGGGTCGATGTTCGCCGTGATCGCGCCGACCGTGTCCGCGCCCGCCACGAGGTAGTACGCTCCCGGCTCGGCCGGCCGGAACGTGCCGCCGCCTTCGACCCGCCAGTCCCGCTCGCCCTGGCGCACCTCGGAGACCTGGTCGGGAAGCGCCACCGCGTCGCCGGGAGCGCCGTCGGCGAGGGACACTTCGCCGCGCGCGATCCGGTTGACCAGCGCGTCCATGAACGGCATGAACCCCGCCGAGACGGGCAGGTCGGTCCACGCCGGATCGAGCCGGCTCCCGAGCAGCACGACGTCCCCCGTCCGCACCAGCCACGGGGCGCCGCCCGCGGTGGCGAGCACGCCGGTGCGCCCGCTCTCGGCCGGCTGCAGCTGGTACCGCCGGAGCACCCGGACGCGCCCGACGAGCGGCCCGCTGTCGGTCATCGCGGGCTCGAGCACCGGCGCGCCATAGCGCCACGCCACGCCACGCGCGGCGAGCGCGCGGTTGAGCGCGCCGATGGCCGCCCCGTCCTCCGGCGGCTGAACGATCGAGCTGCCCGGCGCCAGCCGGCCGAGGGTCACCTCGCTGCCGCGCCCGATCCGGCGGTTGGCCTCGAGCACCTCGCACGCCGCCGCGACGTATCGGCTGGCGGCATCCCAGTTCACCCGCGCCACCGGCGCCACGCGCACGACGCCCACGCGACGATCGTCGATCCGAAGCTCGTCGGGATCGAGCTCCGCGTCGGCGTTCCACCATCCGCTCGAGACGCCCGGGATCGCCAGCACCGCCGCGCCGCCGACGCGCGCCAGCGCCTGCCGGGCCGGCCGCGTGCCCAGCCGCGCGCTCACCGGGGTGCCGCCGCCGGAGTCACCAACCAGGGACACCGTGAGCCGCCCGCCATCGGCACCCCACGGCTGCGGGCCGGTCTCGAGCCGTCCGATCCCGACGTTGGCGGGCGGCGGCTCGTCCGGCCGGCCCACCACGAGCGGCACGCGGACGTCGGCCGGGGAGACCGCGGTAGCCTGGAAGTCGGTGAGCAGCGCGATCTCGCCCGGTCGCGACTCGGCGGCGAGGACCTCCCCGGCCAGGCCGAGCGCGGCGCCGAGATCCAGCCGGCGGGAGGAGACCGGCAGCGCCGCCACCTGGTCGAGCAGTGCCTGGCGGTCACCCCGGCGCGGCAGTCCGTCCGCCGTGAGGAGCCAGAGCGCGTCGTCCGGCGTGGCGCGGGCGAGCACCCGTCGCGCCGCCGCCTGGAGCTGGGCCAGCCGCGCGGTCCCGCTCACCACCGCCCCGCTGCTCGGCGAGTTGTCCACCACGAGCACGAGCGCGCTGGGCGCGTGTCCGGCCACGCCGCTCCGCGGGAGCGTGGGCCCGGCCGCGGCGAGCACGAGGGCGATGATGAGGAGCGTGCGGAAGAGCAGGAGCAGGAGGTGCTGCAGCTTGAGGCGGCGCTGGTGCTCGCGCGTGGTGGTGATGAGGTAGCGGACCGCCGGGAACACGACGGTCGGCGGCTCTCGGCGGGCCAGCAGATGGAGGAGGACGGGGATCGCCGCGGCTGCGAGCCCGGCCAGCGCCCACGGGTGAAGAAATCCGATCATGCCGCCCGCGGCGACGGCGCGAGTGCCTCGCGGAGCACGATGCCGTAGGGAGTGTCGGTCGTGACGCGGTGGTAGCGGATGCCGTGGCGGCGGCAGGCGAGGCGCCACTCGTGCACCACCGTGCGGACCGTGTCCCGATAGGCCCCGGCCCAGTCTCGCGGACGGAGCACGACCGCGGCCCGGGTTTCCGGGTCCTCGAATCGCGCCTCGGCCGGCCCGCCGAGCGCCACCTCGGCCGGGTCCATGAGATGGAGGACGAGCACCTGGTGGCCGCGGTGCCGGAGGAAGCGGAGCGCCTTGAGCGCCAGGTCGCGGTCGAGGAGCAGGTCCGAGACGAACACGACGAGGCCGCGCCGGCGGAGCTGTTTCACCACCCGCCGGAGCGCGGGCTCGGCCGCCGTGCCCTGTCCCGCCTCGAGCGCGCCGAGGGTGCCCAGGAGCTGCCGCCAGTGGCTCAGGCGGGCGCGCGGGTGGCAGAACGGTGCGCACGTCGTCGTCGAACGTGATGAGGCCGGTCGCGTCCCGCTGGCGGAGCAGGATCAGGGAGAGCGCGGCGATCAGCCGCTGCGCGTAGGCGAGCTTGGAGAGCCGGGACTCGGGGTCTCCGGTCCAGGCCATCGACCGGCTCGCGTCGCACACCACCATCGCCCGGAGGTTGGTCTCCTCCTCGAACTGCTTCACGTACAGGCGGTCGTTACGGCCCAGGATCTTCCAGTCGACGTAGCGCAGCTCGTCGCCCGCCTGGTACATGCGGTGTTCGGCGAACTCGACGGAGAAGCCGCGTCGGGGCGACCGGTGCAGGCCGCTGAGAAAGCCTTCGACGACACCTTCGGTGACCACTTCGAGCCCGCCGAGCTTGGAGACCTCGAAGGGGTCGAGCAGGTCCAGTCGGGAGCGGGCCGGGGACGATGCGGGGCGATTCATGCAGCCTTCAATCGTAGGGGAGTGGGGGGGTGGAGGCAATCCGGCCGGCAGTCGCTCGCGGGCTGCCTGCAGCCGTCATCCTGAGCGGAGCGAAGGATCGGCCCACGCCTGCGAGTGATGCTCGGAGCCTCACCCGCGCCACCTACCCGATCCTTCGCTCCGCTCAGGATGACAGCTGGGAGGAGCGACCGTCCCGCCCGCCGGACGCTTCCCGGCCGCCGCCCCGCCCGCCCCACCGCCAACACTTTACCCCCACCCACCTTATGCCGGCGCCAAGCCGTGGCACACCACCTGCTGCCGAATGACGGATACGCCTGAAACCGTCCGGAGGGTTCATGCTCGTCACGCTGGGATGGCTGGTGCTCGCCGGCCTCCCGCACCCCCGCCCCACGACCATCGACAGCACGCCGCCCGCCGCCCACCGGCCGTCGGCGGGCCGGGTCACGGTCTGGAGCGACCGGGACGAGCCCTACCGCCGCGGCGAGGGCGCCCGGGTCTACATCAGCGTCGACGAGCCCTCCTACGTCACGGTGTTCCGGGTCGATACCGACGGACGACTCCGGGTGCTCTTCCCTCGCGAGCCCTGGACCGACACCTACGTCCGCGACCAGGACGAGCTCGAGGTCACCGGCAGCCGGGGTGGCCGCTCCTTCCAGGTGGATGACGATCCGGGCGTGGGATACCTGTTCGCGATCGCCGCCGGCGAGCCGTTCGATTTCCGGGACATCACCCGCGGCGACTACTGGGACTACCGACTCATCGACGGCGGCCGCATCCAGGGCGATCCCTACGTGCGGCTCACCGATCTGGCCGCCCGGATCGCGCCCGACGGGGACTACGACTACGACATCGCACCGTACTACGTCGACCGGCACTACGACTACCCGCGCTTCGTCTGCTACGACTGCCATGCGTACGCCAGCTACAGCGAGTGGGACCCCTACCGCGCCTCGTGCACGCGCTACCGGGTCGTCGTCCGGGACGACCCGCGCTTCTACCCGTACCGCTACGGCGGACGCAACGTCGTGGCCGACCGCCCGGCCCATCCGGGCCCGCGCTTCGTGTTCCGCGACGCCGATCCCCGTCGTCCCGCGCTGAGCCGGGGCGAGCCCGGCCGCCGCCGCGGCGACGACGACCCCGGCCGGACCAGCGAAGACGTGGGCGGCCGGGGATCGGTGCCCGCGCCGCGACTGCCTTCCCTCCGCACCCGCGACCGCGAGCCCACGCCCGAGCTCTCTCCGGCGCGCCCGCTGATCGACGAGCGGCGCCGGGTGGAGCGGCGGCGGGAGCAGGGTCGCGAGCGCGACGACAGCGCGCGCGAGTCGCCCGAGGGCCTCCGTCCCGCGAGGGAAGCGCCCCAGAGCACCGGCGAGCCGGAGCTGCGCCGCCGCCGCCCCTGAGTCCGGCCACTCCGCTATACTCCCCCGCATGCGAATTTCGCTCGTCCTCGGCCTCGCCCTCGCGGCGGGGCCGCTCCGCGCCCAGACCGCGCCGCCGCGGGAGCGGGCCGCCGCGACCATCACCGCCGGCGACGTCGCGCGGCACATCGGCGTCATCGCCGACGACTCGATGCTCGGCCGCGACACGCCGAGCCGCGGTCTGGACCTGACCGCGCGCTACGTGGCGGACCAGTTCCGGCGGTTCGGCTTGCGTCCGGGTGGAGACGGGGGCGGCTGGTTCCAGCGCTATCCGATCACGCGCCGCCGGTTCGAGCCGGCGGCGTCGCGCGTCGTGCTCTCGTCAGGCGGCACCGAGGCGATCGCCCGGTTCGACCGGACGGCGCGCTACGTCCAGGGGGCCGTGCCGGCGGCACCGCTGGCGGGCACGGCGGTGCTCGTGGGCGGCACGCTCGACCCCGACGACGTGAGCCGGATGGCGCTCCGCGGCCGGATCGTGGTCTACGCTCCCGGCGCGGGCGCCCTGCCGACCGAGCGCGCCACCCGGGTGACGCGCGCCCTCCGGCTCGCGGCGCCCGAAGGCGGTCCTGCTGATCTCCGACCTCGAGCCCGAGACCTTTGCGTCCCGGATTCCCCGGGTCATGCCCGCGCGGACGACGGTCGACCTCCGGCTCGCGAGTCCTCCGTTCCTCGAGGTCAGCGAGGCCGCGGTGGCGCCCGCCCTCCGCGCCGCGGGCGTGGACCTCCGAGCCACGCGGGCGGATACCGCACCGGTCTTCCGGGAGCTGCCGGCGCTCCGGGCACGGCTCGAGCTCAAGGACTCGGTGCTCTCGTCGCTCACGGCGCCGAACACCGTGGGGATCCTCGAGGGCAGCGATCCCGCGCTCAAGCGCGAGTACCTCGTCTTCTCGGCGCACATGGACCACATCGGCGTCACGCCGGGCCTGCCGGACAGCGTGAACAACGGCGCGGACGACGACGCGTCGGGCACGACGGGTGTGATCGAGCTGGCGGAGGCGTTCAGCCGGCCGGGCGCGCGGCCCCGGCGGTCGATCATCTTCCTCACCGTGAGCGGCGAGGAAAAGGGGCTCTGGGGCAGCCGCTACTTCAGCGAGCACCCGCCGGTGCCGGTCGACCGGATCGTGGCGGACATCAACATCGACATGATCGGGCGCAACTGGCCGGACACGATCGTGGCGATCGGGAAGGAGCACTCCGATCTCGGCGCCACGCTCGAGCGCGTCAACCGGGCGCACCCCGAGCTGGGCATGACCGCGATCGACGACCGCTGGCCCGAGGAGCGCTTCTACTTCCGGTCCGACCACTACAACTTCGCCCGGAAGGGCGTCCCCATCCTGTTCTTCTTCAACGGGGTCCATCCCGACTACCACCAGCCGTCCGACTCGCCGGACAAGATCGACGCCGAAAAGGAATCGCGCATCCTCCGGCTGCTGTACTTCCTGGGGCGCCAGGTCGGCGACGCCGACGCGCGGCCCAAGTGGAATCCGGAGAGCTACCACTCCATCGTGGACGAGCCTGACGCCCATTGACATGACCGACACCATCTCGGATTTCAACGCGTTCCGCTCGCGGATGAACGATCTCATCCTCGGCGCGGGGCATCTGACGATCAATCGCTTCTTCGCGCTCGACAGCAGGACCTACGAGGCCGGCGCGCTGGGCGTGAAGACGAAGGAGATGCTCGGGCTGGTGTCCTCCCTCGTGCTCCGGTGCGACGACTGCGTGACGTATCACGTCATCCGCTGTCACGAGGCGGGCGTCACGCGGGAGGAGTTCCTGGAGATCTTCTCGGTGGGCCTGGTGGTGGGCGGAAGCATCGTGATCCCGCACCTGCGGCGGGCGATGGCGCGGCTGGAGGAGCTCACCACCTAGTCAGCAGCACCCCCGCGACGATCAGCACCGCGCCCACCCCCTGGAGCGGCCGCGCATGCTCGCCGAGCATGACCCAGGCCGCGCCGACCGCCACGAGCGGCGTCACGCACATGTAGATCGCCGTCCGGGTCCCTCCCATCGCCTGCACGCTCCGATTCCAGAGCAGGTACGCAACCACGAGCGAGAGCAGTGTCGCGTAGGCAAGCGCGGCCCAGGCCGTGCCCGGCACCGCGCTCCACTCCAGCCGCAGCAGTCCCGGCAACCCCACCAGCACCAGTCCCGGCATCCCGGCGATCGTCGTGACGGTGGTGACGCGGAGCGGAGTGAAGCCGACCGGCAGCGTCCGGAGCCCGACGGTGTAGCCCGCCCAGCAGACCACGGCCAGCACGGTCAGCAGGTCGCCCGCGATCGTGCCGGTGGAGTACTCGACGCCGCTGGCGGCGATGACCAGCACCACGCCGAGCGTCCCCAGCGCGATGCCCCACCACATCCGCAACGTGATCCGCTCGAGGCCAAGGAGCCCGGCGACGATGGCGACGACGGTCGGGACCGTCGCCAGGATGAGCGAGCTGTTGGTCGCGCTGGTCCGGGTGAGACCGAGGATGAAGGCGAGCTGGTAGCAGGTGTTGCCCACGACCCCGAGGACCACCAGCCGGCGCACGTCGCCGGCGGGCAGCTCGACCCGGCCCTCCGTGGCCCGCAGCACGAGCCAGAGGAGCAGGCTCGCGAGCGCGAACCGGATCGCCGTGAACGGCAGCGGCGGAATCTCGCTGATGGCGAGCTTGGTCACGCTGAAGTTGATGCCCCAGATCAGGCAGACCACGAGCATGCCCGCGTCGGCGGCGGACAGGCGGGCGGGCGGTCGGGCGGTCGGACGGTCAGACGGTCGGACAGTCGCGTCGGCGCTCAGGTCGGCATCTGGATTTCTCACGGCGCTAAGAGTAACACACCTCTGACCGCCTGACCGCCTGACCGCCTGACCGCCTGACCGCCTCGCCTGCCCGCCTGCCCGCCTGTCCGCCTGCCCTTATATTCCCGCCATGTCACAGGCCCGCATTCGCAACTTCTGCATCGTCGCGCACATCGACCACGGCAAGTCGACTCTGGCGGACCGGCTCATCGAGGCCACGGGGGCCGTCGAGAAGCGCCAGATGCGCGAGCAGCTGCTCGACACCATGGACCTCGAGCGCGAGCGCGGGATCACCATCAAGCTGAACGCCGTCCGGATGAGCTACCCCGGGGCGGACGGCGTGACCTACGAGCTCAACCTCATCGACACGCCGGGCCACGTGGACTTCACCTACGAGGTCTCGCGCTCGCTGGCCGCGTGCGAGGGCGCGATCCTCGTGGTGGACGCGTCGCAGGGCGTCCAGGCGCAGACCCTCAGCAACCTGTTTCTCGCGATGGACGCAGGGCTCGAGATCATCCCGGTTCTCAACAAGATCGACCTGCCCGGCGCCGAGCCCGAGAAGCGGGCGCAGGAGATCATGGACCTGATCGGAGCCAAGCGCGAGGAGATCCTGGCCGTCTCCGCCAAGGAGGGGACCGGCGTCCCTGCGCTGCTCGAGGCGATCGTGGCCCGGGTCCCCGCCCCGCGCGGCAACGAGGAGGCGCCGCTCCGGGCGCTCATCTTCGATTCGTACTACGACCGCTACCGCGGCGCGATCCCGAGCATCCGGGTGGTGGACGGCACGGTGCGGGTGGGGATGGAGATCGCCTTCGGCGCGCATCCGGACGATGTCTACCACGTGGACGAGGTGGGCTACCTCCAGCTCGGGCAGCATCCGACGGGCGAGCTCGAGGCCGGCGAGGTTGGATACCTCGTCGCCAGCCTGCGCCAGGTGCGCGATGCGCGCGTGGGCGACACCATCCTCGACGCCCACGACCGCGCGGGCCAGCTGCTGCCCGGCTATCGCGACGTGAAATCGATGGTGTTCGCCGGGATCTACCCGACCGACTCCGACCAGTACGAGGGCCTGCGCGACGCGCTCGAGAAGCTGGTGCTCAACGATGCGAGCCTCCAGTACGAGCCCGAGTCGTCCACCGCCCTCGGCTTCGGGTTCCGTTGCGGCTTCCTCGGCCTGCTGCACATGGAGATCGTGCAGGAGCGGCTCGAGCGGGAGTTCAATCTCAGTCTGATCACCACCGTTCCCACGGTGGAGTATCACGTCTATCGCACCGACGGCGAGATGATCCTGCTCGAGAACCCGAGCAAGCTGCCCGACGCGGCCGAGATCGACCGCATCGACGAGCCCTATGTGAAGGCGCGCATCATGGCGCCGGCCGAGTACATCGGCGGGATCATGAAGCTGGGCCAGGAGCGGCGAGGCGTCTACAACGGGATGCATTACATCGACACGGCACGCGTCGAGTTCGACTTCGAGTTCCCGCTCGGCGAGATCGTGCTCGACTTCTACGACAAGCTCAAGTCGCTCTCGCGCGGCTACGCGTCGCTCGACTACGAGATGGCGGGCTACCGCGAGTCGGATCTCGTCAAGCTCGACATGCTCATCAACGGCGACCCGGTCGACGCCTTCAGCGTGATCATCCACCGCGACAAGGCGCAGGAGTGGGGCAAGAAGATCGCCGAGAAGCTCAAGGAGCTCATCCCGCGCCAGCTCTACCAGGTGGCGATCCAGGCCGCGATCGGCAACAAGGTCATCGCCCGCGAGACCATCTCGGCGTTCCGGAAGGACGTGCTCGCCAAGTGCTACGGCGGCGACATCACGCGGAAGCGCAAGCTCCTCGAGAAGCAGAAGGAGGGGAAGAAGCGCATGAAGCAGATCGGCGCCGTCGAGATCCCGCAGGAGGCGTTTCTGGCCGTTCTCCAGGTGGATTGATGGACGGACGGGCAGGCCGACAGGCGGGCGGGCGGTCGGGGACGCTTGTCATTCAGACGGCGTTCCTCGGCGACGTGGTCCTGACTACGCCGCTGCTCGCGGCCCTGGCCGAGCGCTATGGACCGGTGGACGTGGTGACGACGCCGGCGGCGGCGGTGCTGCTCGAGACCCATCCGGCCGTCGGCACGGTGATCCGCTACGACAAGCGCGGCGCCGATCGCGGGCTCCGCGGTCTCTGGACCGCTGGGACGGCGGCTCCGGGCACGACGCTATGCGCGGGCCTACCTGCCGCACCGCTCCTGGCGCTCGGCCGCGCTGGCGCTGCTCGCCGGCGCGGCGGAGCGGACCGGCTTCGCCGACAGCCCGGCGGCGGTGACGTACACCCGGCGGGTCCCTCGGCCGGCGACCGGGCACGAGGTGGAGCGGCTGCTGACGCTGGCGCACGCCGGATGCGGGCGCCGGCCCGCCGCGCCCCGGCCGTTCACCTTGCCCTCACGGCCGACGACCGCGCGGCCGCCGACGCCTGGCTCCGCGAGCGCAATGTCGGCGCCGGGTTCGTGGCGCTGGCGCCGGGATCGATCTGGGGCACCAAGCGATGGGCCGGATATCCCGAGCTCGCGGCCGCGCTCGATGCGCCGGTCGTGGTGCTTGGTGGGCGGGACGACGCGGCGCTGGCGGACCAGGTGGTCGCCGCGGCGCCCGGCCGCGCCTACAGCGCGGCGGGCACGCTCGGGCTCCGGACATCCGCGGCGCTCATCGCGAGGGCCGGCGTGCTGGTGACCAACGACTCGGCGCCGCTCCACCTCGCGACGGCGGTCGGTACGCCGGTCGTGGCGATCTTCGGGCCGACGGTACCCGCCTTCGGGTTCGGCCCCCGCGGTCCGCGGGACGTCATCGTCGAGCACCCGTCGCTCGCCTGCCGTCCCTGCTCCGCGCACGGGCCGCAGGTCTGTCCCCTGGGTCATCACCGCTGCATGCGGGAACTGTCGGTCGCGTCCGTCCTCGCGGCGGTGGCGGCCGCGTCGGCCGTGGAGGCGCATGGTGCGATTCGTACTCGGCATTGACATCGGCGGGACCAACCTCGTCGTCGGCAGCGTCGCCGAGGACGGGTCGTCCATGGTGGCGTCGGCCAGCGAGCCGACACACTCGGAGGCGGGCGCCACCGACGTGGTGGACCGGCTCGTCGGGCTGGCCGAGCGCGCCATCGCGACCACCCGGCGCGAGGCGCCCGGCGCCGAGATCCTCGGCGTGGGCGTGGGCGCGCCCGGCCCGCTCGACACCAAGCGCGGCATCGTCCTGCTCACGCCGAACCTCGGCTGGGTGAACATGCCGCTCCGCCAGCTCATTCACGACCGCCTGGGCCTGCCGGCGGCGCTCGACAACGACGCCAACTGCGCGGTGCTCGGCGAATGGTGGGTCGGCGCGGCGCGCGGCGCGCGGCACGCGATCGGGATCACGATCGGCACCGGCATCGGCGGCGGGCTCATCATCGACGGGCAGCTCTACCATGGCGCGTCGGACGTGGCGGGCGAGATCGGACACACGACGATCGACACCGAGGGCCGGCGCTGCAAGTGCGGCAACTACGGCTGCCTCGAGGCCTACGCGTCGGGCCCCAACATCGCCCTCCGCGCGGTCGAGGAGCTCGAGGCGGGCGCCGAGAGCCGGCTCCGCGCGCTGGTGGGCGGCGACCTGCGGAAGATCACCGCCCAGACCGTCTACCAGGCCGCGGCCGACGGCGACGAGCTCGCCCTCGAGGTCGTCAACGACACCGCCAAGTTCCTGGGCGTCGGCATCGGCAACCTGCTGAACGTGTTCAACCCGGAAGTGGTCGTGGTATGCGGCGGCGTGACCCTCGCCGGCGACCATCTCTTCGAGCCGCTCCGCCGCGAAGTCGCCCGGCGCGCGTTCAAGCCCGCGGTGACCGCCTGCCGCATCGTGCCGGGCGAGCTGGCGGGCACGGCCGGCGTCTACGGCGCGGCCAAGGTCTTCCTGGATCAGACGGCGGCGAGTGCCTAAGGTCGGCGTCGTCGGGTCGCTCGTCTGGGACCTCATCCACGGCCGGGACCCGCTGGCGCCGCCGACCGAGGAGTGGGGCGGCATCGCCTACGCGCTCGGCGGGCTCGACGCGAGCCTGCCGCCCGACTGGGAGATCGTGCCGCTCATCAAGGTCGGCCGCGACCTCGCCCCCGAGGCGGCCGAGCTGCTCCGGGGCCTCGCGCGGCTCACGCCGGGCGGGCGGTGCATCGAGGTGCCGGCGCCCAACAACCGGGTGGTGCTGCACTACCAGTCGGCGGAGCGGCGGTGCGAGCGGATGAGCGGCGGCGTGCCGGGCTGGACCTGGGTCGAGCTCGGCCCGATGGTGCGGGACCTCGACGCGATCTATCTCAACTTCATCTCGGGGTTCGAGCTCGCGCTCGGCACCGCGCAGGCCCTGCGACACGGATTCCGCGGCCCGATCTACGCCGACCTGCACAGCCTGTTTCTCGGCATGCAGCACGACGGGATGCGGGTGCTGCAGCCGCTGGCCGATCCGACGGCCTGGTTCGAGTGCTTCGACGTGGTCCAGCTCAACGAGGACGAGATGCGCCAGTTGTCGCCGGACCCGTTGTCGCTGAGCGCCCAGGCGCTCAGCGCCGGCACGTCGCTGCTGGTCGTGACGCTGGGGCCGAAGGGCGCGGCGTATGTGGCGGCGGCGGGGTTTGACGGATGGGTGGCCGGGGAGGCAGGGGGCTTGGCGGCTTCGGGCTCCCCCCTCGGAGTCACCCTGAGCGAAGCGAAGGGGCCATCGTTCGAGTCACGGCGCCTTCGCTCCGCTCAGGCTGACTCACCGAGGGGCGGCCTCGCCGCACGCACGGCACTCGATCCCCGCCGCCCAGGTCGACGCCGTCGACCCCACCGGCTGCGGCGATGTCTTCGGCGCCGCCGCGTGCGCCCGCCTCCTCGCCGGCGACCGGGTGGAGGACGCCCTGCGCCACGCGACCGCGATGGCCGCGCGCAACGCCACCCTCCGCGGAGCCGGCGGCCTGAGCCGCCACCTCCGCGGGGAGCTGCTGGTGCCATGACGCGCGTGGTCGAGGTGCCCGCCACGTTCGACGACCGCTCGTTCGAGCAGTTCGCCGGCGCGTTCGGCGCGTGGCCGCCGGAGGAGAAGATCCTGATCGACGCCCGCGGCGCGCAGTGGTCCTCGCCCTTCGGCCTGCTCGCCATGCTCACCGCCGGGCAGGCGCTGGCCGAGGCCAAGTGTGAGCGGCCGCTGTTCACGGTGCCCCTGAACGACGACGTCAAGCGCTATTGGGCCCGCGCGGGCTTCTTCCACTACGCGGCCGAGCTGTTCGAGCTGCACGGGAAGGTGCCGAAGGCGGCCGCGTCCGGGCCGTCGGACGTGCTGCTCGACGTGACGCCGGTGCGCGCCACCGAGGACGTGCACGAAGTGGTCGAGAAGATCTCCCAGGGCGCCTCGCGCATCCTGCACGGCGAGCTGGGTCTCGAGATGAAGGCCACGCTCCGGTTCAGTATGGCGCTTTCGGAGGCATGCCAGAATATTGTGGAGCATGCCGGCACGAGCGGCTGGGTGGCGGTGCAGGCGTATACCTTCCGGCGTCGCCTTGGGCGGCGAGTGGTGGTGATCGCGGTGAGCGACGCGGGGATCGGCTTCCGGCGGTCGCTCGAGAGCACCCACGCCAAGCGCTTCGGCGAGCGCTGGGGCGACGGGGCGGCGCTCGAGGCCGCGCTGATCCAGGGCGTGAGCCGCTTCCGCGACCCCGGCCGCGGCCAGGGCCTCGCCTTCATCAAGCGCTTCCTGGATCAGTGGAAGGGCAAGATCTCGATTCGGAGCGGCACGGCGCGGCTTGCGATCGTGCCGCCGTGGGACGAGGACATCCCGTTGGGCGAGCATCTCCCGTTCTTCCCCGGAGCCCAGGTGCAGATCATCATCCCCGCCCAGGACGCCGAGGCCCGATGATCCAGACCATCCACATCGGCCACCTGCTGCGCGAGACCGTCGCCTCGCCCTACCGGAACCTCGTCACCCGCCCCACCGGCGCCGCCATCCGGAACCGAATTCAGGAGACCATGGCGGACTCCGACTGCCTCACCGCCCTGCTCGACTTCTCCGGCATCGAGCTGCTCGATTTCAGCTGCGCCGACGAGGTCGTGGCCAAGCTGCTCCTGGCCGGCGGGGAGCGGGGCGGCCGCTACGTGGTCCTCCGGGGACTGCGCGAGGATCAGCACGAGGCGATCGAGCACGTCCTCACCCACCACGGGCTGGCCGTCGCCGCCCTGGCCCAGGGCGACGAGCACGCCGAGCCGCGGCTGCTGGGCTGGGTGACGCCCGACGCGCGCGCGGCCTTCACCTGCGTCTGCGCCCGCGGCGCGCTCACCGCCCGCGAGCTGGCGGCGGTCCTGGACTGGCTGGTGGCGCGCGCCGAGGCGGCGCTGGCGACGCTCGCGGGCCACCGCCTGCTCCGCGCCGAGGACGACCGGTACCTGCCGCTGCCCATCGCATGAGCCCGCGCCGCCTCGGCCCGTCGACCACGGCGATCCACGGCGTACCCCATCGGCGGCCGGACTGGGCCCCCGTCGCGCCGGCCATCCAGCAGAGCAGCACCTTCGTGTCCCCGGTCGGGAGCGACGAAGACATCCTCTACAGCCGGTACGGCAACAATCCCACCCAGCAGCTCCTCGCCGGGAAGTACGCGCGGCTCGAGGGCGCCGAAGACGCCCTCTTCCTCTCGAGCGGCATGGGTGCCACGGCCCTCGCGCACCTCGCCGTGCTCCGGCCCGGCGACCACCTGGTCAGCAGCAGCTGGATCTACGGCGGCACGCAGCACCTCTTCGATCAGGAGCTGACGCGGTTCGGCATCGACGTGACCTACGTCCGGCCCGACCAGCCGCGGCTGTGGCGGAAGTCGGTCCGGAAGGCCACCCGCGCCATCTTCGTCGAGACCCCGACCAACCCGCTCATGCGGGTGGTGGACCTCGGCCCGGTGGCGCACGTGGCGCGCGAGTTCGGGCTGGCCCTCCTGGTCGACGCCACGTTCGCCAGCCCGATCAACTTCCGGCCGCTCGAGCACGGCGCCGACATCGTGATCACGAGCGCCACCAAGTATCTCAACGGCCACAGCGACGTCATCGCGGGCGTGGTGGCGGGCTCCACGGCGTTCGTGGAAGAGGTGAACCGCCTGATGCGCCTCTGGGGCCAGGCGATCGACCCGCACGCGGCGTGGCTGGTGGACCGCGGGATGCGCACCCTCGCGCTCCGGATGGCGCGGCACAACGCCAACGGCGCCGCGGTCGCCGGATGGGCGTCGAAGCATGCCGCGTTCGCCAAGGTCCACTATCCCGGGCTGGCCGACCACCCGGATCACGACCTCGCCTCCAAGGTGCTCGACGGCTTCGGCGGCATGGTCGGGCTCGAGCTCGCCGGCGGGACCAAGGCGGCGCACCGCCTGCTCACCCGGGTGAAGCTGGTCACCCATGCGCCGAGCCTGGCCGGCGTCGAGACGCTGGTGAGCGAGCCGCGGTTCACCTCGCACAAGGGCCTCTCGGCCGAGCAGCGCGCGGCGCTGGGCTTTCCGGACGGATTCCTCCGGCTGAGCTGCGGCATCGAGGACGCCGACGACATCATCGCCGACCTGTCGGAGGCGCTCGGCAAGGGCTGAGCGCCGGTATTAGCTTCCCTCCCGTGATCCGCCTCTCCCACGTCGACAAGGCCTATCCGAACGGCGCGCTGGCCCTGAAGGATGTCTCCTTCCGGATCGGCAAGGGCGAGTTCGTCTTCCTCACCGGCCACTCCGGGGCCGGCAAGTCCACCATCATGAAGCTCCTGTTCGCCGAGCAGCGGCCGACGAGCGGCGAGGTACGGGTGTCGGGCTACGACGTGAGCACCCTCCGCGCCGACGAGATTCCGCGGCTCCGGCGGCGGCTGGGCGTCGTCTTCCAGGACTTCCGGCTGCTCGAGGACCGGACGGCGGCGGAGAACATCGCGTTCGCGCTCGAGGTCACCGGCGCGCGTGGCGACACCATCGCCGCGCGCGTCATGCGCGTGCTGACGCAGGTGGGGCTCGCCGCCAAGAGCCGGGCCTATCCGCGCGAGCTCTCCGGCGGCGAGCAGCAGCGCGTGGCCATCGCCCGGGCGCTGGTCAACGACCCGGCGATCCTCGTCGCCGACGAGCCCACCGGCAACCTCGACGAGCGCGCCACCCGGGGCGTCTTTCAGCTCCTCCGCGACATCAACGCCGGCGGCACCGTGGTGGTGATGGCGACGCACGACCTCGATCTCGTTCGCCAGGCGAACTACCGGACGATCGAGATGCGTGACGGCGGGGTGGTCTACGACAGCGCCGAAGACGAGGCGAACGAGGCCCAGGCCGGAGAGGCGCCGTGAAGCTGCTCACCCGCGAGGCGCTGCTCTCCTTTCGCCGGGCTCCCCTCCTCTCGGCGCTCTCGATCACCACCATCGCCTTCTCGCTCTTCACCCTCGGCCTCTTCGGCCTGGTGGCGATCAACCTCCGGGCGGCCCTCCGCGGGCTCGAGGAGCGGGTGGAGATCGTGGCGTTCGTGCTCCGCGGCACGCCGGCCGAGACCATCGCGCTCGCCACCGAGGACATCGCGGCGTTTCCCGAGGTCCAGGACGTCCAGTACGTCACCGAGGCGCAGGCGCTCGGCCGGGCGCGGCGGGAGCTGGTGGAGTTCCGGGACGCCTATCGCGACCTCCAGGTGAACCCGCTCCCCGCCTCGATCGAGGTGCGCCTCAAGGAGGGGAATCGCGACGCCGCGACCGTGGAGCGCGTGGCGCAGCGGCTCCGCGGCTTCAGCTTCATCAACGACGTGCGGTTCGGGCGCGAATGGGTGCAGAAGCTCGACCACCTCCGCAACGTCACCGGCATCGTCGGGCTCGTGATCGGCCTCGCCTTCGCCGCGGTGGCGGTGGTGATCATCGGTGTCACCATCCGCCTCACCCTGCTCCAGCGGGCCCGCGAGATCTCGATCATGCGGCTGGTCGGAGCCACCAACTGGTTCATCCGCGGGCCGTTCCTGCTCGAAGGGCGCGCTCAAGGGGCTGCTCGGCGGGCTCCTGTCTCTCGTGCTCTGCTACGGCGGCTATCTGCTCTTCCGCGACCGGACCGGCGGGGCATTCGCCGGCCTGATCTTCTTTCAGACGTTCCAGATGGTGGGCATCGTGGTGTTCGGCGTGATGCTGGGGCTGGGGGGGAGCCTGGTGAGCGTGGGGCGCCACCTGCGGCATGTGTAAGGGGACGGAAGGACGGAAGGACGGAAGGACGGAAAGGGGCAGCGGATCCCGCTTTCCGTCTTTCCGTCCTTCCGTCTTTCGTCCTGCTGGTCGCCCTGGCGATCCTCCCCGCCATCCTCCACGCCCAGGACACCGACCTCGAGCGCAGCCGCCAGCGCCTGGAGGAGATCCGCCGCGAGCGCGACCGCCTGCAGGAGCAGCAGCAGCGGCTCCAGGGCCAGGTGCACGACGTCAACGACGAGCTCAGCAACCTCGAGCGCCAGCGCGAGTCGACCCAGCGGATCGTGAACGAGATCGAGCGGCAGATCGGGGGGCTCGCCAGCCAGCTCGACCGCTCCAGCGCGGAGCTGATCCTGGCCGAGGACAACCTCGCCGAGCGCCGCGCCGTGCTCGAGCGCCGGCTGGTCGACATCTACAAGCGCGGCACGCTCTACACCTACCAGGCGCTGTTCGCCGCCGAGTCGTTCGGCGACCTGCTCAGCCGCTACAAGTACCTCTACCTCACCAGCCGGCAGGACCGGGCGCTGGTGACCGACGTCGAGCAGCTCCGGAACCGCGTGATCGTCGAGCGCAACACCATCCTCAACGTGCGCACCCAGCTCGACCGCTCACGCCAGGAGCGCGAGGCGGAGGTCGCCAAGTTCACCGAGCTCGCGCAGGCCCGCGCCCGGCGGCTCGAGTCGCTGCAGCGCTCGGCCCGGAGCACCGAGCGACGGCTGACCACGCTCCAGAAGGACGAGGCCCGGCTCAACGGGCTGCTCGCGGCGCTCGAGCGGGCCCGAAGGGACGACGCGGCACGCGGCCTCCGCGGCGCCGTCGCCGGGCCGGGCTCGATCACCACGGCGAGCCTGGGCAAGCTCGACTGGCCCGTCGAGGGCACGATCGTCTACCGCTTCGGGCGGGACACGCTGCCGAGCGGCGGGATCATCCGCTGGAACGGCGTCGGGATCGCCGCCGCGGTGGGCACGCCCGTGCGTGCGGTGGCGGCGGGGAAGGTGCGGCTGGTGGGACAGTTCGGGACGTACGGGCTGACGATCGTCCTGGAGCACGGCAACGGCTACTACTCGGTCTACTCGCACCTCCAGTCGGCCGCGGTCAAGCTGGGGGCCACCATCACGAAGGGCCAGACGGTCGGCTCGGTCGGCGGCGAGAACTCGGACTACGGGCCGCACCTGCACTTCGAGATCCGCGGGGAGAACCAGGTCGCGCTCGATCCGACGACCTGGCTGCGGAAGAGGTAGCGCCGGCGCCCGTCAGTCCGCGACGCCGATCCGCTCGCCGGCCTGCGCCCGCCCCCGGCGGAGCGCGGCTTCGACCAGGGCGAGCAGGTCGTCCGGCACGGTGACCGACGGGTGGGGATACGCGACGATCCCGGCTGCCACGCCGTCCAGCCGCTCGCGGATCCGCACCACCCAGCGCCGGGCGCCGTCGGCGCCGGTCTCGGGCAGGACCAGCGCCAGCTCGTCGCCGCCGTAGCTGGCGACGAAATCGGGCAGGCGGAGCTCGCCCCGGATCCGGCCGACGAGCGCCTGCCGCTGGTGCGCCTCGGCCTCCGGATCGGTGTCGTCGGGCGCGAACGCGTCTTCCGGGTGCAGCAGGACCAGGCTGAAGCTCAGGGAATAGCGACGGGCGCGCTCGAACTCCTCCTGCAGCCGGCGGTCGAGCGCCGCCGGGGGCGGGATGCGCGGCCCGCCGTCGGCCGGACGCGCGCCATCGAGCGCCGCGCGCCGCCGCCTCGGCCAGGCTTCCGGCCAGGCCGAGCTGGGCCGCGCTGAGTCCGGGCGCCGACTCGGGCCCGCGCATCAGCAGCACGCCGGCGACCGCGTCGTCCACCACCACCGGCATTACCATCATGTGGGCGCCGCCCGACGCGCCCGCGTGCATGTCCGGCATGGCGAGGGTGCGGCGACCCCGGACCGCTTCGAGCGATCTCGGGGTAGCGGGCGAGGTCGAGCCGCGCGTGCTCCGATCGCCCGTCGGAGAGGTCGGCGATCACGCGTCCCGCGTCGTCGCCCGCGCGGGTCACGACGAACGAGCAGTGCGCCAGCCCGAGCGCCCGGCCGAGCCGCCGCACCAGTGCCTGGGCCACCTCGTCCGGCTCCAGGCCGGCGCGGGCCTGCTGGACGAAGTCGCGCAGGGAATCCCGCACCCGCGCCTCGTGCGGCGTGCCGGGCGGGGACTGGCGCTCACGGATGCGCGCCATCAGCCGGGCGCAGAGGTCCGGCAGATGCACCGGCGCGGCGAGCGCGTCCGCCGCGCCGAGCGCCAGCGCGGCGGCCGGGGCGTCCCGGTCCTCCGCCGCGAACACGAGCACTCGCGGCGGCTCGGTCGCCGCGTGCGCGAGCACTCCCGCCAGGCGCTCGGCGTCGGCGGTTTGCAGCGTGGTGAGCAGCGCGTCGGGAGGCGCCTCATGCGGCGCGGGCGCGACCTCTGCGATGTGAAATCCGGCGCGGGTCAGCGCCCGCTCGAGGCCGTCCGGCCGCGCGGACGCGTCGCCGTCGAGCAGCAGGCGCGGCTGCGCAAGCGGCTCGCCCGCGCCGCCCGTCATCGAACCATGGAGGTGGAGTGGCACATCAGGCGACCGCCGAGATGCTCGGCGCGCACGTGTCGACATCGGGAGGCGTGGCGACCGCGCTGGCGCGCGGCCTGGCCATCGGGGCCTCTGCCATCCAGGTATTCACCAAGACTCCCAATCAGTGGCGCGAGCCGGTGGTCGGACAGGACACCGCGGACGCGTTCCGCCGGGAAGTGGCGCGGACCGGCATTACCCATATAGTGTCGCATGACTCCTACCTAATCAACCTCGCCTCCCCTGACCCGGTGCTGCGCGGACGGTCCGAGGAGTCGTTCCGGGCCGAGCTCGAGCGCTCGGAGCGGCTCGGAATCCGCTTCGTCGTCTCCCATCCGGGCAACTTCATCGACGACCGCGCGGCGGGGATCCGGCGGAACGCGGAGTCCTACTCGCGCTGCCTCCGCGCGGTGCCGGGGGCGGTTGGGGTGCTGCTGGAGACGACGGCGGGCACCGGGACGGGGCTCGGGAGCACGTTCGAGGAGCTGGCCGAGCTGCGCGACGCGATCGGCGAGGACGTGCGGCAGCGCGTCGCCTTCTGCGCCGACACCTGCCACCTCTATTCGGCGGGCTACGACCTCGTGCGCGACTTCGACGGCGTCTGGCGGCAGTGGGAGGCCGCGATCGGTCTGTCGCAGCTCCGCTGCCTGCATCTCAACGACTCGAAGACGCCATTCGGCTCGCGCCGCGACCGGCACGAGCTCATCGCCGAGGGCACGCTCGGCGCCGAGCCGTTCCGCCGCATCATGCGCGAGCCGCGCTTCGCAGGGATGATGAAGGTCCTGGAGACGCCGAAGGGCGACGACGAAGTGACCCAGGACCGTCGCATGCTGCGACGTCTTCGCGCCTATGCGCGCGTGCGCCCGGCGCGTTGACCCGGTGCACGGCCCGGCCCATCTTCCGCGCATGCCAAAGACAATCCTGTTCCTGGCCCTGTTGCTGCCGGCCAGCGTGTCGGGCCTCCACGCCCAGCTCGAGTACCATGCGCGCGTGGGCGCGGTGGGCGCCAGCAACCTCCTGCGGGACTTCGTCGTGAACGAGATCACCGTGCGCCAGTCGATCGCGCCGATGATCGCGCTCGGCGCCACGCTCCCGATCGGGCCGCTCGGCTATCGCGTCGGCCTCGAGAGCACGCTCGCCTCCGGCAAGTTCCACAGCAGCGAGTCGGGCAGCGACACCGATCTCGGCACCCTTCGCACGGCCACCCTGCTGCTCGGGGTCGAGGGCCCGATCTTCCGGGCGTTCCGCTGGCATGCCGGCGTCGGCGGCATCAAGTACTGGCCGGCGGACGAGGAGGGGATCTTCCGCGAAGGCGGTACGACGCGATTCCTGGCGGGCGCGGGGCTCGATTACCGGCGGCCGGTGCTGCCCAAGTGGGATCTGATGACCACGCTGAGCTACGACTTCCACCGCTTCACGACCGACGCGCTCGAGACGCGCGGCTTCGGCCAGACGCAGGGCGTGAGCCGCGTCGCGCTGTCCGTCGGCCTCTCCCGGAGCGCCCGATGACCGCGCGGTCTCGCTGGGTAGCCGCCGGCCTTGTCGTCGCCGGCGCGGCGTGCAGCGATATCGCCACGCCGATCCGGAACGACTTCTACGAGTGGCGTCTCGTCGTGCCGAGGACGAGCGGGTCCGGCAACGACAGCCTCACCTTCCACTGGCCGAAGGACCGGCTTCCGGTCCGGATCTGGGTCGAGGACGACGCCGAGCCTGCCGGCGAACGTCCCCGCGGCCATCGCCGCCTGGCGACGGGCGTTCCTGTACGAGGAGTTCGACGCGACCATCGTCGGCGACTCGGCGACGGCCGACGTGATCGTGCGCGCGGGCGCGGCGCCCGGCGTCCTGTTCTCCCGGACCCGGCTGCACAGCGCGCTCGCGCCGGAGTGCGCCGGCGCCACGGACCTGGACATCAGCGACGATCACACCGAGCTGCGGCTGCCCGTCCGGGTCTACATCGACCCGCAAGCCAACCCCGACAACCCCAACCTGCCCGCCTGCCTGGCGCTCACGACGACTCACGAGCTGGGCCATGCGCTCGGCATCTGGCGGCACTCGAGCGTGGCCACGGATCTCATGTTTTCCGACCCGTCGGTGGACGCGCCGAGCGACCACGACCTTGCGACCGCGGAGATGCTCTACCACGTGCCGTCGAATGTCGAGGCGGTCGGGCCCTGACCAGGCGGGCAGGCGGGCAGGCGGGCAGGCGGGCAGGCGGGCAGGCGGGCAGGCGGGCAGGCGGGCAGGCGGGGCGAAGATGGCGAAAGCGCGTCACCCTGAGCGAAGCGAAGGGGCCATAGCTCGGGTGATGTCTGCCTGGCCGTTGCTGGACGTCAGCCCGAGGTCATCCCGTAACTCATTTCCTCCCAGCCGATTACCCCGCCCCGTTGCCCCCGGCGCCCCGCCTGTCGATAATTCCGGCCAGCCGGCCGGCGCCTCCTCGCCGGCCCGAGTTCCCTTGCCGCGCGCCACGCGCCCAGGAGCGTATGAGCCCCGAGACGAGCGCAGTTCCTCGAGAGAGTCTCACCCTCGTCGAGCATGGCCTCTTCCCGATCCGTATCCATGCCAATCTGACGCCGCCCGCGCTCATCGAACATGCGCTCCGCCGCAGCGAAGGACAGCTGACCGATCACGGAGCCTTCACCGCCGTCACCTCGCCCCACACCGGCCGTTCCCCCAAGGACAAGTTCGTCATCGAGGAGGCCGGCGCCGCCGACCGGATCTGGCGGGAGAAGAATCCACGGCTCGAGCCCGAGGCGTTCGACCGGCTGCACGAGGACGTCCGGGGCTACCTCGACGCGCGCGAGCTGTACGTCCAGGACCTCTTCGGCGGCGCGGACCCGGCGTACCGCGTGCCGGTCCGCTTCATCACGCCGAACGCGTGGCATGCGCTGTTCGTGCGGAACATGTTCATCCGCGCCGTCCCGGCCGAGCTGGCGCACTTCCGCCCCGGGTTCACGGTGCTGCACGCCCCCGACTTCCAGGCGGATCCGGCGCGGCACGGCACCCGCACCGGCACCTTCATCGTGATCCACTTCGGCAAGAAGCTGGTCCTGATCGGCGGCACGCGGTACGCGGGCGAGATGAAGAAGTCGATCTTCACCGCGCTCAACTACCTCCTGCCGGCGCAGGGCGTCATGCCGATGCACTGCTCGGCCAACATCGGCCCCGAGGGCGATACGGCGATCTTCTTCGGCCTCTCGGGCACCGGCAAGACGACGCTGTCCGCCGATCCGTCCCGCCGCCTCATCGGCGACGACGAGCACGGCTGGAGCGATCGCGGGGTCTTCAACTTCGAGGGCGGCTGTTACGCCAAGGTCATCCGCCTCCGGCCGGACACCGAGCCCGAGATTTACGCCGCGACCCGGATGTTCGGCACCGTCCTCGAGAACGTGGTGCTCGACCCGGCCACCCGCGCGGTGGACTTCGACGCCGATCAGCTCACCGAGAACACCCGCGCCTGTTACCCGATCCACTACATCCCCAACTTCCAGCCGAGCGGCGCGGGCGGACACCCGAGGAACATCGTCTTCCTGACCGCGGACGCGTTCGGCGTCCTGCCGCCGATCGCGCGGCTCACGGCCGATCAGGCGATGTATCACTTCCTGTCGGGGTACACCGCCAAGGTGGCGGGCACCGAGCGCGGCGTCACCGAGCCGTCGGCCACCTTCTCGGCCTGCTTCGGCGCGCCCTTCCTGCCGATGCATCCGGGCGTCTACGCGCGGATGCTGGGCGAGCGGATCTCGCGGCACGACGTGAAGGTCTGGCTGGTCAACACCGGGTGGACGGGCGGACCGTACGGCATCGGGTCCCGGATGAAGCTGGCGCACACCCGCGCGATGGTGCGGGCCGCGCTGTCCGGGGCGCTCGACCGGGCCAGTTTCGTCAAGGATCCCGTGTTTGGCATCGACGTGCCTGCCGCCGTGCCGGAGGTGCCCGCCGGCGTGCTCACGCCGCGCGGCACCTGGGCCGACCCCGCCGCCTACGACGCGCGGGCGCGGGATCTGGCTCGGATGTTCAACGAGAACTTCGAGCAATTCCGCGCGCAGGTGTCGGAGGCCGTCGCGGCGGCGGCGCCGAAGGCTTGAGACGGCAAGGCCTCGTCACCCTGACTAGAGCGAAGGGGGCATGCTTCCGGGCATGCCCCCTTCGCTTTGCTCAGGGTGGCACCTAGACTCCGACCGATGCCAGACGCCCGCGACCCCAAAGACCTCGAGGTCATCCGCGACCCCCTCTGGGACAACATCCGCCTCGACCGCCCCGCCCTCCTCGCGCTGGATACGGTGGCGGTGCAGCGGCTGCGCTACGTGCGCCAGGTCGGCCACGCCTTCCTCGTCTATCCCGGCGCCACCCACACCCGGTTCGAGCACGCCCTCGGCGCCTACCACCTGACTCGCCGCGCCCTCGCGAGCCTGGAGGAACGGGGCGAGCTCGAGGACGTGCCGGCCGCCGACTGTCTCGCCGTCCGGCTCGCCGCGCTGCTCCACGATATCGGGCACTACCCGTTCTCCCACGCGCTGGAGGAGGCGGGATTCCCCTCCCACGAGGCGCTCGGGGTCGCCAAGCTGCGCCAGGGCGATCTCGGCAGCCGGCTCGAGGAGATCGGCGGCCCCGGCTACGCCGACACGCTCGGCGCGCTCATCACCGGCACCAGCGCCAGCGCGCTGCAGGGCCTGATCTCCGGATCGCTCGACCTCGACAAGATCGACTACCTGAGCCGCGACGCCCGGATGTGCGGGGTCCCCTACGGCACCGTCGACGTCGACCGGCTGCTGGCGACGCTCACGCTGGTCGAGACTGCCGCGGGGCGCTACGAGGTGGGCGTGCAGGAGAAAGGAGTGAGCGCGCTCGAGTCGCTCCTGTTCGCGAAGTATCAGATGTACCGGAACGTGTACTGGCACCACGCCGTCCGGTCGGCCACCTGCATGTTCAAGCGGGCGGTCCGGGGCGCGGTCGCGCGCGGCAGCGTGACCGTCGAGGCCATCGCCGAGGCCACCGACGACGGGCTCATGGAGCACCTCATCACCCGGGACGGAAACGCGCTGGCGACCGCCGTTCGCGCCCGGCGGCTGCACAAGCGCGCGCTCGACCTCTCCGCCAGCGACGTGCCCGCGGAGACGGAGCCCTGGATCAGCGAAGACGCCGACCTGCTCGAGCGGGTCGAAGACGCGTTGGCGCGGGACGTGGGACTCGCCCCTGGCGAGCTGTTGCTAGATTTCCCGGCGCGCTCCTCGATGCTCGGCGTCGACCTGCCGCTCCGGACCCGGAGCGGGACGGTCGAGCGGCTGACCGACGCCGGGCGCGCGGGACAGCTCGGCCTCCCGCGCGTGGCCGACGAGCTCTATCGCAGCGCCCGCCGCCTTCGCGTATTCGTGGCGGCGGACGCCGCGAACGCCGCTCCGCGGCGTCCCCGACCTGCTGACGATCCCCGCGGCGGAGCTGCGCCGGCGCCTGGACGAGCAATCCCCCCTGCTGGAGAGGAGCACCGTACGATGATCAGCCGACGCACCTTCGTCGCGCAGACCGCCGGAGTGGCGATCGCCTCGCTCGGGGTCCGCCGGCTCCTGGGCCAGGCCGCCGGGAGCCCGACGGCCATCACGGTCTACAAGAGCGCCAGCTGCGGCTGCTGCGCCAAGTGGGTCGACCATCTCCGGGCCAGCGGCTTCGCGCCGGACGTGCACGATGAAGCCGACATGGACGCGATCAAGGACGAGATGGGCGTGCCCAAGGGCGTCCGCTCGTGCCACACCGCGCTCGTGGAGCGGTACCTGGTCGAGGGCCACGTGCCCGCCGGCGATCTCCGCCGGCTGCTCAAGGAGCGTCCGGCGGTGGCGGGCCTCGCGGTTCCAGGCATGCCGAAGAGCACCCCGGGCATGGCCATGCCGGGCGATACGCCCGAGCCGTACGAGGTGCTGGCGTTCGCCCGGGACGGCAAGACGACCTCCTACGCCAAGCACTGAGCTCGGCCGCGGCCACGCGGCTCGAGCAGACACACAGGGAGCGGTCGATGGCGGAAGTCGTCACCTACCAGGAGCGCTGGCGCGGGGCGTTCGAGCGGCTCAATCGCGAGTGGATCGAGACCTGGTTCACGCTCGAGGACGCCGACCGCGAGACGTTCGCCGATCCCGCCGGCAAGATCGTGGCGCCGGGCGGGCAGATCTTCTTCGTGGTGGACGGGGACGAGGTGCTGGGGACCTGCGCGGTGATGCCGCACTCGGCCGAGGTGCACGAGATCGCCAAGATGGCGGTGGCGCCGAAGGCGCGGGGCCGGGGGTATGGCGACCTGCTGATGGACGCCTGCGTCGCCTTCTCGCGCGCCGCCGGCGTCCGGGAGATCGTGATCGTCTCCAACACCCGGCTCCAGCCGGCCATCCGGCTGTACGAGAAACACGGCTTCGTGCGGGTGCCCTTCGAGAACGACGGGCGCTACGAGCGAGCGGACATCAAGCTGGTGCGGAAGATTTCCCCGGGGCCCTGACTACTTCGACTCCGCCGCGGCGGTGGCCGTGGTGTGCTCTCCGGTGGTGCTGTCGACCGAGTCGATCCGGATCACGATCGCCGTGATGTTGTCGAGCCCGCCGCGGCGGTTGGCCTCGGTGACCATCCGGTCGACCCAGTGCTGGGGCCCGCCGTCGGCGCTGAGAATGCGGGTCAGCTGCTCGTCCTCGAGCATGCCCGTGAGGCCGTCCGACGCGAGCAGCAGGACGTCGCCCTGCTCGAGCGTTCCGAAGTAGATGTCGGGCACCACGTCCATGCTCGCGCCGACGCACCGGGTGATCACGTTGCTGTACGGGTGCACCCGCGCCTGCTCCGGCGTGAGCAGTCCCGCATCCACCTGCTCCTGCACGTAGGAGTGGTCCTTGGTGAGCTGCTGGAACTCGCCGCGCCGGAGCAGGTAGGCCCGGCTGTCGCCGACCTGGCCGATGAGGTAACGCTTCGGCATCAGCACCAGCACCGTGGCCGTCGTGCCCATGCCGCGCTTGTCGTGCTCCGCGAGCGTCCGCTCGAAGATCGCGTCGTTGGCGGCGCGGATGGCGGCACTCACCCGGTCGCCCGCCTGCTCGTCGGACAGGCCGCGCAGCGAGCCGATCTGGTGCGACGTGATCCGGACCGCCATCTCGCTCGCCACCTCGCCCGCCGCATGCCCTCCCATTCCGTCCGCGACGATGAAGACGCCCTTCTCCGCGAGCATGAGGTAGTTGTCCTCGTTCCCGGAGCGGACGATGCCGATGTCGGTGCGTGCGGCGCAGGTGAAGTGCACAGGACCCCGGTTCAGCGCAGGATGAAGTAGGCCGCCGCCGCGCCGGCCAGCACGAGGGCGGTGATGAGCCAGGCCGGTGGCCCGCTGGCGCGGGGCGCCGAGGCGCGGATCGGGCGGCGCGTCCGGGGCGTCAGTCCGGCGGCGTCGGGATCGACGGCTGCGGGATCGGTGGCCGCGGGATCGGCCGCAGCCGACGCCTGGCCGGTGCCGCCGCCGGACGGCAGGACCGCCGAAAGGACCTGCGTCCCCGACGATCGCCGGATGGGCACCGACTCGTCCAGCGGCTCGAACAGCACTGCGACCTCGCCGAACTTGACCGTGGTCCCGGGGCCCAGCGCCACCTCACCCGACAGCCGCTCGCCTTCCACGAACGTCCCGTTGGTCGACCCCAGGTCGGTCAGCACCCATATGTCGTCCCGGCGCTGCAGCTTCGCGTGGCTGGTGCTCACGCTCGCATCGGCGATGACCACGTCGTTGAAATCCGCCCGCCCGATGTTGACCACCGGCACCTTGACCGGGAGCCGCCGGCCCTTGAGCGCGCCGCTCCGGACCAGAAGCGAGGCCAGCGGCGCCACCTGCGGCTGCGTCGGCGTGGCGGCGGCGCTGAGCGCCGAGGGCGGCAGGCCGTGCATCGTGTCGGACAGGCGCGCGCCCGCTCCGGTCGGCGGATGCGGCGCCGTCACCTGCGGCACGCTGCGGCGGCTGCGCGGAGGCGTGGGCGACGAGACGTCGGCGTAGAACCGGAATTCGTCGTGCCCGATCCGGATCACGTCGGCTCGGGCCAGCAGGTGCTGCCGGCCGACGCGCTCCCCGTTCACGTAGGTCCCGTTCACGCTGAAATCGTTGAGGACGTAGCCCTCGGAAATCCGCTCGATCTCGGCGTGGCGGCGCGAGACCTCGGTCCCCCCGACCACGACGTCTGAGCTGGCGTCGCGGCCGAACACCAGCCGCTCACCGCTGATCGTGTACTCACGCCCATCCGTGAGGCAGACCAGCCGCCCGCCCGATGGACCCCCGCTGACGGAGGCTCGGGCGGATGGGGCAAGGTCGGTGAAGGCGCCTGAATCGAAGAGCTGGGTGTGACCGATGCGGCGGTCGTCGACGGCGAGGATCTCGTGCGGGCCGATCTGGATCTTGTCGCCGTGGAGCACCGGGGTGGGGTCGGCGCCGAGCCGCACGCCGTTGACGAGCAGGTCCGCGTCCGGGCGCGGCCGCGCGAATGGCGGCGGCCCCTTGGGGAGTGCCCAGGAGGATGGCATGGCGCGGCTGTACGCCTTCGCCTTCGAGGACGATGGCAGAGCCAGGCGCCGATCCTATGATTGTCTCACCGGCGGGCACCGGGACTCGTGCGCCGCCGATCTCGAGGTGCATCATCGATCGGATCCTGAGGAAAAAGCTGGTCGCCGACAAACGTACCCCGGGGCCCGTAACCGCGCAAGCAAACTTGGGTTAGGCAATCTTGCGGTCCTCCTGACCACGGAGCTGCAGCTGGTAGAGCCGCTCGTAGAGGCCGCGCTGGGCCAGCAACTCGCGATGGCTGCCTCGCTCCCGGATCTCGCCGTAGTGAAGCACCAGGATCTCGTCGGCGTGGAGGATGGTGCTGAGCCGGTGGGCCACCACCAGGCTCGTGCGGCCGGCCATGAGCTCGGCGATCGCCCGCTGGATCTGCGCTTCGGCCTCCGCATCCACCGAGCTGGTGGCCTCGTCGAGCACCAGGATACGGGGATCGAGCGCCAGCGCACGCGCGAAGCTCAGCAGCTGCCGCTCGCCGACGCTCAGGCTGCGGCCGCGCTCCCCAAGCTCGTGATGATAGCCCGACGGCAATCGCTCGATGAAGCGGTCGGCGCCTACGCGCTCCGCGGCCGCGCGCGCCGCCTCGGGCGGGATGGGGGCATCGAGCGTGAGGTTGTGCTGGATATCGCCGGTGAACAGGAAGAGATCCTGCTGGACGAAGCCGATGATCGAGCGCAGGTCGGCCGTGGAGAGCTGGCGGATGTCCACGCCGTCGACCGTGATGCGGCCGCGATCGGCGTCGTAGAACCGGAGCAGCAGGCTCACGATCGTCGTCTTCCCCGCGCCGGTGTGCCCCACCAGCGCGATCGTCTGCCCGGGCGACGCGCTGAACGACACGTCGCGGAGCACCCACGGGCCGGTCGGGCTGTACCGGAACCAGACGTTCTCGAACCGCACCGCGCCGCGCACCGGTCGCGGCAGCGTCACGGGCGTGTCGGGCTCGCGTACCGTCACCGGCTCGTCGAGCAGCGCGAAGATGCGCTCGGACGAGGCCATCGCGCTCTGCAGCAGGTTGAACTTCTCGCTCAGGTCCTGGAGCGGCTGGAAGAAGCGGCGGGTGTACTGGATGAAGGCCGCCAGCACGCCGACGGTGAGGGTGCTGTCGAGCACGCGGAGCCCGCCGTACCAGAGCAGCAGGGCCATCGCCACCGCGGTCAGCACTTCGACCGCCGGGAAGAACACCGCGTAGATCGTGATCGAGCGGAGATGCGCCTCGAGGTGGTCCCGGTTGAGCGCCCCGAATCGCCGCGCCGTGTCCTCCTCGCGGCCGAAGAGCTGCACCACGCGCATCCCGCTCAGCCGCTCCTGCAGAAAGGCATTGAGGCGGGCCAGCCGCACCCGGATGTCGCCGAAGGCCTGGCGGACGCGCCGCCGGAAGATCCTGGCCGTGAGCCAGACGAGCGGAATCACCGCGAACGTCACCAGCGCCAGCCGGACGTCGATCGCCAGCATCATCCCCATGATCGCCACGAGGGTGAAGGCGTCCCCGAAGATCGTCACCACGCCGGATGAGAACAGCTCGTTCAGCGTCTCGACGTCGGAGGTCACCCGGGTCATCAGCCGTCCGACCGGATTCCGGTCGAAGTAGCCGATGCTCAGGCGCTGCAGGTGCCCGAAGATCTGCATCCGGAGGTCGTACATCACCCGTTGCCCGATGTACGACGTGAGCAGCGTGCCGCAGTACTCCACCACGAAATCGATCAGCAGGGTCGCGAGGTAGAGTCCCGTCAGCAGGCCGAGCAGGCCGAGATCGTGGTGTGGCACGGCGACGTCGAGCGCGTGCTGGGTGAGCCGCGGCCCGATGAGCGCCAGCACCGACTGCGACATGAGCAGCAGCACCGCCCCCAGCGTCCACCACCGGTACGGGCGGAGGTAGCCGAGCAGTCGGCGGAGGAGGGACGCATCGTAGCCGCGGCCCGCGCCGTCCGAGTCGTCGAAAGTTTCGCTCATCGCGCTACCCGGCCGGCTCCGCCAGCGCCCCGTGGTCCACGCTCTTCAGGCCCTGCCGTATCCAGCTCGAGAACACGAAGAAGCCGAAGCCCAGCGTGAAATAGGTAAGGATGAGCCGCCAGATGAGGATGTAGATCGGGGTGAGCTCCCGCGGCACGTACGAGCTCATCACCGCCGCCGAGAGCACCTCGCCGATGCCCGAGGCGCCCGGCGTCGGCGCGAAGTACAGCAGGAACATCACCAGGGTCTGGATCAGGAGGATGTCGACGAAGTTCGCGTGGAGGCCGAGGGCGCGGAGGGCAACGTAGCCGGCGAGCAGCTTGTTGGCGTGGGACGGCGCCGAGAGCAGCGTGGCCCAGAAGAGCGAGAGCCAGCCGCCCGGGCTGTTGAAGGCGATCACGCTCGCGTGGGCCGCGTCGATGCCCTCCCGGAGCCGCTCCAGCCGCTGCGCCACGCGCCGGCTCCGCCGGCCGACCCACTCCGCGATCCGGTGAATCAGATCGCGCACCATCCTGGGGAAGAACAGCACGACGCCCATCAGGACGCCGATGCCGGCGATGATGGTCAGGCTCCCCTGGAACAGGTCATACAGTGAGAGGCCCAGTACGTTCCCGCGCTGGCCCAGCGACCGCCCGGCGCCGAACAGCAGCGCCAGCGGCCCCGCGATGGCGAAAAACAGGATCGTCGACACGAAGCTCATGAAGGTCGACGTGACGGCGACCGGCAGCGGCACACCGTAGCGCCGCATGGTGTACATCGTCATCGGCCCCGCGCCCGAATTGAGCGGCGTGATGTAGCCTGCCCAGGCCCCCATCCCGCCCGCCAGAATCATCCCCTTGAGCGACGGATTCGGGTGGACGTGCCGCGCCACGACCCAGTTCCGGAGCCCACCGCCCAGCCAGTCCATCGACGCCAGCCCCACGCCGAGCAGCAGCCAGGCCCAGTGGATCCGCCCGATGCCCCGGAGGAACGCCCGGAAATCGTTGCCGTACAGGAGCGTGATCCCGAACCCCACCAGCGAGGCCAGGACCGAGATTTCGAAGCCGCGGAGGAGGAACTTGGGAGTGAGCAGTCGGGACATGAAGCGGGAAAGGTAAAGGGGGAGGCGGAAGGACGGAAAGACGGAAGGGGAAGGACGGACAGGCGGGACGCCGCGAAGCGTCGTCGTCCCGAGCAGTCAGCACCTTCCTGCTCATTTCCCGTCCCTTCCGTCTTTCCGCCTTGCTTCCCTCCTCCCGAACTTTCCCCGAACCCCCTATTCTTCCATAGATGTCCGTCATCCGCATCGTCAACGCCCGGCAGAACAACCTGCAGGGAATCACGGTCGAGATCCCCCACCGGGCGCTGACCGTCATCACCGGCCCATCGGGCTCCGGGAAAAGCACTCTCGCGTTCGACACCCTGTATGCCGAAGGGCAACGGCGGTACATCGAATCGCTGTCCACCTACGCCAAGCAGTTCCTCGAGCGGATGCCGAAACCGCTGGTCGATCACCTCGAGGGGATCGCCCCATCGGTGGCCATCGAGCAGCGGAATCCCACTGTGAGCAGCCGCTCGACCGTGGGCACCGCCACCGAGGTGTACGACTACCTCCGCCTGCTCTGGGCTCGCGTCGGCCGGAGCTTCTGCCGCGTGTGCGGCGCTCCGGTTCGCCTCGATACCCCGCAGAGCGCGGCCGACGACGTCCTGGCCGCCGTACCGGGCGGACGCATCCAGGTGGCCTTCCCGCTTCCCCCGGTCGCGCGCCTCACCCACGACGCCGTGGCCGAGAATCTCCGGGCGCTCGGCTTCGTCCGGGTTCTTGCCGACGGTGTGCCGCACCATCTCGACGAGCTGCCGGCGGGGCTCGACTTCACGCGCGCCGGCGAGCTTCTCGTGATCGTCG
Source organism: uncultured Gemmatimonadales bacterium (assembly GCA_963804125.1). GTDB lineage: Bacteria > Gemmatimonadota > Gemmatimonadetes > Gemmatimonadales > GWC2-71-9 > CAVVWJ01. Next base: position 491,231 of record CAWDPF010000007.1, read on the forward strand.
ACCGGCTGGTGGCCGAGCCGGGGGCGGCGGGCCGGGTGACCGAGTCGATAGCGACGGCGTTCCAGGAGGGCGAAGGCGCGGCGATCGTGCTCGTCCCGCCGCTTCCTTCGGGAGCCAGCCGGCTCCGGTTCACCCGCTTCCCCGCCTGCAGCGCCTGCGACACCCCGGCGGCCACCGTCACGCCGGCGCTGTTCTCGTTCAACAATCCGCGGGGTGCGTGCAGCCAGTGCAACGGCTTCGGGGCCACGCTCGAGTACGACGAGTCACTCGTCGTGCCCGATCCCGCGCGGAGCCTGGCTGGCGGCGCGATCGATCCCTGGACCAAGCCGCGCTACGAGTCGCGCCGCCGGCTCCTGCTCGACTTCGCGCGGAGCCTCGGTGCGGACCCGGACAAGCCCTGGCACAAGCTGAAGGCGGCGCATCGCCGGGAGCTGCTGCGCGGACGGAAGGGGCGCTACGTCGGGATCTTCCCCTTCCTCAAGGGCCTCGAGGAGAAACGCTACAAGCAGTACATCCGCGTCTTCCTCCGGCAGTACCAGCTCGCCCGGACCTGCGAGGCCTGCGGCGGGAGCCGGCTCAACGCCGACGCGCTGGCGGTCCGGATCGGCGACGACACGATCGCCGGCGTGGCGTGCCGATCGATCGACGGGATCGACCAGTGGGTGGCGGGACTGTCCTTGACCCCGTTCGAGCGCGAGGTCGCGTCCCTCATCGTCGACCAGCTCGCTGCCCGCCTCGAGTTCCTGCGGGACGTGGGGCTCGGCTACCTCACGCTCGACCGCCAGACCCGCACGCTCTCGGGCGGCGAGGCGCAGCGGATCTCGCTCGCCAACGCGCTGGGCTCCCGGCTGGTCGATACGCTCTACGTGCTGGACGAGCCGTCGGTCGGCCTGCATCCGCGGGACACCGACCGGCTGCTGGCCCTGCTCCGGCGCCTGCGCGACGCCGGCAACACCGTCATCGTCGTCGAGCACGATCTCGCCGCCATCCGCCAGGCCGACTACATGCTCGAGCTCGGTCCCGGCGCCGGCGACCGCGGCGGGCGCGTGGTGCATGCCGGGCCGGTCGCGGCAGCGCGGCAATCGCTCACGGGGCAATACCTCACCGGCGAGAAGCGCATCGCGGTGCCGAGCCTCCGCCGGCCGGCGGGACCACGCTGGCTCCGGGTGCGCGGCGCCACCCTCCACAACCTCCAGGGCGTCGACGTCGACATCCCGCTCGGGACGCTCACCGCCATCACCGGCGTGAGCGGCTCCGGCAAGAGCAGCCTGCTCCACGACGTGGTCTATCGCGGCCTCGAGGGCCGCCTCCACGGCGGGCATTCGGCCAAGAGCCATCTGGGCGAGCCGGTGGGCCAGGTGGCGTCGCTCACCGGGTGGGAGCTGCTCGAGGACGTGCTGCTGGTGGATCAGTCGCCGATCGGACGCTCGCCGCGGTCCAACCCGATCACCTACATCAAGGCGTTCGACGAGATCCGCGAGCTGTTCGCGGCCCAGCCGCTGGCGCGCGAGCGGAAGTATTCAGCCGCCACCTTCTCGTTCAACCTGCCCGGCGGCCGCTGCGAGGAGTGCGAAGGTGCGGGACACGTCCAGGTCGAGATGGTCTTTCTCGCCGATGTGTTCGTGCCCTGCGAGGTGTGCGGCGGCACGCGGTACCGCCGCGACGTGCTCGACGTCCGGATCCAGGGGCACTCGATCCACGACGTGCTCCAGTGGACGGTCGACGAGGCCATCACCCGCTTCCGGCACCAGCCGAAGCTGGGCGCCGCGCTGTGGCAGCTGCAGCAGGTCGGGCTGGGCTATCTCCGCCTCGGCCAGCCCGCCACCACGCTGTCCGGCGGCGAGGCGCAGCGGCTCAAGATCGCGCGCGAGCTGACGCAGGCGGGCAAGCGGGACGGCCGGAAGCTCTACATCCTCGACGAGCCGACCACGGGGCTCCACCTCGACGACGTGCGCGTGCTGATCCAGGTGCTCGACCGCCTCGTGGATGCGGGCCACACCGTCATCGTCATCGAGCACCACATGGATGTCGTGAAGCGCGCCGACTGGGTCGTCGATCTCGGCCCCGAGGCGGGCGACGGCGGCGGCCGCGTGGTGGCCCAGGGGACGCCCGAGGAGGTTGCCCGGGTCGATGCCTCGCATACCGGGCGCTATCTCCGGCCCCTGCTCCCCGAGCCGGACGCGGCCACGGCGCTCGCGGGATGACCCGTCGTGACCTGCTGTTTGCCCCCAGCAGGTGTCACCTCAACCCTTCCGCCGCCCTCCGCACGCTCTCCCACGCCGCGCTCACATGTTCCCGCTCGGTCCCCCGCTGCCCCACCACGAGCCGGATCGCGTACCGTCCGCCCAGCCGGGTGTGCGTGAGATAGCGCTCCCGCCCGGCGTTGACTGCCGCCAGCAGCCGCGCGTTCAGCGCGTCCAGCTGCTCCTCTGACCGCCCCGGCGGGCACCACCGAAAGCACACGAGCCCGAACGGCACCGGCGCCATCAGCTCGAACTCGGGATCGGCGTCTACCCAACCGGCGAGCTCCCGCGCCAGCGCCACGTGCCGCCGGATGATCGCCCGCAGGCCGTCGACGCCGTAGCTCCGGATGACGAACCAGAGCTTGAGGGCGCGGAATCGCCGGCCGAGCTGGATACCCCAGTCGCGGAAATTGACCACGTCGGCGTCGTAGGAGGTGCGGAGGTACTCCGGCGTCGCCTGGAATGTGCCGAGCAGCGCCGCGGGGTCGCGAACGAAGTAGGCCGTGCAGTCGAAGTTGGTCAGCAGCCATTTGTGGGGATTGAACACGATGCTGTCGGCCTGCTCCATCCCCTCGAACGCCGGTCGGAGCTCCGGCACGATCGCCGCGGCGCCGGCGTACGCGGCATCCACGTGCAGCCACGCGCCGTGCTTCCGGCACAGCTCGGCGATCGGCACCAGCGGATCGATCGCCGTCGAGGACGTCGTCCCGACCGAGGCCACGACACACGCCGGCCGGAGCCCGGCTGCCTGGTCCGTTTCGAGCGCGCGCGCGAGCGCGTCCGGCCGGAGCGCGAAGACGTCGTCGGTCTCGATCGAGCGTAGGTGCTCGAGTCCGTAGCCCGCGAGCTTGACCGCCTTGTCGATCGAGGAGTGCGCCTCGCGCGACGCGTAGACCGTGAGCTGCGCGCCGGCCGCCGCGAGACCGTGACTCCCCGCCCGTCCGGCCGTGGCCCGCTCGCGGGCCGTGAGCAGCGCCACCAGCGTGGCGGTGGAGGCCGTATCCTGGATGACCCCCACCCAGCCCGCCGGCAGGTCCAGCATCTGCCGCACCCAGTCCATCACCACCTGCTCGAGCTCGGTGGCCGCGGGCGACGTGACCCACGACATGCACTGGGCCCCGAGCGTCGCGGTCAGCATCTCGCCGAGAATCGACGGCGGACTGTTGTTGCAGGGGAAGTAGGCGAACCAGCCGGGATGGTTCCAGTGGGTCATGCCCGGCACGATCACGTGGCGGAAGTCGTCGAACAGAGCCTCGAACGGCTCGGCGTCGACCGGCGGCGCGGCGGGGATCTGGCGGCGGATGTCGCCCGGAGCGACCGCGGGCGTGATGGGCATGGTGCCGACGTCGCGCAGGTAGTCGGCCATCCAATCGACCAGCTCGTGCGCGTGCCGGCGGAATTCGTCGGGGTGCATACGGCAAAGCGAACGCCGGCCGGACGCGGCGTCAAGGCAGTATCTTCCCTCCATGGGCATCACCATGGCCGTCACCGGGCTGGCCTACGACCCCGAGGTCGCCTGCCGACACCTCACGAGCGCCGACCCCCGACTCGCCGAGCTGATCGCGCGCGCAGGCGCATTCACCATGCGCCCCGAGCCGACGCAGAGCCTGTTCGCCGCGCTGCTCGAGTCGATCGTCTACCAGCAGCTCTCGGGCAGGGCCGCGGCCACGATTCTGGGCCGGGTGCTGCTGCTCTACCGCCCTCGTCGCGGTCCGCGGCCGCAAGATATTCTCGACACGCCGCCCGAACGGCTGCGCGCGGCCGGGCTGTCGGCGGCGAAGACTCTCGCCATCCTGGACCTCGCGGCGCGCACGCTCGATGGCACCGTGCCCAGCATGGCGCGCGTCCGCCGGATGGACGACGAGGAGATCATCGAGCGGCTCACCACGGTGCGCGGCGTGGGGCGCTGGACGGTGGAGATGCTGCTGCTGTTCCGGTTGGGACGGCCCGACGTCCTGCCGCTGGGCGACCTGGGCGTGCGAAAGGGATTCGCCCGGGCCATCAACCGGCGTGGGCTGTCGGACCCGAGGGTGCTGAGCCGGCGCGCCGAGCGGTGGCGGCCATACCGCTCGGTGGCGAGCTGGTATCTCTGGCGCGCTCTCGATGACACCAGGCCCGATTGATCCGAAGGGAGCACGAGCGATGAGCCATCCGACGCCACCCCCGCCGGTTCCCATCCACGAGCCCAGCCTCGAGACGGTGGAGCTGCTCTGCGAGCGCCTCGGCGAGCTGGGCCTGCCGGTCGGCGTCGACACGGCGCGCGAGATCCTGCGCGCGGTCCTCGCGATCGAGTCGCCACGCATGGACGCCCGCGTGCGCGAAGCACTGCAGATCTCGGTCGAGACCATCCGCGTGGCGGCTCAGTCCGCGCTCGGCGTCGTGAACAGCACAACGCCCGTGCCCTCTCGCTCCCCGGCGCCCGCCACCGACAAGCCCGTGCTCGATCCGGCGCCGCGCCGCGCGACTCCGGCGGGGACGCCGCGGCCTGTGCCCAACCGACGGCCGGTGGCCAAGCGCAATTTGGGCGACGACGACGAGCTGGGAGGAGAGGCGCGGCCGGTCATCCGACGACCGCGGGGGCGCTGAGGCGGTAGAGCTTCACGTGCAGGCGAAAATCGGCGGGACGGTCAGAAAGGCGGAGGCATGTCGCACATCAATGACTGCGTGCCGGGTCAGCGGGCGAAGATCCTGCGCTCCGGCGTGGCCCGGGTAGTCGGCAAGGTCGGGTCGATCGTGGAGGTGTCCCGCATCCGGCGACCGCCGACCGGGCCGCTCAAGGACTCGGTGACGGTGGATGTCCCGGGACACGGCGAGGTCGCCGTCTCCCCCGGCGACCTGGAGATCGTGCAGGCCTGAGCCCGATCAGAACTCGCGCTTCTTCATTTCCTTGAAGAGCCGCCGGGTCTCGGGATCTTCCTCGCCGTGCCGTTGGCGCAGCGTCGGATCGAACTGAATCGACTTGTCACCCTTCGGCTGGACGACCTTCTCGGCGTTCTTCTTGGCGAGCGCGGCGAGCCGCTGATCTTCGCGCTTGGACATCGGGCCTCCCTCGCGGGTTGGTGGGCGATGGCCGAAAGGTAGTCGAGTCGGCCGGCACCGAGGAGCGCGCCGTCAGCGCGAGCGCCGAAAATGAGGAATGGGGCAGAGGCCCAGTATGACCGGGCCCTGCCCCATGAAGCTGCTCCCGCCGTTTGAACTCCCGAGGAGGGACTCGAACCCCCGACCCGGTGATTAACAGTCACCTGCTCTACCAACTGAGCTACTCGGGAAAGTGCACCGGGGAAATGCGCGCTCCGGCACCAGCGCCGCGGCGTAAAGCTAGTGGGGCGTGCAGATAGGTCAAGATGGCCACGCGATGTGAGCATCTGCTGCTGCAAGTTATGTGTGAGCAAGTGTTCACTTGACAAGGCCAGGTGTGGCGCGCATGCACTTTGCGATGTAAAGCTATGCCAACATGGCAATGTAAGTCATTGTTGAAAAAGATGTTACACGCACGGCGATGCCCAAAATCGCCCCACCCCTTACCTTCCTCCCATGCCCTTGCCGCCGATCGTCGGCCACCAGGAAGCCCGCTCCCGTCTCGCTGAGGCGGTTCGCTCCGGACGGCTTCCCCAGGTGCTGGTGATCTCAGGACCGGCCGGCGTCGGAAAGCAGCGCCTGGCGCTGTGGCTGGCCCAGTTGATCCTGTGCGAGCGGCCGGGAATCGGAGCCGTGCGGACGCTGCCGCCCGTGTCGGTTGGTCGACGGGCTGGCGTTCGCCGACCTCCACTGGTTCGTCCCGATCCCGCGCCCCAAGGCGCCGGACCCGGACAAGGCCATCGGGGAGGCGGCGGAGGCCATCGCTGAGGTGATGGAGGAGCGGCGGGCCAAGCCGCTCTACGGACCGCCTGACGGCATGGCCAGCCATTCGATGGCCACGGTCCGGCTGCTCCACCAGCGCGCGGCGCTGACCTCGGTCGAAGGCGGGGCTCGGATCTTCATCATCGGTGACGCGGAGCGGCTGGTCCCGCAGGAGTCGAGTCAGGAGGCGGCGAACGCGCTGCTCAAGCTGCTGGAGGAGCCGCCGGTCGGGAGCCTGTTCCTGCTGACGACGGTGGATCCGCGGCGGCTCCTGCCGACGATCCGCTCGCGGGCGGTGCCGGTTCGGCTGCAGCGGCTGTCGGACGCGGACGTGCGCGGGTTCCTCGAGCGGGAGATCGAGCCGGCGCTCGCGCCGCAGGCGCTCGAGGCGCGCGTTGCCGCCGCGGCCGGCTCGATCGGGCAGGCATTCGCGGCGGGCGAGGAGGCCGGGAAGGCGTATCAGGCCGCCGACCAACTGCTCGAGGCGGTGCTCGCGGGGCCGGGTGCGATCTACGAGCGGGCGCTCAAGCAACCGCCGTTCTCGGCCCGCGGCGAGTTCACCGCGATGCTCGACGCGCTGGCGGACACGCTCGGCGAGGCCGCCCGCGGCGCACTGGGCCAGCCGACCCGGCGACCGGTGCCGCCCGCCCTGCTCCGCCGCGGCGATCCGTCGTCGCTGCTCCAGGCGATGGCGCGGGTGGCCGAAGCACGCGAGGCGGCCTACGGAAACGTCAACCCGCAGATCCTGCTCGCCGTCCTGGGCGAGGAGCTGGCGGAGGTACTGTGAGCCTGAGCCACGTGGACAAGGCCGGCCGCGCGCGGATGGTGGATGTCGGCGGCAAGCCCGAGACCGAGCGGACGGCGGTGGCCGAAGGGCAGGTGCGGATGTCCCGGGAGGCGTTCGACCAGGTGGCGGCCAACGCCGTCGCCAAGGGCGACGTGCTCGCGGTGGCCGAGGTGGCGGGCGTGATGGCGGCGAAGCGGACAGGGGAGCTGATCCCCCTCTGCCACCCGCTGGGGCTCGACCTCGTGACCGTCGAGGCCCGACTGGCGCCGGAGCTCCCGGGCGTGCGGGTGACCGCAACGGCCAAGGTGACGGGGCGCACCGGAGTAGAGATGGAGGCGCTCACCGCGGTGAGTGTGGCCTGCCTGACAGTTTACGACATGGTGAAGGCGATCGATCGGGAGATGGTCATCGAAGGCATTCGACTGACGAGCAAGACCGGTGGAACCCGGGGAGACTGGCGCCGCTCTGAACCGTAGGTTCTGGAGGATGCGGCCTTCTCATAGTAAGGAGGTTGGCCCGTGAAACGACCGACCGACAAGTACAACGATCCTGGTCCACGCACGCTGCGCATGCTGCTCGTTCGCGGCGGACTGCTCCTGGTCCTCGCGGCCGTCATCGGCACGCTGGCGGGGTGGACGAAGGGCGTGCGCGCCACCGATGCGGCCAAATCGCCGGACTCGGGATACGCCGCACGCCGGATCGGGAGCTTGGGCGATCAGCTCGCGGCCGCCCACGGCGAGATGGACCTGATGCGGCTCCAGCTCGAGCGCGCCAACGCCGTGATCGACAACTCGGCCAAGTATCAGATCCCCGCCGATCTCGCGGCGTCGATCTACGACATCGCGCTGAGCGAGGGGATCGATCCGGCCCTCGGATTCCAGCTGGTGAAGATCGAGAGCAGCTTCAAGGCGGACGCGCGGAGCCCGATGGGCGCCATCGGCTACACGCAGCTGCAGGTGGCGACCGCGCGCTTCTACGAGCCGGGCGTGACCGAGCGGGCGCTGATGAAGGACCGCGAGATGAACCTGCGGGTGGGCTTCCGGTTCCTGAACGATCTGCTCGGGAAGTTCGATCACGACACGCATCTGGCGTTGCTGGCCTACAACCGGGGCCCGGCCAGGGTGGCCGACATCCTGGCCCAGGGCGGCGACCCGACCAACGGCTATTCCGACGCCGTGCTCAAAGGCTACCGCGCGCCGACCTCAAAGGCGGCGGGCTGGCGCTAGCTCCGACGTTTTCTAGCCCGGAATCCTGAGGGTGACGCCCGCACGCAGGGCGTCGCCAGCCGACATTCCGTTTGCTTCCCTGAGGGCCTGGACCGAGACGCGGTAGCGTTTCGCCAGGCCCGTCAGCGTTTCCCCCCGCCGCACCTGATGGACCCGCTCGCCGCTCGCCGTGGCGCCTGCCACAGAGGTCGTCACCCGGCTGGCCGGGCGGGCGCGAGGCGCGGCCACGCGGAGACGCTGGCCGATTCGTACCATCCCGTTTTCTCCGAGCGCGTTCCACGCGCGCAGCTGGCGTACGGTGACGCCGTACTCCACGGCCAGACCCGAGAGGGTCTCGCCCCGGCGGACGCGGTGGAATCCGGTGGGACTGCTCGCCGCCGGCTCGACCGGATCCGCCATTCGGCGCGCGACGGAGGTGGAGATGGCCCCGCCGGTCGGCACGATGATGCGCTGGCCCGGCCGGAGCTTCCGCCCGCGCACCCGCGGGTTGGCCTCGACGACGAGCCGGGTGCTCACGCCATACCGCGAGGCGATGCCGCTCAGCGTCTGCCCGCTGGTGACGGTGTGCTCGAGGAAGGTGATGCGACGCTCGGGCGGCAGCTGCTCGTACGCCGCCAGCGTGGTCGGGCCGCGCCCCGACGGGATCCGGACCACCGAGCGCACGCCCGGCGGCGTGGCGAGGCGCAGGTACTGCGGATTGAGCTCGCGCACCGCCGCGACCGTCGTATCCGCCAGCCGGGCGATCACGTCGAGCCCGGTCATCGTGGGCACGATGATCGAATCGTACGTCGTCGGACTCGGCCGCTTCGACGGAGAATCCGTAGCGCGCCGGCTCCTTCGCGATGCGCGCCGCGGCGATGAGCTTCGGCACGTAGTCCTTGGTCTCCCGGCGGAGCAGCTTGGTGTCGTAGAGGCGGAAGAACGTGGCGTCGGAGTTGAGCGAGTCGGCGTCATCGTCGGGCAGGCGGCGCACGCCGCGGGAGACCTTGCCCGCGCCGGCGTTGTAGGCGGCGGCCGCGAGGTAGAGCGAGCCGAACCGGTCGTTGAGATGCCGGAGAAATCGCACGGCCGCCGCCGGTGGCGCGGTAGGGATCGCGTCGCTCGTCGACCCACGAGTCCACCCGCAGCCCGTAGCCCTTCGCCGTCCCCTTCATGAACTGCCACATGCCGACGGCCTTGGACCGGCTCGTGGCCGAATTGGAGAAGCCGCTCTCGATCAGCGCCAGGTACACCAGGTCGCCCGGCAGGCTCTCCTCCTGCAGGCGCGCGCGGATCATGCGCCTCGTAGCGCGGCATGCGTGTGAGCCAGATGCCCATGCGCTCGCGGCCCTTGCCCTGGAAGAAGTCGAGGTAGTACTGGACGCGGTCGTGCTCGTGGTAGGTATCGACGTCGATGTCCCAGGTGACCGGCGTGGCCGGGAGCGGCTCCTCCGCGTCGTCGTCCGCGGGGCGGGCATCGTCGAGTGCCTCGAGCACCGCTTCGTCGGCGGCGCTGTCGGCGGCAAGCCGGAGCTCGGCGGCGAGCTCCTCCGGTGGCACCAGCGAATCGAGCGCGGGCGCGGGCGGCAGCAGCGCCTGATCGGGGGTCGAGATCGCGGCGGGTGCGGTCACCGGCGTCCGACGCGCGCCGGGGGCCGCGTGAGCTCCGTCGGGGGAAACCGCGGGGGCCACCGGAGGAGTCGATCGCCGGCCGCCACAGGCGGCCACGCAGACAAGGAGCAGCAGCAGGAGGAACCGCGACATCGCCCTACTCCGGAATAGCGGAGGAACGGGTTGCCCGGTCCGGGCCAGCCCGCGGGCCGGTTCGGGGGGCGTTCGGGTGCGCAAACCGCGGGAGCTGAGGCGAACTGAGGGGGACGCCGAGACCAGGCGGCCGCCTTACCGCATGAAGAACCGGTTGCCGAGGATGCGGTTGGTTGCATTGAGCACGGCCAGTGCCGCGCCGCGGGGGGCGTCGTTCTCGGTGAGGTAGGAGCCGACCACCCGGTGACCGCTGCCGTCGCCGTGCACGGCCATGCGAGACGATGACGACGGTCGCATCGAACGCCCGAACGGCCTTGACGCCGAGCAGCTCGAAGGTGACCTCGCCCTGGACCGCCTGGGTGAGGGCGTCGACACAGGCCTGCGCGGCGCACCGGAGCTCGCCCGCCTGGGAGCCGAGGCCCTCGTTTTCGCCCGCGAACTGCTCGGATTCCTTCCAGGTCAGCCCGACCCGCGCGCGGCACCGCCCGTTCGGCAGGCGGTCCAACACGAACTCGGCGAACCGGAGCCGCTCGCTGAGCGGGTTGGGCGGTGACATAGTGGGTCCTTGGGGGCAAAGGCCATGCCAGTCAACATCATGCAGGTTCGAAACGCACCTCGAGCTGATTGCCTTGCCCGGCCGGCGGGCGGTTCACTGGAGTTGCTCCGCGAGAAGAGCGGTGAGGGCGTCGTCCGACAGCTTTTCGGCCTGCGCGAACAGCGCGGCCTTGGACGAGGACGCGACCGGATAGGTCGCCCAGATCGATCGTTGCCCGACCTCCGTCGGCCGGAACGAAAAGACGAGATTCCAGTGCGGCGAGTTGGCACGGCGTTCGGCGGCAATCGTGACGGTCCATCGCCGGTCGTCGTGCTCAACTACTCTCCAGGCCATCCACGAGCTCCTAGGCAGGGGAACGGGAGTCGGCCAATATGGGCCGTGGCCGGGAATCAGGTCAAGAGTCCTTCGGCGCGCGCGTCCTCCGCGGTGTCGACATCGCGCAGGGTGACGAGCTCGTGCCAAGGCGCCTTCGCGTGCACCAGCCGCGCGCGCGTCTCCCCGAGCACGCGGCTGGTGCTCCAGGGCATCGCGCTGAAGAGATCGGGCAGTGGCGTGGGGCCGCCCAGGAGATAGTACCCACCATCCCGGCTCGGGCCGAGCACGATCTCGTCGCGTGCGACGACGGCCGCGGCCTCGCGCAGGAGCGCGGCATCGAGGCGCGGACAGTCGGCGCCGATGGCGAGCCAGCCGCGCCCCGGCGGCACCGCGTGCGCCGCCGCGGCCAGCCGCGTGCCGAGATCGCCCGATGCCTGCGGCCGCAGGTCCCAGCTCTCGCCCAGCCAGCGCCGCATCTCCGTCGCGGCATCGCTGGGCGTGAACCACACGGTAGCCTCGAGACCCGCCAGGCGGACTTCGGCGAGCGTCCGATGCGCCAGGACGCGATAGAGCCGGAGCGCCTGCCGCTCCCCGATCTCGGCGGCGAGCCGCGTCTTGACGGTGCCGATGCGCGGCGCCTTGAGGAAGACCGCGAGCGCCGGCGTCATCGGGGCCGGGGCTCGGGCCGATACCAGCGCGCCAGCCGGTCCGGCGCCACGCCGGCGAGAAACAACGAGAGCAGCACCACGTTCCGGAGCGTGCCCCGCACCCGTCCCTCCCGCTGCCAGCGACGCGCATCGGCGAGGATCGGCGCGGGGAGTCGGAGCACCCGCGTCCGCCGCGCGAGCCGCCGGACCAGGACGACGTCCTCCATGATGCGGGTGTCCGGGTAGCCGCCCACCGCGTCGTACACGGCTCGCCGCACCAGGAGGCCCTGGTCGCCGTAGGCGAGGCCCGTGAGCCGCCAGCGCAGCGCCGCGCCGCGCTCGACCCAGCGAAGCCACGGCCCGGGGCCGTCGATCGCCAGCGGCCACGCCGCGGCCTCGACCTCCGGCCGCGTCAGGACCGCCTCCGCCGCCCGCACCGCGGCGGGCTCCAGCCGCGCGTCGGCATGCAGCACGAGGAGCCACGCGCCGGTCGCGGCCGCGACGCCGGCGGCGAGCTGGCGCCCGCGCCCGCGCGGTGCCGCGACCACGCGCGCGCCGCGGGCGGCCGCCACGTCCGGCGTGCCGTCCGTGGAGCCGCCGTCGGCGACGATGATCTCATGGGAAACGGAGAGAACCGACAGGTCCTGCAGGAGCCTCGGCAGACGCGGAGCCTCGTCCAGCGTCGGAATGACCACCGACAGGATCGTGCTCAGCTCCGCACGAGCGCCTGGAAGCGGGCCCGGAGGTCGCGCGTGACGGGGCCGGACTTGCCGGAGCCGATGAGCCGGCCGTCCACCTGCCGGATGGCCACGACCTCGGCCGCGGTACCGGTGAAGAACGCCTCGTCCGCGGTATAGACGTCGTAGCGGTTGAGCATCGTCTCCTGCACTTCGTAGCCCGCGCCGCGCGCGAGCTCGATGACGACGTCCCGCGTGACGCCCTTGAGGATGCCGGCGTAGGCGGCCGGCGTCGACAGCTTCCCGTGCTTCACGACGAAGATGTTCTGGCCCGATCCCTCGGCGACGCTGCCGCTGCTGTCGAGCATCAGCACTTCGTCCGCGCCCGCCTGCACGCCTTCGATTTTCGCGAGGATGTGCGCCAGATAGTTGAGCGACTTGACCCGCGGCGAGAGCGCCTCGCGCTGCGGGATCGGCGTGCCGGCGGTGACCACCTTGAGCCCGGTCTCGTACACTTCCTCGGGCCACAGCTTGATCGTGTCGACGATGATGATGATCGACGGCCGCGGCGCATTTCCGCGGATCGAGACCGAGGTCGCCCACGCCGCGGGTGACGATGTGACGGATGTATCCCTCGGTGATGCCCGAGCGTCGCACCGCCTCCTCGGTGACCGCCGCCATCTCCTCGCGCGAGATCGGGACCGTCATCCAGATGGCCTGGGCGGAGTCGTAGAGTCGCTCCATGTGCTCGGCCAGGCGGAAAATCTTGCCGCCGTAGATGCGGATCCCCTCGAAGACGCCGTCGCCATAGAGGAGACCATGGTCGTACACCGAGACGGTAGCCGTCTCGCGATCGTGCCACTTGCCGTCGAGCCAGATGGTCGGCACACCGGCTCCGGGCGTCGGGGCCTGCTTGGCAGGCTGGAGGGTTGCGCTCATGCCGAGAATCTAATCACGCGACCGCCCCTCCGCAGCTTGAGCCCGCCCCGGCCGTGCAGCCGAAGCAGTGGGGGCCGAGGGCGATGGCCCGTCCGGCGAGTCGAGCCGCATCGAAGTCCCGGATGTGTCGCGGCAGCGTCTCGCCGACGGGCAGGTCGAGCATCTGGTTGAAGTCGCAGTCGTACAGCGTGCCGTCCCAGCCGACGGACAGGGTCGTGCGGCACATGACGCCGGCGGCCGCGGCCGGGTTGAAGCCCTGCACCAGGCGCGTCAGGTAGGCCTCCGTCTGCCCCTTCTCGTCGAGGTGCTCGAGAAACCGGCTGATCGGCATGTTCGTGATCGTGAACAGCCGGTCGAACACGATGCCATGGCGGCGCTCGAGCTCGCGCTTCCAGTCCCGCTCCGCGGCGCGCTGGTCGGGCGGCAGGAAGGCACCGACGGGGTTGGTGACCAGGTTGAGCACGAGCCCGCTGCCCGCGCGGCCGTATCCGAGCGCGTTGAGCTCCCGCAGCGCGGCGATCGACTCGTCGAACACGCCCTCGCCCCGCTGGGCGTCGGTCTGGCGTCCCTGGAAGTACGGGAGCGACGCGGTGATCTCGACCCGGTGCTCGGCGAGGAACGGCGGAATCCAGCGGTAGTTGGGCAGGCGCGTGATGGTGAGGTTGCACCGGTCGATGACGCGGCGGCCGAGGGCGGTGCCGGCCGCGACGATGCGGCGGAAGTCCGGATGCAGCTCCGGCGCGCCGCCGGTGATGTCGAGCGTCGGGAATGGCGCTCTCGGCGAGCACCCGGAGGCACGCGTCCACGACGTCCGGCGGCATCATCTCGGTGCGGTCCGGCCCCGCGTCGACATGGCAGTGCCGGCAGGTCTGATTGCACTTCTTGCCGACGTTGATCTGGAGCACGTCGATCCCGGTGGCGACGAGCGGCAGGAGCCCGGCCCCGTCCAGCGCGGCCTCGAAGGTCCGCGCCAGCGGCAGCTCCGCCAGGCGGCGGCGCTGCGCCGCCCCCGACGCCAGCGGGTGGTGCTGCTTCTGCAAGCGTGGGCAGGACCGCGCATCTACATCCCGAGGCGCTCGAGGTGGTTCCGCATCTGCACGCCATGGACCAGCGAGGAGCCGCCGCGGATGGCCGCGGCCACGTGGACCGCCTCGGTCATCTGCTCCTCGTTGGAGCCGTGCTCCAGCGACGCCGTGGTGTAGGCATCGATGCAATAGGGACACTGCACCGCGTGGCTCACCGCCAGCGCGATGAGCGCCTTCTCCCGCGCCGTGAGCGCGCCCTCGGCGAACACCGCGCCGTACCAGGCCTGGAACTTCTCCCAGAGCTCGGGCGCGCCCTTGCCGACCTCCCCGAAGCGCGCGAGGTCGGGGGCGTGATAGTAGTGACTGTGATCCATGGCTGTCGTCGCGTTCCCGAGAGCGGGCCGGGCGCAGGTCGGCCGTGAACGGCTTCTCGATGAGGGGATGCCCGTTGGGGAGCGCGAGCGAGGCGCGCGAGGCACGGGCGGGGCGAGCGGGCACTGCGACCTCGGTCAGCGGGATGAGGGTTCCGCAGGCATTGGCGATCACTCGCCGAAACATGGCGGGAGCCAGTGACCGACGGAAGGTGCGCACCGTCGCAAGCCCAACGGACGCCCGACCGCGGCTGTACTTCGTGCGTTCCCCTCGACTCGAGCCTGTTCTTCGTCCCGTCCGGAGGTGTCGTATGCGCTTACGTCCGCTGTCTCTCATTCTCGCCGCGTCGGTGGCGCTCGCGGCGCCGCCGCTCGCCGGGTCCGCGGCCGCCCAGGACGGTTACGGGCCCGAGTCGCGCGGCGGGCCCGGTGACGCGGGCGGCCCGGGTGGCGCCGGCGGGCACGGCATGCGCCGCGGCATGCGCGGGCCCGGGCGCATGGCGTCGCTGGATCCCGTGGTGCTGGCGGGGCCGCCGGTCCCGGCCGAGTTCGCCCGGATCGTCGAGCTTCCGGAAGATCAGGTGGGCCGCTATGCCCAGCTGTACGAGCGGTTCATGGCCTCGACACGGCCACAGCGGGACAGTCTCGACCGCACTGCGACGAGACCTGCGCTCGACCTTCGAGCAGGGGGACCGGGAGGCCGCGCGACAGCAGCTTGGACAGCTTCGCCCGCTGGCCGAGGAGCTCAAGCGGCGCCAGGCCACGTTCGACGAGACCCTGCAGCCGCTGCTCGAGAAGGACCAATGGAAGCGGTACCAGCACTGGCGGGAAGACGAGCGGAAGCGGGCGGAGAAGGAGCGCCAGGAAAGGCGACTGGGTCCGCCGGGTGACGAGCCGCCGGCCTGATGCGGCCGCGCGCGCGACGGCTCAGCCGGGCGAGGGGGCACGCTCCAGGCGCCCCTGCTCGGCTGCGCCCCGCGCCAGCCGGTCCTTCCAATCCTGGTAGCGCCGGCGCTGGTCCTTCCGCAGCAGCGTATTCACCACGTCGTCGAAGCTTCGGTCCTGCGCCGCCACCTGGGTCCAGAGCCGCTCCACAAGCGCCGTGTAATACCGCGCCGCGTCCTCGTTGCGCTGGTCGACAGCCTGGTTCAGGAGCCGCACCGCGCTCGCCACGCCATAGCGCGCATCCCAGGTAGCCCCCATGTGAGCGCGGTAGGCCGCGAGGTAGCGGTTGAGCTGGCCGGCATCGAGCGTGGCAATGGCGTACATGGTCGCGGGCGTCGGCGGGCCCTGCAGCGCGTCGGGCGTGAGCAGCGAGGTCCCGGACCTGCCCGACTCGGTGTCGGCCCTGGCGCCGTGAAGCTGCGTGATCGTCGCGGGCTCCCAGCCCCGGAGCGCGGCGTCGCCCTGCGCGATGGCCGTCCGGGGAGTGAGGGCGACAAGGCCCACGAGAACGGACGCGAGCCTGCGATCGCGCTGGCGCATGGTGTTTCCCCCGCCCGCGGATCGCGGGTCTGGATGTCGGACGACGAAGCTGACGATGGTATACGTCGAGCGAGGGAAAAACGTTGGACCGGGAGGAGGCGGAGCTCAGCGACCTGATGCCGGACGGCTCCGGGTCAGCACCGTCAGGCCGAAGCCGATGCTCCAAAGGGCGACCGGCTCGCCGTCCCGGAAGAGCTGCCGGCGGGTGAGGTCGAGGCGGAGACTGCCGCGACGCTCCAGCGGAATGATCGTCGCGACGCCGGCCTGGAGGCCGGGAATGATCTCGGGCCGATTGTCCGAGATCCATCAGGCTGCCGACGCCGGCCTTGAGCACCAGCGCGGCCGGCCCGATCGCCTGCGTCCGGGCGAAGCCCGCATCGACCTGCAGCAGCACGGTCCTGACGGCGAGCGCCGCCGGGAAGATGCCGACCGCCAGATCGACGCCGAGGCCGTGCCGCGAGGCCTCCGTGCGCCGATAGGTAAAAGCGACGGCCTGCCCGCCTAGCCCCAGGAGGCGCTCGACCGATGCGCCCTCGAAGGACGACACCTGGGCCAAAACGCGGGCCGGGGCGGCGGCGAGGAACAGACAGGACAGCAGGGCATACCTGGGCGACAGGCGCATGGGACACGATCGGCGGCCCCCGTAGCCGCCGCGTGTCCTGGCGCCTGGCGCTGGCCTGGCGCCCAGGCGCGTCTAGGCTTCGCCCTGCTGGTGCGCCTCGACGAACCAGAGCCACTTGTCGACGCCGCGGGAGATCTCGGTCAGGATGTCGGCGCTGTCGGCGTCCTCGAGCTCGTTCATCTCCTCGATGCCCACCCGGGCCGTCCGGCCGAACATGGCCAGCGCGTCCGACAGGGCCGCGACGTGCTCGGAGCCGCTCGAAAGGGCGAGCGGATAGTCGATGAGCGAGGAGCGCTTCGCGACGATGCCCACCGTGCCCTCGGCAATCCCGCCGAGCTGCACCACCCGCTCGGCGATCAGGTCGACATACTCCTCGACATCCTCGTTGACCTCGTCAAACAGCTTGTGCAGCGCGATGAACGCGGGCCCCTTCACGTTCCAGTGGGCCTGCTTGCACTGCGTCTGCAGGTCGATGCAGTCGGCGAGCCGCTGATTGAGCAGCTCGATCGCCTCCCTGCGGGCGGCCTCCGGCAGATCGTTCTTGGTCGGGTACAGGCGGCCCGCGTCGGGGCGTGAGTCCGAGCCGTCGCGAGACGCCGGCTGGGCGCTCCGGCGCGCGGTAGCGGTGGGGGTGGCGGTACGGGTCATGTGGTGCCTCCAAAGGGGGGGTACCCGATGAGAATCCCCGTAGTCGCTCAGTGCCGATGCGCCACGGACAGGGCGTACACGGCGGAGCGCAGGGCGACGAACGGATCGTCGGACAGCTGGATCCCATCGGTAAGATAAATCGGATTGAAGGTGAGCGATTTCTGCAGCTCGTCGTTCTTTGGAGCCACGGCGGCGAGGGTGAGCGTACCCAGCTCCACGCGCTTGCGATCGTCCGGCCACACGATCGAGCCGTCGTTGGTGGGGTCGCCGGCGTTGGCCAGCTGGACGAACAGACGGTACGCGATCGGCCCGCGGGCGATACGCCGGCGGAGGTCGTCGAACAGGTAGTTGGGCGTCACCTTGGACGCGGCTACCGAGTCGAGGTGGGCGACCCCCGCGACGGGAATGATCTGGTAACGGCCGGCGCGCTTGGCCCCCGCGCTGTCGACGAAGAGGAACGCGTTGTTGCCGTAGAAGGCAAGCGTGGCGAAGCTCTTCGGCAGCGCCCGGGAATCGGTGATGACCTTGAGCGCGCGCGGGTGGTTGCCGAGGAACTGCTCGATCGGCGAGGGGTGCGGGCTGGTGGGCGTCGTCCCCGCGACGGCCTTGAGGAACGCCAGAAAGTCTCCGCCGGTCCCGACGAAGAACCCGTTGTGCGAGTTCGCGACGATATCGGTGAATCCACCACGCGGGAGCGCGAACCGGATCGCCATGCCGCGAGGCGACGCATTCGGATTGTCGTCGTTGATCTGCGGCACGCCGGTGCCGTCGGAGAGGCGCACCGTCACCGGCACGGCGGGGCCGGCCAGGTGAGCCGCCCGGCTGAGCTTCCGCGCACCCGGGGCCGGGACGAACTTGCCCGTCAGAACGAGTCCCTTGGCGTGAGCGAAGCGATAGCCCGTGTGAACGCCACCATTAAGCTGCACCATGACGTCGGCGATCTGCTCGGGCAGGCTCTTCGCCTGTGCGGCGAGCGTGGACGGGATGCTCGCCAGGCCCCACACCATGGCAACAGTCAACGGGATCACCCGGCTTCGGCCGCCCACCGGGTGGCCCTCAGCGACGTCGCGACTCATGCCGTCTCCCTGGTGCGGGGGTAATAGCGGTCGCAGTATGCCGGCAACCGACAATCGACGCTTGGACGCGCTTGCTCTGCCGCCCGGGAAGCGGCGCGGCGCTATGGCCCGGGCCGCTCACCGGTGGGGGCGTAGGCCGCAAGCACGGCCAGTCCATAGTGACCCTCGCTCGCCAGATAGAGCGTTCCGTCGACGCCGAAGGTGATACCCTCGGTCTGGGGCAGCAGGCGCCGCGGCAGCGCACTTACGCGGACCACGCGTCCATCTCCCGACAGCTCCGCGACTCGCCCGTTGGGGCCGTCCACGATCAGCCAGCCCGTGCCGTCGGGTGTCCGCACCATCCCGGAGGCGGCGAACCGGTCGGCCTCGCCCCGGCCACCAAACGCCGCCCACGGCACCCGGACGGAGGGGCGCAGGTCGTACGACCGCCGCCGCTGCCACCGGAAGAGCGTCAGGCCACCGGGCGACCGGAGCCCGTGTACCCGCTTGCAGGCCACCACCAGCCCCGGCCCGCGCACCGCCAGCGCCAGCGACTCCACCTCGCAGATCCCAGCCGGCAGTCCGAACTGCCGGCGGTAGGGAATCGTGGTGCTGGTGTCGTCCAGGGTGAACTCCAGGAGGGTGCCGTCGCTCTCCGCCAGGAAGCCGTGACGGCCGTCGAGCGCGAGATCCTCGTAGTCGCCGTTCCGGTTGCGGAGGCCGAGACGGATCTCGCGGACGATCCGGCCATCCTCAGTGCGGACCACGAACAGCGTGGGCCGCTCGTCGTTGTGCGCGAGCAGGTGGGTCGCGTCCCACGCGGCGAGCCCCGACACCTCGACCAGCGCCCGCGGCAACGTGACCACCCGCGTAGGGTGCTGGAGGTCGTACCGCTCGAGCCACGAGCGAGGAGCGGTGGGATGGGAGGTCGATGGCGGGCTCACGAGAAGCAGGAGAGCCGTCAGCGACGCCCGCAGCCTCACGGCGTCCACTCGACGGCCGTCACGAACGGCGATCCGTCGTTCAGGATCCGGCCCCGGACCGCCTCGGGGGTGTGGGAGCGGCGCAGACGGGCGTGGTACTCGAGGCCGATAGTACGGCCGGCGTGATGCAGGGTGCGCTCGAATCGCCACTTCTTCGCCGTCTCCGCGAGGGCCGCCTCGACGACGCGCCGGCCATGCTCCAGGTCATCGGCTTCGACCCGAAGCACCATGCGCTTCGGCTTCGGCTCACTGCCGGGCTTCGCGTCCCCGCGCGTCCGGTCGTCCCGTCCGGCGTGCGCGTGGTTCGCGGCGGGCCGGTGCCCCTCGCCGGAGGCCGCAACCGCCGGCGCCGGATCCGAGGGCAAATCGGGCCAGTGAGCGGCGTGCGCATGCGAGTGATCGCCACCGAGCCCGCTACGCCAGGCGAACAGCTCGAGGAGCACGAAGAACAGCGAGGCCGCCGCGGCCACGTCGAGCGCGTACACGCCCGATGCGAAGCCGATGGCGACGCTGGCGAAGATGTAGAGGGCGTCGCGCGATTCCTTGACGTTGCTGCGGAACCGCACGGCCGCGACGATGCCCGTGAGGCTGAAGGCCAGCGCGAGGCTGCTCTGCACCACGATCAGGATGGCCGTGACCACCGATGGGAGCACCAGGACCGTGTTCACGAGCGACTCGTCGTAGGCCTCGTGCGTCCGGGTGCGAACGTAGACGACCACCGTCGGGACCGTGAGCACGAAGGCCGTGGCCATTGCGAGCGTCGCATCGAGCCATGGCGGAATGATGCGCAGGCCGGTCACCGTGCCGAAGATCAGTTGCTCCAGCCACGATGCCAGCATCCTCCCCTCACCCGACGGCGCCAGGGGTACGGTGAGATCCATGACCGTGACCAGGGCCACGACCACCGCATAGTAGACGACGAGGCGCCGGACCGTGGCCGCGCCGACGGCGCGGGCGGGCCCGCGCTCGCGCCCGGTACGTACGAGGGAGGAGAACGACGCCATGGGGGAGCGCATAGGGGCCGGCTATGTGGAGGAAGCCTGCAGCGCCTTCTGCAGCGGCAGGCGGCGGATGCGCTTGCCCGTCGCCGCGAAGACGGCGTTGGCCAGGGCGGGCGCGGTGGCCGCCGTGGCCGGCTCTCCCATGCCGCCTGGCTTCTCGGTGTTCTTGACCAGGTGGACCTCGATCGCCGGCGACTCGTTCATGCGCAGCATCCGATAGTCGGTGAAATTGGACTGCTGGACCCGGCCATTCTTGAGCGTCACCTCGCCCCAGAGCGCTCCCGTAATGCCGAACACGACGCCGCCCTCGGTCTGGGCCTTGACGGTGTCCGGATTGACCATGGTGCCGCAGTCGACCGCGCAGACGATTCGGTGGACCCGCACCTCGCCCGAGGACGACACCTCCACTTCGGCCACCTCGGCCACGTACGTGTCCCATCCGCTGTACATGAGGGATATTCCGCGGCCGTGACCGGCCGGCAGCTTGCCACCCCACCCGGCGGCCTTCGCCGCGATGTCCAACACCGCCGTGGCCCTGGGCGACTTCCCGAGCAACGCGCGGCGGTAGGCGAGCGGATCCTGCCGCGCCGCAGCGGCGAGCTCATCGATGAAGCTCTCGATGACGAAGCAGTTGTGCGTGACCCCCACCCCTCGCCAGAAGCCGTTGTTGAGCATCGGCTCCTCGTGGCGCACGTACTCGACCTGGATGGCTGGAATGTCATAGAGGAGATGGACCGCCCCATCCACCGCGTCGCCATCGATCCCGTCCTTGAACGCGGGAGGCGCCCAACGCGCGAGGATGGAGGGGCCGACGAGCCGGTGGGTCCAGGCGACGGGCTTGCCCCGCGCATCCAGTCCTGCCGCGATCCGGTCGTAGTAGTACGGGCGATAGACATCGTGCTGAATGTCTTCTTCGCGGGTCCAGACCACCTTCACCGGGCCGTCGACCTCTTTCGCGATCCGAACGGCCTTGGTTTCGAAATCGACCTCGAGCCGGCGGCCGAATCCACCACCCAGCAAATGGTTGTGGACCACGACCTTGTCCAGCGGGAAGCCGGTGACCTTGGCCGCCGTCGCCTGCACCCGAGCCAACACCTGCGAGCCCGTCCACACCTCGCAACCGTCCTTCCGCACATGAACTGTGCAGTTCACCGGCTCCATGGTCGCGTGCGCCAGGAAGGGGGCCTGGTACACCGCGTCGACCTTCTTCGCCGCGCCCGAAAGCGCTGAGTCACCGGCTCCCTGCTTCCGCGCGACCACGCCCGGCTTGCGTGACGCCGCGTCCAGCTCCTGCACGACGTCCTCGGTCGAGACCTTTCCGTTCGGCCCATCATCCCAGCGGATAGCGAGCGCCGCCAATCCCTGCTTCGCCGCCCACATGTGATCGCCCACCACGGCGACCAGGTCATCCAGCCGCACGATCTGGCGCACACCCGGGATTGTCTTGGCCTTGCTGTCATCCACGCTGGCAACCTTCCCGCCTACCACCGGGCTTTCGGCGAGAGTGGCGATCTTCAGGCCGGGCAGCCGTACGTCGATGCTGTACTGCGCCGTCCCGTTGACCTTTTCCGGGCTGTCGAGCCGCTTGGCGGGCGTGCCGATGAGCACGAAACCCTTCGGGTCCTTGAGCTTCACCTCGGCGGGCACGGGCAGCTTCGCCGCGGCCTCGGCCAGGGCGCCGTAGCTGAGCGTGCGGCCGGTCGCGGGGTGGTGGACGCTGCCTTTCTCCGCGCGGCAGGACGCGGGCTCCACGCCCCAGCTCTGCGCCGCCGCGGCTACGAGCATGGTGCGGGCGGTGGCACCCGCTTTCCGCAGCGGCTCGTAGAAGCCCATGATCGAGGTCGAGCCGCCCGTCGCCTGGAAGCCGAATATTGGATTGGCGTAGAGCTTGTCGCTGGGGGGCGCATGCTCGACGTGGACCTGATCGAGCGGGACCTCCAGCTCTTCGGCGATCAGCATCGGCAACGAGGTATACATGCCCTGCCCCATCTCGACCTGCGGCATGATCAGCGTGACGCGGCCATCGGTCCCGATCCGGACGAAGGCATTGGGCGCGAAGGCGGGGAGATCCGGTTCAGCCGCTGCGGCAGCGGCTCTCTTCGCCCCGGTCCGGTCCCCTGCTCGGCAGCCCAGGAGCAGTCCCCCTCCGGCCGCCGCGAGCACCACCACGAACTGGCGGCGCGAGACCTGGTCTGACGATACGGTGGCCATGGTCACGCTCCCTTCGCCGCGATCGACGGGGCCTGCGCCGCCTGCTTGATGGCCGCGCGGATGCGGGTGTAGGTCCCGCAGCGGCAGATGTTCCCCGACATGGCCGAGTCGATGTCGGCATCGCTCGGGTGCGGGCTCTTCGCCAGCAGCGCGGACGCGGACATGATCTGGCCGGATTGACAGTAGCCGCACTGGACGACCTCCAGGGCCAGCCAGGCGTCCTGGATCTTCTTGCCGGCCGGCGTGTTGCCGACGGCCTCGATGGTCGTGATGCTCTTGCCGGCCGCGGCGCTCACCGGCGTCACGCACGAGCGGATCGGCTGTCCGTCCAAGTGCACCGTGCAGGCGCCGCAGGCGGCGATCCCGCAGCCGAACTTGGTGCCCGTAAGCCCGATGACATCGCGCAGCACCCAGAGGACCGGCATGTCGGCCGGCACCTCCAGTTGGCGCCGTTGTCCGTTGACCGTCAGTTCCTGCATCGGTGTCGCCTCCAGGTGGCCACGTTCGAGTGCGAAGTGTTGGCTAGCGCTCACACATGCGACCGGCTCATGCTCGTTCGCCCCGTCGGAGACCGAATCGAGCCGCGTCGTGGCCCGAGGCAGGGCGGCGACCAGTTCCGAGGTGGTGAGAATCGCGTGGGCGAAGGTCGGTCCGTTGAGCTCGTGCGCAGCGTACATCATTTCTTCGGTAAAGGCGGCGGTGGCGTCCTTGACCAGCGTAACGTGATACCCCAGCTCCATCGCGAAGCGGCCGGTGCATTCGATACAGGTATTGGCCAGCATGCCGATGACGATCACGCGGATGATCCCGCGCTGCTTCAGGCGGAAATCGAGATCGGTGTTGGCGAACCCGCTGGAGCCCCAGTGCTCCTTGGCCACGATGTCCTCCGGCCGCGGGGCGAAGTCGGGGTGCCACTCGCCGCCCCAGGTGCCGCGGGCGAACATCTGCTTCCGGCCCGTGCCGACCTGGTATGGCGTCGCGTGGTCCCAGCCCTCGTAGTCGCCCCGCTCCCAGCGGCGGTGGGGCACGATAAACACCTGAATCCCCCCGCCCCGGACGGCGGCAAGGATGGTCCTGAGATTCTCCAACAGGCCGACTTCCTCGGCGACGCCCTTCACCCGGGGCCAGAGCTTGCCGCCGTCCGAAAGGAAGTCATTGTAGGGGTCGACGAAGAGCAGCGCCGTCCGATTCGGCTCGTAGGTGGGTGCGACCATCTCGAGAGTCCTTGAGCATTGGGAGTCCATGGTACCGGAGCCGCGGCCCGGTGGCATCCTGCCGAGGGAATATTGTGCCCCGAGGGGCGATGGAGATTGAACCGACGTGCTGCCCGTGGGGTTCGCGCTGGCAATCCGACGCTTCGGCGTCCAAATTTCCCGAGCCAGCGAACACCCCCAGCAGCCAGGAGCCCGAATGCCGGAGCCAGCTGCCACCGTCTTCGTGGTGGAGGATGACCCTTCGGTCCGCGAAGCGTTGGCGGGGCTGATTCGTTCAGCGGGATGGAGTGTGGAGGTCTTCGACTCGGCGCATGAATTCCTGGCCCGGCCCAAGGCGGAAGCGCCGAGCTGCCTGGTCCTCGACGTCGGGCTTCCGGGCCTGAGCGGTCTCGACCTGCAGGACCGGATGGCCGCGCACCACAACGACGTCCCGATCGTCTTCATCACCGGCCACGGCGACATTCCGATGTCGGTGCGGGCGATGAAGGCCGGGGCAGTCGAGTTCCTCACCAAGCCCTTCGTCGACCAGGACCTGCTGGATGGCATTCGGGTGGCGATCGATCGCGACCGCGCGGCCCGGCACGAGGACGCGGAGCTCCGCGAGCTGCGGGAATGCTACGCGTCGCTGACGCCGCGGGAACGGCAGGTCATGGAGATGGTGATCTCGGGGCGGCTCAACAAGCAGGCGGCCGCCGAGCTCGGGATCAGCGAGATCACCATCAAGGTCCACCGCGGCCGGGTGATGACGAAGATGCGGGCCGCCTCGCTGCCTGATCTGGTCAACCGGGCCGCCAGGTTGAAGCTGAAGCCCTCCGAGTAGGAGACCACGTCGATCCCGCCGGGTGCGCGGCTATACGAACGTATAATGGTTCACCTTGTCCCCCCGGCGCATCATCACCAATGCGATGCCACCCTGGACCCCCATGAGCCACGACACGGCCGACATCGCGATCCTGCACGACCAGTATCGCCTCGCGATCGACACCATCCCCGGGTTGGTGTGGACCTCCCTGCCGGACGGCAACGTCGATTTCCTCAACCAGCGCTGGCTCGCCTACACCGGCTTCAGCCTCGAGCAGGCCATCGGCTGCGGGTGGCAGGCCGCCGTCTGCCCGGACGACCTGCCCCGGCTGGTAGACCACTGGCACTCGATCCTGAAATCCGGCAAGCCAGGCGAGTTCGAAGCTCGGCTGCGGCGCTACGACGGCGTGGATCGCTGGTTCCTGTTCCGGGGTGTGCCGCAGTACGACGAGCGAGGCGACGTCATCAAATGGTACGGACAGACGACCGACATCGAGGACCGCAAGCGGGCCGAGGAGGAGCTGAGGCGGCAGACGGCGCATCTCGATGAGCTGTTCGAGCTGGCCCCGCATGCCGTCGTCCTGGTCGACGCGGAGGTGCGGGTCATGCGGGTGAACCGGGAATTCACCCGGATGTTCGGCTACACGGCGGAGGAGGCGGTGCACCAGCCGCTGCTCGACCTGGTGGCCCCCGAGGAGCGGCTGGATGAGTACCGGAACAACGCTCGGATGCTGTCGAGCGGGCAGAAGGTCGAATCCGAGACCGTGCGCAGGCGCAAGGACGGGGTGCGTCTCCATGTCTCCATGACGGCATCGCCGGTCCTGACCGCCGGGCCCATCGAAGGCTACATCATTTATCGCGACATCACGGAGCGCAAACGGGCCGAAGCGTTGATGGCCGGCGAGACCCGGCTGCTCGAGATGATCGCTACGGGGGTGCCCCTCACCCAGACGCTCGAGGCGCTCTGCCGGCTGGTGGAGCAGGAGTGCACCGGCGCCATCTGCTCGATCCTGTTCGTGGACGAGGACGGCAAGCGCCTGCGGTCCGGCGTGGCACCCGGCCTCCCGGCGGCGTATACGAGCATGCTCGATGGCTGGCCGATCGGCCCGGAGGAGGGACCCTGCGCCCTCGCCGCGTTCAGCCGGGAGACGGTGATCGTCGACGACTTCCGCACGAGCTCGCTGCGAGAGGAGTTCCAGGCGATCGTGGCCAGCTATGGGCTCCGCGCCTGCTGGTCGGTGCCGATTCTCTCGAGGGACCGACGCGTGCTCGGTACCTTCGCCCTGTACTTCGGCGAGCCGCGCTCCCCGAGCCGGCAGGACGGTGAGACCATCGAGCAGTTCCGGGACCTGGCCAGCATCGCCATGGAGCGGACCGAGGCGGAGACCGCCCTCCGGCGGAGCCAGGCCCATCTCGCGAAGGCGCAACGCCTGAGCCTTACCGGCAGCTTCTCGTGGCGCCCGGCGACGGGCGCGATCGTCTGGTCGGAGGAGACCTACCGGATCTACGGGCTCGACCCGTCGGTCAGGCCGACGATGGAAGTGGTCCGCGAGCGGGTACACCCGTCGGATCTCGCCCTGTTTCAGCAGATGGTGGAACTCGCGACGCGCGACGGGAAGGATTTCGCCTTCGAGTACCGCCTGCGGTTTCCGGACGGCACCGTCAAGCACCTCCAGATTACGGCCCACCGCTCGAGCACGGACGCGGACGAGCCCCTGGAGTTCGTCGGCGCCGTCATGGACGTCACCGAGCGCAAGCGCTCGGAGGACGCGCTCGACCGCATGCGCCTCAACCTGGCCCACGTGTCGCGCGTGAGCACCCTGGGGCAGATGGCGGCCTCGATCGCCCACGAGATCAACCAGCCGCTGGCCGCGATCATGATCAACGGCAATGCCTCCCTGCGGTGGCTGGCCAGCGAGCCGCCGAATCTCTTCGAGGCCCGGGAGGCCACGCACCGCATCGTCCGCGACGGGCAGCGTGCGGGGGACGTGATCACGCGCCTCCGGTCCCTGTTCAGGAGGGACGGCTCGGCGAAGGAGCGGCTCGGCATGAGCGACGTCGTGCGTGAGGTCGTGGCCATCACGCGAGCCGAGGTCCAGAAGGCCGGGGCGACCATCCGGGCCCAGACGGCCGAGGATCTCCCGCTGGTGAGCGGTGATCGCGTGCAGCTGCAGCAGCTGGTGCTGAACCTGATCATGAACGCGGTCGAGGCGATGAGCGGCGTGCAGGACCGGCAGCGGGAGATCGTCATTACCGTCGGCCCGGGCGAGGGCGGCGACCTGGTGGTTGCGGTGCGGGATTCGGGCATCGGCCTGGACCCGAAGGAGCCCGACAAGATCTTCGACGCGTTCTACACCACCAAGCAGACGGGCATGGGCATGGGGCTGGCGATCAGCCGGTCGATCGTGGAACATCACGGTGGACGGCTCTGGGCACAGCCCAACGATGGCCCGGGCGCGACGTTCCTGTTCACCATTCCCCGGGATACCGACGGCGCGCCGTGCCCCTGATCTCCGTGGTAGACGACGACCACTCGATCCGCGAATCCCTGCGTGGACTGCTCGAATCGCTCGGGTTCGCGGTGGAGACGTTCCCGTCCGCCCAGACGTTTCTCGATTCGAGGTGGCTCGCGAACACCGACTGCCTGATTCTGGATGTCCGCATGCCGGGCATGCGCGGACCGGAGCTGCAGCGCGAGCTGTGCCGGCTGGGGCACGACATCCCGACCGTGTTCATCACGGCGCATGGCGACGAAGACATCCGCCCGCGGGTGCTCTCGGAGGGTGCCGTGGACTGCCTGCTCAAGCCGTTCAGCGAAGCGGCCCTGCTGGGCGCCATCCGGAAGGCCCTGGCAGCCTAGGGCGGCGTTATACCAACGTACAATGCGGTTCTATACCAACGTACAATGGGTCCTGCTGTCCGCGCGGCGTAGTGTGTGTCAGTGCTCCGGGTGCCGTATCGCCCTCGATCCACCACTGACACATTGGGGACGCGCGATGAGTGAGCTCCTTTCACCCCCTGACATCGGGCGGCCGACGCTCCGCCTTCTGAAGAACGACGACGAGGCCGGCGTTGCCGAACGGCGCCGCCTCCTCGGCGATTCCGTCCACGCCCGGTTCCGCGGCGGTCTGGCTGGGAGCGTGCTGCGCCGGATCCGAGTCTATATCGACGCCCACATCGGCGAGCACATCTCGCTCGACGACCTGGCGCGCCAGGCCGGCGTCAGCCGCTTTCACTTTGCCCGGCAGTTCCGCCTCAGCACCGGCGAGAGTCCCATGGGGTACCTCCGCCGGGTGCGGATCGAGCGCTCCAAGAGCATTCTTCAGAGCCGCGAGACGACGATCGCCGAGGTGGCCGCCACCCTGGGCTTCTCGGACCAGAGCCACTTCACGCGGACGTTCGGACGGCTCGTCGGCGTGTCGCCGGGCAGCTTCGCCAGGAGCGACGACTGGCACTCCGGGGCCGCGGATGTGGACGGAGGGCGGACGGTCCGGCTGGGCTGATGTTGCGCATCCCCGTGGTCGCCGTGACCGTCGTGCTCCTCGTCGCCGCAGGCGATACCGCCACGGCGCCGGCGGGCATGCACCACTACTTCGTGACCAAAGGCGTGACGATCGTCTCCGTGACGATCATGGGGCCCTACATCCTGACTACGTCCATCCCAAGGACGAGCCGTGGGGCGTCTTCCCTTACGGCTATTGACGGTATCTTTCATTCCATGATCACCGCCGACCTCCTCTCCCAGATCTCCCTCTTCGCGCCGCTGCCCGAAAGCGAGCGCGCGTCACTCGCTGCCCGCGCCGCCGACGTGCGGGTCCGGGCCAACGAATACCTGCTCGTCGAAGGCCAGACCCCCGCGTTCTTCGGCCTGCTCGAGGGACGAATCGACGTCTGGAAAACGATGGGCGGCCACGATGAACGGATCACGACTTTCGGCCCCGGTGACTATTTCGGCGAGATCCCGCTGCTGCTGGGCACTCCGTCCCTCGCCAGCCTTCTGGCGACGGAGCCCGCGCGCCTCATGCGGCTCGACGGGCCTGATTTCCTCGAGATGGTCTCCCAGTGCCGGGTCCTGAGCGGCGAGATCTCGAGGACGATGGCCACTCGGATCACCCGGCTGCAGCAGGTGGCCGTCGATGCGCCGTCGACGATGACCACGGTCATCGGACATCCCACCGATCCGGTCTGCTACAACCTGCGCGAGTTCCTGTCCCGGAACCGGGTGCCCTTCACGTGGCGCGAGAACGGCCAGGAGCCGCCTGGGGTAGCAGCGCAAGCGCCCACTGTAATCCTGCCGGACGGACGCCGGCTCGAGGCGCCTTCGTTCCGCGCGCTCGCCGATGCGCTGGGCATGCAGACCGTACCGGTGCATGAGCTGTACGACGTCGCCATCGTAGGAGGGGGCCCCGCCGGGCTGGCGGCCGCGGTGTACGGCGCATCGGAAGGGCTCCGGACGCTGCTGGTGGAGCGCACCGCGCTCGGCGGGCAGGCGGGAACGTCCTCGCGCATCGAGAATTATCTCGGCTTCCCCGGTGGATTGGCTGGCGACGAGCTGAGTACCAAGGCCTACCTCCAGGCGCGTCGATTCGGCGCGGAAATGCTGGTCGCCAGGACAGTGGTCGGGATTCGAGGCCGCGGAGCCCAGCTCGCCAGCGCCGCATGTGCTCAGGCTCGAGGACGGCACTCGCGTGCTCGCCCGCGCCGTCATCCTGGCCACCGGCGTCGAGTGGCGGAGGCTGGACATCCCCGGGTTCGAGCGGCTGGTCGGCCACGGGGTCTACTACGGCGCCGGGCGCGCCGAGGCGCTCCGGCTCCGGGGGCAGAACGTGCACCTGATCGGTGGCGGGAACTCCGCCGGCCAGGCTGCGATGCTGTTCTCGAGCTACGCGGAGTCGGTAACGATGCTGGTGCGCGGGCCTTCACTTGCGGACAGCATGTCGCAGTATCTCGTCGACCAGCTCGCCGCTCAAAGCGAACGTCACGGTGGAGTGCAACGCCGAAGTCCTGGGGGTCGAGGGCGGTGACGGGCTGGAGGCGATCCACGTCGTGTGCGGGCCGGGGAGGAGGAAGGAGCGGCGGCCGAGCGACGGGCTGTTCGTGTTCATCGGCGCCCGGGCCGAGACCTCATGGCTGCCGGAGACCGTGATCCGGGATCAGTGGGGTTACGTCTGCACCGGCCGCGATGTGATGGACCTGCTGCACGAGCGCCCGCCGGCCACCTGGCCGCTCGCGCGGGACCCGTACCTGCTCGAGACCAGCATCCCCGGCGTGCTCGCCGCCGGCGACGTGCGCCACGGCTCCATCAAGCGCGTCTCGGCGGGCGTGGGCGAGGGCAGCATGGCGGTCGCCGTGGTACACCAATATCTCGCCGAGCAGCGCGCGGAGCGCGGGAGCTTGGAGCAGTCGGGTGCCGCCCGCTAGCGCGGCGTCCACCGCGGATCGGCGCCGAACAGTCCGTCCACCACGCCGATCCGATAGGCCAGCGCCAAGCCCGACCACCAGGCTGATGACGCCCGATGCCAGCCGGAGCTTGCGCGGCAGACCGGCAAACCGTGTGCCGGCGTACGCCATCGGCCAGGCGATGCCGGCGGTGATGAGCATCATCCCCGCGATGGTGCCGAGGCCGAACACCAGCAGGTAGAGGACCGCCCAGCCGGTATTGCCGATCGTCGCCAGCACCAGCAGCGCCACCGCGGCCGATCCGGCCAGCCCGTGCACCACCCCCACGATCAGCGGACGCACCGTCTGGTAGAGCCCGAGCCGGCCCAGCCGCCGGTCCAGCCGGGCGAGCGGCGTCTGGTCGGGCGCGTGCGGATGCGCCTCGGGCTGGTGCCCGTGCACGTGCGTGTGGACGTAGTCGCCATGCTGGTGCGGATGGGCGTGCACGGTCTCGGGCGGGCCGGCGGCCGGCGTCACGCTCTCGGTGATCCGCTGCAGCACCCCGCTCAGGTTCATGAATCCGAGCACGATCAGCATCACCCCCACCGACAGCTCGAGCGAGAGGCCGACTCGCGGCGGGATGACCCAGCCGAGCAGGATGATCCCCGCTCCGACGACCAGGATCGTCAGCGTGTGGCCCACGCCCCAGAGCGCGCCGATCATCGCCGCCCCGGCCGTCGTCCGGTACCGGGAGACGATGGTCGTCACCGCGATGACGTGGTCGGGATCGGTGGCGTGCCGCATGCCGAGGAAGAACCCGAGCACGCAGACGGCGAGCAGGCTCGTCATGACGCACCGCCGGCGACCGCCGCCCATCGGCCACCGCCACGCCACGCGCGACCGCGAGGCCCGACTCGAGCAGCGCCAGGTAGTCGCTCATCCCCATCCCGGTCCTCGCCGAGACTCCCAGCGTCCGCATGCCCGGCCGCACGGACTGGATGCTGGCGAGTGCGGCATCCCAGTCGAAGCCCACCGGCTCGGCGAGGTCGATCTTGGTGATCAGCGCGACATCCGAGGTGTTGAAAATGGTGGGGTACTTGAGCGGCTTGTCCTCGCCCTCGGTGACGGAAAGCACGACGAAGCGCATGCTCTCGCCCAGATCATACGATGCCGGGCACACCAGGTTGCCGACGTTCTCGATGAAGAGAAAGTCGAGGCCGTCGAGCGCCCAGCCGTCGAGCGCCGTCTCCACCATGGCGGCCTCGAGATGGCACACCGTGCCCGTCGTGATCTGCCGCACCGGGGCGCCGCTCCGCGCCAGCCGGGCGGCGTCGTTCTCCGTGGCCAGATCGCCCACCAGCGCGGCGACGCGGAACCGCGGGTGAAGCCGGGTCAGCGTCTGCTCCAGCAGCGACGTCTTCCCGGCACCCGGGCTCGACACCAGGCTGACCACGAACACGCCCGCGTCGCGGAACCGCTCCCGGAGTGCGCGGGCCACGAGGTCGTTCTGCTTGAGGATGTTCTTCCGCACTTCGACAAGGCGTGGCTCGTGGCTCATGTTTCGATCTCCAGGGCGACCAGCTCCAGCTCCCGGCCGTGATCCACCTGCGGCGTGGGAGTGCCGCACTCCGGGCAGCAGAACGACTGCACGCTCTCCAGCGGACGCTGGGCCTGACAGCAGGGGCAGAAGACGACCACCGGGACCTGCTCGATCACCAGCTGCGATCCTTCCAGCGGAGTCTGAAAGGACGCCATCTCGTACGAGGCGAGCAGCGCCTCGGGCACCACGCCGGCCAGGGCGCCGATCCTGACATGGAGCGTGCAGACACGTCCGCCCTGCCGGCCGGCCTCCTCCTGGGCGAGGTCCACCAGGCTCATCGCGATCGAGAGCTCGTGCATGACCTCAGCACGCCGAGCGCGGCTTGTCCGAGACTGATCCCGCCGTCATTCGGCGGGACGCGGTGGTTGATCCAGAGCGCCAGGCGCTTCCGCTCGAGCAGGGCGGCCAGGTCGTCCAGCAGCACGGCGTTCTGGGCCACGCCGCCCGACACGGCCACCGTGTCGAGCCTGCGCGTGGCGCAGAGCACCACGGCCGCATTGCACAGGCCGCCCGCCAGCCCGCGATGGAACGCACGGGCGATTTCGTTCCGGTCACGGTCCCGCAGGCGGTCGTTGACTACGGCGTGGAGGAGCGGGCGCCAGTCGAGCAGGAAGCCGTCGAACGGACACGGATACGGCTCCACCCGCTGCGACGCGCGAGCGAGCTGCTCGAGCCACATCGCGGCCTGGCCCTCGAACGTCACCGGCCGGGTAAACCCCACCAACGCCGCCACCGCGTCGAACAGGCGCCCCGCCGAGGTGGTGGCGAACACGCGGGTGCCGGTCTCGAGCAGCCGACGTGACGCCTCGTAGCGCGTGGGGAACTCGAACGGCGCCCGGGCAAGATCCGGCAGTCCCTCGAGCTGTTCGAGGAAGCCGGCGGCGGCTTGCACCGGCTCTCGGGCGGCAGCGTCCCCGCCGGCGAGCCTGGCGGGACGGAGATGGGCCACTCGCTCGAAGCCTTCGCGAATGCTCCCGGCGAAGAGTTCGCCGCCCCAGATCGTGCCATCGTCGCCGTACCCGGTGCCGTCCAGGCTGATCCCAAGCACCCGCTGGTCCCATGCGCCCCGCTCCGCCAGCACCGAGGCCACGTGGGCCCGATGATGCTGCACGGCCGCCTCCTCGCCGGCGTCCACGAGCGCGGCGAACGCGCTCGAGCGATACTGCGGATGGGCGTCCCGCACCACCAGCAGCTCGCCGGCGGGGACGGCGTACATCGCCAGCAGGTCGTGGATCGTCGCCTCCAGCGCGCGGCAGGCGTCGTAGTGCTCCAGGTCGCCGATGTGCTGGCTCACGAACGCCTGGCCGTCCACGACCAGCGTGATCGGCATTCTTGAGGTCGGCGCCGAGCGCGAGCACCGGCCGAGAGACCGGGAGCGCCGCCACCGCACCGGGAGCGTAGCCGCGGCTCCGGCGAAGGATCACCGCCCCGAGGCGCCCGCACCGCACGACCGAGTCCTCGACCCGCCGGGCGATGGGCCGCTCGCCCACGAGGAGACCGTCGGCCAGGCCGGCAAGGCGCTCGCGGGCATCCTCGTCCTCGTACGCGATCGGCTCGCTCGACCGGTTGGCGCTCGTCATGACGAGCAGATCGGGCGCGCCGGCGGCGAAGAGCAGGTGGTGCAGCGGCGTATACGGAAGCATCACGCCGAGCTCGTCGGTGTCGGGGGCGACGTGGGGGAGGGTAACACGGCCCGGCGCGAGAACGATCGGCGCAGCCGGGCTCGCCAGCAGCGCCTCCGCTTCGGGCGTGAGCTCGACCAGCGCGCGGGC
The DNA here is from genome assembly GCA_963804125.1 of uncultured Gemmatimonadales bacterium. Taxonomy (GTDB): domain Bacteria; phylum Gemmatimonadota; class Gemmatimonadetes; order Gemmatimonadales; family GWC2-71-9; genus CAVVWJ01. Next base: position 524,371 of record CAWDPF010000007.1, read on the forward strand.
CTCAGCCAGGTCCCGGGCCATGAGCGCGAATGGCTTTTCCTTGCGGAACTTTCGATCGCGGAGCGCGGCGACGGCAGCGGGGTTCCGGGCGTCGCAGGCGAGGTGGTAGCCGCCGAGGCCTTTGATGGCGAGAATGGCACCGCCGCGGAGGAGGCGGGCGGCGTGGGTGATGGCTGTGGTGCTGGGCTTGACTCCGGACTCCGCCCGAGATCCGACGTCACCCTGAGCGAAGCGAAGGGGCCATGCCTCGGGGGATGCCGCCTTCCCTCTGCTCAGGGTGACTCCCGAGGAGGGGGTGATTCCGGGCAGGGGCGCCTGCGAGATGACAAGCCGATACTCCGGCCCGCAGGTCGGGCACGCCACCGGCTGCGCGTGGAACCGCCGGCTCCCAGGATCGTGATACTCGCCTGCGCAGGGCGCGTCCATCGTCCCACGCGCCCATCGTGGTCGCCGCGCGGTCGTAGGGCAGCCGCAGGATGATCGAGTAGCGCGGGCCGCAGTCGGTGCAGTTGATGTACGGGTACTGAAACCGCGGGTCGGCGGGATCGAAGAGCTCGCGAAGGCAGCGCGCGCACACCGCCAGGTCCGCCGAGATGGCCGCCGTGGGCTGGTCGCGGCCCTGGCTGGCGCGGATGACGAAGTCGTCGAGCCCGCTGGGCTCCGCGGCATCGACGTCGATCGCCGTGATGCTCGCGGCGGCAGGCGCATCGGTGCGGAGCTCCCGGAGAAAGGCGTCCACCCGCTCGCGATCGCCCTCGAGATGGATCTCGACGCCTTCCTCCCCGTTCAGCACCCAGCCGGCCAGCGTGTTGGCACGGGCGAGCCGGTAGACGAACGGCCGGAAGCCGACGCCCTGCACCACGCCGCGCACGCGGATCGTGCAGGCGCTCGTCATCCGCCGCCTACTCGCTCACCGTGCAGCCGCGGCCTTGCCACCCGACCTGCACCACCGCGCCGTCCTCGACCAGGACCGGCACCGTGCGCTGGGCGCCGGCGACCGCGCGCATGCGCTCCCGCGCCGCGCGGTCCGCCTCCACGTCGTACTCGACGAAGTCGGCGCCGCGCATCTCCAGCCACTCCCGCATGTCCCGGGTGTACGGACAGCCCGGCGTACCGTACAGCTCAACGTGCTTCATGGTCGAGCTCCTCCAGGCTCTCCCGCATCGTGTGATAGATCGAGGCCTGGACTTCCTGGATCCGCGGGATGTAGTCCGACCCCACCACCACGTAGTGATCGGCCAGCGCCTGCCGCCGGATCTCCCCGCCGTCGTACCCCAGCAGCGCCACGGTGAGCAGCCCGCGCTTCCGCGCCTCGGCCAGCGCCGCGATGACGTTGCGGGATCCGCCGCTGGTCGAGATGGCCACCGCCACGTCGCCCGGCTCGGCGTGGGCGATGAGCTGGCGCAGGAAGACGACCTCGGTGCCGACGTCGTTCGCGATGGCGGTGACCGTGGCAGCCTCCATCGAGAGCGACAACGCGGGTACCGGGCGCATCGCCGGCGGTGGGGCCACGCAGTCGATCGCCCAGTCGTTGGCGTCGGTGGCCGAGCCGCCGTTGCCGAAGAGGATGAGCTTCCCGCCCTGGCGGAGCCGCTCGTGCATGGCCAGAGGTGGCCTCGCCAATGTGTTCGGCTTCGTCGCTCGCCACCTCGGCGCGGAGCGCCGCGTCGTCGGCCACCTTCATCAGGATCGACGAGGCCACCTGGCCCTCGAGATCCGCCGGCGCCTGCTTGGCGCGGCCAAGGAACGGATAAAGGAAGCCGGACTGGCCGACGTCGTGGCCCAGCTCGCGGTGCTCGAAGAAGACGTGCACCGTCTCCCAGAGCGTGTGATACAGGACCTCGATCAGCTCCTGGTGTACGAACGCATTCGAACTGCCCGCCGCGACGGCGTAGGAACCCTCCGTGCCGGGCAGCGCGAAGGTCATCGCTCCGCGGCCGGCGGCGCGGGCGAGCGCGAACCGCACCTCCTCGTCGCCGTCGGGCGGCCCGAAACCCATGACTATGTCGTCCGGCCGGACGAGCGCCTCGAGCCAGGGACCGAACAACAGGCTCAGGTCGAGCGCCGGCAGCGCCCGCTTGCCGACAATGACGGGATGGACGAACTCCACCGCCACGTGCTGCGCGTCGGTCGCATAGGGTCCGCGGCCGAACGCGAGCAGCCGGCCGCCCCGGAGGAAGCGCTCCGACATCTCGTGGCATGCCGCCGCCAGCCGCGGCGCCTCGCGGGCGAAGAACGCCTGGAAGAGCTCGTTGCGGGCGAGGAGGCGGTGCTCCACCCGAGCCGCTAGATCCATGGTGGGAGGCATGCCCCCTTCGCTCCGCTCAGGGTGACTCACCCATGCTCCGGTGCTCATCAGCAGATCCGCGGCAGCGGGTCGCCCACGAGCATGTCGACGATCCGCGTCCCGCCGTAGCGGGTACCCACCAGCACGGCGCCCGAGGGCTCCTCGCGGATCTCACCGATGATCACCGCCTCGTCGCCGCCCTCGACGCCTCCGAGCGCCTCGATCGCCCGGTCGGCCTGGTCCGCGGCAACGACGGCGAGGAACTGGCCCTCGTTGGCGATATGGAGCGGGTCGAGGCCGAGCAGCTCGCAGGCCCCGCGCACCTCGGCGCGGACCGGAATCGACTCCTCGGAGAGATGCACCGCGAGTCCGCTGTCGAGCGCCAGCTCGTTGAGTGACGTGGCAACACCGCCGCGCGTCGGATCCCGCATCCAGCGGATGCCCGCCCCCACCGCCGCGGCCAGCGCCTCGACCATCGGGAACACCGAGCGGGTGTCGGAGCGCAGGTCGGCCTCGAGGTCGAGCTCCCCGCGCGCGAGCAGGATCGTGATCCCGTGATCCCCGATCGGGCCGGAAAGGAGAACCTTGTCTCCCGGCCGCACGGAGTGGGCCCCGAGCGAGACGCCGGGGAGCGGCTGGCCGACACCTGTCGTCGTGATGTAGAATCGGTCCACCTTGCCGTGCTCGACGACCTTGGTGTCGCCGCCGACGATCGCGATGCCCGCCGCCCGGGCCGCCCGGGCCATCGCGCGCACCTCGCCGGCGAGGATCTCGGTGGGAAGCCCCGCCTCCAGCACGAAAGTCGTCACCAGCGCAACCGGCCGCGCGCCGCTCACCGCCAGATCGTTCACCGTGCCGTTCACCGCCAGCTCGCCGATCGACCCGCCCGGGAACACCAGCGGGGTGACGACGAAGCCGTCGGTGGTGATCGCGACGGGAGCGCCGCCCACCAGGACGCGAGCCGCGTCGCTCAGCCGGTCGCCCTCGCCGGCCGCCTGGGCCTCGTAGAGCAGCGCCGCGAACAGGCCGTCCACCAGCCGCCGCGACGCCTTCCCGCCGGCGCCGTGCGCCATCTCGATCTGGGAGTCGCGGAACCGGATCGGAGGCGAGGCGCCGTTCGCTGGACGCTCGTCCCTCAAGCCGGCGTCAGGATCCGGAGCGAGGCCGCGGTCTTCCGATGCTCGTAGTTGTAGTAGGCTGCGCATGAGCCTTCCGAGGAGACCATCAGTGCACCGACCGGGTGCTCCGGCGTGCACTCCTTGCCGAACAGCTTGCATTGGGCGGGCTTGAGCACTCCCTTGAGCACCTCGCCGCACTGAGCGGCCTTGGGATCGGTCACCCGCACGCCTTCGACGTTGAACACCCGCTCCGCGTCCCACTTGGCATACGCATCCTTCAGCCGGAGGGCCGACTGCGAGATGAAGCCGAGTCCGCGCCACTCGAAATAGGGCCGGAGATCGAACACCTCGGCCATCGCGCCCAGGGCGGCGCGGTTCCCCTCCCACGGCACGACCCGCTTGTACTGGTTCTCGACCTCGGTGCGGCCCTCCTTCATCTGCCGGAGCAGCATCACGATGGCCTGGAGCATATCGAGCGGCTCGAAGCCCGAGACCACGATCGGCTTGCCTTCGTCCTTGGCGATCCACTCGTAGGGGCGGCAACCGATGACGGTGGAGACGTGCCCCGGGCCGATGAATCCGTCGAGCCGCATATCGGGCGAGTCGAGGATCGCCCGGATGGCCGGGATGATCGTGACATGGTTGCAGAAGACCGAGAAGTTCTCGATGCCCTCCGCCTTGGCCCGCATCAGGGTCAGCGCCGTCGAGGGTGCCGTGGTCTCGAACCCGATCGCGAAGAACATGACGTGGCGGTCGGGGTTGGTGCGGGCCAGCTTGAGCGCGTCGGTCGGCGAGTAGACGATGCGAACATCGAGCCCGCGCGCCTTGTGCTCGAGCGGGCTCCCGTGCGCGCCCGGCACCCGCATCATGTCCCCGAACGCGGCGAAGATCACCTCGGGGCGCCGGGCCAGCGCGAGCCCGTCGTCGATCCGGCCCATCGGGAGGACGCAGACGGGGCACCCGGGCCCGTGGATCAGCTCGATGTTCTCCGGCAACACGTCCTTGAGACCGAACCGGTAGATGGCGTGGGTGTGGCCACCACACACCTCCATCAGACGATAGTGCCGCCCCGGGTCGGCGAGGCGGCGGATCTCCTCGCGGGTCTTCGCGATGAGCTCCGAATCGCGGAATTCGTCGACGAACTTCATGGGTCCCTCCCTTCCAGGCCGTAGCCGCGCACTTCCTCCATCGCGGCTGCGTCCTCGCCGAGCACGGCCAGCATGCGCATCTGATCTTCGGCCTCCTGCTCGCCGATCTTGCTCATCGCGAAGCCGACGTGAATGAGGACCCAGTCGCCGACCGCGGGCAGGTCGTCCTCGAGCAGGCCGAGGTCCACGCGCCGCCGCACCCCGCTCACGTCCACCATGGCGAGGTGCACGGGCTCGGTGATCAGCTCAACGATCCTACCGGGAATGGCCAGGCACATGGGATCTTCGTCCTCCAGCCCTATTTGCGGGCGACGATGTCGAAAGTCAACTTCACCTCGTCTTTCACCTTCATCATGCTGCCGGGCACCTTCACGGGCCTGAGCTTGTAGTCCGGCTGCTGGATCGGCACCTCGCCCGAGGCGCGCAGCATGTCGCCATGGAGGAGAACCCGCGCATTGATCGGATGCGTCCGAGTGGTGCCATGCAGCGTGAGCTCTCCGGCGAGGCCGACGTCATACTGGTTGGCCCCCGCCGGCTTGACCGTGGTCCGGCCCGCGGATGCCTCGTACGTGATCGTCGGGTAGGCAGCGACCTCCAGGACGTCGTCCTGCATGATGTGCACGATGTCCCACCGATCCCGCCCGCTGACGTCGCCCTGAAGTTCGAGGGAGGTCGAGTCCAGCGTGAGCCTCGCCGACCCGGTCGGTTGCTCGTTCAGTTCAAGCTCTCCCTCGAACTTTCGCACCGCGAAGACCGGGTTGTGACCGAGCGAGGACAACATGCCGCTCGCGTACACGCGCACGGTGAGCTTGCTGGCGCTGGCGTCGATTACGTAACGCACGGCTCGGCTCCGCTCCGACGAGGCGCCGTGGAGTCCTCCGCCGGCACCGCGCGCGCGACGATGTCGAACGCCAGCTTGAGCTCGTCCTTCACCTTGAGCATGCCCCCGGCCACCGTCACCGGCCGGATGCCGAACTCGGTCTGCCGGATGGTGGCCTCGCCCTGGCCGCGCAGCGTCCCGCCCAGCAGGTAGACGCGCGCGGATACCGTCTGCGGCCGCGTGACGCCATGCAACGTCAGGTCGCCCGCGAGCAGGAGCTGCATCGGGCCGATGGCGGTGAGCCGGGACGCGGGGCAGTCGTACGTGATCTCCGGAAAGCGGCCACTCTCAAGCACCTGCTCCTGCGTCGTGCGCTCGATCTCCCGCCGGTCCTTGTCGCTCATGTTGTCGGTGAGCGCCAGCGACGCGGTCCCGATCACCAAGTGGAGCGACGCCGCAGCGGGCTGCTCAGGATCGAACTCGACCTCTCCACGGAAGTCACGAACCGCGAACGTCGGATCGTGTCCCATCGGCGACAGCGGGCCGCCGGCGAACGCCTGAACCGTGAATCGGCTGCCCGTCGGATCGATGCTGATACCGCACGAGTGCGCTCACATCGCCCGCAGCTTGAGATACCGCTGAACGTCCGGCACCGCCGACTGCAGGATGTTGCCCGCGTCGGCGTCGCCCAGGAACCGGCGGGTGAGGCGCGCTCGACAGGATGAGGCCGGCGCCGAACAGCAGGCAGGCGGCACCGCCGAAGAGCAGCATCGTGTCGTTGTCCTTCGCCTCACCGCTGCGAGTGGTTCCGATCGCATCCATGGCGCAACCTCCTGTGTCAGTGTGGCGTGGACGAGAGACGGTCGGGGTCCTCGTGCAGAAAACCCGCGACCAGCCCCTCGATCAGGGTGACTGCCTCCGCTACCGCGGCTTCCACCGGCTCGCTCAAGCCCATCTGCCCCTCGGGGGGGCCCAGCGTGGCCGGCTCGCACCCGACGACCATGACCGGCATGAGCTCGGCGCCAAGCGAACGCGCCAGGCGGAGCACGTGGACCGGGTTCAGGTCGTGCGCGTCGAGCACCGCCTGCCCGGCGTCGGACGCGTCCAGATCGGCCAGGTCGGGCTCGAGCACGAACACCGTGCCCGGCGGCTCACCGCGGGGGCAGGCATCCACGAGAATGGTGCGGTCCGAGCCGCGGACCAGCGCGTACGCGAGGTCGTACCCGCGGATGCCGAAGTCGACGACTCTGACGCCATCCGGCTGCGGCCGCGCCGCGAGCCGGCGGGCGACCTCGACGCCGAACCCGTCGTCGCCCAGAAAGATGTTGCCGATCCCGGCGACGAGGATCGTGCGGCCGGCGGCGGGTCGGCGGGCCAGACCCTTCCGGCGGCAGCTGCTCGACTTCCTCGGGCGAGAAGAAGAATCGGTGGCCCGGCTGCCGCAGCAGGCCGAGATACGCGCCGGGGTCCTCCTCGAGCACCACCGAGACGAGGAAGTTGCCCTCGAGGTCCTGCTCGATCGACTCCACCAGGGCCGCCTTGCCGTCGAGCACGAGGTCGAAGACGTCCCCGCGGGCGCGCGGTCGGAGGCGGACGCGGTCGCCCTTCTGGAGAAGCCATCCGCCGATGCGGAGCTCCCCGACCGACCGGTCGATCTCCATGAGCCGCCAGTCCTGCTCGTTCACGGCGCCTCCTCGAGGGAGCGGATCTCCCGCAGCACGCCGTGCATCTGCATGAGCTGGTCCCGGCCGAAGGCCTCGGTCCGCTCGAGCAGGAGCCGGGCGCGCTCGTCCGACGCGGCCATCTCCCGCTTTTCCTCGTCGGTCAGGGTCAGGATCCGGAGCGAGAGCATCTCGTCCATTTCGGTGCCGTCGAAGAAGTCGCCCGGGCTCTCGGGGGCGATGGTCGGGAAGTCGTAGATGATGATCGGCGAGGAGAGCATCGTGTCCCGCGCAGCCGTCGTCACCCGCGAGGACCGGCCAGGTCCCGACGTTGCGGCAGGCCTCCGCGGCCGGCTTGAGCTGCTCCGGCGGATCGATGAGGCTCACGAACTCCCCGCGAGCGGTCCGAAGGATCGTGTGGGCGGACACCAGCGAGCGGAGCATCAGCTCGTCACGGCCGCCTTCGGCGGCCGCGGCGCAGGGGAGTACGATTGACGATGGTTACCCGAAGCCGGACCACCTCCGGGGTGACCCGCGCTGCCGCGAGGCTGACCTGCCCTTCGAGCGCCACCTGACGGCCAGGCACCTCGCCGGCCGGCGGCGCGAACCGCACCTGCCGGGGAGCCATGGCCAGCTCGCCAATCGTGCCGGCCAGCGTCACGTCGCGCTCGACCGCCTCGTGCCACTCGGGCTCACCCGGTTGCTCTGGCGCCCGCGCGAACAGGTGGAGAAAGCGCACCGTTACATCGACACGCGCGGCCGGGCCGGCTCGCAGGAGACATTCGGTCTGCATCTCGCACGGGTCGCGCCCCGCCTCGGCCCGGCTGTGCGCTTCGGGGTAGATCACGCCGAAGTTGAACCGCTGCCGGTTCTTCACGGCCGACCGCCGGTAGGGGTAGAGCATGTACCCCTCGTACAGCAGCGCGCCCGCGATCCGGTCCACCGAAGTCCGGGTCATGCGGGTGCCCCCTCGTTGACTGCCGGCAGGATGCGCTCGATGGCCTGCTCCCAGGTCGGGATGCCGTGGTCCACCTTGTACTGATACAGCCGGTCGAACACGTCCCGCCGGAGCTGCACCCACGCCGTGTTGGGGTAGTACGTCTCCATCAGCTGCTTCCAGGTGGCCACCGGCAGTCGGAAGCGAGCCTCCAGGGTCCAGGAGATGGGGGCCACCTGGAGCGCGTCCCGCCCGTCCTGGTAGAAGACACTGCCGCTGAACAGGAAATCCAGCGGGATCTCGCCGTCCTCGAGCGCGTAGAAGTATTTCGTCGCCGCCACGTTGAAGTCGTAGGTGCAGCTCACCGGCAGCTCAGCGGTCGTCTCGCCGGTGAACGGCGGCACCACGACGCTCGCGTGCGTCCAGAGCATGGCCCTCAGCGTCTGACCCCAGCGTTCCGGCTCGCCGAACAGGTCGCGGAGCCGCTTTTCTTCCTCGGGCCCGTATTTGCGCCGGGTGGTCTCGATCTGGATCTGGCAGCGGAGCACGACGTTGTGGATGGTCTCGTCGGGGGAGGCGTTGGTGACCCGAAGCCGGAACGTCAGCAGAGGCACCATCGCGTACGGCGTGACGTCCGCTCCGACGACCTGAAAGCTCAGGTCAGGCACGAATCCCCTGCCTCGCCGGGCGCGCCATCCGGCCGAGATCGGCAAAGAAGCGGTCGATCTCCTCCCATACGGCGGTTCCGCCGGTGAAGCCCTTCCAGTGCATCCGGATGATGCCGACCAGCCGGAAGCACTGATCGATGGGCACGAGATAGCAGGACGCGGGAGCCGCGCCGCGGCGGACCCGGTTGACCAGCAGCGCCTGGACGTCGGCCTGGAGGTCGCGAAGGACCGGGTGCTCGCGCCGGATCTCCTCCCAGGTCTCGAGCTCCAGGAGCGACTCGGTGGCGCCGGCGGGGCTCGGGTAGCACGCAACCACCCGCCCCTGCGGCGTGCTGTCGTAAAAGAATGCCAGATCGATCGGCAGCCGGAGCGCCTCCCACTGGGCATCGCTGATGGTGAGCTCGTCGAGCGCGGTCACGTGCTGCGGCACCCGTTTGTACTTGGTGCCGGCCTGCGCGCTGAAGAGCACGGCGCATGCCCCACAGGCGCAGGCGAGCCGGCGCTCGGCCGGGTCGATGAGATGGTCGTGCATCGGAGCGACCTCGACCCCGCAGAGGTCGCAGCGCTCGACCGGCACCCGCGCTTTGGCGAACCGGCGCAGCACCTCGAAGCCGCCGCCGCGTGCGAGATCCTGCGGGCCCATGGTCACACCGCCGCGGCCGCGACTCGCGGCGCCGGCAGGGCCACTTGGGTGCGTCCGTCCCGGGCGAGAATCGGGAAGGGCTCGAGGTGCAGGTCAGCACGGCCGGACGCGCGCCCGGCCTGCACGATATCGTACGCCTGATCACAGGTGGGACAAGTGAGCGTGCGGCCGTCGAGGTCGGCGGTCACGAGATCGGCATCGCACGCGGGGCAGTGGGCGCCGTAGGCGTAGAGGTTGTCCTCGGCCAAGCAGAACAGCACGTCGGTCCCACCCAGCTCCATCCGGCGAGTGCCGGCGGCGATGAGTCCGTCCAATTCGGGGACATCCTGCCAGGTGGCATCCCCGTCCGCGCCGCCCCCAGCGGCCGAGCCCAGCGCGATGAGCGTATCCGGGCGGCCGGGCAAAGTCTGGCCCTCCACCAGAATGGCGCTCACGTCCGGTGCGGCCTCGTGGATCGCCTGCTCGATGGCGAGCTTGAGGGTCACGGCCGAGGACGGGCAGCCGTGGCAGCTCCCCTGCATCCGGAGCCGTACGACGCCGTCCTCGTCGATTCTCACCAGCTCGACGTTGCCGCCATGGGTCTTGAGGTATGGGCGGCTCTTCTCCAGCGCGCCCAGCACCCGGGTCTCGAGATCCACCGGGTGCAGGTCGTGCAACAACAGCACGCTCGCCACCACTTCGTCACGGGCGAGCTGATCGACGATCGTGGCGCCGGCCGCGCCGTTCTTGCGAACGGTCGTCAGCATCCGGTCGAGCGCGGCGCCGTGCAGCTCCATCACCGCGCGCACCAGCTCCTGCGACACCGCGCGGGTGGCCGGGTCGGCCGCGGTCTCGAGGCGCTGGACCAGCTCCTCGATGGCCGCGATCCGACGCTCGGATTCGGTTGGCCGGGCTCTCACCGGCCGAAGAAGGGCGAGTGGTGGGTCTCGATGACCTTCCCGTTGCCCAGGTACATGTGGACGCCGCACGGGAGGCAGGGATCGAAGCTCCGCACCGCGCGCATGATGTCGATGCCTTTGAAGTTGTCAGGCCCGTTCTCCTCGAAGATCGGCGTGTTCTGCACCGCATCCTCGTACGGGCCCGGGGTGCCGTAGCCGTCGCGCACGCTGCCGTTCCACGGCGTCGGCGGATACGGATGGTAGTTCGCGATCTTGCCGTCCCGGATCACCACGTGATGCGACAGGACGCCGCGCACCGCCTCGTGGAAGCCGCAGGAGATCGCCTCCTCGGGCACCGTGAACTCGTTCCAGGTCTTGGTCCGGCCGGCGTGCAGCTCGGCCAGGGCCTTCTCGACGAAGTGATAGGCCGCGGCACAGGCGTACACCTGGAAGTAGGTACGGGCACGGGTGCGTTCCAGCGCGTTGCTCCACTTCGGGATCTTCCACTCGAACTCGGCCTCGGGCTTCGTGGCCGTCTTGGGCAGGTACATCTTGACGCTGTGGCCGGTCGCCTTGACGTAGCCGATGTCTACAAGCCCCGCCAGCGCCGTGGCCCAGAACCGGGCCAGCGGTCCGCCGCCGGTATCGAGTGCCAGGTGGTCCTTCCCGTCGAACCAGCGTGGCGACATGGTCCAGCTGTACTTGTCGTCGAAGTCGCGCTTCTGCGGGCGCGGGATGGTGGTCTGGTTCCACGGATGCCGCTGGTCGATCTTGTTGCCGAGCGGATCGACTTTGACGAACGTCTCTTGACCCTGCCAGTCGTCGTAGAACGAATGGCCGAGCAGGATGCGGATGCCAAGGTTGATGTCGACCAGGCTGTGCGTGACGAGCTTGCCGTCCACCACGACACCCGGGGTGACGAACATGCTGTCGCCCCACTTGGCCATATTCTTGTAGGTGTAGTCGCAGACGGCGGGGTCGTTGAACGAGCCCCAGCAGCCGAGCAGCGTGCGCCGGTACCCGACCTTCTCGTAGCCCGGGAGCGCGTCGTACCAGAAGTCGATCAGATCGTCGTGGAACGGCACGCACTTCTTCATGAACTCCGCGTACCGCGCCAGCCGGACGAGGTAGTCGGTGAAGAGCTGCACCGTCGGCACGGTCCCGACACCACCCGGATACAGGGTGGAGGGATGCACGTGGCGTCCCTCCATCAGGCAGAACGCTTCGCGGGTGTAGCGACTCACCTGCAGCGTCTCGCGGTAGAAGTCGCCGGTGAACGGGTTGAGCGCCGTCATGATGTCGGCGATGGTCCGGTAGCCGTGATCAGCCGCGTGCGGCGCCGGAGTCTTCTGGGCCTTGGCCCAGACGGTGGGGTTGGTGGCCTTCACCATCTGCTCGCAGAAGTCCACACCCACCAGGTTGTCCTGGAAGATGTTGTGGTCGAACATGTACTCGGCGGCTTCGCCGAGATTGACGATCCACTCGGCGATGGCCGGCGGCTGCACGCCAAAGGCCATGTTCTGGGCATAGGTGGCGCAGGTGGCATGGTTGTCGCCGCAGATGCCGCAGATCCGGCTGGTGATGAAGTGCGCGTCCCGCGGGTCCTTCCCCTTCATGAAGATGCTGTAGCCCCGGAAGATGGACGAGGTGCTGTGACACTCGGCCACTTCCTTGTTCTCGAAGTCGATCTTGGTGAAGATCCCGAGACTTCCCACGATCCGGGTGATCGGATCCCAGTTCATCTCCACCAGCTTCCTGGACTTGCCCGGCGCCCCGGACTTGGGGGCGGCCACCGTCGTAGTCATCGCTGTAGCTCCTTGCTGCTCAGAAGGACTTGGGGAGGTAGCCGGTGGTCAGCTCGGGCCGCGCGTGGCGCCACTTGGGCTCCTTGTTCACCGTCGAGTTGGTGAACGAGCGAAGCGCCTTGATTGCCCGTCCGTAGACCTGGACGGACGCGGTCGAGAGCCGCGCGCCGGGCGGCTCGTCCATGAATGGCATGAACTTGTCCGGGAAGCCTGGCATGGTGCACCCGATGCAGATGCCGCCGACGTTGGGGCAGCCGCCGATGCCGGCCATCCACCCGCGCTTCGGCACGTTGCAGTTCACGACCGGCCCCCAGCAGCCCAGCTTCACGATGCACTTGGGGCTGCCATACTCGGTGGCGAACTCGCCCTGCTCGTAGTAGCTGCCGCGGTCGCAGCCTTCGTGCACGGTCTGGCCGAAGAGCCAGGTGGGGCGGAGCTGATCGTCGAGGGGGATCATCGGGGCGAGGCCAGCGACCTGATACAGCAGATAGAGCAGCGTTTCCATGAAGTTGTCGGGCTGAACCGGACACCCCGGGACGTTCACGATCGGCAAGCCCGCCTTCGATTTCCAGTCCCAGCCCGAGGTAGTCGGCCAGGCCCATGGCGCCGGTGGGATTGCCTTCCATCGCGTGAATCCCGCCGTAGGTGGCGCAGGTGCCGATGGCCACGACCGCCAGCGCCTTGGGCGCGAGCCAGTCGATCCAGGTATTGGTCATGATGGGCTGGTTGGTCTCGACGTCGGTGCCCATCCCGGCCCAGTACCCTTCCTTCTTGATCTTCTCGTTCGGGATCGATCCCTCCACCACGAGCACGAACGGATCGAGCTTTCCTTCCTTCGCCTGATACCAGGGCTTGAGAAAAGCGTCGCCCACCTCCACGGCGAGCACCGGGTTGTGCAGGTGGACCTTGGGCAGGCCCGGGATGGCGCCGAGGATGACGTCCTCGATGCTGGGCTGGGTGGCCGCGGTGATGGAGACGGAGTCTCCGTCACAGCCGAGGCCCGCGGTCAGCCACAGCACGTGGATGTCCGAGACCGCCGGGGCCTTCTGAGTGATGCGACCGTAGGGAACGGGGGCCGACATAGACGCTCCTTCTCAGACTCGGAACGGTCGGGAGGGACGCGGACGGCTGCGAATTGGGGCAGTCGAGGGCGGCAGGCGGGCGCCGCGCGGGCGCGCCCGGATCGGCTTCAATCTGGGATCGGCGCAATGGGCCGCAAGCAGGCGGTACCCCCCATTCTGCTCAGGGAAACCTCTCTGTCGCGTACCGGGGAATCCCCCATGCTCTGTGGCTTGGCCGAGGCAAGAGGGCGTCGTCGTGCGGCGAGGCCCGGGTGGCCTCAGGTGCGGTGAGGAGTCACTTCGCGGGCTCGCCGAGCCTCCACTCGATGGCCCGCTGAACCAGATCACGCGAGCTCTGCAGCGAGAGCTTCTCCTTGATGTGCGCCTGGTAGGACTCGACGGTCTTCACGCTCAGGTGCAGCTCGTCGGCGATCTGCCGCGTCCCGTGGCCCTCCCCGATGAGGCGGAAGACCTCCAGCTCGCGGTCGCTCAGCCGCTCGATGGGCGCCTGCGCGGACTTGCCGCCACCCGACGCGAGCTGCCGCAGCATCGACGTCGCGATCCGGTCGCTCACGTAGACCTCGCGCCGGAGGATACGGCGGAGCGCCACCAGAACATTCTCGGTGGCCTCCTGTTTCATGATGTACCCGTTCGCGCCCGCCCGAAGCGCGCGCTCAGCGTAGACCGACTCGTCGTGCATGGAGAGGACGAGCACCGGGAGCGCCGTGTCGGTCGCCCGGATCGCCTTCAGCAGATCGATGCCGTCGGGCCCGGGCAGCGAGATGTCGAGCAGCAGGACGTCCGGCCGCGCGGCAGAGATCGCGGCGAGCGCCGTCTCGGCCTCCTCCGCCTCACCGCACACCTCCAGGTCGGGCTCCTGATCGATCAGCAGGGCAAGTCCCTGCCTGACGATCGGATGGTCGTCGACCACGAACACCCGGTGCTTCGCTCCTACGGCTCTGGCTTCCGTCCGACGTGGCATATCCCCTTTCCTCTCAGCTCTCCAGCGGAAACCGGCAACAGATCACGGTGCCGCGTGGCTTGCGGCGGGACACGTCCAGCGATCCGCCGACCATGTTGGCCCGATGGCTCATGATCCGGAGCCCCAGACCCGCGGTGCTGACCGGCACCTCGGGAATGCCCTTCCCGTCGTCCTCGACCGTGAGGTTCCCGGTCTCGCCCGCACGGGCGAGCGTGAGGATGATCTGGCGCGGCTCACCATGCTTGATCGCGTTGTTCACCGCCTCCTGGGCGATGTGGTACAGGTGCGTCGCCACCCCGACGTCGGTCACCAAGATCGGCTGGGGACACTCGAACCGACAGGAGACGTGGAACAGATCCTCGACCTCCACCGCCCACTGCTGGAGCGCGGACATGAGGCCCTGCGCATCCGAGAACACCGGCACCAGGCCGCGGGCCAGCTCGCGGGTCTTGTTGATGGCGTCGTTCACGAGATGCACGATCTTGGCCGCGTGGGGCGCCTGGGTGGCGTCCGCCTCGGCCAGCTGCTGCGCCAGGGCCTTGCTCATGAACGCGATGCCCGTCAGGTGCTGGCCCAGCCCGTCGTGCAGGTCCTGGCCGATCTTGCGCTGCTCCCGGCCGCTGATCTCGAGCAGCGCCGATTCCATTTCCTTGCGCTCGGTGATGTCGATCCCGGTCGTGATGACGTGCGCCGGTTCCCGGTCCGCGCCCGGCAGCACGGTATTGGACCAGGCGATCCGGCGCCGCGCGCCCGCCACGCGCGGTCCAGTCGCTCTCGTACGACCGCTGCTGCCCCGGCCGAAGCCCCTCGATCAGGGCCTGGAACCCGCGGGCCTCTTCCGGAACCGGGAACAGGTCCCAGAAGTAGCGGCCACGCACTTCGTCGAACGAATAGCCGCTGATGAGCTCGCAGGTCCGGTTGAAGCGGACGATGGAGCCCGACGGGCTCAGCACCACCACCAGCGCGCCGACGGTGTCGAGCACCGCCGACAGCAGGTTCCGCTCCCCGGCGAGCGCTACCTCCGTCTGCTTGAGCTCGGTGATGTCGAAGCCCACGCCGTGGATGAACCAGGGGCGGCCGTCTTCCCGCCGCACCATCTTCACCTCGCACTGGAACCAGACGAGGTGGCCATCGCGCGCGAGCACCCGGTAGGCCGACCGGAGCGGGCTGCCGGTCAGGAACATCTCCGCTGCCTCGACGCTCCAGCGGAGTGGTCGTCCGGATGGATGTGGTCGTACCAGCGGATCGGATCCTCCAGCCACTCCGCCTGGGTGAAGCCCATGACCTCCTCGATGCGCGGGCTCACGTAGGCCTCGCCGATGCCGCGATCGAGGTAGGCCATGAAGACAACGGCCGGCACCTGCTCGACGAGCGTCCGGTACTTGGCTTCGAGATTGGGCAGCGGCGGGTCGCCGGGAGCCGCGGCGGCGCTTCCCGGTGCGCCGTCGCGCGCGAACACGGCGGCCAGACTCGCGGAGGATGGCCTCGGCCTCGAGGCGCTCCATGGTGCGGCTCATCGGGTGCGCATCAGGGGCCGTCGCGTCGGCCGCGCCGGCCAGCTCGGCTCCTTGTTCATGGAGCCATGGTGAAGCGGCGCAGCGCTTGGATCGCACGGCCGTAGGTCATCACGGCCGACGAGGAAAGCAGGGAGCCGGGCGGCTGATCCATGAACGGCTGGAACTTGTCGGGAAATCCCGGCATCGTGCAGCCGATGCAGATTCCGCCCACGTTCGGGCATCCGCCGATCCCTCCCATCCAGCCGCGCTTCCCAACGTTGCACTGCACCACCGGTCCCCAGCAGCCCAGCTTGACGATGCACAGGGGTGAGCCGTACGCCTCGCCGAACTCGCCCTGCTCGTAGTGCCCGCCGCGGTCGCATCCCTCGTGGACGGTCCGCTCGAACAGCCAGCGCGGGCGAAGGGCTTCATCGAGGGGGATGGGAGGAGCGCGGCCGACGAACTGGTGGAGCAGGTAGAGGAGCGTCTCGGTCATGTTGTCGGGCTGCACGGGGCAGCCCGGCAGACAGACGATCGGGAGCCCCGAGGCGGACCGCCAGTTCCATCCCAGGTAATCGGCTAGCCCCATCGCACCGGTGGGATTGCCGGCCATGGCGTGGATCCCGCCGTAGGCCGCGCAGGTACCGGCGGCGAGGACCGCCCAGGCCCGCGGCGCGAGCCGGTCGATCCAGTCGCAGGTCGTGATCGGCTGGCCGGTGGCGGGGTCGGTCCCGAACGTGGCCCAGTACCCCTCGGCCTTGTTGGTCTCGTCGGGGATCGAGCCCTCGACCACCAGGATGAACGGCCCGAGCTCGCCGCGCGCCCCGCGATGAAAGAACTCGACGAACTCGTCGCCCACTTCGGACGCCAGGAAGGGATTGTAGAGCTTCACCCTGGGCGTCCAGGGAATGGCGCCGCTCAGGAGGTCCTCGATGCTCGGCTGCGTGGCCGCCGTCATCGCGATGGTGTCGCCGTCGCAGCTCAAGCCCGCGGTGAGCCAGAGGATGGCGATCTCCGCGGGAGGTGCATGGACGCCGTCGGGGGCGCTACGCGGCTGGGAGGCGACGGGCATGAGGACACTCCGGGACCGTCAGAACGGGGCGACGATCGTAAGCTAGCCACTTTTCCGGGCCCGGTAAGACGATCAGGCGCTCAATGGCGAGCAGCCGCTCGCCGGGCCGCGAAACGCCGGCCAGTGCATCTTTGACCCGTACCGCCCCCGCGAACGGCCCAGCCCACCACCGAAAGAGGTCGGCACGATGAACATCCAGCTCAGGTTTCTCGGATCGGCCGCGCTGACCTTGGCGCTGTCGGGTGCCGCGCCACCATCTCCTCCAGCCACGGAAGCACCGGGAGCATGTGCGCTCATCACCCGAGGCGAAGCGGCGGCGGCGCTCGGCGCGCCCGTGCCCGCCGGCACGGAGAAGGTGATGAGCCTCCCGATGCAGGGCCAGGCCATCGAGGCTCAATACTGCTTCTACGGCTCGGAGGTGCTCGTCGCGCGGTTCGAGCTCGGGAGCGGCGCCGAGGCGCTGTTCGGCCAGTACCGCCAATCACTGGCTTCCGAGCCCGGCTACCAGTCGGTGGATGGGGTCGGCGACGAGGCGTTCGCTGCCAAGGGGCAGCTGGCCGCCCGAAAAGGGCAGACTGGGTTCATCGTGGACGTCGGGCAGGCGCGGGGCGGCGGCGCGCCCGAGCTGGAGGCGGAGAAGGTGCTCGCGGGCCATGCGATCGGACGGATGTAGGCGAGACCGCGCGACCGCTCAGTCTATATGTATGATCCCGCGGGCGAGCGCGATCGTCACCGCCCCGGTACGATCGTCGGCGCCCAGCTTGGCGTAGATGTTCCTGAGATGGATCTTCACCGTCTCGCTGGTCCGGCCGATGGCCCGCGCCACCTCCTTGTTGCTCAGCCCCCGCGCCACCAGGCGGAGCACCTCGGCCTCGCGGTCGGTCAGGTCCACCCGCGGCGTGAACTCGGCGAGCCGGGCGGCCACCGCCGGCGGGATCACGCGCGCGCCGCCGTAGACGGAGCGGATGGCGGTGATGGCCTCGGTGAGGAGCATGTCTTTGAGCAGGTAGCCGCGCGCGCCGGCCTCGAGCGCGCGGAAGATGTCGGCGTCGCCCTCGTACGTCGTGAGGGCCAGGACGCGCGCCGACGGGTGCTCCGCCGTGATCGCGCGTGTGGCATCGACGCCTCCCATGACCGGCATGCGGAGATCCATGAGCACCACGTCGGGCAGGAGCTGCCGAAAGAGCTCGACGGCGCGCTGCCCGTTCTCGGCCTCGCCGACGACGATCATGTCGGCCTGGTGTGCGATCACGGATCGCAGTCCGTCGCGCACTACAGGATGGTCGTCGATGACAAGGATGCGGATCTGGGCGTCGTTCACGTCATTCCTCGGCCACCGGGTGGTGCTGTGGTGGCGGATGTCAATCCACACACGAATGGATCACGCCGCCGCGTCGACCCGGGAAGTCCTCGCCTGATATTGGATCTGGAAGGCACCCGGCGTAAGCCCGTGGCATTCCTTGAAGCGGCGGTTCAGATGGGACTGATCCGCGAAGCCGCACTCATAGGCGACCCAGCTCGCGGCCTGCCCCTGGGCGAGAAGCCGGCGGGCATGCGCCAGCCGCACCTGCACGTGATAGCGCTGCGGAGGCAGACCGACCACGCGAGAGAACGACCGCACCAGGTGCGACACGCTGGTGCCGGCGACCGTCGCGATCTCCGGAAGCTCCAGCGCCTGCGTCGGGCGGCTGTGCAGCAGGGCGCGGGCCCGCTCCACGGCGGACGATCGCGGCGCGTCCGGGAGAGCCGAAGCATGCGCCCGGAGGACCTGCTCCAGCCAGGTGAGCGCGCGGCTCATGAACTCGGCGCCGTCCACCAGCCCCTCGTCACTCTCCCGTAGCAGCTCCCGCAGCTCCGCCGCCAGAGCCTGGTCGGTGAGCACCGGCGCCGGGAAGCGAACGACCAGGCTCTGTCGGTCTGATGCCCGATCAACCGGCCGATGATCTCGGGGGCGACATACAGGACCTGCCAGCCGGGCCCTACTCCCGAACCCGCTCCCTCGGTGTGCACCGTAAGCGGAGGCACGACCGTCACGGTGTCGGCCCCTGCGGCGAATCGCCGGAACGCGCCCATGGTGAGGCCGGTCGGCAACTCCGCTGCGGCGAACTGCCATTCCGAGTGGACGTGAGGCACCGAATGCCCGAAGGTGAGGCGTGCGGCGATGAAATCGGTACCGGCGTCCGGCGCCGGCTGCCAGAATCGTACGATCTCGTCGCTGCTCATCCTGTCCTCCGCTCGATGAAGACTCCGCTCCGACACCCAGCAAGATCGGGCAGCGGGGAGCAACCAGCCATTCCCGGTACGGGGAGTCTTGCCGATACCCCGTTCGGGGGGGATCGAGGCAGGATACGAGACGGCGCGACCCGCCCTGGAAACGCTGGGAGGATCGCGCCGTCCGGACAAGGGGAGGCGCGGCCAAAGACACTCGGTGACCGTGCGACCCCTCCATCTCGCAGTCTAACGCCTGCCGCCTCGCCTATCGTGCCCTGCGCTCGAGCCACCCCGCGCGTTGCCTGCCGACTGAAACCCGCGGCTGCGCGCTTCCCCCATCGACCGCGCCTGGAACTCACGATCCAGCCCGGGCGCGGGGGCGGCGGGTTGCCAGCTGGCGGCGCCGTGCTGTTCCCAGCCTCCAGCCGGAGATCGCCGGTACACTTCACCCCTCGGACCCGCGTAGAGGTCCCCTGCCGGAGAGACCGGTGCTCCTGCACGCGGGGCCGGCGCAATCCTGGCAGACCGGCCCGCTGGACTGTTGACGGCAGTCCGGTTCGGTGGAGCGATCGGCGCCGGCCGGGCTGCCGGAGCAATTGCCGGAGTCCGCGTCGCTGGAGCACTTGCCGCAGGCCTGACCGCTGGAGCCATCCCGGGTCGGGAGGCGGACGTCCGCGGGGCGGGCAGCCGTTGCCGTGGTGCTGCGCCGCTGCGCACCCCAGGGCCTGCTCCGACTCCACCCGCGCGGCCGCCGAGCCGCTCGCGCTCGAGCTCGGGACGACTGTTGGTGAGGATGCTTCCCCTCGGTGCCCGCTGACGGATCCCCGGGATGCCCGTGTGTGAGTTGTACGCGACGCCGACGCGGCTCCTGCCGACCCCGCCGGTCCATGCCTCCGCCCGGAACGGCGCGCGATTCACGACGTGCGACCGGTCCCACCGCGCATACACGTCCGCCGTGGTGCCACCCCAGCCTCCGCGCCCACGCCACGGCCCGGTTCGGGCGTAGTCATGGAACCGCGGAGCCCACCACCAGGCCGACGGACCCCACCACGGGTGGGCTCCCCAGCCCCAGCCACCCCAGGCCATCCCGATGCCCCGCCCCCAGCTCCACCCGAATCCGAACCCGAAGCCCCAGCCGGTCCACGGCGTCCAGCGCACGCCTGCGCCGAAGCCGTAGGTGCAGGGGAACCCGAACCAGTCGGTGCCGATCCAGGGGTTGTAGGCGTAACCCGTTCCGTACACCACGAGGCCGTCCGGATCGAGCACCGTGCCGTAGTAGCCCGGCGTGTAGCCCACGTAGACCACGTCGGGAGTGGCGCCGTACACCTGCACGAAGGTCACGTAGTACAATGGCGAGCTCGGAGGAATCGCGTAGATCTCGGCCGGAACGCTCGCGGCGACGAGCCATGGGCCGGTCGGCGCGCCGGCGTCGAACCAGACGCCGTTCTGCACGGCGTAGAACGCGCCCGGGCCGGTCTCGATGATCGGAACCGACGCATTGAGCACGTACTGCAAGGTCGTGCCCTCGATGGGGCGATACTCGGGATCGCCATCGATGGTGGGCGCGGGATCCATGGTCGTTCCGGTCCGTTCCACGGTCGCCGTCTGCGGGATGGCGTTGGCGATCGTCGCCTCCTCGGCCTGCCGCGTGCCAGGCACCGAGGCCTTGACGTTCTCCATCACGCTCGAGTCGGGGATCCGGGCGAATTCGGCCGGCAGCGACCGTCCCGGCACGTAGGCCCATGGGCCCTGTGTCGACGGCGCGCGGTACCAGCGGCCCGAGATCAGCACGTAGGTGTCGTTATCGGCAATCGACTTGAAGAGCCGGCCGGTAGTGTTCTCGACATACAGCAGTTGCGTTCCGTCGATCGGCACGTAGTCGGGCGCGCCGTCGGTGACGATGAGCTCGGCGGGCTCGGTGCTCACGTAGATGGCCGGCGCCGGTCCGTCGGCCAGGGAGGGCGCCGGCGCGGTGGAGTCGGCCGAAACCGAATCGAGCAGATCCACCTGGTTGTCGGCCACGGCCGACTGCATCGCGGCCGCGAGCGCCGCGGGTGGCGCTCGCCGCCACCGACCACGGGCCGGTGAGCGCGGCGGCCTGCATCCAGCCATCGAAGACGTGGAGATAGAACCGCCCCCCCTGGTCCTCGAGCAGGAGCGGCCGGGTGTTGATCACCCGCCGGAGGCCGTTCCCAGCGGGGCGGAGTACCGGCGGGCCGTCGATCAGCACCAGGACAGCCGGCTGCGCCGAGAAGAGGATACGAGGCGGACGTGTTCCGGAGCGGCTGCGCGCTTCCCTTGGCCACCTGCTGCTGCACGGCGAGCTCCGCCTCCAGCCGGTCGAGCGCGATCGTCTTGCAGGCCTCCGGGAGGATCCGCTGCAATGCCGCCTGCCAGCTTCCCTCGCTTCCCGGCGCCGAGGGGAAGCTGGCCCTGGTGATCGTCAGGTCCTCCAGGGACACTTGGCGGCTCGTCTTGTCCACGTCGGTCCGGCTGGAGAGCCAGATGACGCCGAATGTCGGCTCCGCTGCACCGGTGTCGCGCACCGCCACGGCGGCGCGGGCCGCCAGCCGATTCCCCGACCAGCTTTCGATCTGAGGCTGATAGACCGAAAACGTGGTGGCACCGCTTGTGAACGCCCTGGGCCACCCGGCGTCGACCGAGTCGGCGGCCTCGACCGGCTGCTGGGCAGCGACGGCCCCATGCAGCGGGCCGGCGAGAGCGAGGCTCGCATACAGGAGTCCCCTCATCAGCCCGCTGATTTCTCGCTTCATACGGTGCTCCCGATTCTCCATGGTTTCTGCCACTGCCAAGGCTCCGGTGAACTTCGTTCCGATCAGCCCGTGGTGAGGCTGGGCGTCCTGGCCGCCGGGTCCGCCTTGAACCGGATCCACATGCCGGAGAGGCCGTGGCCCGGGACGCCGCACATGATTCGATAGGTCCCGCTGGGCGGAGCGGTGAAGCGGATGACGTCCGTCCCACCCTGAGGCAGTCCCTGCGTGACATCCTTGGTGTAGGCCGCCGGGATCGCCGGGTCTCCGCCCATGTTGGGCATGGGATCCTGGTCGGGAATCAGCACGGCGCTGTGGGGCGTGCCGTCGTGATTGACGAAGTTCATCACGACCGTGCTTCCCGCCGGAACCACGAGCGTGGCCTTCCCATTGCTGTAGCCATCGAAGTTGAACGGCCCGTTCGAGGCCGGAGCGCCGGCCTCGAGCGTGAAGGTGACGGTCTTGCTGGCGGCGTCCCACGACACCCACGGCGGCGCGCCTTTCGCCGCGCCCGCCGTCGTCCAGGCTGCGCTCGCCACCAAGGCCAGGGCCGCGATGCGATTGATCGCCATATGCTCCTCCGGTCAGTTCTTGGACGGAGGCGGATACTTGGCCAGGATACTGGCCACCGCCTGGTCGATCGAGCGCGTCGCCTTGGAGGGATCGTTGACGGGCAGGCTGAGCGCGTCGTTGGCCTGACCCTGCCAGACCAGCCGGTGGGTCTTCGCGTCGACCATGCAGATCATCACCGTCCCGTCGGTGTATGTCTCCACGCTTTGCCGCAGGTCTGTCGGCCACGCCATGCCCCAGCGGTACGAGCGCCATCCCCAGCCGCCGCCCCAGCCCCAGCCGGGTCCGGTGGTATAGATCTCCTTGTGGGTCCGATCGACCACGCCGTAACCCACGAAGAGGTCGGCGCCGGAACGATCGGTTTCCTTCAGGCCCTTGCCCTCGAGCCGGGCTTCGACCGAGTTGCGGACGCGGTCGTCGATCAGCTGATGGGACACGCTGTCGGGCCGCGAGACCATCGAAAAGGTCCGGTACTGCGAGAAGCCGGTGGCCGGACTGTAGTCGGTAGAGACCTGTTGGCCCGCACAGCCGGCCAACACCATGAGGCACATGCCCAGCGCCGTGCCTTCTAGCCTGCTCAGCATTCTGCACCTCCATACGTCTGAAGTTCGCCATCTCTCGCGGCACCCCACGGTCAATCCGCCCCGAGGTTCGCGCCGCCTCTGATTACGGTCCCCAAAGTGGCGCCGCCGCGTCCCTGGCGCTTGGATCGCGGTGCTCCCCCGAACAGGGGGAGCGGGCGCATGGTGGTTGGCGGCGACATGCTCCCCAAACAGGGTATTGCCTGTCGACCCACGCTTTGGCTTCTTGGAAGGGTGCGCTAATCGGAGGCCATGACCCATGATCCGCGTCCTCGTTGCCGACGATCACCCGGTGGTGCGCGCAGGACTCAGTGCCGTGATCACCGAGCAGAGTGACCTGGAGCTCGTGGCGGAGGCGGAGAATGGGGCGAGGGCCGTGGACCTGTTCCGGGACCATCGCCCCGATGTGGCGCTGATGGACCTGCGGATGCCACTGATGGACGGCGTCGAAGCGATCCGCACGATCACCACCGAGTTCCCCGATGCCCGCATCCTCGCGCTCACGACGTACGAGGGCGATGCGGACATCCGTCGGGCCCTGGAGGCCGGCGCCTCGGGCTACCTGCTGAAGGACATGCTGCTGACCGAGGTGCTCACCGCGGTCCGCGCCGTTCATCGCGGCGAGCGGGTCATCCCGGCTCCTGTGGCGGAGCGGCTGGCGGAGTTTCCCGAGCGGAGCGATCTCACCGACCGCGAGGCCGAGGTGCTCCAGCTGGTGGCGAGGGGGCTCAGCAACAAGGAAGTGGCGCGCGCCATCGGCCGCACCGACGAGACCGTCAAGATCCATCTCAAGAACGCCTTCGCGAAGCTGGCCGTGGCCGATCGCACCGAGGCGGTGACCGTCGCCCTGACGCGTGGACTCATCCACCTCGACTGACCGAATCCCGCCGCCGATCGGGTCCCGATTCCTCCCCGGCCCGGGGCGGGAGCCGCTTGTTGGTCATTCCATCAATGCCGGGACAGATTTGGGCTCAGCCTCCGCCACCCAGGGACCCTCGATGCCGCACGGCCTGGATCATCGTTCGGCACCCGTGCGTTATGGCTTCGCCCTCCTGACGGTGGCTGCCGCCACGCTGGTGACCCTGACAGCGCGGCACTTCGGGTTGGCGAATCGCTCCGCCGCCTTCCTGGCCGCGATTCTCCTCACGAGCTGGTATGCCGGCAACGGCCCGATGCTCGTGGCGATGGCGCTCTCGACGTTCGTCTTCGATTACTTCTTCCTGCCCCCGCTCTACACCCTCGGGCTCAGCCTGAGCCCCGACCCTTATCTCGTCTGGTTCCTGCTGTTCGCGGTCCTGGCGGCATGGTTCAGCGCCGCACGTCGGCGGGGCGCGGCATTGCTCGAGCAGGCGCGCAGCGAGCTCGAGGACCGGGTGGCGGCCAGGACGGCGGACCTCCGACGGAGCGAGGCCTACCTGGTCAACGGCCAGGAGCTGAGCCACGTGGGAAGCTTCGCTCGGCGGGTCGCCACAGGCGAGGGCTACTGGTCGGACGAGACCTATCGCATCTTCGGGCTCGATCCCCGGGCGCCCGCTCCCACTCTCGAGCAGATGCGACAGATCGTCCATGCCGACGATCGGGATCCGTTCGACCGGGCCATAGCCGCGGCGATGAGCGAGCGACGCGGCTTCGCAGTTGGACTTTCGAATTATCCGCCCCGACGGCTCGATCCGGTTCGTGCACAGCAAGGGCCAGCCCGTGCTCGACG
Organism: uncultured Gemmatimonadales bacterium; assembly: GCA_963804125.1. Classification (GTDB taxonomy): domain Bacteria; phylum Gemmatimonadota; class Gemmatimonadetes; order Gemmatimonadales; family GWC2-71-9; genus CAVVWJ01. Next base: position 548,788 of record CAWDPF010000007.1, read on the forward strand.
ATGCCGGAGCGGCGGTCGAGGTCATGGGCGTCATCATGGACGTGACCGATCGGAAGCGCGCGGAACACGCCTTGAGACGGGCGCGGGAGCGGACGCTGGAAGCCAGGTTCGCCGCGATGCTCGCCGAGCGGACTCGGCTCGCGCGCGAGATCCACGATACGCTGCTCCAGGGCTTCACCGGCGTCGGGCTCAAGCTGGTGGCCGTCGCGAACCGGGTAACGGACCAGCCCGAAACCGCAGCTCAATTGCGCGAGGTCGTCGCGCTGGCCCAGAAGACCCTGGAGGATGCCCGCCGCGCCGTGTGGGACATGCGGTCGCCCTCGCTCGCCGCCGAAGAGTTCACGGCCGCGCTGCGTGCGGCGGTGGAGGAGAGCACCCAGGGGACGGGCCTCTCGCTGGCCTACGACATGGAAGGTCAGCCCCGGCCGGTGGATCCGGAGGTCGAGGCTGTCGTGTTCCGGGTGGTCCAGGAAGCGCTCGTCAATACGGTCAAGCACGCCGGCGCCCAGTCGGTACGCGTGCGATGCGTCTTCGGGGCGCGCCAGCTGCGCATCAGCATCGACGACGACGGCAAAGGCTTCACCGTCGACCCCGATTTCCGCGCCTACGGTGGCCACTGGGGACTGCTCGGCATGCGGGAGCGCGCCGGCCAGGTCGGCGCCAAGGTCGCGGTGCGGAGCAGTCCCGGTCAGGGTGCGCGCGTCACGCTGCTGGTCCCCTATCGCGCCCGGGGCAGACCGGACCCACGCCAGACGTAGTCCACGTTGTCCCCCGATCGGGGAAGCACTCTCGTGCAAGTCAACCCGTACACTGAGGTGAGATCTTAGATCCACTGCGACCGCTTCGGACCAGGTGCGAGACCGAGTCCCACAGCCTATGGGAGAGTGAAGTGAATCCGACAGCCCTGCGGCCGGCGAGTCCAGCAGTGTGGGCAGCCCTACTTGTCGTTGTATGCCCGACTGCACTCCTCCTCGGCTGCAGCAAGAAGGCGGCACCTGGCGCTCCGCAGCCGCCCGAGGTGAGCGTGCTCACGATCAAGCAGCAGACCATCCCCGGGCAGTTCGAGTGGGTGGCCGAGGCCGCAGCCTCCAAGAGCGTCCAGGTCCGCTCCCAGGTCTCGGGCGTGATCGTCGAGCGTCCCTACGTGGAGGGCACGGATGTTCGGAAGGGAAAGGTGCTCTACCGCATCGATCCGCGCACCTACGAGGCCAACTACGAAAGCGCCAAGGCCAGGCTGGCCGAGAGCGAGGCGCAGTTCGCCAATGCCGAGCGCACTCTGAAGCGGCTCCAGCCGCTCCTTGCCGAACGGGCGGTGGCCCAGCAGGACGTCGACAACGCGCAGGCGAGCTACGACCAGGGCCGGGCGGCGGTGCTCGATGCCCAAGCCGCGGTGAGCGCGGCGAAGAAGAACTACGACGACACATTCGTCCGGGCCGAGGTCAGCGGGCGGGCGGGTCGTGCCCTTATGGAGCTCGGGGCCCTCACGTCGGGGCCGGGTGATCAGCTCACGACGGTCGATCAGGTGGATCCGATCTACGTCTACTTCAACCCGTCGGATCAAGACGTGCTCCAGTGGCGGCGGGACATCGCCGCCAAACGCCTCGTGCTGCCCCATGGGGTACTCGACGTCCAGGCCACGCTTGCCGACGGGAGCATCTTCGGTCAGGCGGGAAAGCTGAACTTTATCGATGTGGCGCTCCAGCCCAGCACCGGCGCGCTGCAGCTCCGGGCCGTATTTCCCAATCCCCAGCACACGCTGTTGCCCGGTCAGTTCGTGAGGGTGCGGCTCCTCGGCCTCAAGCGCAATGATGCCATCCTGGTGCCGCAGCGGGCAGTGCAGCAGGGGCTGAGCGGCCCCTTTGTCTACGTCCTCGCCGACAGCAACAAGGTCAGCCCGCGCACCGTGGCGGCCACCGCATGGCAAGGGACGCAGTGGATTATCGAGAACGGCCTTCGTACCGGCGACAAAGTGATCGTGGATGGGATCCAGAAGATCATGCCCAATGGGACGGTCCGGCCGGTGGCCTATACACCCGAGAGGGACACCACGCTCGCGATACGAGTCGACTCGACCATCATCGCCCCCCCCTCGGCCGCACCGCCGATCCAGGCCGCGCCCCAGTCGGGGGCCCGGCGATGAGCGACGCCACCGAAATCAAATACCTGTTCATCCGGCGGCCGATCTTCGCGGCCGTCATCTCGATCGTGATCGTGCTGCTGGGCGCGTTCGCGCTCTATACGCTGCCGATCAACCGGTATCCGCCGATCACCCCGCCGTCGGTTCAGGTTTCGGCGGTGTATCCCGGGGCCACCGCGGAAGACGTCGCCGCCGCGGTTGCGGCACCGATCGAGCAGCAGCTCTCCGGACTCGACGGCCTGCTGTACTTCAAGTCGTCGAACGCCAGCGACGGAACGATGAACCTGCAGGTGTACTTCGACCTCTCGCGGGACCTGGATCTCGCGGCGGTCGACGTGCAGAACCAGGTCAACCTGGCCGAGCCCCAGCTGCCTCAGGAGGTCGTGCGGCAAGGGATCACGATCACGAAGGCGCAGACCGACATCCTTGCGGTCATCGCGCTCAGCTCGAAGGATCCCCGGTACGACGCGACCTATCTGAACAACTACGCCAAGATTTACATCACGGACGAACTCAAGCGCATTCCCGGGGTGGGCGACGCCCAGCCCATAGGCTCGCTCCAGTTCTCGATGCTGCTGAGCCTCGATCCCGACCGTATGGCCCAGCTCGGCCTCACCGTGGCGGATGTCCAGGCGGCGGTGCAGGAGCAGAACACCACCAACCCCGCCGGCCGGATTGGTCGGGAACCGGCGGCACCGGGGAACCAGCTGACCCTTCCGGTAACGACCCTTGGACGGCTCACCGATCCAAAGCAGTTCGCCGACATCATCGTCCGCGCCAATCCTGATGGCTCGCTGGTCCGCGTCAAGGACATCGGCCGCGTGACCCTCGGGTCCCAGAGCTACGACCTGGTCGGCCGGGTCAATGGCGTCCCCACCGCCGCCATCAGGATGTACCTGCGGCCCGGCGCGAACGCGCTCAACGTGAAGACGGCGGTCGTCGCGCGGATGAACGAGCTGGCCCGCAACTTCCCGGCGGGGGTTTCCTGGTTCATTCCGTTCGATACCACGCCGTTCATCACGGCCTCGATCGACGAGGTGGTGAAGACGCTCTTCGAAGCCATGGTCCTGGTGACCCTGGTGGTCTTCATCTTCCTGCAGAGTTGGCGGACCACCCTGATCCCGGCCCTGGCGGTGCCGGTGGCGATCATCGGGACCTTTTTCGGGCTCCTGATGCTCGGCTTCCAGATCAACCTGCTCACGCTGTTCGCCCTGGTGCTCGCGATCGGCATCGTGGTGGACGACGCGATCGTGGTCATCGAGAATGTCGAGCGGATCATGGCGCAGGAGAATGTGCCGCCCCGGGTGGCCGCCGACCGGGCCATGGGCCAGGTGGCGAGCGCGCTGGTAGCGATCGTGCTTTCCCTCTGCGCCGTGTTTATCCCGGTCGCGTTCCTCGGCGGGATCAGCGGCCAGATGTACAAGCAATTCGCCATCACGCTCGTAGTCGCGGTGGTGATCTCCGGCATCGTCGCGCTCACGCTCACCCCGGCGCTCTGCGGCGTCCTGCTGAAGCCCAGCCACGGCGAATCGCGCAACCGCCTGTTCGGCTGGTTCAACCGGGGGTTTGGCCGGGTCTCCGAGCGCTACGTCCGTTCGGTGGGCGGAGTGATCGCGCGTCCCTCGCGCTGGATCGCCTGTTTCGTCGTGATGCTGGTGCTCATCGCGGTGCTCGCGCGCCGGGTGCCCAGTGGATTCATCCCCACTGAGGACAAGGGCTACTTCGGCATCGTCATTCAGCTGCCTGACGGCGCCTCGCTCCAGCGGACCGTCGAAGTCACCCGGGGGATCGAGCAGTACCTCCTCAAGCAGCCCGCGGTGGCATACGTCGCCAACTTCACCGGCTTGAGCTTTGTCCTCGGCACCAACCAGACCAACTCGGCGTCGATGTTCGTGTTGTTGAAGCCGTGGGATGAGCGGACCAACAAACGAGATCAGCTCGACGCGGTGCTGCAGGGGACCAACCAGTTTCTCTCCTCGCTCCCGAACGCCGTCGCGTTCGGGTTCAACCTCCCAGAGATCCCGGGACTCGGCACGACCGCCGGGCTCGAGGTCAACCTCCAGGACCGCAGCGTCAACGACATCCGGAAATTCGCCGGGCTGGTGAGCGAGTATGTCCAAAAAGCCAACGCGCAGCCGGAGCTGCAAGGCGTGCAATCGCTGATGCGGGTCAACGTGCCCCAGATCTACGTCAACGTGGATCGGGAAAAGGTCAAGTCGCTCGGGGTGTCGCTGTCAGCGGTCTTCCAGACCCTGCAGACGATGCTGTCGACGCTGTACGTCAACGACTTCAACCTGTACGGCCGGACCTATCGAGTGCAGCTCGAGGCGCAGTCGCAGTTCCGTCAGAGGCCGGAGGACATCGGCCGGCTGTACGTGCGCGGGCCGGACGGATCCATGATCCCGATTTCCAGCCTGGTGCGCACCCAGTTTCAGGGGGGACCCAGTCTGGTCCAGCGATTCAATGGGTTCACTTCCGCCCTGCTGACCGGGCAGCCAAGGCCCGGGTACAGCTCCGGCCAGATGCTCGCCGCGGCGCAGCGGGTAGCCGACTCCGACTTCGCTTCCCGCGGCGTCGGCTATGCGTTCAGCGGCCAGTCGTATCAAGAGGCAGTCAGCGGCGGGCAGAGCGGGCTGATCTTCGTGTTCGGCATGGTCATGGTGTTTCTGGTGCTGGCGGCACAGTACGAGAGCTGGTCGATTCCCTTTGCCGTGCTTGTTCGGGATTCCATTCGGTGCCTTCGGCGCGTTCCTGGGCGTGTGGCTGCGCGGCATGGCGAGCGATGTCTACTTCCAGATCGGCCTGCTGGTGGTGGTCGGGCTCGCGGCCAAGAACGCGATTCTGATCGTGGAGTTCGCCAGCGAGCTCCGGGCCGCGGGACGCTCTATCAGTGAAGCGGCGATCGAAGCGGCCCGGGAGCGGTTCCGGCCGATCCTGATGACCTCGTTCGCGTTCATCCTGGGCGTCGCTCCGCTGCTCGTCGCCAGCGGGGCTGGTGCTCAGAGCCGGCATTCGATCGGGACCGGAGTGTTCTTCGGCATGCTCGCCGCGACCACGGTCGGCATCTTCTTCATCCCGCTCTTCTTCTACCTGATCGCGAGGCTGGGCGAGCGAGGGCTCTTCCGCCGCCGAGCGATCACGCCGGTGCCAGCCGGCGCCGGGGCCACGCCGCGCTCGGAAGGCGAGCGCTGAGATGGGCCGCCTGGTCCAGGGCGCAATCCTCGTGTGCGCGGCCACCGGCTGCGCCGTAGGGCCGGGTTATCGGCGGCCTGAGCTGGGCGTGCCGGCGGAATGGCGTCCGCACCGATCCGACAGCGGACTCGCTTCGGCCGTTCTATGACTCACTCATGGCGAACCGGGACACATTGCCGCTCAATCCCGACCGGCCGGAGGCGGCCTCAGGTCGACACCTCGGCCCGCGCGGGGGCATTCCTCACGGATACGACGGCCAACCTTGTCTGGTTCGACCTTTTGCGGGACCCGGAGCTCCGAAAGCTGGTCGAGACGGCTCTGAGGGAGAACCGCGATGTGCGGGTCGCCATCGCCACGATCAGTGAGTTCCGCGCCCAGTACGGCGTGGCCAAGGGTGACCTCTTTCCCCAGATCACGCTGAATGCGCAGGGGGGCCGGACCAAGTCGGTATTGGGCAGCCTTGGGACCTTCACCTCCAACCAGCTCCAGGCCACCGCGGACCTGTCCTGGGAGCTCGATTTCTGGGGTCGGATCCGGCGCTCGACCGAAGCCGCGCGAAGCGACCTCCTGGCCCAGCGAGAGAGTCAGCGCGCGGTCGTCCTCACCCTCGTCGGGGACGTCGCGTCCGCCTACCTCCAACTCCGCCAACTGGACCTCGAGCTGGAGATCTCCCGCAGAACCCTCGCCGCGAACCGGGAGACGTTCCGGCTCGCGCGCCGGCGGTTTGATCAGGGACTCATCTCCGAGCTGGATGTGCGGCAGTTCGAAGCGGAGGTGGCCAGCCCGGCCGCGAGCGTCGCACAGCTGGAGGGGCAGATCACCCAGACCGAGAACCAGCTCAGCCTCCTGGTAGGCAGGAACCCAGGGGGCATCCCCCGTGGGCGGCCCCTCACCGAGGTGCTGGGGGGATTGGCCGTCCCGGAGTTCTCACCCTCGTCCCTGCTCGAGCGCCGGCCCGACGTGCGGCAGGCCGAGGCCCAGCTCCACGCGGCGACGGCGCGAATCGGAGTCGCCAAAGGCGATCTGCTCCCCAAGCTCATGGTGACGGGGGACTACGGCACTTACAGCAACAACACGGATGACCTGTTCAAGAAGAACAGCGAGATCTACCAGATCCTCGGCGGGGTCTCGATGCCACTCTTCACCGGCGGCAAGGTAGGCAAGCAGGTGGATGTGGCACGGGCGCGAGCGGAACAGGCGCGCTATGGCTACGAGCAGACGGTGCTCACTGCACTCCGGGAGGTTGAGGACGCGGTCGCCGGCGTCCGCGCTTCCCGTAATCAGGTCGCCGCGCAGCAGACCCAGGTGGACGCGCTCCGTCGTGCCCTGCGGCTGGCCGAAATGCGATACCAGTCGGGCGCGTCGAGCTACCTCGATCTCCTCGACGCCCAACGGAGCCTCTTTGGTGCCGAGCTCTCCCTCGCCCAGGTGCAGGGTCAGCAGGCCACGGCCGCAGTCACGCTTTACAAGGCACTGGGCGGCGGGTGGCCAGTAGCACCGGCGGACTCGACCACACCACGCTGACGACTCCCCGATCGGGGGAGCAGGAAGGTTCAAGCCCGCGGCCACGGAGAGCCCCAACTTTGCGATGGCGACGCTGTATCGCTCCGGCGCATGAGTCGCGCTGCTGTTGACCCAAACTCTGGAGCTGGTGCCGGTTTTCCCCAATCGCGTGCATCCGGTCGTTGATGTGGCGTACCTCACGCCGAGTGCATCAACGGCACTGCGACACCAGCCCCCTCCTCCGCACCGATCGTCACTTCGATCGTCGCCATCATCCCTTGTCCGGACCGAGAAAGCTGTCGACCGACCAATCGCGCAGGCTGAGATCGGCTTCCTCCGGACCGCCAGAGCCCACCTGATGTGGCCACTGTCAACCTCCTATTGCCCCGACCATGCGGCGCGATGACCTTGCCTGGGTGGGCGAGGGATACGGTGTCGCCACTCGTGCGCCACAGGTGGATGACGGCAGTATGGCCATAGGAATGTGTCACTCCCGCATCGGCTGGCCCGCGATTCTCTTCGGGGCGACGCTGATCGCGCACAGCCTCAGCCCGAATGTTCCCGGTCTGAGGGCTCAGGCCTGCCCCGAGCCTGACCGGGTGTCCCGAACCGAGATGCTCCAGGCGATGAGCGCCCACGGCCCCTATAGTCTCACCAGCACCACCACCTCCATGCGCTTCGGCGCCGAGGCCCTGCTTGCGATCGTCCGCCGGAGGAAACTCGAGTCACCCGAGAGCACCCACCTCCTCATTCCCCAGTCGGATTGGTTTGCCGCTCACCTGGAGACCGCCGGGGTGACGTACGCGGCAATGTCGGCGGCGGCGCGTGCGGGATTTGAGCATCACCAGGATGCCTTGGTCGACTACGGGCCGCAGGTGGTGGAAGGCGTGGTGGAAGGCCCGGCCCCCAACATGGCCCTGGACGTGACGATCTTCTGGCCGGACTCCGAGGGTTCCGCCGCCGAATTCAGCTACAAGGACACGCTTTCGGTCCCCCGCATGGACGTGTATGACAGCCGCGTGATCCGATTCAAGCTGCTGGAGTACGACAGCATGCTCGTGTTCGATCGGGTCACGGGTATCTCGGTGCGGCCGGTCGGCTTCCTCTCAGCGGTGTTCGCGGTGCTCGGCAAGCCCGACCTGAAGCAGACCCGGATCGCGGTCTCGAGAGACCAATGGCAGGTGGTGCGGGGCCAGGTGAAGGTGTTCGCGGGCATCTCGAAGACCGGCACGGCGACGATCGAGCCGGGCGGGCGCGGCCACGAAGGCGTGCCACCCAGTCGGCCGGATCTCGGTGCGCTGGCGGAGCATATGAAGCGGCCACTCAAGCTGCGTTACGGGGAGCCCTCGTGTCAGACTCGGCTGAAGATGGCCCGCCGCGACCGGGGCGGCGTGGGGAGCGTCAGTCCGCTCCCATAAAGCCGCGCCCGCCGCAATAGCTACGCGCCAGCCGCTTCAAGGATGACCTGTCATCCCGTGGGCGCTGCCCTGGCCCGACTCGCCGCCATCCGGCGACTCCTCACCCATGTGGCCGTGATGCATTTCGGGGCCCATGGCATGCGCCGTTTCAAGCAGGCCGGGACGGACTCGCAGGAAGACCGCCAGGCCCACCGGCGTGCGGCTGCCGTACGGGCCCTCGAGAGCATCCGGTATCAGGTTGAGCGCCCCTCGCACACCCACCCCGAAAGTGGCGCCGCGGAATCCGGCAAACTCGCGAATGTAGCCCAGCGCGAGCGTGCCGATGTCGAACTCCTCATCGAAGAAGGTTGCGCCGAGTGAGAGCTCCTCAGCGCTCTTGCGGACGTACTCCACGCGTCCGAAGACGCTGTTCGCCCGGTCAAGCTGAAGGTTCGATTCGGCCATCACGCTGTGCTCCCACGATCCCGTTGGGCCGCCCGCGGCAGCCACGTGCTTGTTCGCGCCGTAGACGAGCGCGGATGCCCAGTCTACCTGCCGGCCAAGGCGGACCGTGTGGAGGATCGACACACCGACTCGGTGCTGGTTCTCGCGCGGATGGAGCGCCTCGGGCTCCTTGAGGTAACCATAGCTCGCGCTCAGCGCCCAACGCGGCGTCGGGTTGACCGACAGCCGGCCCCCGTACGAGTCGAGCGGATGAAAATCGAAATCGTACCGGTCCTCGTCGGGCTCCCGGCCGTTGAACAAGGTGCCCTCGAGCTTGACGTGCTTCGTGAAGAGACCGGCCGAAAGCACGCCGTAGGTGATATGCGTAGCATCCGTCCAGTGGTGAGCCAGGGGAGCGAAGGGGTCATTCAGGGCGGACGGCCGGTGCATGTAGGCCACTGGGCCGATCGCCGGCTCGCCGACTGGCGCCGCATACACCATGAGGCCGAGTCGGCGGCTGATCGCGCGCTCGTAGAGCGCCGAGAGCTCCATGAAGAGGTCGTGGGGATGCTGCCGGTCATGCAGCGGCTCGCCCCCGTAGGTCTCGCCGCTCTGCAGCAGCAGGGGATAGCCACGGGCGCCGATGGTCAGGGGCTCGGCGCTCGCCATGCCGTGGAGATGGAGGGTCCCGCCGGCGATCTGCCGCATCGCCATGAGCATGCCCCAGTTGATGCTCCCGACCTGGTCGGCGCCACGAGGACCGCCCTGGTGGTCGAATTGCAGGAAGGCATCGCCGTGGACCATCAGTATCCAGGAGCGGGCCATCACGTGCCACGCCCGCATCGCGGACGCATCCGGCAGCCAGGCGGTGCCGGAGCCCATCCGGGTCATGGGGATACCGAACGGGCGCTCCGGCATGCGCGATATGCCGGGCATTTTCATCGAATCCGCAGGCGACTTCGGCGGGGTAAGGTGCCCAGTATCCGCGGGCCCATCTGCGGCTTGCCCGGTCGAGTCGTGATGCTCATGTCCGGCTTGGGCTGACAGACTGCTCGCGACCGCGCCGGTACCGCCAATCGTCAGCGGGATCGGAACCAGCCATGAGAGGACTGCTCGGCGAGCGGCCTGGCGCACGCTTCGGCCAGGAGCCGAGCGTACCGTTGCGACAAGCATGTTTCCCTGCCTCCAAGCTCAAGATCGACGAGACGCGAGTGCCACGACGGATTCGCGGACCGCGTCAACGACGCCGTGATCTAGGCGGCAGCTTGAGGAGGAGGGGTAAGAGGCGCGTAATGTAGAGAAGCGGCTCGCTGCGCCGGTGTGAGATCTCGAAGCGATTGCACAGCAAGGCCAATCACGGCGGGGCCGGCGCCAGGCGCGGATTGGTTGGAGGGGCCGGACGCGCACGGGAGTGCGTTGGCGCACTCGGCAGGAGGACAATGCGGACACTGGTGCCCCGACGAGGCGAGCGCGGCGCCCGCATCATCAGGAGCCGCGGAGCCCCCGTGCATGGCCATGCCCGGCCCGTCGGCCGCCGGGCCGTGCCGTGCACAATGAGCGCTGACCTCGGCGCCGTGGCCCAGCAGGCCTCCGGCGATCAAGACCAGCATCAGCGCGCGAAGCAGGAGCCGCAAGCGCGGCGTTGGTCGCAGGAGCAGCCAGTTCCCCATGAAGCTCAAGATAACGCCGAGCAAATTCCGCGAGCTGTCCTATCCCACTAGGGTTGCGGTCGCTGGCGTCCTATTTGATCCCGACCCCGGTGAGATACAGCACCAGCATGCCAGCCAGGACACCCGCGAAGGCCGCCCAAGGCCTCTGGCGCTCCGCCGCCCCCTTCCAGATCATCTGCCTCCCGATCTGGTAGGCCACTTGCAACACCGCGCCGGCGCCGATCGCCAGGAAGAGTGCCGAGAGCGGCTGGGAATAGACCAGTCCACCGATCCAGGCGCCGGCGATCGCAGGTCCCCCACCGATCAGCGCGAGGAGCGCGAGAGTGCGAAGCGCCGGCCGGTCGCGCGCGATCGGGACGACGATGCCGAGCCCTTCGGTGATGTTCTGGATGATGAACCCGATGACGAGGAAGGTGCCCAGGGCCGCCGCTCCCACGGCGTACGCCGCGCCGATGGCCAGCCCCTCACCCAGGTTGTGCAGTCCGATGCCCACCGCGATCATCGTCGCCAGGGAAATTCGTTGCCCCGCTTCGCCGCCGCCGGCACTCATCTGGTGGCGGCTCACCGCCTCAAGGAGCAGAATGGTGCCCACGATGCCGATGCCGACGATGCCGGCGCCCTGGAACGGGGCGCCCAGCTCCCCAGCGATCTCGAGTGCTTCCGTGGTCGCGTCGATGCCCAGGTAGAGCAGCAGCCCCACCGTCGCCGACATCAGGAACGTCATGCCACGCGGCCCCAGGCGCGCGAGCACCGGCAGCCAGAACATGCCGAGCACGACCGGCACAATGCCGACGTAGATGCCGATCAGGCTGAAGCTCCAGAGCGTGCGGGCAGAGACGCTCGCCGTCGTGGTCGCCACCGGAATCGAGGTCGGGAAGGCGATCGAGTTGCCGGAGTGAAGGGTGATCTCGTACGCCTCGGCCTGCACCCAGGGATAGTCGAGCGTGACAACCGCGCTGCCAAGCCGCGGAATGGTGGGGCCTGGTGAGATCGCGAAGGGCCAGATCGCCTCGTTGATGCTGACCTGAGAGACGGTGATGCTCTGAGGGCTGGTATTGCGCAGGTGCAATTCGATGTACCCCGGGCGGAGAATCGTCCGCCCGAACTGCACCGTCTCGATCGGCGCGGCGGGGGTGACGTTCAAGCCCGCGCCCTTGGAGTACACGAAGAGCGCGATCACGCCAGCCAGCAGGAGGAGCGGCAGCAGGATGCGTGCGGCCGAGGCTAGACCGGACCTTGTCGCGGGAAGGGAATCAGGAGTCGCGGCCATTCGTCAGGCCTCCACCTCGAACACGCCGGTCCAGCCCAATTCCGCGAACTCGGTCTTGTGGGCGTGGAACATGTACCGGCCGGGGTGCTTGTATCGAAACTCCAGGATACCGCGCTGGCCTTGCATCTGCGCGATGGTGTCCGTGAACTCTGCGGGTGACAGGCTGGTCCCGGTCGGATAGTAGTGGAAGAAATTCGCGTGCAGGTGAAAGGAGTTGACCGGGTCGAACTCCAGGGCGTTCACGAGATAGATGCGCACCAGCTCCCCGACCCTGATCTTGATCGGATGCTTGCCGTGATCGTAGTGGAACGGTATGCCGTTGACCGTGTAGAACTCGTTCTTCCCGTCGAAATCCACATCGTACCCGCTCATGACCATGACGAGCTCGTGATCGGCCTTCGGCCTGCCCTGAGCGGGATCGATAATGAACGCGCCATACAGCCCCTTCGAGATGTGCTTCGCCAACGGGGCAGTGTGGCAGTGATACAGGTGCAGGCCGAACGGCTCCGCGTCGAACTCGTAGGTGTATTTCCCGCCGGGCGGAACGACGCCGGACGATGCATCGAACACACCGTCCATGGTGCCGGGGTGGATGCCGTGAAAGTGGATGCTGTGCTCGTGGTCCCCGGCATTGACAAAGTTGATGCGGATCCTGTCGCCCTCCCGCGCGCGAATGGTCGGTCCGGGGATGCGCCCGTTATACGTCCAAGCCAGGTACTCGAGCCCCGGCACGATCTCTATCGTGTTGTGGAGGGCGATCATCCGGTACTCGCGCAGCGTCTGCCCGTTCGGCAGCACGCTGACCACTCCGCCATCGAAATCGGTCAGCGTGGCTGTGGGGTGAAACCCGTTCTTGGCGTGATCCACCTCGCCGACCACGCCAGGCATCAGGTAAGCCGGGTGGCCCTTCGCCGGCGGCGGCCCGGAAGACCGTGTGCCTCGCGAGCCGTCGAGGGAAACACCGACGGCGCCGGCACCGAGGAGACCGACGCCGCCGAGCCCGGCTTTCAGAAAGCCGCGTCGAGGAATCAGGCCTTCCGGTTCCGTCGTGGCGGGAGCTGACGACTCCTTTGATGGCTCTTCCATTCGTCACCCTCTATTGAACACGGCCCGCTCGCTCCCCGCCTCGCACAGGAGCACGCGCGCGAGTTCGGGGCCGATCGTGCGCTGCTCATCACCCACGAGAACTGTTAGAGGCCCTTCGAAGGGCTGTCGTTCGGTGACGGTGAGCACCACGCTCGGCCGCAACCCCAGCGAGGCGAGATACCGGAGCCGCTCCGGAGCGCTCTCGGCGACACGACGGATCTCGACCGTCTGGCCCACCGGGATGTCGGACAGTGGCGTGCAGGCAAGCTCGTGGATCGAGCCATCGGCGGCTGGGATGGGGTCGCCGTGGGGGTCGACGCTCGGATGCCCGAGTGCGGCAGCCATCCGCTCGGCGAGGGTGTCCGAGACGGCGTGCTCGAGGCGCTCGGCCTCCTCGTGGACCGTATCCCACGAGTAGCCGAGAAAGCCGACCAGGTAGGCTTCGATGAGTCGATGGCGCCGAACCATCCGAAGGGCCACGCGTCGGCCCTCCGCTGTGAGCTGCACGCCCTTGTACGGAACGTGTTCCAGCAGCCCCAGCTCCGACAGCCGCTTCACCATTCCCGACACGGAGGCCGCGGAGAGCTCGAGCAGGTGAGCGATTCCGCTGGTGGATGCCGGATGGTCTCCGGTGGAGAGCCGGTAGACCGCCTTGAGGTAATCCTCGACCGATCGTGTCAGACCGCCGTCGGCCGCCAGGGGACCCATGGGCGCATCGTTGTTTGAGTATGCCCTAATTATCTGTTTAGTCTATACGAAAGTCAAGATGCGCCGCCTCTTATCTCCCTATATTCGAAGCCGCTCGCTCGCCCGCACGATCAGGACCGGCACCGGCAGGCCAGGCTTCCTGTCCCGCTGCCGGCCCATGCTCCCACCCCCTTCACACGGTTCGACGTCTCCCGATTGACCACTGTTACATTGCGGTCGTGGCTCCCATGCGATGGGTCTTGCTGTCTCGGCGCCCGACACAGTGACCCGGCCGGGCCCGCTGGGCCGCGTGCGCCAGCTGCTCGCGCTGGAGCGGAATACGCTCGCGGTGGTGGGCGCCATGTTCCTCATGGCGCTGGGGGAAAACCTCTGGCGCCGATTCCTGCCCAAGTACCTCGAGTCCCTCGGTGCTCCGATCCTCGCGATCGGGGCGTATGGCAGCGTGGAGGACACGCTCGACGGACTCTACCAGTATCCCGGCGGCTGGATGAGCGACCACTACGGTCGCCGGCGAGCCCTCCTCCTGTTCGTGTCACTCGCCGCCCTTGGCTACATCATCATCGCGGCGGCACCGGCCTGGCCGGTCGTCTTCGTCGGCCTGATGCTCATCATGTGCTGGACCAGCATGGCGAGCCCGACCCTGTTTGCCGTGGTGGGCGACGCCTTGCCCGCCGGCCGGCGCTCGGTCGGATTCTCGGTCCAGGCAATCCTCCGCCGGGTACCGGTCCTGTTCGCGCCTGCCCTGGGTGGGGCGCTCATTGTCGTGGCCGGCATTCGGACGGGTGTCCGTGCCGGCCTCATGGTGTCCGTCGCGCTCGCTCTGGTGACACTTGCCGTTGTGCGGCGAATGCGGCTCGACCCACCTGCCGTCGCGCTGCCGGCGGACATGAAGGCGGTGTGGCGCTCGATCCCGGGGCCACTCCGACGCCTCCTGATCTCCGACATCTGCATCCGGACGTGCGACGCGATGGTCGACGTGTTTCTCGTACTCTACGCCGTGAATGTCGTGGGCATCAGCGCGCCGGCGTTCGGTGGGCTGGTCGGCGTGCAGATGGCCACGGTGATCCTGTGCTCGTTTCCGGCAGCACACCTCGCCGACCGGATCGGGCGGAAGCCCTTCGTGATCGCCGCCTTCGTGGCGTTCGCGTGCTTCCCTCTCGCCGTGGTGGCGGCGCGCTCGCTGGCGGGTCTTGTCGTGGCGTTCGTGGTGGGGGGCCTGCGGGAGATCGGCGAGCCGGCGCGCAAGGCGCTCATCCTCGATCTGGTGCAGCCCGAGGTGCGCGCCCGGGGCGTCGGGATGTACTACCTGCTTCGGAGCCTCGCCATCGCTCCGGCCGCCCTGGTGGGCGGCGTCCTCTGGAAACTGTCGCCCACGATACCGTTTCTGATGGCTGGTGGCATCGGCGCCATTGGCCTCCTCCTCTTCACTCTGACCGTCGATGAGCGCCACGTCGGTTGACGGTGACACCCGGTTCGCGTGGACCGGCTACTTCCTGCGGCTCGGCACTCTGGGCTTCGGTGGGCCGATCGCACTCAGCGCGGCCATGCAGCGGGACCTGGTCGAGGAGCGCCGCTGGATTACACCGGAGGAATACAAGGAGGGCCTGGCGCTCGCGCAGCTCGCGCCCGGACCGCTCGCCGCCCAGCTGGCCATCTACCTCGGCTGGCTGCGCGGCGGTGTGCTGGGAGCCACGATCACGGGCGTGGCCTTCGTGAGCCCGTCACTCGTGATGGTGCTGGTCATCGCCTGGCTGTACCTGCGCTTCGGCGGGCTGCCCTGGATGCAGGCCGCGTTTTACGGCATAGGGGCCGCGGTCATCGCGATCATCGCCCGGGGCGCGATCAAGCTCGCCGAGCGCACCGTCGGTCGCGACCTCCTGCTCGCCCTGGTCATGCTCGTGAACGCGGCCGTGGTGGCCTGGACCGAGCGCGAGCTGGTGTGGGTGTTCGTGCTGAGCGGGCTCGTGGTGCCGCTCGTTCGCCTGGCTCGCCCGCCGATTCCGGCCGGGACGGTGGCGCCGCTCTTCCTGCCGTGGGCCTGGTGGGTCACGGGGCTGCATGGTGTCGCCGACCAGGCGATACTGGGACGGGTGTTCGGCTTTTTCGCCAAGGCGTCGCTGGTGGTGTTCGGCAGCGGTCTCGCGGTGGTGCCGTTCCTGCACGGTGGCGTGGTGACTTCCTTCGGATGGCTGACCGAGCGCCAGTTCCTCGACGCCGTGGCGGTCTCGATGATCACCCCGGGCCCAGTGGTCATCACGGTGGCCTTCATCGGCTACCTGGTGGCAGGGCCGCTCGGCGGGCTCGTCGCGGCGCTCGGCATGTTTCTCCCCACCTATCTGGCGGTGGTGCTCGTGGCGCCGTGGTTCCGCCGGGTCATGACCAATCGCGCGCTCCGGTCCGCGGTGGACGGAGTGACGGCGGCCGCGGCCGGGGCGATCGCGGGGGCCGTGGTGGTGCTCGGGCGCCGCGCGCTCATCGATGCGCCGACCTGGGGTATCGCGCTCCTGACACTCGTGCTGCTGTGGCGCGTGCGGCGGATTCCGGAGCCCGCGCTCATCGTCGGGGCCGGATTGATCGGCCTGCTGCTGCCGCGGTAGCCGTCAACCATGTTGGAGGTACAGCCTCGGACGACGATGCGCCTGTACATCGTCATGATGCTCGAGCTGATGGCGGGCTGCGCGCAGGCGCAGACCCCTGCTGGCAAGGCCGAATGGCGGGTCGTGGCCGACGTGCCGCTGCCGGGGCGGGCGGCCCGCTTCGATTACCAGAGCCTCGATCCGATGACCGGGTGGCTCTGGATCGCGCACATGGGAGCGGGACAGCTGCTCGCGTTCGATACCCGGACGCGACAGGTAGTGGCACGAGTGCCGGACATGCCCCGCGTGACCGGTGTGCTCGCGGTGCCGGCGATCCAGCGGGTGTTCGCGGCGCTCGGTGGGGGCCACGAAGTCGCGGTGCTGGACGCCCGGAGTGGCCGAGTCCTCGTGCGGGTGCGCGGTGGTCGCTTTCCGGACGGGCTCGCCTACGCGCCTCCGGCCCGCAAGCTATTCGTGTCCGATGAATTTGGCCGGCAGGAGCTCGTGATCGATGTGCCATCGTCCGCGGCGCGCAGGCCCATTGCCCTGGGGGGCGAGGCTGGCAACACGCAGTACGACTCGAGCTCGGGTCTCATCTGGGTCGCCGTGCAGACGCGGAACGAGCTCGCGGCCATCGAGCCCATGAAGGACTCGGTGGTGGCGCGGGTGTCGGTCCCAGGGGTCGAGCGGCCCCACGGGCTGCTGATCGATGCGGCGCATCACATCGCCTATGTGGCGGGCGAGGCGAACGACAGGATGGGCGTGCTGGATCTACGCACCATGCGCGTCGTGGGCACGTACCCGGTAGGTGACGAGCCGGACGTCCTCGCCATGGACTCCGAGCGGCGTCGCCTCTTCGTGGCATCCGAGTCGGGAACCATCGCCGCGTTCGATGCCCGAGGTGACGCGCTTCTGCCCTTATCGAGTTACCAGGCACCTCACGCCCATTCCGTCGCGGTAGACCCCGCGACCCACCTCGTGTATGTCCCCCTGGAGAATCTCTCTGGGCGGCCGATCATGCGGATCCTCGCTCTCGGGCCCCCCTAGTCCCGAAACGCCGTCGCCACCTCGGAGCTCCAGCCGCGACGGCGCGATCACCACCCGAGGCGCACTGAAGTCCGCATGACGTATTCGCTGCGCCGCTCGGCCTGCGGCGCCGCGGTACTCGAGCTGCTGGCGTCAGCGCCGTATGTCGCGCGGGTATACTATCCGGGCATGGCCGATCACCCCGGTCGCAAGTCGCCTTGCGCCAGCAGAGCGGCTTGGCGCCATGGTGAGCTGCGAGCCCGGGTCGGCGGCGCAATTCGGCGGAGGGGACTGATAGCTGCCGCAGTTGGGGGGTACTATCCTTTGGAGGGTTGCGCGTGTCCGTGAAACACATCCTCGTAATCGACGACGAAGACGGCATTCGTCGAGCACTTCGGACCGTACTCGAGCGAGTGGGGTACCGGGTCCGAGAGGCTCGAAGCGGGCTGGACGCGCTGCGACTCTGGCACGAGGAAGCAAGCGATCTCGTCATCACCGACATTCACATGCCCGGCATGGACGGCCTGGACACGATCCGGGAGCTCCACGCGCTCAGTCCCCACCTTCCCGTCATCGCCGTATCGGGGAGCGGCGAGATGGCGTCTCGCGACCTTCTGACTGACGCGGGGCTGAGTGGACCGATTCG
Organism: uncultured Gemmatimonadales bacterium; assembly: GCA_963804125.1. Classification (GTDB taxonomy): domain Bacteria; phylum Gemmatimonadota; class Gemmatimonadetes; order Gemmatimonadales; family GWC2-71-9; genus CAVVWJ01. The sequence goes on from CAWDPF010000007.1 coordinate 566,443, forward strand.
GACGCTGGACAAGCCGTTCAAGCTCACCGAAATGCTCGACTGCGTGAGGGATGCGCTCCAAACGGCCGAGCAGCGCGAGGGAGACGCCTAGGCTCCCCTCCCCCCCGCGCCTGGGCTGCTCTGCCGTCACCACCCCAGCCGCACCGATGTCCGAATGACGTACCCGCTGCGCCGCTCGACGGAGGGCGCAACGGTACTCGACGTGGTCCGCAACACGGGGCCGCCCCCAACCACGAGACGCCACGAGCCCGACGGCGAAAACGCCAGCGTCGGCCCGACGAGCAGCGTCGCGCCCCCCTCGGCTTCCTCCGAATCCCAGAATCCCTCGAGGTCCGACCCCACCGCCTCGACGCCGAGCCACAGGGCCGAGGTCAGCGCGTGCGATGCGCCGATGCTGGTAATCAGATCCAGCGCGTCCCGGCCCGCGGCATACGGGTGCTCCAGAAGAACGCCCGCGACCAGGGCCGATCGCTCGGTGGTGCAGGCACCGACGAACCTTGCCGTGGCCACCATGGTGCCTCCGTATTCATGCCGGGCGCCGAACCCCCCGCCGAGCGCGAGGGCGCCATGGCGCACCGGCGTGACGAGCAGCTCGCCCTGCTCGGCCACGCGGGTCCGGCCGTCGGGCGTGCTCGCGACGCCGAGTTGTGCCAGCACGGCGACCGCGGAGGACAGCGGAAGGAGCAGGCTCGCCTGCGGCTCGAGCCGCTCGCCGGCGATGGGCTCGAAGGCCCGCTCGTTATAGCCGACGTCCAACGCGGTCACGATGCGGGCGTGAGCCGGCGGCGGCATCGTCGTGAACAGGAGCGGCGACGGCACGGCGTCGGTCTGCGCCTGGGCCCCGCCGAGTCCGGGGGCCAGGAGGAGAGCGATCACGACAAGGAGAGTCCGCATGCTATCGGCTCCCGAGTCCGAGGGTGAGTGCGTCGGCCTGACGAGCACCGGGATAGGGAACAGGGCCCTTCTCCACCGCCCACAGGACCCGGTTGAACGCCTCGTCGTCGATCGCATCGGCCACGCGGAGATTGAAGCCCAGCGATGCGCGGGCCTGCTTGCCCGTGTCGGGGTTCATCTCCGCCATGTCGACCGCGGGAAGCGTCGCGGTGTAGGGCGTGAGATCGGGGTGGTCCCGCCAGTTCTCGCGCAGCGCGCGACCGTAGTGGTCGAACTGCGACATCGAGCCCAGGTGCAGCAGCTCCTCGATGGTCTTGAGCACCGCCGTCGTGTTGGCGAATCGGTGCACCACACCGCCCGCGGCCCAGGGCGAGATGACGAGCAGCGGAGAGCGGTGCGAATCGACGTGATCGGGCCCGTTCTGCGAGTCATCCTGGAGGACGAAGATCACCGTGGACCGCCAGAAGCGCGAATGCGAGACGGCATCCACGATGCGGCCCACCGCGTAGTCGTTGTCCGCCGCCATGGCGCGGGGCGTGTTGAAGCCGGGATGTCCGCCCGCGGTGTGATCGCGGGGGAGCCAGATGGTTTCCAGCGCCGGCAGATCGCCCCGCTCGGCAAACCCCTTGAAGTCCTCGAGCCAGAGGTCGGCCCGGTGCTGATCCGGGATCTTCATGTCGAAGGCGGGAAACGTCGGATGCGAATGCGTGGCGAGGTACGGCTTCCCCGTCGTGTAGTGTCCCGGCCGGGCCGAGTCAGGCTCCAGGAACTCGCCGTAGTTGCGGTAGGTGATCTTCGCCTGCTGGGCCAGGTTCCACAGGTAGCCGTTCGCCGGCTCGGCTGGATCGTCCCCCTCGTCGCTCTCGTTGGTCGCGTGCCGCTTGTCCGCGTAATCGGCGGGGGTGGTCTTCTCCCGATAGTCGGTGACGTAGGCCGCCGTGGTCCAGTCGTGGCCCTGGTTCGACACCTCGGCGTTCACGAAGAAGCGGTCGTACAGGCCGAACCGCTCCGCCAGGGCGTGGGTGTTGGGCGTGATGCTGCGGCCGAAGAAGACGAGGGAGGTGTCGCCATCGCCTTGGCGCACGTCGCCCAGGACCTGATCGTACGTGCGGTTCTCCTTGATGATGAGGAGGACGTGCTCGATCGGCGGATAGTGCGGGGCCGCGGCGGCGGGCGCATCCCACCCGTTCGCGCGCGACACCCGCGTGGAGAGGGCGGCGAGCTCGTCGCGGCCGGCGTGTACCACGCTGGCCTGGGTCAAGGTGGCGCGCAGGAGTGAGAGCGTGTACTGCGCCTCGCTGGTGCCGCGGTGCTCCTCCGAGACGATCGGCTGAGGACCCCCGGGGTTGGGCACGGTGCCCCGCCCTTTGCTGTTGGCGACGAAGAGCGTATCGCCCAGGGCGAGCACCGCGGTCGGATACCAGCCCACCGGAATGCGCCCGGCGAGCAGGTCATTGCCGCGCGCGGTGGTGACGTTGCTGGTCTCGGGGAGCAGGTCGAAGACGGCCACCGCGTTGGCATCCGCTTCGGCGACGAAGAGCCGGGACTCGTCGGCCGAGAGGGCCAGCGCGTTGGGCGTGCTCCCCTGCCCCGGGCCCGCGGGCGGCGGATCGAGCAGCTCCGTGACGACATGGCGCCGCCGGGTATCGACCACGGCGACCCGGTCCGTGCTCGCGCAGGCGACGAACAGCCGCGAGCCGTCGCGATTGAGGAGCAGCGCCGAGGGATGGCGGCCGACCACGATGCGACCCCGATCGGAGACCGTGCCGGCGGAGTCGCGGAACACGCTCACGGTCGGGGCGGCCCAGTTCGAGACGTAGATCGCGCCATCGGCGGATGCGGTGACGGCGTAGGGGAGATGCTCGGTCGGCAGCCGGGACACGACGCGCTTGCTCGCCAGGTCCACGACCGCGAGCGAGTCCGCCACGTGCTCCGCGACGTACATGCGCCGACCGTCGGGCGAGAGGGCGAGTCCTGCGGGATACCTGGTTTCGTGGGCCTTGGGATCCTTGGTCGCGAGGACGATGCTGTCGGCGAGCGTGGCCCGGTCGTCGGCCCACCGATAGAGGTACACCACATCCTGCGCGGCGCCCGAGGCGTAGAGCGTCTGCCCATCGGCGCTGAACGCGAGGCCGAGGAAGGCGGCGTCCTGGAGCAGCGACTGGGTGATCGTGCCCGTGGCGCGGTCGATCACGTCGAGCCCGGGCTCGCGATAGCCGGCGCTCGAGATCACGATGGAGCGCCCGCCGGGTGCGAGCACCATGCCAAACGGCATGGCGGCGCGGAGATCGTACTGGGTGCCCGCCGGGTCGAGTCGAACGCCGGTGGGGAGCCGGGGCTGCTCGAGGCCCAGCGTATCGAGGGCGACCGTGCCGGGTCGGCCGGGAGCGCAGGCGGTGCTGAGGAGCAGGGTGAACCAGGTGAGGCGCCGCTTCATCGAGGGATCACTGATGGTGGTAGGTGAGATGCGAATAGAATTCGAGACAGAGCCGGATGCGACTCACTGATAAGGCTAGGTATCGGCGTCAGTTTGCGCCACGCCCGGCGCCCAGCGCGGCCCGCCGAAATGAAAATGCCCGGCGGGCCGCGTCACGGGCTTTTCCGGAGGGCTGGAGTGCTGCGGGTCGGCACCGCATGGCCGGGGATAAGACGCTACGTCGGTCGCGACCCCTACGCCAACGCGTAACGACCTCGCAAATAGGAAGCGACCGCTCGACCCGCGATGCGGTCGAAGCGGTCACGTCCGACGTTCGAATGGCACGGTCTCGCTATGGCTCCACGATCACTCGCCCGTGCATGAAGGGATGGGGCGTACAGGCGTAGGAATAACTGCCCGGTCGGTCGAAGACGCGCTCGAAGCTCTTGCCGGGATCAATGAGACCGGAGTCGAACGCCCCGTCGTCGGCCTTCACCGAGTGTTGCACCTGGTCGCCGTTCACCCAGCGGACTCGGGTGCCTGCGCGGACCCGCACCTCGCTCGGGCCGAACGAAAGGTTGGCGACGCGGACGACGGTGAGCCCGGCCGAGGGGCCGGCCGACACATTGGTCGTGTCCACCGCGGTCGTGTCCACCGCGGCCGCCGGCTTGGCCCGGCGGCCGAAGTACCGGGAGAGGGTGAAGGGGATGGTGAACTCGAACCCCGCCATGTGGGCGCCTTTCACACCCCGGGAGGCGCCCTCGATCGACCCGCTCTGGGTATTGGTGACCTGGATCGAGAACGAGTGGGGGCTGTAAGGAATCCGGAGCTGCGCCCCGGCGCCCCATGCGGTGACGCCAGGCGCGTCATCGGGAGCGTTCGCCAGACTGAACACGTCGCCCGCAAGGCTGAGCCAACTGGTGACTCGCACGACGGCGCCGCCGCCGGCACCCCAGAGCGAGCGTTGCACGTCGTACCCCGACGACATCCCTCGCACGGTGCCCAGCAGGCGGACCGGCCCGATGTGCCGCCCCAGGGTCACCTCACCATCGACGCTCTGGGGCGCGAAGTTGTAGCCGGCCACGACGCTGACGTCCAGCGGACTGCCGGCCCCTTCCCGGAGCACCGGCCGCCGGAGCGTGAGCTGATACTCGTTCGGAATCCCGCTGAAGACGGTCGAGTTGGTGGCGTAGTCGAGCGCGACGTTCACGCCGTATGGAAGGCCGGTCGCGAGATGGAAGTTGGGAAAGCTGGTCACCTTCCTCGCGGGCGGCGCGCTCACCTCGAACCGGTGCAGGAAGTTGAACTGGATCACGCCCGGGCGCACCGTCCAGCCATCGTCCAGATTGGGGGTGCGGTCGGTGACCGACTGCGCGCTCGCCAGCCGTCCAACGGAGGCGAGCAGCAGTGTTCCGGCGACCAGGTGGCGCCCCACGGAGCTCGTCATCTAGGGCGTCACCGTCAGCGTCCCCTTCATGAAGGGATGGATCTCGCAGGAGTAGGTGTAGGTGCCCGGGGCGCCCGCCGTGAGCTGGAAGCTCGCGCCGGCTCCGAACGCGCCGGAGTCGAAGGCGTCATTGTCCGCGGACACGGTATGGGAGACATCATCCCTATTGGTCCAGGTGACGGTCTCACCCGTCTGCACACTGAGGTTCGCCGGCACGAAGGCGAAGTTCTCGACGGCGACGTCGTGGCCACCGGTGGGCGGTGTCGGTCCGGTGACCGGCCGATCGCTGAAGCAGCCGGACAGGCCGCTCAGGCCAACGGCGAGATACCAGCCCGCGAGGAGATGGCGTGGCACGATGCCTCAGCGGCTCACTATTGGACCACGATCGTTCCGGTCATGGCATTACCGTGGACGGCACAATCGTAGTGGTACGTGCCGGGCGTAGTGAAAGCAAGAGTATACGTCATGCCGTTGCCGGTCAGAATGTCGCTGCTGGTGAAGCTGGGTGTCTCCCTGGGACCGCACGCTGTGCGGCTGGCTACCCGTGCCGGTCCAGGTCCAGGTGACCGTCGTGCCGGCGGCGACCGTGTCGACCGCGGGGTTCTGGGTGCCGTTGTGGCCGCTCCTGAAGAAGATGTTTCCGACTGTGACGGTCCCCGCTGCGCCGTTACCGCCGTTGCCGCCGTTGCCGTCGTTGGGCGCGGTATCACTGGAGCACGCGGCCGCCGCGGCCGCGGTGAAGATCAGAAGCCAATGGAACGTGGACCGCATGAGTGTCCTCCTTGTACAGGGCTCGCAGGCGCGGACCATCGCCCCGCCACGGCCCTGGAACCTCAACCTTATTTGTTATCACAGATCTGGTCAAGAGGCCTGTGATAACAAGTGTCAGGCTGATACTTTGTCGCATGCGTCACCTTCGGCAGTCCATCAAGCAGCGCAAGCCCTTCGAGAGCCTGGAGCAGGAGGTCTTTCTCGAGGTGCTGCGGACCGGGAATGCCTTCGTCCAGGACCTGGTCGACCTGCTTCGTCCGCTATGGACTGACGCAGCCGCAATACAACGTCTTGCGCATCCTCCGGGGCGCGGGACCTGCCGGGCTCCCCACCGGAGAGGTGGGCGAGCGCATGGTGGTCAGCCGGGAGCCGGATGTCACCCGGCTGCTCATCAGGATGGAGCAGCAGGGGCTGGTCGAGCGCGAGCGGCGGTCGGACAACCGGCGGTTCGTGACCGCACGGATCACCCGCAAGGGCCTCCGGGTCCTCAAGGCGCTCGACGAGCCCGTCCGACGAATGCACGCGAAGCAGCTGCGGCACATGACGCGGAGCGAGCTCGATCGGCTGGCCAGCCTGCTGGAGCGGGCGCGGCGCGAGGATGAGCCCGAGGGTGAGTGAGATTCGAGTGGCACTCATCGGCTTCGGCGAGGCCGGCCGTCAGTTCCACGCGCCTCTCATTTCGTCGACGCCCGGCCTGACTCTGGCCGTCATCGGTTCAAGCCAGGGGATCGGTGCGGAATCCGCCTACCCCGGCGTCGTGGTCGTCCCTGACCGGCTCGCCGCGGCCAGGCATCCCGATGTCGACCTGGTCGTCATCGCGACGCCCAATGACACCCATGCCCCGCTCGCGGAGGCCGCCCTGCGCGCGGGCAAGCATGTAGTGGTGGACAAGCCCTTCACGGTGACGCTGGCGGAGGCGCGTGCGCTCGCCGCCACCGCGGCAGCAGTCGAGCGGGCGCTCTCCGTGTTCCAGAATCGTCGATGGGACAGTGACTTTCTAGGAATTGCCCGGGAGCTCGCCGCGGGGCGGATCGGCGAGGTCGTCGAATTCCGATCGGAGATCAGTCGCTTTCGTCCGCAGGTTCGAGACCGCTGGAGGGAGCGTGCCGGTCCGGGAGCCGGCATCTGGTACGACCTCGCCCCGCATCTCGTGGATCAGGCCCTGGTTCTGTTCGGTCCCCCCGAGACGGTCCAGGCGGATCTTCTGGTCCAGCGCAGGGGTGGATCGACCATCGACTGGTTTCACGCCGTGCTTGGCTATGGCCGGACGCGGGTCATCCTGACGTCCAGCTCGATCGCCGCGGACGCCGGGATGCGTTTCCTCGTGCGGGGCACCAGCGGAAGCCTCACCAAGCGCCGTGGCGACCTGCAGGACGATCAGGTTTCGGATCCGCTGATCTTCGTGACCGGTGAGGGAGGAGCGCCGATCGAGATCGCGGCACCGCACAGGCGGTCATCTCAACTACTACCTCGCGCTCCGCGACGCGCTTCGAGGCGAAGGGAAGCTTCCGGTGACACCGGCACAAGCGACCACGCTGATGGCGATCCTCGAGGCGGGCGTGCAGTCGTCGGACGAAGGGCGTGTCGTCAGGCCAGACTATACCGATGCCGAACGGTCGGCATGGGAGCCTAGACGTCGGGATCGGCGACATGCAGCCGGTATAGAAGCGGGAGACGGTCGGAAGGTCGCTGTAGGACAGCTGTGGGACCGACGACGGCGCACACAACGGACAGCACGGACCAGCCGGTCAAGCCGCCCGCCAGGAGCAGGAGTGCTGGATCGCCGGTCGGCGGGTGGATTCGTGGGCCGAAGCAGTACAGGCCGAACAGCATGGCGAGCCGCGCCATCGGTCAGTGCAAGGACAGACTCGGGCAGCTCTCCCTGACGATGACGGCCACGGTATCGCTCCCCAGCATGAGTCGAAAGTGCTCGGCAGCTATGCCCAGCAGCGCACAGTAGGACAGTGCAACGACGACTCGGTAAACTCTCCCTACGATCATGGCCACGGTATCGTTCACCAGCATGAGACGAAGTGTTGTCTCATGATGCGCATACCGACCGTCACCTGGAGAAGGGTAAAGAGCGTCGCATGCGCCACCAGCGACAGCGCGAGGACGCGATTGTCCGGATCTGGCCGTTGCGATGACACGGCCGAGTGCAGACAGCGCGGCGACCAGGCCGAAGGTAGCCAAGCCATCGCTGCCGACACACCGCGCCAAAATACGGGCTACTCGTCCTGAGATTGTTTCAGGCATTGCCATGCTCCGTTGAAGCAGCCACAGCATTGAGCACGGGAAGCGGAGCGTGGGCGCGATCGCCACCGGCGTCAGGCGCTCGATGTTCGTGCCGTCGCCCGTGTTGATTCCCCAGCAGTACGCGCGCTGGTCGGTGGTGAGGCCGCACGACCCTGCGGTGCCCGCGCTCACCTGATAGAAGGCGAGCGCGGTCGTGGCGGCGGCGTCGAGGACAGGTGGGGACTCGGGGCCGGTCAGCGGCTGGGTGTCCTGGCCGCAGGCGAGGGCGGCCCCTGTAAGCATGACGAGGACGGCCGCTGGAAACGATCGCATAGGGCACCATCGCTTTCGGGGGCGGCCGAAGAGGTGCTGACCGCATGGGGGCTCGACGGGTATCCGCAGACATGTTACCAGCGGAGCATCAAGCCGATCTCAAGAGGGCCGGATCGCTCGCTCGCACGGCGGGCTCGATCAACGCTCAACGAGCAGCCGCACGGGCGGAGAGGCCAGCCCTTCGGGATCGTCAGTCATCAGGACACCGCGAACCAGATACTCGCCAGGTGCAACCGGGCGTCCGGCGTCCGTCCTTTGGTTCCATACCTCCCGGAAGGAGAGGCTCTTCTCGGCGTCGAGTGGAAAGAGCCGCAGAGCGCCGAGCATGGTCTGACCTCGAAGGCTGCTCCAGACCGGCCGTCCACGCGAGTCGGAGACTCGAAAATCGGCGGACGGAGTTCGCCCCAGGAGCTGCAGCGTCAGCGATACCTTGCCGGCATTGGTCACGGTGAAAACCAGAGGCACCGCCTCGCCGCTGCGGGCGCGAGCCGGTGCCTCCAGGGTCAGACGGAGACGAGACTGCTGCGTCGGTGAGCTCAGTGGGTGATCAGCGCGCCCAGCTCACTGACGACGTTGCCAACGGGCTGAACACGAACTGGGTGCCTCCCGAGTTCCCGCCCCAGAGAATCCCGGCGAGCTTCACGCTGCTGCCGGTTATCTGGAAGACGTCCGACCCGCTGTCGCCGCCACCCACTCCCGCCGAGACGAAGGTCTGGCAGAGCTGGACGATGTTGGAGCCGGAGACGCCGGTGTTCACGCAGGTGTTGGTGATCGCTCCCCGCGGTCCATCCCGTCGTGCGGCCCACCTTGTTCACGGTCGTGCCGACGGTGAGGCATCCCCCGAGCGTGTAGGTGCAGTCGTCGGCGGTGATGTTGAAGGAGCCCGCTAATCTCGAGGCTGCCGTTGTTCGCCGCGCTGGTGCGGGCGATGAGGCCGAGCGCCTGATTGGCGCCGTTGATGTATGCGGCACGCGAGGCGTCGCTGACCCGGCACTTCTTGCCCTTCGGGCAGCCGGATCCCCTCCTCACGTAGACCGGATCCGCCACCTCGGTGGCGATCTGGGTCGGGTTCACCGACTGGAGCGGCTGCCAGTAGGGCGTGCTTTCCACCCCGCCCTGGGTGTTGGTGCAGTGCGACGCGGTGATGAACGACTTCACGCCGTTCGACGTAGCGTTGAAGCCCACGGAGCAGAGGAAGCCCGGGAAATTGATCTGCACGCCGGCGCGCACCGGCCGATCCACGACGTTCTGTAGCGAGGCCACCTGGTGGATCGGGTCCACTCGCTGGACGATCACCGCGTCGTCCGGAATGCCGAGCCGCGCCACCGCGGCCCGGACCTGCCCCATCGCTCCCAGGTTCTCGACCCCGACCAGGACCCGATTGGTGGTCTCATCGTTGTCGACGAAGACCGCGCCGGGCACGGCTAGTGCCTCGGCTGAGGCGGACGCCTGCCAGCGCTCGAGCTGCTTCCAGCCGTACCGGGCTTCGGCCACGTGCACGGCGGCAGTCGAGATTCCTTTCGCGGCGAGGTATCCCGCGAGCACGCGTTCCGCCGGGGCGCGACCGGCCCCGCGGGTGAGATACACCGTGGGTGTTCCGTCGCGACTCAGGAAGAAGCCGCCGAAGCCGGGAACCTGGCGATCGAACTCGGCGGCAGAAGGAAGATCGGGGCCTTGCGAAGAGACGTGCGGCGATGGGGACTAATCCGGCGTCTGGCGACGTCGGGTTGGAGTTTTCCTGGCAGGCCGAGATGGCCAGCGCGGCTGCCGCCGCGAGCCCAGGACCGAGCAGACGTAGACGAGGCATGCGTACACCTCCAGGAAGTGACCAACAGGTACGGCAGGAACAGACCAACGTGGGAGGCGCGGCCCGGCCAGAGCCGGCGCCCGTGTTCCAGTATAGGACGAGGCGGCCGAAACTACCACCTTAAGGGCGTTGAACTAACCCCGGGTGGGTTGGCGAAGGAAAGGACTGCGACAGCGCGGATGACCACCTGACGGTAGAGCCGCTGCGGGCCTACGGCGACCGACGTGGTCACCGTAAGCCCGCCTTCATTCAGATCTACTTCAGAGCCACGATCCACCTGACGATGGCGTGAAGATCTTCGTCCGGCACCTGCGGGTTCGGAGGCATCGGAATCTGCCCCCAGACACCTGAGCCGCCATTCTTGATCTTCTCGGCCAGGGCCGCCTCGACGTCCTTGCCCTTGTACTTGGCGGCGACGTCCTTGAAGGACGGCCCGACGACCTTGTGGTCCACGGCGTGGCACGCGGTGCAACCGTACTTCTGCCGGCATCTGGTCCGGCGCGACCGACGCCGCGGCCTGCGCGGCCGGTGACGGCGAAGCCTTCTCCTCGGCCGCCGGCGCGGCCGGAGCGGCGGGCGTCGGCGTTGCCGTGGCGTTGCCGCCGGGCAACCAGGAGGTGGTCGGAACGACGGTCGGCACGGCCTGGGCCTTGATGTAGGCCACGATGTTCCACACCCCCTCGGCGCCGATCACCCCGCCATACGCCGGCATGCCCTTCGGGCGCCCGTAGAAGATCGAGGTGAATATCTCTTCGTCCGCTCCGCCGAAGCGCCAGCGGCCATCGACCAGGCTGGGCCCGACCCATCCGACGGCGCCGCCGCCGTGGCAGCCATCGCAGTTCATCGAGGCGAACAGGCTGCCGCCGGCGTCCGGGTTGAGCTTGGCGGGACGCGGGGCACTGAGCGCGTTGGCGGCCGGGTGGACGCCGCCAGCGGGAATCCGGTCCTCGGACGCGAGCGCCGTCCCGCCTGCCTGGCCGGTAGACTCTCCACCCGCCTTGCAGGCGGCCGCGGCAACGACCGCGCCCGCGACCATCGCGATCACGTGTCTGGTGGTTGGCATGGTTTCTTCCTCTCCGTTAGAGCCCGAAGATCCAGACGATGCCGCCCTGGCTGGTGTACCGTCCGATGTCCTTGTACGGATCGGACGGCGGGCGCACGTCCGCGGGATCGTCGGAGCGGGTGTCCCCCGCGAGGAGGAACCAGTCGCCGCCGATGCCGGCGTAGACCGCCACGTACTGCTTCCCGTCAGGGCCGCGGAACGTGATCGGGTTGCCCACGATACCGGAGCCGACCTTGAACTTGGAGAGGACCTTGCCGGTCTTCGCGTCCACCGACTTGAACCACCCGTCGAGCGTGCCGTAGAACGCCACGTCCCCGGCGGTGACCAGGGCCCCACTCCAAGTCGGGAAATGCTCCTTGATCTCCCAGACCTTCTTGCCGGTACTCGCATCCCATGCCATGAATGCACCGAGGTTTCCTCCGGGGCCGGCCTGGTAGGGAGTACCTGCGCCGATGTAGGGCGTGCCTTTCACGTGCTGGGCTCGGGTCGCCGCGAACTCCATGCACATGTTGTTGGTGGACGTGTAGAACAGCCCCGTCTTCGGCGAGTACGCCGCCGGCGAGGCCGGGCTCACCCCTCCTTCCAGGCTCGGGCAGACCCCCTTCACGTTCCCCTTGGACGCGCCGGTCTGCTTGGTGGAATCGAGCACCGGGCGGCCGGTCTTGAGATCGATGCTCTTGGCCCAGGTGACCTGGACGTAGGGCTCGGCGGCCAGCACCTCGCCGGTGGCGCGGTCCAGGGTGTACTGGAACCCGTTCTTGTTGAAGGTGACCAGCGCCTTCCGCACCTGACCGCCGACCTTGACGTCGGCCAGGATCATGGTGGACACGGCGTCGTAGTCCCAGTTGTCGTGGGGGGTGAACTGATACGCCCAGATCAGCGACCCGTCGGAAGGCCGGCGCGCGAGGACGCTCCCGGTCCACTTGTTGTCGCCGGGCCGCTGTTCGGCGTTGTAGGGCGACGGGTTCCCCACGCCGTAGTACACCAGGTCCAGCGCGGGGTCATACGACATCCAGCCCCAGACCGGGGCGCCGCCGGTCTTGTACCCATCCGCCGGCCAGCTCGACTTCCCCAGGTCGGTGCCTTTGTCATAGAACGGCTTGAAGGTGCCGGGCTTGACCAGCATGTCGGCGTCCGGCCCGATGTTGCGCCCGGTCCAGACCACCTTGCCGGTCTTGAGATCGAGCCCCTTGACCCAGCCATAGATGCCGAACTCGCCACCCGAGGCGCCGACGATGACCCGGTCCTTGACGACGAACGGCGCCATCGGCGTGGTCTCGCCATCGTCGACATCGGCGATCTGCGTCTTCCACAGCTCCTTGCCCGACTCCGCATCCACCGCGACCGTGTGCCCGTCGAGGAGATTGTAGATGATCTTGCCGTCGGCGTAGAACGCGCCCCGGTTGATCACGTCGCAGCAGGAGACCCCGATCGCGTTCGGGCTCACGTCCGGGCGGTACTTCCACTTGAGCGGGTAGCCCTCCTGGGTGAGGTCGAATGCATAGAGCACGTTCGGCCACGGGGTGACGACGTACATGGTGTTCTTCACCACGAGCGGCTGTCCCTGGTGACCCGCCAGGACCCCCGTGGAGAACGTCCAAACCGGGTGCAGGCGCGTGGCGTTTGAAGACGTGATCTCCGCGAGCTTGCTGAAGCGGGTCGAGGAATAGTCCTTGGCGGGCATCGTCCAATCGCCGTCGCTTGTGGCCTGCGCGGAGGCCGGGCCAGTCGGCAGGGCCGAGAGACAACCCAGCGCGGCGAGCATAGCCGCCACGGCGGGCCATCGAGATTGTGGGTAATGATTGCCGGGGGATACGGTGCTTATTGCGAGGGTAGGCATGCGGACTCCTTCCTGTTCGGCAAGAGCGTCTTCACGGGGCTACCGGTCACTGCGTTGGAGACTCGGGATCAGAAGGCCAGCTTCACACCTCGCCCCGTGGCCTCGCCGCCACCCTCGGCCGGCTTGCCCGCAGTATCGAACTGATCGTATTTGATCTTCGAGGTGAACGACTTGCCGTCGTCGGACAGCGTGATCCGTTCCACGAAAACGCCGCGGCCTGCTGGACCCCAGCCACCGCCCTTGGTGATCTCATCGAACTTCGCCGGAGCCTTGGTCACATAAAACTCGTACTTGACCTCGAACTGCTTGGGCCCGACGTTCCGCCAAATCCCATATGCCGGTGGCACCGGTGGAGCCGCGTCGTAGTTCGACGACTCGGTCATGGTGCCGCCCGAGTTGAAGACGTACATGAATTCCAGGTCCTTGATCGCGGCGAACGCGCCACTGGTGAACTGCAGTTGCGCGCGCCACTGGCCGAGCAGCTCGGGCGAGGCCGGCGCGCTCGCAGCCGGCGGCTGTGGTTGCGGGCGGCCGGCCACGCCGAGCAGGGCAACCACTGCCAGCGACAGAGGCGAAATCGTGTGCATCGGAGCCTCCTCAGGGGATTTGAACTACCGCCCTTCGATATAGTTCGAATGACCGCGTGTCAAGAGCTTGGACGTGAGTCGGCGGCCTCGGGGTCCTGGTCCTTCACGGTGAGTACCGGCAGCTCGAGCCGCCAGAGAATCGCCGCGAAGCGCACCAGGGCAATGGTCGCCATCCCGGCGAGCGCCGCGGGGTCGCGCGGCAGGCCCACGCGCTCGAGAAGGAGGTACACCGCCGCGCCCACGATGGCCGCGCTGGCGTAGAGCTGTCCGCGCCGAAGGATCAGCGGGATCTCGGCCAGCAGCACGTCGCGCGCGGCCCCGCCGACCACGCCCGTGATCACTCCCATGAGGAGCGCGAGCAGCCCCGACACCCCGGACATCTGCGCGATCTGCACGCCGCCGACCGTGAAGAACGCCAGCCCCAGTGCATCGGCCACGAACAACGCGCGGAAGCCCGGAATGCGCAGGTGCACGTACAGGAGGGTAAGCGCGGTGGCCGCCAGGCAGACCATGAGGAACTCGGGACGCGCAATCCAGAAGATCGGGTGGCGGTCGAGCAGGAGATCCCGCACCGTGCCGCCTCCGAGCGCCGTCACCACGGCGATGACGGCGACGCCGAGCCAGTCGAGGCTCTTCCGGCCCGCGGCGAGGGCGCCGCTGATGGCGAATACGGCGACGCCTAGGAGCTCGAGGACGTGGCGGATGCTGTCGCGTCTCCCAATGTTGCGGGTGTGCGCTCGGCTCTAGAGTTAGGAGCCGACCGGTCCAGCGTCAAGCCGCGAAATGGGGGGCGAGCCACCGCGACAAGGAGGACCGTTGCCCACATACGATGCGATCGTGCTGGGTCTTGGAGGGATGGGCAGCGCCTCGCTGTTCCACCTCGCGCGCCGGGGCCTGCGGGTGCTCGGGCTCGAGCGCTTCGACCTGGTGCACGAGTACGGCTCGTCCCACGGGCTCACCCGGATCATCCGGCTCGCCTACTGGGAGCATCCCACCTACGTCGCGCTGCTCCGGCGCGCGTACGAGCTGTGGCGCGAGCTCGAGGGTCTCGCCGGGGAGCAGCTCCTCCACATCACGGGGAGCGTGGATGCCGGCCCCGAAGGCGGCGCCATCTTCCAGGGCGCGCTCAGGTCGAGCGAGCTCCACGGCCTGGCGCACGAGGTGATGGACGGCGACGAGCTCCACCGCCGGTACCCCGGCTACCGTCTCCCGAAGCAGATCCGCTGCCTGTACCAGCCGGACGGCGGATTCCTCCTGCCCGAGCGCTGCGACGTGGCCCACGTGGAGCAGGCGCTGGCCCTGGGCGCGGAGGTGCGGTGCCGCGAGGAGGTGCTCGACTGGGAGGCGAACGGCGGGCGCGTGCGGGTGCGGACGTCCCGGGGAGCCTACGAGGCCGGGCGCCTCGTCGTCTGCGCCGGGCCCTGGGCCTCGAAGCTCATCCCCGAGCTCGCCGGCCTGGCCGTCCCCGAGCGCCAGGTGCTCGCCTGGCTCCAGCCGACCCGGCCCGACCGCTTCCGGCCGGCGACGTTCCCGGTCTTCAACCTGGAGGTCGAGGAGGGCCGCTTCTACGGCTTCCCCAGCTTCCTCATCCCCGGCTTCAAGTTCGGCAAGTACCACCACCGCGGCGAGCGGGTGGACCCCGACACGGTGAACCGGAATCCCGAGCCGGAGGACGAGGAGCTGCTCCGCGCCTTCGCGCGCCGCTATTTCCCGGAGGGCGAAGGCCCCACCCTCATGCTCAAGGCCTGCATGTTCACCAACACCCCCGACCGCCACTTCATCCTGGACCGGCACCCCGCCCATCCGGAGGTCTCGATCGCGTCCGCCTGCTCCGGCCACGGCTACAAGTTCTGCAGCGTGATCGGGGAGGTGATGGCGGATCTGGTGCAGGAGGGGCGGTCGCGGCACGACATCGGGTTCTTCAGGCTGGGGCGGTTCGCGAGGTCGAGCTGACCACGGGCGGTCAGGCGGTCAGAGGCGGGCGGGCGGGCGGAAGAAGTACGTCATCCCGAGCGTAGCGAGGGACCTAGCGCGGGAATGGCTCGAGTCCGGCGTAGTAGGTCCCTCGCTTCGCTCGGGATGACGGGCTCACTTCTCGGACCGCAGACACGGATCCGGCGTCCACCCTACCCCTTCGCGTACTCATCCCGCCGCCGCATCCAGAGGCCGGTCTCGTTCCGGCCGAGCGGCGCCCGGTCGAGCCACTGGTACATGCTCCAGACCGCGTCGAGCCCGCGCTGGTAGGCCGAATAGGTGTGGTAGACCACGCCGTCCTCGAGGGCGAAGGCGCTCATCCCGGGCTCCTCGCGCGTGTACGTCGCCCAGTCCACGCCCGACATCGCCGCGAACTCCGCTCCCGGCAGCGGCGCCGCGTCGGACGTGCCGCTCTCGTTGGCGCGCGGGGTGGGGGTGCCCGGGCGATAGTTGTACTCGAAGTCGCCCGTGCGCTGCTGCTCCTCGGTGAGGCCGGCGTGGAAGTCGAGGTTGAAGTCGCTGCCCTGGGAGGACGCCCAGGGGAAGCTCCACCCCATCCGCCGCTTGTAGGCCTGGAGCTTGGGGAGCGGCGCCCGCGAGATCGCCCAGAACATCACGTCGTGGTGGGCCAGGTGCACGACCGCCCCGTTGAACCCGTCCGCGATCGCCGAGCAGGCCGGGCATCCCGCCGTGTAGTCGGGACCGAACATGAAGTGGTAGACCAGGAGCTGCGAGCGGCCGCAGAAGAGGTCGGCCAGCGAGGCGGGGCCCGCCTCGGTCTCGAACCGGTACGGCTTGTCCACCCGGACCCACGGCAGCGCCTGGCGGTGGCGGGCCACCTCGTCGCCCCGGTGAGTCAGCTCCTTCTCTTCCTTAAGGAGGGCGAGCCGGGCGGCGAGCCATTCCTTGCGGGTGCCGACCCGGTGGGTCGCCGGCTTTGTGGTCGTGGTCATGAGTCTATCTCCTCTATGGGGCGCCGCGCGGCGAGGCCGAATCGCGGGCCGATGTCGCAACCTAGGGAGGGTGGCGGACCGATGGTAGGACCGATTCCGGCGATTCCTCCGCAACTCCATTGTCGGCCGGCAGCTTAGACGAGCCGACACCCTCTCAAGGACTCACCGGCGTGAGCTGGTTGGGTCCCCGCCGGTCCGTGTCGGTCGGCGCGCCGCCGAAGGTCCCCCGGAGCGTCGACAGGTTCTGCACGATGGCTGCATCGCCGAACAGACGCACGCTGATCTCACGCTCGTTGTCGATGACCTGCACGTTGGTGTTGCCCGAGCCGAGATTCGCCAATCGCTCCTCCCGAGTCACGAGCACGCCCTGGGGATTGATGAAGGTGTAGCTCTCGGTCCAGGTCCGGGCCGGTCGTCGCGGCCGCCGGCCGAGAAGGGTCGGCCGCGAGGAGGTGCTCGACTGGGAGGCGAACGGCGGGCGCGTGCGGGTGCGGACGTCCCGGGGAGCCTACGAGGCCGGATTCTCCACCAGCTTCCGGAACCGCGGATGGCCGCGGACCGGCTCGAACATGGGATCGATCCGGATCCACGCCGGCGTCAGCGTGTACGGCATCGCGAGGAGCGGCTCCAGCAGGTCGAGGGCCTCATCGTTCCGTCCCGTCAGCAGGTAGATGCGGATGAGCTGGTGCTGCACGTAGGTGCCGAGGTAGGCGTCCTTGCTCGGCGGGAGCATCGCGAGGCCGCGCTTGCCCTCGCTGATCGCCTCCTCGTAGCGGCCGAGATAGGCGAGTGCGACGCCGTGCAGTGCCGCGCGCTGCGCATCGTCGGGCGCCTCCTTGGCTTGCTGCTCGAAAACTCGGGGTCGGTCGGCAGGCCGCCGGCGTCCGGGCCGTCGCCGCATCCGAGCGTGAGGACCGCGACCGCGATTGCTAGGGCCAGAGGGGCCCAGCGGGGGCAGGCGCGGGGGGTCGGGCGGGGCGGAGCCCCGCGTCGGGCGGAACGCATGGACGGTTTCCTCCGGCAGAGATGGTGGTCCCAGGACGTGCCCTCCTATCTGGGTACACACCAAACCGGGGAGGATCGGCTCACGGCCGCCCCGTTCGTGCCGTGGGACGCCACCGCCGACGCTGCGCCCTGGCCGCGGCCGGCGTCAGCGGCTGGCGCGGTTGTCTGGAGCGGGCTGACCGCGCCTGACTACCGGCGGGTCCACATGGCGGCGTGCGTCCCGCCCTCGAACCGGTCAAACGACCCCACGACCGTGCCCTTGGCGTTGATGGCGACCGCCCTGCTGCCGCCTTCCCCGGCCAGGACACCCAGGTCGGTGATGACCCCGTGGTCCCAGATCACGGCGTGGGCGACACCGCTCGGGGTGTCCGCCTCGCCGACGATCCGTCCGGCGGCGTCGATGTCGTTCGCGCAGCTCTGCTGACCGCCCAGGGTGCCGAGATCCCTCATCTCGCCGTCGTCCCAGACGAAGCCGTGGAACCCGAAGGCGCCGCCCCCGAGCGCGCTGCAGCCGACGACCGTGCCCCTGGCGTTGATGCCGTTGGCGAAGCTGAAGGCGCCCCCGAGCGTCCCGAGATCGGTGATGCTGCCATGGGACCAGAGCGCGGCGTGACCGTTGCTGGAACCCGCCACCTGGCCGGCGGCGTTGATCGCCGACCCGCCGTCGCGGACCGGGCCGGTGCCAAGCGTGCCCAGGTCCGTGACGGCGCCGGACTTGTTCCAGACGACCGCATGGGTGGCCTCGAACCGGGGGGTGGCGCTGAGCCCCACGACCTGTCCACTCGGACTGATGTCGGCCGCATTGTCGAATGACCCGCCGAGTCCCTCCAGCTGGGTGATGACCCCGTTGTCCCACAGGAACGCGGAGCCGAAGTCGAACCTCCCGCTCGAGAACACGACGATGCCCGAGTTGCTGATGGCGGACGCAGCGCTGAAATCGCCGACGTTCAGATCGCGCAGCACCCCGTTCTCCCAGAGGAAGGGGTGGGTTCCTCGATCTTCGCCCGGGCCGCCGTCGTCCCGGGGAGGCACCTCGCTCCAGCCCACCACCTGGCCCCGGTCATTGACGTCCGTGGCACGGCTGCAGCAGGCGTCGAGGGTGCCCAGGTCGACAAAGGTGTAGGCGCCCACCTTCGAGCGGGACAGGTCGGGAGGGCCGGAGGACTCGGTGGGGGTCTCGCCGGCGGAGCAGCCCAGAATCGTGGCCAGCGCCAGGGGCACGAGCGGAAACCGTCGGATCCTGGGGAGCTGACGTCGCGTGTTCCGCATGACGCCTCCTTCGATGAGGACACTGTCTCGCGAGCGGACCCGAGGATACCAGGACGCCGTCAAGTGGATTTCAAGACAGGTCGATGCCCGGGAAGGGGACGGGCGTGAAAAAGCCCATCGTTGTTCACGGTGGGCTTTCCTCCTGCGGAGACGCGCGACCTCAACTACGGCTCAGCGACTCTTGCTCCGGGCGCTCGCCCGCCGCTTCGGGCTCATCTCCGGAAACAGCTTGCCCGCCACCTCGGCGAACATCTCCGGGTCGATGTCCGGGCCCACCGGTGCGGTGAGCTGCGGCTCGGCGTCCAGATCCGGCGGCTCGAACCCCTCGGGTGCACCAACCTCGACCTCGAGGTCGCTGCCGTCTTCGGGATGCTGGCCATTCCAGATGTCGCCGGCCATCGGATAGTCCTCGGGACTGAACTGGTAGAGGATCCGGTGCAACCCACGGGCCTCGTGCTTCGCGCGGCCTCGGGGAAGCGCTTGTTGCTGATGTCGGGAATGGGCAGGAGCTTGCCGACCTCGACGCCGGACAGCTTCTCCAGCGCCTTGGCGTAGGCGACGATGTGCACGCCCCCGCGCACCAGCAGGAATCCGACGCAGGCCCTGGCGGTCGGATCGTCCACCGTCTCGTACACCCGGATCTTGGACGCCCTGGCGCCGCATTCCAGGAAGAAGTTGTGCAGCAGGTCCAGCTTGAGGTTGCCGCTGGAGAACACATTGGCGCCGGTCCAGAAATTCCCCTGCGAATCCATCGGCAGCGCCTGCTGACCGCTGGCCAGGAAATGATAGGTATTCCGTGCGTCAGCTGCCGAGGCCAGAGGGGTCTCCGCCGGGTCGTCGCCGCGTTCGGTGGTGCCGGTGAGGAGCAGGTTGATGGCGTACGAGACCAGCTCGATGTGGCCGAACTCCTCCGCCGCGATGTTGGCGATGAGATCGTAGAACGGACGCATCTCGCTCCGGCCGCGGAAATTGAACGACTGGAACGTGTAGTTCATGAAGGTGGACATCTCGCCGAACTTTCCGCCCAGCAGCTCCTGCACCGCGGCGGCGGAGTTGGGCGACGGATGGTCGGGATGCGGCAGCTCCATCTGGAGCTTGTCGAATCGGGTGATCATGGTGGGATTGCCTTCTGAAGAAGAACACGGGCCGAACGGCGGGTGCCGTTCGGCCCGAAGGATTCGTTCGATGGTTATCGTGTGGCCAGCCGCCGCTCGGGACCGGCGTACTCGGCGTCGTCGCGGTAGCGCCGCTCGTTGCCGCGCCAGGATTCTCCGGCCTCCTCGCGCAGCTCCGGCCGGTCCGCCTCGTGCGAGGCGGCCGCCCCATACGTCCGCATCGTGGCGTGGGCCGGGCCAAGATCCGCGTCGCTCTGGATCAGCGCCTGGCGCGCCAGCGCCGCGTCCTCACCAGCATCGACGGTTACCAGCACGCCGCCCTCCTGGAAACCGCGCTCGAAGTGCTTGGCGTCCTCGTCCGGCACGCCCATACCGGCCAGGGCTCCGATCAGCCCGCCGGCGGCGGCGCCGATCCCTGCCCCGGTCAATGTCGAGGCGAGGGTCCCGGCCGCGATGATCGGCCCGACGCCGGGAATGGCCAGCGCCCCGACACCCGCGAGCAGTCCGATGACGCCGCCGACCATCCCTCCACCCATGGCGCCGGCCGCGGCGCCCTCGGCGGCCTTGGTCCCCGTTCCCTCGGTGATCTCCTGCTGCTGCTGCCTGTCGCGCACGGCGACGCCAATCTGTGGCTCGGCGAAGCCGGCGGCCTTCAGGGCCTGGATCCCGCGCTCGGCGGTGGACTGGTCGGCGAATAAGGCGACGACGGTCTCGCCCGCGACGCGCGGCGTGCTCGACTGAGTGTCATTCTTCCGTGGTGTCATGGATGGAGCTCCTGGGCGGCCGCGCTCACGTGCGCGGCCAATGAGAGTTGAGGACCGGCGGAGCCGGTCCCGGGTCGGGCGATGGGTCAGACTCGAGCGTTCGCGCTACGGCTAGCGTCGTTCCTGCTGACGTCGCGTTCGCGCACGTCGTCCCGGCGCTTGAGGCCAAGCAGTCCGGCCAAGCCAATGAGGCCGAGCCATCCCTTGTCGAAGCCATTGTCGTCGTGCCTGTCGGCCGGCAACGTGCCCGTATCCTGGGCGGCGGCCTGCGAAGGAGCGCTAACGCCCGCGAGGGCGGCAAGAAGCAGAGATCCGGCCAGCATGGGCCGGAGAAGTGTGGAGCGCATATAAGACCTTCTCGTGAAGAGAGAGTACCGATCGGTGTGAGCCGTCGACTGGAGGACTGTCCAGAGCAGACCGTGAGGATAGCATGCAAAACGGATAGAGGTTGTGACCGATGGCCTGCGTACGCACGCGTACCAAGCGGTGCCGCTTTGGCCATCATCATCATGCCTGGCTCGAACGGTTCCGCCCAGGACGCTATTCCGACAGGGCACCGTCCCCGAACGGCTTCTCACAGTGCTCAACCGAGCCAAGGCTGATGGACCCACAACCACTCAGCCTGCCGGGCGACACCTCTCCCGGAACGCGGCAAGGCACGTAAGTTGGTGGAGCCCGCCCTCTACGGCCGAACTCTCGCGTCCAGCGATGCATCCTCGGTGTTCGACCCCCTTCCCCCTGGAGCGAACCACATGACGACTGTCCTGATCACCGGGACCAGCACCGGCATCGGCCTGGCCACCGCGCTCGCGTGTGGGCGCGCCGGCCACCGGGTGGCCGCCACCATGCGCAACCCGGACGGCGCCCCCGCCCTGGCGGAGGCCGCCGCGCGGGAGCGCCTCCCCATCACCGTGATCCCGATGGACGTGGACGCCGATGCCTCGGTGCGCGACGGGATGGCGCGGATCGACCGCGAGATCGGCCCGATCGACGTGCTGGTGAACAACGCCGGCATCGAGCGCATGGGGTCGGTCGAGGAACTGCCGCTGGCGGAGTTCCGCGCGGTCATGGAAACCAACTACTTCGGGGTCATCCGGTGCTGCCAGGCCGTCCTGCCGGCGATGAGACAGCGGCGCGGTGGATGCATCATCAACGTCGCCTCGGTCGCTGGACACATCGCCGTGGCGCCGATGGCCGCGTACACCGCTTCCAAGTTCGCGCTGGAAGCGCTGAGCGAGTGCCTGGCCCAGGAGGTCAAGGCGTTCAACATCCGGGTGGCCATTGTCGAGCCGGGGATCATCGACACACAGATGGCAAGGAGCATCGGGACGGCGCGAGCCCCGACCCCGTATTCCCAGCAGCGCCGCATGGCGGCCCTGTTCACCACGGCGCTCAAGTCTCCGGTCTCCCCTTCGGTGGTCGCCGACAGGATTCTCGAGATCGCCGTGGGCGACACCGCGCAGCTCCGGCATCCGGTGGGCCCGGACGCCGAGCCATTCCTGGGCTGGCGCCGGGGGATGAGCGACGAGGCGTGGGTGGAGCTGGGCGGCCTCGACGACGCCGCGTGGTACGATCGCATCGAAGCCGACTTCGGCATGGACGCCCGGCCCCGGGGATGACCACCGCCGACGCGGCGCAGCTGCCGCGTCGCTTCGCCCCGAATCGAGCGCCGGAGCCGACGAATCCGACGCCGGACACGACAGATCAGATTCGGGAGACAACGGATCGGCTCGCGAGATGACGAATCGGGCGCCGGAGCCGACGGATCGAGCGTCGAGCGGACGGGTCGAGCGCCGGGGCCGGCATTGCGGTTCCTGAAGCCGGCGGAGGAGTTCCTCCGCCGGCGTCGTCGCCACCGGCGGGAGCGGCGCGGCACCCGAGCAGGCGGGGCGGCTGCCGAAAGTGCCGGACGACTCGCGGAGCCAACGATGCCAGCGGCGAAGGCGCCGGCACGCGGCCGGAGCAGGCGGGGTGGACCGCTGAGCAGGCGGCGCCCGGCACCGCGCGTCTGGATGCGACGCGGAGGGAGCGGCGCGCCGGCCGAGCCGATGGGATCCCGCGCTGAGCCGGCGATTCGCCGGCGGTAGCGGACAGATCCTGGGCCCGAGCAAGCAGATCCCCGGTCGGAGCAAGCCGATCCCGGACTGAGCAACCAGATCCCTGCACAAGCGACGAGCGCTGCGTGCGTGACATCGTCTTTCGTGTCAGCTCATCGTCCCCAATTTTCCAACGAGCATCCGGTCCTTCCATTCAAGCATTACGGTCCGGCGCCGCACGGCGCTCGTGTACGCCCCCATCGCAACCGTCCCCCGCGCGCTCGCGCATCTTCATCGAGCACGCGATGTTCCGCCCGCATCACCGGGATGAGTTCGCTGTGTTACTCCGCGACCTCGATCTCGCGTGCAAGGCCTGGCACACGTGATGCGTTAGACCCCTCGCGATCGGGTCATCAGCCCGTGTGAGGCCCGATCCTTCGAGGTCCATCATGGTGCTGGAGGAGTCGCGCCGAGGGACGCCGGGCCATCCGGGATGCGCACACACGTATGAGGGTGGTATGAAGGGCGACGAACGCAGGACCAGGGAAATGGGAGTCCGTGTCGTGCTGGACAGCGAACGGCATCCCGACGCCGACCCCGCCCACGGCGTGCTGGTGGGCAAGCTGAAGGGCGTGGTGGAGCAGATGGAGCAGGAGGAAGCGCTGCAGCGCAGCGCGCTGATGGACCGACACACCAGCGCGCTGGACAAGCGGCGGCTCCGGCGTGAGATGCTGGCCGGACCGATCGCGCACATCGTCGGAGTCGCCGACCTGGCGCGGAAGGACGAGCCCAGCCTGGCGACGCAAGTGCAGTATCGGCCGAGCGGGAGGACCTTCGGCGGACATCTCGCCGCCGCTCGCGGCCTGCTGGCGGAGGCCGAGGCTCATCAGGAGCTGCTGGCGAAGTACGGCCTGTCGGCCGGCGTGCTCGAGGCGTACCGCGAGCTGCTCAGCCAGTCCGAAGCCGCGATCCGGCTCGGCGACGAGGGGCGCGCCGCGCACAAGGGCGCCACCCCGCATCTCCGGGAGCTCGCCAAGGAAGTCCGGCAGATCGTCCGGACCCTGGATGGCCGGAACCGGATCCGGTTCAAGAACGACCCGAAGCTGCTGGGGGAGTGGATCAGCGCCAGCACGGTCCTCGGGAAGCCGGGACCGATGGCGGCGGCGGGGCCGGCGAGTTCGCCGGCGGCGGGGCCGACCCAGGGGTCGGCGGCGGGGCAGGTGCAGGGTAGTGCGCAGGGTGGGACGCCGGCGGCGGGCGGCGACGTGAGGCCCGCAGCGTGATGCCGGGGCGAGGGAACCGGCAGAGGTGCAGGCGAAGGTGCAGGTGGAAGGAGGACTGAACCGCCGTCGAGAGAACCGGACTCTCGGCGGCGGTTTGGCTTTGCAACTTCGGTCTCTCGCGGCCCCCAGCCTCGAGCGCTACATTGAGCGATCCCTCTTCACGCTCCTGAACAAGGTTGAGGCCCGTTAAGGTCGCCGGTCAGGAGTGAAGCATGCAGGCACATCCAATTGGTCGTCTTCTGCTCTGTGCCCTTTGCGTCCTGCCCGGCTGCAGCGGGGACGACGACACCGATCTCATCGGCCCGGGCGAGGGCACCCTCGAAGTCATCACCTCCACCACCGGGGTTCCCGAGGATCCGGACGGCTATGCCGTGACGGTCGACCACGGGGCGGCACGGTCGCTGGCGCCGAACGGTGCCGACCGGGTGGCGGGGCTCAGCCCCGGACCCCACACCGTCGAGCTGGCCGGGGTCGCGGGCTTCTGCGTGCTCGATGGCGAGAATCCGCGCACGGTCGAGATCGTCGCCGGTGACAGCGCGAGCGTCCGGTTCGACATCACCTGCGACACCCCCGTGCTCCAGATCAGCGTGTCCACCACCGGTTCCGACCTGGATGCGGACGGCTACGGCGTGTCGATCGACGGTGTCGCGACGGTATCGGTGCTCCCGGACGATAGCACCAGGCTCACGTTTGTGAGCTCCGGACCTCACGCGGTTGCCCTGACGGGCATCGCCCCCAACTGCGCGGTGAGCGGGGAGAATCCGCGCACGGTCGACGTGGTGGACGGCGCGGGGTCTGTCCATCTGGACGTCGTCTGCCACCTCGCGATGACGCTCGGCGCGATCGTCGAAACCAGTGGAGGCGATCCCGACCCGGACGGCTACGTAGCCAGAGTGAACGGAGGGTCCCCTGTCGCGATCATCGGCGGTCCGGGTCCGTTCGTCGGAGGATGGTTCCTCCCGCCCGGTAACTACACCGTCACCCTGTCCGATGTCGCGCCTCATTGCAGGCTGTCCGGGTCAAATACCGCGTCGGCAACGGTCACGAGCGGGGACACTACCAGTGTCAACTTTACGGTGAGCTGCGGGGTAATGAGAACGGGTCGTTTCGGCCGTGACTTGCTGGTGGATGCGAATACCGAGATCAACCTGCTGAGCGCGGACGGGAGCAGGTTCGTGAATCTCACGCACCATCCGGACAACGAGTTCTTCGCGACATGGTCACCGGATGGCCGAAAGATCGCCTTTGCGTCGCTCCACGACGTCGTCGACATTCCCGGCCCCATGGGCCATAGCCATTGGGAGTCGCACGTCTTCACGATGAATCCCGATGGCACCGGGCGAACCCAGCTCACCGACGGTTACAGGGAGGAGGGACCCGCCTGGTCGCCGGACGGCGGCAGGCTTGCCTTCATCGGCAGCGCCCGCGACGGGACTTCGCACCTCTTCGTCATGAATGCCGACGGGAGTGGGCAGACCCCGCTTGCGAGCCGTGGCGGGGCCAGCGACTTCTTGTCCCCAGTACCTGCTTGGTCCCCGGACGGAACCAGGATCGCCTATACGGCCCGGATTGCGGACCGCTCCGGGATCTTCGTGATCACCGCCGACGGCAGCGGGGAAACCAGGCTGACCGACGGCGCCGGCGCCGGGGCAGCCTGGTCTCCAAACGGAAGCAAGATCGCGTTCGTCCGTTCCGTGATCGGGCAGGGCGACGCCATTTGGGTGATGAACGCCGACGGCAGCGCGCTCGCCCGTGTCGCGGCTGATACGGGGGGTAGCCAACACTTTCTGTCCTGGTCTCCAGACGGGACCAAGATCGCCTTCGAGCTCAACGGCAAAGTCTATCTGGTCAACGGGAACGGCAGCGGGTTGGCGCAACTGACCTTCGGCCCGTATGCGTACTTTCCGAACTGGTCACCGGACGGCAGCAAGATCGCCTACTATCAGGCCCAGGAGCACGAGACCCGGCTCTACCTCATGGAGCTGGACGGAAGCGGTGAGGTGCCGCTGACGGCGGCCTGGGCGCTGGGGGTTCCGTCTTCGCCGGCGGCATGGCGGCCGTGACGTGCCCGACCATCGCCGGTCTCAGTGGAGCCAGGTGACGAATCTCTCTCGCGGAGAGTGCATGCGTCGGTTCATGTTCCTTCTTGTCGCCATGCTCCCGGTCGCCCAGGGTGCGGCTCGCGCACAAGGGGTGAGCGATACCTTGCCTGAGAGCATCGTCTCCCAAGCTTACGAAGCGTTCAACCGCCACGACCCGGCGGCGTTCTTGGCCTACTTTGCGCCCGTCTGGCACTCCACAGCCTTGGGTGACACCGCGGCCCGTCCCAGACGGCACACGCGGGAGCAAGAGCTTCGTGACTATCTCGCTGTGGATGCGTTCCGGACCAAGCCGACAATTGCTGTAGTGCGTCGGCTGGTCGTTGGGCCATATGTCATCGATGAGCAGCTGAGAGGGCGGGACAGTACGCGAAATCTGGACATCTTCGAGGTCCGACAGGGGAAGATCGTGCAGGAGTGGGAGTCTGGACCGATTCCAAAGTCGCCATGAGGCGTCGCCACCCAGGCCCCAGCGCCGCCTAGCCCTGCGTTAGGCGTGCACACATGGCGGCGCTCCTTTGCACGACTGGTTGGAGTCGCGCCCAATCAGTTGCGACACCGCACCAACTCGAGCTGAGACCCAAAGCCTTGGTGGATTCGAAGGCACCAACGTCCACCCGCTCGGCCACTCCCCTACCCTTCCCTCATGACCCACCCCGACCTCCAGCGCGCCACCGGCCCCGCCGCCTCGACACTCGACGTCGTGACCCGCGTTGGCTTCGGCGCCAAGGGCGTCGTGACCATCCTGGTCGGCGTGCTGGCCCTGCGCTTCGCCCTCCGAAGCGGCGGGGAGATCACCGGCCAGGAAGGCGCGGTGGAGCTGGTGCTGCGCGAGCCGTTCGGCCGGCTGATGCTCGCCGCGCTGGCCGTGGGGCTCGCGGCCTACGCGCTCTGGATGTTCGTCGCCGCCTTCGTGGATCCGGAGCGCAAAGGGGAGAGCTTCCAGGGGATCGCCGAGCGGCTGGGGTTCTTCGTAACCGGCATCGGCTACGCGCTGCTCGCCTTGACGGCGTTCAAGCTGCTGCTCGGCCGGAGAGGCGGTGGTGGGCTCGACCTGCAGCACGTCCTCGCCACCGTGCTCACACCCCACGTCGGGCGCGTCCTCGTCGGACTCACGGGCCTGATCGTCATGACGGCGGGTGTGCTCCAGCTCCGGCTCGCCATCACCGGCCGGTTTCGGAAGCTCCTGCAGACCGGCCGGTCGAGGCTCGCGCGCCTGGTGACGAGCATCAGTGGAAGGGTCGGGTACGTGACCCTCGGCATCCTCTCGCTGATGGCCGGCTGGTCCCTCGTGGAGGTGGCGATCGAGTACGACCCGTCGGAGGCGAGCGGATGGTCCGAGGCGCTCTGGCTGCTCTCGGGGATCGGCCAGGGCCGGTGGCTGCTCGTCGTGGCGGCGCTCGGCTTGATCTGCTACGGGCTGTACTTCATCCTGCAGGTGCGGTATCGAAGGTTGTAGCTGGGATCATATTCAACGCGGAGGTCATGCATGATGAGGAACGCTCTTGTCGCAGGAGTGACCGTGGCCCTCCTCGGCATCAATGCGTCCGCGGTTCAGGCTCAGAAGCCCGCCGATGGCTGCTCGCTCCTGCAGGGAGCCGATGTTCAGGCGCTCGCCGGGTCGACCAAGGTCGGCACCGGAAAATCCTCGACCGATCCACTCGGTTCCCGCCTGTGCCACTACGAATGGGGAGCCGGCAACAATGTGCAGAGCGGACGGTCATATCTCGATCTCAGCATTACGCCGACATCAAAGGCTTTCCCTGGTACGGACGCATCGGTGTTGCGCCAGGGGCTGCTTGCGAAAGCGGGCCCACCCAACACCGCGGTGATCCCCGCCGTCGGCGACGCGGCCGTCTACGAATCCACCGCTCGGATCCGAGTGGAGACCACCGCGCTGGTGAAAGGGAACATGCTCATCGTCGCGTTCGCGTCGTCGGACGCGCGCGCGAAGAAAGACCAGGTGATCGCTCTGTTGAAGGCCGCGGCGTCCCACCTGTAAGGCTTGGACGGAACAATGAGAACGAACAAGGCGGTCCCAACTTGACGGTGGCGCCTTCAATGGTAGCGTAAGCTTGTGCGGGCGCGGGCCTGAGGGCCTGCAGCTGATGCGCCCTCCGCCAGGCGTATGCGGGGCGGCCCCGGTCCGGATTGTAGGCCGCTTATCGCCAACCTCTTAGCAGGCTGCCTATGACAGCGCCGCAGACGCTTCATCCCGCGGCGGAAAAGCTGCTCCCCTACGACGAGCAGCTCCAAAGCGACATGGCGTACTTCAGAAAGCTGGGCGTCAAGTACGAGGCCGACGCCCTCATCGACCTGCTCAGGCGCGAAAAGCCGAAGTCGGCCATGCCCGCCGCCTGCCACAGTCTAGCGGACCTCAACGCCAGACACGCCGTGCCGGTCCTCAAGACACTGGCCGACTATCCGGTACAGGACGTCAAGGCGACGTCGGTGCTCGCGGTGGCCAGACTGGCCGGAAGCCAGGAGACACCGTGGCTGGTGGAATGCCTTTCGAGGAAGGGGACGCTGAAGGGCTATGTGCTATGGGCCCTCGCCGCGGTCGGCGATCCCGCGGCATGCGGGGCCGTGAAGTCATGGTTCGAGAAGCAGCTTCGGAAGCTCGAGAGAGATCCCGCCGGTGACGCGCTGGGCAATGTGGTGTTCGCCGTCGCGTACCTGGAGCAGATGACGGAACGTGATCCGGCAGTCGTGGGTCTGCTCGATCGGTTCAAGGTCGTGGTTCCGAAGCTCTCGGGAAGCGTTCGGTCGGAGCTTGGCACCTTCACCCGGATGTTTACGGACGGGAAAGACAAACGGGAGCCGAGGAGGAGCGATGCCTGACGGAAGGCTGGGAGCGTGGCTCGGTGATCTAGGCGCGGACGTCCGCTTTGCGCTGCGCGCCATGCGGCGGAGTCCCGGATACGCGCTGGCGGTGGCCCTCATCCTCGGCGTGGGGATCGGGGTGAACGGGATCGTCGCCGGCTACGTGAACGCCGTCCTCTTCCGCCCGATACCGGCGCGGGCCCCCGACCAGCTCGTCGCCCTGTTCCAGCGGGACACCCGGACCGGCAGGATCGGCGAGCTCGGCTACGGGGACTATGTCGACTACCGCGAGCGCAGCGGGGCGTTCGCGGACCTGGCGGCGATGTCGGGCGTGCCGCTCAACGTCGCCATCCCCGGTGCGTCCGGTGCCGTGGCGGGCGACATGGTGTGGGGCGAGATGGTGACCGAGAACTACTTCACCGTGCTCGGCATGACACCCGCCGCGGGGCGATTCTTCCAGCCCACCGATGCGCCCCAGGGAGCCAATCCGTTCGTGGTGCTGAGCTACGAGTGCTGGCGCGAGCGCTTTCAGGCCGACCGCAACATCGCGGGCCGCGTCGTCCGCCTCAACGGCGCCAAGTTCACGGTGACCGGCGTGGCGCCACGCGGGTTCCGCGGGCTGCGCATGTTCGGCTTCTGGCCGGAGATGTGGGTGCCCATCGGCATGCACGCGGTGATCCAGCCCGGCTCGATCTACGAGCTGCAGGACCGCGGTGGCGGCCAGCTGCTCGTCTTCGGGCGGATGAAGCCGGGCGTCGATCGGGCGCAGACCACCGCGGGCGCCGAGGTGTTCGCGAGGCAGCTCGCGGCCTCGTACCCGGCGACGAATGCCGACCTGACCGCCATGCTGGTGCCGGCCGGCGTCGGATTCGACCATCCGGCCTACGTGAAGCCGGGCGTGCTGGTCCTCTCCTCCGCGCTGGGGCTGGTAGGATCCCTCCTCATCCTGCTCATCATCTGCGCCAATCTCGCCAACCTCCAGCTCGCGCGGGCGGCGGCGCGGTCGCGCGAGTTGGCGATCAGGCTCTCGCTCGGGTGCTCGCGGGCGCGCCTCATCCGGCAGCTCCTGTTCGAGTCGGCGGTGCTGGCGATTCCCGGGGTCGCGATCGCCCTGGCGCTGCTCCAGGCCAACCCGCTCACCGAGCGGTACCTGGTGCCCAAGCTGCAATTCGAGGTGGGGCTGGCGGCGACGACGGACCAGCGCGTGCTGCTGCTCACCGCCGCCGTGGCGGTGCTGGCCGTGGGGCTGTTCGGGCTCGTGCCGGCCCTGCGGGCGTCACGCGCGAACGTCGTGCCCACGCCCGCGAGCGCGGGAACAGCAGGGGCTGGCGGCCGGCCCACCCGACTCCGCCGGTCGCTCGTCGTGATTCAGTTGGCGCTGTCGGTGGTACTGCTCGTGGGCGGGATGCTCTTCGTGCGGAGCCTGGTGGCCGCGCGGACGATGGATCTCGGGTTCGATGCCCGCGATCGCGCGCTGGTCTCCGTCAACGTCGGGCTGCAGGGGTACGACGAGCGGCGCGGCCAGGCCTTCTACGACCAGGTGCTCGCCCGGGTCCGGGCGCTTCCCGGCATCGCGGCCGCCGGGCTCGCCCGTCCGGTGCCGTTCGATAGCTACGGGCAGACCACCGCCTGGTACGTCGGCGACTTCGCCAATTCCCGGGACGGCAC
Organism: uncultured Gemmatimonadales bacterium; assembly: GCA_963804125.1. Classification (GTDB taxonomy): domain Bacteria; phylum Gemmatimonadota; class Gemmatimonadetes; order Gemmatimonadales; family GWC2-71-9; genus CAVVWJ01. The sequence continues at coordinate 596,825 of CAWDPF010000007.1, forward strand.
CACGCGCATCAGTACCAGCGTCACGTCCGATGGGTTCGTCGCCGCGCTCGGGCTCCGGCTCGAGGACGGCCGAGACTTCACGCCGGGGGATTCCGCGAGCGCGCCGCCCGTCATGATCGTGAGCCGGACGGTCGCGACGAGGCTGTGGCCGGGCCGGAGCCCCCTGGGGCAGCAGGTGAGGTACGGGGGAGCGGAGGGACCGCAGGTCACCGTCGTGGGCGTGGTGGACGACGCCAGGTTCGCCGTCATCGGCGAGCTCCCCGGCGGTCATCTCTACCTGCCGGTGCGGCAGCACTACCGCGGCTGGCAGACGCTGGTCGTCGGGACGCGCGGGGACCCCGCCGCCATGCTCCCTCGCCTCGAGCAAGTGCTGGCGAGCCTCGACCCCGCGCTCCCGGTCTTCGGCAAGATGACGATGGAGGAGGCGGTCACGAGCGGATTCTCGACGTCCCGCACCGCGGCGACGTTCGCGGGGTTCTTCGGCGTGCTCGCGCTCCTGATCGCGTCCCTGGGGCTGTACGCGCTGGTCGCCGGCGCGGTCGCCGACCGCACGCGCGAGATCGGGGTGCGCCTGGCTCTCGGGTGCACGCCGGCGGGCGTCCTCAGGCTCATGATGGAGGAGGGTGCCCGGCTCGGCGCGATCGGGCTCGGCATCGGCCTCGTGGGCGCGTTCGGCGTCGCGCGCGCGATGGGCGGGCTGCTGTACGGCCTGTCGCCGGGCGACCCCGTGACCTTCGTGCTGGTGCCGCTGGCGCTGGGCGTCGTGGTGCTCCTCGCGACATATGTGCCGGCGCGCAGGGCGGGGAGGCTCGATCCGGTCGCGGCGTTGCGGAGTGAGTGAGGGCGCAAGCAGGCGAGAAAGCGCGTCAGAAGAGTTCCTCGGCCAGCGCGACGATGATGCCCGCAGGGCCTCGCATGTAGCAGAGCCTGTACTTGTCCTCGTACTGGACCACCTCGCCGACGAGTTCGGCGCCGTGGGCGCGCAGGCGGGCCACAGTGTCGTCGACGCTTTCGACTGCAAACATGACGCTCCGGAGGCCCAGCGTGTTCGGCGGTGCGATCGCCGGTTCGACCTCGACCAGTTTGGGATTGCGAAACTTCGTCAGCTCAAGCCGCCCCTGCCCATCCGGCGTCCGCATCATAACGATGTCGACTTGGACACTTTCGAGCCCGTTGACGCGGTCCACCCAGGGACCTTCGACCAGCATCTCGCCTTCACGCGCCATGCCGAGCGTGGTGAAGAAGGCAATGGCGGCTGGGAGGTCGTCGACGACGACGCTGACATGGTCCATTCTCTTGATCGTCATGTCCCTACTTTACCAGGGGCGATGCGCGACTGTCCAGGTTGACTGTTCTCACGAAACGCTCCGAGGACGGCCAGAACTGGCAGCGCGATTTCGACATCCGATACACGAAAGCTCGGTCCGCATGAATGAGAAGGAGCCGTCTTCGGCCTTCATCTCGGCGCTGACCACGGAGCATTACGTGCTCCAGAGCGCGATCAGCGCCAACACCAGCGAGGTCGGCACCCGGGCATCGCTCTACCTCTTTTCCCTGTCCAGCTCGCTGGTGGCGCTCGGTTTCACCTCCCGGTCGCCCGAGCTGTTCGGTCCCTTCGTCGCCATCGTGCTGCCCGCGCTCTTCATCCTCGGCCTGTTCACCACCGTCCGGCTGGTGGACAGCAACCTCGAAGCGTTGCTGTATCACGACGGCATCGCCCGGATCCGCCGATACTATCGGACGCTCGGCCCGGAGGCGGCCGAGTACTTTTCCCCCGAGTCCGGGCGATGGCCCGAGAACCCATCCTCCCCGTCGCTCCGCATGGGACCCTTTGTGGGCCTCATCACCACGACCGCGAGCATGGTCGCCTTCCTCAACAGCATCCTGGCCGGAGTCGGCGTGGCCATGCTCGCGGGGGGACTGCTTCGGGAGCAGCGGATCGTCGTCGCTTCGCTCATCGGTGCCGGTGTTGCCCTGGTGCTGATGGCGCTCTTCTTCGTCTATCAGAAGTGGCGGTACGACTCGACAACCGCGCACATGCAGGAGCAGGACAAACCGTCGGGCGGCACGTAGTTACCGCCCCGCTCCTGCAACGTCGATCGTCAAGCTCGGCTGCGAAACCAACAGCTCCACGGTGACGCGGGTGATCATCGAATTGGCCTGGGCAAGGACCTGGTCGTCCGCGCCCTCCGTCACCGCCGATACCCTGGAACGAGGACGCAGTCGGAGATACCTGGGCACCTGACCGCCGCTCACCAGCCGATACCAGAGGGTCTCCTCCTTCAAAGTCGGCTGTCCCGCCTTGACCTTGGCTTCGAACGCACTTGCCGCGGCCGCCTGAACCTCTACCGTCGTGAACTCGAGCAACGTGGCGGGGCCAGGGTCGCCCGTACCACGCGACAGGTCCGGCAGATAGCGATAGGCCTCGAGATTCGTGAATTCGGAGTGCGGCGCACCGGTAACACGCCAGTCCGCCCAGTCCTCCGCGGGTGACACCGCACTGTCAAGACTGCCGGCCGAGTGATTGAAGCTGGCGAACACCAGCCCGCCGACTCGCTCACCGAAGCGGATGTTCCATGCGTGCCACACGTACGGGTCCCGGTGATCCCGGTGCCACTGCCAGTGGCGCGCCACCCCGGCATCGAATGCGAAGTCGTGTCCCTCCAGCCGGCGCAGCACACCGAGGAGCACGTAGGGGCCTTTGCCGGTCTGGGCAGCCAGAAGCGAGGGGATGACGGTAGCGACGATCACCAGCAACAGGCGTTTCATGGTCTCCCTCCATTCGGCGGTCTCACGCGTTCAGCGCAGTCTTGATCCGCCGCGGTGATGCCACGTGTGAGAGGCTATGTTTCTTGTGAGCGAATGTAGGAGTTACGGCCCGTTGATTTCTGCCAACTTTCCGACGCTTTCCGCCACAATTGCCGGTTCTGGTTGGCAAACCGACTTGAGGCCATGCATGGTGATCAGACCGATCATGGCGAACGACAACGGCAACGTGCGTCGGAAGGGCGCCAGAGCGAGGCGCCGCGTGGTTGTTCTCGTCGTGCCACCTGTGGACGAATTCGATCTGGTGTGTCCAATTCAGGTGTTCGGCGCCGCCAATCGACTCGCAGGCGAGCCCGTTTACAGCGTCACAGTCGCAACGAATGGGAACGACCTGAGGGTCCAGGGTGAAGGCGGTGTCCTATCGTTTCTTGCAGAAACCAACTACAAGCTTCTGAAGCGGCCCTTCGATTCGCTGTTGCTTGTTTGCGGCCTGGGCACGCGCAACGCTCGTGACCCGGCACTGTTCGCCTGGCTGCGGCGCGTCGCTCCAACAGCGCGACGCGTAGGATCGGTTTGCGTCGGATCGTTCCTGCTGGCCGAGGCGGGGTTGCTGGACGGGAGGAGGGCGACGTCCCATTGGCGATTCGGCAAGGAACTGGCGCGGCGGTATCCCCTGGTAAGAGTCGAATCCGAACCGGTGTGGGTCAGAGACGAGAACATCTACACGTCGGCGGGCATTGCGGCCGGCATCGATCTAGCGCTCGCTTGGGTCGAGGAGGACTGCGGGGCGGCAATCGCCCAGGAAGTGGCGCGTGAACTCGTCCTGTTTCTGCGCCGCTCGGGCGGACAGAAGCAGTTGAGCGTTACGCTATCCGCGCAGGCGTCCGAGATGAAGGCCATCCAGGAGCTGCAGCTCTGGATCCTGGAGAACTTGCGAAAGCGATTGTCGATCCAGGTCCTTGCCGATCGCGTCGCCATGAGCGTTCGACATTTTGAACGCGTGTTCACGCGCGAGGTGGGCCGGACACCATCCCAATATGTCCTGGAGGCGCGAGTCGAAGCCGCTCGTCTGCAACTGGAGCGAACGGATCGCGGCCTCAAGCAGATTGCCGTCGCCTGCGGCTTCGGGAGCGCGGATACCATGCGGCGCTCCTTTGCACGACTGGCGGGAGTCGCGCCAAGTGAGTTGCGACGCCGCACCAGGCTCGAGCTGAGACCCAAGGATCGGACTAAACCGTTTGCGGCACCCCTCTGAAGCACGGCCAGCTTTCGCCGCCTCGCTCATGTGCTGGTCGAATCAGCATGTTGTCGCGGGCGTTGAGAGTAGCCGTTCCTGTTCAGTCTGACCTTCGAGCTAGCGCCTGACCTTGCGCTGCAACTCCGAGAACCAGTTGAGCACCACGACCGTGGGCTGGACTCCGGCCCGCTCCACGGGCTTTACGATCAGGAAGCGACTGCCGTCGGGCGTCACATCGTAGCTGTGGGTCCGGCTCCCGCCCAGGCGAATCAGTGAGGGCACCCGGAACAGGACGGTTGGCGAGCCGACCTCGCCCGTTGCTGGCGCGACCGGAGCGGCCATCATGAGCTCGCCGCGCCGGTAGACGATCTCGCGTCCTCCTCTGGTCCACCGGGGCTCCGTGCCGCCGTCCCCCGATACCGGGCGGGGGCCGCCCGCCCCGCTCGCCGAGCGGAGGTACACGTTGTTCCGTCCGCTGGTCTCCTGTTCGTACGCGATCCAGCGGCCATCCGGGGAAAAGACGGCAAGGCGCTGAGAGACGCCGACCTCGCCGAGGAGCTTGGGCGGAGCACTGCCATCGAGCGGCGCGATGAGAATTCGATCGGTGTGGGTGTCCTCGGTCAGCGCGACCTGGCGTCCGTCCGGCGACACCGACGACGCAAACTTGTCGAAATAGCTGGTGACGACCTCGCGGTCCGGTACGCTCGCGTCGATGGTGAGGCGGTGAAGGTCGAACATCGGATCCTCGTAGCAGTAGATCACGCTGCGGCTGTCGGGGGTCCAGACCGCGTTGAAGGCGGCGGCGGGGGCATGGGACAGCTGCGTCAGCACGCTGCGCGCACGCTCGTACAGCCAGATTTCATGCTTGGGACTGGTCACGGTGATGGCTATCCAACGGCCGTCCGGGGACAGTCTTGGCTCCGCGAAGGTACCTGCCCGTGGGATCGCGGGCACCGGCTCCTCTCTGCCCGCATGATCCAGCCAGACCACACGCCGATCGACGAACCAGTCGGAGGCCCGCAGGAAGGCGAAGGTGCCGTTGGGGGCGACGTCGAACCCCGCGTAGCCGTCAGTCGGCTGTGCGGCCACGTCCGCCTGGACGGGAACTGCGGTCCCGTGAACCCGCAGGTGGTCCGGATCGAAGCCGATCGCCCACACTGCCCCGTCCCGGGCGTACAGCAGGTGACCGCTGGCAGCGTAGCGCGCGAAGACGGCTCCTGCCACCAGGGTGGTGCGGCGGCCGCTGCCAAGGTCGTACGCCTCGATCCGGGAGCGCGACACCGGCGTCGCGTAGCTGGTGTAAATGACGGCTCGTCCACCCGGGAGCATCTGTGGGTACCAGTGGGCAAACTCGCCACGTGCTGAATCGAGCTGGGTCAGTCGCTCGGGCTCACCCCCAGCGACCGGTACACGCCAGAGTCCGCTCTTGTTGCGCCGGAAGATGATCCGGCCGTCGGGGGTCCACGCGGCCGCGCCGTTCCCCGCGGAATCCGCGATGTCGATCGCGGGTCCACCGTCCGCGGGCACTTTCTTCAGCTTTCCATCCGCCACGAACGCGATCCACAACCCGTCCGGCGAAAATGACGGGTCACGCGCGCCTTCAGTGCCGGCGATCGTGATGACGTCGGTCGATGCGAGGTTCCGTTTTACCAGATGGACGACACCTGTGCTGTCCTCGGCGGTCTGGACGATCTCCCGCCCGTCCGTGGAGAGGGCGAGGAAGGGCCGGTCGACCCCCGGTCGACCCATGGCGAAGGCGAACCGAACAGGCGGTGGAGCGCCGGCCTTGCCGAGCCAGCCCCGGGTCAACCAGCCGGCTGCGAGGGCGAGGCCGACGAGTCCCAGACCTATCAGCAACGCTGTCCGGCGAGGCCGGCCTCCCGCGGCTGGGCCTCTCCAGCTCGGATGGTGGTCGCCCGAGGGGCTGGTCAGCGCCCCGGCGAACTCCGCGGCACTCGCGTAGCGATCCGCGGGGAGCTTCTCCAGCGCGGTGAGCACGGCGATCTCGACGGATGGTGGGATGCTGTGCCGTTGGGGGGTGAGCGACCGTGGTCGCTCCGTCACGACCCGGGCCACGACCGCCTGCGCGGTCGAGCCGCTGAACGGCGGATCGCCCGTGAGCATCTCATACACCACGCAGCCCAGTGCGTAGACGTCCGATCGGGCGGTGATCTCCCGCTCACCCATCGCCTGCTCGGGACTCATGTACTGGGGCGTCCCCAGACTCATGCCCGTCTCGGTCATGCGCGTGCCGCCAGCCTTGCTGGCCGCGAGGGCGATCCCGAAATCAGCCACGAGCGCCCGCCCGTCGTGCAGCAGGATGTTGGCCGGCTTGATGTCCCGGTGGATGATGTTGTGGCGATGAGCGTAGTCGAGGGCGCTGGCGATTTCGGTGGCCAGCCGGATCGCGTCTCCGATGGGCAGCTGCTTTTCCCGCTGCAGCCGGTCCCGGAGCGTCTCGCCCTCGATGAAGGGCATCACGTAGAACAGGAAGCCGTCGGCCGACCCCGAATCGAACAGCGGCAGGATGTGCGGATGTTGCAGGTTGGCGGTGGTCCTGATCTCGGAGAGGAAGCGCTCGCCACCGATCACCGCCGCGAGCTCCGGCCGGAGCACCTTGATCGCGACCTTGCGGTCGTGCTTGAGGTCCTGGGCGAGAAACACCGTGGCCATGCCGCCCTGACCGAGCTCCCGCTCCAGGCGGTAGCGCTCGGCCAGGGCGGCGGTGAGCCGGCGCCCCTGATCAGTCATTGCGTAGCCGGCTACCTCGCGGCCGGCGAGTGGAGCATCACTGCTTCGGGGGAGCGTCCGGGCTCCACATGTCGTACACGATCTTCCACGAGCCGTCGGACTGCTTCTTCAAGACTTCCAGGTACTTCCCGACCTCGGTTGGGAGTGGCTTGGCCCCCGTCTTCTTCGGAGTCAGGGTCGCGCGGTAAATGCCGACCGCATAGGCCAGGTCTCCCCGACCTTCCACGGCGGTCGTCGTGAGCTCAGTCGGTCCGGAAAAGCCGCCGGTCATCGCGTCGTTGTACTTCCCGACAGCCTCCCCCTTGACGATCGCCTCGCTCGGGGGGAGTAGGGTCGCGTCCGACGAGTACGTGGCCGTGAGGGCCTTCGCGTCGCCGGCGGAGGCGGCCCGGGCCCATTCGGCGTCCACGGCCCGGATGGCTGCCTCGTCCTGGGCGGACAACGGCGCTGAAGCACCCGCGGACTCTTCGCCTGCCGGTCCGCCGCCGGCAGACTGGCTCTTCATAGTCTCGGTCTTCGGCGTTGCCTGGCAGGCCGCGAGTGTGAGCACCGCAAGGAGCATGACATTTCGCATGGAGCGACCTCCTGAAAGACGCGACGGTTGAACTGCCATCTTCGACTCAGTGTCCGATCGGCTTCAGGTCGAAGTGGTCCTCGTGGATGGTCAGGTTGCCGAAGGAGTCGAAGACAATATTCCCGACTCCCAGCATGCGGGCCCGGCCGCCTGCGACCAGGTCCAGGAAACCGCCGAAGGTCGCCTGGACGCTCGTCGAGCCATTCGCCCCGTTCTTCACAGTGAAGTGCAGATTGCCCCTGCCGCGGCCCAGCACCGGGAGGGTGGCGAGCTCGCACACATCGTCGGTCGCCCCCTCGTAGAATACGATGGTGGCCTGATGCAGCTCGTCACGAACGTGGAAGGCACCGGACGGCGTCGCCACGATCCGCGTGGTGCCTCCCCCGTCGAACACCTCCGGCCCGGAACCCCCGCAAGCATCGAGATCGCTGGGTGGCGACACCAGACCGACGGTTGTCGTGTAGTTGCGAGTTGGATCTTCATCAAAGATCAGGAAGTAGTCGTTCGGGATTTTCAGAGCCGTGGCGCCGAGACTGGGAGCCGGTGTCGATGGGGAGATCGGAGTGGGCCCGGTGGAGGGGTCGTCGGCGGGCTGGCAGGCCAGCAGAGTGGCGAGCGTGAGTGGGAAGACGAGGCGGACGCGTGGCATGAGTGCCTGCCCTGATTGGGTTTTCGCCGGGGTGTCTTTGTGGGTGGTGCTGATGTACGGCGAGGTACCGGGCCCGTCAAGAGTCTCGATCTAACTCCGACCCAACTGAAACTGCTCGAACCTGTGCAAAGCGGCTTCCACCTCCTGCCGATGAGCGTGGGACGCGCGCCGGCCGACCCAGTTCCAGCGCTGCACCAACAGTTGTTGCCGCTGCCGGTCGGTCTTGAGGTCGAGGGCGGCCACGACCCGATCCCCGACGAGAACCGGGCAAACGAAGTAGCCGAAGATCCGCTTGTGCTTGGGAACGTACGCTTCGAAGCGATACTCGTAATCGAAGAAGAGTCGGAATCGCTTGCGCTGGATGATGAGCGGGTCGAAGGGGGACAGGACATGAACCTGTTCCGCCGCCGGCTCGGGGATGGTGTCGAGGGCATCCGGACGGATCCAGTGCGGCGACTGGCCCGCTCCTTCCACCCGCACCGGTATCAGCTCCTTTCGACGGACTCGCGATTCCACCAGGCGCCTCATCGCCGGTTTGCGCGGAGCGTCCTGGTAACAGATCGATTCCACGCTCACGATCCCCTGCGACCGCAGGGCACGATCCAGCAGGTAGTTCAGGGTTTCCCTTTCGGTCGCTGCGCGGGGCCGGCGGTCCCAGCTGAAATGGCGAGTCAGCAGCTCGTACGTCTTGAGCATGCCAGCCCGCTGGCTGATGGTTACCAGGCCCTTGTAGAAGGCCGCCTCCAGCGCGCGCTTGGAAGGCTTGCGGCTGGCCCACGCGTAGTCCTTGTCGACCAGCACGTCGTTGTCGATGTCGCGAATGGTGATCGCGCCGTGTCTGCGGATGCGCGACAGCACTCTGCGCAAGTCACCGTCCGACACCTTGCCGGACCAGACGACGTGCCGCTGCCAATCCTGGCGCATATGGCGCACGTAGAACCGCAGGCTTTCCGTCGGCAGGAACGAGAGGGCGTGTGTCCAATACTCGAACACGGTCTTGTCGATGCTCTGCGCCTGATGCAGATGCTCGCGCCGATACGAAGGGATGCGCGTGTGGAGGATGTGGTGATGGCTGCGCTCGATGACGTAGATGGTGTCGATCTGCAGATAGCCCAGGTGCGCCACGGCGGCCGGCGTGGCCTTCGGGCCGGAGCCGAAGGGCTCGGTGGTGTCCAGGCGCTGGGCATGCAGCCAGATTCTGCGCGCCTGGGCGGAGGTGAGTTTGATGTGTGGCTGCGCTCCGCTCAACACTCCGTCACGTTCACCGCGATCTGGAGCGCCAGCCCACCCTCCGCGGTCTCCTTGTACTTGACGTTCATGTCCTGGGCCGTCTGCCACATCGTGCTGATGACGGTATCGAGCGTGATCTTGGCATCGGCCGGCTCGCTGGCGAGCGCGAGGGTGGACGCCGTGATCGCCTTGACCACGCCCATCGTGTTCCGCTCGATGCAGGGGATCTGGACCAGCCCACCTACCGGATCACAGGTGAGGCCGAGGTGGTGCTCCAGGGCAATTTCGGCGGCCATGGCGACCTGCGCGGCCGAGCCGCCGAGGCATTGGGTAAGCCCCGCGGCTGCCATGGCGCTCGAGACACCGATCTCGGCCTGACATCCGCCCATGGCCGCGGAGATCGTCGCCTCCTTCTTGATGATGCTGCCGATCTCGCCAGCGGTGAGCAGCAGGCGCTCGATGCCGCTCTCGTCACCGTCGCAGAAGCAGAGGTAGTACAGCACCACCGCGGGGACTACGCCCGCGGCCCCGTTGGTCGGCGCCGTCACCACCCGGCCGAACCCGGCGTTCTCCTCGTTCACGGCCAGCGCGAAGCAGCTCACCCAGGCGAGCGTCTCCTGGAATGCCGGACGGCTGGCCCGGATGGCCTCGATCCAGGAGTCGGCATCCGGCCAGCTCCTGGTGCCGAGCATGCCGCTGCTGAGCCCGGCGGCGCGGCGCACCACACCCAGCCCTCCCGGCAGCACGCCCCGGGTGTGACATCCGCGGAACACGCACTCCTTCATCGTCGCCCAGATCGCGCCCAGCCCCTGATGGATCTCCTCCGGCGTGCGCCAGATCAGCTCGTTCCGCCACACGACCTTGGGCACGGTCAGGCCGTGGGTGTGGCAGTGGCCGAGCAGGTCTCTTGCCGATTCGATCGGGAACGGGAGCGTGACGGAGGGCCCTCCTTCGTCGGACTCGCCCTCCTGAACGATGAAGCCGCCCCCGATGGAGAAGTACGTCTCCACCGCGCTCGAGCCGCCCGCCAGGAGCGCGGTGAACCTCAGGCCGTTGGGATGTTGCGGCAGACTGATGAGGGAATTGAAGCGGCATTCGGCGGCGGGATCGAAGCGAACGGGACGGAGGCCGCCCAGCATGAGGGTCCGCGATCGGCGAATCGCCTCGATGCTGGCGGGGATGGCCGCGGTTTCGCAGCTGACTGGATCCGCATTCGAGAGGCCGAGCATGACCGCCATGTCGGTCATGTGTCCCCTGCCGGTCTTCGCGAGGGAGCCATAGAGGTCCACCTGGACCCCCTCGATGGAGTCGAAGACGCCGAGCTCCTGCCAGCGCTGCACGGCACGCTGAGCCGCTCGCCACGGGCCGAGGGTGTGGGAGCTCGAAGGACCCACGCCGATTTTGAAGATGTCGAAAACGCTGATGGCGGCCGTCGGAGTGCCCTCCCAGTGGCGCAAGATGCGGAGCAGACTTGAAGGATACCAGGTGGGACCCGGCGGTGCTCGGGCAAGCTCCTCTCCGCCGTACTCCCGCGACCTTCTCAGGTAGCCCCCGGCGCCCAGCGCGCGTACCATGAAGGAAAGCGCGCGGCCATGACGCCGCAGGGAGGACGTGGATGGCATCGGGCTACCAGCCAATCGAAGACTACGGAATCATTGGCAACCTGCGCACAGCCGCCCTCGTCGGCATGGACGGCTCCCTCGACTGGCTCTGCCTGCCGCATTTCGATTCCCCGAGCGTCTTCGCCGCCATCCTGGACTGCCGGAAAGGTGGGCGCTTTCGCATCGCTCCAGCCGGCGAGGACTTCCGCCGGAAGCAGTTTTACTGGCCGGACACCGCCGTCCTCGTCACGCGGTTCCTGCACGACGACGGCGTGGGCCAGATCGAGGACTACATGCCGGTCGGCGGCACCCGCAAGGTGCCGGACGAAGTGGTCCGCAGGGTTGCCGTCGTCCGCGGCCAAGTGGCCTTTCATCTAGAGTGTCGGCCCGCGTTCGACTACGCCCGCGGTGTCCACCAGGTCCAGCTCGTGGGCGACGGCGCCCGCTTCGACGGGCCGGGCCTGAGCCTTGGCCTGGCCGCATCCGTGCCGCTGCGGCTCGACGGCGACGGCGTGGTCACGGACTTCACGCTCAGCGAGGGGGAGAAGGTCACATTCGTCCTGAGCCGCATCGACCCCGAGGACCGGCCCGGGCGCTGCCCTGATGTGGCCGAGGCGGAAGAGCTGTTCCGCGACACCGTCGCCTACTGGCGGCGCTGGCTCTCGAAGTGCACCTACACCGGCCGCTGGCGGGAGATGGTGCACCGATCCGCCCTGACGTTGAAGCTGCTGTCGTTCGAGCCGACCGGAGCGATCATCGCCTCCCCGACCTGCAGTCTGCCCGAGGCGATCGGGGGAGTGCGCAACTGGGACTACCGCTATGCCTGGATCCGCGACGCCGCCTTCACGCTGTACGGCCTGCTCCGCATCGGCTTGACCGAGGAAGCGACCCGGTTCTGGGGCTGGCTGCAGGACCGCTGGGAGGAGCCGGACAGCCAAGGGGCCGGACCCCTGCAGCCGATGTACGGCCTCGACGGCCGGGCCGGACTGCCGGAGGAGACGCTCGACCACCTGGAGGGCTACCGGGGCTCGCGGCCGGTGCGGATCGGCAACGCGGCCCATCGGCAACTGCAACTGGACATCTACGGCGAGCTGCTGGATGCGGTCTACCTCCACAACAAGTACGTGGAGCCGGTCGGCTACGACTCGTGGACGTATCTGCGGCGGCTCGTGGATTGGCTGTGCGACAATTGGAAACGGGAGGACGAGGGCATCTGGGAGGTGCGCGGCGGCCGGCAGCACTTCGTCTCTTCGAAGGTCTTCTCTTGGGTGGCCCTGGACCGAAGCCTGAGACTGGCCGACAAGCGCTCCTTCCCGGCAGACCGGGCGCGCTGGCTGGCGACCCGGGACGAGATCTATGAGGAGGTCATGACCAAGGGCTGGGACGCGCGCCGCCATGCGTTCGTCCAGGCGTACGGCTCCGAATCCCTGGACGCATCCACCTTGCTCATGCCGCTGGTCTTCTTCATGGCTGCCAATGACCCTCGTATGCTGAGCACCCTGGACGCGATCCGGCGGCCGGTTGACGCGGGCGGTCTGGCGGCGGACGGCATGGTCTACCGGTACGACCCGCCCACCGCCGCCCCGGACGGTCTGCCGGGCCGTGAGGGAACGTTCAATATGTGTTCCTTCTGGCTGGTCGAGGCGCTGACGCGCGCCGGCCGCACGGACCCGGCCCGGCTGGACGACGCCCGGTTGCTCTTCGAGCAAATGCTCGGCTACGCCAACCACCTCGGCCTGTACGGCGAGCAGACGGGCAACAGCGGCGAGGCCCTCGGCAACTTTCCGCAGGCGTTCACGCACCTGGCCCTGATCAGCGCCGCCTTCAACCTCGACCGGGCGCTGGGGGCGCGGTAGCTCGGCACCGCGGACACTCCCCACCCTTCCCCATTTACCACGGAGAAACGGAGAACACAGAGGGAGCACGGAGAAGCAAAAACAATGGGTTGTTCGCCGTGAATTCCTCCGTGTTCTCCGTGTCTCCGTGGTGAGCTTTTTTCACTGCGCGGAGTTGGTCCGAAGCCGGCCCCGGTCCACCTTGCCCAGATGCGTGGTCGGAAGCGAATCGACGAAGATCACCTCGCGCGGGTGCTTGTACGCCTCCAGCCGATCCCGCACGAAGGCCTTGAGCTCCTCCGCCAGGCCGGCGTGGCGCTCGCGCGGGACGACGTAGGCATGAGGCTTGACCAGCCCGTTGGCGTCGGCCACGCCCACGACCGCTACCTGCGAGACCGCCGGGTGCAGCAGCAGACAGCTTTCCACCTCGGTGGCGGAGAGCCACTTGCCCGACACCTTGAGCAGCTCGTCGGCCCGGCCGCCATAGGTGTAGTAGCCGTCGGCGTCGCGCCGGACCAGGTCGCCCGTTACCACCCACTCGCCCCGGAAACAGGTCTGGCTCTTCTCCAACTGCTGCCAGTAGCCAAGGGCCCGGGATCCGCCCCGCACCCAGAGGTGGCCCATGGTTCCCTCGGGCACCTCACGCCCCTCCTCGTCCGCCACCTTGATCTCGAAGCCCGGCACGACCTCGCCCAGCGTCCCAGGGCGAACCCGGCCCACTCGGTTGGAGAGGAAGATGTGCCACATCTCGGCGGTGCCCAGGCCGTCGAGGAGCGGCACACCGAAGGTCCGGTCCCACTTTCCGTGCAGCTCTTCCGGCAACCCCTCGCCCGCGGAGGTGGCAAGGCGCAGCGAGGAGAGGTCCTGGCGACCCGCCTCCGGGTGACTCACCATCTGGTTGATCATGGTGGGGACGGTGATCAGGATGGTCGGCCGGTGCCGCGCGATCCGGCCGAAGATGACTTCCGCGGTGCAGCGGTCGTCGAACAAGGCGCTGGTGGCTCCGGCGGCGAAAGGGAACAGGAGATTGGAGCCGGTCGCGTAGCCGAAATAGAGCTTCGGCACCGAGAGCGTCACATCGTCCTCGGTATACCGGAGGACCTGGCCGGCGTAGCACTGCGCGGTGTTGACGAAGGAGCGATGCGGCTGCACGGCGGCCTTGGGCCGGCCGGTGGTGCCGCCGGAGAAGAGCCAGATCGCGGCGTCGTCACGGTGGGTGGGAAAGTTCCGCCAGGCCTCGGGTGCCGCGGCGAGGCGCGATTCCCAATCACCGCCGCCCACGACCAGCAAGGCGGGCGCATGCGTGGCCCGGCCGGCCGCGTCGCGAAAGGCGTCCGCCCGCTCCGTGGTGACCAGCGCGACGGTGGCGCGGCTGTACTCGAAGAAATACTCGATGGCGTCCGGCTTGAGCTCCGGGTTGACCATCACTACGACCGCGCCGATCTTCAGGATGCCGAACAGCGCCGCCACGTAGTCGGGCCCGTCAGGCAGGGCGATGATCACGCGCTGTTCCGGAGCCACTCCCGCCGAACTCAGCACGTTGGCATAGCGGTTGGCCAGCGCCTGAACCTCACGGTAGCTCAACCGTCCGGCATCGGTCAGCAGCGCGGTCCGGTCGCCCCGACCCTCGCGCACCCGGGCATCGAGAAAGAAGTCGGCGATGTTGAGGTGCGGCGGATGTTCGTCGGTCATAGTGAGAGCACGTTGCGAAGCCTCACCCGCTGTCGCCTGAGCCCGTTCGCTATGCTCGGGGTAAACTCCGCGAAGGGGGGCATGCCTTGAATGATGGCTCCTTCGCTACGCTCAGGATGACAGCGGCCTGGGTTTGCTGGCAGAGAGTCGTGAGGACACAATAACCGTGCAGCCGCTCGCCGCAATGACCTGGGAAGAGGCACGTGGCGCCGCCGGTCCGGGAGCCGTGGCCATCCTTCCGGTGGGCGCCATCGAGGCCCACGGGCCGCACCTGCCGCTGGAGACCGACGTAATCATCGCCCGGGCGATGGCGCGGTCCGGCGCCGCCCGGCTGGCCGCGCGGGGGCTCAAAGCGGTAATCCTTCCACCCCTGACGTACACCGCGGCGGCGTTCGCCCAGGGGTTCGCCGGAACGCTCTCGCTCCGTCCGGAGACGGTGACGGCGACGGTGCTGGATATCGCCGTCAACCTCGCTCGCCATGGTTTCGGAGTGCTGGCCATCGCCAACGCGCATCTCGATCCGGCACACCTCGCCTCGCTGGACGCGGCCGTGAGCGCGATTCGGCGCGACACCGGGCTGGCGGTGGCATGTCCCAACCTCGCCGCCAAGCCGTGGGCCCTCCGGCTAGGCGACGAGTTCCGAAGCGGCGCTTGCCATGCCGGCCAGTTCGAGACGTCGATCGTGCTCGCCGAATGTCCGGAGCTGGTGCGCGACGGGATACGGGAGGCGCTGCCACCCAATCCGGCGTCCCTTTCCCGGGCCATCCGGGATGGCAAGCAGACCTTCGAAGAAGCGGGCGGCGCGCGAGCCTACTTCGGCGCTCCGGCCCAGGCCACCAGCGAGGAAGGCCGGGCGACGATCGAGGTCCTCGGCGCGATTCTCGACGACGCGGTTCAGGCCGAGCTCGGCGCCAAGGCCGCGCAGGCAAAGTGAATCCCCTGGCCGGTCGGGTCGCGGTGGTGACCGGTGGCGGCCGGGGGATTGGTGCCGCAACCGCCCGGGCGCTGGCGGACGCCGGCCTCAGCATCGTGGTCGCGGCGCGCAATCGAGACCAGATCGAGCGGCGGAGCGCCGAGCTGGCGGCGCTGGGTCATCGGGCGAAAGCGGTGGTCTGCGATGTGACCAGCGAAGCCAGCGTGCTGGCCCTGGCGCGCGAAGCCACTGACCTGGGGCCGGTCACGGTGCTGGTCAACAACGCCGGTGCCGCCGGCTCGACCCCTCTCGTCCGAACCTCGCTCGAGGAATGGAACCGGCTCATCGCCGTCAACGCCACCGGCGCCTTCCTCTGCACCAGGGCCTTTCTGCCCGGGATGCTCGAGCAGCAGTGGGGCCGCGTGGTCAACGTGGCTTCGACCGCGGGCCTGGGCGGCGGCAAGTATCTCGCGGCCTACTCCGCTGCCAAGCACGCGCTGGTGGGTCTCACCCGGTCGGCGGCGGCGGAAGTGGCGGGCACCGGGGTCACGGTGAACGCGGTGTGCCCCAACTTCGTCGATACCGAGATGACCGCCGAGACAGTGGGACGGATCGTGGCGAAGACCGGCCGCACCCGGGAAGACGCGCTGGCGGCGGCCCTCGCCTCGGCGGGCCAGACTCGGCTCATCCCGGCCGAGGAAGTGGCGGCCGCGGTAGTGTCGCTCGCGGCCGCCGACGGCGCACATCCGCCCAATGGTGAGGCCCTGATCCTGGACGGGAGAGCCCCGATGAGCAGCCGCCTCGCGATCATCAATCCGACAGAGCTCGGCGCGCCCCGGGGCTGGAGCAACGGGATGCTGGCCCAGGCCGGGGGCAGAATCCTCTTCATCGCGGGCCAGACCGCGCGCGACGGCTCCGGCCAGGTGGCGGCCGCCGATTTCGTGTCCCAGTTCGACTGGGCGCTGGGGAACGTTCTCGCGGTGGTCCGCGAGGCCGGCGGCAAGCCGGAGGACATCGGGCGGTTCACGATTTACGTCACCGACATGGCACTGTACCGCACAAGCCTCAAGCCGCTGGGCGAGGCGTATCGGCGGAGGATGGGAGCGCACTTTCCGGCGATGGCGTTGGTGGAGGTAACGTCGCTGGTGGATGCACGGGCGCTGGTGGAGATCGAGGCGACGGCGGTGCTGGAACGCTAGGAGGGAGGCTTTATGGATCTGGGCCTACGAGGAAAGTGCGCGGTCGTAACCGGTGCGAGTCGGGGCATCGGGCGGTCGATTGCGCTTCGACTGGCCGAGGAGGGCGCGAGCGTCGCCATCTGCGCACGCGGCGAGCCTGCATTGCGTAAGACCGAGTCCGAGCTGCGCGGCCGTGACGTGCCCGTCTACGCGGCGGTGTGCGACGTGGGAGCCCCTGAGGCGCTCGACGCCTTTCTCGATGCCGCGCATGCGCGCCTGGGGAGCGTGAATATCCTGGTCAACAACCCGAGCGGCCTCGGGTTCGGCGACGACGCGGCCACCTGGCAGTCCACGTTGAACGTGGACCTCATGGCCGCCGTGCGGGCCGGGTGGAAGGTCACGCCGTGGATGGCCGCGGGCGGCGGCGGTGCGATCGTCCACATCTCGTCGATCGCGGGCCTGGAGGCTCTCGGCTTCCCGCCGTCGTACGGAGCGGCCAAGGCGGCGCTGGTCAGCCACGCCAAATCGCTCGCCCTGGCACTCGCCCCGCAGAAGATCCGGGTGAACACGGTGGCGCCAGGCTCCATCGAATTTCCCGGTGGCCTCTGGGCGGACGCGAAGCAGAACAATCCGGACTTCTACAACGCGATTCTCAAGACGATCCCGTGGGGCCGGATGGGAACTCCAGAGGAGGTCGCCGACGTCGTTGCCTTCCTGGTGTCCGATCGGGCGAGCTGGGTCACGGGCGTGTGCATCGCCGTCGACGGCGCGCAGCACAAGGGGAATCTGTAAGCCGAAGTTCACATCGACACCGAGGGGGAGGTCAACATGTCCGCACGGGTGGTAGTATCGAGCCTTGCCCTCGTCCTGCTGTTCGCGGCGGGCACGGCCCAGGCGCAGGATCCCGTCAAGGTGGCCCCCGACCACTTCACGGTGCTGCTGGAAAACGAGCGGGTCCGAGTGCTCGACTTCCATAGCAAGGCCGGCCTCAAGATTCCCCTTCATTCACATCCCGCCTACATCAGCTACAGTATCGCGGGCGCGGGCAAGACCAAGTTCACGTCGGCAGACGGGAAGGTGACCGAGCCGACCGCCAAGACCGGCCAAGCGACCTGGCACGAACCGGAGACTCACGCGAGCGAATACCACGGAACCGGGACCGCGCACGTGCTGCTGGTCGAGCTGAAGGGGCAGTGAGGCCTTGATGGCTTTGAATCCCAAGTCGTTCCTCTACACCGTCGACCCGGCGAACGCCGTTGCGACCATCACCCTCAACCGGCCCGAGCGGCTCAACGCGCTCACCTTCGAGGTCTACACCGAGCTCCGGGACACCTTCCGCGCCCTCGATAGCGAGCCCGGCGTTCGCGCCGTCGTCATCACCGGCACCGGCCGGGCCTTCTGCTCCGGCGGAGATGTCGAGGACATCATCGGCGCCCTGTTCCCTAGGGATGGCGCCGGGCTCCTCGAGTTCACCCGTCTCACCGGCGATCTCATTCTCTCCATCCGCCAATGTCGCCGTGCGGTCGTGGCGGCGCTCAACGGCACGGTGGCCGGAGCGGGGGCGGTGATCGCGGCGGCGAGCGACATCCGGATCGCGGCGGAGAGCGCCAAGATCGCCTTCCTCTTCTCGCGCGTGGGGTTGACCGGCGCCGACATGGGGGCGGCCTGGCTGTTGCCCCGGCTCGTCGGCCTGGCGCACGCGAGCGAGCTCCTCATGCTCGGGGACTTCATCACGGCCGAGCGCGCCGCGGGGATCGGGCTGTACAACCGGGTGGTCCCGGCAGAACGGCTGATGGCGGAAGCAACCGAGGTCGCCGCCCGTCTGGCGCGAGGGCCGTCGGTGGCGCTGGGAGTCACCAAGCAGGCGCTCAACGAGGAGGCCGCGATGGACCTCGTCGCGGCCATCGAGTGGGAAGCCCAGGCCCAGGCCGCCTGCATGCAGAATCCCAACTTCCGAGAAGCGTACGAAGCCTTCCGCGCCAAGCGCGACCCGAAGTTCGAGTAGGGCATGCCCGACACGAGACTGATCCGCACCTTTCTCGAGGCCCATCACCCGCCCCTCGCCGAGCGGGCCGGTGGCTTTGCGACGGGAGAGATCGCCACGCGCCCCGAGCCGGCGGACGATGCCGCCGCCCGGCGCGAGGCACGGGCGCTGCTCGGGCTGCTCGGTGCGGGGGGCTGGCTCCAGCCGATTCTCGACCTCGATCTCCGCGGGTGCTGCCTGATGCGGGAGGCGCTCGGCGAAGCGTCTCCGCTCGCCGACGCGGTGTTCGCCTTACAGGGTCTTGGCACCACGCCGATTCTGTTGGGTGGCACGCAGGCGCAGAAGGATCGGTGGCTGGGACCGATCGCCGAGGGAAAGGTCATGACCGCCTTCGCGATGACCGAAGCGGAGGCGGGGTCGGACGTGGCGGCCATCGCCACCACCGCGCGGCACGAGGGGTCGGGCTACGTCGTCACCGGAGCCAAGACCCTGATCTCCAACGCCGGCATCGCCGATCTCTACGTCGTCTTCGCCTCCACCGACCGGGCCAAGGGCGCCAAGGGGATCAGCTGCTTCCTGGTGCCGGCCAACACGTTCGGTCTCAGGCTCACGCGTGCCCAGGTCCTGAGCGCCCCGCATCCGTTGGGGGAAATCGCTCTCGACAATTGCCGGGTACCGGCGGATGCCCTGCTCGGCGCCGAGGGACGCGGCTACGGGCTCGGCCTCGCGGCGCTCGACCGGTTGCGGCCCACCGTGGCGGCGGCGGCGTGCGGGATGGCCACCCGGGCGCTCACCGAAGCGCTGGCTCACGTGAAGCAGCGGCGCCAGTTCGGGACCCCACTCGCGCAGTTCCAATTGGTGCAGCAGAAGCTCGCCCGGATGGCAACCGATCTGACGGCCGCCCGGCTCCTCACCTATCGGGCGGCGTACGAGAAGGACCAGGGCCAGGAGCGCATCACGAGTGAAGCGGCCATGGCCAAGTCCTTCGCGACGGAGATGGCCCAGCGGGCGGTGGACGACGCCGTGCAGCTCATCGGCGGACGGGGGGTGCTGGCGAGTCACCCGGTGGAGCGCCTGTACCGCGCGGTCCGGGCGCTCAGGATCTACGAGGGGACGACGGAGATCCAGCAGTTGATCATTGCCGGAGAGCTGCTCAAGTAGGCCGAAGGACGCGAACGCCTACTGCTTCCCGGCCCCGGCACGTGCAATGCGGAGCTCGCCACGGCTGGCATCGGCCCGTTCCATGAGCCGCAAGTAGTCGCGATACCCGGCCGCCGCCAGCGCGCGGTCCCCGCCGAGCTGCGCCGCCCGCGCGGCTCCGAAAACCGACCGGGCGCGACCTGGCTCCCGCTTCAGAGTCGTCAGGTAGGCGCCACGGGCCGCTTCGTAGTGGCCGGCCAGCAGGTGCATGTCGGCTTCCAGCTCGCGGGCGGGAATGAGCTCGCCCGGCGTGACCGGAGCCTTCTCGGTGCCGTCCTCCAGCTCCGCCGCGGCCTCGGCTTCCCGCAGCGCCCCCGTGGTGTCGCCGGAAGCGAGGACCACCCAGGCATGCAGGGCCTGGCGCTTGATCCCCGCGACCCGGCTCCAATACGAGTCGTTGCGACTGGCCAAGTCCTGCTCGATTCGCTGGAGCGCCTCCACCTCCTGCCGGAGCTGCGTGGGCTCCGGGAGGCGTGCGGCACCGACGCCGCGCGCGAATCGGCTCAGCATCTCGGATACCGGGACATCCGGTTTGCGCACCGGCAGTTGCGCGGCCGCGCGCCAATCGCCCCGCTCGAGCAACAGCCGGGCTTCCATCGCGACCCGGTTGTAGTTGCCTAGCAGCGGTGAGGGCGAGCGCACCTCGGTGATGGCCAGACCCTTGGCCACGATGACGCGCGCCGCGGAGTCGCGGCCCCGCTGGAGATAGCCGTAGACCATGTAGTCCATCGCATGAAACTCATGGTAACTCACTCCCGTGAGTCCCTGCGCCCGGGCATAGCGCACGCCCGCGGCGTAGGACCGCCGGTTGGATTCGACGGCCTCATCCCACAGCCCGAGCCGAACGAAGATGTGAGAGGGCATGTGCTGGGCGTGCGGTGCGTCCGGGGCGATGGTGGCATAACGCCGCGCGGCATCGAGCCCGAGGCTCGCCAGCGGCGGTGAGTCGTTGGCGTGAATGATGTAGTGAGCCAACCCCGGATGGTTCGGGTACCGGGCGAAGAGCGGATTCAGAATCGCCGCCGCTTGCTTCTGGCGGGTGAACGTCGTGTCGGTTGGTGACGCGGTCGCGACCAGCGAAAGCGCGTAGTACAGCGCGACCTCCGAATCGGTGGAATGGTCGCGGTGCATTCGCGCGAGGGTGTCGGAATAGGCGCGCAGACGCGTCGGGGCGGGCACGCTGTCGTGATCGCGATAGAGCGCCGCGGCGGCCGCGATGAATCCGCGTTCCCGGGCGGTCGGAGCGCCCAGGGCCGCCGCGCGCGCCGCCTCGTCGGCGCCGGTCCTAAGGTTCTCCCCACTCGGCCCGGCGGCGAAGGGATTGCCCCAGGCGTTCACGGCGAGACCCCAGTGCGCCATGGCACAGGTGGAGTCGGCCTCCAGCACCGCTCCGAAGGCTCGGGGCCCTTCCTCCCACCAGAACGAATGGAGCACCGCCATGGCCCGCTCGAAGCGGCGCTGGGCTTCGGGGGCGCACGACACCGGGAATTCCACCTTCCCCAGCCGCCCGGTGCCGGCATGCTCGTGCTCCTGAGCGGCGAGCGAGGCCGGCGAAGCACCGGCCAAGAGCAGGAGGCTGAGCGTGATACGCGGATTCATGGAAGACCTCCGGGATGGGGGCGACCGTAGCCGGAAAGATAGTGCTGGAGTAGAATCGAGACGTGAACGCCCCCACAAAGGAATCACCATGAGAGACCCGGCACCGCTATCAGCCGTGCGCCCTTGGGCGTGGCCGGGGTGCCTGGTCCTGCTGTTCTCGATCGGGTCGGCCGGCTGTGGCGAGAAATCGCCACCGGCGCACAGCACCTCGGTGCAGTCGGTGGGCCAGCCCCTCGCTCCGGCCTCACTCCCGCCTGGCGAGGCGTACCTTCCCGTCCCTGACGGTCGGATCTGGTACAAGGTCTCAGGCGCCGGCTCCGGAACGCCGGTGATCCTCCTGCATGGCGGCCCGGGCTACTCCAGCTTCTACCTCAAACCGTTCGAGGCCCTGGGCGACGACCGCCCCGTCGTGCGTTACGACCAGCTCGGAGGTGGCAAGTCGGACCGGATCACCGACACCACCCTCTTCACCATCGCCCACTTCGTTCGCGAGCTCGACTCCTTGCGATCGCATCTAGGCTACGCCAAGGTCCACCTCCTCGGCCACTCGTGGGGCACCATCCTCGCCCTCGAGTACGACCGCGTTCACCCTGAGCACGTGGCCAGCCTTACGCTGGCAAGTGCGGCCCTCGACATCCCGACCTGGGAGCGCAACGCCAGGCGGCTGGTCGGCACGCTTTCGGACTCGGCGCAGCGCGCGATTCGGACTCGCGAGAGGCAGGGCCGGTTCGATGCCCCGGACTACCAGGCGGCACTCGGGGAGTTCTACGGCAAGTACGTGTGGCGGCGCCCAGTGCAGGCGGACCTGGACAGCCTGATGAGCACGGTCAACGAGGCGATCTACAACTACATGCAGGGGCCGAGCGAGTTCACGATCACAGGCACGCTCAAGCGCTACGACGGGACCCCGCTGCTGAAAGGCATCACGGTCCCGACCCTCTACACCGTCGGCGAGTTCGATGAGGCGGACCCGCCCACCATCAAGCGATTCGCGCGGATGAC
Source organism: uncultured Gemmatimonadales bacterium (assembly GCA_963804125.1). Classification (GTDB taxonomy): domain Bacteria; phylum Gemmatimonadota; class Gemmatimonadetes; order Gemmatimonadales; family GWC2-71-9; genus CAVVWJ01. The sequence continues at coordinate 619,036 of CAWDPF010000007.1, forward strand.
GCCGGGAGCGCAGGTGGTCGTCCTACCCGGCGCGGCGCACCTCACTCCCTGGGATGCCCGTGACGAGAGCATCCGCACGGAGCGGGGGTTCCTTCGTGCCGCCGATTCAAGCTCAGGGAAGCCGTAACCGCCTGTACTGAACGCTGCCCGACGTCACGCGAGGAGGCACGATGGGAGCCATGCGACTCGTCCTCGATCGATTCGACCAGGGCTTGCCGACGGAGGTCGGCATCGACCGCCTCGGCGAGCTGCTCGCCGACCGCGGGAATCGGTTGTGGCTCGACATCAGCGATCCCGGCCCTACCGAGGTCGCGCTGCTCCGGCAAAGCTTCGGCTTCCACGAGTTAGTGCTCGAAGACGTGACCAGGGCGCACGAACGTCCCCGGTGCGATGCCTACTCCGGCTACTACTTCATCGTGGTCTATGCCGCCGAACAGTCCGGCGACGCAATCCTGCCGCAAGAGCTGAACCTGTTCTGGGGTGAGAACTACCTGGTCACGATCCACCGCAGGGGCGCCGCGGTGCTGACCGCGCTCACGGAAGCGCGCCGCCGTTGGGAGCACCGCCACAGGCACCAAATGCCCGGGATCGCGGGCCTGGTGTATACCTTGTTCGAGAGCCTGGTGGACGGCTACTTCGCGATCCAGGACCACGTGCGCGAGCGAATCGAGGGGATCGAGGAGGCGATCTTCACCGGTGCGGAAGGAGCGGCGGTCGACCTCTTTCGCCTTCGGAAGGAGCTGCTTCGGGTGCCCCGGCTCTTAGCACCGACGAGCCATGTGCTCGCCGAGGTGCTTCGCCGCGAGGGAACCGTCCCGGAGAGTCTGCGACCCTACTTCGCCGACGTTCAGGACCACGCCAACCACGTCCTGGCGGAGCTGGACACCTATCGGGACCTGCTGGCAGCCGCCCTCGACGTACACGTCTTCAGCGCGTTCAACCGGCTGGGCCGTATCATGCAACGCCTGACCGCCATCACCGTCATCATCATGGTGCCGAACTTCGTGGCCAGCATCTACGGCATGAACTTCGTCCATCTGTTTCCCGCCAGCGAGTCGACCTACGGTTTCGTCGCGGTCGTCGCGTTCCTCATGGTCATGGTGGGGTGGGGCTTCATCCACTCCCGGATGATGCGGTGGCTGTGAGCCAAGGAACACCATGTGGCACCCCGAGCCCTTCATCAAGCATCCCATCCCACCGACTCATCCCCCAACCGCGGAAGAGGCGGCCCGGTCGCTCTGGTTCAGCCCCGTCCGCTCCGGCCGGCTCGAGCTCAGTGAGCGCACATGGGTTCCGGCGATGGTGCCCTGGCGGGCGACCGACGACGGGTTGGTCACGCCGGAGGTCCTGGCGTGGTACGAGCGTTTCGCGCGGGGACAGCCTGGAGCCCTGGTCGTAGAGGCCACCGGAATCCGAGACATTCCCAGTGGACCGCTTCTCCGGATCGGGGATGACCGGTTCGTCCCCGGACTCGCCGAGCTGGTGCGCACCGTCCGTCGGGCGAGCGGCGGACGGACTCGGCTGTTCATTCAGATCATCGACTTCCTCCGGATCCGCCGCCGGCCGGAGCCGGAACGATACTTCCGTGACTACCTGGTCCTCACCGACCGGCACCGCGCCCTGCTGCCGGGCACCGACGGCGCTATCCGGGAGGCGCTGGTGCGCTTGCGGGAGGAGGAGTGGCCCGGATTCCTGGATGAGCGGGAGCTGGAGAGTCTGCTGTTCGGCGAGCGGGAGCGGATCACCGATACCTGGCTGCCGCACATTCGAGAGCTGCCACGGGTCCTGCCGGGATTGTTCGCCCAAGCGGCGGCTCGCGCCGAGCAGGCCGGGTTCGATGGGGTGGAGCTGCATTACGCCCACGCCTACACCATGGCGTCGTTTCTCTCCGCGCTGAACCAGCGGGACGATGGCTACGGCGGATCCCGTGCCAATCGAGTGAAGCTGCCGCTCGAGGTCTACCGCGCGGTGCGAGCGGCGGTCAGCGACCGATTCGTGGTGGGATGCCGCTTCCTAGCCGAGGAATGCATTCCGGGCGGCGGCACCGCCAACGATGCAGCCTGGTTCGGGGCCGAGTTTGCGCGGGCCGGGATGGACTACCTCTCGCTGTCTCGCGGGGGCAAGTTCGAGGACGCGAAGCAGCCGCGGGTGGGCTGGGCCCGGTATCCCTACACGGGGCCCAGTGGCTACGAATGCATGCCGACCGTGCGCTCGGACGAACGGGGACCGTTCGCCCGGAACCGGGCGGCCACTCGGGCCGTGCGGGAGGCGGTGCGCGCCGCTGGATGCCGGACGCCGGTAGTCATGTCAGGCGGCATCTCGACCTTCGAGCAGGCGGAGGAGCTGCTCCGGTCCGGGGTGGCGGACATCATTGCGTCGGCCCGCCAGAGCCTGGCGGACCCGGACTGGTTCCGGAAGCTCAGGCTGGGCCTGGGGCACGAGGTGCGTCGCTGTGTCTTCACCAACTACTGCGAGGGTCTCGACCAGGTGCACAAGCCGGTGACCTGCAAGCTCTGGGACCATCTCGAACTCGATGACGACGTGCCTCGTACCGCCGACGGCCGCCGCCGGCTGGTGGCCCCGCCGTGGGAGCCGGTCACCAGGTGAACGTCGCCATCGTGGGAGCGGGGCCCGCCGGCCTCTATCTCGCCATCCTGCTCAAGCGCGACGACCCGGGCCACCAGGTGACGGTCTACGAGCGGAACCGGGTCGACGATACGTTCGGCTTCGGCGTGGTGTTTTCCGACGAGACGCTCGAGAACGTCGGCGAGGCGGATCCCGAGACCAACCAGGCGATGGCCAATGCCGCGGCGCGCTGGGAAGACATCGAGATCCACTACCGCGGCACCGTCATGCGGTCGACGGGGCATCGCTTCGCCGGCGTGGAACGGAAGACTCTGCTGGAGCTGCTCGCCCGGCGAGGCCAGTCGCTGGGAGTCGAGGTTCAGTGGCAGCGGGAGATCCGGGACCTCGCCGACTGCGGCCTTCCCAACGCCGATCTGATCGTCGCCGCCGACGGGGCCGCGAGCCCGATTCGCGACCGCATGGCCGATCAGTTTGAGCCCCACCTCGACTGGCGCCGCAATCGCTTCGTCTGGCTCGGCAGCACCCGCCCCTTCCCCGCCTTCACCTTCTACTTCAAGCCTTCGCCGGTCGGACTCTGGCGCACCCATGCCTATCAGTATGCGCCTGGTCGCTCGACCTTCATCGTCGAGGCGAGGGAAGAGACCTGGCAGGCGAGCGGTCTCGACGAGAACGACGAGCCGGCCACGGTCGCCTACCTCGAGCACCTGTTCAAGGACGAATTGCAGGGCCACCCACTCCTGCCCAATCGCTCCATCTGGCGGCGGTTCCCCACCGTCCGGAATGCCCGCTGGCACTCGGGCAACGTCGTGCTGCTGGGCGACGCCGCGCACACGGCACACTTCTCGGTGGGCTCGGGCACCAAGCTGGCGATGGAGGACGCCATCGCGCTGGCGGCGGCGCTGAAAGTGGAGCGGTCGATCCCTGATGCGCTGGCCGGCTACGAGGGCGGCCGGCGGACTCAGGTGGAGAGCCTCCAGCGCGCTGCCCAGGCCAGCCTCGAGTGGTTCGAGTCGGCGGAACGCTATCATGACACCGAGCCGCTCCAGTTCGCCTTCAACCTGCTCACCCGAAGCCTCCGCATCACCCACGAGAACCTGCGGCTGCGCGATCCGGCCCTCGTGGCGCAGGTGGACCGCTGGTTCGCTGAGCAGGCCGCGAGGCAAAGCGGGCGCCACGTACCAGTCGATCCCAGCCCTCCACCGTTGTTCACGCCCTACCGGCTCCGGGAGCTGGTGCTGCCCAACAGGGTCGTGGTGTCCTCGATGTGCCAGTACCGGGCGGAGGACGGGCTTCCCAATGACTGGCACCTGGTGCACCTCGCGAGCCGGGCGATCGGCGGCGCCGGACTGGTGATGACCGAGATGACCGACGTGAGCCGCGAGGGCCGGATCTCACCGGGCTGCGCCGGGATGTATCTGCCGGCCCACGTCGCGGGCTGGCAGCGGATCGTGGAGTTCGTGCATCGTGAGAGCGAGGCCAAGATCGGCATCCAGCTGTCGCACGCCGGCAGGAAGGGCTCGACCAGGGTGCTGTGGGAAGGCGAGGATGAGCCGCTGCCCGAGGGGAACTGGCCGCTGATCGCGCCGTCAGCCATTCCCTATCGGCCCCACAACCAGACGCCCCGGGAAATGACGCGGGGCGACATGGACGAGGTGGCCGGCGACTTCGTCCGTGCCACCAGCATGGCCACCTCGGCGGGGTTCGACCTGCTCGAGCTGCACCTGGCGCACGGATACCTCCTGGCTTCGTTCATCTCGCCGCTCACCAACCGGCGAACCGACGAGTACGGCGGGTCCCTCGCCAACCGGATGCGGTACCCGCTGGAAATCGTGACCCGGGTCCGCGCCGAGTGGCCCCAGGCGAGACCGCTCTCAGTCAGGATCTCGGCGGTGGACTGGGCGCCAGGCGGCATGGAGGCGCATGACGCGGTGGAGGTTGCCCGGATGGCGGTCGCCGCCGGTGCCGATATCGTCGACGTCTCCGCGGGGCAGACCGTACCCGAGGGCAAACCGGTCTACGGCCGCCAGTTTCAGACCCCGTTCAGCGATCGGATCCGGCACGAAGCACGGGTACCCACAATGACGGTGGGGAACATCTCGTCGCCGGCCGACGTCAACACCATCCTGGCCGCGGGCCGGGCAGATCTGGTCGTACTGGCACGGGCCCACCTCTGGGATCCGTACTGGACCCGGCATGCCGCGGCCGACCTGGGGTACGCACTGCCATGGCCGCCGGAATACGAGACGTTGAATCGCTATAGGCCGCGACCGCGGTAGATTTGAACATGGCGAGATCGGCTAGCGCCGGCGAGCTGCCCGCTCTGCGTTGCCGGCGCGCCGAACGCCAAGGAGGCTCTGTGCGCACCACACTCCCGCTGCATGTGACCTTGCTGCTGACGTTGCCTCTGGCGGCCGCGCGGGCGCAACAGCCCAATCCCTTCGGCGGTGCGCAGGCAGACACCACTAAGACTCAGCGCCAGCCGAATGCGGGAGTCGACTCGAGCGCACGCTCAGAAGGGGCGGCCGCCGGACTCCAGGCGCCGGCCGGATTCGAAGGCGTGGACTCTGTGGTGTACCGACTCGCCCCTAGCAGCCGCCTCGAGGTCAAGACCGGCAAGGGCGGCCTGTTCGGCTTCGCCGGCCACAGCCATGTGATCCGGGCGCGCGCCTTCAGCGGAAGCGTTGTGTACTATCCTCACGCCGCAGCCCGCTCCCATCTCCAGATCACCGTCCCGACCGACAGCCTGGAAGTGCTCACCCCGCCGGACACCGCCGAGATCCGGAAGGTGACCGCGGCCATGCGCACGGATGTTCTGCACATCGATCAGTTCCACGAGATCCGGCTGGTCACGAAGAAAGTGAGCCCGACCGCGCACGGATTCCACGTGATCGGCGCGCTCACGCTGGTAGGCCAAACGCGGGACGTGCCGATAGACGTGAGCGTCGAGGCGGGAGTCGACACACTGCGCGCGCAAGCCACGTTTGCGATCAAGCAGACGGACTTCGGCATCAAGCCCTACAGCGGCGGACCGGCGGGAACCGTGAAGGTCGCGGACCGGGTGACGTTCACTATCGACGCCGTCGCCGTCCAGGCGGCGGCACGGCCCGCCAGCGCGACTCCCCCGGAATCTCCCCCAAAGCCGGACGGGGCGAAGTAGCTGTGCCGTCGGGAGGGCACCACAACATGATGCTCAGACTGGGAAGCTCGATCGCCTGCAGTCTGCTCACCATTCTCCCCGCTGTAGCGGCCACCGGGCGTGCGCAGCAGGCGGGGGTGCCTCAAGCCGAGTACCGCGCCCGGCGGGAAAGGGTGTTCGAGGGAATCCCTGACGGCATCCTTGTCCTCGGTAGTCGCCAGTCCTACAAGGAATGGGACCAGGCTGCCTTCCAACAAGACCCGAACTTCTTCTACCTCACGGGCCTCGCCAACCTACGCCGAAGCGTGCTCGTATTGGACGGGGTTCGCCGAAGGTCGCTGCTGTTTGTCGCGCCCGCAGTGGAACCATTTACCCGTTGGGCAATCCAGCCGACTCCCCAGTCGGCGCAACAGCTCGGGCTGGATTCGATAGTGCCCTGGGACAGCTTTCCCGTCTTCATTACCGATCGGCTCAAGAGCAGTCGTACGCCGGCAGTTTATCTGCTGGGGCCAACCGCGAACCCAACACCCGCGGGCATCCCTGCGCTCGGCAATGTCGGACTGCTCTGGGATCAGGCCCTGCACCGACAATGGCCGGAAATTCAAGTTCGCGCTGCCGACAGCCTGCTCGCCAGGCTCAGATCGGTCAAGAGTGCCACGGAGATCGAGGCCCTACGTCGGGTCGCCCGTATCAGTGTAGCAGCGGTGCAGGCCGCTTTGGCGGTGGTTGGACCGGGGAAGTCGCAGCGGGATATTGAGGCCGAGGTGACCGCTGCGTGTCTGAAGGCGGGAGCCGAAGCCCCATCCTTCTGGCCTTGGATCATGAGCGGAGACAACGCAGCTATTCCCGGCGCCCTCGAGGCAGAGTCCGACTACAGGCATCTAAACAGACGGCTTGAGCAGGGAGAGCTAGTGCGCGTGGATGTCGGATGCGACGCAGATCACTATAAGGGCGACGTGGGGAGGACTGTCCCGGTGGCCGGGCGCTTCGAAACCGGCCAACGCGAAGCCTGGAATCTGCTCATAAAGGTGTACAAGGCAGGATTAGCACGAATTCGTGCGGGGGTTGAAGGGCCAAAGGTGATCGCAACGAGCATCGACGAAGTACGGAGATTGCAGGGCAGCATGAAGACACCACTCGGCAAGAGTGTCGCCGCTTACCTGGTTCGAGAAGGCAGCACCGCATGGTGGCAGCTTCACGGTGTTGGCCTCGAGGCTGCAGAGGGAGACGCGCTGCCGAACGAACTCCGAGACGGAATGGTCGTTGCATGGGAGCCCAATTTTACAGTGAACGGCCAGTCGTTCTACCTGGAAGACATGATCCTCGTCACACGCGGCGGGGGGGAGGTTCTCACAGGCGGTCTGCCTTACACGGCCGAAGAAATCGAAGCGGCAATGAAGCACTGACAGAGCACCGAATTCCCCGAGGCCCGTATGCCGAGAACCGCCGTTGCCGCCGAGATCGTAGATTGGCCCGCGCTGCCGTACGTGGAGTGGAAGGACACCCTCACCACACTGCACCTGTGGACCCAGATCGTCGGAAAAATCCGGCTGGCACAGTCCCCCTGGACCAATCACTCCTGGCACGTTCCGCTGTACGTCACCGCGCGGGGCCTCACGACCTCGCCGATCCCCTACGGCGCGCGCACGTTCGAGCTGACGTTCGATTTCGTCGATCAGCGGCTCAGGATCGACACTGGCGACCGCGACGGAGCGGAGATCGCGCTCGTGCCGCGCTCCGTCGCGGATTTCTATCACGAGTTGTTCGCCCAGATGACCGGGCTCGGCATCGAGATCGGCATTCGGACGCTGCCGTGCGAGATCCCCGATGCGATTCCGTTTGAGCAGGACCACGGGCATGCCACCTACAATGGCGAGCAGGCGACCCGATTCTGGCGTGCCCTGGTGCAGGCCGATCGGGTGTTCAAGGCGTTCCGCGCACGGTTCATCGGGAAGGCCAGCCCGGTGCACTTCTTCTGGGGCAGCTTCGACCTCGCGGTCACCCGATTCTCGGGCCGGCGCGCCCCGGCCCATCCGGGTGGCGTGCCCAACCTGCCGGACTGGGTAGCGCGCGAGGCGTATTCGCACGAGGTGAGCAGCTGCGGGTTCTGGCCAGGTGGGGAGGCGCTGCCGGAGGCCGTGTTCTACGCCTACGCGTACCCCGAGCCTGGAAACTTCAGGGGCGCGATAGTCCGGCCAGCGGCAGCACACTACCACTCCGCTCTAGGCGAGTTCGTTCTGCCGTACGAGGAGGTGCGGCGAGCGCCGGACCGGGATGCGGCTCTCCTCGACTTCCTTCAGAGCAGCTATGAGGCAGCCGCCGACCTTGGCGGCTGGGATCGGGCGGCGCTCGAGTCGGATTTCGAGCGGCGATAGGTTGACGGCGGCAGCGCTTCCGGCTATCGGAAGAGCACGAGCGTGAGGATGGAAGTCGCCGCGGCGAGCGCCAGCGCGGCCAGCCCGTATGGCAGGGGTCGCCTCCCCCAGGGGGTGTTCGCATCCAACGCCAGCCGGCCGGGGCCGGCAAGCAGCAGGGCCAACGCAATCGCCGCGAAGGTGAGCTCGAGCTCGAAGCCCTGGCCGCTGCCCTCGAAGAAGCCCCCGCTCGACTTGGAGACGACCGCGCTCGCAGCGATGCTAAGCAGTCCAGCAGCCGCTACGGGGGTCAACAGGCCGAGCAGTACTAGGAGACCGCCCCCCACCTCGGTGAGTCCGGTCGCCCACGCAAGCGGGGCGACCTGGCTGGTGAACCCGAAGCCCCGGAGCACCTGCTCGTAGCGGTCGAGGCCGGGGCCACCGAAGAAGCCGAAGACCTTGATCAGCCCGTGCGCCCCCATCCCGGCGGCCAAGATCGCTCGCAGGACGAGGAGCGCCAGGTCGACGCCGAGCGCAGGCGAATCTGCTTCCGAGGTGCCGACCACCTGACTGTTCATCATACCCAGGCAAGATCGGCCGGTGCCGGCGTGGTCGCTTGCACGTCCTTGCCCCTGCAGTGACCGCCGCATCAACGGGACACGGCGACACGCAACCCTGGCACGAGCGCGTTTCGCCTCGCCTCCGTTCCCCCCGGGTGCACTACGTATTGGAGATCAGGCTGAATGACGAGCCAGGAGTTGAGCTGCACCAGATAGGTGAGCTCTACGGTTGTCTCTGAAGCGGCGGGGGTCCCAGCGGAGGCCTGGGCACGATCGTAATGCGACCCGTCCACTGCACTCGCAAGCGCCAGTCCCAACTGGTCCTGCGTGCGTCCAGAGAACGGCGCGGTAACAGTGAGCCCACCGCCCAGGTAGCCGCCGACTTGGTTCACGCGGCCATCGCCCAGCCCAAGCTGCACGAAGCCCGAAACCACCCCGGGGCGCCCCGGTTTCGCCGACCATAGCGTCTGATCTCCGATCAGGTACGCACCGACGCTACCATGATGCGGCACCGCCTGGCCACTCGGAAGCGTCTCCGTGAGGTCTGGGAAACGCCCCGTGTAGTACCATGCGCCGAGGGCGATCTTGCCCGTGTAGGGGCGCACGGCTCCCCGGCCGATGTGGAACCGCCGGTACCGAGGTTCCCCGATCGCGCCCGGACGGGAGAGAAGCACGACCTCGCTGACGAGCAGCGCACCGCCGTCAGACGCGAATTCGTGGATCCCACCTCCCGAACCGTTGTCCGGCGCCTCGAGGACGGCCGTACGCCACACAGAGTTCGCCGAGGGCTTGAACTCGACGCGCGTCCCCAGGGACGTGTTGGGGAAAATGGACGGCCCGGCCACGCCGCTTTGCGCGAACTCCGGGCCGATTCCGAACGAGCTGTTGATGAAGAGTCCAGCCGACTGCAGGCGGTAGAACTCAGTGTTCAGGTCGTAACGCCCCACCAGCCACGACAGCCGGCTGCCGAGCAGATTCTGCTGCAGCCAGACCTCTTCGAGCCGTACTCTGTGGGGCGCCTGAAGATTGCTCACACCCTGCACATCACCCACCAAATCGCTCGGAGCGCCGCCGTGTGCGCCAAGCACGAACACGAAGACGCTCCCACCACGCCACCAACCGATCAGGCGTTGCAACCGCAGCGTTGCCTGGGCGCCCTCGACGCCAAGAACGGTTGCGCCGCTCTGCACGCCCCCCGCGGCATTCCCCACGAGCTCGCCGGTGTATGTGAAAGTCGCGGAAAGCGGCCGTATCTCGCTATCAGTTACGGTCGCCTGCGCCCAGAGGGCTGGCACAGCGCGCGTCGTCGCAACAAACGCGCCGAGCACGACCAGGGACATCACATGTCGACGCACCACGTCTCCGCACAATTCGACGTCTCAACACGCATGCCCGGCCGCTCTCCAAACGAGAGACGATCGGGCGTCCATTCGTTGGGGACCCCGGGCTGCTGTCCTCGGCCGCGCACTCGCGCGCCTCGTCCGCGCGGCCAGGAACAAGCAGGCGAAAGCTGAGGGGGGCCACCACGATGGTTGCCCCCCTCTCGCTTTGCCGTCCTTCGCTTCGCTTGCCCATCCGGGCCAGGCCAAGCCCCGCCATGGGGATTAGCAATCTAGAGTCATAGCCGGTCCCCAGGAAGCGAGCGCATGGAACGAAGACCCCTTCACATCATGTTGTCTAGCCCGATCGCAGCCAATGAGTGCATTCGGACGAAGCCGCAGGTATTGCAGGCCAAGAGCACACACGTGGCGGTCCTCCCCGTCGATCCCGCGGTGCCGCCGGACGCACCCGTTGGATTCTCGCGAGATTGCGTCACTTCCTGCAATCCGAACTGTCCGCGGTCGATCACCAGCATACCCTTCTTGCAGGCAGGGCACTCCGGCTTCACACCCACCTTCTCCAACAGGGCGCGAATCTTGTCAAGTTGGTCCTTGCTGAAATTTGTCACAGAAACCCCCTTGCCTTAAGACAATGGAGAGCTAGACGTGGACGTTGGCGGCGGTACTGGCGTGAGGTCGTGCCTGCGATGCCTAGGGTCGGCACAGCGTTGAAGGTTGGTCGAGGTCATGCCCATAGTCTAGCGGGGTCGACCACTGAGGAGTCAGGGCGGAAGGCGTCTCTTGGGAGTGGATCAAGGGGGGCGAGTCGGCCGAGTGCGGGAGAGAGGCCGTGTCCCCACCGCTTCTGGGTCCAGAGTCCGATGGCCGCTCAGGTGAAATCATGGAGTCGCCCAACGACGACAGATTTCGATTCGTTCACTCCGATGCGAGAGGAATCCTGCCCTGGTGAGCGGCGTCCAACCGGTGGGGGGAGCCCCGGCGGCCCCATGCCCCAGAAGTCGAGCGGCGACGTGCAGGTAGTCCTCGTTGTGGCGGATCCGCCGCACCAGTTGCCTGTCATGGAATCGAACGCCGCTCACGCTCGACCGTGCGAGCACGACTGTCAGCGAGCGGCCACTCCCGTCTGGGTGCGCCTCGTAACCAGTTGTCGCACGGCGGGCAAGCAGTTCCCCTATCCTGCCGAAACGAACGCCTCCTCGCCCACCGCACAATGAGTGCAGCATTTCGCATCTGTCGAGGTCCGAGACTTGCGGTCCAGGAAGCCGTCCGCCGCCCGCGGTGGATGCAGACATCGACGTCACCCGATAAGAGCACACCCGGAGCGATCCGGGGCCGCAAAACCAGAGGTCTCACCGAACCTAGGTGAGATAGCTCGGTGCCGAAGGTGTACGATCACGCGCACTCGATTGGCGCGGTGCTCGGCCTCGGCCCCTTGGAGGAGCACCGCGCCTTTACATGTGGGTGCGACGACCGGCAGCGGGCTGCCGGCGGCTCCTCCCGGCGGCAGAACCCCGCAGGTGGAGAGTCACCTTATGACTCGCAAGACAACGATGCGGTTGCTGGCACTGGTCGGCGGGCTGACAGTGCTCGCGTGCTCCGACGCTCGCACGCCGGTCGAGCCCTCGAACGGCTCCAGCCCGCAGTTCAGCGTGGCGAGCGACGCGGCACACGCACGTCACGAGGCGCTCAAGCAGGAGCTGGAGGAGCGCCGGGCCTACTTCAAGGCACAGAAGGACGCCAACAAGGACGAGCTTAAGGCGGCGAGGGAGGAGTGGAAGGCCTGGAGGCGGGACTGGAAGGAGCAGTACAAGCTCGAGAAGGAGGCGTGGAAGCGGGCGCATCCCGGGGAGAAGGGCGGCCCGGACAGCGAGCTCCTGCGCTGCGAGCCGCAGCCATACGATGCGGACGTGGCGATCATCGGCCCGAACGGCGGCACACTCCACGCGGGCGGGCACGAGCTGGTCATCCCGAAGGGCGCGCTCGACCACGAGGTGCTGATCACTGCCGAAGCACCGACCACGTCGCTCGTGAACGTGCAGTTCGGGCCGGAAGGGCTCCAGTTCCTCGAGCCGGCGCAGCTCACGCTCTCGTACAAGGGCTGCGTTCGCCCGACCAGCGCCGAGTTCCTCATCGCGTACCTGGGCCAGGGAAACAGGATCCTCGAGCTGCTGAATTCGACGGATCAGAAGGCTGACGACAAGGTCGAGGCGGGCATCGACCACTTCTCGCGGTACGCGGTCGCCTACTGATCGGCGATCGCAGGGGGCGGGCTCCGGTGGCTGTTCCCTTTGAGATTGTGCGCATCCCTCGGCCGCGCGCCTTGCCGATGGCCCGAGGACGGCGAGAGGGCTGGTCGGGAGGCGAGACGCGCACAGCCGAACATAGGGCGCCCGTCGCGCGCCTCCGCGCGGCCAGGAACAAGTGGGCGAGCTGAGGGGGGCCACCACGATGGTTGCCCCCCTCTCGCTTTCCCGTCCTTCGCTTCGCTCGCCCATCCGAGCTAGGCCAAGCCCCGCCATGGGATTAGCAATCTAAAGTCAGAGCCGGTCTCGAGGAAGCGAGTGCATGGAACGCAAACCCCTTCACATCATGCTGTCTAGGCCGATCGCATGAGGTCGGGCCGGAGATGCTTGGGTCGGCACAGGCCATCTGAGCCCCCACAGGTGGCACCTCGGCCCGCTCGGGCCAAAGGTGAATTCTGCGTGTTGATATAGCAGAGCGCCCGGCGGTCGGGCGGGCGCTTGGGGCGCGGCGGACGCCTATAGACTTAGCGATTTGTGGTCCAGTTTGGTGGCCCAGTTCGGCTTTTTTATGAGGGCGGCGCGACTCGAACCCACGACCTAGGACTGAAAAGTCGTGACTTACCGGCTCGGCCCAGTTTGCCTCAATGGTCCTTCAGGCCGCCCTGTTTGAACTTAGTCAGTTTGCGACTTCAGCGGTGATCTGCCCAGTAGTGCTCAATAACGCTGAGCTTGCACACCATTGGCACACAAGAATGGTTCGCCGCCCTCGGGACTACCTCTATGGTTCGGTTGCTATTCCTGCTCGCTGGAACGCCTCCCAGGACACTTTTGAACCCAGCATCACGGCGGCAGGCGTGGGCCTCCTCCGGCCGATTGCCAAGCCGCCCTCGCCGCTGAATGAGAATGCTGTGCTAGACGGACAGCGGAGGTTTCGGAAGGAACTGGTGCATGCGCCGGTATACCCCCGTGCTCCGGAGCGCCCACCATATCACCCGAGCTCGCGCCCTGGCAAACACCTCGAATTGTTCCTCCGGAAGAAGCTGGATCTCGAAACCCCACCCCTCTATCCCTGACTTGTCCGCCCCTGGTGGGAGCAGCGTCCCCAGGACGCCCGCACGCGCGACCACGGTAGGCGTGCCACCTTCATCCATGATAACAAAGCCCTCATGGTAGTCCGTGCGGTGTGGCATTCTTCTGCGCCGTCTCGTCAACGCACGGTGCGCCGCCCAGGCTGCGAGGGCGGCATGCTCGCGGGACTCGAATCCCAGAAAACTCACGGAGGTGCCGTCGACGTGGCCGATTTCCCGCTCGTCCTGGAACAAACGGAACTCGGATTTGGTCCCGACCCGTCGGGCTCGCATCGGGTCCTCCTGATCGCTCAGAAGGGAATCATTGCGCCAATCTCGTCCAATACCAGAGCTACGTGCTGTCTTCTTCACACCAAAAGCTGGTTTGCTTCCTCCAGCGGTCAGTTTACACCCGGCGCGTGAGCCTCGCCAGTGAACACTGGGAAGCTGTATCAGCCAACGAGTCGAGCTGCCGCTGTCTCGGTTGCATGGCGCCCCCCGCGAGCGATATTGGTCTGCCGGGGCAGCCGACACGGACCTCTTGTTAAGGGTAGGCTCCTTATGGCAGTAACCTTCGGGGTGCTCGTGCTGTCGTTCCCGGCGGGCAACGCCGAAGGTCTCACTCGCTACGCCCTTCGTCCGCGCCACGCCGCCGCCGGCGATCAGCGACCGGCTCCCGGCTTCGGCGTGGCTCTGTTGCGGGGGCCATCGGCGCGGTATATCCTCGCGCAGGCGTATGAGGGCGGGAAGCTGTCTGGATCGAGGGCGGCCCGCTCCCCATCGGCTCCGACCAGATCCATGCTACAGGGCGGCCATGGCCGGCAGCGTCTGGGAGTGGACCGCTTACTCGGCATTCGAGACACAGGACTGACCGGAGCGCCGGGTGCGGCTGCCATGAATGAATCGAGCGAATGTGGTCTTATTTGGATCTTAGGCACTGGTTCGTGGATGGAGGCACATGAAAATGTCCCGTAAAGCCGCGCCAACTCGCGCCATACCGCCAGAACAGCCCCCAGTAGAGGTCTTCAAGTTACCTGCTCAAAATAGGCAGGGGCAGCGGCCAAGCTTGAAGGGTCCGCTCCTCGTGGACGGCAGCGATCCGGCGGTTCTTGGGGGACCGCTGCGGCTGGCGGAGGCGCTCGCCAGACGGGATCAAGTAAAAGTGCGCGTGCTTGCGGTGGTCAGGCGCCTGCCACCGCTGCGGTCTTTGGGGGCTTCACTCGCCACCGGCTTGGATTTCCAGGAAGTAGATGAATGCCGCCGAAAAGTGGCTGGTGCCCGCGCCCGCGCGCGCGTGAAGGAGCATGTGGGGCTCTCCGCGTTCTTTGAGACGAGCTCGATGTTGGGTTCGCAGGTTGCGACTCTGACCGCGGTGGCGCGGTCCGACTCAGCAGCGTACGTGTTTCACGGACTCCCACCGATAGGTACAAGCCAGCTGGAGCATGAAGTGAAAATGGCCTCTCGCCTGGCTGTCAGTGCCGGCATACCAGTTCTCGCGGTTTCTCGGGATGTCCATCTCCTACCTACATCGGTTCTGGCTGCCGTGGACGGGGGCGAAGCGAGCATGAACGCCGCCCGAGCGGCACTCCCCCTGCTGGGTGAGGGTGGGAGCGTCACGCTGCTTCACGTGATGCCTTGGCCACCTTTAGGCCAACGAGGCCAAAAGGAAGCAGTGGAGCACCGGGTCATGGATGTCCTTCGTGAACTTGCGAACGAGATCGGCGCAAGTGCGGGCGCTGACGTGAATCTGGTCGTGGCGCAGGGGGATCCACTGAGGCACTTAGCCGAGCGGGCCTCAGAGTTCGACCTCGTGACCCTCGGCGCGTCGAGCAGTGAAACCCTTGACCAGGCGCCCGAGACCAGCGTGTCGATGGTCGCGTTTGATCATACCCATGGGGCGCTCCTTGTTGCTCCGGCTGTAGGCGAGACTCCCTTTGACCGACAGCACGCCGTGACCGAAACCGAATCGGTCGCGGGTGAAGTCGGCCCTGGGATATAGAACGACAGGTCGGCTCACAACACCCGCGTGATCAGGTCGGCCGCCCATTCGGCCGCCCGGTTGTACCAGGGGCGGCGGCGGAACTCCGCCAGGCCGATCTCCCCCGAGTACCGCAGGTCCTCGAGGAATACTTGCTCCATCCGCCGACCCGCGGCGGAGTCGAGCACCATGAGGGTGGACTCGTCGTTGAGCGCCAGCGAACGGTTGTCGAAGTTCATGGTGCCGACCGACGACCAGAGGCCGTCCACGACGAAGGTCTTGGCGTGAAGCGTCGTCCCCCGGTATTCGAACACCCGCGCCCCGGCCTCGAGCATGGACTCGTACCGTCCATGGGCCGCAGTCCGCGCCACTGCCACGTCGGTGGAAGGGCCTCCCAGGAGGACCCGCACGTCCACGCCGCGCCGGGCCGCACGGACCAGCAAGCCGAGGAAGTTGTCGTCCGGCGCGAAGTACGCATTGGTGATGTACAGGCGCTCGCGTGCGCCGGCGATGGAGAGCGCGAGGTACCGTTCGGCCGGGGTGCTTCCGAGGGTTGGTGCCGTGAACAGGAGCCCCGCCCGCGCCACGCCGCCCTCGTGGGTATCCAGCGTCGCCCGTCCGGTGAGCAGCTCGCCGGTCGCCTCCGCCCACCCAGCGACGAACGCCGCCTCGAGCTGGCGAACCGCCGGCCCTTCGAAGCGCGCGTTGGTCTCCCGCCATTCACCTTCACGCCGCCCACCGCCGAGCCACTTGTCGTCGATGCCGAACCCACCGGTCCAGCCGATCCGGCTGTCCACCACGATACCGCGCACGTGCGAGCGGTTCTGGACGACCCACAGGTTCCGGAACCGAAGGGGCCGGAACGCCACCGCCCGGACCCCGGTGGCCCGCAGCCGATCGTAGTAACCCGCGGGCAAGGCCGAGCCGAAGGCGTCGTAGAGCATCCGGACCGCGACGCCGGCCCTGGCCCGCTCCGCCAGAATCACCGCCAGCGTATCGGCCACTCGTCCCTGACCGAGGTAATACATCTGAACGGTGATCGAGCGTCGGGCAGCCCGAAGGTCGGCCCAGAGACGGGGGAACGTGCCGTCCCCGTTCAATGCCAGCTCGACACGGTTGCCGGCCACGATCGGCGCCCCGGTGAGCAGGGTGACGGTGAGCGGGAACGCAGGCTCCGCGGGCGACACCGGCGCGCGGTCGGCTCCGACCCCGCGCACATGGTGCACGGCCGTGCCCCGGGTGATGAAGAGCAGGCCGACGGTCGCGGCGACGACGAACACGCCCAGGGCCAGCCACCGAAGCGCGCGGCCGCCGTGGCGCCGCACCGTAGCCACGCCACGGGCGTTGCTGAGCCTCTTCACCACGGCACGGCTGTTCATGCTGGCGGAAGCTGTGACACGCCGCCACGGACCACAATAGGTGCTCGGGAGCGTCTCACGGATCTTGTATCGGGATGGCGCAGCGTGCACCTTGGTCAAGGCCGCTGAAGAGGCTACCCGGAGGGAGCGACTCATGGCATCTCAAACGGAACCGCGACATCCCCACGCGAAGCTCAAGGTGCTGGTCTTCGGGGCATCGCTCCGCGCGGAGTCCCTGAACCGCAAGCTTGCGGCCCTGGCGGCTCGGATCGTCGGGGAGAGCGGCGCGACGGTGGATCTCGCATCGATGCGCGACTTCGGGGTTCCAGCGTACGACGGCGACGTCGAGGCGTCTCAGGGGATTCCGGCGGGGGCGCAGGAGCTGAGGCGCCGCCTCATCGAGAATGATGCCTTCATCATCTCGTCGCCGGAATACAACGGGTCTATGCCGGGTGTCCTGAAGAACCTGATCGACTGGGCATCACGCTTCCGCCCTCAGCCATTCGACGGGCGGCACGGACTCCTGCTCTCGGCATCGCCTTCGCTTGCCGGCGGCAACCGGGGCCTGTGGGCGCTTCGGGTGCCCTTCGAGCATCTCGGTGCCCGAATCTTCCCGGACATGTTCTCGCTCGCCATGGCACACAAAGCCCTCGCCGACGGCGACATCGCCGACCCGGCATTGCGGGCTCGGTTCGAGAAGAACCTCCAGGCGTTTCTCTCGCTCGCGGAGGCGGCGAAGCACTACCCATGCATCAAGCGCGCCTGGGTCGAGTTCCTCGGCGAGCCGCCGGGCGCTGGGGTGGATCGGGTCGATCCGGTGCCGCAGGGGGCATGAGGTCTACCTGCTCCGCGCCGCGGTGGTGAGGGCCGTGAAAATGCGTTCGAGCGATGGGTACGACCGCCGGGGAAGGGCCGGCAGCCGCGCGCTACAGCCCGATACCGTGCGCTACCGCCCGATCTTGGTGTGTTCATCCTGCCGTACGAGGCGGTGCGCACTGCTACAACGTGATGTCCGAGACGACGACCTTGACCATGTGCCCGGCGAGGTCCGGGAGTTCTCTCCGTCATGTCACCCGCCTGGGCGACACTCGTGAGACATCTTCTGGGGGGAGATCGGTGGCGAGGTCCAATGGGCCTCCCGATCGGTCAAGCACCCCCGCCAGCGGATCGTCACGATCGAGTCCATGCAGCGGGGCGCCCGAGAGGTAGGCGGCCCGCGCCAGCAGTTGGGATGCCACCGACAGCGTCAGCAGCATGAACAGGATCGTGAGGACGCCACCGATCGGCTCCGCCACGCCTCCGGCCACGAGCACGCCGAGCACGACGAGGCTGGTTCCGATGCCCCCGGCCTTCGTCGCCGCGTGCATCCGCTGGAAGACGTCGGGCAGCCGCGCGACCCCGATGCCGGCGATGGTGATGAACGCCACGCCTACGGCGAGCAGCAGCGTGGCGAGGATCGACCGGATCACCGCGGGCCTAGCTTCCGCTCAAGAAAGGCCGCGAAGGCGCAGGTGGACGCGAAGTTGATCAGCGCGACGCCGAGGCCGATGTCGAGGAAGGCGCCCCGGCCCGTCGCCAGAGCTGTGAGGGCAGCGAGAGAGACCACGACGCCCGTTAGCATGTCCAGGGCGACGACCCGGTCCGCGTATCCCGGGCCCCTGATCATCCGACACGCGGCGAGGGCGAGCGGCACGGCGAGGATGGCGATCAGCGCCGCGGCTACCGTCGCACGATCGGGCATCGTCATGACGAGATCACCTTCCCTTCCAGTTCCAGGATCCGCCGCTCGTAGAGCGCCTTGATTCCGGCGGCCCGCGCCTGAGCGTCGGGCGCATCCAGGAAGTGCACGTAGAGCGTGCGGCGATCATCGGCCACGTGCAAGCACGTAGACCCCGGCGTGAGTGACACCAGATAGGCGAAGAGTGCGACCCCCCACGTCGTCTGCGCGTCCACCGGGACGGCGACGATGGCCGGCCGATTCTCCCTGCGCGGCGCCAGGACAATCCGTGCCACCGCCAGCGAAGCGACGACGAGATCGACGGCGAAGACGCGCGCGAGCGACAGCGCGACCCCGGCCCGCCGGACGGCGCTCACGGCGCCCTCGCTAGCGCGGAGAGACCGGCCACGGCAGGATCCGGCGGTCGCCTGGCGGTGGGAGGGGGGTCAGGTGCCGGCGATCAGTTTGCGTTGTGCCTCCAGAATCTGGAGCCGCCGCTGAATGATTGTTTTCCGGCGGTCCGCTACCTCTTTGGACTTCTCCACCGCCTTCTGCTGAGCTTCGAGCGTCCGCTTCTCGATATCGCTCAGCACCTGCTCGGCCCTGGCACCCGCGGGGCCTCTCGGAGCGCCGGCTCGCTCGTAGTCTATTCTCCGAACTGCCAGCTGAAGCTCCAGTTCGAGCGCCTGCCGCCTGGCGTCCGCCAGCTCGCTCTGTTTCTTGGCCAGCTCGATATCCGCCTCGCGCAACGACTGCCGGCGCTCGATCAGGTCCTTCTCCCGCTCAGCCGCCTTCTTGTCGACTCGGATCGCCACCAAGTCGGCCGACCGCTTCTCATTCTTGGCCGTTTTCTCCTGGTCCCCGATCGCCTTGATCTCCGCGTTCTTGCGGGCTATCCGTGCGACGGCGCTCTGCTTGAGGCTCTCGGCCCGCGCACGATCGTTGCCTGCCTGCGCCTTCTCCTGGGCAGCCGCACCGATCTCGCGCTGAATATCGATGGTGTCGCGGATGGGAACGGCCACCAGGAAGCTGTCTGCACCAAGTACCAGGGATGTATTCTGCGCCCGAGCTTCACCGATTCCCGCTCCTGCCAGAAGAAGCGTCAGGCCACCCGCCCAACCACGCGTGCGCATTCTGATCTCCTTGTCGCCCGGAGGTATCAGGGGTTGCCGCCGGAACTTACGCCATGGATATCCCCCGTCAACGCCGATTGGGCTCCGCATCCGAATGGCTGATGCGGACCGGCATGGCGCTCAGCCTGTCGTAGAGCCGTCGTTCCGAACGGAGGGGCCACCAATCATAGAGGAAGATTTCAAGCGGGCGCCACATGGCAACCCAGCTTCCAATCGCGAGACTCTCCCTTAGCAGTTCGCCGATACGCTGGCCCTCGAGGGCGCTCTCGATGATCTCGCCCAGGCCAAACGACACCGCAAGAAAGAGCATCCCAATCAGCAAGCTGGTACGCCCAACCTTGAACAATCGCTTGAGTCGCTGTCTGGACGCCTGCGACCGCATGTCAAAGTATCGGCTGACTGCATCACGCAACACCTGCGCTTCATCGGGCAGCCCTGCTGGCCGGTCTAGGAGCACCACAAGGGTCAGTGGAGCATTGGTCGGCAGCTCCCGGGCCCAGTCGACGATGAACTCTTCGGCTTTGGGATCCAGATCTTTCTCGCAAAAGGGAGCCGGGTCAATGGCGTTGAAGAGCTGCTTCGATTCCACAAGGTGGATCTCGATGACCGTGCCGCTCGGTGGGATGTGCTTGCCGGCCGATTGCGTGTCCCTCCGGCCTCCTCGGCCGCGTCCTGGTCGGTCCCATTCGGGCATAGGGTCTCCGCGGAGGCGCGAGCGGGAAACGATCTGGGGCAGGCGAACAGTTCCTACACCAACTCACTCCATGTTCGGCCATCTGTCGGGCGCCGGTCGCGTCCCCGCTCACACAGCTCCCCACTTCGAAACACCGGAACCTGGGAAATCGCCCAGCTCAGCTGAATCTGCGGAGTCCTGGACCGAGCGTGCCTCCTGTCATCTCAAGACGAAAGACCTCGAGGTTTCACCGCAAGCCAAGGTGCTCGTCTCCGCGACGTCGCTCCGCCAGTAATGAGTGCTACTGCGGTATCCTCAGAATCGGCTTGATGACCTCTCCGGACTTCGAATCGGCGAGCGCCCGCTCGATGTTCGCCAGGTCGTAGTACCGTACGAGGCGATCGAAGGGGAACCGACCCTGCTGATACAGGTCGACCAGCGCGGGGATGAGTTGTCCCGACCGGCCGCCGCCGCCGAGCACACCAATGACGCGTTTGCCCCAGAGCGTGCGCAAATGGTCCAGGGAGAAGCGCGCGTTCGCCGGGGCCCCACCGATGAGCACCAGGGTGCCGAGCATGCCGACCGTCTCCGCGAGCTGTTCGATGACGGGGATCACGCCCGTACAATCGAACGCGAAGTCGACCGTGGACCCGGTGATCTTGTTCACCCCGGCAACCAGATCGATCGAGCGCGAGTTGAACGCGTGGGTGGCTCCGAACTCCTGCGCCAGCTGAAGGCGGTTGCCGTGCACGTCGGCTGCGATGATGCGGGTGACCCCGGAGTTGCGGGCTGCCATGATCGCAGCGAGGCCGACGGCGCCGACGCCGACGATCAGAACGGAATCGCCGAGCCGGGGCCGCGCCTCGTTGAGTACCGCCCCGGCCCCGGTGGCCAGGCCACACGCCAGTGGCCCGAGCAGCTCCAGGGGCACACGGTCGGGAATCTTGACGAGGGCCTCGGCCGACGTGATCGAATAGGTCGCAAAGGAAGATTGGCCGAAGAAGTGCCCGTTCAACGGCTTTCCCTTGCGCGAATACGCGGTCTGCCCCTTCAGCTCGCCCTTGAACCGGCGCCCGGAGACGAGCGCGTCGCCGGTGCGAAGGCAGTAGCGTGGCTGTCCGTCGAGACAGTTCCTGCACTCCCCACACGACGGCCACCCGATGATCACCTTGTCTCCGCGCGCGACCTGCGTCACACCCGCCCCTACTTCTTCGACGACTCCCGCCCCCTCGTGCCCGAGCACCGAGGGAAAGGGCATCGGCATGTCGCCCGCCCGGGTAATCGCGTCCGTGTGGCATACCCCGGCGGCCACGACGCGGACGAGCGCTTCCCCGCGCCCCGGCTCTCCGAGCTCGATCTCCTGCAGCTCGAAGGGGGCGTCCTTCCGCTCCACGACCAGCGCCTGGATGCGCATGTGAGTCTCCGTGCCTGTCGCGCGGCGAAGAAGGCGTTCACCGGTATTCGAACATTGCCCAGCCGACCATTTCCGCGTTCGGTGGCGTCGCGTACTCGAAACCGTACATGTGGCCGTACTTCGGGCGCAGGGCGCTCGTCGCCTCGCGCGAGATGGTGGCGAAGAAGTTGGCTAGGAACCCGGTGTGGGCATCCGCGGAGGGGTCCACGAACTCACGGAAGGGATGGTCCGCCATCGCCTTGCCTACGGCCGCCTTGAGGTCCGTGACGAATTGGAGCTGGAAGTCGATGTCCGCGCGCGAACCGATATTTCCATGACTGCCGGAGAGATAGTCCCATGCGAGGTCGTAGATCTGCCGGAGGTTGTCCTCATGGAAGCGGAACCGCTCGTTCCCCGCGAAGCGCCAGAACGGCGGTTGGTCAGGGTTGATCAGGTCCGGCGAGTGGATGATACGGTCCTGCTTCAGCAGCCACGCCGAGTGGTCGTCCGAATGCGCCGCCCATTCGAAGCCATGGAGCTCCACCGTCAGGCCATCAAAGTCGAAGCTGCCGCGGGGCCAGTCGATGACCTGCGCCGGCCGGGGGAAGGAGCTGTTGGCGAGGTCCATCGACTGTTTCGTCTTGGCGCTCCCGATGATCCGAAGCTCGACGCCGCGCTGCCTGGCCCCATCAACGTACTTCGCAATGTCGCCGATGTGGTCGGCGTGGTAGTGCGGGTAGACCGCCGCGATGATCGGTTTGTCGGTGACTGATGCAATGGCCTGGGTGATGTTTTCGTAGACACCCTCGAGCGTGTCGAAGATCAGCACTCCCCTCTCACCGACGTGGAAGACGGTGCCATAGTTGGACGCTTGTACCCACCAGGTGCGTTCCGCGAGGCGTTGCAGCACGTACAGCTGTGTCATGTTGCGCCGGTATAGGTCGCTGATCTTCGTTCCGGGCTTAAGGATCCTCTCGGTCGAGGGCGCGACGTAAGAACCGGTAGGCGACGCCTGAGTCGTAGTCATGAGCGGCCTCGAGCTGTGTGAATGGAAGCACGACGGATGAAGCGATGCGCCGGACGCGGGAGCATGACAGTATGCACGGCATTCACCTCGCGCAGGGCGCGTGACGCCCGCCCGGAGCGGCACCCGATCGGGTGCCGAGGACAGATAGCGCGCCGAGGACACCGCTCCTGACGGTGCCTCACATTAATAGCCGGGCGAACTGCTGGCCGCCATGGGGCTCGATTCATTCCCGACGATTCGCGTCTCCCAGGAGGAGCGCGGTGCCGGCGTCCTGGGGGCCACCCGCCCGATCCAGCACCTCCGCCAGCGGATGGTCGACCGATCGAGCCCATACAGCGAGGCCCGACAGGTAGGCGGCCCGCGCAGCAGTTGGAACGCCAGCGACGGCGTCAGCAGCATGAAACGGCCTGCAGCAGCATGGCGGCGATCGGTCGGATCACCGCCCGCCTCGCGTGCGCTCCAGGAACATCGCGAAGGCGCAAGCGGACGCAAAGTTGATCAGCGCGCCGCCGAGACCGGTGTCGAGGAAGGCGCCGCGACCCGTCGACAATAGCCGTGAGGCCGGCGAGGGAAATCACGACGGCCGTTAGCATGTCCACGGCAACGAAGCGGTCGGTATCCTGAGCCCTCAATCATCCGGTAGACCGCGAGGGCCAGCGGCAAGGCGAGCGCGGCGGTCAGGACGCTCGCGACGGCACCGCAATGATCGCTGGCCGGTGCCGCCTGCTCGGCGCAAGGACGATCTGTGCCACGTCCAGCGACGCGGCGATGAGATCGACGGCGAAGGCTCCCGCGAGCGAGAGCGCGGCCCAGATCCGGCGGCCCCGAGATCACGGTGCCACCCCGGGCGCTGCGTGCGGTGTCATTTGCCGGGCGCTATCTCGTGCCAAGCGCGCGACGGGCTCGACGGCGAGCCCGATGCCGAGGGTGCACGCGGCAAGGAGCGCGACGGCGGCGACCATAGCGGGCGGGATGCGACGAGTGGCATTCCGCCCGTGATCACGCGTTCGCCAGAACGCCTGCGTCCAGAGCGTGCTCATCGAGTACAGCGTCAGAGCACCGACCACCAGCGCGACGACGGCCAGGCACGCATACCAGGGCGACCGCGTGCGGAAGGCGGCATCGATCACGAGGAACTTCGCCCAAAAGCCGGAAAGCGGCGGCACGCCCGCGATCGAGAGAACAAGCACGGCGAACAGCGCGGCAAAGAGCGGCCGCTCGCGCATCAGGCCGCCGGCCCTGCGCAGGTCGTAACCCCGGTTCGCGCGCGCGATCGCGCCGGCCCCGAGGAACAGGCCGGTCTGCACCAGCATCGTGTGCATGATGTAGAAGATGGCCGCGGCGACGCCCAGCAGCGACGCGAGCGCCAGCCCCATCATCAGGTAGGCCACCTGCCCGACGACGTGATACGCCAGGAGCCGGCGCACGTCCACCTGCGCGATCGCGGCGAGCACGCTGACCAGCATGGTCGCGGCGGCGAGGAGCGCGAAGAGGGGCGTCAGTCCCGCAATGCCCGCCGCACCGGCGCCGACGCCGAACACGACCACGAAGATCCGGAGGCAGGCATAGAAGGCGACCTTGGTGAGCAGCCCGGCGAGCGCCGCCGAGACCGTGATCGGTGCGGTGTGGTAGGAGGCCGGCAGCCAGAAGAAGAGCGGGAACAGCCCCGCCTTGAGCGCGACACCCGCCAGCAGAAGGAAGGCCGCCGCGCTGAGGGTCACCGTGGGCGCGCGCCCGGCCAGCGTGGCCGAGAGGTGCGCCATGTCGAGGGTTCCCGCCTCGCCGTAGAGGAGGCCGATGCCCACCAGCATGAACGTCGCACCCATCATGCTCATCGCCGCGTAGCGGAACGCACCGTCGATCTGGGCGCGTCGGCGGTCGAGCGTCACGAGCCCGAGCGCGGTGACGAGCATCAGTTCGAACCAAACGTAGAGGTTGAAGATGTCCCCGGTAAGGAACGCGCCGTTGACCGCTGCCAGCATCGCGAGGAACAGCGGGTCGAAGCCGGCCCGGCGCCGCCGGGCGCGGATATCGGCGCGCGCGAAGACGGCGACCGCGAACGCCACGACCCCGGCGACCACGCACAGCGCCGCGCTCAGTTTGTCGGCGACGAAGGTCAGCCCGTACGGCGCGCCCCATCCGCCAAACGCCAGGGTGACGGTCCCGCCGCGCGCCACCCGGGCGAGGAGCAGCCCGTCCGCCGCCAGCATCAGCACCACCGCCGACTCCATGATCCCGCGCTGCAGCGTCGGCCGGCCCCGGAGGAGCACCGTGAGTGCGGCCGCGGCCAGCGGGATCGCCAGCGGCCAGAGGGCCACGCCGGCCGTCACCGGGTCAGTGATCATCGCTGCGGTGAGGCGCGAAGGGATCGCCCAGCCCCTCGGCGGAGCGGAGCTGGTCGCTGCGGAGGGTGCCGTGCCCCCGGTAAGCGCGCAGCACCAGGGCCGCGAGGATCACGCTCAGCGCGAATCCGATCACGATGGCGGTCAGCACCAGCGCCTGCGGCAGCGGGTCCGCCGACCCCTGCAGGCGGACCGCGCCCTCGGGGATCAAGGGAGGCTGGGTCGACCGGATGCGGCCGGCCTGGAACAGCACGAGGTTCACCGCCGTGGTCAGCAGCGACAGCCCGAGCAGCACGCGCACCAGGTGGCGCGAGAGAACCATGTAGAGCCCGCAGCCGAACAGGCCGGCAGCGACGAAGGCGTAGAGGATGGTCACCGGGCCGCCTCTCGCCGGAGCCCGAACAGAAAGGCGAGCACCGTTCCCAGCACCGCCAGGTAGACGCCGAGGTCGAACAGGAGCGTCGTGCCCTGCTTGAGGTGCAGCCCGAGCACGTCCATCTCGAACCAGACGTGGCGCAGAAAGGCGCCATACAGCACTAGCCCGGGCAGACCGCTCGCCAGCGCCAGCAGCAGCCCCCCGCCAGCGAGCGACAGCGGATGCAGCCGCAGCTTCGCGCGCGCCCGGTCTACCCCGTCGGCGAGCGAGACGATCGCAAAGGCGAGCGCGGCCATCAGTCCCCCCACGAATCCACCACCGATCTCATTGTGCCCGCGCAGCAGGACCACCACCGACAGCGCGAGCAGGAGCCAGAAGAAGAGCGGGCTGGTGACCGTCAGAATGAAGGCGGAGCTGGCTCCGGCGATCCCGGAACGCTTTCTCGCCCCCAGCCGAGGGCCGAGCAGCGACCAGGCGATCATGGCCGAGAGCGCGATCACCGCCGTCTCGCCCAGCGTGTCGAAGGCGCGGAAGTCCACCAGGATGACGTTGACGACGTTGCGCCCGAACGCCTCCGCGTAGCTGCGGACGGCGAAGAACTCGGAGATCTCGGTCCGCGGCGGCGCGACGCCCATGTCGAGCAGCACCACGAACAACAGCACCGAGAATCCCGCCGAGAGCGTGGCGTCCAGAATGCGCTCGCGCCGCGTGCGCGTCGATGGCGCCTGCAGCGGCACCACGAACAGCGCGACGGTGAGCAGCACCACGACCAGCGACTCGACGGCAAACTGGGTAAGCGCCAGGTCGGGGGCGCCGTTCATCATGAACGTGAGCGCAGCGACGAGCCCAGCCAAGCCCACGGCGATCATGGCGGCCAGCAACGATCGCGCCCGGGCCGCCGCGATACCACCCCCCAGGCCGATCAGCGCTGCAACTGCGGGTCCGAGGCGCAGGTCGCCCAGGGAGGCGGGAAGGCGCGGCGCCGCTCCCGCCGCGATCAGCCCCCAGAGCACGAACCCGGCTGCGGCGGCCAGCACGACCCACAGATAACCGCGCAGATCGCCGTGCTGGACGCGCGCGGCCGTGCCGGCCGCGGTCGCCTCGACTCGCCGCAGCAGTGCCTCGTACCCGTGCTCGGCCTCGTAGCGATCCAGTGGCGACCGGGTACGAAGCCGCCGGTGAATGGGACCCCAGAAGACGAAGATCAGCGCGCCGATGGCCAGCACCATGGCGCTCAGCGCCAGCATCGGCGTGACCCCGTGCCATAGCGCGGCCCGCACCTCGACCGGCGCTCCGTAGATGGCGGCCACCGCCGGCCGCAAGACCGACCTGTCGACCCAGTCCGGCTCGAGACTGATGACGAGGCCGAGCAGCGCCAACACCACCGGTCCGACGAGCAGGCCGGGACGCTCCCGATGCCGGACCTCCCGCACCTTGCCGTGCCCCAGAAAGAATGGACGCAATGTGACCACGCCGGCGACTGCCACGATCACGGCATTGACCAGCACCGCGACCGCCATCGGGAACACGTCCCACGAGCTGCGGATCTGCGCCTCGAACAGGAACTCCTTGGAGATAAAGCCGAGGAATGGTGGCAGCCCCGCCATCGAGAGGCTAGCAAACGCGGCCGCGACGGCCGTGATCGGCAGGAATCGTCGCAGGCCTCCCATCAGGCGCAACTGGCTCAGTCCGGTAGCGTGCAGGACGGTGCCGGCGCAGAAGAACAGCGTCGCCTTGTAGAGGGCGTGGGCCAGGATGAAGCCGACCGTGGCGACGCTCGCCATAGGCCCGTCGAGGCCGACGAGCATCATCAGGATCCCAAGCGAGGTCACCGTCGAGTAGGCCAGCACGGCCTTGAAGTTCTCCGCGCGCAGCGCCTGGAATGCGCCGACCAGCATGGTCGTGAGGGCGAACGCGATGAGCGTGTCGCGCCCGCCGGGCACTGCGCCGATGACTGGCTCGAAGCGCGCCAGGAGGTAGACGCCCAGCTTCACCATCGTCGCTGAGTGTAGGTACGCCGACGCGGGCGTGGGCGCCTGCATGGCATTCGGCAGCCAGAAGTGAAAGGGGAACTGTGCCGACTTAGTGAAGGCGCCGGCGAAGAGGCCGATCATGATCGGCACGATCCATGGGCTCCGTGCCAGCTCGGGCGCGCGCGCCACCGCTCCGGACATCGAGTAGCTGCCGAGTGCGGCGCCGATGAGGACGATCGCGCCGAGCAATGCCAGCCCGCCCCCCGCAGTCACGCGCAGCGACATCAGTGCCGCCCGCCGCGCGGACGCACTGTCGGCGTCGAAGCCGATCAGCAGGAAGGAGAGCACACTCGTCGCCTCCCAGAAGACGAACAGGACGATCAGGTTATCCGCGAGGACGGCGCCGAGCATCGCGGTCATGAAGAGCAGTATCACCGTGAAGAAGCGCGCCCGAGCCGAATCGGGCGCCTCGGACAGGTAGGCGCCGGCGTAGATCATGACCAGCGTGCCGATTCCAGTGATGAGCAGACAAAAGAGGAACGCGAACCCGTCCAGCCGCAGCGCCAAGTCGATGCCGAGAGAGGGCGCCCAGGCCCACCGCTCGGTGACGGTCCGCCCCATCTCGATGGCAGGCGCGAAGCGGAGGAAGGCTGCGAAGAGACTCGCCGGCAGCAGTGCGAGCACCCAGCTGGCCGCCCCACGACCGACCACCCGGCCGAGTGGCCAGGCCCCGACGCTGGCGACAAGGGAGAGCGCAAGCAACGTCGCGATCATCGAGCACCGCCGTCAGCGATAGACGGTGCCTCGGTCGTCGTGTCGGGTGGCCCTTGCCGCCGTGTTGGGATCACTCGAGGCGCGGATCGGTCGATAACCGCAAGGGTTGGTCGGCTACCGGCAACCGCCAGCCGCGACGAATGGCCAGATACCGAAGGGCGAAGCAGAGAATGGCACCCGCGATTGCGCCTGCGGGGGTGGGGAGCCCGCGGGCAGGCACCACCACGGCTGGGCCTGCCAGGACGGGGGACGCGTACAGCTCACCATTCAGCACCGTGAGGACCTCCGATGCAAACGCGTCACGCAGCATGCCGCCGCCGGTCAGGACGCCCAGCAGCATCGCCTCGATTGGATTGAGCCCGTGACCGGCGCTTCAGCGTGCCCGAGAAACGAACAGCGCGCGGACGAGACGACGAGTTCCCCGAAAGAGATCAAGTCCGTGCTTGACCCCGGCCATCGCTCCCTCGGTCGAGCGAGTGGCAAGCCTGGCTGACTCGTCCCGCAGCGCGTCTCGCCGACTCAGTATTCCGAGCCGGTCCGGCCCGGCCGTGACCGAGCGGCCGCGGGCAGGCTGCCTAGCTGAGTTGAAATCATCAGAGTACGAGCCGCTGTGAGGGGTTCGTGCGGTTCGATCATGGCAGGAGATCACCCACTGACGCCCTGGACGTGACGCAGACAGGGGATGACTTCATAATTCCACGGACGCCTGTGAGATGGCGCGATTCCCGGATTTACTTCACGCCGCCAGGATTCTCGTCCATTATCACGAGAGCATAGTAGGGGTATTGGGTTTCGTCCAGAGGCTCCTTAAGTTCGCGATGTAGATTCGATGCGCCAGGTCGTATCGCGGCCACTTTGTCGTACCAGCGACGGCGGGAAGGGCAGCCCTAACTGGGCCTGAGAACCAACCAATGCGGCAATTCTCGAATCTCCTCGTCGTTCCTTCCGGTGGCCCCAACGACCCCGCGATCCGGCATGCAACGCGGATTGCGGCGGCGCACGGGGCCGGCATCACGATCGCCGACGTCCTCGAACAGCCGCCGGCGTACCTGCGCCCGCTGTTGCCCCGGGAATGGAGCGTCCCCAAGCTCCTCCGAGCTCAAAAGACTGCCGATCTCGAGCGGACCGCCGACCGCATACGTGGTCTTGGAATCGAGACCGGGATCAGGCTGCTCGAGGGCTCCCCCGTAAAGGCAATCGTACGGGAAGTGGCACGCGCCGATCACGATCTTCTTGCCCTCGCGGCTTCGACACCCGGTATGGTTCAGACGGTTGGCACGACGGCCGCGCGGTTGGTACGCGAGTGTCCCTGCCCCACGCTGCTGGCCCGGTCGAGCCGACGGCGAGGACGGCGTGTACTCGTGGCTATTGACACCGGACCTTTGAACCGGTGGAACGCCGGGCTCAACGCCTTGCTGCTCGAGACCGCAATCGCCATGGCCGAGATCGAAAAGAGCGCTCTCCATGTGCTCCACGCCTGGGAGATGTATGACCAGCGGTACCTGCTTCGAGCGGGTATCAAGATAGATGAGATGGCGCAGTTCGAGTCCAAGGCACGAGAGGAAATGCTGCACAATCTGCGAAGAACTGTCGCTCCCTACCGTCGGCGTCTCTCGGCCAAGCACGTGCACCTCGAGAGAGGCGCACCCAGAAAGGTCATACCCGCGTTCGCTGTGAAGCACGGGATCGAGCTACTAGTGGTCGGAACGGCGGCCCGATCCGGACTCGCGAGACGCCTGATCGGTAATACCGCGGAGGTCCTGGTTCACGAAATGCCGTGCGCGGTGCTGGTGGTCAGGCCGGAAAGGCGCTGAGCCCGTAACGGTCGGAATGGCGGTCCTGACGTGACTGCGAACTGTCGAACACGATGGGGTGGAGTGTCAACGGTCGCTCGCTGAACCCTGTGACCGACTTTCGGAGGGGGAGTTGGTCAAATGCAAAGGCAATCGTCCCGCCTCGGAGCGGGCGGTCGGTACCGTTCGATTCTGGTGCCTTTGGACGGCTCCCGGCTCAGCGAACAAGCGCTTCCGCTTGCTGTTGCCATCGCCGAGAGGGCGAGAGCCAAGCTACGCCTCGTCTTAGTCCACCGGACTCCCACGGTCTCGCTGAGCACCAAGCAGCGCCGGCTTTACGCTTCCCTCGGGCTCGCGGCTCGCAAACCCGAAATGGCGTATCTCAAGGCATTGACCGATCAAATCAAGAGGCAGTCCGCTTCTTTGGCGGTTCTTTTTAGGACACTGGAAGGAGCCGTTGCCAGCGCCCTGCGTCACTATATCCGCGACAGCAGGAGCGACCTTGTGGTCATGACCAGTCGTGGCCAAGCCGGCTTGCGGAGGCTCTGGTTTGGCAGCGTTGCCGATGCGATGATCCGTGGAAGCAACGTGCCGGTACTGCTTGTGCGACCAGAGCAGGACCCCTCACGTCAAGCGCTTCTCCAGAACCTCGGGAAGATACTCGTTCCTCTGGATGGGTCCGCGCTGGCGGAGAGAATTCTTGGTCCGGCCAAGCAGCTCGCGTCCCTGGCGGGGGCCGAGTTGATGCTCGTGGAGGTAATCCAGCCACTCGCCGCTACGCTCGAAAGCCAGAGTGTACCGCCTTCGAAATTCGACGCTGAGCTGACCACTTTGAAACGGAAAGCGGCCACCGACTATCTGAGTCGCTTGGCTGAGGAGTGTCGGAAGGCCGGCGTGAAGGCCACGTATTCGGCGCCGCTCGGCACGCACGCGGCAGACACCATTCTCAGGCTCGCCGAGTCACCCAAAGTTGGATTGATCGCTATCGCTACGCACGGACGAACTGGAGTTCGGCGGCTGGCAATCGGCAGCGTCGCCGATAAGGTGGTCCGTGCTGCCCCTCGTCCGGCTCTGGTCTATCGGCCGCCGAAGCGTACGGGGTCCAAGTAGCTCGCCTGGCCTCTCTTGAGCAGCGCGTAGTCTGACGCCAGCGCACAGGCGCGGCATGCGCCGTGGGTGGAGCTCGCGCCCAGCGTCACGGGGCGCCGCGAGCTCGCTTTGGCGGCCGCGACCTCCCCAAAGCCTCTTCGAGACGTGAAGAGACAACCCCCCAGGCGGGCGGGTCACTCGCAGGAAAGGACTGTGCCCCGATATCATCCATCAACATCTCAATCGCCTGTCGCTCGGTCTGGCTGACCTCTTCCTCCCCACCAGCCTGCGGCTTCCCCTTCTCGCGTTTCATCAAAACACCTCTATTCTGCCTTCGCCTCGGTGGCGGCGCGGTCTTCGCAATTACCATCCTGCCCAGCGATATCATCTACCACATTTCGCGCCCGACATCGCGATCATCGACGCAGACGTCTCCTCGGATCACCATCCCAACGAGGGCCCCGCCATTTCTGCGATCGACCACCGGAAAGCTGCGCGAGTTTTTCGCCACCATGACGGCCCCAGCTCGAAAACCGGTTCCGGGCCTCAAGGGAGACCATGTTCGAATTCATCAGACTTCCCACCCGTGCCGTGCCCAGGAGATCTGGAGCGCCCAATCCGACCTGGCAGCCCCGTCAAGGCGCGAACTGTCCCCAACTCGGAAACACGGCCCGCCTCGCAGTTGAGTAGGGTTCTCCAGGCCCAGGTGCCATCGACAGTCGAATTGGGGAGCGCCTGGCAGTTGCGCGGGCGCCCCGTTATGAGGGTCATTAGCTGGCGAAAACTGAACCACCAAACTGGACCACGAGCAGCTAAGTCTATGAGGGCGGTGGGACTCGAACCCACGACCTAGGGATTAAAAGTCCCTTGCTCTACCAACTGAGCTACGCCCCCGAGCTGGACGAAACATCTTCGGCCGGAATCGTCTGCACAAGGTTCAGTGACTCGCGCCCGTGCTCCCTGGACGCGCCGACCAGTCTTCCCGCGCCAGCCACGCGTAGTCCACGCGCTTGAACGCGAACGGAGCGCGATGCACGGAGAGATACATGTCATCGGGCTCCCGCGGCAGGTCGGCGCCGAGATAGAAGCGCAGGACGTTCCCCATCACGTTCACGATGGTCACGCTGTCTCCAAACACCTCGCTCCCATGGTCCGGCAGATAGTACGCCCCGAACGCGCCGAGCCGCTCTTTGCCGGCGGCGAGGGTGATGCGGTCGGGGGCTCGGTCCCTGTACGGCAGCAGTGTCTTGCTGCCGTGATCGCCTTGCAGGAGGATGACCGGCGGAAGCTCGGACGTTCGAAGCAAAGTGACGACCAGGTCGAGCACCTTGCGATTCAGGCACTGGATCTGCTCCACATACGCGGTTGCTTCGCGTTGCGCGCGGTTCCCACCAGCCTCGTGGTGCGCCGGTGCGCACTCCCGGTCGAAGACGTACGGATCGTGTGGACTCATCACATGCGCGAACGTGAATACGGGCCCAGGCACGCTCGGGACCTGGGCGATGCCGGCCAAGGTACGCGTCACGTGGTCGCGACTGAGGCGCCCCCCTCCCCAGTCGACGTATTTCAGGAGCGAAGTCCTGACCAGGACCTGTCGGAGCCCCGAACGGGACACCTCCCGGGCGAGCTCGAATCCATGCCGCACGTGAAACTCTATGTCCGCCCGCGTGTCGTGCTTGGTTGCCTCCCAGCCCATTGTGGGAAAGAGCGCATACTGATAGCCCTGAGACTTCAGGAAAGGCACCGTTCGGTTGTGCCTGACCAGGTAGTCCGTAACCGTCCGATCCACCGACTTCCTGCCGAGCTCACCCGAAAGTCCCGCGATGTGGGACGCATTGAGCATCGACGGGATCGACAGAAAGGTGTGGCAATAGTTGCTGTGGACCGCCGGCACCACGAAGCCGAGCTGTCGCAGGGAATCCAGGAAGACATGATTGTCGAACCCGAAGAGCCGCCCGGTGACCTCGGCGTTGGCGTACTCATCCAGGACGATCAGGTAGATGTCCCGCTTGGGGCCGACCTTCGCACCTGGCCGAGTTCGGATCGGCTCGGTCGCTCGCCGCGCAACCGCGCTGTCCCGAACGTCCCGTATGCTTCGGTACTGTTCGACGCCGATGGACAGCGCGAGCCATGTGACCAGCATCCCGCTGGTCAGCGTCAGAAACCTCTCCGCGCGATCGAGCAGCGCCGGCCGGCGAGCCAGCCACCAGATGGGGCCGACCGTGGCCGCCACCCAAAGCGGCAGGAGCACCGCGTGCGACACGCTCGACCGGTGCTCCGCGAATGTGGCAACCCGCGGATAGACCCAGAACGCGAGCACCACGCCCAGCAGAACCAGGGGAGGAAGTCGACCGCCCCGTCGGCGGGTCGCCAGCCGGGCAAGCCCGTACACGACCCCACAGGCGGCGAGGACGACGGCCACGATGACCGCCGCGTCGTCGACATCCATCCACCCCGGGTTTTCCGCGACAAGGCGTACGACCGGGATGATGGCGAACAGAAAGGGGTAGGTGTGGGTGGTCCGCCAGGTCATTGTGAGGGTTGGACGGGCTACTCCGGCTCTTCCTGCCGCCGGCGCCGCTCGTCCTGCCGCTCCTGATGCCGCGCTTCGCGCACCGCGTCCGACGCCCCCGAGGAGGCCACACCCCGGAACTCGAAGTGGGCCTCGTTCAGCGCGCGGTCGCGGGTGAGGGGTACCTGGCTCTGCTTCCGAAGCCGCAGTGACAGCACCTGATCCATCATGACGGCGGCCGGCAGCCACTCGTTGGCGGGAATGCCGGGATAGAGGTGCGCAAATGCCGGCTTCAGCATGGCCTGCCGGATACCGGGGCGCGCCGTCACCGCTTGCGCCGCGCCAGCAGAATGGCGAGCGCGATCGCGGCCACGCCGATCAGCGCGGCGGATCCGACCGCCCGTTTGACCCCCTTGGACAGCCCGGGCCCCCGGGCGGCGAGCTGGTTCGAGGTGTCCGCCAGGGCCGAGTTGACCCGCTCTCGCTGGGTCAGCCACTCGTGGATCAGGCCCGGCTCCTCCACCTCCGTCGGCTTCGCTTCCAGGCGGCGCCGGACTTCCTCCTCCCCGAGGCTATCCAGCTCCCGCCAAACCTGCTCGCGCGTCTTGCGCACCATGGTGCCTCCAGCCGCAAAGATCCAGATGGGACGCCTGCCGCTCCAATCTACCGCCGCAGGCGCTCACTTGCCCTACCGCTGGCCTACCGCCCCGCTAGACCGGGTCCCCGATTGGGCCGTCCGCGGGGACCAGCGTCACATTCCACGGCCGGGGAATGTCCCATAGTGGAGTATGGCCGCGCCCGTGGAAATCAGCACGCGCGCCGCCGCCGGTGTCCGCTACCGTACCCTGACTTGGAGCCCACGATGTCACTCGGAACTATGGATGCCCTCTTTCTGAACGAATTGAAGGACGTGTACAACGCCGAAAAGCAGATCGTGAAGGCGCTGCCCCGCATGGCCAAGGCGGCCAGTTCCGGCGCCCTTCGGGATGCCTTCACGAAGCATCTCCGCGAGACCGAGGGGCATGTGCGGCGCCTCGAGCAGATCTTCAAGTCGCTCGACCTCGCCCCCCGGGGGAAGACTTGCAAGGGCATGGCGGGGCTGCTCGAGGAGGGCAAGGAGATTCTCGAGGAGGAGGGGACGCCCGAGGTGATCGACGCGGCCCTGATCTCCGCGGCGCAGCGCGTGGAGCATTACGAGATGGCGGCGTACGGCTGTCTCCGAACCTATGCCCAACTGCTCGGACGGGACGACGCCGCGGCGCTGCTCCAGCAGACGCTCGCGGAGGAAGAGGCCGCCGACGAAACCCTGACCGCCCTGGGCGAGGGCGGCATCAATCAGGCGGCCATGGCGGCTCGCGGGGAGGAGGACGCGTAGCGCCGTTTCGGACGGTATATTTGGGGGCTGGCGCGGGAACCGCTTCGTGAGGGACGGGTCCGCCTATCCGAGAGGCCCCCCATGATCCGATTGATCGGCAGCACGCTCGCGCTCCTGCTCGCGCTCGCCCAGGCCGCGCGGGCCCAGGACGATCGCTGGCAGGTGACACTCGACGACGAGCGGTACGTGTGGGATATCCGGCTCGTGCGCCTCGACGGTGAGTCGCTCGTCGTCCGGCAGTCCGACAGCCTGGTGAGCGTGCCCGTGGCGCACATCAACGAGATCCGGCTGATCCGGAAGTCCGAGGTACATGTCGGTGCCGGTGGCCCAGGCGGCGCCGGCGCGATGAGCGCCCTGGTCGGCGGGGACGACGAGGTCTACGATCTCACGCCGCTCGAGTTCGGCGACCGGCTCCGCACCATCCAGAAGATCCTGCTCCTCCATCCGACCGAGCCGTAGCGTAGTGCGCCGACCCTTGCTCGGGGCCGTCGCGGCGCTCGCGCTCGCGGGGACGGCACGGGCGCAGCGTCCGGTCCCGGATGCCCGCGCCGGCGCGGACAGCTTCGCTCCCGACTCCGCGTTCCGCCGCGCGGGACCGGTGCTTCGCTGGCAGGTCATCTCCCGCAAGCTCATCGGACGGGCGCTCGCGGCCCGGGAGAGTGGCCCCGCCAGGCCCACGTTCTACGACGGCAACAACAACACCCGCCTCTACGCGCTCGTGAGCGCAGCACAGCTCGACGCTCTCCGCGCGGCGAGCGCATCCGGCGAGGCCGACGCGGCATCCGCGGCGGCCGCGGCGGCCGTTCTCCGGATCGTGTTCCCCGGCGAGCACGCCCTGCTCGATCGCGAGCTGGCCGCCGAACGCACTCGGCTCCGGGATCGCGGCATCGCGCTGGCGACCGTCCGCGCCGGCGAATCGGCGGGACGCCGCGCCGCCCGCCGCTGGAGCGCCGATGCCGCGGCCGAGCTCCGCGTGCCGCCCTGGAGCGGGCGCGTGCCGTTGGGCGCCGGCCACTGGCACGGCGAAGGTGGCCCACCGGGGCTCGCGATCTCCCTGGGACTCCGCCCCTGGTTTCTCGCCGGTCCCGATCAGTTCCGGCCGCCGCCGCCGCCCGCGCCCGAATCCGCGGAGTTCGCCACCGCGCTCGCCGCCGTCCGCACGGCAACCGCGCACCGGACGCGCGCCGAGACCCGCGCCACCTGGGCCTGGGCTCGGAACGGCGCGACCCTCTGGAGCGAGATTGCCGGCGACGTCATCCTCCGCCGGCACCTGTCCGAGCCTGATGCGGCGCGGGTACTCATGTACCTCAACATGGCGCTCTCGGACGCGACCATCGCCTGCTGGGACGCGAAGCTGACTTACTGGTCGCCCCGGCCCTCCGAGGTCGACTCCACGCTCGACCTCTCGATCCCGCTCCCCGACTTCCCGGCCTATCCCTCGGCGCACGCGACCCTGTTCGCGACCGGCGCGATGGTGCTGGGCCACCTCGTCCCGGCCGAGCAAGCAGCGCTCGACAGCCTGGCCCGCGAGGCGACGGCGTCGCGCGTGTGGGCCGGCGTGCACTACCCGTTCGACAACGAGGCGGGAACGCGGCTGGGGCGACGGGTGGCGGAGGCAGCGCTGCGGGTGCTCGACGCGGAGCGAGGTGCGTGACCACCCTGCTCATCACCGGCACCGACACGGGCGTCGGTAAGACCTGGATCGGCCGCGCACTGGGCAACGCGCTCGTGACCGGCGGGACGGCGCGTGGTGGCGATCAAGCCGGTCGAGACCGGCTGCTCCGACGCCACCGCACTGTTCGAGGACGGCGCGCTACTGGCCGCCGCCACCGGTCAGGCCGAGCCCCTCGGTGCACTCTACCGGTTCCCCGCACCGCTGCCCCCGGCCCTCGCGGCGGACGCCGCCGGCGAAACGATCGACCTCGACGCGATCCTCCTTCGCCTGGAGGCGCTGAGCACCGGCGCGGAGGTGGTCCTGGTCGAAGGCGTGGGCGGGCTCCTGACCCCGATGACGTGGGAGTGGACGGTGGTGGATCTGGCCCGCGCGCTCGGCGCGTCGGCGCTAGTGATGGCCACGGACCGGGGCGGCACGATCAACCACACCCTGCTCACGCTGGGCGCGCTGGAGCTCGCCGGACTCGAGGTCGCGGGCGTCGTGATCACCGCGCCGGAGACTCCGGATTCATCGACCGGGATGAATGCGGCCGCCATAGCGCGGTTGGCCGGGATCGACCGGATCGTGACCCTGCCCCGGCTCGCGGATCCGGCCGCGGCGGCCGGGGAAGTCCAGCCTGTCATCGGGTGGCTTCGCGAGTCGAGTGCCTGAGCCGTTACCCGTGTTTTGCGAGTCCCGCCCGTCCTGGGGATAGGCGGAGCGCAACCCTTGGCGCGGTGGACCAAACTTGCAGGCCGGCAGCGAAATTTTCATGCGCTCAGGATCCGGTCGACCCTTCGCTAACTCGTTGTTCCCCAAAGCCAAATACAAGAACTCGCCGGCCAGCCCCCGGCCCAGCCCGTAACCTGCACCCGCCTGGAGTCAGGTATACGGCTTGCCGATAAGGCGATGTGCTGGATCGAATCCCGCGTCCACCGCACTCCCCACCCTGAGGGCCCCGAGGGTCGGGTCGTTGCGGTCGGCGGCCGGAGCAATCCGTGCCGCGGTAACGTCGCATGACGAGCCACCCTCTACCGGAGTGCAGCCGTGAAGCGCTTCCCTCTCTTGTCCGCCCTGGTCCTCGCCGGCGCGGTCAGCCTCGTGAGCTGCTCCTCCCTGGAGGATGGCCCGACCGGCCCAGGCGCCGACCCCGTCCCGTCCACGTCGCTCCTGTCCGGCGACGGTCTGCTCGGTACCTCCATCGGCAGCGGCCTCCTGGCCTGCAACCCCCTGCCCTACGCCTCGGCCTCGGCGACGATCGGTGCCCAGGGCGGAACACTGGTGATCGGCCCGCACAAGCTCACGGTGCCGGCGGGAGCGCTCGCCGGGCCGGTGGTCATCAGCGGCGAGGCGCCGGTCGGCACCGTCAACTCGGTCAAGCTCCAGCCCGAAGGGCTGCAGTTTGCCGCCGGCAAGCCAGCGAAGCTCACCCTCAGCTACGCCAACTGCCCACTGCTCGGCAGCCTGCTTCCCAAGCGGGTCGCGTATACCACGGACCTGCTCGCCATCCTGTCCTACGTGACCTCGCTCGATGACTTGCTCGGCCGCAAGGTCACCGGCAGCCTCGAACACTTTTCCCGCTACGCGGTAGCGTGGTAAGCCTGTTCGGCGACCGCGAGGCCGGCGTGGAGTCCGCGCTGGCCTCGCGCTCGTCGTCGCCCGAGTGGCTGCTGCAGGTCGCCCGCGAGTACGATCGGAAGGGCTACCTCCAGGAGACCGCGGGCGCCTACGACGCGGCCATCACGGCAGCCACCGTTGTCGGTGATCGCCGGGTGGCCGCGGAGGCGCTGCGGCGGCTCGCGGTCGTGCGCTGCCGGCGGCAGGAGAACGACGCGGCCCGGGCGTTGTGCGCGCAAAGCGAAGCGGTGGCGCGGGAGGCGGGCGACGACGACCTCGTGGCGGAGGCACTGAATACCGCCGGTGGTATCGACCTCCTCGACGAGCGGTTCGGCGAGGCGCACGCCCTCTTCCGCCAGGCGGAGGCGCTCGCGACCGATCCGGATCTCCTCGGCCGCATCGAGCAGAACCTCGCCACGGTCGCCAGCACCCAGGGCGACTATACCGAGGCGCTCGACCGCTACCAGCGCTCACTCACGGGATTCCTTCGCGCCGCGAACGAGCAGGGCTGCGCCGTCGCCTACCACAACCTCGGCGTCATCAGCATCGACCTCCGGCGATGGCACGACGCCGATCGTTACCTCCGCCTCTGCCTCCAGGCCGTGCACCTTACGGGCGACCTCCACCTCCGCGGCCAGGCCGTGATGAATCACGCCGAGGCCCTGACCGGGCTCGGTCGCCTGCGCGAGGCACGGGCGGCCGCCGAAACGGCGGCGAGCATCTTCGACGAGCTGCACGCACCGCTCGAGCTGGCCGACGCGTACCGGGTGCTGGGCGGAGTATTCCGAAGAATGGGCGAGCTCCCGACCGCCCAGACACGCCTGCGTCTGGCGATCGAGGTGGCGTCGACGTCCCGCTGCGCCCTGAGCGAAGCCGAGGCCACGCGTGAGCTCGCGCTCGTGCTCGCGGCGCTCGGCCGGACGACGGACGCCGTAGCGCTGATGGCGCAGGCCACGGCCGACCTGGAGCGGCTCAAGCCCGCACGCGCACCGGCTGCCGGCCGGGGCGGCGACTATCCGGCGAGCGTCCGTGCCTGGGGTGATCTGCTGGCGGTGGTGGACCCGTCGGGCGAGAGCTACGCCGAGCGGGTGGCCGAGTCTGCGGCGGAGTCGGCGCGGCATCAGGGGCTCGACGACGAGACCCAGGCGCGCATCCGGGTGGCGGGGTATCTGCACGCACTGGATCCCGCGTGGGTAGCGGAGGGCATGCTGCCGTGGAACGTCCGGCCGATCCTGTGCGGCCTGCACGGCGGCCAGCCGACAGCGGAATCGGAGATCATCGCGCGCGAGCTCGACCGCATCCCGCGCGCCGCCTGAGCGTCAGCTCGGCGGGCGGGCCAGGCGGCTGATCGCCCGCGTGACGTCGGTACGCGCCTCCGGCAGTCGCAGTGCCGGCTCGGTCTCCCGCAGCAGCGCCACCGCATCCTTCGCCTCCAGCTGATCCTCCAACGCCGCCAGCACCCACTCCCGCACCCACGCGCGCGCGTCGTCGAGCGCCCGCCGCACCTCGGCACGCGCAGTCGTGTCTCCGCGCGATGTGAGCACCGCCAGACCGATGGCGGGGAAGGGCTGCGCAGCGAGCTGCCGGGAGAGAGCCCGGACGAGGCCCGGAGTCGGGATGCTGCACGACCGCGGCGACGGCCACGTTCTGAATCGCCTCCCGGTATGACGGCGTCTCGAGACCCTGGAGCACCGCCTCGCGGGCGCCCGCGCCGCCCAGCCTGACGAGAGCGAGCAGAGCGTTCGCGCGCACCTGATCGCTCGGGTCGGCGCGCCACGCGTCCCGTGCCACCGCCAACGCGCGCTCACCACCGACCGCGCCCAACGCCGTGACCGCCGCTTCGCGCACTTCGGCGGACGTGTCGCGTGCCGCGGCCTCCAGCGCGGGCAGGGCCACCGCCACCGGAAACCCGCCGAGGGCCCGGGCGGCATCGGCGCGGGTAAGAAAGTAGTCTGCCCCGCTCGCGGCCCGCGCCAGCGCCGCGCCAGCGAGCGTGTCTGTCAGCCGGCTCCCGAGCTGCGCGATGGCCCAGGCCCGCTGCCAGAGGTGCGGATGGCGCTCGAGCAGCGTCGCGAGCCACGGCGTGGGCTGCTCGAAGACGAGCGACTTGAGGACGGCGTTGCTGTCGTCGAATGCCACCATGGTGGGTGCGGCGGGCAGGCTGTCGATCCGGACGCGCTGCTCGCGCTGGTCGATCGTCATCTTGCGGACGACGTCGCCCGCGGCGGTGCCGACCCGGATCGTGAGCGGCGCGCGAAAGACGAGCGGGGTCGCGTAGCGGAGGCCCGTGCTGTCCGCCGTGGCCGTGTCCGTCTGCGTCTGCCGCACTTCGAGCGTGAGCGCATGCGCGGCGGTGTCGTAGACGGACGTGACCGCGAATGCCGGATACCCCGCCGAGTAGATCCACTGGGACCAGAACCACGGCAGGCTCTGGCCGGTGGCGTCCAGCACCGCCTGCCGCAGGTCGTCGCTCGTGGCCGCACCGTAGGCGTGGCGCGTGAGATACCGGCGCATTGCCGCCCAGAACCGCTGGGGCCCCAGGTGCGCCTTCAGCATCTCGAGGACCAGCGCGCCCTTGGGATAGACGTTGTTGGAATTGTAGGTGGCGAGTGGCATCCGGCGGCGTGCGTCGAGCGCGAGAAACTGCCGGTACTCCGCCAGGTAGTAGTCCTGCTCGGCGTGTGGCCCCTGCTTCACGCCCCAGTACTGGCCGGGCATGAATTCGGCCATCCCTTCGTTGAGCCAGTAATTCGCCCAGTTCTCCGCCGTCACGAGGTCGCCGAACCACTGGTGGGCCAGCTCGTGCGGGATGAGCGACTCGCGGTACCACGGCCGG
Source organism: uncultured Gemmatimonadales bacterium (assembly GCA_963804125.1). Taxonomy (GTDB): domain Bacteria; phylum Gemmatimonadota; class Gemmatimonadetes; order Gemmatimonadales; family GWC2-71-9; genus CAVVWJ01. The sequence goes on from CAWDPF010000007.1 coordinate 659,942, forward strand.
TCGCGGTAGGCCCGGGCGTCGGGGAGCCAGTCGACCAGCGTCGTGGCGCTCACGTTCTCCATGCCGCCGACGAAGTCCGCCACGGTGACCTGTGCGTACTTGGGCCAGGGATACGGCACGCCGGTGAGCCGGCTGTACACCTCCATCATGTCCGGGGTGACGCCGAAGAGCGGTCGGGCGCGGGCGCTGTCCTCGCGGTAGACGTAGTAGTCCACCGGTATGCCGCGCCATCGATCGCTGAGCTTCACGAACGGCGCAGCGGCGAGCGAGATCAGGTACGTCGACGCCGGCCGCTCCTGCCGCCAGTGGGTGGTGCGCTCGCCGCGCGGGGCGGGGCGCGTGCTCACGAGCCGGCCGTTGGAGACGACGGTCAGCCGTGCCGGCAGCGTCGCGATCATGTCCCACGTGGCCTTGTCCGCCGGCCCGCTCCAGGTGGGTATCCAGCGTGGGTTACCGTCGGTGCCGCCGCCGCTGTACACCTGCTCGGGGCGGTGGGGACGCCCATCGCCCTTGAAGAAATAGAGTCCATAGCCCTGCCGGTTCCGGCCGTGATAGTCCACCCTGAACCGAACGGTGTCACCGAGGGCCGCAGGCTGGCCGAGTCGGACCACGAGCGAGTCTCCTGGCCGAGTGTACGCGAGGCCGGGGCAGCGCCGCCCCGCGCGGCACGACGGCGTGACGCTTCGGACCTCGAGCGTGCGTCCCATGTCGAGCACGATCGAATCCAGGGCCGGCCGAAGGGAAACGAGCGTGGTGGTGACGCGGCCGTCGAAGGTGGTCGAATCCCAGTCGAAGTTGCCCACTTCGATGCGCTGGTGGATCAGGTCGTAGTCGTGCGAGGCGGTGAAGGCGCCGTTGACGACGCGCTCGAGGTTGGACTGGGCCGTGAGGGGGGGAACCGCTAGCAGCAGCACGATGGCGGCCCGGACAGGCTTGGGGTGCATGCGCGGAATGTAATGGGCGTGGGCCCGGCAGCCGCTTGACGGAAACTTGAGGCGCTCCTGCGGAATTGGAGGCGGTTCACTTCGACCCCCCACGCCGGAGACCGCCATGACCGCCCATCCCCCTCCCAGGTTGGCCCGCGCCGGGCGACTGTCGATTTCCCTGGTTCTCGGGTCCGCGGCCGCCTGTTCGAGCTGGCACACCCAAGCCGCCGCACCGTCCGAGGTGCTGGCCGTCCGGAGGCCTTCATCGGCCCGGGTCACCCTCGCCGGCGGCAGCACCGTCGTGGTGCATCGCCCGCGGATCACCGGCGACACCCTGACCGGCTGGCCCGATGGGGGCAAGCACCGCGGTGGAACCACCCACGCGAGCGATCCCGCCGACCCCATTCGCATCCCGCTGGCCGACGTCCGGTCGATCGCTGTCCAGCGTGTGAGTGTCGGGAAGACGGCCTTGCTGGTCGTCGGGCTCGGCGTGACCGCCGCCGTTGTGGCCGCCGCAGCCAGCTCAGATTCGCCGTCCCTGTCGGGTGGTGGCGACGGGGGAGGCTCGGGCGGCGGATCGGGTGGCGACGGGGTCTACTCCTGCCCACTGGTCTACAGCTGGGACGGCCGAGGCTGGCGTCTCGACTCCGGCACCTTTGGTGGAGCGATCTCTCGCGGCCTCGCCCGCACCGACGTGGACAATCTCACCTACGCGACACCCGTGAACGGGTTCCTGCGGCTCAAGGTGGCCAACGAGCTCGCGGAGACCGACTATCTCGACGCGCTCAGCGTGCTGGCGGTCGACGCGCCCGCCGGCTCGACGGTATCGCCCGATGCGTCAGGTGCGCTCCACACGATCACTGCCCCCGCCGCGCCGGTCGCTGCGCGCGACTTCGCCGGCCGGGACGCGCTGTCACGCGTGCGTGAGGCCGATGGGTGGCATTGGGAGTCGAGCCCCGCGGGCCGCGATTCCGCCCGTGCCGCCGACCGCCGGGATGGCCTCGAGCTCCGCTTCCTCCGCCCGGCCGGCGCCATGCGCGCCAGGCTCGTCCTCGACGCCAACAACACGCCCTGGGCCGCGGCGCTCATGGGACGGTTCGTGGCGGCGCACGGGGCCGCGACTCAGGCGTGGTACGACTCGCTGGACGCCAGTCCGGCCATGGCCCGGGCCCTTGGCGCGGGGATCGCGCGACAGGCGTTCCTCGGCGTGTCCGTCCGAGCAGGCGAGCGCTGGAAGCCCCAAGGACTCGCATGGGAAGCCGGCCCGGAGGTGTCCAAGCGACAAGTTGTGCTCCTCGATCTGACTGGCGTCGTGGGCGATACGGTGATCGTCCGGCTCGAATCGGTGCCGTCGTTCTGGCTCGTGGACCACGCGGCGATCGATTTCTCGCCGGAGCTTCCGGTGACCGTGCACGAGCTGCGTCCGGAGACGGCCCTGGATGCGGGCGGCCGGAGCCGTCTCGCCACGATCGCGCGGGCCGACGGCGCGGCCCACACCCTGGAGACCGGCGACAGCCTGCTCGTATCGATGCGGGTCCCCCCGGTACCGCCGGGCGCCGAGCGCAGCTACCTGCTCCGCACCCACGGCTGGTACCGGATCGAGTCGCCCGAGAGCGGGCCTCCGGATCTCGCGCTGCTCGCGCGTGTCCTCGATGGATCCGACGGGCTCAGCCGCGTAGCAACGGCCCGACTCCAGGAGGCCGTGGCGCGCCTCGATGAGGAGGCCCGATGAGCTGGCGAGAGGAAGTCTGGGTCACCGGCATCGGCGCGGTGAGCGCAGCCGGCGTGGGCGTGCCGGCGCTCCGGTCCCTCCTCGTCGAGGGCCGCGGCGCGGTGACTCCCCTGGCCGCCCCCAGCCGATGGACTGCCGGGACGTGCCCCACGCCGGCCAGGAACCCGATGACACGGCGACTGGAGCGGAGTGCGAGTCTTTTCGCCACCGCGGCCGCGGAAGCGTGGCAACAGGCCGGATTCGGGACGGCGCCGCCCGCGCCTTCTCGTTGCGCCATCCTCGAGGGGAGCTCGCTCGGTCCGCTCGCGGAGATGGTGGCCGCGGCGCGCTCACGCCCCACGGGCGACTGGATTGGGCATCCGTCGCATCTGGTCAGGTTCATGCCCGGGGCCGGTGGCGCTGCCTTCGCCAACGCCCACGGCATCGAGGGTGACGTCCTGCACCTGTCGGCGGGCAGCGTGTCAGCGGCAGTCGCGATTATCGAGGCGGTCGAGCGGCTCCGGGTTGACCGGGCCGACGTCGTGGTGGCCGGTGGCGCCGAGTGCCCGCTCGAGGAGACCGTGCTGGCGACGTTCGCCGCCGGTGGCGTCCTGGCCGACGCCGGCGGCTGCCGACCGTTCGACCCGGCGCGGTCCGGCACCGTGCTGGGTGAAGGTGCCGGCGCCCTGGTGCTCGAGCGCGAGCGACACGCGCGGCGGCGGGGAGCGTCTCCGCTCGCCATCATCGTGGGAACGGGCTCCTGTTGCGAGGCTTACGGGATGGTGGGTCCGGATCCGGATGGGCGCGGCGTGACCGCCGCGGCGCGGGCGGCTCTCCACCACATGTCACCATCGTCGCTCGGCTGGATCAAGGCGCACGGCACCGGGACGCGGGTGAACGATGCGGCGGAATGTCTGGGGCTCCTCGCTCTCCTGGGCGGCGATTTCTCCGATGTCCCGCTGACCTCGCTCAAACCCGCGCTCGGGCATTTGCTCGGCGCATGCGGGGCGGTGGAAACGGTAGCCACGATCGTGGCGCTCCGCGAGCGCATCGTCCCGCCCACGCTCAACACCCGGCGGCTCGATCCGGCGCTGCCCCGCTGTACGCTGGCGCTCGAGCCGATGACGCCCCGCGCCCCGGCGGTGCTGCTCCTCGCGGAGAGCTTCGGCGGGCGGTGCACGGCTTTGACGATCAGGGCCGCGTGACCTGCGAAGGGCTCAGAAGAGCTTGAGCTGGGCGACGGGGGCGAACGTGCGCCGATGGTGGCAGGTGGGTCCGAGTGCCTGAAGCCCCTCCTGATGCTCCTCGGTGCCGTAGCCCATGTTGGTGTCCCAGCCGTAGCCCGGGTGGCGCTGGGCAAGCCGTGCCATCAGCCGGTCGCGGACCGTCTTGGCCAGGATGGCCGCGGCCGCGATGGACTGGCAGCGCGCGTCGCCGTCCACGAGGGCGTCGTGGGGGTAGCCGACCTCGGGCAGCGGCAGCCCGTCGATCAGGATGCGGTGCAGCCGCCCAGTGAGCCGGGGGCAGCGGAGGAGGGCGCGGATGGCGCGGTGCATCGCGAGCGCCGATGCGACCCGGATGTTGAGCCGGTCGATCTCGTGCGAGGACGCGGCGCCTACGCCGAAGCCGAGCGCTCGGGCGCGGATCCGAAGCGCGAGGGCGAGGCGCACGCGGGGCGGCAGGATCTTGCTGTCTCGGAGGCCGCGCACCGCGCGGCAGCCGGGGGGAAAGACGACGGCCGCGGCAACCACTGGTCCTGCCAGTGGTCCGCGGCCCGCTTCATCGACGCCCACGAGGAGCGTCTCCTCGGCCCAGGCCGCCCGTTCCCGTTGGAGCGAGGGGCGGAGGGACACCGCTCAGCCCTCGCGCTTCTCCTTGATGCGCGCGGCCTTGCCGCTCAGCGCACGGAGATAGTAGAGCTTGGCGCGGCGGACCCGGCCGCGACGCACCAGCTCGAGCGAGGCAATCGTGGGGCTGTGGATCGGGAACACCCGCTCGACGCCGACGCCGGCCGACACCTTCCGGACGGTGAAGTTCTCGCTGATCCCGCCGCCCCGCTTGGCGATGACGATGCCCTCGAACGCCTGGAGCCGTTCCTTGTCGCCCTCGCGGACACGGACCATGACCTTGACGGTGTCGCCCGGCTCGAATGCAGGAATGTCCGTGCGCAAGCCCTCACGGGCCACTTCTGCCAACCGCTGCATCGTCGAATCCTCCGCGCCGTGTGGCGCCTGGTGAATCGTTGAACCGCTTCCCTGCTCGTCCCCAGTCACCCTGAGCGAAGCGAAGGGGGCATGCCTCGAAGCATGGCTCCTTCGCTTCGCTCAGGATGACTCGGGTCCCTCACGCCGACCCCACAGATCCGGCCGCCGCTCGCGCGTCAACCGCTCGGCCTCCGCCAGCCGCCACGCCTCGATCCGGGCGTGATCCCCCGAGCGCAGGATCTCCGGAACGGCCAGGCCGCGATACTCCGGCGGCCGGGTGTAACTGGGCGGGCTCAGCAGCCCGTCGTAGTGCGAATCGCCGCTCGCGCTCTCGTGGTCGCCGAGGACGCCCGGGAGGAGCCGCACCACCGCGTCCAGCACGCAGATCGCCGCAGGCTCGCCGCCCGAGAGGACGAAGTCGCCCACCGACAGCTCCTCGGCCCCGAGCCCGTCGGCCACCCGCTGGTCCACGTCCTTGTAGTGGCCGCAGAGCAGCGTGAGCCGCGTGCGGAGCGAGAACCGCACCGCGTCGTCGTGCCCGAAGCGCCGGCCCCGCGCCGAGAGCAGCACCACCGACTCCACCGGCCCGAGGCTCTCGACCGCCTCGAAGAACGGCTCCGGCTTGAGCACCATCCCCGCGCCGCCGCCGTACGCGTAGTCGTCGACGGTGTTGTGCCGGTCGTGGGTGAAGTCCCGCAGCTGCACGAGATTGAACTTCACCAGTCCGGCCGCCGCGGCCCGCCCCGGAATGCTCGTCGCCGTGAACGGGGCCACGACTTCGGGGAACAGGGTGACCACGTCGATCGTCAACAAGACGGTCGGGCGCTCAGGCGGTCGGGCGGTCGGGTAGTCCGAACTGGTATCCCGCTCGGTCATCCCAAACTCGGTGAGGGATCTCAACACTGGCCCGGCATCTGACCGCCCGACCGCCTGCCCGTCCGACCGCCCTACTCGATCAGCCCCTCCGGCGGCGTCACCACCAGCCGGCGCCCCGCCCGGTCGACCTCCCGCACGAACTCCTTCTTGTACGGCAGCAGGAACTCGCGCTTCGGGCCCTGCACCTCGATCATCAGTCCGGACGGCAGCTCGTACACCGCGCTGACCAGGCCGAGCGGGGTCTCGTCGGGCAGCCGCACCGCGAAGCCGTCGAGCTCGTGGAGGTACACCTCGTCGCCTTCGGGCGGGGCCAGCTCGTCGGCCGGGACCGCCAGGAACAGCCCCCGCCACGGGTCGATCGCCTCGCGCCGGTCGGCGCCCGCGAACTTGATCAGCCACTCCCGGTGATACGACCGGCTGCGCTCGATCGTCACCGGTCCCGCCACCGTCTCCCCGTCCAGCCCCACCAGCCACACCGCCCGTCCCGGCGCGAACACCGTGTCAGGCGCGTCGGTGATCGGGAACAGCGTCAGGTCGCCCTTCAGTCCGTGCGGCTTCCTGAGCCGGCCCACCACCATGTGGCGGGCGTCGGCAGGCATCAGACCGTGGCGGCGGCCTTGAACACCCCGGCCTGCTTGAGCAGCGACTGCACCGTCTCCGACGGCGTGGCGCCCTTCGAGATCCACTGGCGCGCCTTGTCGGCGTCGACCGTGACCTTCTCCGCGATCGTCGACCCCTTGGGGTTGTAGGTGCCGATGATCTCGATGAACCGCCCATCGCGGGGCGCTTCCTGGTCGGCAACCACGATCCGGTACAGCGGGAGCTTCTTGCGGCCGACGCGACGCAGGCGAATCCGAGTTGCCATGTCCGTTCCTGGTCCTATTGCTAGGTGTGTGGGTTTAACCGGGGAAAGGTCCACGCCCAAAGGGGAGCTTCATGCCCTTCCCCCCGGTCTTTCCCACGCTCTTCATGACCTTCTGCATCTGCTTGAACTGCGCGAGCAGCGTGTTCACCTCCTGGACCGTGCGCCCGCTGCCCTTGGCGATCCGGAGCCGCCGGTTCCCGTTGATGAGATCCGGGTTCGAGCGCTCCTTGGCCGTCATCGAGAGCACGATGGCCTCGACGTGCTTGAGCTTCTTGTCGTCGATCTTGGCCGCCTGCAGCATGGCCGGATTGATCCCCGGGAGCATGCCGAGCACGCCCTTGAGCGGCCCCATCTTCTGCATCTGGCGCATGGCGTTGAGGAAGTCCTCGAGGTCCATCCCCTTCTTCGAGGTGACCTTCTTCGCCAGCCGCTCGGCTTCCTTCTCGTCGACCGCGCCCTGCGCCTTCTCGACGAGCGACAGGATGTCGCCCTGCTGGAGGATGCGGCCCGCGAGCCGGTCGGGATAGAACGGCTCGAGCGCGTCGAGCTTCTCGCCCACGCCGATGTACTTGATCGGCGCCTTGGTGACCCCGTAGATCGAAAGCGCCGCGCCGCCCCGGGCGTCGCCGTCCATCTTGGTCAGGATCACGCCGGTGACGCCGAGGGCGTCGTGAAAGCCCTGCGCGATCCGGACCGCGTCCTGGCCCGTCATCCCGTCGGCCACCAGCAGGATCTCGTGCGGCGAGACGGCGGCCTTGAGCCGCTTGAGCTCGTCCATCATCTCGTCGTCGATCTGGAGCCGGCCGGCCGTGTCGACGATGACCGTCCGTGCCCGCGCCTTGCCCGCTTCGACGATGCCCTGCCGGACGATCTTGACCACGTCCTTCGACGCGGTGTCGGCGTGGACCCCGACGTCGATCTGCTTGCCGAGCGTCTGCAACTGGTCGATGGCCGCCGGACGGTACACGTCGGCCGCGACCAGGTACGGGGCCTTCTGCTCCAGCTTGAGCCGCTTGGCGAGCTTGCCCGCCGTGGTGGTCTTGCCCGAGCCCTGGAGCCCGACGAGCAGAATGATCGTCGGCGGCACCGTGGCGTGCGTGATCGGCGCCTGCTTCTCGCCGAGCAGCGCCACGAGCTCGTCGTAGACGATCTTGACGATCTGCTGGCCCGGCCGGACTTCCTTGAGCGCCGTGACCCCGACCGCCCGGGCCTGCACCCGCTCCAGAAACTCGCGCGTGAGGTCGAAGCTGACGTCGGCCTCGAGCAGGATCCGGCGGATCTCCCGGAGCCCCTCCCTGACCGCATCTTCCGTCAGGACACCACGTCCAGTGAGCTTCTGGAGCGTGTCGTTCAGTTTCTGAGATAGCTCTTCGAACATAAGCCCGTAAGCATAACCGGCAGAGTGGCTTTGAACAAGCCGACGGGCCGGCCGAAAGACAGCTTTTCAGCGCATCAGCGTCGCGCGGAGGCGGCGGGCTCGGGCTTCAGGCTGGCCCGAGGCGCATCGCCTGGAGCAGCCGGACGAAGCGGGGGTGCGACCGGAGCGGATCGAGCCGCGGCTCCACCTGGAGCAGCGCCATCCAGTGGGTCCGCTCCTCGTACCCCCTCTGCAGGAGGTCGAGCGCGGCCTCAGCGTCGCCCAGTCCGGTGTGGATCACGGCCAGGTCGTAGGCCGAGACGTACCGGCGGCTCCGCATCTCCTCCAGCTCCACCAGCCGGGCTCGCGCTTCATCGATGCGTCCGGCCCGGGCCAGACCGTGCGCCAGGAAGGCCAGCCCGAGCGGCTCACCCTTCGAGTGGCGCACGCCCTCCTCGTAGGACCGGACCGCATCATCGGTCGCGCCGGCCTGGTCGAGCGCCATGCCAAGCCAGAGGTGGGTCACGGCCATTGCGGGATCGAGCTCCAGCGCCCGGCGGGCCAACTCGATTGCCTCTCGGTACCGTCGGCCGAAGTAGTAGCCCCACGCGAGCGCCGCCCCCTTGATCGGCGAGAGCGGGTCGAGCGCCACCGCCTTGCCGAATTCGGCGATCGACTCGTCGAAGCGGCCCAGCACCGCGAGGAAGTTGCCGTACCATTGATGGCCGGTCGCGTAGCCGGGATTGCCCCGGATCGCCGCCCGGAATTCCTGCTCGGCCTCCCCCCAGTTCCAGGTGTGATACATGTTCACGTAGGCGATTGTCGGGAGCGCCTCGGTGAGCTTGGGATCGAGCTCGAGCGCCCGCAGCGCGGCCGACCGGGCCCGGGGAAACGCCTCCTCCGGCGGCAGCGCCGTGTAGAAGCCGAGCAGACAGTAGGAGTCTGCCAGCCCGAAGTATGCCATGGCGTAGTTCGGGTCGCGCTCCAGCGCGCGCTCGAAGTGCCGGAGGCCGAGTCGGAGCGACTCCTCCGTCCGGCGATTCCAGAGCTGGCGCCCCTTGAGATAGAGCGTGTAGGCCTCCAGGTCGTCGGTGGCCGGTCGCACCAGGCGGGTGACCTCGGGACCGAGCAGCCGCACGCGGAGGGCGCTCACGATGGCGCGCGAGATCTCCTCCTGGATCCGGAACACGTCCTCGACGTCGCGGTCGTACGCCTCCGACCAGAGCTGGTAGCCTGAAATGCAATCGGTGAGCTGCACGGTGACTCGGAGCCGCCGCCCGGCCGTCCGGACACTCCCCTCGAGCGCGGCCCGGACGTTGAGCTGCGACCCGATGGCGCGGACGTCCTGGGGCTTGCCCTTGAACGCAAAGGCGGATGTACGCGAGACCACGCGGAGGCCCTCGACCCGGGTCAGAGCGCTGATCAGCTCATCGGTCATCCCGTCGCTGAAATACTCCGACTCCGGGTCCGGGCTGAGGTTCGTGAACGGCAGCACGACGATCGACCCGCCGCCGGCGGGAGTCTCGGCCGCCGCGGCGGGCGCGCGGCTGTCGGCCGGCGCGCTGGCCGAGGCCGCCGGGGAAGGCGTGGGCAGCGCCGCGGCCGACCGGAGCGCGGCCGCAAACTCCACCGCCGTCCGGCGCGCCTCGGGCGCGCGAGACAGCGCCTCGGCCACTACGCGGTCGATCGCCATCGGAATGTCGCTCCGCCGCACCCGCATCGAAGGCGGCGGCTCCGCCAGCCGCCGCGTGAGCGCCGCGAGCGCTCCGCCTTCGAACGGCTGGCCGCCGGTGAGCATCTCGAACAGCACGCACGCCAGGCTGTACACGTCGCTCCGGCCGTCCATCGTGTCGCCCGCGGCCTGCTCCGGGCTCATATACGCCGGGGTCCCGACGATGAAGCCGGTCCGCGTGAGCACCGCGCTGTCCGCCTCGCTCAGGGCCTTGGCAATGCCGAAGTCGGTGACCATCGCCTCGCCCTCGTGCATCATCACGTTCTCGGGCTTGATGTCCCGATGCACGATGCCCTGCGCGTGGGCGTACGCGAGCGCGCCGGCCACGTCGAGCGCGATCCGCACTGCCTCGTCGACGGGGAGCGCGCCCTCGCGCTGGAGCCGGGCCCGCAGCGACTCACCGCTGACGAACGGCATGACGTAGTAGAGCACGCCGTGGTCGTCCGCGGATGCGGGCACTCGGCCCGAATCATAGAGCGCCAGGATGTGGGGGTGGCTGAGCCGGGCCGCGATGTCGACCTCGCGCTCGAAGCGCTCGGGACCGAGGGCGGCCGCGAGCTGGGGATGGAACAGCTTGAGAGCGACGCTTCGCCGGTGCTTGAGGTCGTGGGCGAGGTAGACCGTGGCCATGCCCCCGCGCCCGACTTCGCGCTCCAGCCGGTA
>CAWDPF010000008.1:0-326562 GCA_963804125.1 uncultured Gemmatimonadales bacterium
CGACATCCTGCTGCTGGCCCAGCACTACCTCGAGCGGTTCAACGCCAAGTACGGGAAGGAGGTGCGCGACACCCGCGCCCGCGCGCTGCTCGCGGAGTACCGGTGGCCGGGCAACGTGCGCGAGTTGAGCCACGTGATCGAGCGCGCGGTGCTCTGGAGCCGGGGAACGACGTTGGACGTAGAGCACCTGTGGCTCGGCACGCCCGGCGGGGCTCGGGGAGCATCGGCATCGCCGTCGGCCGCGTCCGCTGCGCCAGCGAGCCCCTGGTGCGAGTGGGCTGCCGCAGGCCGTCCTAGCGGTGAGTATCCGGGATTTCCTCCCCCGGCATGCCGCTCGAGCAATGGGAGCGCACGCTCATCGGGCAGGCGCTGCGGGAATGCGAGGGCAACCAGACCCGGGCGGCCCAGCGGCTGGGGATCAGCCGGGATACGCTGCGGTATCGGCTCAAGAAGCACGGGATCCAGTGAGAGGCGTGGGCGGAGACACCGTTCAGCGTCATCCTGAGCGAAGCGAAGGAGCCATGACCTAAGGCAGGGCTCCTTCGCTTCGCTGAGGATGACTCGCGCTGGTGGGTGGGTGAAATCACCCAATCGGGTGCTATCCCCCAACTCCTACGCACCGGAGCTCGTCCGGCAGAATCGACGCAAACCACCCCTGCATCTAGCTTACGCAACAATCGATCACCCCAAACATTCTGGCACACCACCTGCGTTTAAGCGGGCGTCGTCGGGTCCTCCAACGATCCGACTGGGTGGTAACACCCAATCGTCAGTCCGTTCCACAACCCTCTCGGAGGACGAAAACATGAAGTGGACCAAGCCCGAGGCCGAGATCGTCGCCGTCACGATGGAAGTCACCGCGTACGTCGCGACCCTGTAAGGCGAAAGACTGATCTGAGGGGCTCGCGAAAGCGGGCCCCTCAGTCTTTTCCGCCCCCTCCGCCCCCGTCGTTTCCCATGCACATCGTTCTCCTCGGTACCGCCGCCGGTGGGGGCTTCCCCCAGTGGAATTGCTGGTGCCCGTCCTGCCGGGTGGCTCGTGAGGACCCGCGGCGCGCGATCCCGCGGAGCCAGTCGTCCGTCGCCGTGAGCGGCGATGGCGCGCGATGGTTTCTCCTCAACGCCTCGCCCGACGTCCATGCGCAGCTCGGCCGCCTCCACACGCCGGCGCCCGCCGGGCCCGGCATGTGCCGGTCGAGGGCATCGTCTTGACCGACGCCGAGCTCGACCACACGCTTGGTATCGTGCTCCTGCGCGAGGCGCGGCGGCTGCAGGTGGCCGCCACCGACGCGGTCCGGCGGGTCATCGAGGACGATTCGCGGCTGCTCCCCGTCACCCGGGCGTTCGCCGAGGTCACCGTCACCGAGCTCGTGCCCGACCAGCCGCTCGGGCTCTGCTATCGCGACGGAACGCCGAGCGGGCTCCGGGTGACCTGCTTCCCGGTGCCCGCGGGCCCTCCGCGGTTCGCCCGCGAGGAGCGCCCGGCCCACACGGTGGGGCTCCTGGTGCAGGACGAGCATACCGGCGGCACCTGCGCCTTCGTCCCCGGCTGCGGCGACCTGGACGACGCCCTGCTCGCCCGCCTGGGCGGCGCGGACCTCGTACTGTTCGACGGGACGTTCTGGACCGACGACGAGCTGATCGGACTGGGCATCGGCGAGCGCACGGCGCGTCAGATGGATCATCTGCCGGTCTCCGGACCCGACGGCAGCCTGGTCCGGCTCGGCCGCGCTGCCGAGTCGGCACCGGGTGTACACGCACATCAACAACACCAATCCCATGCTGCTCGAGGATGCGCCCGAGCGGGCCCTGGTCGAGCAGGCCGGTCTCCGGATCGGCGTCGACGGCATGCGATTCACCCTCTGAGGCCCGACCATGACGACCACGCTCGCCGCCTCGCAGCTCGCCACGCCACCTCGGCCACCGATCCCGGTCCTCGAGCGTCCGCTCGCGCCGGCGGCGCTCGAGGAGGCCCTGCGCGCGTTCCATGGGTCGTACTACGTCCAGCACCCGTTTCACCAGCTCATGTACGAGGGCAAGCTCAGCCAGCGGCAGTTCCAGGGCTGGGTGACCAATCGCCTCGCCTATCAGCGCGTCGTGCCGCGGAAAGACGCCGCGATCCTGTCGAACTGCCCCGACGCCGACGTGCGGCGTGAGTGGATCGGCCGCATCATCGACCACGACGGCACCGAGCCGGGCACGGGCGGGATCGAGCTCTGGATCCGGCTCGGCATTGCGCTCGGTGTCCCGCGCGAGGAGATGGAGGACGAGCGGCACGTGCTGCCGGCGGTGCGGCTCATCTGCGAGTCGTACGTCACGTTCTGCCGGAGCAAGCCGTGGCAGGAGGCCTGCGCGTCGTCGCTCACCGAGCTGTTCGCGCCCAAGATCCATCAGCAGCGGATCGAGGCGTTCCCCCGGCACTATCCGTGGATTCCGCCCGAGGGACTCGACTACTTCAAGAGCCGGCTGGTGCAGGCCCCGCGCGACGTGAACCACGGGCTCCGCATCGTGCGCGGCCTGGGCCACGACGCCCGAGCGGCAGCAGAAGGTGTTCGAGGCGCTGGCCTTCAAGCTGGAGATGCTGTGGGCCATGATCGACACCATCCACAACGCCTACCGCGAGGAGCCGGCGTGACGCTCTCGCCCGACTCGGTGCCGCGGATCTGGCGGCTGGCCCGGCTGGATTACGACCCGGCCCGGCAGCGGCCCGTGCTGTTGTACCCCGAGGGCGCCGTGCTCCTGAACGACACCGGCCGCGAGATCCTCGAGCTGGTCGACGGCACTCGCACCGTGGCCGAGATCGCGGGGCTCCTCGGTGCGCGCTACCAGACCGACGTCACCGCCGACGTGACCGACTACCTGTCGCGCCTGGCGGAAAGGGAGCTGATCCAATGACGACCGAACGTCCGACCACGCTGCTGGCAGAGCTGACGCACCGCTGTCCGCTCCACTGCCCCTATTGCTCCAACCCGCTCGACCTGCTCCGAGCCGAGAGCGAGATCGGCACCGACGACTGGAAACGGGTGTTTACCCAGGCGCGGGAGCTGGGCGTGCTGCAGCTCGGCCTCTCGGGCGGTGAGCCGCTCATCCGGAAGGACCTGGAGGCGCTCGCCACGCACGCCCGGAGCCTGGGCCTCTACACCACGCTCGTGACCTCGGGGCTCGGCCTCACCCGCAAGCGTGCCGAGGCGCTCCGGACGGCCGGCCTCGAGCACATCCAGGTGTCGGTGCAGGACGCGGACGCCGAGACGGCGGAGCGGATCGCGGGCGTGAGCTCGGTCAAGCAGAAGCAGGCGGCCATCGCGCTGGTCAAGGAGCTGGGCTTCGCCTTCTCGATCAACGTGGTGCTCCACCGCGCCAACCTCGACCGCATCGGCGAGATCATCGACCTCGCCGCCGGCTGGGGCGCCGACCGGCTCGAGCTCGCCAACACGCAGTACTATGGCTGGGGGCTCAAGAACCGGGCGACGCTCATGCCCAGCCGCGAGCAGGTGCTGACGGCCCGGGAGATCGCCCAGGACCGGATGCTGCGCTACAAGGGGCAGATGCAGATCACCTTCGTGCTCCCCGATTACTTCGAGGAGCTGCCCAAGGCCGTGCTACGGCGGGTGGGGACGGTACTACATCGTGGTAGTCGCCCGACGGCAAGGCGCTGCCCTGCCATGGCGCGTACGCGATCCCGTCGCTCGACCTGCCGAGCGTGCAGGACCACTCCATCCACTGGATCTGGCACGAGTCGTCCGCGTTCGAGGCCTTCCGCGGCGACGCGTGGATGAAGGAGCCGTGCCGGACCTGCCCGCGGAAAGCGGTGGACTTCGGCGGCTGCCGCTGCCAGGCACTCGCGCTGACGGGCGACGCGGCCAACGCCGACCCGGTCTGCACATTGAGCCCGCACCGTCACCTCATCGACGAGGCGCTGCACGAGCATGCCGGCGCCGACGCCTACGTCTATCGCGACTTTGCCGTCGAGCCGCGTTGAGCGCGTCGCCGGCGATCGTCACCGCGGGGCTCGGGCGCGACTATGACAGCGTCCGGGCCCTCGACGCGTTGAGCCTGGAGGTTCCGCTGGGCGCGCTGGTCGGCCTGCTGGGTCCCAATGGCGCGGGCAAGACGACTGCGATGCTGCTGCTCGCCACGCTGCTGGCCCCCTCCCGCGGCGAGGCCACGATCTTCGGCCACGACGTGGTCCGCGAGCGCGGCGCCGTCCGGCGCCGGCTGGGTCTCGTGTTCCAGGAGACCAGCGTCGACGGTCTCCTCACGGTCGAGGAGAACCTCCGCTTCGCCGGCCGCCTCGCCGGCCTGGGCGGGCGGCGAGCTCCGCGCCGCAGTCGCCGCGGCGCATCGACCGTGCCGGACTCCGGGCGCTCGCGGCGCAGCCGGCGCGGCAGCTCTCCGGCGGCTGGCGGCGGCTGGTGGACATCGCCCGCGCCACGCTGCACCGGCCGGACCTCCTCGTCCTGGACGAGCCCACGGTCGGCCTCGACCCCGAGCATCGCGAGCTGATCTGGACCATCCTCGGCGCCGAGCGGCGCGAGCGCGGCACGACGGTCCTCTTCTCCACGCACTATCTCGCCGAGGCGGAGCCCGCCGACCGGGTGGTCCTGCTCTCGCGCGGCCGCGCGGTGGCCGACGGAACGCCGGCCGCGCTCAGGGCGGCCGTCGGCGCCGAGGTCGCCGAGATCGAGGGGCCCGGGGCGGAACGCCTGGCGCGGGCGATCCGCGGGCTGGGTGCCACGGCCACCGTGCTCCAGACCGACCGCGGTTTCCGCGTGGGCATCGTCGGGGAGCGGGAGTCGGTCATGGAGCTGGCCACGAGCGCCCCGGGGATCGAGCGGCTCGCCCTTCGGCCGGCGACGCTCGAGGATGCGTACTTCGCGCACACAGCGCGAGGGCGCGGCATGAGCGCGTGGAGCGCGGTCGTCGGCATCGTCGCGCGCGACCTCGCCCGCACGACGCGACAGACCAGCCGGCTCCTGGGCGGGCTCGCGCGGCCATTCATGTGGCTGCTGCTCGTCGGGAGCGGCTACAACGCCATCGCCAGGCTCGAGGGCGGGCTGCCGTACCAGGCGTTCGTGTTTCCCGGAATCGTGGTGATGGCGGCGCTCTTCGGGGCGATGCTCACCGCCATCGGGACGGTGTACGACCGCGAGTTCGGCATGCTGCGCCTGATGCTCGCGAGCCCCGCCGGCGTGCCGGCGGTGCTGACGGGCCGGGCCATCGCGGCCGCGCTGGTCGGGCGTGCTCCAGGGTGGGATCGTGCTGGCCTGCGCGCCGCTGGTGCGTGCCGGTGTCGCCGGGGAACGTCGGCTGCCGGGGCCGGCGCGCTGGTGCTCGCGGCCGGCGTGAGCGCCCTGCTGGGCCTGCTGGTGGCCGCGCGGCTCCGATCGGTCGAGAACTTCGCGGGGGTCATCAACGTGGTGCTGTTTCCGCTGCTGTTCGTGAGCGGCGCGCTGTACCCCACGGCCGGGATGCCGCCGGCGCTGCGCCTGCTCGCGCGGGCCAATCCCGTCACCTACCAGGTCGACCTGATGCGGCACGCGTTCGGGCAGCCAACCGAGTTCGCTGCGGGGACGGATGTGCTGGTGCTCGCGGGCGCGGCGGTGGTGGCGTTCGGCCTGACGGCGCTGCTGTTCGATCCGGAGCAGCGGTTCGTGAGGACGAGGCGGGGAGGCGAGCGATCGTCATCCTGAGCGGAGCGAAGGATCGGGTCGGTGGTGCGAGTGAGCGCCGAGCTCACTTACATGCGTCGGCCGACCAGGATGACCCACTGCTCCAGCACGACATCCTGCTCCAGCCGCGACCGCAACGGCGCGCGCAGCGGTCCACCCGCCGGGACCGACGTCTCGACCACGATGTGCCGCGTCCGCCGCAGGAGCCCCGCCGCCGCGTCCCAATCCACCTGCCCCTCCTCGACCGTCTCTTGCCGCGCCGCGATGGCCGTCGTGTCGCCGCGCACGGTGGCGCGACTGGCCTCGCTGCGGGAACGGAGCGCGAGCCGGCGCACCGCCCGTCCACCCGCGAGGCTGTCGGGCAGCCGGGTGAGCTCCAGCCCGCTGCCATCGCGCCATTGCTCCCCGACCGCGAGCGCCGACGGAGGCAGCGGCGGGAGCAGATCGTCCAGGGCCGCGCCGAGGTCGGACACTTCCGCCACCTCATCGGGCACGAACGGGCGGGCGTCGGCCGTGTAGCGGCCCGCAGGCGAGAGCGTCCCGCGGTAGCGACCGCCGAGCAGACCGTCCGTGTCGGGCGCGAGCACGCCCTCCGGGCTCGTCCGCGAGAGCGCGAGCGAGTCGTACCACGCCTCGACGGAGATTCCCGCCGGAGCGGGCCGTCCGCGCACGCCGCCAGAGGCCGTCGCGCGTCAGCGTCTCCCGCCGGCGCCGGAGGCCGGTCTCGGCCTCGAGCACGGCACGCGAGCGCTCATGGAGCGAGACGCAGCGCAATTGCTCGGGGGTATAGCGGAATTCGGCCGGGCTGCGCGGCGCGGCGCACGCAGACGACTCGCATCCCGCGCGGAGCGAGGCCGCAGCGCGTGCGGTGAGCTGTGCGTCGAGCGTGGACTCGCTCCGCCAGGATGACTACGCCTCCGCCATGAACGGATAGCGATAATCCTTCGGCGGTACGAGCGTCTCCTTGATGCTCCGCGGCGAGACCCAGCGCAGCAGGTTGAGGATCGATCCCGCCTTGTCGTTCGTCCCGCTCGCCCGCGCGCCGCCGAACGGCTGCTGGCCCACGACCGCGCCGGTCGGCTTGTCGTTGACGTAGAAGTTCCCCGCCGCCTGCCGGAGCGCGCGGTCCGCCTCGAGCAGCGCGGCGCGGTCGCGCGAGAACACGGCGCCGGTGAGCGCGTAGGGGCTCGTCCGGTCCACGAGCGCGAGCGTCTCGCTCCATTTTGCCGCGGGGTAGACGTGCACCGTGAGCACCGGCCCGAAGATCTCCTCGCACATCGTGCGGTAGGCGGGGTCGTCGGCCTGCAGCAGCGTCGGCTGCACGAAGAAGCCGACGCTGTCGTCGGTCCCGCCACCCGCCACCACGCGCACGCCGGGGGCGCGGCGCGCCTCCTCGATGTGATCGCGGATCCGGGTGAACGCGCGCCGGTCGATGACCGCCCCCATGAAGTTCCGGAAGTCGGCCACGTCGCCCATGCGGATGTCCTCGATCATCGCCACCACCCGGTCGCGCACGGCGGGCCAGAGCGTGTCGGGGACGTAGGCCCGCGAGGCGGCGCTGCACTTCTGCCCCTGGTACTCGTAGGCCCCGCGCACCATCGCGACCGCGAGCGCCTCCGCATCGGCGCTCGCGTGGGCCACGATGAAGTCCTTGCCGCCGGTCTCGCCGACGATGCGCGGATACGTGCGGTAGCGCTCCAGGTTGTCGGCGATGGTCTTCCACAGGCTCCGGAAGACGGTCGTCGAGCCGGTGAAGTGGATGCCGGCGAAGTCGGGGCTCGCCAGGAGCCGGCGGCTCACCTCGATCGAATCGCCGGGGAGGAAGTTGATCACGCCCGGCGGCAGCCCCGCCTCCTCGAGCAGCCGGTAGAAATTCCAGTTGCTGAGCGCGGCGGTGTGCGACGGCTTCCACACGACCGCGTTGCCCATGAGCGCCGGCGCCGTGGGCAGGTTGCCGCCGATGGCCGTGAAGTTGAACGGCGTGATGGCGTAGACGAACCCCTCGAGCGGCCGGTGATCCATCCGGTTCCACGCGCCCGGCGCCGAGTCGGGCTGCTCGCGGTAGATCCGCTCGGCGTAGTGGACGTTGAACCGGAGGAAGTCGATCAGCTCGCAGGCGCTGTCGATCTCCGCCTGGTACGCGGTCTTGCTCTGGCCGAGCATGGTGGCGGCATTGAGCCGCTGCCGGGCCGTCGTGGCCAGCAGGTCCGCGGCCTTGAGGAAGACCGCGGCGCGGTCCTCGAACCGCCAGTGCCCCCAGTCGCGCTGGGCCTCCACCGCCGACCGCACCGCGGCGTCGATGGTGGCGCCGTCGGCCTGGTGCAGGGTGGCCAGCACCCGCGCATGGCAGTGGGGCGACACGACGTCCTGGGTGACCCCGCTCCGGATCTCCCGCCCGCCGACGACGGCCGGGATGTCCGCCCGCTCGCCCCCGACCGCGGCCAGCGCGCCCTTGAGCGCCGCTCGCTCCGCGCTGCCCGGGGCGTAGCCCAGGACTGGTTCGTTGTGGGGGTGGGGAATGTTCGCGAGACCACTCATCGGGGCGTCCAGGCTCGGGGAACCTGGAAAATAATCGGATTGCGGCAGGGATTCAGGCCGTCGCGGTCGGACGACGGCCTAGACCGCTCAGAACTCCCCCGACCACCCCACGCCCATCCCCGTCGGAGCCGCGAGGATGGACGGCGCCTTGACGCCGAAGATCCGCCACCGGCCCGACGCGAGCTTGGCGGACGTGATCCCCACCAGGGCGCCCGCGGCCACGTCGCTGAGCCAGTGGCGATTGTCGTTCACTCGCGACCAGGCGACGGCGGTGGCCATCCCGTAGAGCCCGACGGTGGCCCAGGGGCCGGTGGATGTCGTCGGCGAGCGAGGTGGCGAGCGCGAAGGCCATGGCGGAGTGTCCCGACGGCAACGATGCCTGGCCGGAGAACGGCGCGTAGCCATCGGCGTCGAGGCTCTGCTCCGGACGCGGGCGACCGAACGCGTACTTCCCCGCCTGCACGGTGAGCCCGGCGAGCGCGAGCGAGGCCGCCAGGCGCCCGCCCGCCCGCGTGAGCTGCGGCCGGCCCGTGGCCAATCCGGCGGCCAGCAGCCCCACGGTCACGGTGCCGTACACCTCGGGCTGGCCGAAGTGGCGGACCACGCCGGCGACATTGTCGGCGCCGCTGCCACTGTTGTGCTGCGCGAAGCGCTGCACCGGGTGGTCGAGCAGCATCAGCGTCGAAAGGCCGCCGACGGCCACCGCTCCGTGCCACCAGCGGATGGTTGGGGGCGCCGGCGCCATGGCCTCGGCGGGGATCTCCGGCAGCGTGTCGAGTGTCTGCGCGGCGAGCAGGGCCGGCTCGGCGTCGCGAGCAGTCCGAGCCAAAGCAGTGAGATGCGATGCATGCCCGGACCTCCGCGTCGCTCCCGGGCGTGGCACGCCGCCCCGGAGTGTGGTTACCTTCGGTCGTTCGTCGTTCGGGATCTCAGCTCGGGAGAGCAGATGAATCGACGCTTCGGAGCCTGCCTCGCACTGCTGGCGCTCGTCTCCTGCCGCAGCTACCAGTACGAGTCTCACATGACCAGCCAGGACGGCCTCGTGCCGCCGGACCAGTTCGCCCGTTACGGCAAGGAGCAGGCCGAGGCCGTGGCGATCGGCCGCGAGTACGGCAAAGCCGCACAGGGAGACTCGCCCGAGGCGCTGACCAAGCAGGCTGACGCCGCGATGGCCTACGCCCGCACGCTGCCGGACGTCGCGACCATCGGCGCCGATCCGCAGGGCCACCGGCTCACGATCAGCTTCAAGAGCGGCTGGCGCGTGGGCGTACCTCCGATCGAGGACGGCAAGAGCGGATCGGAGACGGTCGGACTCGGCGCACCGGCGGCCCCCGCCGCCAAGTGATGGCCCGGCGGGGCGCTCGCGCCTCCCGACCTGCCGGGATGCTCGCGTCCCGCAATATACCGACAGGGACGCCATGACGAGCGCTCGCGGATGCTGCCAGGTGACCACGACGCTCCCCGAGCGCGCGGCCGCCGACCGGCTCGCCGCCGCGCTCGTCGAGGAGCGCTGGGCGGCCTGCGCCCAGGTGGTGGGGCCGGTGGAGAGCACCTACCGGTGGCAGGGGGAGGTCGAGCGGGCCACGGAGTGGTACTGCCACCTGAAGACGACGCTCGCCCGCGCGCCCGGTCTCGCGGCGCGGCTCCGCGAGCTCCATCCGTACGACACGCCCGAGATCGTCGCGGTGGCGATCGTCGACGGTGATCCTGACTACCTGCGGTGGATTGCGGACTCGGTGGGCGACCCTCGTCGCCCCGTAGCGACGGACGATTCTAGCGGACCCGGGCCTGGGTGGCGAGGCGGGCGCGAACCGATTCGGACAACCCGGCGGGCGCCGGGCATGGCGCGGTGAGGGTGCGGACGATCACGAGCAGGAACGCGC
This sequence comes from uncultured Gemmatimonadales bacterium, assembly GCA_963804125.1. GTDB lineage: Bacteria > Gemmatimonadota > Gemmatimonadetes > Gemmatimonadales > GWC2-71-9 > CAVVWJ01. Next base: position 10,091 of record CAWDPF010000008.1, read on the forward strand.
GGTCGCAGCGGCATCGCGGATGACAGGTCGGGCAGTCGGCCAGATGGTGTCGAACCGCCGCGGCCTCTTCCGCCGCAAGCTCGTCATCCAGATATTCCCACAGTCGATCGATGACCTCTCGACATTCCATTCGCGTCATCCCTCCCCAGGGCAGCGGCCGTCCGGCCGGGGTACGCCCTGTTGAACAGCGCACCTCCGCTGGAGGTTCCTCCTCGCATGAGCCCGCGCGCCCGGAACGCTGACCCTGCTCGTCCTCGTTGGCTTCGTCGCCTTCCTGCTGTGGTCCACCCTCTCGAGCCAGCGGGTCGAGTGCGCGGTCGCGGTCGAGTTCCAGGGGCCGGCCCGGCTCGGCCACGGCGTCGGGCGCGTCGGAGGAGGACGCCGCCCGGGAGGCCCAGACCGCGGCCTGCGGCCCGATCACCGGGTCGATGAACGACCGCGATCGCCTGCTCCCGGGTCCAGCCGGTGAGCCGGACCTGCCGCACGCTGTGAACGCCGCCGCGCCTGCGGTTTCCTCACCCTCTCATCCTGCTCGTCCTCTGCGTCCTCGTCGCGGCCATCCTCACTTGGGTGCTCCCGGCCGGGCAGTACGACCGGCGCGAGGACCCGGTGGCGCAGCGCGAGGTGGTGGTGGCCGGGACCTATCACACCGTGCCCGCCAGCCCGGTCGGCCCCTTCGATGCGCTGGTCGCCATTCCCAAGGGCATGGCCGACGCGGCGTCGATCATCTTCTACGTGTTCCTCGTCGGCGGGGCGTTCGCGGTGGTGGAGCGGACCGGCGCCCTCGCCCAGCTGGTCAACTGGCTGGCGCACCGGCTGGCCGGCCGGGGGCTCTGGGTGATTCCGATCGTGGGGTTCGCCTTCGCATGGGGCGGGATCCTGATCCAGATGCAGGAGGAGCTGATCGCGTTCGTTCCGGTGCTCCTGCTGCTCGTGCGCCGGCTCGGCTTCAACGCCCTGATCGCGGTGGCGATCAGCCTCGGCGCGGCGGCCGTCGGCGCGGCGTTCAGTCCGATCAACCCGTTCCAGGTCGGCATCGCGCAGAAGGTGGCCGGCCTCGAGCTCCTGAGCGGCTGGGAGCTGCGCTCGGTGGCGCTCGCGGTGGCGTGGCTCATCTGGATCGCGGGGACAATGCGCTTCGCGCGACGGTCTCGCGTCCCGCCGGAGGCCGCCGAGGCCACCGGAATCGCCGACCGCCGGCGGCCGGCAGGCGGCCATCCTCGGCATCGTGCTCCTGACGTTCGTGGTCTTCGTCGTCGGCGTCATCAAGTACGGCTGGGACTTCGAGCAGCTCTCCGCGTTGTTCTTCCTGATGGGCGTGGCCGCGGGGCTGATCGGCCGGCTGGGCGTGGGCGGAACGGCGGACGGCTATGTCGAGGGGTTCCGCTCGATGGCCTACGCGGCCCTCCTCATCGGGTTCGCCCGCGGCATCTACGTCGTCCTCGACGAGGGGCACATAGTGGACACGATCGTCCACGGACTGTTCGCCCCGGTCGCGGCGCTGCCGACCACCCTCGCGGCCCTCGGCATGATGGGGATTCAGGCCCTGGTGCATCTCCCCGTGCCCAGCACCAGCGGCCAGGCGGTCCTGACGATGCCGCTGCTGGTCCCGCTGTCGGACCTGATCGGCCTCTCCCGCCAGGTGACGGTGCTGGCCTATCAGTGCGGCGCCGGGCTCTGCGAGCTGCTCACGCCCACCAACGGCGCGCTGATGGCGATGCTCGCCGCCAGCGGCGTGCGCTACGAGGACTGGCTGCGATTCGTGGTGCCGGTGGTGGGAGCGCTGGTGGCGCTCGCGGCCGTCGCCATCGGCGTGGCGGTGGCCACGGGCTGGCGCTGAGCGGCTCAGGCCGCGACGCCCGTGAGCGACTGGAGCACCTCGAAGTCGGCGACGCCGACGTGGCGGCGTCGCTCCTCGCCCCGGTCGAAGGCGATGACCGTCGGGATGCCGCGGATGCCGTAGCGGCCCGCGATCGCGGGATGGGCATCGGTATCCAGCTTGAGGACCAGCACGCTGCCCATCTGCCGCTTCGCGAAGTCGTCGAGCGTCGGGGCCATCATGTGACAGGGGCCGCACCAGTCGGCGTAGAAGTCCACCAGCACCGGCACGGTGGTGCCCGTTCAGCATCTGGTCGAAGCTGGTCGCGGTCGCCATGATGGGCCGGTCGAGGAGGATCGGGCGCTGGCAGTTCGCGCACTTCGGGCCGTGCGACAGTTTCGTCAGGTCGACGCGGTTGAGGGTCGAGCAGAAGGCGCAGGCAACGACGCCGCGGGGCGGCTGGTCGGACGGGCTCATGTTCCCTCCTGCTCGTTGCAAGCTAGGCCATCGAAATGACGGGGCAAGCGTGGCCCGAGACCGCCCGATCGATGCTCCGGGTGACCGTCTTCACAGAGGAACACGCGGGCTGGCATTAGTGTTGCAATAGGTGAACGAGCATCATCCCCGGAGGCAGGCGGTCCATGAGCGAGCTCACGATTCGAGAGATGGGACAGGACGAGGATTTCTCGGCCTGGTTCTCCGAGCTGCTCGAACAGGAGGACGCCACGACCGGCTCGGCGGGCGGCGATGGACGAGCATTACCTCATTCTCAGCAACGAGATCGGGGACTGGATCGGGGGCCTGCGGTACTGGCTCCGGGGCGGGGTGGCCCACCTGGTGGACGTGGTGGTCCTGCCGCAGGAGCGGCATCGGGGCCACGCCCACCGGCTGATGGCGGCGTTCGAGGAGCGGGCGGCCGAGGCGGGTGGGCACGTGGCCGAGTTCTGGACCGACGACCAGCGGTCGGAGGGCCTGCTGGGCGCCCTGGGGTGGCGCCGGATCTTCCAGCGCGAGGACTACATCGGCCACCGCCCCTGGTCCCTGATGGAGAAGCGGCTGGGCGCCGACCCCCGGTAGCCGGCCCCCCTCGTTGGCGTTAGCGGGACCAGCCACTATATGTTTCGTGGCTGGTCTTTTGTCGTGCAGGGGGCAGTCTCACCGTCGTAAAAGGGAACACATGGGCATCGCCACCGAGTCTGGCGCGCGAAATCGCATCGAAAATCGAAGTGCTCAAGGATCTCGAGGAGCCGGTCCGCGAGCTCATGGAGGCCCATGAGCGCAAGCGCGACCTCTGGTTCCCTTCCGACATCCTCGGGCCGCAGCCCGAAACCTCCCCGGACGAATTCACCCGGAAGTTGCGCGATCAGGCAAGCGGCATCCCCGATCCGATCCGGGCGGCGCTCGCGCTCAACATGCTGACCGAGGAAGGGCTGCCGCACTTCCACCGGCTCCTCGCCGTGTATCTGGGCGACGAGAGTCACTGGCGCGCCTGGAACAACCTCTGGACCGCCGAGGAAGACCGGCACGGCCAGGTGCTCCACGACTACGCCCGCGACACCCGCCTGTTCGACCAGCGCAAGATCGAGGAGATGCAGTTCGAGTACCTCCGCGCCGGGTTCCACCCGGAGTGGGACCGGGATCCGTACCGGGTGTTCGCCTACACCACCGTGCAGGAGCGGGCGACCCAGTTCTCGCACGGCGAGACCGGCCGCATCGTCGGCGAGTACGAGCCGCGCCTGGCCGAGGTCCTGAGCCACGTCGCCAAGGACGAGGCGCGGCACTACGCCTTCTACCGGAGCGTCTTCGAGCTCATCCTCGAGCGCGATCCGAACGGGGCGCTCCACTCGGCGGCCTTCATCCTCCCCGCCATCGACATGCCCGGCGTCACGATGCCCGGCTTCAAGGAGCTGGCCGAGGTGATCCGGCGGGCCGGGATCTACGGGCCGCGGGACTACCTCCGCATCGTCCAGGAGCAGATCCGCTACTGGAAGATCGAGAGCCTGCAGGGGCTCAACGAGATCGGCCGCATGGCCCAGGAGAAGATCATGGGCATCCCGGCCAGGCTGAAGCGGATCGCCGAGATCATGGAGACCCGGAGCCGGGCCAAGACCTTCAGCTTCGAAGTCGTGTTCAACCGCGAATTCGCGATGGATTGATGGGACGGGCTGCCGCCGGAGCCGTGCTCGCGCTGGTCCTGCTGGCGGCGTGCGGCGCCAAGGAGGCGGCCCGTCCCGCCGCCGGCGAGTCCCGCCCCAAGCTGCCGCGCGACCGGCAGGACGCCGAGACGCTCGGCCGCGAGGTGTTCGACCTGGTGGACCGCGCCATCGACTACCGCGGCTCGCACCGGGGTCGCCCCGCCTCCACGTTCCGCCAGATGGGCATCGACACGCCTGACGCCCACGACCGTCCGGCGCCTGGTCAACCTCGAGCGCGAGCCGGTCGTGACCGTGGCCTTCCGCCGAACCGAGACCCGCGAGATCACCTCCTGTCGCGGCGACAGCCAGATTCTCGAGGAAGCGACCCTCAACGCCGGCGGCTTCACGCTCATGTGCACCACCAGCTCGGGTGCGCAGCGCCCCATGCGCATCGGCGATTTTCCCGCCCGCTGAACCGGCTCTCCCATGCTCTTCGCCACCATCGATCTGGTCGCCCGCACGCTCGTCGTCGTCGGCCTGGTCTACGCCTCCGCCGTGGCGCTCACGCACTGGGCCGTCCGGAGCCGGCGGATCACGCCGTTCGGCGCGTGGCCCCGCTTCATGCGGCGGGCGAGCGACCCGGTGCTGCTGCCGCTCGAGCGCCGGATCGTCCGGGCCGGCGGGAGTCCGCAGGACGCGCCGCTCTGGCTGCTGGGCATCGTCGTCGCCGGGGGACTGCTGCGGCTGACCCTGGTGCACTGGCTGGCGGGCTTCGTGGCCACGCTGAGCTACCTCTCGGCCTCGGGGCCGCGGGCGTGGGCGCGCTTCCTGGTCAGCACGCTGTTCAGCGTGCTCATGATCGCGCTCTTCGTGCGGGTGATCGCCTCGTGGTTCGGGGTCTCGCCCTACCGGCCGTGGATGCGCCTCGCCATGGCGCTGACCGACTGGCTCATCCAGCCGATCCGGCGCATCCTCCCGCCGGTCGGCATGCTCGATTTCAGCCCGCTGGTGGCCTGGCTGGTCCTGAGCCTCCTCCGCGGCTTCGTGCTGTCGTACCTCTGATCGATCCCACGCTGCCGGCACCGGGCATCGCGTGCGCGTGCAGCCGCATCCGCTCACCGCCCGCCGTCGACGGGGCGGCCAACGTCCGCCTGCCCGATCGCGGTACGGCTCGAGCGGGCCTGCCGGTCCAAGGTCGTGCGACGGCTCGATCGACGGCCACCGCCGGCTCGGCTGAAGCCATGGCCAGGCGGAGCTTCGGTTTAGCTTTCGGTCGTTGGACAATCGATTCGTGGCGATTTGCGCTGCTTGCGGCCACGTTAAACAATCGCTAAAACGCGTCCCCTGAGGCGTTTTGGCCTTCAGGGGCTTTTTCATCCCCGGAGAGCCTGTGCTCGTCGATCACTCCCATCCCACCGCACCTGCCGCCGCCGGCCTGAGCCGGGAGGCGCGGCTCGCCCTGCTCGAGCCGCTCCTCGCCCAGCGCATTCTCGTGCTCGACGGCGCGATGGGGACCATGATCCAGACCTACGGCCTGGGCGAGCGGGAGTACCGGGGCGAGCGGTTCGCCGACTGGCCCCGCGAGCTCCGGGGCCACAGCGATCTCCTCACGCTGACCCAGCCCGGGATCATCCGCGCCATCCACTCGGCGTACCTCGAGGCCGGCGCCGACATCATCGAGACCAACTCGTTCACGTCGAACGCGATGTCGCTCGCGGACTACGGGATGGAGGAGCTGGTCTACGAGCTCAACCACGCCGCCGCCCGGCTGGCGCGCGACGCCGCGGACGAATGGGAGCGCCGGGCGCCCGACGCGCCGCGCTTCGTGGCCGGGGTCCTCGGCCCCACCAACCGGAGCGCGTCGCTGTCGCCGGACGTGAACGACCCCGGCTTCCGGAACGTGACGTTCGACGAGCTCGTCGCCACCTACACCGAGGGCGCGCGCGGGCTCGTCGACGGCGGGGCCGACCTGATCCTGGTCGAGACCATCTTCGACACGCTCAACGCGAAGGCGGCGCTGTTCGCGCTCGAGGCGCTGTTCGACCGGATCGGGCAGCGGCTCCCGGTGATGATCTCCGGCACGATCGTGGACGCGAGCGGGCGGACGCTCTCGGGGCAGACGACCGAGGCGTTCTGGAACTCGGTGGCGCACGGCCGGCCGCTGAGCGTGGGGCTCAACTGCGCGCTGGGCGCGCAGGCGCTCCGGCAGTACGTGCAGGAGCTCTCGCGGGTGGCGCCGGTGTACGTGAGCGCGCATCCGAACGCGGGCCTGCCGAACGAGTTCGGGCAGTACGACGAGACGCCGGAGTTCATGGCCGGCGTGCTCCGCGAGTTCGCCGAGCACGGGCTGGTCAACTTCGTGGGCGGCTGCTGCGGGACGACGCCGGCGCACATCCGGGCGATCGCCGACGCGGTGCGCGGCCTGGCGCCGCGGCAGCGCGCCCAGCCCGAGCGCGTCCTCCGGCTGAGCGGGCTCGAGCCGCTGGCCATCGGGCCGGACAGCATCTTCGCCAACGTGGGCGAGCGGACCAACGTCACCGGCTCGCGCAAGTTCGCCCGGCTGATCCTCGCGGGCGACTACGAGGCGGGGCTGGAGATCGCGCGCCAGCAGGTGGAGAGCGGCGCGCAGATGATCGACATCAACATGGACGAAGGGATGCTCGACTCCCAGGCGGCCATGGTGAAATTCCTCCAGCTCATCGCCTCGGAGCCGGGGATCAGCCGCGTGCCGGTGGTGCTCGACTCGTCCAAGTGGTCGGTGATCGAGGCGGGCCTCAAGTGCGTCCAGGGGAAGGGCGTCGTGAACTCGATCAGCCTCAAGGAGGGCGAAGAGGAGTTCGTCCGGCACGCCACGCTCGTCCGGCGCTACGGCGCCGCCGTGATCGTGATGGCGTTCGACGAGCAGGGCCAGGCGGACAGCGCCCAGCGGAAGGTGGACATCTGCACGCGCTGCTACCGGATCCTGACCGAGCGCGTCGGCTTCCCGCCCGAGGACATCATCTTCGATCCGAACATCTTCGCCATCGGCACCGGGATCGAGGAGCACAACAACTACGCGGTGGACTACATCGAGGCCACCCGCCGCATCAAGGCGACGCTGCCGCACGTGCTCGTGAGCGGCGGGGTCAGCAACGTCTCGTTCTCCTTCCGCGGCAACGACCCGGTCCGCGAGGCGATCCACGCCGCGTTCCTCTACCACGCCATCGAGGCGGGCATGGACATGGGGATCGTGAACGCGGGCGGGCTCCCGATCTACTCCGACATCCCGGCCGACCTGCTCGAGCGGGTCGAGGACGTGGTGCTGAACCGCCGCGCCGACGCCACCGACCGACTGCTCGCCGTGGCCGACCAGGTGAAGGGCCAGCTCGGCGCGCAGACCGCGGACCTGGCCTGGCGGGAAGCGCCGGTGAACGAGCGGCTGGCGCACGCGCTGGTCGAAGGCATCGCGGACTTCGTCGTCGAGGACACCGAGGAGGCCCGCCGCCTGGTCGAGCGCCCGATCCAGGTGATCGAGGGCCCGCTCATGGCCGGCATGAACATCGTCGGCGACCTGTTCGGCGCCGGGAAGATGTTCCTGCCGCAGGTGGTGAAGAGCGCGCGCGTCATGAAGAAGGCCGTCGCGCACCTGATCCCGTACATCGAGGCGGAGCGGGAGTCCTCCGACGTGGCGCAGACCAACGGGCGCGTGCTCATGGCCACGGTGAAGGGTGACGTGCACGACATCGGCAAGAACATCGTGGGCGTCGTGCTGCAGTGCAACAACTACGAGGTCATCGACCTCGGCGTGATGGTGCCGTGCGCCAAGATCCTCGAGACGGCGCGCCGGGAGGCGGTCGACATCATCGGGCTGAGCGGGCTCATCACCCCTTCGCTCGAGGAGATGGCGTTCGTGGCGAGCGAGATGCAGCGGGAGGGGTTCACGATTCCGCTCCTCATCGGCGGCGCGACGACCTCGCGGGTCCACACCGCCGTGAAGATCGAGCCGCACTACAAGGGGCCCACCGTGCACGTGCTCGACGCCTCGCGGGCGGTGGGCGTGGCCGGCAATCTGCTGAGCGACACGCTCCGCGACGGCTTCGTCGCGGACACGCGCGAGGAGTATCGCGACGTGCGGGAGCAGCGGAGCCGCCACCGGCCCCAGGAGCGGCGCCAGCCGATCGAGGAGGCGCGGCGAAACCGGCTGGCCATCGACTGGAGCGGCGTGGTGCCGCCGGTGCCCTGCTCGACCGGCCTGACGGTGCTCGACGACTACCCGCTCGATGACCTGGTGCCGCGGATCGACTGGACGCCGTTCTTCCAGACCTGGGAGCTGTCCGGGCACTACCCGGCCATCCTGACCGACCCGACCGTCGGCGCGGCCGCGACCAGTCTCTTCCGGGACGCCCAGGCCCTGCTCGACCGGATCGTCCGGGAGCGGCTGCTCCGCGCGCGCGGCGTGCTCGGCGTCTTCCGCGCCAACGCCGTGGGCGACGACATCGAGCTCTACGCCGACGAGGAGCGGACCGAGCAGCTGGCCGTCATCCACACGCTGCGGCAGCAGATGCCCAAGCCGCCCGGACGGCCCAACCTCGCGCTCGCCGACTTCGTGGCGCCGCGCGCGACGGGCGTGGCGGACTACGTGGGCGCCTTCGCGGTGACGACGGGCCACGGGCTCGACGAGCTCGCGGCGTCGTTCGAGGCCGCGCACGACGACTACAACGCGATTCTGGCCAAGGCCCTCGCCGACCGGCTGGCCGAGGCGTTCGCCGAGCGCCTGCACGAGCGCGTGCGCCGCGAATACTGGGGCTACGCCCCCGACGAGGCGCTCGACAACAGCGACCTGATCCACGAGAAGTACCAGGGCATCCGGCCGGCGCCGGGCTACCCGGCCTGCCCCGACCATACCGAGAAGCGCACGCTGTTCGACCTGCTCCGGGCGGAGGCCAACGCGGGCATCACCCTGACCGAGAGCTTCGCCATGCTGCCGACCGCCTCGGTCAGCGGCTGGTACTTCTGGCACCCGGAGTCCCAGTACTTCGGCGTCGGCAAGGTCGAGCGCGATCAGGTCGAGGAATACGCCCGGCGCAAGGGGATGGACGTCCCCACGATGGAGCGCTGGCTCGCCCCCAACCTGAACTACGAGCGCTAGCGTGCCCACCGTACGCGACCTCATCGCCGACAGCCGGGTCCACGTGGTGGACGGGGCCATGGGCACCGTCCTGTACGGGCGTGGCGTGTTCCTCAACGTCTGCTACGACGAGCTGAGCATCAGGCAGCCCGACCTCGTGCGGGACATCCACCGCGAGTACGTCCGGGCGGGCGCGGAGCTCCTCGAGACCAACACCTTCGGCGCCAACCCGCTCAAGCTGGCGACCTACGGCCTCGCCGGCGAGACCGAGCGCATCAACGCCGAGGCGGCCCGGCTGGCCCGCGAGGCGGCCGGCGAGCGCGCCGCGGTGCTCGGCGCGATCGGCCCGCTCGGCATCCGGGTGGAGCCGTTCGGCGAGATGTCGCTCGAGGAGGCGCGCGCGATGTACGAGCGGCAGGCGCGGGGCCTGCTCGAGGGCGGCGTCCAGGGATTCATCCTCGAGACCTTCAGCGACGTGGCCGAGCTCGGCGCCGCGCTCCAGGCCGTCCGCGGATGCAGCGATCTCCCCATCATCGCGCAGATGACCGTCGGCACCGACGGCAAGACGCACTACGGGACGGACCCGGCGGTCTTCGGGCCGGAGCTCGCGGCCATGGGCGCCGATGTCATCGGCGTCAACTGCTCGGTGGGCCCGCACGGCGTGCTCGAGGCGGTGGAGAAGCTGGCGCGGGTGGTGAGCGTGCCGATCTCCGCGCAGCCCAACGCCGGGCTCCCGCGCGAGGTGGGTGACCGCAAGATCTACATGGCCTCGCCCGAGTACATGGCCAGCTATTCCCGGCGCATGGTAGAGGCCGGGGCGCGGTTCGTCGGCGGCTGCTGCGGCACGACGCCCGACCACATCCGCGCGATCGTCGGCTTCGTGCAGAGCGTGTCGCCCCGGCACACGTTCGACGTGGGCACGTTCCCGGCGCCGGCCCCCGCCGTTGCGATCGATCCGGTGCCGCTCGCCGCGCGCTCGCGGCTGGGCGCCAAGCTGGCGGAGGGGCGCTTCGTCACGACGGTCGAGATCGTGCCGCCCAAGGGCGTCGATCCGGCGCCGATGTTCGAGCAGGTGCGCCAGCTCAAGGCGGCCGGCGTCGACGCCGTCAACGTGCCCGATGGCCCCCGCGCGCAGAGCCGGATGGGGGCGCTCCTCTCGGCCCTCATGATCGAGCGGGAGGTGGGGCTCGAGGCGGTCGTGCACTACGCCTGCCGGGACCGGAACCTGCTCGGCATGCTCTCCGACCTGCTCGGGGCGGCGGCGGCCGGCATCCGGAACCTGCTGATCATCACCGGCGATCCGCCGAAGATGGGGCCCTACCCCGAGGCCACCGCGGTCTTCGACATCGACAGCATCGGGCTCACCAACCTGGTCAGCCGGCTCAACCGCGGACTCGATCCCGGTGGAAACCCCATCGGGCTGCCGACGAAGTTCGTCATCGGCGTGGGCGTCAATCCCGCCGCGCCGGATTTCGAGCGCGAGCTCAAGCGCTTCGCCTACAAGGTCGAGGCCGGCGCGGAGTACGCCATCACTCAGCCGGTCTTCGATCTGGAGCAGCTCGACCGGTTCCTGGCCCGGGTGGAGACGTTCCGCATTCCGATCGTGGCAGGGATCTGGCCCCTGATCTCGCTCCGGAACGCGGAATTCCTGGCCAACGAGGTGCCCGGCGTCTCGGTGCCGGATGCGATCGTCGACCGGATGCGGGTGGCGAGCGCGGGCGGCAAGGAAGCGGCACTGGCGGAGGGCGTGCGGATCTCGCGGGAGATGCTTACCGCCGTGGCGGACCGGGTGCAGGGCGCGCAGGTGTCGGCGCCGCTGGGCCGAGTGCCGGTGGCGCTCGAGGTGCTCGAGGCCGCGCCGATTGAACCGGTCGCGAGTCAGGGATATACTCCCCTCACCTGAGGTACGCTGCCGCCCATCCCCGGAGCCCGAGTCCCCAATGCAGGACCTCCGCAGCGCTCCACCCGCCCTGACCGCGTTGACCGAAGAAGAGAACATGTTCCGCGACGCGGTCCGGGAGTTCGCCGAGACCGAGGTGGCGCCGCACGTCTCGGCGATGGACGAAGCGGCCCAGTTCCGGGCCGAGCTGATCCCGAAATTCTTCGAGCTCGGGCTGATGGGCATCGAGGTGCCGGAGCAGTACGGCGGGGCCGGCGGCGGCATCTTCATGTCGGTGCTGGCCATCGAGGAGCTGGCGCGAGTGGACGCGTCCGCCGCCATCTACGTCGACGTCCACAACACCCTGGTGAACAACGCGTTCATCCGGTGGGGGAACGACGAGCAGCAGCGCCGCTACTTCCCGCGCCTGACCACCGACCTGCTCGGCGCCTTCGCGCTCTCCGAGCCGGGGAGCGGCAGCGACGCCTTCGCGCTGGCGACGCGCGCCGAGCGCGTGGCCGACGGCTGGGAGCTCACCGGCCGGAAGTTCTGGATCACCAACGGCGCCGAAGCAGGCGTGTTCATCGTCTTCGCCAACGTCGATCCGTCGAAGGGCTACAAGGGGATCACCGCGTTCATCGTGGAGCGGGAGTTCGCCGGGTTCTCGGTCGGCAAGAAGGAGAACAAGCTGGGCATTCGCGCATCCAGCACCACCGAGCTGATCCTCGAGCAGTGCCGGGTGCCGGAGGCCAACGTGCTCGGGCCGATCGGCCAGGGCTACAAGATCGCGATCGAGACGCTCAACGAGGGCCGGATCGGGATCGGGGCGCAGATGATCGGCGTGGCGACGGGCGCGCTCGAGGCGGCCACCACCTACGTGAAGGAGCGCCGCCAGTTCGGCAAGGCGATCGCGGAATTCCAGGGGGTCCAGTTCCAGCTCGCCCAGATGGCCACCGACCTCGAGGCGGCGCGGCTCATGGTGTACAACACGGCGCGTCTCAAGGACGCGGGCCTGCCGTTCGCGCAGCAGGCGGCGATGGCCAAGCTGTTCAGCTCCCAGGTGGCGGACCGCACGACCTCGAACTGCCTCGAGCTGTTCGGAGGGTACGGATACTCGAAGGAGTATCCGGCGGAGAAGTACTACCGGGACGCGAAGATCGGGACGATCTACGAGGGGACGAGCAACATGCAGCTGCAGACGATCGCGAAGGGGCTGCTCAAGTAGCGGGCGACGTCAGATTGCGGGTGAGGCAGCTTGAGCGGGGCCGAGGGGGCATGCTTCCGGGGCAGGTCCCCTTCGCTGCGTGGCGCCCGCTCGCCCGATGGCGTCCCGGGTGGTCAGAACGACACGCCCGTCCAAGCCCGGCCGTGGCCCGGCCGCTACGTTGTCGTTGATCGGCTGCGATGGGGCGGGCCCGTAACGTGGTGGGGCTCGTCGCGTCAGGCGACTCGAGCCAGGCCCGGGAATTGCACCTTGACTCTGGAGCCGGCCAGATTTGCCGCCCTGTCGGAATCCGCGCGGGCTTACCGCACGTAAATTGATGATGAGCAGAGGTTTATGCTCTTGACACGCGCGACGCCGCCTTGCCATACTTTCGGCCGCTCGCGGACTGGACGCTCCCTCATTGCCTGGTAACGCCGTGCCACTCTTGTCGTTCCGCCGTCGTCTCGTGCCTCTGTTGGTGGCGGCCTGCCTCCCGATCTGCTCCGCGCCGCTCCAGGCCCAAACCGAGGCCCAGTGGCTTGGCGAGCGGCTGGACGCATGGTACCAGCGCTCGCTCCGCTCGGCTCCCGGAGAGTGGGGCATCGCCGTGGCCGACCAGTCGGGCCGGGTGGTCTGGAGCGTGAGTCCCGATCTGCCGTTGATGCCGGCGTCCACGGTCAAATTGTTCACCACGGGCTACGCCCGAAGCGTGCTGGGCGGCGGCGCCCGCCGGCCCACGCGGGTGGTCGGGGTCGGGTCGGTGGATTCGGCCACGGGCGAATGGGTCGGCAGCTGGGCCATCGAGATGAACGGCGATCCCTCGCTCGAGCGGGCCGAGGGCTCGGGCCCCACCCTCTACGACCTGGCGATGCAGCTCGCCGGCGCCGGCGTCCGGAAGCTCACGGGTCCGCTCCAGCTCCAGAGCTCGAACGGTCCCGCCAACGCGGTCTATCCTGCCGCGTGGTCCTCCCGGCACCAGGGCCGGATCTTCGCCCCGCTCGTCGGCCCGCTCACCCTGCACGAGAACATCGTCTGGATCACCGTTCAGCCGGGCAAGCGCGCCGGCCAGCGGGTCCGCGTGATCGAGACGGCCCCCGACGGGATCGGCTCGATGGTGACAGTCACCGCCACCACCCGCTCAGGGCGGCGCTCGCGCCTCGCGCTTCGGTCGCGGGCCGATGGCGGGTGGGTCGTCACCGGAAGCATCGGCGTCCGCGCGGCACCCCGCCGGCTCACGGCCGTGACGCGCGACCCCCGGGCGGTACTGAGCGCCGTGTGGGGCAGCGCGCTCAAGCGCGCCGGGATCGCGTGGAACCCGTCGCCCTTCATCGGCGCGCCCCCGACGGGCGGACCGCAGATCCTGGCCGAGGTGTCCTCGCCGCCGCTCGATTCGCTCGCCAGTGAGATCAACCGCCGGAGCCTCAACCTCGGCGCCGAGCTGCTGCTCCAGTGGGCCGGCGGCCGGGACCGCGCACCGGCGCTGCTCACCGACCACGTCCGGCAGGTGGTGGGCTCCAGCGACGGGGTCTATCTCGTCGACGGCAGCGGACTCTCGTACGAGGATCGCGTCACTCCCCACGCGTTCGTCACCTATCTGGCCAAGTTTCCGATGACTCCCGCCGGGCGGAATTTCCCCATGCTGCTGCCGGCGAACGGCTCGGGAACGCTGCACCGCCTCAACAGCGGCTTTCCCGGCGTCGGAGTGGTGCGGGCCAAGACCGGCACGCTCGGCCGGGTATCGACCGTGGTGGGATATCTGGGGCGCCCGGAAGGCACCCTGCTGGTGGCGCTGATGTACAACGGCGGCCGGCCCTGGGCGGCCCGACAGGCGCAGTGGAAGCTGTTCCGCGAGCTCGGCGCCAACGGGGTCGTGATCCCGACGGATACGCTGCCCGAGCCGCCAGTCCAGCTCGGCGGCGAGGTGACGGGAACGCCCGCGTGGTGGACCGCCGGAGCCGCGGAGAGCGACACGTCGGCGAGCGACGCCGTTGGACAGCGTTGCCCGAGGCGGAGCCGGTCGGCCGGCGCCGGTGGCGGCCAGGGCCGATTCGGTGGCACTGGCGCACTGACGACGGCGCTGGGCGACCACCGAGTCACCCTGAGCAAGGCGAAGGGGGCATGCCTCGAAGCATGCCCCCTTCGCTTTGCTCAGGGTGACGTGGAGTTCAGGCGCTCCCGCTAGAACGTCACGTGCGCCAGCGTCACACCCTTCGGTTGGTCCGACCAATTCGCCATCGGCTCCATCGTCAGCGCCGCGCCCATCACCGGTGCGGCCACGCCGGGCATCGGGAGCGTCATGAAGGCCGGCCGCCGGGTGTCGGCGTTCACCTCGACCGACCGCACCATGCCGGTCTCGGTGATGAACCAGAACTGATACTTGCTCCCGGTGGGCGCGGGCGGGAGTCCGTGCACGATGACGCACCAGCGGTGCGAGACGGCATCCTGGAAGATGAGCAGGCCGCCCTGCTCGTGGCCGTTCATCGAGATCTGCGTCTGCAGCACCATGTTCGCGCGGCGCAGGACCGACAGCGTGTCCTCGAGCGCCGCCAGCCGGCTCTCGCGCGACGCGAGGCGCTCGCGCAGCTCGCGACCCTCGTGTCGCGCGCTGATCGACGCACCCAGCGACACCAGCGCCAGCCCGGCCGCCACCGCCAGCGGAAGGCGGCGCCGCCACCGGCTCGGCCGATCGAGGATCTCGGCCGCCATCTGCCGGGCGAAGCCCGGCGGCGGGGCGACCGGGGCGACGCCCATCGGGAGCCAGCCCAGCTCGCGCTCCAGCCGCGCCACCTCGCGCGTGCACTCGTCGCATCGGACCAGGTGGTCACGGAACGTGCGCTCCTCGCCGCGCTCCAGGCTCCGGGCGACGAAGGCGGCGCGGTTCTCGATGTACCAGGCGTGCGCGGTCATGCGATCCAGTCCTTGATCGGCGCCAGGGACGTGCGGAGCTTGTCGAACGCGAGCCGGAGGCGGGTCTTCACCGTACCCATGGGAATCGCGAGCTCGTTCGCGATCTCGGAGTGAGTGAAGCCCTGGAAGTAGGCCAGCCGCACCACCTCCCGCTGCTCCGCCGGCAGCCCATCGAGCGCCGCATGGACCGAGCGGTGCACGTGCCAGCCCGGCTGCGCCGCCTCGTCCACCTCCACCGCGCGGACCCGGTCGGGCGGCAGCTCGCCGAAGGCTTCGGCGCGGGCCAGCTTGAGCTTGAACCGGCGGCGGCGGCGGAGCCGGTCGATCGCGCGATTGCGGGCGATACGCAACAGCCACGGCATCAGCGCGTCGTGCTCGTCGCCCAGGGTGTCGACCCGGTCCCATGCGGCGGCGAACACCTCGAGGACGACCTCTCTGGCCTCGTCCGGGTCGCTCAGCATTCCCTGGGTGACGCCCAGCAGCCAGGGACTCGCGACCTCGATGAGCTCGACCAGCGCCTGCTCATCGCGCGACACCAGGCGGCGGCGGAGGGACGCCTCGCCCGCGAGGGCGAGCGGGCGCCGGCCGGCCGGTGCGTCCGGGGACGGATCGAGGTCGTCCGGTGCGAGGCGGCTTCGAGCGAGGCATTCGTCTAGTTATGCATCATCCGGTCGGGTGACGCCAGCGGGCTGCCACGTCAGATCACAAACGCCACCGGCAGGCAGGCGGTTCTCGCGCACGCGACAAGGGGGGCATGATCCACGATCATGCCCCCCTTGGTCACGCAGGATCGCGTCGGCGCGGCTACGCGCGGCGGGCGCTCGATGCCAGCAGTACCACTCCCCCGACGATGGCGAGGGCGCCCAGGATCGGTGGCACCGGCAGCGACTCCTTCTTGTCGGCGCTCGCCTCGATCGGGCCCACGTCGAGCACTTTCTCCTTGTGCGTGAAGGAGAAGCCCCCGAACGCGAGCCCAGCGATGCCGACGATGATGAGCAGGACGCCGACGATCACCGCCGGCTTCATACGACTCGCCTACCCTGGATCAGCTGCAGCAGCGCGATGACGATCGCCACCACGAGCAGCACGTGAATGAAGCCGCCGAGCGTGTAGGACGACACCATTCCGAGCAGCCACAGGACCAGTAGGATCACGAAGATCGTCCACAGCATGATGCCCTCCCGAGGTTGGAGCCCGAACCCGCGAGATCCACACTACCAGGGAGTGGCGCCGAGGCGCCGTGACTGCAGTCACGCGTAGCGATGCGACCGGCGATGACCGGCAGTTTCGCGAATGCAGATCCTTCCGTGAACATCGATCCCAGGGCACCCACATTCGATGGGTGACGGCGGTCACTGCGGAGGCGAGTCCGACACCGCAATGTGTTGCCCTGCAAGGCGATGGGTTCCACCAAGTCGCTCCAGCTCCCCGACCATCCGCGCCGCAGGGGCTGCTGGACGCCTCCCTGCCACGCCGATACCTTGGGTGAGCCACCCCGCCTCGTTCCCGATGCCCCAAGGATCACGCATGGCCACACAGTCGCCGCCGGCCCCATCCGACGCCCCGACCTTTCACCCGTTCGTACCAGCCAGCCAGTCACCCGCCGAGCTCACCGTCCGCGCACTCATCCTCGGCGCGCTGCTCGGCCTCGTGTTCGCCGCCTCGAGCGTATACCTCGCGCTCAAGATCGGCCTCACGGTCTCCGCCTCGATTCCGATCGCGGTGCTGTCGGTGGCGTTCTTCCGAACGCTGGGCCGCTCGACGATTCTGGAGAACAACATCGTCCAGACCACCGGCTCCGCCGGCGAGTCGATCGCGGCGGGCATCGTCTTCACGCTGCCGGCGATCCTGCTGATGGGCTACGACCTGAGCGTCGGCAAGGTGGCGATCGTGGCGGTGGTGGGTGGCGTGATGGGCATCCTGCTCATGATCCCGCTCCGGCGCGCGCTCATCGTGAAGGAGCACGGCCGTCTCACCTACCCCGAGGGCACCGCCTGCGCCGAGGTGCTGGTCGCGGGTGAGAAGGGCGGCCTCCAGGCTCGCCGGCTGTTCCAGGCCTTCGGCATCGCCTTCGCCTACAAGTTCCTGATGTCGGGGCTCAAGGCCTGGAAGGAGTACCCGGGCTGGGTGTCGACCGGCTACAAGGGCGCCTCGATCTCCGCGGAGGTCTCGCCCGAGCTGCTCGGCGTGGGCTACATCATCGGGCCGCGCATCGCGGGCTATCTCTTCGCGGGCGGCTGCCTCGCCTACCTCGTGCTGATCCCGGCCATCAAGCTGTTCGGGAGCGGCCTGACCTCGCCGATCTTCGCCGAGACCAAGCTGATCGCCGACATGAGCCCGGGCGAGGTCCGCGCCAACTTCGTGTTCTACATCGGCGCCGGCGCGGTCGCCTCGGCCGGCATCATCGCCCTGCTCCGCTCCCTGCCGACGATCCTCGGCGCGTTCCGCTCCGGCTTCCAGGACCTGCGCGGCAGTCTCGGCGAGACCGCGACCCGGCTCCGGACCGACCTCGACCTGCCGGTCTGGGTCACGCTGGTCGGCGCCGTGGCGCTCGCGCTCCTGCTCACCACGCTGCCGCAGCTCGCGGTCAATCTGCTCGGGGCCGTCCTCATCGTGGTGTTCGGCTTCTTCTTCGTGGTCGTGTCGTCGCGCATCACCGGCGAGATCGGCGTCAGCGCCAATCCGGTCTCGGGGATGACGATCGCCGCGCTGATCGGGACGACGGCGATCTTCCTGCTGATCGGCTGGACCGGCGTCGATCACCGGGTCGGGGCGATCTCGATCGCGGGCGTCATCGCCGTGGCGGCGAGCAACGCCGGCGCCACCAGCCAGGACCTCAAGACCGGGTTCCTCGTCGGCGCGACGCCGCGGCGGCAGCAGATCGGCATCATCATCGGCGCGGTGACCTCCGCGCTCGCGGTCGGCTGGACGCTCACGCTGCTCAACACCACGTATACGACCATCGTCCCCGAGCACCACCCCGGCGTCACGCTGGAGGCCGCGGCGCCCGGGACCGAGACGCGGTCGGTCACCGCCCTCGGCGAGCGGATGCGGCACGACGGGCGCGAGTGGGAAGTGGTGCGCGTCAACCTGCCGACGGAGGGCGTCCAGCCGGGGAAGTACCTGATCGATCCGGCGTCGCGCGAGGTGGCGTACCTGGTCGACCCGGGCATCGGCGGGCGGATCCGGGAGATCGACGGCCGGCCGGTCACCAAGCTCGACTCGCCCAAGGCGACGATCATGGCGCTGGTCACCGACGGCATCCTGACCCAGAAGCTGCCGTGGGGCCTGGTGCTGATCGGGGTCTTCCTCACGCTGGCCATCGAGCTCATGGGGCTGCAGTCGCTGCCCATCGCCGTGGGCGTGTACCTGCCGATCTCGACCTCGTCGGCGATGTTCGCGGGCGGAGTGGTCCGGTGGCTGGTGGAGCGGCGGGCACGCAGCGCGGAGCGGTCGATCGCGGAGGTCGAGTCGGGGCCGGGCGTCCTGTTCTCGAGCGGGCTCATCGCCGGCGGCGCGCTGGCCGGCGTAGCCATCGCCGGCGTGGCGGCGGCGCTGGTGCGCCGGGCCGACGCGGCGCAGGTTCCGGCGGCCGACTACCTGGCGCACGTGGCCGGCCTGCAGTCGGCGCTCGGCGCCGCGACCGGGTCCGACCTGGTGGCGCTGGCAGCCTTCGCGCTGCTGGCGGGGGCGCTCTATCGGGTCGCGGGGCGCTGACGGAATGGCCACGGCCGATGCGATATCGCCCACGATCCGCGCCCGCATCATTCATGCGGCACTCGTGCTCGGGATTCTCATGTTCGGCGCGGTGGCCTTCGTCATCCGCGACCGCTCCATCCCCTCCGAGGCGCTGCCGGACCGGCGAGTGCTGTACGTGGCGCTCGCGCTGGTGAGCGCCACCCTGTTCGGCGCGGCGGCCTTCATGACCGGACGGCTGCCCGCGCCCGCGCCCGGCGCCACGGAGGACGATTGGTGGCGCGCAAACCTCGGTCGGGTGCTGGTGAGCTGGTCGCTGGTCGAGGCCCCGACCGTGCTGGGACTCGTCGTCTATATGCTCACGCACGATTTTCGGACGCTGCTCGCCCCATTCATCGGCCTGCTGCTCTTCGCCAACTACCGTCCCCGCCGCCTGACCGAGCGCTGATGCGGGTCGTGACACTCCTGCCGGGGGCCACCGAGATCGTCGCGGCCCTCGGCGGGGCCGGATCGCTGGTCGCCATCTCCCACGAGTGCGACCATCCTGCTTCGGTGCAGCACCTGCCGCGGGTCACCTCCACGCCCCTCGATCCCAACCTCCCCGGCGCCGCCATCGACGCCGAAGTCCGCCGGCTTCGGGACGCGGGGCGGGCCGTGATCGCGGTGGAGGCCGCCGAGCTCCGGCGGCTCGCGCCCGACCTGGTCATCACGCAGGATCTCTGCGAGGTGTGCGCCGTGTCGGACGGCGCCGTGCACCGGCTGGCCGCGGCGCTCGACCCGCCGCCACAGGTGCTCTCGCTCACGGGACGAACCGTCGAGGGCGTCATGGCCGACATCCGCGCCGTGGCGCGGGCGCTCGACCTCGACGCCGAGGGCGACGAGCTGACCGCCGGGCTCCGGAGCCGGCTCACGCGGCTCCGCCGCGGGGCACCGCCCGTGCCGCGCCGGGTGCTCTGCATCGAGTGGCTGGCCCCGCTGTACCTCGCCGGCCACTGGGTGCCCGACCTGGTGGCGGCGGCCGGCGGGCACGACGTGGGTGCCGCGGCCGGCGCGCACTCGGCGGTCAGCTCGTGGGAGGCCGCGGCCGCGCTCCGGCCCGACCTGATCGCGGTGATGCTGTGCGGCTTCGGGCTTCCGCGGGCGCTGAGCGAGCTCGAGGCGCTCCACGATGCGGCGGCCGATCGGCTGCTCCGATCCGCGCCCGTGTGGGTGCTCGACGGGAACGCCTACACCTCCCGCCCGGGACCGCGGATCGTGGACGGGGCGGAGCTGTTGCAGGCGGCGATGCGCGGGGAGGCCCGGCCGGGGCTCGCGGCCTGGCGGCCGGCCCGGTGAGCATCGTGATCGCCCCGGCCGGGGACGATCGAATGATCCGTGAGGTTCGCGCCCTGTTCGAGGAGTACGCGCGGTCGCTCGGCGTCGACCTCGGCTTCCAGGGCTTCGCGGAGGAGCTGGCCGGTCTGCCCGGAGCGTACGCGCCTCCCCTGGGACGGCTGCTCCTGGCGCGGGACGGCGCGACGCCGGCCGGCTGCGTCGCGGTCCGGCCGCTCGAGCCTGGCATCTGCGAGATGAAGCGGCTCTATGTCGGTCCGTCCTTCCGGGGGTCGGGCCTGGGTCGCCGGCTGGCCGAAGCGGCGGTGCGCGAGGCGGCGTGCGGCGGGGTACCTCCGCATGCGGCTCGACACCCTGCCGGCGATGCAGCCGGCCAGGGCGCTCTATCGCGCGCTGGGCTTCCGGCCGATTCCACCCTACCGCCACAACCCCGTGCCCGGGGCCGAATTCCTGGAGCTGGATCTGCTGGCCTCCCGGGGGTAGACATCCGGACGCGTGGCCGCGACCTTTGGCGGTCTCTCCACCCACAACCGAGTCATGACGCCCGAATCGCTCGCCTTTCTCAAGTCGCTGCTCGACACCCCCGGCCCCTCGGCCTTCGAGGCCGCCCCTGCCCGCGTCTGGCGTGCCGAGGCCCAGCGGTTCGCCGGAAACGTGCGAGGCGACGTGGCCGGCAACTCGTTCGCGACCCTCGATGGAGACGGTCGGCCCAGGGTCATGCTCGCCGGGCACATCGACGAGATCGGCGTGATGGTGAGCCACATCGACGACGACGGCTTCGTCAGCTTCGATACCATCGGTGGCTGGGACCCCCAGGTTTTCGTGGGCCAGCGGGTGCGGCTGCTGGGCCGCCAGGGTCCGGTGCTGGGCGTGGTGGGGAAGAAGGCCATCCACATCATGGACAAGGACGACCGGGAGAAGGTCTCCAAGGTCGAGGATCTCTGGATCGACGTCGGCGCCGCCAACCGTGCCGAAGCCGAGCGGCAGCTCCGGATCGGCGATCCGGGCGTGCTCGCCGACCGGCGTGCTCGAGTTCCCGAACGGCCGGCTCGTGAGCCGGTCCATCGACAACCGCATCGGCGCCTTCGTGGTGCTCGAGGCGCTGCGGCTGCTGGCCGCGGACCAGCCCCGGGCCGGCGCGTCGGTCACCGCCGTCGCGACCACGCGCGAGGAAATCGCGGCCACGGGCGGCGGCGCGCGCTCGTCGGCGGCGATGCTCGAGCCGGACGTGGCCATCGTCATCGACGTGACCCACGCGACCGACTATCCGGGCATCGACAAGCGCCGGCACGGCGACTACCGCCTGGGCGGCGGCCCCGTGCTCTCGCGCGGCGCGTCGGTGAGCGAGCTGGTGTTCGAGCGTCTGGCCGAGGCGGCGGAGGCGGAGCAGATCCCGTACACCATCGAGGCGGCGTCGCGGGACACGCACACCGACGCCGAGGCCATCTTCAACGCCCACCGGGGTGTGGCGACGGCGCTGGTGTCCGTCCCCAACCGGTATATGCACAGCCCCAACGAGATGATCGCGCTCGAGGACCTGGACCGGACGGCTCGCCTCCTCGCCGCCTTCGTGCGCCGGCTTCCCCCCGACACCGACTTCGTGCCGCGCTGAGCGGCGTGGTAGCTTTCGACCGTATGACCGTACGATCCCTTTCCGTTGCGCTCACCCTCCTGGTTCTGGGCGCCGCACCCCCGCTGAGCGCCCAGCAGATGGGCACCGCTCAGCACGACGTGCCGCGCCCGGTGACGCCGCCGGTGCTCCCGCTCGACGACATCCGGTTCCTGAGCGACGACCGGCTCGGCGGCCGGCTCACGGGAAGCCCCGGGGCCGACACCGCGGCCGCGTACCTCGCGCGCCGGTTCCAGGCGGTCGGGCTGCAGCCCGCGGCCGGCGGCTGGTTCCAGACGTTCACCATCGCGCGTGACGCGCCGGTGGCCCAGCACGCGCACGTGGCGGGGCTCAAGGGCAGCAACGTGATCGGCCTCCTGCCCGGCCGCGATCCGATCCTCCGGAACGAGGCGTGATCGTCGGCGCCCACTACGACCACCTCGGCCTCGGTGGGTTCGGGAGCCTCGACCCGGACAGCACAGGCAAGGTGCACAACGGCGCGGACGACAATGCGTCGGGTGCGGCGATGCTGATCCGCATCGCCGCAGCGCCTGGCCGCCGACCCCCCGGCCCGGACGGTCGTCTTCATCGCGTTCAGCGGCGAAGAGCTCGGCCTGCTCGGCTCGGCGTACTACGTCAAGCAGCCGATCTACCCGCTCTCCACCACGCTGGCGATGATCAACCTCGACATGGTCGGCCGGCTCCGGCAGAAGCGGCTCATCGTCTACGGAGCGCAGACGGCCAAGGAGTTCCGCCGCGCTGCTCGACTCGCTCAACTGGTACGCGGGGCTCGATCTGCACGCCCAGGGCGACGGCTACGGACCCAGCGACCAGAGCTCGTTCTACGCCGCCGGCCGCCCCGTGCTGCACTTCTTCACCGACCTCCACGAGGATTACCACCGCACCACCGACGATTGGCAGAAGATCAACGTCGAGGGGTTCGGACAGGTGGCGGGCTTCGTCACCGGCCTCGTGACCGCGCTGGCCAACCGGCCGGGGCCGCTCACGACGGTCACGGCCGCGGCCCCGCCCGCCGGTACCGGCACCTCCAGTCCGGAGCATGCGAGCCCGGGCTACGGTGCGTACCTGGGCACCGTGCCCGACATGACCGACAGTCCCGGCGGCGTGCGCCTGCTCGGGGTGAGAGCCGGGAGCCCGGCCGAGAAGGCCGGGCTCCGAGGCGACGACATCATAACGAGGATCGGCGACATGAACGTGCCCGACCTGCAGGCGATGACCGACGCGCTCCGGAGCCATCAGCCGGGGGACACGGTGGAGATCACCGTCAAGCGGGGCAGCGACGTGACCACCCTCCGCGCCACGCTCGGCACCCGGGGAGGCTGACCGATGCCGGCTCTCGACGCCGATCGCGTCATCGCCGCGCTCCGCGGCGCGTTCGCCCGCGATGCCGGGCGGGTGGAGCTGCTCACGATCGCGGCGGAGAAGATCCGCGGCGCCGGCGCACCCTACACGTCGGTCTACATGTACATGCTCCACGGCGAGGAGCTGGTGCTCGAGGCGTATGCCGGCCGGGACACGGAGCACACCCGCATCGCGGTGGGCTACGGCGTCTGCGGCACGGCGGTGGCCACGGGCGCCGATCAGAACGTCCCCGACGTGCGCGCGATCTCCAACTACATCGCGTGCAACACCTGGACGCGCTCCGAGCTGGTCGTGCTGATCCGGCGCGGCAGCGTCATTCTGGGCCAGATCGACGTGGACAGCGATGTCCCCGACCCCTTCACGCCCGACGAGGAAGCGGCGGTCCGGAAGGTGGCGGACGCCCTCGCCGTCCTGCTCTGACGCGCGCGGGCCAGGGCTCCGGCATGCGCGCGTGGTCGTCCGCCCGGTTCACGGTACCGCTGCCCGACGGCCACCGGTTCCCCATCGCCAAGTACGCGCGGATCCGCGACGAGATCGTTGCCCGCGGCCTGCTCCCCGGCCACGCCATCGAGGAGCCCGACCGGGCCGACCGGTGGGCCCTCGAGCTGGTGCACACGCCCCCATACGCCGACGCGGTGCTCGCCGGCACGCTCACGCCCGCGGAGGTCCGACGGCTCGGCTTCCCATGGAGCCCCCACCTGCGGGAGCGGTCGCTCCGAACGGTCCAGGGCACGCTCGAGGCCGCGCGCGACGCGCTCGAGACGGGGCTCGGGATCAACCTCGCCGGCGGCACCCACCACGCCTATCCTGGGCACGGCGAGGGGTTCTGCGTCTTCAACGACGTGGCCATCGCGATCCGCGTGCTCCAGCGCGAGGGCCGGCTCGTCCGGGCGGCCGTCGTGGACCTGGACGTGCACCAGGGAAACGGCACCGCGCACATCTTCACCGATGACCCCGACGTCTTCACGTTCTCGATGCACGGCGCACGGAACTACCCGTTCCGGAAGGAGCGGAGCGCGCTCGACGTGGAGCTCGACGACGGCTGCGAGGACGCGGCCTACCTGGCCGCGCTGGATGCGCATCTGGGGCCGGTGCTGGACGCCGCGGGGCCGGAGCTCGTGTTCTACCTGGGCGGCGCGGATCCGTACATGCACGACCGGTTCGGCCGGCTGGGGCTGACCGTTGCCGGCCTGCTCGAGCGCGACCGCCGGGCGTTCGGCGCCTTCCGCGGCCGCGGGCTCCCGGCCGTGCTGACGCTGGCCGGCGGGTACGCGCGCGAGCTGGAGGACGTCGTGACCATCCAGAGCCAATACGGTCGAGGCCGCGCTGGCCGCCTATGCCTGAGCCGGGAGCCGCGCGGGAGGGAATGGTCGCCGTGCGGGGCGTCGAGCTCTTCGTCCGGCGGGTCGGCCAGGGGTCGCCCGCCGTGGTGCTGCACGGCGGGCCCGGCGCGCACCACGACTACCTGCTTCCGGGCTTCGACGCGCTCGCCGACGGACGGGAGCTGATCTACTACGATCAGCGCGGCGGCGGCCGCTCGCCGGTGGCCCGTGACGTGGCAGTGGGCTGGACCGAGCACGTGGCCGATCTCGAAGCCCTGCGGACGACGTGGGGGCTCGAGCGGCTGACGCTCGCGGGATACTCGTGGGGTGGGTTGCTGGCGCTGCTGTACGCCGTGTCCCACCCCGGCCGGGTGGGCCGGCTCGCGCTGATATCGCCCGCGCCGGCGTGGCGGGCCGCGCGGGACCAGTTCGAGGGCGCATTCGCCAGGCGGAACCTCGATCCCGCCTTTCAGGAGGCGCGGCGGCAGCTCCGCGAGAGCGGGCTCCGCGAGCGGGATCCCGCGGCCTTCCAGCAGCGCATCTTCGAGCTGTCGGTGGCCCCGTACTTCTTCGACCCCGAGCGCGCGCGGGAGCTCACGCCGTTCCGCGTCACGGGCCGCACCCAGCAGGAGGTGTGGCAGAGCCTGGGCGACTTCGATCTGCGGCCGCGCCTGCCCGAGCTCCGCGGGATCCCCGCGCTCGTGCTCCATGGCGAGGAGGACCCGATCCCGATCGAGGCGGCGCGGACGGCGGCGGGGCTGATCGGCGCGGAGTTCCATGCCCTGTCCCGCTGCGGGCACGTGCCCTACGTCGAGGCGTTCGATGCCTTCCGGACGCTCGTCGGCGGGTTCCTCTGACCTGCTATCTTCCGGGATGGCCCGACCCACCCCGTTCGACCTGGTCTTCGCCCACACCGCCGAGACCGTGTTCCCCGTGGTCCGCGCCGCGCTGGAGCGGAGCGGTCACGATCCCACCGACCGCGACGCCTTCCTGATGGTGCCGGAGGTCGTGTCGCTCCTGCACGACCTCCGCCCGGAGGAAGGCATCGGCGAGGGGATGGACCAGCTCGTGGCCCTCGCGCACCATGCCTACCTCCTGTGGAGCGCGGGCGCGCTCACGCTCCCGATCTCCGCCGAGCGGCTGGCCGCCCTGCTCGCGCCGCCGCCCCCGTCCTCGCCCGGCCTCGACGAGCCGCCGCGGGCGTTCTACGCCCAGCTCTTGGACCGGCAGGTGTGGGCGCGGGTCATCGACGACGACGCGGCCGAGCCGATGGACGGCTGCTTCGTCCACCCCGCCAACGGCGAGCTCCGCGTGCTCGGCATCTTCGGGCTCCGGCCCGACCGGGAAGGCTTCAGCGCCGTCGAGACGACCGGCCCCAGGCCTCAGGGCCTCGAGCGACCCGACGGGACGCCACTCTTCTCCCCGGTCCTCGCGGGCGGGGAGGCGGCGGGACTGTTCTCGCTGGTCGGCGCCGAGGAGCTGCTCGAGCTGGGCTGGCGTGCCCGCGCACTCGCGAGCGAGCTTTCGGCCACCCCGCCATGACCGACGCCGTCCGCAGCTTCATGGACAAGAAGGCCGTCGCCCAGGTGCTGGAGCAGATCGCCGCGTTCCTCGAGCTCAAGGGCGAGAACCCGTTCCGCATCCGTGCCTTCCGCACCGCGGCCCGCGCCGTCGGCGGCTTTCCGGCCGACCTCCGCGACGGGATCGACGACGGCAGCCTGGCCGCTACCAAGGGCGTGGGCCCGGCGACGCTGCAGATCGTCGCCGAGATCGTCACCACCGGCCGGGCGAGCATGCTCGAGGAGCTGCGCGAGCAGATCCCTCCCGGGCTGGTCGAGATGCTCGCCATCCAGGGGCTCGGCGTCGCCAAGATCCGCCAGATCCACGACGTGCTCGACATCGATTCACTGCCGGAGCTCGAGGCGGCGGCGCTCGATGGCCGGCTCGCGCGCCTGCCCCGCTTCGGCCCCAAGACCTCCGAGAACATCCTCAAGGGCATCGCCTACCTGCGGCAGGCCAGCGCCTTCCGGCTCTCGCACCACGCGGCGGACGAGGCGGAAGGGCTCCGGGCGGCGCTCGAGCGGATGCCGGGCGTGCTCCGGGTCGTCGTGGCGGGCGACGTGCGCCGCCGGGCCGAGGTGGTGCGGGACCTCGTGCTGGTGATCGTGGCGGACGTCGCGCCGGGCGAGTTGTTCAAGCGGCTGAGCCAGCTGCCGGGCGTGCACGAGTTCGCGGGCCAGGACGACCGCCGGCTCACGCTCCGCTTCGCGGGCGGGGCGAGCGCGCAGATCGTGGTGACGACCCCGGTGAACACGGGCGCGGTGCTGGTGCAGGCCACCGGGAGCGAGGCGCACCTGCGTGCGCTCGCCGCGCACGCCGCCTCGCGTGATCTCGCCTTGAGCGGCGCCGCCCTCTGGCGAGGGAGCACGTTCGTCCCCACGCCCGACGAGGCCGCGTTCTATGCGGCGCTCGGCCTCGACTGCATTCCGCCCGAGCTGCGCGAGGGCCAGGACGAGATCGAGGCCGCCGAGCGTCACGCCCTGCCCCGCCTGCTCGAGCCGCGGGGACCTGCGCGGCTTTCTCCACTGCCACACGCGCTACTCCGATGGCTCCAACTCGGTCGAGGAGCTCGCCCTGGCCTGCCGCGCGTCGGGCTACGAGTACGTCGGCATCACCGACCACAGCCAGGCGGCGGCGTACGCCGGCGGCCTCAAGGCCGGCGACCTCGCCCGCCAGGCGGACGAGATCGACGAGGTGAACGGGCGGCTCGAGGGCATCCGGGTGCTGAAGGGTGTCGAGGCCGACATCCTGCAGGACGGCCGGATCGACTTCGACGAGGCGGTGCTCGCCCGGCTCGATTTCGTGATCGCCTCGATCCACAGCCGGTTCAACATGAACGCCGCCGAGATGACGGCCCGGATGCTGGCGGCGATGGACAACCCGCATCTCACGATCATCGGCCACCCGACGGGCCGCCTGCTGCTCTCGCGGGATCCGTACGGACTCGACGTCGACGCCGTCATCGAGAAGGCGGCGAGCACGGGCGTGGCGCTGGAGATCAACGCGGATCCGCATCGGCTGGACCTCGACTGGCGTCTCGCCCGCCGCGCCCGCGACCGCGGTGCCGCGATCTCGATCGGCGCCGACGCCCACAGCACCGCCGGCATCGCCAACGTCGAGTACGGCGTCGGCATGGCCCGAAAGGGGTGGCTCGGCGCCGCGGACATCCTGAACGCGCTGCCGGTCGAGGAATTTCTGGCCCGGGTCGCCCGCCGGAGAGCCGGCTGGCGGTGACCCGGACGGCCCCGAAGCGCCGCCCGCGTGCGCGGCGGACGCGGGACGCGCCCGTCCGGGCACCCGAGATCCTCACCCGGCTCAGGGCCGCGTATCCCGACGCGCGCTGCGCGCTCGACCATCGCGGGGCCTTCGAGCTCCTCTGCGCGACCATTCTGTCCGCCCAGTGCACGGATGTCCGGGTCAACTTGGTCACGCCGGTTCTCTTCGGCCGCTATCCGACCCCCGAGGCGCTGGCGCGGGCGAAGCAGGCGGACGTCGAGGAGATCATCAGGTCGACGGGCTTTTTCCGGAACAAGGCCCGGAGCCTGATCGGCATGGCGCAGGCGCTCGTGGCCGACCACGGGGGCGAGGTACCGCGGACGATGGAGCAGCTCCGATCCCTGCCCGGGGTCGGGCGAAAGACCGCAAACGTCATTCTGGGCAACGCTTACGGCATCAACGAGGGGATCACGGTCGACACCCACGTGACCCGTCTCAGCCGTCTGCTCGGGCTCACACGGCATGCCGATCCCGTGAAGATCGAGCAGGATCTGATGGCGCTCTTCCCGCAGGACCAGTGGGCGCTGCTCTCCCATCTGCTGATCTTCCACGGCCGCCAGATCTGCGTGGCCCGGCGGCCGCGGTGCCAGGATTGCGTCCTGTCCGATCTCTGCCCCTCGTCGACGGTCTGACACCACATTCCATCCCGGTGACCGGCCTGCTCGAGGACTGCCGGGAAGGCAAGAATCTTGCTTTCCAAGTAGGTTCTGGATCACGCTGATTTCTGCAGTCGTTGCCCTATATTGAGTCCTCACGGTCGCTCCACGAATTCCTGGTCGGGCAGCGGCTGTGTCGGTAAATGCAGATGCAAAGTGTACACTTAGGTAGTTCTGGAGTGTGGAGTGACCCAGAGCGGTGAGCACCTGACGGTCGACAGCGCGCTCGAGGAATCCGCTTCCGCCTTCCTGACGGGGGCGGCGGGCCCGGCCATGGCCGATGGCGGCGTGGCGGAAGTCCCCGGTCGTCGCATTCTGGTCGTGGCTCCCCAGCCGTTCTACGAGGACCGGGGCACTCCCATCGCCGTCCGCCAAGTCCTCCAGGCCCTCGGCGAGCTCGGGCGTTCCGTCGACCTCCTGACGTTTCCCATCGGGAACGACATCGGCGTCCCGGGCCTGAGCATCCTCCGGTCGGCCAACCCCTTCGGGTTCCAGCGGGTGCCGATCGGCCTCTCGCTCCGCAAGGTCATCCTCGACGTCCCGCTGGTGTGGGCGTTGCGCCGCATCGTCGACCCCGCGCGGTACAGCTGCATTCACGCGGTGGAGGAGGCGGCCTTCCCGGCCGCGGTGCTCGCCCGCCGTCACGGCATTCCGCTGCTGTACGACATGCAGTCGAGCCTTGCCGAGCAGCTGGCCTGGCTCGACCCCATGGGCCTGTCGCCGACGCGCCGTGCCCTGAATGCGATGGAGCGGTGGCTGCTCCGCCGCTCGAGCCTGGTGGTCACGAGCGCGGGCCTCGCCGCTCGCGTCAGAGCCATGGTGCCCGAGGTCCCGGTGCGCGAGTGGCACTTCCCGAGCGCCCCGACGGACTCGACGCCGGTCGGCGTCCAGAGCCTTCGCAACGAGCTGGGGCTCTCGGGCAGCGGACCAGTGGTGCTCTACAGCGGATCGTTCGAGGCGTACCAGGGACTGCCCGAGCTGATCGCCGCGATTCCCGCGGTCCGTGCCCGGGTACCGGATGTGACCTTCGTGCTCGTCGGTGCCGATCGCGCGAACGGGCTGGTCGCCCACGAGAACGCCGGCGGGCTGGTGACGGCGGGCGCGCTTCGAATCGTGGACCGGCAGCCGCGCGAAGCGATGGCCTCGTACCTGGCGCTGGCCGACGTCCTGGTTTCGCCGCGTGCCTACGGCGGGAACCTCCCGCTCAAGGTATTCGATTACCTCGCCGCCGGCCGTCCGATCGTGGCGACCGACATCCCGACCCACCGGACGGTGCTGGCGGAGGATCGGGCGGTGCTGGTGGCCCCGCGCACCGAGGCGCTGGCCGAGGGAATCCTCTCCGTGCTCGGCGACCCCGAGCGGGCGCAGCGCCTCGGCACCGCCGCCCGCCGCTACGCCCAGGCGCATTTCGGCTGGAGCCGGTTCGTCGACTCGGTCGAGACCCTGTATGCCGAGGTGGAGCGGGATGCCCCTGTCGGCCGAGCCTGAGCGAGCGCGCGGTCTCGCCCGATCGGACGGTCTCGGTCATCATCCCGGCCCTCAATGAGGGCCGGTCGATCGCGCGCCTGATCCACGCGATCCAGCAGCAGGCCCCCGCCGGATGGAGCGTGGAAGTGGTGCTGGTCGACGACGGGTCGACCGACGACACGGTCACCGTCGCGCGCGGCGCGGGTGCGCGCGTCCTCGAGCTCGGGAGCCGCGCGGGCGGCGGCAATCCGGCGGTGGCCCGGAACCGCGGCGCCCTGGCCGCCACGGGCGATCCACTCGTCTTCCTCGACGCCGACTGTCTTCCGGCCCCGGGCTGGCTGGCGCGGATCCTCGCGGGCCACGCCGCGGGCGCGACGGTGGTGGGCGGCTCGCTCGACCTGCCTTCCGGCCTCCCGCTCATGGCCCGCTGCGACTACTACTGCGGCTGGTACCACGTGCATTCCCGCCGCCCGGCGGGAGAGGTGCCCAATCATCCGCCCGGCAACCTCAGCGTGCGCCGCGCCGACTTCGAGCGCACTCGCGGCTTCACCGAGCAGCAGCCGATCGCGTACGCCCACGAGGAGCTGGTCTGGCAGGCGGAGGTCCGCCGGAACGGCGGCACGATCCTGTTCGATCCCGCGGCAATCGTCCTCCACTACAACCGGCCCGGATTCCGCAACCTGCTCCGCCGGAACTACCGCTGGGGGTACAGCGCCATCGAGAGCAAGGCGCCGACCGGCGCGGCCCGCTTCGCCTGGATCTACCGGTATCCCGCCGTGCTGGTCGCCGCGAGCATCCCGCTCGCGCTCGGAAGCACGGCCTACATCCTGTGGTGCTGGGTCCGGGCGGGCATCCTCGAGCCGCTGCTGATGCTCCCGGCGGTGCTGGCCGCGCGGCTGGCCTACTCGGCCGGGCTCGTCGCCGGTGGCATCCGCTGGATGCGCTTCGGGGCGGACGCGGCCGAGGCGCGGCCGCGGTGGGAATGAGCGACGGGCCGCTGGTTTCGGTCGTGATGCCGGTCCTCGACGAGGAAGAGGCCATCGGCCCCTGCATCGAGAAGATCCGGGCCACCTTCGCCTCGGCCGGCATCGACGGCGAGATCGTCGTGTGCGACAACGGCTCGACCGATGACTCGGTCGCGATCGCCGAGCGGATGGGCGCGCGGGTCGTGCACCAGCCGCTCCGGGGCTACGGGAACGCCTATCTCAAGGGCTTCGCCAGCGCGCGCGGCCGGTATCTCGTGATGGGCGACGCGGACGATACGTACGACTTCACGATGATCCCCCAGTTCGTCGGCGCGCTCGAGGGCGGCCAGCAGTTCGTCACCGGCAGCCGCTACCTCGGCGGCGGCGATGCGCAGATTACCGCGCTCCACCGCTACTTCGGCAACCCGGCACTCACCCGGATCCTCAATCTGCTGTTCGGCACCCGGTATACCGACGTCTACTGCGGCTTCCGGGCGTTCTCCCGCGAGACCTACGACGCGATCCGGCCGGTGAGCCCGGGCATGGAGTTCAACCTCGAGCTCGCCATCAACGCCGGCCTGGCCGGCCTCCGGGTTCACGAGATCCCGATCGTCCTGGCGCCGCGCAAGGGCGAATCGAAGCTGCGGACCTTCCGCGACGGGTGGCGCAGCCTCCGCATGATGCTGCTGTACTCTCCGAACAAGCTCTTCCTCGCGCCGGGTGCCACGCTGCTCGTTCTCGGTCTGGCGATTCACCTGGCGGTGCTGCTGGGCCTCGTGCGCTTCGGCGGGCGGCCGGCGGCCGGCGTCACGGCGGTGTTCGCGACGATCTTCAGCGTCGTCGGTTTCGAGATCCTGAGCCTCGGCCTTCACGCCAAGACGTACTCGTGGAGCCGCCGCTTCGACCGGGACAATCGGGCGCTGGCCGCCTTCTACGGCCACTTCAAGCTGGAGACCGGGCTCCTGCTCGGCGCGGGCCTCATCGCCGGCGGGAGCGCCATCCTGGTCGCCGTCATCGTGGAGTGGCTCCGCTCCGATCTGCTCCCGCTGCCGCACCCCGAATGGGTGTCGTTCGCGGCGACGCTCGTCATCATCGGCTGCAGCACGCTGTTCTCGTCGCTCTTCATCTCCGCCATGTCGATCAGCCGGCCTCAGGACGCCGCGTGAGCCTGCCGCGGGCGCCCTGGCCGGCGCTCGTGGTCGTGCTGCTCCTCGTCGTTGCCACAGCGCTCCGGATCCAGGCCGCGTCGCGCCCCGGACTCTGGGCCGATGAGATTTTCTCGCTCGCCATGGCGACCGGGCACAGCCTCGAGCACCCGGCGAAGGATGCCGACCCGGCGCTCGGCGACTTCGTCCAGTCGCCCGAGGCGCGGACGCCGCAGCACTTTCGCAGCTATGCCGAGCAGGACCCGCGACCTGCCGGCGCCGGACGGGTCGTTCGTGCGGTCCTCCTGTCGGACACGAGCCCGCCGCTCTATTACCTGCTGCTCAACCCCTGGATCCGCGCCTTCGGCACCGGCGATGCCGCGCTCCGGCTCTTCTCGGTCTGGTGGGCGGTGCTCTCGCTGCCGCTGCTGTGGCTGGTGGGGCGTCACCTCGGGGGAGACAGGACGGCCTGGTCGGCGTGCCTGCTCTTCGCGTTCTCTCCGGTCGCGTTCAGTTACTCGGTCGAAGGCAGGATGTATTCCCTCCTCTGGTGCCTGGGGTTGGCGCTGGTGTGGTCGACGATCCGCCTGGCCGACGGCGACCGACGATGGCCCGCCGCGCTCTGGGTGCTGGCCGGCGTGGCGGGGCTCCTGACCCATTACTTCTTCGCGTTTGCGTGGCTGGCGTGCCTGGCGTGGCTCTGGATCGAAGCCGGCCCGGCGCTCCGGCGGAGGGTCGCCGCGCTCGCCGGCGCCACGCTCCTCGCGGTACTGCCATGGTACCTCCAGGTGCCGGCCAGCCTCGCGCGATGGCGGGTCAGCGGCGACTGGCTGAACGGCGAGCTGGCCTGGCCCCGGGCCCTGGCCCGCCCGCTGGCCCTGGTGGGTAGCCTGTTCTCAGGCACCACCATCCTGGGAGGCTGGCGGTGGTCGGATCGCGTCGCCGCGGTGCTCCTGGTGGCGCTGGTGATCTGGCTGGTGAGCCATGGGTCGGTCCGGCGCGCGTTCTCCGGGCGGAGCCGCCTCGTCTGGGGATGGCTGGCCGCGGCGTGCGCGGGTCCGCTGGTGTTCGATGTGCTCCGCCACACGACGACTACCCAGGTGCCTCGCTACGTCGTGCCGGGTCTTCCAGCGGCGATGCTCCTGGCCGCGTTCGTGGTGAGCCTGCTCCCGCCGAGACTTCACTACGCGGTGCTGACCGTGCTCGTGCTCGCCTGGTTGCCGGGCGACTGGCGGCTCGTCGTCGCCCGCGTTCCCCGGCCGCGGCAGCCCTACCGGGAATTGGACAGCCGCCTGGAATCCTGGGCCCGACCCGGTGACCTGGTGCTCGTGCATTCCATTCCCTCGGGCGTCATCGGCGTGGCGCGCTATATGACCGGCGACATCCCGCTGGCGTCCTGGGTCGTCCAGCTCGGGACCCGCCAGGTACCGGCCGACGTCGAGCGCCTCCTGAGCGGCCGACGCCGCGTGGCCGTGGCTACCATCCATCACCTCGGCGCGACCGACTCGCTCGAGCCATGGCTCGAGGCGCACGCCCGCCCGCTCGGCCGCGACACCTTTCCGGCGTCGAGCGCCGAGGTGCGGTACTTCGCCCCAGCGAACGACGCGACCGTCTTCCCCGACGCCGGCGCGGCGCGATGGGAATGACTCCCGCGGCGGATTATTATGACGAGATGCCTGAGCCAGCCGCGGCGCCCGTCACGATCATCCGCCCGCCGAGGGGCTGGGCGCCACTCGACATGCGCGAGTTCACCGGCGCGCACGAGCTGCTGTACTTCCTCGTTCTCCGCAACCTCAAGCTTCGCTACAAGCAGACGGTGCTCGGCGCGGCCTGGGCGGTGCTGCAGCCGCTGCTCACGATGGCGGTCTTCACCGTGGTGTTCGGCCGGCTCGCGCGGCTTGGCTCGGACGGGCTGCCGTACCCGGTGTTCGCGCTCGCCGCGCTGGTGCCGTGGACCTACTTCGCGAACGCCCTCACGCAGGCCAGCACCAGCCTGGTGGACCAGCATCAGCTGCTGACGAAAGTGTACTTCCCGCGGCTCCTGCTTCCGCTCGCGGCGGTGATCGCCGGGCTGGTCGATCTGGTGATTTCCTTCGTCCTGCTGCTCGTGGTGCTCGCCTGGTACGGCATCACGCCGTCGGTCAGGCTGCTGGCCGTGCCCGCCTTCGCCCTGCTGGCGGTCGCGAGCGCGTTCGCGCCGGGCATCTGGCTCGCCGCGCTCAACGTGCGCTATCGCGACGTGCGCTACGTCATCCCGTTCCTCGTGCAGATCTGGCTCTTCGCGACGCCGGTGGCGTATTCCAGCAGCCTCGTCCCCGAGCGCTGGCGGGCCGTGTACGGCTTGAATCCCATGGTGGCCGTGGTGGACGGATTCCGCTGGATGGTGGCCCCGGCGGCCCGGCTGCCGGGAACGGCGATCGGCTTCGCGGTTGGCGCGGTGGCGCTCGTGCTCACGGCGGGGCTGTTCTTCTTCCGGCGAGTGGAACGCACCTTCGCCGACGTGGTCTGAGCGATGCCCCGCGCCGTGATCCGGGTCGAGCGCCTGGGCAAGCAGTACCGCATCGGGAGCGTGCGCGGCCCGCAGACATTGCGCGAGGATCTGGTGGAGCTGGTGCGGGCGCCGTTCCGCCGTCGCGACCCGGCCGCCGCGGACGAGGGCACGGTCTGGGCGCTTCGCGACGTGTCGTTCGAGGTGCACCGCGGCGAGGTCGTGGGGATCATCGGCGGGAACGGCGCGGGCAAGAGCACGCTGCTCAAGATCCTGTCGCGCATCACCGCGCCGACCGAAGGGTGGGCCGAGATCGAGGGCCGGGTCGGCTCGCTGCTCGAGGTCAGGCACCGGCTTCCATCCCGAGCTCACCGGGCGCGAGAACGTCTACATGAGCGGCGCCATCCTCGGCATGCGCAAGGCGGAGATCGAACGGAAATTCGACGAGATCGTGGCGTTCGCGGACATCGGCCGCTTCCTCGACACGCCCGTCAAGCGGTATTCGAGCGGCATGCAGGTGCGGCTCGCCTTCGCCGTGGCCGCGCACCTCGAGCCCGAGGTCCTGATCGTCGACGAGGTGCTCGCCGTCGGCGATGCGGAGTTCCAGAAGAAGTGCCTCGGGCGGATGCGGGACGTCTCGCGGGGCGACGGCCGGACGGTGCTCTTCGTGAGCCACAACATGGACGCGGTGCAGCGGCTGTGCACCCGCTCGATCCTGATGGAGCGGGGACGCGCGGTGGCGTCGGGCCCCACGGCGGAGATCGTGGGCCAGTACCTCGCGCGCGCCGACGCGCCGTCGTCGGCCGGCGCCTGGATCGACCTGTCGAGCGTGGAGCGGACGGGCAGCGGCGTGGCGCGTGTCCTCCAGGCGCGCTACTGGAGCGAGGCCGATACGGCCGGCGGCCAGCCCTTCCCTGACGGGCCGCTCACGGTCGGCCTGGCCATCGAGACCAAGGCCGCGTGCACGATCCCCAGCTTCGCGGTCACGCTGTACGACATGCAGGGAACGAAGCTGGTCAACGCCGACACGGTGGCGGTCGGGCGCACGCTCCGGTTGGAGCCGGGTACCCACCGGCTCACGCTGCGCCTGCCCGCGCTGCACCTCAATCCCGGGCGTGTATCAGATGGGGTTCTGGCTGGCGGGACCGCTCGGCGCGATCTACGACTACATCCCGGTCGGGTTCGAGGTCGAGGTCGTGGCGCTGCAGTCGCCGGGACTCGGCGTGACGCCGACCGACGACGGGGTGGTCACCTGCCGGCTCGAGCTGGTGGATTCCGACTGATCGACGGCTCGGGATCACCGGCCGGCGATGTGGCGGACCTCTTCCTCCCAGAGTGCCAGAAACAGGCTTCGCGACAGCAGCTCGGCGGGCGGCGCCCCGCCGGCGTCGGCCGCGGCGTGCCGAGCATCCGACTGCGCGTGGATCAGCCACACGAGCGCCCGGAGCGGCGCGAGCTGTGCCGGCTGGAGGCCCAGGGTGTCGAAATACCGCGCCAGGCAGTCGCGGCGGATCGCGCCCGTCGGCGTCGCGGCATCGAGTGAGCGACGAAACGAGGCGACCCGGCGCTCGCGGTCCGACGCGCGGTCCACATTGAACGCCGCGTAGGCCAGGTAGTAGAGCAGGTCGAGGGCGGGCAGGCCGTCCACCTCGGCGGACTCCCAGTCGAGCACGGCGATTTCTCCGGCCGGCGTGACGAGCACGTTCCAAGGACCGAAGTCGCGTTGCTCCGGAACCGCCTGCAGTGCGCCGAGGCCGCCCAGGATCGCCTCGCCGTCCCGCAGCAGGCCCGGGTCCACCACCCCACCAAACACGTCGACGAACCGGGCCAGCGCCGGCTCCACGATCGCCTCGCGCCAGTGCGACGCCGGCCGCGGAGGTTGCCGCGGCGCGAGCGCCGCCAGCCAGTCGGCGACTTTCCTGGACCACGGACCGAGACTGCGGCGAGTGAGCAGCGCCTCGAGCGGGCGTCCGACGATCGCGGTCTCGCCCAGCAACGGCATGCCGCCGGCCTGCCGCCGGACGAGCACGCCGAGGGACACCGGGAGACGCCGGCGGGGCGGCTCGCGGCCAGGTTTGTCAGCGCATCGCCCTCCCGCCGGACGCCGGCGGCCGCTTCGTTCACTCGCGGCGCCTTCACGGCCACGAGTGGAATCGGGCTCGGCTCCGCGAACGCCAGCAGCACGACTTTGCTCACGCGTGCGAGGCCCGCCGGTCACGAGCAAGGTCGATAGATGGCCGGGCGCGGCGCCGAGCCCCCACTGCGGCCACCCGTCGCGGAGCCAGGCCGATGGAGCAAGCTCGCCGGAAGCCGGAGTGCCGGCGCGCCGTGCGAGCGCGCAGATCGGGCCTCCGAAGCGGCCCCGCAGGAGATCGCGGGCACGGCGGCGCGATTCCGCGAGCAGGCGCCGCACCCGGCCGCCGCGCAGGCGCTGCCGGGAGCGCACATACGCCGACGCGCCCCGCGCGCCCACGGGAATCCAGAACACGGGCGTGGCGCCGGACGCGGGCCACGGCCGATAACAGGCAACGTCCTCGAAGCCCGCGGCGTGGAGCGCGCGCTCGACCTGTCCGCTCCGCCGAGGCGCGGATGCCACTCCGTGTAGCAGGTGCCGCCCGGGGCGAGCGCCTCGCGAAGCTCGACCAGCGTGGCCGCGTCAGGGTCGGTTCCGACCACCAGGTCACAGTCGCGGCGGCGAGCCGTCAGTCACGACCTGGTCGGCGATGCTCGCCACCGCGTCGGCCAGGGGAGCCGCCGCGCGGCAGAGCGCGCGGCGCGGGCGGGGCGAGGGCAGCAGGAACCGCCAGTCGACCCGACGGAGGCGCGCGTTCAGGCCCTGCTCGGGCGTCTCAGCCGCCATCGCCGCTCCGAGCTTCCGCCAGTACTTCGTCGTAGACCCGCATGACGTTTCGAGCCGTCGCCTCGGAGGAGAACTCGCGCTCGACCCGCGCACGCGCCGCTGCGGCCAGATGCCGGGCAAACGGGCGATCGGTCTGGAGCCGGCGGATGGCCGAGGCGAGCGCGGCGGGATCCCGCGGCGGGACGAGCAGTCCGCTCTCCTCCGAGGTAATCGCCTCGTCGGTCCCGCCGATCGCGGTGGCCACGACCGGCCGTTCGGCGGCCATGGCCTCGAGCACCGAGACCGGCAGACCCTCGAACAGCGACGGCAGCACGAAGAGATCGGCCGCCGCGAGCAGCGCGGGCACGTCGGCGCGCTGGCCGAGGAAGACGCAGCGCCCGGCGACGCCGAGGCCGCGCGCCTCGGCCTCGAGCTCCGCACGGAGCGGCCCATCGCCCGCGAGCACGAAGGTCGCATCCGGCACCTGCGCGGCCGCCTGCAGGAGATACGTGTGGCCCTTCTGCTGATGCAGGCGCGCCGGCGTGAGGACGACGAAGTCCGGCCGGCCGTCGACCAGCGCCGCGCGGAGCGCGGCGTTCCGCATGGGTGCGGCCGACGGCACCCGGATCGCGTTCCGCACCACGACCAGCGCGCGCGCGGGAACCCGCAGCTCCGCCGCGTACCGGCGCTTCACTTCCTCGGAGACGGCGATGATCCGCCGGTACAGCCCCAGGACCAGCGGTGGCGGCGCCCGCCGGCCGGCGCGAGATAGAGCTGCGCGGTGCCCGATGGCCGGCACGCGCGCAAGCCAGCGCGCCCGCACGCCGCTCTTGCAGGCGAACGGCCAGCTCAGGTGGGCGTGGAAGATCGCCGGCCGCTCGGCGCGGAGGGCCCGCCAGAGCGGAATCACGCCGGCGATCCGGCTCCCCGCCGGCCGCGATACGGCGTGCGGCGAATCCCCAGACTCGCCGCCTCGTCCACCAGGCGCTGGATTCCGGGCTCGGGGTGATACAACAGCACTGGCTCCCAGCGCCCGCGATCCAGCGAGGCCATGAGGTGCAGGGCGGCCTCCTCGCTGCCCCCGAACACGTCGCTGTCGACGTAGTGCACGACGCGGTGCGTGACCGCTCGGGCGCTCCAGGCCGCCGTCATGGAGCCGTCGGCGCGCTCACCACGTCCGCCAACGCCTGCAAATTTCGCCGATGATAGTCGCCCGCGAACTCGGTGGCGTGGCTGGCCAGGGCCGCGGCTTGCGCGGTCTCGCAGGAGCTCGACAAGCATCGCGCTGAACTCCTCGGCCGATTCGGCGCGGCGGAAGGCCGAGCCGGCACCCTCTTCCAGCCCTCGGGCCCCGACGCGGTGGTCACCAGCGGCCGGCCGTGCAGCAGCGCGTCGACCGACTTGATGCTGAGACCGGTCCCGAACTGCTGCGGGTTGATGACGACCGCGGCGCGCCGGTAGAGATCGCCAAGGGCCTCGACGAAACCGAGACGGCGCACGCCCGGCATCCCATGGCCGACGCGCTCGCCGATGCCGCCCACCAGCCAGAGCTCGGCATCCGGCACCAGACGGCGCACCGACGGAAGCACCCGATCGAGGAACCAGGTCACTCCGTGCACGTTGATGCCCATGGGACCACCCACGAACAGCATCGCGGGCGCACCCGCCGCGGCCTCGACGGATGCCATGGCCTGGAGCCGGCCCAGGTGTCCCACGACGATCACCGGGCGAGCAGTCAGCGACCGGAAGTGGTTCGCGTCCCATTCCTGGATCGCGAGCACCGCATCGGCCCGGTCGAGCGCCTTGCCCTCGTCCCTCCGTCCGGTCGAGAAGAATTCGTTGGCCTGGCCGTGCGCCCGGTACAGCCGGAAGCGGTCGGAGAAGACGTCGTGCGTATCGATCAGCTTCCGCACCGTACCGGGCATCGACTCGATCAGGCGGGAATAGAAGACGTAGGACAGGATGGCCACGTCGAACCGGCCATGGGTGACGAGGGTGCGCGTGAAGGCGGCGGCCTCGGGATCGAAATAGCTGTCCACCGGGAGGTTGAGATGGAAGGTCTTGCCCACCACCCTGATCCCCTTCCGTCGTGCCCGTCCGAGGAAGCTCGACGGCGAAAGGCTGCGGAAGACGTGAAGCCGTTCGTGCCAGTACCGCTCCATGGCGGACCGATCGGCCCGCAGGGTCTGTTGCAGGTGCAGGTAGTGCGCCTCGTGCCCGAGGCCGATGAGGCTCTCTCCCATGTGCCGCACGCGTGCGCTCGCACCGGTGCTGCTCGGGTGAGCTGGCACGGGAGCGATCAGGAGGACCTTACTCACGTGGTGTCCGACCTTCCACTCGTCCCCCGCGCCCCATATCCTGTGGCAGAGAGATCGCGCGGTTTGGCGCAATCGCGGCGATGTACGGGAGCGTGCCGGTGACGGAAGGCGACGATTGACGGCATCCGAGTGAGCCCCTGCCTCCCAGGTCTGGCATGATCGGCTAACCAGTTCACGTGGAGCAACATACCCTGAGTGCTTCCGACCGCAGGCCGGGAGCCCGGCGAGCTCGGCGCGACCCCGTCCAATGGTATGTTTCCTGCACCTTGCGAGCCGCTTCGAGCGAGCCCACCTCACGCCGGAGCAGCCCGTGACGCACCCCCAAGATCTCCGGCCCTAGGCGACTCGTGAGCACTGCTCCCCTGGTATCGGTCGTCGCGATCTTCCTGAATGGAGAGCGCTTCCTGGATGAGGCCATCCAGAGCGTGATCGCGCAGACCTACCCGCACTGGGAGCTGCTGCTGGTCGACGACGGGTCCACCGACGGGAGCAGCGCGCTCGCCCGCCGGTGGGCCGAGCGCGAGCCACACCGCATTCGCTACCTGGAGCACCCGGGGCATCGCAACCACGGCATGAGCGCCTCCCGGAACCTCGGACTCCACAATGCCCGGGGCGAGTACCTCGCGCTGCTCGATGCCGACGACGTCTGGCTGCCCGGCAAGCTCGCGCGTCAGGTCGAGATCCTCGAGGCGCATCCGACCGTGGGCCTCCTCTTCGGCGCGCCGCTGTATTGGTTCGGCTGGACCGGGGAGCCCGAGGACCGCGCACGCGACTACGTGATCGACCTCAAGCTGTCGGTCGACCGGGTCTACGACCCACCCGACCTGCTGCTGCCCTTCCTGCAGCGCGCGGCCCCGACGCCCTGCCCCTCGGACGTGCTCGTCGACGCGCGACGGCCGTGAGCGTCGGCGGGTTCGAGGCGCACTTCGTCGGCGTGAACATGGTGTACGAGGATCAGGGCTTCTTCTCGAAAATGCTCCTCCGGGCGCCGGCCTTTGCGTCGGGAGAAACGTGGGACCGCTATCGCCAGCACCCGGAGTCCTGCTACGCGGTCTCCAAGGCCAGCGGTGGTCGCGAGATCGCTCGGCATTACTTCCTGAAGTGGTTTCGCCGGTATCTCCAGGATCAGGGACTGGCGAACGGTCCGGTGTGGGAGACCGTGCACACGGAGCTTCGGCCGTTCAGCCTCGGCGCCCGGGCAGTGGCGGGCGCCCGCGGGCTCGCGCGGGCGACGCTGCCCTCGGCCTGCGTTCGTGGGTCGGGGCTCGTGTGCCGGGGCTCGGCGGATCCCCCGGCACGCAGCCCGTCCGCTTCGGCAGCCTCCGACGGCTCACGCCGGTCAGCCGGAAGTTCGGCTGGGATCGCGGCGGGCTGCCCATCGACCGTTACTACATCGAACACTTTCTCCAGCAGCACACATCCGACATCGCCGGCCGCGTGCTCGAGGTACGGGACGACGCCTATACCCGCAAGTTCGGCGGCGCCAAGGTCACCCGTGCTGACGTCCTGCACCCGACGCCGGACAACGAGAAGGCCACCATCGTGGCCGACCTCACCGCCGCCGATCACGTGCCCGGCGATACCTTCGACTGCATCGTGCTGACACAGGTGCTGCCGTTCATCCCGGACGTCCAGGCGGCGGTCCGCACGGTGCACCGGATCCTGCGGCCGGGCGGCGTCGTGCTCGCCACGCTGCCGGGAATCAGCCAGATCGTCCGATATGACATGGACCGGTGGGGTGATTTCTGGCGGTTCACGTCGCTCTCGGCGCGGCGTCTGTTCGAGTGCGGCTTTCCGGAGGGAGACGTCCGGGTCGCGACGCACGGCAACGTACTCGCGGCCACGGCTTTTCTGCAGGGGCTGTCCACCCGGGACCTCCGGCCGGACGAGCTCGACTTCCGCGATCCGGACTACGAGGTGCTCATCACGGTCCGCGCCGTCAAGCATGGCTGAGCGCTCCCGGAGCGACACCGTGAGCGACGTGGAGGTGCCCATCCTCATGTACCATGAGGTGTCCCCGTCGCCGCATCCGGCGTTTCGGCGATACACCGTCACGGTCCGGGACTTCACACGCCAGATGCGGTGGCTCGCCGCCTTCGGCTACCAGCCGATCGACATGGACACCCTGGTTCGCGCGCGTCAAGGGCATGCCTCGTTGCCCAGGCGCCCGGTCGTCATCACCTTCGACGACGGCTTTCAGGGGTGCGCCGACTACGCCGTTCCGGTGCTCCGAACACACGGGTTCACCGCGATGTTCTATCTGGTCGCGGGCCTGATGGGGGCGACCAGCCGCTGGCTGCGTCCGGAGCTCGGGATGGAGCTCGCCTTGATGAGCTGGGACACGGCCCGCTCGCTCGCGGCCGAGGGGTTTTCGTTCGGCG
Source organism: uncultured Gemmatimonadales bacterium (assembly GCA_963804125.1). Taxonomy (GTDB): domain Bacteria; phylum Gemmatimonadota; class Gemmatimonadetes; order Gemmatimonadales; family GWC2-71-9; genus CAVVWJ01. Next base: position 52,079 of record CAWDPF010000008.1, read on the forward strand.
CCCATTCCCTGACGCACCCGCGGCTCGCGGGTCTGGCAGCCGGGAGCCTCGGACCCGAGCTCGTCGACGCGCGCCACCGCGTGGAGGACGAGCTGGGTCGACCTGTCGTCCACCTCGCCTACCCCTACGGCGCCTTCGACCAGACCGTGCAGGCTGCCGCCGCCGAGGCGGGCTACATCACGGCGTGCTCGACGCGCCCCGGGCGCTCCGGCGTCGGCGATGACCTCCTGGCGCTCCATCGCGTCAGCGTCTACGGCCACGATTCGCTCCTCGATTTCGCCTTCAGGCTCCGGACGGGTGCGGCGCTCCGCGAGCGGCTCGGGCAGGCGTTCGGCGGCACGGCGCAGCGGCGAGCCTTGCCGGGCGGCACCGGCTCGTGACGCCGGCGCCGACGCTCAGCGTCGTCATCCCGACATTTCAGCGCCGGGACTCGCTGCTGCGCCTGCTCACCTCGCTCACTCGCCAGACGTTGCCGGCCGGCGCCTACGAGGTGATCGCCGTCGTCGATGGCTCCACCGACGGCACGGCCGAGGCGGCGCGCGGCCTCGCGGTCCCGTACGCCATGTCGGTGCTCGAGGGGCCCAACCGCGGGCGGGCGCGCGCCTGCAACGCGGGCGTCCGCGCCGCCACGGGGGACGTGGTGGTGTTCCTCGATGATGACATGGAGGCATCGCCGGACTTCCTGGCGGCCCACGCACAGGGCCCACTCGGGCGCCATCAGGCGGGCCGTAGTCGGCGCCGCGCCGATCGCGATCTCGCCCGACTCGCCCCCGTTCGTGCGGTACATGGCGGACGGGTTCCGCAAGCGGCTCGCGCGCCTGGGCGCAGCCCGGCTACCGCGTGAGCTTTCGCGACACCTACACCGGTAACTTTTCGGCCCCGCGCGAGGTGCTGCTCGCGGTCGGCGGGTTCGACGAGGCGTTCCGGGTTTATGGCCATGAGGACTACGAGCTCGCGCTCCGGCTGCAGGCGGCGGGCGTCGAGCTCGCCTTCAGCGCCAGCGCGTGCGCTCAACAGCATTACGAGAAGTCGTTCGCCTCATTCGCGCGCGACGGGATCGCGCGTGGCCGGACGGCGGTATTGTTCGCCGGCAAGCATCCCGAGATCGTCGACCGGATCCAGTTGTCCCAGTTCCACAAGGAGTCCTGGCGCTGGCGCACGCTGCGAGGCGCGCTGCTGCGCCTGAGCCGGCTCAGCGACCGGGTGCCGGACGGCGTGGTGGCGGTCATTGGCCTGCTGGAGCGGCGCGAGCCGGCCCGCATGGACAAGTACTACACGCTGGCGATCGACTATCTGTACTGGTACGGGGCGCTCGGCGCCTTACGCGAGCAGGGGACGGACGCCACGGTCTTCTCGACCTCGCTGGCCGCGGCGCCGGCGTCCCGGCGAGTCGGCCAGCGATGAGCCTCACACCTGCGCCCGCAAGCGCCGCCGCTGCGCAGGACTCCTGGGCGGGGATGCGGACCCGCATCGCGCTGGCGCTCGTGCTGCTGTACGCGGGCGCGTCGACCGTTCGCTGGCTGCAGCACGGGTCGCACTGGCCGGCCCGCGCGTCCCAGGACGACATCTCGGACAACGAGCGCCGCTTCGCCGCGCTGCGGCCGCTGCTGCCGGCCCACGGCCTGGTCGGCTACCTGAGCGATCCCGCAGCCGATCGGCGCCACGCCGCGCGACTCCAACGCGGCGGCGCTGCACCAGTTCAGGCACTACCTCCTCGCGCAGTACGCGCTCGCGCCCGCGCTCCTGGTCAAGGGGACCGAGCCCGAGTTCGTCGTCGGCAACTTCGACCCCGGCACCACGCCGACCGTGCCCGCGGGCCTCAGGATCGTGCGGGACTTCGGCGACGGCCTCGTGCTCTTCCGGCGGTCGGCGCCATGATGCTCGGCCTGAGCCTGTCACTGGTGATCTCGAGCGCGCTTGGCGCGCTGCTGCTCTGGCTCCTGTGGCCCCGTGGCGCCGCTACGAGCGCGCGGCCGCTCATCGTGGCCCTCGGCGCCGGTCTCGGCGCGGGACTTTCGGGTGTACTGCTGTTCGTCTGGATGCTCGAGTTCGGGCCCAGCGGCGGCTTCCCGGTCGCGGAGGCCGGCTCTGCTGAGCGTGGTGGCGTTGCTCGTGCTCAGGCGGCGCCACGCGGCGGCGAGCGTCCGGCCGTCACTCCTGGCGGGCACCCAGCGCTCGCGGCTCAGGCTGGTGCTGGCGATTGGGCTTCCTCGTGACCCTGGCCGCCGCCGCGGTGGCCTTCGCCTGGCGATCCTGCGCCAGCACCCGCATGGGGAGTGGGATGCCTGGATGAACTGGGATCTCCGCGCCCGCATGTTTTTCCGCGGGGGCGAGGAATGGCGGCAGGCGTTCTCGGCCACCTTTCCCTGGTCGCACCCCGACTATCCGCCGCTGGTGCCCTCGCTGGTGGTGCGCGCGCCTGGCTCTACGCCGGCCGGGAAACGCTGCTCGGTCCTGCCCTGGTGGCGGCGCACATTCACGTTCGCCATCGTCGCGGTACTCGTCACCGCCCTCGCGGTGCTCCGGAGCACGAGCCAGGGACTGCTGGCTGGGCTGGTGCTGCTGAGCACGCCGTTTTTCATTGTCCACGGCACCGCGCTGTATGCGGACGTCCCGCTCGGCCTTCTTCCTCCTCGCTACGTTCGTCTGTCTCGCCTTGGACGAGCGGCACGGCGCCGAAACCCGCCGCTTCGCCATACTGGCCGGCGGGGCAGCGGGTCTCGCGATGTGGACCAAGAACGAGGGCCTGCTCTTTACGCTGTCGCTGGGTGCGGGACTGTTGCTCGCCGGGTGGCGGAGCGACCGCCCGGCCGCCCGTCGCCGCCTCCGCGCGTTCGTCACCGGGCTGCTGCCCTTCCTCATCCTCGTGGTGACCTTCAAGGTCGCCTTCGCGCCGGCGAACGACCTGCTGTCGACCCTCGGTGTGGAGCGCACGCTGGGTCGGCTCACCGCGCCGGATCGCTACTTCCTCGTCGTGCGGGAGTACGTCGACCACATCACCTCCTTCGGGGCGAATGGGTTCGGGAGCGCGGTGTGGCTCCTGACGGCCTACGTCCTCGCGCTCGGCGTCAGCCCGGTCGACGCCGGGCGACGGTGGGTGCGTGCCGGTGCCATCGCCCTCGCGATCCTGCTGGCTGGCCACTTCATGGTGTTCGTCAGCATGGCGGACGAGCTGGCGCGGCTCCTCGACAGCTCGCTCGACCGGCTGCTGCTGCAGCTCTGGCCCAGCGCGCTCCTGCTGTTCTTCATGGCGGTGCAGACGCCGGAGGAGGCGGGCAGCCGACCACTCGCGATCGGAGATCCGGCCAAATGAGCCCTAGCCCGCGCGGGATCCCGCTCGAGGCCGCGACGGTCTCCGCTTCGCACCGCACGCGCCTGCTGCCTGCAGCCGTCGTGTGGCTCGTCTGGGCCGTGGCTCTGGCCAGCATCCTTGCCTCGATCGCGCGGGATGGGCGGAACATCCCCTTCGAGGAAGACTGGCTCATGGTCGGTCCGATGACCGGCCACGAGGTGGACCTTCCGCGCTGGCTCTGGAGCCAGAACAGCGAGCACCGGCTGCCGCTCCCGCGCCTGGTCAACCTCGCGCTGCTCCGGGCCACGGGCGACTTCCGATCGACCATGGTGTTCGACGCTCTCGCGATCGCCGCCGTCGCGGCCGCCATGATCCTGGTCGCGCGCAGGCTCCGCGGCGGACGCACCAGCCTGGCGGACGCCTTCTTCCCGCTGCTCCTTCTCCATCTGGGCAACTGGGACAATCTCGTCTGGGGCTGGCAGATCCAGTTCGTGCTTCCGACCGTGCTCGCATGCGTCCTGCTGCTGGTCATCGTCGCCCGGCCGGGACCGCCGGTCGGCTTGGGCGCGGCGGCCGGTGCCGTCGCGCTGATCGGCTTGCCGCTCTCCGGCGCGAACGGGCTCCTCTTCGCGCCGCCGCTCGCGGCCTGGCTGGCGTACGCCGTCTGGACCCGGCGCCGCGATGCCACTGCCGACCGTGGGACCGGCGACTGGCTGCCTGCCGCGGCGGCCTGCCTCGCGGTGCTGCTCTGCGCCGTGTACTTCGTGGGCTACGAGTCTTCACCGTGGAACCAGGCCAGCTCCGGTCCGGGTGCCACGCTGGCAACGACGGGCAAGTTCCTCGCGCTCAGCCTCGGCCCGGTCGCGGCGAAAGGATGGCTCGTCTGTGGCGCCGCGGCCGTGGCCGTGTATATGATCGCTCTCGGCCTCCTCGCGGTCGCGTACCGGCGGGACCGGGACGAGCGCCTCCGGATCCTCGGACTGCTGGCGTTCTTCGCGGCCGCGATCGTGCTGGCGCTCGCGGTCGGTTGGGGCCGCGCCGGCCGCGCCGCGGCGACCGGGCGAATGCCCACCCGCTACGTCCTGCTCGCCGCTCCCGGACTCTGTGCCGCCTACTTCACCGCGCTGCTCTTCGGACGCGGCTGGCTCCGGCGCGCCTTCCCCGTCGCGCTGGCGGCCGGTCTCGCGCTGCTGTTTCCGCTCAACACCTGGATCGGGTTCCAGCGCCGGGCCTGGTTCGGGGCGGGCTTTGCGGCGTTCGAGCGCGACCTGGCGGTCGGCGCCTCGAAAGAGGTCCTCGCCGACCGGCACCACGCATTCATGCTGCACTGGGACGTGCCCCTGATGGTCGCCAGCCTGCAGCAGCTACATGAGGCAGGCATCGGGCCATTCGCGGCATGGGCGCCTGAACCTGCCGCCCCGGCCGATTCGGCGGCGCCACAGTGAACGTCCTGCTCTATCCGCTCTCCTTTGCCGCCGCGCGGGTCCTGGCGATCGCCGCCGACAATCCGGGACAATATCGGCCGTCCGATCTGGCCCTCGTGCTCCTCGCCGTGAGCCTGGCGACCGGGCTCGCGATCGCCGCGACGCTCGCGGCGGTGAGAATCGTCGAGCGGACGGACCGGGCGGCGCCGCTGGCCGCGGCAGTCGCCATGCTGGGAGTCGCCTGGTTCTTCCTCTACGAGCCGTCCCAGATGGCACTCCAGGGCGTCAGCCCCGCCATCGGCCAGCATCGGGTGCTGATGCCACTCGGCGCCCTCGCGACGGTCGGGGCGCTCGTGTGGCTCTGGCGTCAGCCGCGCGAGCGCCTGCTGGGCGTCGGCACGTTCATGACCCGGTGTGGCCTCCTGCTGCTCGCCATCGTCGGGGTCCAGGCCGCGATCTCGGTGGCGCGCGGGCCGCGGGCGGCGCGCCAGAGCAGCCTGGCGCGCGAGCTCGCAGCGCCGCTTCGCACCGTGTCGTCGTTGCCACCGAGCCGGAACACGCCGCCGCGGGACATCTACGTGCTCGTGCTCGACGTTCATGCGAACGCGCGCGTGCTGGAGGAGGTCTTTGGTTTCGACAACTCACGGTTCGAGGACAGCCTCCGGGCCCTGGGCTTTCGGGTGCCGCGAGATGTGCGCAGCAACTACGTGCAGACGTACCTGTCGGTCTCCTCGCTGCTCAACTTCTCGCAGCTCACGAAACTGGCCGACGACCTGGGCGTCTCGAGCACGAGTCACGCGCTCCCGACGTACCTGGTGAAGTACAACCGGGCTGCTCGCTTTCTGAAGGGCCGCGGATACCGCTATGTGCTCTTCCCATCCGCCTGGTGGGCCGCAACGGCCAACAGTCCGCTCGCCGACCTGGAATTCGACCAGCACGCCGCGTTGGACCTTGGGTACGAGCTTCGCCGCACGGAGCTACGCCTTGCCCTGGTGCGGTCCTCACTGCTGCGATTCGTCCTCCAGCCGGACCTCCCCCAGGTCCCCATGGCCCAGCAGTTCCTGCGCTCGTTCGAGGGTCTGCGGCGGGTGCCGTCGATCCCGGCACCGACGTTCACCTTCGCGCATCTCCTGTTGCCCCACATCCCCTACATCCTGGATGCCGACTGCCGGCCGCTCGAGCAGGCGATCTCGGACGACATGGAAGCCGACACGCCCGCGCAGCGAGCCGCCTACATCGCGCAGGTGCGGTGCGCTGACCGGCTGGTCCTCGAGCTGGTGACAGCGCTACTCCGGCACTCGGCGAGGCCGCCTGTGATCGTGATCGTGGGCGACCACGGTCCGCGATTCGCCGATGTCGCGTTCTATGGTCACCCGGAGCGGGTCTCGACTGCCTTCGTCCGCGAGCGGTTCGGCGCGTTCGGCGCCTTCTACCTGCCGGCCGGCGGGGAGCATGCGTTCCAGGAGCCGGTCACCCTGGTCAACGTGCTGGGCTACGTGGTCCGTTACTACTTCGGCGCGGCCGTGCCACGGAGCGGCGACGACATGTACGTATCGGGCGAGGAGCTGTATCGCTTCTATCGCGTCGATCCTTGGCTGCTCGAGCGCGAGGCGGTGCCGGCGCGGGAACGGGCACCGTGACCCCTCCCGAGCCCGCCATCGTCGTGCTCGGAGGTGGCCTGTCCGGCGTGGCCGCCGCCTACACGCTGGCCCGGGCAGGTCTCCGGAACATCACCGTCCTCGAGCGTGGCGACCGGGTCGGCGGCCTCGCGGGCAGCTTCGAGCGGGAGGGCCACTTCTATCCGCTCGGCTATCACCACATCCTGGACCGGGACCGGGTCCTGCTCCATTTCCTGGACCTGATCGGCGCCCTGCCCGACGTCCGCTGGCGCCGGGTCCGGATGCTGTTTCACCTGGGCGGCCGCGCCTACGACCTGGGGTCGCCGGCGGGGTTCCTCGGGTTCCCGATGTCGCTCCGCGACAAGGCGGGCTTCGTCCGCCTGATGCTGAAGGCGTTCAACAAGCGCGACTGGTCGGACTGGCAGGACCGGAGCGCCGCCGATCTGGTGGACAGCTACGCCGGCGCGGGGGCGCGGGTGGCGCTGTTCGAACGGCTGACACAGCTCAAGTTCGAGCTGCCCTGCGAGCGAGGTGAGCGGCGCCTGGCTCGGCGCGCGGCTCCATTTCCGTGAGGGATCGAGGCCGTTCGGATACATTCCGGGCGCCAACTGGACCAAGGTGCTCTGCGACGGCGTGGCCCGGCTGCTCGCCGACGAGGGGGTCACCGTCCGGCTCAATACCACCGTCAGCCGCCTGGTCACCGCCGGCGGTCGCGTGCGCGAAGCCGAGCTGAGCACCGGAGAACGGATCGGCGGCGACGTCTTCGTCAGCACGATCCCGACCGAGCTGTACCTCCGGCTCCTCCCCGGCGATCGCACGCCCGAGATCGAGCGGATCCGATACTCCGCCCTGATCTCCGTCGTCTGCGCCACGCATCAGCCGGTCGACGCGCGCACCTACTGGATCAACCTGGCCTCGCTCGACCGGACGGCCTGCGGCATCTTTCTGCTGAGCTCCCTGAACCCGTCGATCGGCATGGCCGGGGACAGCTGCGTGAATTTCGTCACCCATCTGCGCGGCCGCGACCGGCCGCTGTTCCACGTGCCGGACGACGAGCTGCTGGCGCGTTATCGCGACGATTTCCGGGCGGTGTTCGGTTTCGAGCTCGAGCCGTTCTGGACCCAGGTATCGCGGGTGCCGATGTATTCGCCGGTGTTCGGGCGCGGCTTCCGAAACCCGCCGATCCGGAGCGCCTCGTGGGAGAACGTGTACTTCGGGGGGAACTACCGGGCGTTCCCGTCGATCGTCTCGACGGGCACCGCGCTCGGATCCGGCCTCGCGACCGGTGCCGCGGTGCTCGCGGACCTGGGGCGCCGGACCGACCTGCCGCGCACAGGCGTCGCGGCTTCCGGCTCGCCGCGATGCCACGTGCCTGAACCGACCACGCGTGAGGCGCTGACGATGACCACGGCCGAGGTCGCCAAGCCCGCCGGACCCGCACAGGCGCTCGCGCTCGTGCGGGCGCTCCGGGTGCACCAGTGGGTCAAGAACCTGCTCGTGTTCGTGCCGGTGGTGCTCGACCACAAGCTGTTCTCCACCGACACCGTGGCGAAGTCGGCCACCGCCTTCGCGGCGTTCTGCTGCGCCGCGTCGAGCGCCTACATCCTCAACGACCTCCTCGATCTCGAGGCGGACCGCCGGCATCCGACCAAGCGCCATCGCCCATTCGCCGCCGGAACGCTGAGCCCCGCCCTCGGCATGGTCCTCGTCCCGATCCTGCTCGGCATCGCCTTCGCGGCCAGCCTGTTCACGCTGCCGGCCAGCTTCGTCGAGCTGCTGGCCATCTACGTCGTCCTGACGACGGCGTACTCCCTGTATCTCAAGCAGGTGGCCGTGGTCGACGTGCTCCTGCTCGCCGGGCTCTACACGCTGCGCGTGCTCGCGGGCATCGCCGCGGCGCAGGTCCGGTTCTCGACCTGGCTGCTCGCGTTCTCGATGTTCCTGTTCCTCAGCCTGGCGTTCCTCAAGCGATTCACCGAGGTCAGCGCGATGGAAGGCGCCGCGACCGAGCAGGTCCGCCGCCGCGGCTACATCCGGGGCGACCGCGAATGGCTGGGCTCCATGGGGAGCGCGAGCGGCTACCTGTCGGTCCTCGTGCTCGCGCTCTACATCAACAGCGAGCAGGTGATGGCGCTCTACCGCACGCCCCTGCTCCTCTGGCTCGTCTGCCCGCTGCTGCTCTTCTGGACCAGCCGCATGTGGCTGCTGGCCCATCGCGGCCTGATCCATGACGACCCGATCGTCGCCACGGTGCGGGATCCGGCGAGCTACGTTCTCGGCGCCCTCGTCGCGCTCGTGCTGTACCTGGCGCTCTGATGGCGGGCGCCGTGGACCGGCGCCGCCCGGCGCGGCGTTCCTACCGATCGTGGGGCCGGTACCCGTCGGCCGCCCCGGCCGACGTGTTCCCGGTCGTCTGGCGCTCCGACGCGCCGCCGTTCGAGCGCCTGCGCGGATCGGTCCTGCCGTACGCCTGCGGACAGGAGCTACGGAGACAGCTGCCTCAACGACGGCGGCCTGCTGCTGGACGTGCGCGGGCTCGACCGGCTGATCGCGTTCGACGCCGAGGCCGGACTGCTGCGGTGCGAGGCGGGGGTGACGCTGGCCGAGATCCTGGCGCTCATCGTGCCGCACGGCTGGTTCCTGCCGGTGGTGCCCGGCACCCGCTGGGTGTCGGTGGGCGGGGCCATCGCGAACGACATCCACGGCAAGAACCATCACCGTGCCGGCACGTTCGGCGCCCATGTGACGCGGCTGGAGCTCCTCCGCTCGAGCGGCGAGCGGATCGTCTGCACGCCGGACGACGCGCTGTTCCAGGCCACGGTCGGCGGACTGGGCCTCACGGGGCTGGTCACCTGGGCGGAGATCCGGCTCACGCGCATCGCCGGACCCGGGATCGCGATGGAGCGGATCCGATTCCCCGGCCTCGACGCGTTCTTCGAGCTCGCGGCCGAGGACCACGCCTTCGAGTACACGGTGGCCTGGGTGGATTGTCTGGCGCGCGGGCCGCGGCTCGGACGCGGGATCTACATGCGCGGCGACCACGCCCCGCTCGACGGCCCGGCGCCCTCGCCGCTCGGCGCGGCGCGGCTCACGGTGCCGGTCGACGCGCCGGCTGGTCTGCTCAACCGGGTGACGCTCGCCCTCTTCAACGAGGCATACTATCGGGGCCAGCTCGGCAGCCGGCGGCGCAGCGTCGTCCCCTACGCGCCGTTCTTCTTTCCGCTCGACGGCGTGGGCGACTGGACCCGGCTGTACGGGCCGCAAGGCTTCGTGCAGTATCAGTGCGTCGTCCCGGGCGCGCCCAGCCGCCGGGCCGATCCGGACGATCTTCGAGCGCATCGCGCGGTCGGGCGAGGCGGCGTCGCTGGGGGTGCTCAAGCGATTCGGCGCGGCCCGCTCGCCCGGCATGCTCTCCTTCCCCCGGGAGGGCACGACCCTGGCCGTGGACTTCGCCGTCCGCGGCGACCGGCCATTCGCCCTGCTGGACGATCTCGACGCGATCGTCCGCGAAGCGGGCGGCGCCGTCTATCCGGCCAAGGACGCACGCATGAGTCCGGAGAGCTTCCGGGCATTCTTCCCCGAGCTCGATCGATTCCGTCCCCACCAGGATCCCAAGTTCTCCTCCTCGTTCTGGCGGCGGGTGCATGCCTCCTGAGCCGCCGATCCGGGTCCTCGTCGTCGGGGCCACGTCCGCGATCGCCACGGAAACCGCCCGCATCTACGCCGCGCACGGAGCCCGGCTCTTCCTGGCGGCGCGGAACGCCGATCGCCTCGAGGCGGTGGCCGCCGACCTCCGGACCCGCGGTGCCGCCGGGGTAGAAACCGCCCTGCTCGACGCGACCGATCATCAGCGCTGCGAGGACGTGGTCGACGCCGCCTGGACCGCCTTCGGCGGGCTGGACGTGGCGCTGCTCGCGCACGGCGTGCTCCCGGATCAGGCCCGCTGCCAGGCGAGCGCCGCCGAGACGCTCCGCTCGATCGACGTGAACTTCGGCTCGGCGGTGGCCCTGCTCACCCCGCTGGCCAACCGGTTCGAGGCGGCGGGACGCGGATGCATCGCCGTGATCGGGTCGGTGGCGGGCGATCGCGGCCGGCAGAGCAATTACGTGTACGGTGCCGCCAAGGGCGGGCTCGACCGGTTCCTGGAAGGGCTGCGGAACCGGCTGTTCCATGCCGGCGTCGCGGTCGTGACGCTCAAGCCGGGCTTCGTGGATACTCCGATGACGGCGGGGCTCGCGCAGGGTCCGCTCTTCGCCAGCGCGCGCCGCGCCGGCCGGGATGTGCACCGTGCGATCGAGCGCCGGCGCGACGTCGCCTACATTCCCTGGTTCTGGCGGCCGATCATGGCCATCATCCGAGCCCTGCCGGAACGCCTTTTCAAGCGACTGCGCCTCTAGCGCTCGCGCCTCACCCCCGGGAGACCGATGCGTGCACTGACCTTGATGCTCCTGCTCGCGACCACCGCCACCGCTCCGCTCGCCGCCCAGGCGGGGGCGACGCGCGTCCGCTGCCACCCGCGCCGCCCACGCCCTGGATCCGCGCGTCCTGCGCGCCCATCTCGAGTTCCTCGCCGACGATGCGCTCGAAGGCCGCGCCCCCGGCACCCGGGGCGGGGAGACCGCGGCGAAATACATCGCGACCCAGTTCGAACGCCTCGGCCTGGAGCCGGCGGGAGACAGCGGCACCTACTTCCAGCGCGTGCCGATCATCTCGCTCACCCCCGCGCCGACCCTCGCCGTGGCGGGCGCATCGGCCACGCCGCTCGCCTGGAAGAACGACTTCGTCATGTGGTCCATGCGGAACGACTCGCTGGTGAACGTGCGGGGGGACGTCGTCTTCGCGGGCTACGGCATCGTGGCTCCGGAGCTGGGCTGGAACGACTACGAAGGGCTGGACGCGAAGGGCAAGATCGTCGTGGTGCTGGTGAACGACCCCGGCCTGCAGGACTCGACCATCTTCCGCGGCAAGATCCTCACGTATTACGGCCGGTGGACCTACAAGATCGAGGAGGCTCGGCGGCAGGGCGCGGCCGGCATCCTCATAGTCCACACGACCGAGAGCGCGACCTATCCCTGGACCACGGTCCTGTCGGGGTGGGTTGGGCCGCAGGTGAGGCTCGAAACGCCGCCGAGCTCCCTCATCGTGGCCGGCTGGCTGCACCAGGACGCCGCCGCGCGCCTCTTCCGGCAGGGCGGCCAGGATCTGGCCGCGCTGACCGCGGCCGCGGCCCGGCGGGGGTTCCGCCCGGTGCCGCTCACGCTTCAGCTCGAAGCCACCGTCCGGAGCACGATCCGGCGCTCCGAGACCGAGAACGTCCTCGGCCGCTGGCCGGGCCGGGGCGCGCTCGCGCGGGAGGCGGTGCTCATCGGCGGCCACTACGACCACTTCGGGATCGGCGCTCCGGTCAACGGCGACTCGATCTACAACGGCGCCGAGGACAACGCCTCCGGCACGGCGGGCGTCCTGGCCACCGCGGAGGCCTTCGTCCGGAGCGGCGTCCACCCCGCGCGCTCGCTGGTGTTCGTGGGCTTCGCGGCCGAGGAGTCGGGCCTGATCGGCTCGCAGGCCCTGGCGACGAATCCGCCGTTCCCGCTCCGCGACATGGCGGCCATCCTGAACCTCGACGTGCTCAACCTCTACGGCCGGACCCGCGACTTCTCGGCGCTGGGCCTCGAGCAGTCGTCGCTGGGACGGGCCATCGGGCAGGCGGCCGCGGCCGAGGGGCTTCGGGTGACTCCGAACGAGGAGGCACTGATCCGCGGCGCCTACTTCCGGTCCGATCACTTCTCGCTGGCGCGGGCCGGCGTGCCGGGAACGAGCCTGGAGAGCGGGTCCGACTTCGTGGGGCGGCCGGCGGGCTGGGGCAAGGAGCAGAAGGACCTGTACACCGCCCAGCGGTACCATCAGCCCAGCGACGAGCTCCAGCCGTGGTTCACGCTACGACGGTGCAATACAACAGCTTCGCGTCATCGTCAGGACAGCGGTGCTTGTCGGAAACGCCCCTGATCAGCCTACCTGGAGCGCCAGCTCCGAATTCCGGCAGGCGGGAGAGGCTCGACGCGGCTCCGAGAGCCGGTAGCCCTTCGGGCGGCGGCAGTTATGCGCCGCCGCCCTACCGCAGGTGAGCCGCCCCACCTATCTTCCCGGCCGCTTACGCCCTGCCTCCCTCCCCAGGAGCGTTTCTGGAACTGCCCAATCAGCACCGGATTCCGCTTACCTGGCTGCTCGAGAACGCCGGGCCCTCGATCCGGTACCGCACCTACACCGAGCTGGCGCCCCCCGGGTTCGCCTCCCCGGAGGCGATCGAGGCCGCCCAGGCCGCGGTCGTCGAGTCGAAGGCCGCGATGGCGGTCGTCAAGAAGCAGAAGGACACCGGCATCTGGGGCGGCAACCTGCTCGGCCTGGCCGCGTCCGCTGCACAGGGGATCAAGGACGTCGGCACGATTCCCCAGTACCGCCGCCTGCTTCAGCTCGGCTGGCCCCGCGCCAGCCGCCCGTTCAAGCTGGGCGACCGGGTGCTGTTCCGGCTGCTCAGCCGGGACGAGGATCCGGCGCTGCTCTTCGAGTTCCAGAAGATGGTCAAGTCGGACGTCGAGGCCGAGGCCTGGGCCCGCGGGATCATGCGCGAGGCCGCCTCGGCGGCGCTGGCGGAGGCGGGGTACGCGGACGACCCCCGGCTGCGCGGCGCCGGGCACAAGATCGCCAACGCGATCTCCCAGTTTCTCCGGAGCCCGCTGGCAGAGAAGCCGTTCCTCAAGGCGGGCAAGCAGATCGTGCTGCATCCCGAGGCGCACCCGCCGAGCTGGTACTCGGTGGCGATGCTCTCGTTCATGCCGAACCTCCAGCGCGAGCGCGCCGGCTTCACCGAGCGCCTCGGGCACTATCTCGCCCAGCCGGCGCCCAAGAAGTCGTTCGTCATCCAGGTCGGGAAGCGCACGGTCAGGCCACAGCACCTGCTCCTGGGCGACCCCATCGAGACCGACGCCAAGGGCCACCCCACCGACCTGCCGCTGGCGCTGCACTACATCGAGCTGATGGCGCGGATGGGCGCCCTGCCCTGGGCGCCGGTGGCCTCCAAGGCCCTGGGGCGGCTGCTGAAGGACACGGACGAGGAGGGCGTCTGGCGGCCCAAGAACCTGCGGTCGCAGCCCAAGGCCCTCAACAAGATCACCTACCACTATTACCCGCTGCTGGCGGATGCCAAGACGACCGAAGGGCGCGAGGTAGACGTCACGTTCAGGCTGGCGCTCATCGCCAAGCTCCTGGGCTGGCCCATCCGAGTACGACTGAGCGGCCGGCCCGCGCGCCCATTGCGGGCCCGAGCGTAGTACAACAGACTACTAATCATGCCGCGGCTCGATCTCACCCACTTCGGCTTCACGCCCACGGAAAGCCTGGTCTACGAGGTCCTCCTCACGGGCGGCCCCGGCACCGGCTACGCGATCGCCCGGTCGGCCGGGCTCGCGCGGGCCAACGCCTACAGCGCCCTGGAGGGGCTGGTCACGAAGGGTGCCGCCAGGGTCGACGGCGGCCGGCCGAAGCGCTACCGGCCCGAGACTCCGGCGGCGCTCATCGCGCGGATCTCGACCGACCATGGCCAGGCGCTCGAGCGGTTGAGCAACATGCTCGACTCGGTGAGCGTCCCGGCCACGCCCACCCTGGTCGAGATCGAGTCGGGTCGCGCGGTCCTCCAGCTCGTCACCCACGACGTTGCCCGCGCCACCGCATCGGTGGCGCTGCTGGCGCCGGCGGATGCCTTTCCGCTGCTGGCGCCCGCGCTCCGGCGACCCTACTCGGCGGGCATTCCGCTGCTGCTCTGCGCGACGGCGCCGGTAGACCTCGGCTTCGCGGTCGTGGAGATGGTGGCCGGAGCGGAGCGGTGGCCGGGGATGCCCATCATCAGCGTGGTCGACGACCGGACCGCGATCCTCGCCGCGCGGCAGGGCGCGGACGTGCGCGGCCACTGGAGCACCGCACCCGCCTTCGTGGCCGGCGCGCGGCTCGCCCTCGAGCGATTCCGGCACGGGCCATGACCGACCCGCTCGATGACGCGATGCTGGAGCTGCAGCACGAGTATCTCGCGGAGTTTCCCGACCGGCTCGAGGAGCTTCGCGCGGATATCGCCGCTTTCCGCGCCCTTCGCCCCGAGGCGGCGGCCGCGCTGAAGACGCAATTCCACCGCCTGGCGGGATCGGGCGGCTCGTACGGCTTTCCCGAGATCAGCGTCGTCGCGCGCGAGATGGAGCACTGGATGGCGACCAAGCCCGCTCCGGGCGAGGCGCCCCGTCTCGACGAGGCGGTGGAGCGGCTGGCGGCGCTGTTCCGACAGGCGCAGGCCAAGCTGGGCAACACGACGCGATCGGCGGGGACGCCGCTCCGAGCGACCATCATCCTGCCGCCCTCGCCGGACACCGACCGGCTCGTCGCCGCGCTGCGGGCGGAGGGGTACGACGTACGGCTGGGCAATCGGCGGGACGATCCGGCCGCGCTGCCCGCCGGGGAGCGCCCCGACCTGCTCGTGGTGGGTGCCGCGGCCGGCGAGGGCGACCCCTCCGCCGTGGCCTCCGTGTGGACCGCTCACGCAGCGCGGCCCCGCGCGGTCGTGCTGGTCGAGACGCTGCGCGCGGTGGATCGGCTCCGCGCGATCGCATCGGGAGTCGACGCGGTCGTAGCGGTCGAGCGGGTGGCGAAGGACCTTCCCCGATACGCGCGGGCCCTGGCCAGGATCGGGCCGCCGCCGTCCACCGTGCTCCTGGTCGAGCACGAAGCCGAGTCCGCGGCCGCCAAGACCGCGTTCCTCGAAGAAGCGAACATCCGCGTGGTTCGCTGTGCGCTCGCGCAGGCCGTCCAGGAGCTGCTGGAGCGGGAAGTGCCGGATCTCATGCTGCTGGCGACCCACCTGCCGGATGGGGACGGCGCCACGATCTCCCGAATCGTCCGCCAGGATCCGCGGTTCCGGATGATGCCGATCGTCTTCGCCGGCCCCGAGGACCTCCGGGAGCGTGTGGCGGCGCTCCAGGCGGGCGCGGACGACTTTCTCGCCACGCCGGTCGACTCCGAGCTCCTGCTCCAGACGGTGGTCGTGCGGGCCGAGCGGGGCCGCCGCCTCCGCGAGCTGCTCATCCGCGACCCGCTGACCGGCCTGCTCAACCAGGTCACCCTGCTGGCCGAGCTCGGGTACGCGGTCGACTACGGCCAGCGGCACGGCGGGCCGCTGTCCCTGCTGGTCTTCGACCTGGACCGCTTCCACGAGGTGAACGAGCGCTTCGGGCAGCTGGTGGGTGACCAGGTACTGCGCCACGTGGCCAGCGTGTTCCGCTCGAGCGTGCGCGCGAGCGACCTCATCGGCCGCTTTGGCGGCGAGGAGTTCGCGATGGTGCTTCGGGGCGTGCCCGCCGAGGGGGCGGCGGTGGTGGCGGCCAAGTTGCGCCGCGTCCTCGGGGAGCAGTCGGCCACGACGGCGGAGGGGATCATCATCCCGCTGCACGTGAGCGTGGGGTGGGCCAGCTTTCCAGCCAGCGGCGCCAGCGGAGGCGAGCTGGTGCACGCGGCCGTCCGGGCGATGCGGCGGGAGAAGGCGGATAAGGGGTGAGGCGGGCAGGCGGGCAGGCGGGCAGGCGGGCAGGCAGACGCTAGAAGCGCCGGGCGAAGCGAGGAAGGGGGATCGGGCGCGCCACTGCGTTCTTTTGTGGCGCGGCCGATCCCCCTTCCTCGCGTAGCCGTGGATCCGGAACAGCAAAGGGGGCATGCCCGAAAGCATGCCCCCTTCGCTTCACTCAGGGTGACTCGGTCGGGCTCGACTAGCCCTAGTGCCGGAACCCGGTCGACAGCGGCATCACGTCCCGAGGGTTCTTCTCGTCGCCAAACAGCAGGCGACCTTCCCGGAAGGTGGCGCCCCGGAGCGTGAGCGCGAGGACCTCGCCCAGCTCCGAGACCAGGTGCACCTCGATCTTGTCCCGCACTTCCTTGGGCAGATCGGCCAGGTCCGGCTCATTGTCCTTGGGGACGATGATGCGGTTGATGCCCGCCCGGACCGCGCCCAGCACCTTCTCCTTCACGCCCCCGATCGGGAGCACCCGGCCGCGGAGCGTGATCTCACCGGTCATCGCGATATCGTGGCGGACCGGCCGGCCCGACAGCGTGCTCACGACGGCCGACGCCATCGTCACACCCGCCGACGGACCATCCTTGGGGATGGCGCCGGCCGGCACGTGGATGTGGATGTCCCGATCGAACATCTCGTCCTGGATCTGGAGCCCCGCCGCGTGCGAGCGGGCGTAGGTCCAGGCGGCGCGGGCCGACTCCTTCATGACGTCGCCCAGCTGGCCGGTGAGGACCAGCTCGCCCTTGCCGCGCATCGTGGACGCCTCGACGAACATGATGTCGCCGCCGGTCGGGGTGTAGTACATCCCCGTGGCGGTGCCCACCTCGTCGTGCCGCGCCATCTTCTCCGGATGGACCTTGGGACGGCCGAGCAGATCGTCGACCATGTCCTTGTCCACCGTGATCGGTCCGGCTTCGCCGGAGGCGAACTGGCGTGCGACCTTGCGCGCCAGGCGGCCGATCTCCCGCTCGAGCTGCCGCACCCCGGACTCCCGGGTGTAGCTCGTGATCACCTCCGCCAGCGCCTCGTCGGTGATCGTCAGCCGTGCCGGGCTCACGCCGTTCTCGGAGAACTGGCGCGGGATGAGGTACTTCCGCGCGATCTCCTGCTTCTCCCGCTCGGTGTACCCGGCGAAGTCCACGACCTCCATCCGGTCGAGCAGCGGCCCGGGGATGTTCTGGATGAAGTTCGCCGTCGCGATGAACAGCACCTCGCTCAGGTCGAACGGCACGCCGAGGTAGTGGTCGACGAACGAGTCGTTCTGGGCCGGGTCGAGCACCTCGAGCAGCGCGCTCGCCGGATCGCCCTGGAACGAGACGCCCAGCTTGTCGACCTCGTCGAGCAGGAAGACCGGGTTCTTGGTGCCGGCCTGCTTCATTCCGTTGATGATGCGGCCCGGCATGGCGCCGACATACGTGCGCCGGTGGCCCCGGATATCGGCCTCGTCCCGCGCGCCGCCAAGCGAGATGCGGACGTACTTCCGCCCCATCGCCCGGGCGATGCTCTTGGCCACCGAGGTCTTGCCGACCCCCGGGGGGCCCACGAACAGCAGAATCGGGCCGCGGGCGCGGTCGTCGTCGTTCCCCTTGACGACCGCGTTGGGCGCGGGGACGGTGGCGGTGGCCTGCGGCGTGTCGGTCGACTCGCCCTGGGCCGCTTCCTCCGCCTTCCGCTCGACCGCCTTGGCCTCGTCTTCGGCGCGGTCGGCGGCGTCCTGCTGCATGCGCAGCTGGCGCACCGCCAGGAACTCGAGCACGCGGTCCTTCACGTCGCCGAGGGCGTAGTGGTCCTCGTCGAGGATCGTCTGCGCCTCCGGCAGCTGGAGGTGCTCCTTGCTGCGCACGTTCCAGGGCAGCTCCGCGATGTTCTCGAGGAACGTGCGGATGACCTGGCTCTCCATCGATTCACGGCCGATGCGGGTCAGCCGCCCCAGCTCCCGGTCGACTTCCTTCCGGGCCTCGGCCGGCAGGTCGAGCGCCTCGAGCTTCTCACGCAGCTCCTGGAGATCGTCCCGCTCGTCGCCCTCGCCCAGCTCGCGCTGAATGGTCTTGAGCTGCTCGCGCAGGAACATCTCGCGCTGCCGCTCGCCCAGCTCTTCCTGCACCTGGGACTTGATGTCCTCCTGGGCGTCGAGCACGCCGATCTGGCGCTGCACGTGAACCAGGACGCGCCGGAGCCGCTCCTCGACGCTCAGCGTCTCGAGCAGCGCCTGCCGCTGGGCCGGGTTGATGTCGATGTATCCGGCGACGAGATCGGCGAACCGCCCGGCCTCGTTGACGCCGGCCAGGACCTGCTGCACCACCTCGTCCGGCAGGCCGGACTTCTGGCCCAGCTCGGCCGCCCGGGCCCGCGCCTCGCGGTGCAGGGCCACGAACGCCGAATCCTCGGCGTTGAGGGGCAGCATCTCCTCGGCCTCGCGCACGATGGCCTGGAGGTATCCCTCCTTGTCGGTATAGTGGATGGCGATGCCGCGCTGCTCGCCGTGCAGCAGGAGCTGCATGCCCGACAGCCCGCGCTGCAGCTGCCCGATCTTGGCGATGGTGCCGATGGTGTACAGCACGTCCGCGGTCACGCTCTCGACGTTCTGCCGCTGGGAGACGGCAAAGACGAGCCGCTCCGGCGTCGCCAGCGCGGCCTCGATGGCGCGCAGCGTGGCGGGACGTCCCGCGCCGATCGGCGCGGTCACGCCGGGAAACAGCACGACCTCGCGCAGCGGCAGGACGGGCAATGTCAAACGTTCGGCCATGTAAAGACTACTCCTTCCGAGTCCCCGTACGATCGGGGAAAATGACGGACCCACAAGAGATCGGGGGCAGGTTTGCACCGAGCGTGCCACACTGCCCATGGTCTCCGGGCTTGCTGTAGAACAACTTAGGGTGCCGGACTGTTTCCTGGCCAGCGCCGGGGCGGCAGGCCCTGCGGGAAATCCGAGCGATTCGCTGCCATATTGACGGGAAGAGCAGGGGGACTCGGCCGCTGTGTCACTCCGGGCGGAGCGCCGTCATTTCGAGCGCACCGCCGTCATCCCGAGCGAAGCGAGGGACCTTCTTCCCTTCGCTCGAGCCATTCCCGGGCAAGGTCCCTCGCTTCGCTCGGGATGACGTGCCGGTCGGCTCCTCTCGGGCCCGTTCGGCTCGTTCCATCGACGTTCCTTTTCGACTCGACCCGAGGACGCTCCCCTCCGGCCCGACCCTCGGTTCAGTTGCCGCTGGCGGGGTATCGGTACAGATTGTGGGCCATGTTCGGCCGTCCCAACGTGCTGCGCAATTCCGCTCTCCTCTTGCCCGCCCCCAGAGGTGCCACAGCCCATGACCGACTCGGCCGATAAGCCGCTGCCGGCCCGGCTCGCCGAGGCGCTTGGGGACGCGTATACCATCGAGGGCGAGGTTGGCCGCGGCGGGATGGGAGTGGTGTACCGGGCCCGCGACGAGCGGCTCCAGCGCCGCGTGGCCATCAAGGTCCTCCCGCCGGAGCTCGCCTTCCAGAAGGACATCCGCGAGCGGTTCACCCGCGAGGCCCAGACGGCCGCCAAGCTGTCCCACCCCCACATCGTCCCGATTCACACGGTCGGCGAAGGGCAGGGGCTGGTCTACTTCGTCATGGGATACGTCGACGGCGAGTCGGTCGCCGGGCGAATCCGGCGTCGTGGCAAGCTGCCCGTGGACGAGGCGCGCCGGATCATGGGCGAAGCGGCCGACGCTCTCAGCGCCGCCCACGCGCTCTCCATTATCCATCGCGACATCAAGCCCGACAACATCCTCCTCGAGGGGTCCCGCGGCCGCGTGATGGTGACGGACTTCGGCATCGCCAAGGCGTTGAGCTCGACCTCGGGCGCGACGCTCACGGGCGCTGGCGTGGCCATCGGCACGCCGGCGTTCATGAGCCCGGAGCAGGCCGCGGGCGAGCGCGAGATCGACGGCCGGTCGGACGTCTACAGCCTCGGCGTCGTCGCCTTCCAGATGCTCACCGGCGAGCTGCCGTTCACCGCGCCGACCGTCGCCGGCATCCTGATGAAGCAGATCACGGAGCCCGCGCCGGACATCCGGCTGCGCCGGCCCGATGTGCCTGAGGACCTGGCTCTGGCCGTGAGCCGGTGCCTCGAGAAGGACCCGGAGAACCGGTGGCCGAGCGCCGACGCCCTGCGCCGCTCGCTCGAGAGCCGCACGGTGTCCGGCTACCGGCCGACCGGCACCTCCTTCAAGGGGCAGCGCTTCGACCCGAACGCGGAGCCGCGCCCCCTGACCGGCGCGCGTCCCCGCCAGGCGGCGGGCACCGGCAGCCGGCGGGGCTCCCCACTCGACGCCAGGCCGGGGCTCGGCCAGCGGCCGGTGCCCGCCCGGCGGGACGAGCGCGGGATGCGCCGGCGCGACTACCGCGAGCGGCGGCCGGACAAGGATCAGATGCCGGACACCGGCGAGCCGAAGATCGTCCAGAAGGTGCGCGGCCAGTTCGCGAGCTGGGCGGCCGTCTCGCTCGGCTGCCTCGGCATCAACATCGCCACCGGGATCGGCGACCCGTGGTTCCTCTTCCCGATGTTCGGCATGGGCATCGGCGTGTTCCGGAACTACGCCCAGCTCTGGCAGGCCGGCTACAGCTGGCGGGACGTGCTGACCCGTCCGCCCGCGCCCGACGCGATCGAGACGACGCTCGTCAAGGGCACGGCCCGGCTGGCGCGCCAGCTCCCGCCGCCGAGGGCGGACGAGTTCGGCGCCCATGTCGACTCCATCCGCCAGGTGCAGAGCGACCGGCAGGCGATCCTCCAGCTTCTCGACCGCCTGCCGCCCTCCGAGCGCAAGATGCTCCCCGAGGTGCAACAGACCGTCAACGCCCTGTACGAGCGCGCGACCGACGTGGCGCGCACGCTCCACGCGATGGACAGCAACATGGACACCGAGGGGCTGGGACAGATCGACGAGCGGATCGCGGCGCTGGCCAAGGAGCCGGACGACGCCGAGCGGGCCCGGCGGCTCAATCTGCTCGAGCGCCAGCGGCAGACGATCGTCGACCTCCGCGGCCGCCGGGGACAGGTGGCGAGCCATCTCGAGTCCTGCGTGCTCGCCATGCAGAACGTGCGGTTCGATCTCCTGCGCCTCCGCTCCGCCGGCGTCGCCGCGGTGCTCGGCGACCTGACCCAGGCCACCCAGCAGGCCAAGGCGCTGTCCCGGGACGTCGACAACGCGATCGCCGCCGCCGGCGAAATCCGCGAGGCGATGCGCCCCTAGCCGTGACGCCTTTCGGGCCGGTCGCTGGTGATGTATTGTATCGGCGCTGCGACCGTGCCTCCCCTTCGAGGGAGGCACCGCTGTTGTGGGGCGATCATTTTTCTCCGTGGAGGAGCCCGCATGCGTGGTGACCCGAGGTTCCAGCGCTGGCCCACCCTGGTCCGGACCACGTGGGGGCTGGCAGCGATGCTCGCCGCGGCTGCCTGTGGGAAGACCGGCGAGGCCGGCAAGCCCGCGGAGGGCGCCGCGTCGGGCGCCGCAGCCGGCCAGTCGGTCCCGGTCATCTCGATCATCCGGGCGGCGGACTGGATCGGCTCCGAGTGGAGCGAGGACGCGCTCAAGGTCGGCCTGCAGGAGTCCGAGCTGGAGCAGGGGCGCGACTACGAGTTCAAGGTTTCGAGCGCCCAGGGCGACCTGGCCACGCTGCCGAGCCTGATCGACGCGGCGGTGGACGCCAAGGCGAAGGTGATCGTGACCCTCCAGGACGAGACGCTGCAGGCGGCCGTCCAGCGGGTGAAGACGACGCCGATCGTCTTCAACATCCTGTCGGATCCGTTCGCGGCCGGCGCCGGCACCAGCGACTCGAACCATCTCGCCAACATCACCGGCGTCTACTCGCCCGGCTTCGGCGATCCGGAGCAGACCAAGCGCGTGGAGCTCATCAAGCGCATCGTGCCCAAGGCCAAGCGCGTGGGCATCCTGTTCAGCCCGGGAGAGCCGCTCTCGGTCGGGCTCAAGGACCGGATGACCGTCGCGGCCAAGAAGGCCGGTCTCGCGGTCGAGGCGGTGCCGATCAACAACGTGAGCGAGGGGACCGAGGCCGCCTCCGCGATCATGGGCAAGAAGGTGGACGCGATCGAGATCTACGGGAACGCGGCGCACGGCGCGTTCGAGAGCATCATCCAGGTGGCCCGGGAGCACAAGGTGCCGGTGTTCTCGCCGTCGCCGTTCGAGATCCTGAAGGGCGCCACCGCGGCGTTGTACCCCGACTTCCAGGAAGGCGGGGTCGAGGCGGGCAAGATGATCGCCCGCATCCTCAAGGGCGAGAGTCCGGGCGCGATTCCGTTCTTCCGCCTCCAGACGACCAAGGAGCAGGTCAGCAAGAGCGCCACCGACAGCAAATGAAGATGGTCACCGCGTACGTGGGCAGCAGTGCCCTCGTACGCCTGACCGGACGGCTGGACGGCGAATGGTCCCGCCACCTCGCCGACACGCTGGATGAACTCCTCCGGGACGGCCTGCGGTCGGTCGTCCTGGACATGTCCCAGGTGGACTACATCAGCACCCCCGGCGTGCAGGTCCTCGGCCAGCGCTACCGCGACTTCAGTCTCCTCCGGGGCGAGCTTCGCGTGGCCTCACCGTCGCCGGCGGTCCTCCAGGCCCTCACCGACGCCGGACTCCTCGATCAGCTGCTGCTGCTGCCGGGCGACGAGCGCGTCGCCGGTGGCGCGGGCCGCCCCTCCGCGCTCATCGCGCGCCCGGCGAGCGAGTTCACCGGCGACTGCCTGGCACGTTCCGTCCGCCACCGGCCCGGCCGGCCAGTACGAGATCTCGCGGCGCCACCTCGCCGGGGAGCTGGCGTGCCGCGTGGTGGGCCGGCCGGGCGGGCTCACGGCCGGACAACGCGAGGAGGATTGCCGGACCATCTCCTTCACGTCGAGCACGTTCGGACTCGGCATCGGCGCCATCGGGCAGACATTCGATGAGACCAGCCCGCGATTCGGAGAGCTGATCGGCGTGGCGGGGACGGTGGCCTATCTCCCCACCGATGGCGCGCTCGTTCCCGACTACCTGTCCGCGACGCGCCCATTCGGCGCCGACCGCGGTGCTGGGAAGCGGACTGGTCCTGGACGGCACCTTTACCAACCTGATCCGGTTCCGGACCCAGCCGGGCGCCGCCAGCGTGCCCCTGGCCGAGCTCGCGGGGGTGGCGCTCGCCAATGTCGACCGAGGAGGTGGCGGGCCTGGTCGTGGCGGCGGAGGCCACCGAGCTCGTGACCACCGCGCTCCGGCGCTCGCCCGCCGCGCTCGACGCCCCGGCCGCGCTGGACGCGGCCGCCATGCGCGAGTGGCTGGCGTTCTCGCCCGAACGCACGCTGGCGCGCCGCGCGGTCGTCATCGCCGGCGTCGTCGCGCGCCAGCCGCCGGCCGCTCCTGGCCGGCTTTCTCCGGCCGCTCACCCCATCCCACGACCTCGTCGGCCATTTCCACGCGATGGTGTTTCCCTACCGGCCGGTCCCGCAGCGCGCCGTGGCTCTGCGCGCGATCCTGGACAAGCTGGTCGAGAGCCAGCTGCTCCGGAGCGTCGGTCACCTCGTGTTCGACGACCGGGGACCCGAGAGCGCCGGCGAGAACGCGCTGCTCCGCGGCCTCTGCTGGACGGCGCGGGTCACCTCGGTGAGCGCGGCGTGAACCTCCTGATCGGCGCGCTCACGATCGGGCTCCTGCTCTCGCTGCTGGCGCTGGGCGTGTTCATCACCTACCGGGTGTTCGGCATCCTCGACCTGACCGCCGACGGCGCGTTCGGGGTCGGTGCGGCCACCGCGGCGGCGCTCCTGGCGCACGGCTGGTCGCCGGGGCCGGCCACCGCGCTCGGCGCCTGGGCCGGCATGATGGCCGGGCTCGTGACCGGCCTGGTGCACACCCGCTTCGGGATCAACGCGCTGCTGGCCGGCATCCTGACGACGACCGCGCTCTATTCCGGCAACCTCTACATCATGGGCGGCGGCGACACCTCGGTTGCGGCGAGTGCCGACGCTCATTACCCGGGCGGAGGGGCTGTTCGCCCGGGTCGTGCCCAATGCGGACGCGATCACGCTGCTCGGCACCGCGGTCAGCGCGCGCAACCTGGCGTCGCTGGTGCTGCTCGTGCTCGTGGTGGCGGTGGTCGTCGGGCTGCTCGCGCGCTTCTTCGGCACCAACCTGGGGCTCGCGATCCGGGCGACGGGTGACAACCCGCAGATGGCCCGCGCGCTGGGCGTCTCGGTCGACGGAATGATCGTGGTGGGGCTGGTGATGGCGAACGGCCTCATCGGGCTCGCCGGCGCGCTGTTCGCCGAGTACCAGGGGTTCGCGAACATCCAGATGGGGCTGGGGATGATCGTGACCGGCCTCGCGAGCGTGATCGTGGGCGAGACGCTGGCCGGTGGCCGCCACGGCATCGCGTCGCGCCTGGTCGCGGTCGTGCTCGGCGCCGTGCTCTTCCGGCTGATCATCGCCGGTGCGCTCCGGGCCGGCCTCGATCCGAACGCGCTCAAGCTGGTATCGGCGGTGTTCGTGTTCCTGGCGCTCGTGGTCCCGGGCGCGGTACGGCGGCGGTTCCGGCGCGAGCCCGTCCCGGGGGGTGCCCGTGGCTGATCCCGCCCTCGAGATCCGGGGCCTGGACCACAC
Source organism: uncultured Gemmatimonadales bacterium (assembly GCA_963804125.1). Classification (GTDB taxonomy): domain Bacteria; phylum Gemmatimonadota; class Gemmatimonadetes; order Gemmatimonadales; family GWC2-71-9; genus CAVVWJ01. The sequence continues at coordinate 76,630 of CAWDPF010000008.1, forward strand.
CTTTCATTCCGGCTCACCGGACGAGACCCGGGCGCTGCAGGGGATCGACCTCACCGTCGAGCGGGGATCCTTCGTCATCCTGCTGGGCACCAACGGCTCGGGGAAGTCCACCCTCCTGGGCGCGGTCGCCGGGTCGTTCACGCCCAACCAGGGCACGATCCGCCTCGACGGAAAGGACATCACCGGCTGGCCCGAGCACCGCCGCGCGACGCTGATCGGGCGGGTGTTCCAGAACCCCTTCAGCGGCACCGCGCCGAGCATGACGGTGGCGGAGAATCTCGCGCTGGCCGCGCGGCGCACCCGGCAAGGCGGCCTCGGGCCCGCGCTCAGCCGCCAGCGCCGGGCCCAGATCGTCGAGCAGATCGAGCTGTTGGGGACGGGACTCGAGGACCGGCTCGACACGCCCATGGGCCTGCTCTCTGGCGGCCAGCGCCAGGCGCTGACGCTCCTGATGGCGACGATGGAGTGGCCGCAGCTCCTGCTGCTGGACGAGCACACCGCGGCACTCGATCCGAGGGGCGCCGAGCAGGTGCTCCGCATGACGCAGGAGATCGTGAGCCGCCGGCGCCTCACGACGCTGATGGTGACCCACTCGCTGTCCCAGGCGGCGCGGCTGGGCGACCGGGTGCTCATGATGCACCGCGGCCGGGTGGTGCACGATTTCAGCGGGATCCGGAAGCGCCGGCTCCGGGTGGACGACCTGATGGCGCTGTTCGATGAGGTGCGCGGAGCGGAGCTGCTGGACGAATCGACGGCGGCGATGCTGGCGCGGAGCTACGTGTAGCAGCCACGTCATCCCGAGCGGCCTTAGAACGCCGCGATCTCGACGATCGCCTCCTGGAGGTCGTCCACCTGCGGCAGGATCACGTCCTCGAGCTCGGGCGCGTAGGCCACGAAGGTGTCGGTGGAAGCCACCCGCCGCACCGGGGCGTCGAGGAAGGTGAACATCTCGTCCGCGATGCGCGCCGCGATCTCCGCGCCGTAGCCCCACGACAGCGAGTCCTCGTAGGCCACGATCACCCGGTTGGTCTTGCGCACCGATTCCCGGATCGTCTCCCAGTCCACCGGCGAGAGCGACCGCAGATCGATCACCTCGGTGCTCACCCCGTGCTGCTCCTCGGCCCGCTTGGCGGCCCACAGCGTCCGCTGGACCAGGGCGCCATAGGTCACGACCGTCAGATCCGTGCCTGGCCGCACCACCTTGGCCTTGCCGAGCGGGATCATGAAGTTCGGTCCCGGGTTCGGGGCCTTGTTGTAGGTCTGCCGGTAGAGATGCTTGTGCTCGAGGAAGAGCACCGGGTCCTCGCACCGGATGGCGGTGCGGAGCAGCCCGTTGGCGTCGAGCGCCGTCGACGGGCAGACGACGCGGAGGCCCGGCACGCCGGTGAAGACCGCGGCGCCCGTCTGAGAGTGGTAGACCGACCCGCCCTTGAGGTACCCGCCGTAGGTGACGCGCACGACCACCGGCGCCGAGAACGCGTTGTTGGACCGCCAGCGCATGAGCGCCAGCTCGTTCCGGAGCTGCATGTACGCCGGCCAGATGTAGTCGAAGAACTGGATCTCGACCACCGGCTTGAGCCCGCGCGTGGCGAGCCCGATCGCGCGGCCGATGATGTTGGCCTCGGCGAGCGGCGAGTTGTACACCCGGTCGCCCCCGAACGCGCGCTGCAGCCCCCAGGTCACCTTGAAGACCCCGCCCTTGCCCTTCACGTCGGGCAGATTGTCCTCGCGGCTGCAGTCCGCCACGTCCTCGCCGAAGACGACGATCCGCGGGTCGCGCGCCATCTCGTCGCGCAGGCAGGTATTGAGCAGGTCGACCATGGTCGTCGGATCCCCGGCAAAGCGGGGGTCCTCCTCGGTATCGAACTGCTCGGACGTCGGGTCGACGTCGGGGGAGTAGACGTAGTTGTAGATCGTGTCGGTGCCCGGCTGCGGCGAGGCGAGCGCCACGTCGGCCGCCACCTGGACCTCCTCCGCCACCTCCTGCACGATCTGGTCGAGCTCGGCCTGCGTCGCGATGCCCTGGTCGAGGAGATACTTGGGGAACCGGTTGAGCGGATCACGCTCCGCGTCCGCCTGGCGCTCGGACGTCGGCCGGTACTGGATCTCGTCGTCGGACAGCGAGTGGCTGTAGGGGCGAATGACCTTCGCGTGCACCAGCGCCGGCCCCTTCCGCGCGCGGGCGTAGTCCACGGCCTTCGTCAGGACGTCGTAGGAGGCGAGGACGTCGCAGCCGTCCACTTCCTGGATGAGGAGCCCGGGAAAGCCGGTGAGCAGGCGCGAGATCGAGCCGCCGGCGGTATTGACCTCGACCGGGACCGAGATGGCGTACCCGTTGTCCTCGACCAGGAAGACGACGGGGAGCTTGAGGTTGGTGGCGGTGTTGAGGGCCTCCCAGAACTCGCCTTCGCTCGTGGTGCCGTCGCCGGTGGTGCAGAGGACGACTTCGTCGCCGCGCATGAGCTCGTCGCGCTCGGCGATGCCGTCGATCTTCGAGTACCGGAGCCAGGCCTCGGCGCAGCCCACGGCCTGCAGGAACTGCGTGCCGGTGGGGCTCGAGGCGCTGACGATGTTGAGGGCCTTGTGTCCCCAGTGGGACGGCATCTGCCGGCCGCCCGAATTGGGGTCATCGGCCGCGCCGACGGCGGAGAGGAGCTGTTCCGTAGCGGTCATGCCCAGGCCGAGACACAGGGCGCGATCGCGGTAGTAGGTGTAGAACCAGTCGTAGGCAGGGCGAAAGACCCGGGCGGCCGCCACCAGCACGGCTTCGTGCCCGGCACCCGAGATCTGGAAGAAGATCTTGTTCTGCCGCTTGAGCTGGATCTCCTTGTCGTCGATCCGCCGCGCCAGCAGCATGGTCCGGTAGAGGTCGAGCAGGTCCGCCTTCTCCAGCTTGGCGGACGCTCGGGCGCGGGTGGGGGTACGTGTGGCCATCGCACTCGGGGGAGAGGGGTCGCGGTCGCCGGCTGCCGTGAACGACGCGAAAGATAGCCTGCCGAGCCGCCTCGGGGCGAGTCAGTTCTTCCAGTCTCCCATCTTGACGTCCGCCAGCACACCCTCGAGGTCGTTGAACCGCACCGCCTTCGGTTTCGCCGGCATGGGCGGCAGCTCGATCTCCGTGCGCGGACCGGTGACCTTGACGCGGAGACGGGCGACCTGATCCTTCGCCATCTCGATAGTCACGGGCACGTACATCAGGAAGCTGTCCGGCACGCCTTCCTGCAGGACCTGCAGCCGTACGCGAAACTGACCGCCGTCCATCGGCTCGGTTCGGTACGCCACCCGGTAGGTCGGCAGCGACGTGCCGTAGACCCACTGGTCGAAGAACCAGCCCATGTCGATCCCCGCATGGCGCTCGACGATCCGACGGAAATCCGCCGTCGAGGCACGCTTGCCCTCGTAGCTCCCATAGAAGTCGCGCATGGTGTCGGAGAACCGACCTTCCTCCATGGTCTTCATGTCGAGCATCAGGATGCGCAGCATGTGCAGTACCCAGGCGCCTTTCTTGTACACGACGGTGCCGTAATCATCGACATCGTGGTCCCTCGACGACTGCACCCGGTGCCCCAGGGAGATCGGGCCAGGCACTTCCTTGCGAAGGAAGATCGAACTGCGGTACTGGCGCAGCTTCGCGAAGTACTTGTCCTTGCTCTTGCGCGCGGTCTGCATGTACCAGAGCCCCGAGAACTCCGCGAACCCCTCACTGAGCCACCGGTCGTGGTACGTCTGGTAGTCAACGCCGATGCCCCACCACTGGTGCGCCACCTCGTGCGCGCGGAAGACCTCGTCGGACCCGTGCTCGTCGGTCTGCTGGAAGGTGATCCAGGAGAGATGCAGCATGCCCGGGAACGCCTCCCCGTGAAATTCAGGGATCTCCGTCGCATAGAAGTGCTTCACTTTCGTCGGCCCGTAGACGTACTGGAAGAATTGCACGCTCTTCGTGACGTCCTCGCCGACGACCAGCCGCATGTTCCGCTGGCGGAGCCCGCCGATCTTCTTGTGGGCCTCCTCCGAGACCATGACCGTGACCGCGGGGCTGCCGATCGGATGGATGGTGTACTCCTCGAACAGCCCGAGGTTGAATGACGCGTTCCGGATGCGCGCTGGCGTGACCCAGCGGGTCGTGATCACGTGCCCCGTCTTGCTGGAATCGAGCCGCTCGCCGACACTGGCGATCAGGTAATGGTCCGGGGTGTTGAAGGTGAGGTCGAAGGTCGCCAGCGTGCGGCCTTCCAGCGAGAGCGGGTACCAGGCCACCGAGGCCTTGATACGAAAGAAATCGATGATTCGGTCGATGAGGTCTCCGTGGTACGCCAGCGTGAGCGTCCGAGCCTCGCCGGGCTGCAGGCGCGAGCCGAGGTTGACCCAGAGGAAGCCGCTGTCCTTGCCCTTGAAGACGACGGCGGGCGTCCCGCCGGACCAGCGCGCCGAGTCCACCTGGAGTTTGTCGAACAGCTCGAACGCCACCCACGGGCCGACTGGGCTCGTCGCGGCGATTTCCAAGTCGGCAGTGGCGGCGAAGGCGATGTCTCCGCTGCCACTCTGCGGCAGGTCGACGGTCATGACGTACCGGCGGATCTCCGCCGCATCGGTGCGCTCGCCTGTGATCTGCGCGTCTCGCGGACGGCCCTGACGGGGGAACTGCGAGAGAATCTCCCGATCCTCCGACCACCAGCGGGTGGCCTTGCCGCTGAGGCTCACGGCTTCCACCTCGTGCGGGTTGAGCGTGAACATGAGCGGATCCGCGCCCTGGCGCCGGATATGGGCGTAGAAGAGGTCGGTCGTGTCGCCGTTGAGCAGGGCGCTCATCAGATCGGGATCGAACGTCTTCGAATCCTCGTCGCTCAGGTACTTGAGGCCGTCCCGCACCCGCTCACGGACTTCCCCAGGCGCCGGCTCGGCGCGAAAGGTGAGCTTCCGCAGCTCCGCCATCGTGGTATCCGCGAACATCAATAACAGGTCGGTGAAGGGCGCCTCGAGCGCGGTCTTGTTCTCGTAGCGGGCCAGCCGGCGCTGCTCCACCAGGGAGACCGGCGCGAACGAGAAGGTGCCGGTTCCGCGGAAAAGGGCCGCCACGGTCCGCCCGCCAATCGGGGTCAGGAGGTACAGCTTGCCGCTCTTGAGTGTGAACGTGGCGAGGTCGCGCTGCAGCACGAGCCCGCTGACGTCGGCGACGCCGCCGGGCGCCGCGCTCAAGGCCATCACCTCCGCGAAGCGATCCGCGTAGGCCGGGGCGACGGGTGCGCTCTGTGCCCGGAGCGCGGGCGGCGCGAACACCAGCGGCGCAGCGGCCAGCGCGATCATGAGCAGGCTCGGATGGAGCATGGACGGCATGTGGCGCGCGGACTCGTGCGTCGCGGCGTACGTCACCGAGGCAGCCTCCGGGGCGACCTGCGTACTGTCGAGATGTGATGAGGGGACGAGCCGAAGATGCGGCGCGCTCAGCGGCGGGTCAAGCCACTAGAAACGCGACAGCGTCACGCTGCTTGGCAGGCGATCGAGGCGTTAGGTCGCGCGTTCGAGTTCGCGACAGCGGATAGGGCGCCTGGAGCCCCCGGTGTCGCATTTCTACGCTACTTGGCCTGGTATACGACGCGCCCCCCCACCACCGTCGCTCGCACCTTCACCCGCTCGATCGCCTCGGGGGCGATCCGCGTCAGGTCCTGGTCGAGCAGCACGAGGTCGGCCTTGTACCCGGGCACAAGCCGACCGCGGGTCCTCTCGGCGAACACGCCGTAGGCGTCGCCGCTGGTGTAGGCCCGGAGCGCCTCCTCCACGGAGATCTTCTGCTCCGGCACCCATCCGTCCGGGTTCTTGCCGTCGAGCGTGCGTCGGGTGACCGCGGCGTAGATGCCGAGCAGCGGATCCATCGGCGCCACGGGCCAGTCCGAACCGAAGGCGAGATGCGCCTTTCGGTCGAGCAGCGAGCGGAACACGTACATGTTCTTGATCCGCTCGGGGCCGATCCGCTTCTGGGCCCAGCGCCCGTCGTCGAGCGCGTGGTACGGCTGCATCGACGCGATGGCGCCGCTTCGCGCGAGGCGGTCGATGTCCTGGCGCCGGAGGTGCTGCGCGTGCTCGATCCGGAAGCGCCGGTCGCGCGGGCCGTGCGCCCGGGCGACGCTGTCGTAGATGTCGAGCGCGAGGCCGTTGGCGCGCTCGCCGATGGCGTGGACCGCCACCTGGAGACCGGCCGAGTCCGCGGCGCCGATCCAGGCGCGGAGCGAGTCTTCGGGGGTTCTCAGCAGGCCCGACGTCGTGGGATCATCGTCGTAAGGCGCGTAGAACAGCGCGGTGGTCGAGCCGAGGGAGCCGTCCATGTAGCCTTTGACGCCACCGATCCACACCCAGTCGTCGCCGCGGCCGATTGCGGCGATCGTGTCCGCCACCGCGCGCCAGCCCTCCAGCGGGAAGTAGAGCGCGGCGCGGGCGGTGAGGGCGCCGGCCGCCTTGGCCCGCAGGTAGGTGCCGAGATCGGCGGGCTCCACGCTCATGTGGCCGAAGGCGGTCACGCCCTTGGACGCAGCGTAGGCCAGCGCGCGCCGCAGGGCCGCGTCCCGCTGCTGGTCGGTGGGCGCGGGCACCGCACGCTCCACCGGACCCATCGCCATGTCCTTGAGCACGCCGGTGGCCTCCCTCGTGCGCGGATCGCGCACGATGACACCGCCGGGGATGTCCCGGGTGCCGCGCGAGATCTTTGCCGCGCGAAGCGCGGCGCTGTTGGCCAGGCCCATGTGCCCGTCGAGCCGGTACACGAACACCGGATTGTGGGGCGTGACCGAATCGATCCACTCGCGCCGTGGCAGCGGGGCGCCGGGCCAGCGCTCGTGGTCCCAGTTCCCGCCCAGGATCCACTCGCCGGGCCGGCGCTCGGCGGCGTACGCCTTGAGCCGGGCGATGAACTCGCCGGGCGTGTTGGCCGGCCTGAGGTCCACGCTCGCGAGCTGGAAGCCGCCCTCGGTGAAGTGCAGGTGGCCGTCCATGAACCCGGGCACGACCATCGCCGCGCCGTTGGCCAGCACGCGCGTCGCGGGGCCCACCAGCGGAGCGATGCTCGCGCTGTCGCCCACCGCCCGCACGGTGTCCCCGGTGACCGCCAGCGCGGCGGCCCAGGGCGCGGCCGAGTCGCCGGTCCAGATCCGGCCGTACACCACGAGGTCGGCCGGCGCTCCATGCGCGGCGTTCCCGCAGGCGAGGAGGCCGGCGAGCGCGAGTACCCGGAGCGCGTCGTGGATCGGCTGCAGGCGGGACATGGGACCTCTTAGCGGAGCTTGGTGAGCCGGCGGATGGCTTCGAGCTTCTCGAGCGCGCTGCCCCCCGAGGCCGCGGGGGCGACGGAGAACAGGTCCCGAATGTCGAGCAGGATCTCGAGCATGAGCTGGTCGCGCATGTAGCCGCTGTCGAGCTCGATCATGCGGCCCCGGTCGCCCGCCTCCTTCGCCCGGTCGTACGACTCCCGGTAGATGGATTCGAGGTTGGCGAGGATGCGGTCGCGGGAACGCATAGGGTGGACTCCGGAATTCGGCGGAACGAAAGCAGGATCGCGCGCGCGGCCCGGAGAATCTCCGCACGGAGTGTGGATTCTGCAAGAGCGTCACGCGACACCTGGTCGAGCTACCGAGGATCCACCGCTATACTTAGCGGAGCGGCCGGGGCACCCCGCCCCGGCCAGGATCTTCCGCCGCACGAGCACGCCATGAGACTGCAAGGCACGACCGTGTTGTTCTTCGCCGGTCCCCTCTACGAAGACCTCGAGCTCTGGTATCCCAAGATCCGCCTCGAAGAGGAAGGCGCCCGTACCGTGGTCGCCGGCACCGGCGAGCGCACCTACCAGGGCAAGCGAGGCTACCCGCTCACCGTCGACGCCGACGTCGAGGACCTGAAAGCCGAGCATTTCGACGGCCTGGTGATTCCCGGCGGCTATGCGCCGGACATCATGCGCCGGTCGAAGAAGCTGCTCCAGCTCACCCGCGAGATCTACGAGGCCGACAAGCCGGTCGCGTTCATCTGCCACGCCGGCTGGGTGCCGATCTCGGCCGGGATCGTGCGCAACAAGCGCGGGACCAGCGTCGGCGCCATCAGGGACGACCTCGTCAACGCCGGCATGGTCTGGGAGGACAGCCCGGTCGTCGTGGACGGCAACCTGATCTCCTCGCGAACGCCCGCCGATCTGCCGCAGTTCATGCGGGCACTCATCCGCGCGCTCGAGGCCGCCCGCCCGGCCCTGGCCGAGCCGGTGGCGGGCGCGCGCTAGGATGTCACTCGCCGACGCGCAGCAGCGGGTGGATGCCTGGGTCAGCCAGTACGAGGAAGGCTACTTCCACCCGCTCACCAACCTCGCGCGGCTCACCGAGGAGGTCGGCGAGCTCGCGCGCGAGGTGAATCACCGGTTCGGGCAGAAGACCAAGAAGCCGGACGAGGCCGAGGGCGACCTCGCGATGGAGATGGCGGACATCCTGTTCGTGCTGGTCTGCATGGCCAACCGCGAGGGGATCGATCTGCAGGCCGCGTTCGACCGGATGATGGCGAAGGTGGAGACGCGGGACAGGGATCGATGGACGAAGAAGGGCGGGCAGGCGGACAGGCGGGCAGGCGGTCAGGCGGACAGGCGGGCGGGCGGGCGGGCGGACAGGCGGACAGGCGGACAGGCGGACAGACGGTCGGTCAACCAGGCAGACGGCTGGGCAGACGATCGGTAGCCGGCTCTCGCGCCCAAGCGCGGCTCGACAATGCCACCGACCGCCTGACCGCCTGCCCGCCCGACCGCCTTATTCCCACTCCCTCGGCGCGCCTTCCAGCTCCGCTAGCAGCACCAGGTAGCTCTCCCACCGATCCCGCGCGATCGCGCCCCCCTCGACGGCCTCCCGCACCCGGCAGCCCGGCTCGCTACGATGGCGGCAATCGGTGTAGCGGCAGTCGCCCAACACCGGCCGAAATTCCGGGAAGCAAGTATCGAGCTCCGCCGTGTCGATCCCCCAGAGTCCCACTTCGCTGAAGCCGGGGGTGTCCACCAGGTATCCCCCGGCGTCGAGCGGGAGCATCACCGCCGAGACCGTCGTGTGCTTGCCGCGCCGGACCTTGGCGCTGATCTCTCCGATGCGGAGCTTGAGGCCCGGCTGCACGTGGTTGAGGAGGCTCGACTTGCCGGCGCCCGAGGGGCCGGTCACCACCGAGATCCGCCCCGCCAGCGCGGCGCCGATCTCGGCTATGCCCTCACCGGTCTTCGTGCTCGTCGCGTAGACCGCGTAGCCGGCCTTCCGAAAGCGGTCGATGAGTGCGGTGCCGGGATCGAGATCGACCTTGTTGACGACCACCGCGGCGGAGATCTCGTTGGCCTCGGCCACGACGAGCAGGCGATCGATGAGCTGCGGAATCGGGGTGGGATCGATGGAGGCGGTGACGACGAAGACCTGGTCCACGTTGGCGGCCACCGGCCGGGCGCCGCGGCCCTCGGGGACGCGCCGCTCGAGGAGTGCCGTGCGGGGCTCGACACCGACGATGGCGTGGAGCTCCGCCTCGGGATCGGGCTCCAGGCGCACGCGGTCGCCGACGACGACGCGGGTGGTGTCGCGCTTGGCCTTGCCGGCGAGCACGGCGCGGATCTCTCCGTCCTCCGTCGCGACGCGATAGACCGACCCGTCACGCTCGAGCACGGTACCGAGCAGCGCGGTCACCACTCCGCTGGCGCGCGGGCGATCGACTCGTCGAGCGCAGCCTTGACGTCGTACAGGGAGAGCGCCTTCAGGCGCTCCTCGGCTTCGGCCGCGGTGCGGCCCCAGGCGAGAGTCTCGGTCTCCACGTGACCGACGGGCCGGTCGCCGCCCGTCGACCAGCGCACGAACAGGAGCGCGGCCCCGTAGAGGCCGCGCACGTCCGGCTCGTCGTCGACGTAGATGGCCACCGAATAGGCCTGGCCGTCGCTGCCTCCGAAGGCCGCCGCCCGCTCGTGCTTGGCCATGTAGCCGCCCAGCGTCAGCTCGCTCACCGTCCCGGTACCGACTCTCGCACGATGTTGCCGAGGAAGAAGGCGATGTTGGCGGGTCGTTCCGCCAGCCGCCGCATGAGGTAAGGATACCACTGCGTACCGAAGGGGATGTAGACCCGGAGCCGGAAGCCCGCCTGGCGGAGGCGCTCCTGAAGGTCGCGCCGCACGCCGTAGAGCATCTGGAACTCGAACCGGTCGGTGCCGACGCCCTGGCGCCGAACGAAGTCGCGCGCATGGGCGATGATCGCTTCGTCGTGGGTGGCGATCCCCGGATAGTTGCCGGCGGCGAGCAGCCGCTCCATCAGGCGCACGTAGTTCCGGTCGACGTCGGCCTTGTCGGGGAACGCGATGGCCGGCGGCTCCAGGTAGGCGCCCTTGCAGAGCCGCACCCGCGCCTTCAGCGCGATCATGTCCTCGACGTCCTGCTCGGAGCGCCGGAGCATCGACTGGATGACGACACCGCAATGGGCGCCGAACCGGTCGAACAACCGGGTCCGGAAGAAATCGAGCGTGCGCTGGGTGTAGGCGGAGCTCTCCATGTCGAGCCGGACGAAGCCGTGGAGGGCGGCGGCCTTTTCCAGGATGGCCGTCATGTTGGCCAGGCAGAGCTCCTCCGCGATATCGAGGCCCATCTGCGTGAGCTTGACCGAGACGTTGACCTCGGCGCCGCTCGCGGCCATGCGGTCGAGCATGCGGAGGTATTGATCGCGCGCGGCCACCGCCTCGGCCTCGGCGCTGACGCTCTCGCCCAGGAGGTCGAGCGACGCCGTGATCCCTCGCCGGCTCAGCTCCCTGGCCGCCTCGACCCCCTGGTCGATCGACTCGCCCGCCACGAATCGGGAGGCGAATCGCCGGGCGAGGCCGTTCCTGCGCACGAAGTTGAACACGCCCTGCCGCTCGGAGAGCCAGAGCAGGCCCTGTCGCATGATCACGGATGGCACCTTGTGGAAAGCTGGGCAGGCGGCCGCGGCCGCCCGGAAAACCGCTCCGAACCTAGCCGGGCGCGGCAGCGGAGAGTAGAGGGGTCTCGGCCCTTGAATGTTTATGCAACCCTGTGATTGGCGTCACCTTACGTCCATCGACGCCGGCCATGGCGCGCGGCGGTTTGTGTCCTTCCCCACCGCCGGGACCCGCGAAAGCGGGAAATCTTGCCAACACCAGTCCCCCGGCCGCGTCGCCGCGGCCGCACACGCACCGACACGCACTTCGAAAGCTGCCTGGATGCCCGCACGCCGTCGCAGGACGCCGCCCGCGCCAGACCCGACCGAATCCGCCCAGGCGGCGGGCCTGCGGTACGTGAGCGACGCGAGCCCCGGAATTCGGCGACGGCGTTCAGGCCGTGGGTTCAGCTACGTCGGGCCGGAGGGCCGGACCGTCCGCGACCCGGCGACGTTGGCCCGCATTCGGAGCCTGGCGATCCCCCCGGCCTACACCGACGTCTGGATCTGCCCCACTTCCAATGGCCATATCCAGGCCACCGGCCGGGACGCGCGCGGCCGGAAGCAGTACCGATACCATCCGAAATGGCGAGAGGTGCGCGACGAAACCAAGTTCGGCCGGATGCTCGCGTTCAGCGACGCGCTGCCGCGCCTGCGCAAGCCGGGTGGACGAGGATCTGGCGAGGCCGGGGCTCCCGAGGGAGAAAGTGCTGGCCACGGTCGTGCGGCTGCTCGAGTGCACGGCGATCCGGGTGGGCAACGACGAGTACGCCAAGTCGAACCGCTCGTTCGGGCTCACCACCCTGCAGGACCGCCACGTGGAGATCTCCGGAACCAGCCTGCGTTTCGAGTTCCGGGGCAAGGGCGGGAAGATCCACCGGGTCTCGCTCAACGACCGGCGCCTCGCCCGGATCGTCGCGCGATGCCAGGCCATTCCGGGTGCCGACCTGTTCCAGTACCTGGACGACGACGGGAACCGGGTCGCGATCGGCTCGGGAGACGTGAACGATTACCTGCGGGAGATCACCGGGGAGGAGTTCACCGCCAAGGATTTCCGGACCTGGGCCGGCACGCGGCAGGCGGCGGCGGCGCTGGACGCTGCGGGCCCCGCGCCCGGCAAGCGCGAGGCGAAAGCCGCCATCCTGAAAGCGATCGACGAGGTGGCCGAGCGGCTCAACAACACCCGCGCGGTCTGCCGGAAATACTACGTGCACCCCGCGGTACTGGAGACCTACGAGGCCGGCACGCTGCACGAAGCCCTGACCAACGGAGGGTCGCCCGCCAGGGCCGGTGCTTCCGGGCTCAGTGACGACGAGGAGGCGGTAGTGCGGTTGCTCCGGCACGTCGCGCGTTGACCATGGCTGCGCCGGTGAGCGGACTGTCGGGGCGCCTCAATAGTCGTACCCCCACCGCCCGTCCCACCTCCACCACCACCTCCGCCGTTTCCACCAGTAGCCCCCGCGGTGACGGTCACGCTCCCGTGCATCGCGGCCGCGCCGTGGATGGTGCAGTGGTAGGGGTAGGTACCCGCCGCCGAGAACGTGCGCGGAAAACTGCCGGAGCTCTGCGTCGCGGAGTGCTGCCCGTCGTCGAAGGTGACATTGTGCTCCACCGCTCCGGCCGCCCAGCTCCACGTCACCGTGGTGCCTGTCGCCACGCTCAGAGCGGCCGGCGAGAAGAAGTTGTTCCCCACCGTCACGCTGTTGCCTTGCGCGTCCATGGGGCCGGTGGTCGAGTCCGATCCGCCCCCGCACGCGCTCAGGAGGGTGGCGAGGCCCAGACCAGCAAGTAACGACTGTCCACGCATATGCATCCCCCAGAGTCAGGATCCGAGCCACCGCCGACGGAACATTCATTCTTACGTCGGACGGCGCTCCAGGTCTTGAAGGGATGGAGCCGATTTGTGCGGCGCGGAGCCGAATCGGCATCTTTGAAAGACCCTGCCGCAGCGATGACGGTGCATGGAGGAACGAGCGACGACGGTCGGCGGATTCAGCTTGCGGGAAGGGCGTCACCCGGCCGGGAGCGCCCTGCCTTGGCACACCCATCCCGGTCCCACCCTGTGCTTCGTCTACGCCGGCGCGTTCACCGAGAGCTTTGCCGGCGCGACCCTCGAGTGTACGCCCGGCACCCTCAAGATCACGCCCGCCGGCGAGCCGCACTGGAACCGATTCGGCCGGGAGGACACGCACGGCCTGCTGGTCGAGGCCGATGCGTCACGGGTCGAGAGTCTGGGCGGATTCGCGGCAGTGCTGGCCGAACGCGGGAGCTTCCAGGACGAGACGCTGGCGGTGCTGGCCTGGCGGGTCGCCGGCGAGCTGCGCCGGCGTGATACCGCGGCGCCGCTCGCGATCGAAGGCCTCCTGCTCGAGCTCCTCGCTGGCGCCGCGCGCGAGCGGGAGCTCCGGCTCACGGGCACCCTGCCCCGATGGCTCGCGGAAGCACGGAACTACCTGCACGATCCTGGGCAGGTTGGAAGCCTGAGCGAGCTGGCGACGGCGGTAGGGGTGCACCCCGTCACGCTTGCCCGCGGGTTCCGGAAGGCCTACGGCTGCAGCGTGGGTGCCTACCTCCGGTGGCTCAGGGTGGCGCGCGCCGCGCGCGAGCTGGCGGAGACCGATGCGCCGCTCGCGGAGATCGCGCTGGCCGCGGGGTTCGCCGACCAGAGCCACTTCTCCAATGTCTTCCGGCGTGAGACGGGGCTGTCCCCATCGGCGTTCCGGCGGGCCGTGCGCACCCGGTAGCGCCGCGGCTACTCCGCCCTCCGATCCATCCTGACCTGCCAGGTGATCGACCACCCGCGCCATCGCCTCGGCCCGGATCTCGTAGTGCGAGCGGTGCCAGGCCGCCACGCCGTCCCGGAGAATGATCGCCTGGGGCGACGCATGGCGTACGCCGATCCGCTCGGCGAGCGCGCGGGACAGCGGCCGGTGGCGAATGACGTCCACCATGTAGACCGGCACGGCGCGGCGGCGGCGGAACGCGAGCATCTCCTCGTACGCCACGTCGCTCGTCGGGCAGATCGGACTGTGCTTGTAGAGCACGGCGAGCGGCGCGGCGAGGAGCAGATCGAGGTCGGCGTCGGTGACGATCGGGTGCATCACGCCAGACGCATCCGCTCCACCAGCCGCCGGAACCTCGGGTCCCCGCGCAGGCTGTCGAGCATGGGCTCGACGTTGAGGTACACCAGCCACCCGCGCCGCTCCTCGTAAGCGCAGTCGAGCCACTCGAAGGCGCGGTCGGCGTCGCCGAGGGCGCTGTACACCATCACCAGTGCCACCGGCGAGACGTACGCGTCGCGCCGCCGGGCCTCCAGCTCGGCCAGGATGGCGCGGGCCTCCTCGGGCCGCCCCCGCGCCGCCGCCACCGCGCCGAGTCCGGCCTCGGCGAGCGCCGGACTCTCGGAGATCGCCCGCGCCTCGCGGAACGCCGCGGCCGCCTCGTCCCACTGCCCCACGTGCAGGTACGTGAGGCCGAGCAGCCGGTGGTTCTCCTCGGCGGTGGGGTTCATCGCCACGGCGCGGCGCAGCTGCTCGAACGCGAGGTCGGGCTGCCGCGCGTAGTAGTACAGCCAGCCCAGGCTCCGCCGGATCGAGACCGACGCGGGGTCGAGCGCGATGGCCTGCCGGCCCTCGGCGATCGCCAGCTCCGTGTGCCCCATCGCCACCTGGAACCAGCTGTGCCACTGCCGGGCCACGGAGTAGCGGGGATTGAGCTCGATCGCCCGCCGGAAGTGCTGCCCGGCGAGCGGCCAGTCCCAATCGTAGATGAACGTCACCCAGGCGAGCGACGTGTGCGCCTCGGCCAGCGTCTCGTCCAGCGCGAGGGCGTGCTGCGCCTCGGCGCGGGCGCGCTCCAGCCCCTCGCGGACGGGCGCGCCGCGGTAGTCGAGCTGCAGCGCGTACGAATCGGCCAGGCCGGTGTAGGCCAGCGCGTAGCCGGCGTCCTCGGCGATGGCGGCCTCGAAGTAGCGGATCCCTTCGGCGATCGCCGCCGGCGTGCGGCGGTTCCAGGAGTAGCGGCCCTTGAGGTAGAGCTGATAGGCCTTGAGGTTGGCGGTGTAGCGCACCGGCGTCGGATCGCCGAGATCCTGCAGCAGCGTGGCGCGGAGGGTGTCGACGATCGTCCGCGCGATCTCGTCCTGGATGGCGAAGACGTCGGCCAGCTCGCGGTCGTACCGCTCCGACCAGAGCGTCCGCCCGTCCCGCACCCCGGTGAGCTGGGCCGTGATCCGGAGCCGCTGTCCGGCCCGCCGCACCGAGCCCTCGAGGATCGCGCTCACGTTGAGCCGTGCGCCGAGCGCACGCACGTCCTCGCGGACACCCTTGAGCGCGAAGACCGACGTACGCGAGGCCACCTGGAGGCCTTCGACCTTGGTGAGCGCGGTGATGAGCTCGTCGGTGATCCCGTCGCTGAAGTATTCGTTCTCGGGATCGGCGCTCGCGTTCACGAACGGAAGCACGGCGATCGCCCGGGCATCGCTGCCGGGGAAGGCCACCGCGGGGGCCACGTCGAGCGTCGGGTCCGTGAGCGCGGCCACGAAGTCGGTCATGGTGTCGAACCGGTCGCGCCGGCGACTTGGCCAGCGCCCGATCGAGCGCGCGCTCGACGGCCACCGGCACGGTCGGGCGGCGCGCCCGAACCGGCGTCGGCGTCTCGATCGCGTGCCGGGCCATGGTGGCTCGCACGCCGGTCCCCGCGAACGGCGGCTCGCCGGCCAGCATCTCGTAGAGCACGCAGGCGAGGCTGTACTGGTCGGTCCGTCCATCGACCCCGCTTTCGGCGCTGGCCTGCTCCGGGCTCATGTAGGCGGGGGTGCCGACCGCGAAGCCATGGTCGGTGATGTAGACGTTGTCGACGCCGGCGGCGGAGACGGCCGTGGCCACGCCGAAGTCGGCGATGACCGGCTCGCCCTCCTGCAGCAGGATGTTCTCGGGCTTGATGTCGCGGTGGATCACGTTGAGCCGGTGGGCGTACGCCAGCGCGCCGGCCACGGCCCGGGTGATTCGAAGCGCGACGTCGACCGGCAGCGGCCCCTCGCGCTCCAGCCGGTTGCGGAGGGTCTCGCAGCCGGCATAGGGCATCACGAACCAGAGCAGCCCGTTCCATTCGCCCGAATCGTGGAGTGGCAGGATCTGGGGATGGGACAGGCGGGCGGCGATCCGGATCTCGCGGAGGAAGCGCTGCGGCTCGTAACCCGCCCGCGTGTCCGGCCGGAGGACCTTGATCGCCACCTTGCGCGCGTGCTTGACGTCTTCGGCCAGATACACCGTGGCCGCGCCACCCCGGCCGATCTCCTCCTCGATCAGGTAGCGATCGCCCAGGGCCTTGCGCAGACGGGTGGTGATGTCGGACACAACGCGCTCGGGTTCGGGCCTCGGACCATCGGTGCGTAACGGTATCCCTTGAAGGGAATCGGACGCCCCCCGATGCACAAGGCGGCCCTCAGCGCTTGACGTCCTGGTGCAGCGTCTCGAGGAAGCGGGCGATGGCGCCGAAGTAGACCGCGGAGTCCGCCTCGAACGCGTCGCCGTGGCCGCCCGCCAGCGCGACGAAGGTCTTGGGCGGCGGCGCGGCGTCGTAGAGCCGCCGGCCATGGGCGATCGGAACCACGTCGTCCCGCCGCGCGTGCAGGAACAGCTTCGGGATCTCCACCCGGCCGATCTTCTCGATCGACGCGAACCGGCTGCGGGCGATCCAGCGCACCGGCACGTACGGGTACACCTCCTGGGCGCGCGCGATCACGGAGATCAGCGCGCCGTCCAGCACGAGCCCGGCGGCCGGCACCCGCGTCGCCAGCTCCACCGCCACCGCCGATCCGAGCGAGTGGCCGAACAGGACGATCCGCTCGGGCGGCACCCCCAGCGTGTCACGCAGGTACCCGTAGGCCGCCTCCGCGTCCCGATACAGTCCCGCTTCGCTCGGGCTTCCACCGCTCTCGCCGTAACCGCGGTAGTCGAACGCGAGCAGGTTGAGACCCAGGGCCCGGAGGCCGGCGTAGTGCTCGGGTCGCCCCGCGTCGCTGAGGTTGCCCGCGTTGCCGTGGCAGATGAGCAGCCAGCGGCCGGCGGTGTCCGTCGCGGGCGCCCGGATCACCCATGCGACCAGCGTGACGCCGTCGCCGGACGGGATCTCGACGCGCTCGGGCGCCAGGCCGAGGGCTGGTGGGGCCGGCGTGAGCGTGCGCGAGGAGCCCGGTGCGTACAGCAGCCGGCTTTCGGAAAGACGGAGCAGGAGCAGGAAGGCCAGATACGCCAGCGCGAGCGTGGCGAGGAGCAGCACGATCATCCGCCGCGCTCCACCGCGGCCCGTCTCAGGCAGGGTAGTAGCGGGTGCCGTGCGTGGCCGCCTCGACCAGGCTGACGGCGGGGGCGAAGCGCGGCCCGTGCACGTCCTCGAGGTCGCGCAGCGCCTCCAGGACCCGCGTGGCGGTGAAGTCGTCGATCACCCGCAGGGGCCCGCCGCGGAAGGCGGGGAAGCCGATGCCGAAGAGGGCGCCCACATCGCCGTCGCGCGAGCTCCGGACGGCACCCTCGTCGAGCGCCATCGCCGCCTCGTTGAGCATGGCGTGGACCAGGCGCCGCTCCACGACCCCGGCATCGGCGTCCTCGACCGGCCGGACACCGAGCAGGCCGTACACGGTATCGTCCACGCCCGCCTTGTGGCCGTCGTGGTAGCGGTAGAACCCGCGGCCGTTCTTCCGGCCAAGCCGTCCGTCGGCCAGCAGCCGCGCGAGCGTCTCGGGCGGCTGGAGCCGGTCGCCGAAGGCCGCGTGCATCACGCCGCCGGCCTTCTGCGCCACGTCGAGCCCGACCTCGTCGAGCAGCGCAACCGGGCCGACCGGAAAGCCCCACGCGGTCATCGCCCGGTCGATCACTTCGACCGGCACGCCTTCGGAGAGCAGGATGGCCGCTTCGTTGAGGTAGGGCGAGAGGATGCGGTTGACCCAGAATCCCGGATGGTCGGCGACGACGATGACCGTCTTGCCCATGCGCCGGCCGAACCGGACGGCGGTGATGATGGCCTCGGGCGCCGTGTCGTCCGTGGGGATGACCTCGAGCAACGGCATCTTCTCGACCGGCGAGAAGAAGTGCATGCCGAGCACCCGCTCGGGCCGGATGGCCTGCGCCGCGATGTCGCGGATGGGGATGGTGGACGTGTTGCTCGCGAAGATGGTCTCGGGCCGCACCACCGCCTCCACCTCGGCGAGGACCCGCCGCTTGAGATCGAGGTCCTCGAACACCGCTTCGATGACGAGATCGGCGCGGCCGAACCCGCGGTAGTCGTCGCCGCCGGAGACCAGCGCGCTCAGGCGCTCGAACTGCGGGCGGCTGATGCGGCGGCGCTTGAGCCGCTCCGTCAGGATGCCCGTTGCCGACTGGAGACCCTTCCCGACGCGGGCCAGGTCGGCGTCCTTGAGTCGCGTGTCCACCTCGACGTTGGCCACCGCGGTCCCGGCGATCCCGGCACCCATGAAGCCCGCGCCGACCACGCCGAGCCGGCGGATCTGGCGCGGCGCCGCTGCGCCCGGCGGAATGCCGTCGTCCCGCTTGAGCGCGTTGGTCGCGAAGAACACCTGCACCAGCTTGCGCGAGACATCGCCCACGGCGAGCTCGCCGAAGGCGCGGTGCTCCGCCGCGAGCCCCGCGGTGATGCCCTCCTCCAGGCCGATGCGCACCGCCTCGAGCGCACGGAGCGGCGCGGGATAGTGGCCGCCGGACTTCGCCGCCACCTGTTTCTCCGCGGCGCGGTACACCAGCCGCCGGCCGGCGGCCGTGCGGTCGAGCAGCATCCCCTGCAGGCCGGTCTTCGGCGTCCGGCGCGGCAGCCCGTCGCGCACCAGGCGTCCGGCCGCGGCGAGGGCGGTGGCGCGGAGGATGCTCGGCGGCACCAGCTCGTCCACCAGCCCCAGCCGGAGCGCCTTGGCGCCGCGCTCGCTCTTGCCGGTCAGGATCATGTCGAGCGCCGCGCGGGCGCCGATGAGCCGCGGCAGCCGCTGGCAGCCGCCGGCGCCCGGGATCAGGCCGAGCTGCACCTCGGGCAGGCCGAGCTGGGTCTTGGGATGGTCGGTGGCCACGCGGTAGTGGCAGGCGAGCGCGAGCTCGAGCCCCGCGCCGAGGCAGGCGCCGTGGATGGCCGCGACCACCGGCTTGGACAGCGTCTCCACCCGGTTCACCATCTCCTGCCCTTCGAAGCTCAGCCGCTCGGCCGCGCTCTCGGTGGTGAGCGCGGTGAACAGCTCGATGTCCGCCCCCGCGATGAAGCTGTCGGGCTTGCCCGAGATGAGCACCGCGGCGCGGATCGCCTCGTCGTCCCGGATCCGGATGAGCAGCGCCTCGAACTCGACCTTCACCGCGTCGCTCAGCTTGTTGACCGGCTCGCCGGGGAGATCGAAGGTGACGACCGCGATGCCGTCCTCGACGGCGGTGGTGAGCGCGGACATCAGTCGCGCTCCAGGACGAGGGCCGCGCCCATGCCGCCCTGCGCGCAGATGGAGATGAGCCCGAACTGCACGTCGCGCCGGCGCATCTCGTGCGCGAGCGTGGTCACCAGCCGGGCGCCCGTGGCGCCGAACGGATGCCCGACCGCGATCGAGCCGCCCATCACGTTGGTGCGGTCCCAGTCGACCTCCCCCACGGGCCCCGGCAGCCCCAGTCGCTCGGCCCAGGCCTGCGAGCCCCACGCCTGCACGTTGCTGAGCACCTGCGCGGCGAAGGCCTCGTGGATCTCGACCAGGCCGAGGTCGCCCCAGGCGATCCCGGCGCGCTCGAGCGCGCGTGGCACCGCGTACACCGGGCCCATCAGGAGCTGCCATCCCGGATCCACCGCGGCCACCGCGTAGCTCCGGAGGTACGCGAGCGCTTCGTACCCCAGGGCGGCGGCCTTCTCCTCGGCCATGAGCAGCACGGCGGCGGCGCCGTCGGTGAGGGGCGACGAGTTGCCGGCCGTCACCGAGCCGTAGCGCCGGTCGAAGACCGGGCGAAGCTGCGCCAGCGCCTCGAGCGAGGTGTCCGGGCGGATCCCGTTGTCGCCCGCGATGATCTCGTCCATGCCGCGCCCGCCGAACCAGGGGGCGATCTCCGCGGCCATGCGCCCGTCGGCGGTGGCGGCGGCGGCGCGTTGATGGCTCTGCAGCGACAGCCGGTCCTGCGCCTCGCGGGTGATTCCGTTCTCCTTCGCCATCTTCTCGGCCGACTGGCCCATGGTCTCGCCGGTCGACGGCTCGGCCACCGCCGGGGTCACGGGCACGAGGTCCCGCGGACGCGTGCGGGCGAGGGCGGCCAGCCGGCCGCCGACGCTCTTGGCCTTTCCCGCCTCGACCAGGATCTGGCTGAAGCGTCGCGAGTGGAGCACCGGAATGTCGGACAGCGATTCGACGCCGCCGGCGAGCACGATGTCCGCGTGGCCGAGCGCGATCTGGTCGGCCGCGTTGGTGATCGCCTGGGCCGCGGACGCGCACGCCCGGTTGAGCGAGTAGGCGGGAACGCTCGGAAGGAGCTGGGGAAGCAGGCTCACCTCGCGCGCCACGTTGGGCACGCGCACCGAGGGGACCACCTGGCCGAACACCACTTCGTCGATCTCGCGTCCGTCGAGCTCGCTCCGGACGAGCAGCTCGCGCGCGGCATGCCGCGCCAGCGCCGTGGCGGAGACGTCGCGGAAGACGGTGCCGCTCTTGGCGAACGGTGTGCGGAGGCCGGCCACGATGGCCACCCGCCGCCCGAGCCGGGAGTCGTGCATGTCGACCTATCGATGAAGTGGGAGAAGCGTCTCAGACGACGTGGCTGTACTTTTCACTCGCGACAGGCCACCACGCTCGCGATGGCGCGCCAGCGCTCGGCGTCGATCGGCTCGAGGACCTCGCGGCCGTGCAGGATCCTGAGCGGGGCCATGAGCCCGGCCAGCTCGCCCGGGCGCAGGAGGTGATCGTCCGAGGTGGGGCCCCAGCCCAGCTCGCGCTGGCCGATCAGAAATGATTCCATCATCAGCAGTCCGCCGGGGGCCACCAGACGCTGGACCTCGGGCATCCGTGCACGGTCAAGATAATTGAACACCAGAACCGCATCAAAATCGCCCAGCTCGGGCCATGGCCCCTGGAGATCGATGACCCGCCAGTCGACGCTCAACCCCTGCGCCTCGGCCAGCTCGCGCGCCGTCGCCAGGCGGGTCTCGTCCCGATCGACGCCGGTGACCCGCGCGCCGAGCATCGCCGCCGCCAGACTGTGGCGGCCTTCGCCGCACGCCAGGTCGAGCACCCGCATGCCGGCTGCGAATCCGATGAGCGTGCCAGAGAAACCAGGTGCTAGGTCTGGGCATCCGGGCAACGGGGGGCAGGCTCACGGCAGTCGATCCTCGGTGCGGGCGACACTCGAGCAGCTCACGGCCGAGCCCGCCGACCTGCTCGTCATCGGCGGCGGCATTACCGGCGCCGGCGTGGCTCGCGACGCGGCGATGCGCGGGTTGCGTACGGTGCTCGTCGAGCAGCAGGACTTCGGGGCCGGCACCAGCTCCCGCTCGAGCCGGCTGGTGCACGGCGGCCTCCGCTACCTCGAGACCGGCGACTTCAAGCTGGTGCTCGAGGCCAACCGGGAGCGCCGGGTCCTGCTGCGCATCGCGCCGCACCTGGTGTGGCCACTGCCGTTCGTCTTCCCGCTGCACCGCGGCGACCGGATCCCGCTCTGGCGCCTGGCCGCGGGGATGTGGCTCTACGATGCGCTCGCGCTGTTCCGCAATGTGAAGACGCACCGCATGCTCGGCAAGCGTGCGCTGCTCGAGGCCGAGCCGATGCTGCGGGAGCGCGGCCTCCTCGGCGGCGCCCGGTTCTACGACGCGCAGTGCGACGACGCCCGGCTGACGCTCGCCACCGTCCGCTCGGCGGTGCACCACGGCGCGCTGGTCGCGAACTATACCGCGGTCCGGGCGCTCGAGCGCACCGCCGGCCGGGTGGTCGGGGCCCAGATCGAGGACCGGCTCACGGGCGCCCGCGCCACCGTCCGCGCCAGCGTCGTCGTCAACGCCACCGGTCCCTGGGCCGACAAGGTGCGCGTGCTCGAGGACTCGGGTGCCACGCCGCTGCTCCAGCCCACGAAGGGCGTGCACATCGTGGTGGACCGGAGCCGGCTGGCTCACCGCGACGCGATCGTCTTCACCAGCCCGATCGACGGCCGCGTCCTCTTCATCCTGCCCTGGGGCGAGCTCTCCTACATCGGCACCACCGACACCGACACGGCCGAGGCGCCGGACCAGCTCACGGTATCCGCCGACGACATCGTCTACCTCCTCCGCTCGGCCAACGCCCGCTTTCCCGGCGCGCGGCTGGGCGTCGAGGACGTGCGGGCGTCATGGGCCGGGCTTCGCCCGCTCCTGGCCGACCGCGATCACAAGGCGGCCTCGAGCCGCTCGCGCGAGCACGCGATCGTCTACGGCGCCGGTGGCATGATCTCGGTGGTGGGCGGCAAGCTCACCACCTACCGCGCGATGGCGGCCGAGGTCGTGGACCGGGCCGCCCGCGAGCTGCGGCACCGGGATGGCCGTGCGCGCGCCGGTGCCCCCCGGACCGACGAAGATCCCCTGCCCGGCGGCGAGGCGGCAGACCTGGCCCAGTTTCGCGAGCGCGGGCTCGAGCTGGGCGTCACCCCCGAGAGCGTGGAGCACCTGCTCCGGCACTACGGCACCGAGGCCGCCGGCATCTACAACCTCGGCGCCGGCGAGCGCCGGCTGCTCAGGCGGCTGGTGCCGCCCCACCCGGCCGTCGAGGCCGAGGTGGTGCACGCGGTGCGGCGCGAGATGGCGCAGACGGTCGAAGACGTGATGGTGCGGCGCACCCACCTGTTCTACGAGACGGCGGATCGCGGCGTGTCGGCGGCCCGGCGGGTGGCGGAGCTGATGGCGCGGGAACGGGGGTGGGACGAGGCGCGAGTGGACGAGGAGGCGGCGAGGTACGTGGCGTTCGCGGGCGGGTGAGCTCCTCACCCGCCGCCTCGCGCCAGGCGCATGACTATCGCACGACGATCCGACCGTTCATCGCGTTGCCGTGCTCCACGCAGTTGTACGTGTACGTGCCGGCCTGCGTGAACTGGAATTGGTAGGTCTGGCCGTTGCCCGTCTGCAGGGCGCTGCTGGTGAAGGTGGGCGTGCCAAAGGATTGCACACTGTGCGGCGTGGCGTCTGTGTTTACCCACGTCCAGGTGGCCGTCCCGTTGACCGCGACCGTATCCACCGCCGTATTGGTGGTTCCGTTCCGGTTGCTCAGGAAGAAGATGTTGCCGACGGTGATGGCGATCGTGTTCGGCGGCGGCGGCGGCGGTTCGGCGGTGCCCGTGGCGGTGAAGGTGACCGGCGAGCCCGTCGCTCCTGTGACCGTGGCCTGCGCCGTCTGGGCGCCCGCGGTAGGGCTGAGTGTCCAGATGCTCGCGGCGATGCCGTCGCCGCCGGTCGGGCCGGACGCCGGCGCCAGGCTGCCCGCGGCGATGGACCAGTTCACCGTGACGCCCGACTGAGGGCTGCCGTCCCGGGTCACGACGATCCTGAGAGCATTCGGCAGCGCCTGGCTCACGGGGCCGGTCTGCGCGTCGCCGCTCGCGGTCGGCTCCTTGGCCACTACCAGCGGTGACGGGTTGGGGGTGGAATCGCCGCCGCCCCCACACCCACCGACGAGCGCCGTGACGACTCCGAGCGCGAGCGCCGTATTTCCCCAAGCACTCAGCATGGGCCCTCCTCGAGAATGGCTTGATGGATCGGCTACCTGACCTGCTTCCTTCTGCTACATGGGCGGGTCCGATCGCCCCGAGCTCCATCTGAACGGCCGGAGCCGCCGATTGTGACGGGCGGAGCCGGATCTCCGCCCGCCCGGCAGCCGGGTCGTTATCTTTTCAGGAGCCCGGGTCGGGCTCCCCATGTACGTCAATCGCAGGGACGGTGGATTCGTGGACCCGAACGTGTTTGAAACGGCGAACGCCGGCTTCGCCCAGGTCATGTACGAGGAGTTTCTCCGGGATCCCACGGCCGTGGGTCCCGAGTGGCGACGGCTGTTCGAGAGCGGCATCGTCGGCGAGCGGCCCGACGGCAACGGCGCCGCCGCCCCCGGCCCGCGGTCGCGGCCGCCATGGCGCCGGCTTCGACAACGGCTCCGGCGGCTCCTGCCTCTCCCACGGCTTCCCCGGTCACCACCACCACGCTTCCGCCCGGCGCCTCCGCCATCAAGGGCCCCGCCGCCAAGCTCGTCGCCAACATGAACGAGAGCCTGGCCGTGCCCACAGCGACCACTCTCCGCGTGCTGCCGGTCGGCGTGCTGGAAGAGAAGCGGCGCGGGCTCAACCAGGCGCTCCAGGCGGCCGGGAAGCCGGGGAAGATCTCGTTCACCCATCTGATCGCCTACGGGCTGGTGCAGGCCACCAAGCAGCATCCGGTCATGGGCCACACGCTGCTCGTCCACGACAGTGTCCCCTACCGGGTCGCGCCCGAAGGCATCGCGCTGGGGCTCGCGGTGGACGTGCAGCGGAAGGATGGCAGCCGCGGCCTCGTCGTCCCCGTGATCAAGCGTGCCGACACGATGGACTTCGGCGCGTTCCACGCGGCCTACGAGGCGCTGGTCGAGAAGGCCCGCACCAACCGCCTCATGCCCGACGACTTCGCCGGCGCCACCATGTCGCTCACCAACCCGGGCGGGCTCGGCACCGTCGCGTCGGTGCCGCGGCTCATGGCCGGCCAGGGCAGCATCATCGCGGTCGGCGCGATCGGCTATCCGGCGGAGTTCTCGGCGGTGCCGGAGGAGCGGCTCCGGGAGTTCGGGATCAGCAAGGTCATGACCGTCACGAGCACCTACGACCATCGGGTCATCCAGGGCGCGGAGTCGGGGGCGTTTCTCGCCACGGTGGACCACCTGCTCCAGGGCGACCAGGGCTTCTACGAGCTCATCGCCGAGAGCCTGGGCCTCGGGCAGGCGGAGTACCAGCTCGCGCGCCCGAAGCCGGCCGCCAAGCCCGGGCAGGAGACCGCCGGCCCGGTCACACCGGAGATGCTGTACCACGTGGCGGCGGCGATGGCGCTGGTGAAGGCCTTCCGCATGCACGGCCACCTGGCCGCCCACCTCGATCCGCTCGGCACGCCCCCCATCGGCGATCCGGCCCTCAACCCGGGCCCGCTCGGCCTCACACCCGAGGTGATGGCGGCGATTCCGTCGAAGGTGCTCCGCATCGCCGTGCCCGGCGGCACGCTCGCCGAGTCGCTGCCGTACCTCCAGGCCACCTACTGCGGCACGATGGCCTACGAGATCGAGCACATCTCGACCCACGAGGAGCGCGTCTGGCTCCGCGGCAAGATCGAGAGCGGCGCCTACCGCCAGCCGATGACGCCCGACGAGCAGCGGAAGCTGCTCCAGCGGCTCACCGAGGTCGAGACGCTGGAGAAGTTCCTGCACAAGGCCTATCTCGGCCAGAAGCGGTTCTCCATCGAAGGCGTCGACATGCTGGTGCCGATGCTCGACCTCACGATCGAGAGCGCGGCCGAGAGCGGCGCGCGCGACGTGGTGATCGGCATGGCGCACCGCGGGCGGCTCAACGTGCTGGCCCATACGGTGGGCCGGCCGTACGAGACGATCTTCGCGGAGTTCGAAGGCGGCCGCCACGTCGAGGCGGGACAGCTCACGCCCGAGGGCGGCACCGGTGACGTGAAGTACCACCACGGCGCGGAAGGCGCGTACCGGACCGGCAAGAACAAGTCGATCACGGTCACCCTGTCGCCCAATCCCAGCCACCTCGAGTTCGTGGCCCCGGTGGTGGACGGCCGGGCCCGGGCCAAGCAGACCCAGCGCCGCGGGCGCGACGCCCATCACGACCCGACCGCGGCGCTGCCGGTCGCCATCCACGGTGATGCCGCCTTCGCCGGCCAGGGCGTGGTGGCCGAGACGCTCAACCTGGGCGCGCTCAAGGGGTACCGCACCGGCGGGACGCTCCACATCATCACCAACAACCAGGTCGGCTTCACCACCGACATGGACGACGCGCGCTCGACCCGCTACGCGTCCGACCTGGCCAAGGGCTTCGACATCCCGATCATCCACGTCAACGGTGACGATGCCGAGGCGTGCCTCAGCGCGGTGCGGCTGGCGATGGCCTACCGGGACCGCTTCCACCAGGACGTGCTGATCGATCTGGTCGGCTACCGGCGCTACGGGCACAACGAGGGCGACGAGCCGGCCTACACGCAGCCGGTGATGTACGAGCGGATCAAGGCGCTGCCCACCACGCGCGAGCTGTACGCTCGGGCGCTGGTGGCCGCCGGGACGATTACGCAGGCGGACGCCGACGCCCTGGCGGCCGAGACCTACCAGCGGCTGGTGGACATCCAGCAGGGCTTCAAGGCCAGCATGAGCCGCGGGGCGCCGTCCGAGTCCCAGCACAAGTCGGTGGGACCAGGGCTCGAGGTGGACACGGCGCTCGCGAGCGAGTTCCTCGTCGCCCTCAACGAGCAGCTGCTGAGCTGGCCCGAGGGCTTCACCGTGCACCCCAAGCTCCGCAAGCAGCTCGAGCGGCGGCGCGTGGCGCTGGGGCCCGAGGGCGGCATCGACTGGGCGCACGCCGAGGCGCTGGCGCTCGCGTCGCTCCTCACCGAAGGCGTGCCGATCCGGCTCACCGGGCAGGACACCGAGCGCGGCACGTTCAGCCAGCGCCACCTGGTGCTCCACGACGCCGCCACCGGCGAGCGGCTCACGCCGATGGAGCGGCTGCCCGGCGCGCTCGCGCCGCTCGAGCTGCACAACAGCCCGCTGAGCGAGCTCGCCACCCTGGGCTTCGAGTACGGCTACAGCGCGGCGGCGCCCGAGGCGCTCGTGCTCTGGGAGGCGCAGTTCGGCGACTTCATCAATGGCGCCCAGGTCATCGTCGACCAGTTCCTGAGCTCCGGGCTGTCCAAGTGGGGGCTCACGACTCGGCTCACCCTGCTCCTCCCGCATGGCTACGAGGGCCAGGGCCCCGAGCACTCGAGCGCGCGGCTCGAGCGGTTCCTGCAGCTCGCGGCCGAAGGCAACATCCGGGTGGCCAACCCGACGACCCCGGCACAGTACTTCCACCTCCTCCGCCGCCAGGCACGGCGCAACCGCCAGCGGCCGCTCATCGTGATGACGCCGAAGAGCCTCCTGCGCCTGCCGCAGGCCAGCTCACGGCTCGAGGACCTGGCCGAGGGCCGGTGGCATCCGATCCTGGATGACCCGTGGGCGGCAGAGCACACGGAGGAGATCCGCCGGGTCGTGCTCTGCACCGGCAAGGTCTACTACGATCTGCTGTCGGAGGCGGGGAAGGTGTCGTCACACCGGCCGGCGCTGATCCGGCTGGAGCAGCTCTACTCGTTCCCCTGGGTCGAGGCGCGCGCGATGCTGGCGCGGTATCCACGGCTGGAAGAGCTCGTGTGGGTGCAGGAGGAGCCGCGGAACATGGGCGCCTGGACCTATCTCGCGCCCAAGCTGCAGGAGCTGGCTTCGGGCGGGCTCCATGTCGGGTATGTGGGCCGGCCCGAGCGCGCCAGCCCCGCCGAGGGCTACCCGGCGGCGCACGCGGCCGAGCAGGGCCGCATCATCAAGGACGCGCTGGACGGCACCCGGCGCCCGCCGCTCCTGCCCACCATGGCCCTGGCGGGCGACGCGAAGGGTTGAGCTCGGCCGTCCGAGCCGGCATCCGGCCGGATCAGGCGACCGCGTCGAGCAGCCGGAGCGTGCCGTCCGTAACGGTCCCGAAGGTGAGGTGGCCAGCGAATCCGCGGGCGTGGGTCTGCCACGGGAACGCGCGCGGCCCCGGGGTGAGGCCAAGCGTGGGCACCAAGCCCTCGTCGACCAGCGCCCAGAAGGCCGTCCCGAAGCTCAGTCCCGCCGTCCGGCCCAGCGCGTGGAATCGCCGCCGCAGCACCGCGTACACGGCGCCGGCCCCGATCCCGAGCGCCCAGTGGATGGCCAAGCCAAGCCGCTCGCTCTGGTCCTTGTCGAGCGAGGCGCCGGCGAGCCGAGCGGCCTTCTCCGCGGCCACGCCGTAGGAGGTCCTGGCCCCCCGCACGTCGTCTTCCGCGCGCCGGACCCAGCGGTCTTCCCGCTCGTACATCACGGTGGTCACCTTGCCCATCACCCAGGTGGCCACGGCCCCGGCGATGGCCCCCTTGATCACGTCGTTCCGGACGCTGGATTCCCTGAATCGGGCCATCGAGGACCTCCTGGCTGGATGGGCGACGCTTGAATGCTGCGAGTGACCCGCCCACGATCGTACCGGCGGCGTGCCTGCGTCTGTGACCTGCCCCCCTCCACGCCGGTCCCGGACGCAAAAAGGGCGGCCATTCTCGGCCGCCCTTCCTCATTTCCACCACCTCCGGCGAATCAGTCCTTCGGCAACATCGGCCGCTCGGACGCCTGTCGGGCCAGCTCCTTGAGCGGCTCCGAGAGGTGCTCACCATAGTGCAGGAGGTAGACTCCGCGGGCGCGCTTCTGCATCAGAAAGGCTACCAGCGGGGTATCCGCCTTGGCCGCGTTGCACTCCCGGCAAGCCAGAACCAGATTGTCCGGGCGATCGTAGGCGGTCTGCCCACGGCGCGGACGAACGTGATCCAGGGTGATGATGTCGGAAGGCGTCTCGGTCCCGCAATAGGCGCACACCGAACCGTGGAGGTCGAGGAGCCAGTCGCGGTGGGACTGCATGGAACGGCCGGGTGAGCGGCGAAAACTGGTGGTGGAAACGGCGCTTCGATTTCGTGATCTGCGAGCCACAAGGATCCAAGTAGAGGTTGAACATGATGGCCTGCCAGGCAGACCAGCGATGGACGACCCTGAAATCTAGCAAGATTAGCGCCAGAATGACAGCTTGGGCGGTCCAGGGACCGGCTACTGGCGGTCGGACTGGCACTCCTGGCCGGCTGCGGCCGGGGAATCGGCCCTGGGGAGGTGGGCTCCCGGCGGGCCATCGAGGCCGCCGTTCAGCGGTACGTGGACGCCTCGAACCAGGGGGACGCCGACGCCCTTGCCTCCCTCTACGCCGACGACGCCGTCCTCCTCCCGCCGGACCATGAGCCGGTGCGCGGCCGGGCCGCCATCGGCGATTTCTGGCGCCAGGGCACCGACGAGGGGCTCGAGGTCACCACCCTCACAGTCGAGGTCGACGGCGACCTCGGCTACCTCGTGGGCCGGTATCATCTGCCGGCGACCGACGAGGAGCCGGCCGATTCCGGCAAGTACGTCATGTGTCTCAAACGGCAGCGGGACGGTGTCTGGAAGCTGACGGCCGATATCTGGAACCGGAGCGGGGAGACGGAGGACGAGGAGGATAGGCGCGGGGCGCCGTCGATTACCTGAGCCGGCTCAGCGCTGGGCCGAGCTCAGGGTGCCGCGAAGGGCGTTTCGACGTCAGGCACCGCTGCTCTGAACCGTGACTCGAGGAGCAGGCCCCACCGGCGATCGTAGGGATGGACCTCCGTGGTCGGGCGCCCATCCCGGAAGACCGGACGGTCTTCGTTGGCCCACTGGAAGATGCTGCCGGCGAGGTTCCGCACGTTGGTGTAGCCCTGCCCCGCCAGCCAGTGCGCCAGCCGCGCACTCCGGTAGCCCACCGAGGAATACACCACAATCGGATCGTTCTTGGCGCGGGCGGCGAGCGGGCGAAGGCTGGGACGGCCCGGGTCGACCCGAACGGCATCGCGGAGGTGGCTGACCTCGTATTCCGCCGCGGTACGGGCATCGAGCACGAGCGGCGGCGTGCGGCCGGCATCCTCGCGCCAGCGCGCCAGGTCCGCCCGGTCGATCCATAGCACGTCGGGGAACTTGCGGGCCGTGAGCCGCCCGATCACATCGAACGCCACCCCCCGGCCGGCGATCAGCACCACGCCGGCCCCGATGAGGATCGGGAGGACCACGACGGCGAGGAAGACGCCCAGCCAGGGACGGCGCGCCTGCGACCGCCGGGCCCGCTCCCACCGTCCTCCGGTCTCCTGCTCCAGGTCCGTGCCCATGCTTCCAATCTGGCCCGGTCAGCGGCGGAGCGACACCCCGGCGTGACAGCCGTCACGACCCCCGGAGCCGCCCACGTATATGGTGGGCAAGTGTCTACATCCACCAGCCGATCCGGACATCATGGCTGAGCCGACAGCCCGGCCGCCGGCATCGAGACGCTTCCGCTGGCCCAGGGGGCCAGGGGGTGCGTTCGTGCGCCACGTGGTGACCCTGGCCTCCGGCACCGCGATCGCGCAGCTCCTGCTCGTGCTCGCGATGCCGGTGCTGACCCGGCTCTATACCCCGGCAGACTACGGCACGCTCGCGGTCTATTCGTCGACGCTCACCGTGCTGCTGGTGCTGGCGTCGCTGCGCTACGAGGCGGCCATCCCGCTACCGGAGGATGAGGAGGCCGCGGGATCGCTGCTCGCCCTGACGCTCATCGTGCTCGCCGCGATGGCGGTGCTCGTGGCGCTGCTGGTCTGGCTGGCCGGCGACGCGTTCGTCGCGCGCGCCAACGCCGCGGCGCTCGCGGCCGTACCTGTGGCTGATCCCCGTGGGCCTGCTCGGCGCGGGGAGTTATCAGGCCCTCTCGTACTGGGCGATTCGCCGCCGCGCCTTCGGACGCATCGCGCGGACGAAGCTCAGCCAGGGCGTCGGACAGGTGGTGGCCCAGGTGGGGCTCGGCCTCGTGAAGGCGGGCGCGCCGGGCCTGCTCATCGGGGACGTGATCGGGCGCGTGGCGGGTGGCGGCGGACTCGCCATCCTCGCCTTGCGCGACCGTCCGTTCGCGCGGGTGACGGTCGCGAGCCTCCGCGCCGCGGCCGGCCGCTACCGCCGGTTTCCCCTGCTGACGACCTGGTCCAACCTGTTCACCATCGGAAGCCTTCAGCTTCCGTCCATTCTCTTCTCGGCGAGCTTCGGCGCGGCCGCGGCCGGCCTCTATGCCCTCAGCTACAAGATGCTGGTGTTGCCGACGATGCTGGTGGCGCAGGCGGTCGGCCAGGTGTTCCTCGCGCGGGCGGCCACCCTGTCCCGGGAGCCGGAGGCGCTGCGCCGGCTCACCGAGCGCACCGCGCTCGCGCTGTTCGCCTGCGGGCTGCCGGTCTTCTGCGCGGTCGGGCTCGGCGGGCCCCGGCTCTTCGCGACGGTGATGGGCAGCCAGTGGGAGCAGGCGGGCCGCTATGCCCAGGCCCTGGCGCCGTGGTTCGCGGTGTGGCTGGTGAGCAATCCGCTCAGCGGGCTCCTCAGCGTGCGCGAGTGGCAGGGCTCGGCGCTGGCCTTCGCCGCCTTCGAGTTCGCCCTCCGACTCGGCGCGCTGCTCATCGGGACGAGCCGCGGCTCGCCCATGCTGGCGGTTGCGCTGCTCTCGGTGAGCGGCGTCGTCATCTCGGTGGCCTCGATCGCGCGGTTCATGCACGCCGGCCACAGCTCGATCGGCCGCCTCGTCGATCCGGCCGTCCGGCTGGTCGCGCTGGCCGGCGTGTGCCTCCTCCCGGCGGCCGCCGCGCTCTACGCCCGGAACGAGCGGCTGGCGATCGTCGCCGGCGTGCTGGCGATCGCCGCGTATTACGTCGTCGTGCTCCGCTCCGCCGCCGCCTCGCGCCTGCTCCATCTCGGCGCGGCGGCCAGCCCTTCGAGCGCCTCGCCGTGAAGATCGTGTACGTCACCCAGCGGCTGCCGTTCGGCGAGGGCGAGACCTTCGTCGTGCCCGAGGTCGAGGCGCTGCTGGCCGCCGGACACGAGCTGCTGATCGTGCCGCGGCGCTCCCGCGATGCGGTCGTGCACGACAACGTCGGCGCGCTCCTGCCGCGCACGCGGGTCCTGCCGCGGGCCGGCGCCGTCGTCGCCGCGGTGGCGGGCGCGCTGGCACGCGCGCCGCGCCGCACGGCGGGTGCGTTCTGGCGCCTCCGGCGGACCCGGCCCCGCCGCCGGGCGATCGCCAACGCGGTGGCCACCGCGCAGGGCATCTGGCTCGCGCGGATCGCGCGCGAGTGGGGCGCGGACCACATCCACGCCCATTGGGCGCACCTCACCGCCACGCTCGCCATGGGGGCGAGCGCCGTGAGCGGCATCCCCTGGAGCTTCACCGCGCACCGCTACGACGTCTTCCTCAACAACCTGCTCACCGAGAAGCTGCGCTCGGCGCGATTCGGTCGCTTCATCGCCCGGGAGATGTTGGCGGCGGCGCGGCCGCTCGTCGCGCCGGATGCCTTCGACCGCGCGGTGGTGGTGCACATGGGCGTCGCGCTGCCCGCCGGCTCCCCGATGGGATGCCGCCGCGCGACGACCCGGTGCTGCTGTGCCCGGCGCGCCTCGCGCCCGTCAAGGGCCACGGCGACCTGCTCGAGGCGGCGGCGCGGCTGGTGGCGCGGGGGATCGTGTTCGAGCTCTGGCTGGCGGGCGAGGGGCCCGAGCGCGCGGCGATCGAGCGCCGCATCGAGCGAGCGAGGGCTGGGCGAGCGCGTCCGGCTCCTGGGCACCGTCCCGCACGCGGAGCTGCTGGGGATGTACCGCGACCGGCGAGCGGACTGCGTGGTGCTCCCGAGCCTGCACGAGGGGCTCAGCGTGGCCCTGGTCGAGGCGATGGCGTACGGCGTGCCGGTGATCGCGACGGCGGTCGGCGGCGTCCCCGAGCTGCTCGAGAACGGTGCGGGGGTGCTGGTGCCGCCCCGCGACGCCGACGCGCTGACCGAGGCGCTGGCGCGCGTGCTCGGCTCGTCGACGCTCCGGGCGGAGCTCGCGCAGGCGGGCCGGCGGCGCGTCGAGGCCGAATTCGAGGTCGGCGCGATCGCCCGCGAGCTGGTCCGCCGCTTCGACGGTGCGGCTGCCGGCGAGGGCGCGGGATAGCCGCCCATGCCCGATGTCCTCATCGTCACCCGCAACTTCCCGCCGGCAAGCCACGTCGAGGTCGAGCGGGCTAGAAGCCGAGCGGGCCATGAAGCTGGCGAAGTACTTGCCGAGTTCGGCTGGCGGCCACGGTGCTCACCGTCACTGGGCAGATCCGCGACGTGCTCCGACACCGCGGCGGCGCACGCGGCCCGCACCTTCACGTCCGCTCGATCTCGGCCCGGAGGCGGAGCAGCGAGTCCTCCGTAGCCACGAGTGAGCCGCGGGCGTCGGTGAGCTCCTGCTGGGTGCTCTGCACGAAACGGCGGTACGGCGCGATGGCCTCGTTGATCCGGTCGGCCGAATGGCCGATCTCCAGGTGCACCTGGCGGGTGAGCCCGTCGCGCAGCCGCTGCCGCAGCTCGTCGATCCGGCGGCTGAACTCGCGCTGCGCCTGGCGGCGGCGGCGCGGGATCACGTAGAACCCGCTCACGGCCAGCGTCGTGGCCAGCAGCAGCCCGGTCACATCGGCGACGGCGCCGGTCAGCAGCGTGACCACGAGCGTCCCCAGGCCGAGCGCGCCGACCTGCGCCAGCGCGGTGGTGGCGAAGGTGCCCTGCACGTCGTTGGCGATGGCTCTGCGCCTCGGCCTCGCGGTCGTAGCTCCCGATCACCTCGCGGGTCACGCGGCCGATCGAGTCGAGCAGCGCCTGGCGGTTGTAGGTGAAGCTGGTTCCCACCTCGCCGACCATCCCCTCGCGGTGGCGGGCGATCTGCCGCCGGTCGATGTATCCGCTCACGTCCTGCCAGGCCTTGAGGTTGCGCTCGACGATCCAGTCGATGACCCGCCCGGTCTCGGCCTCGATCTGGGCCGCGGTGTCGCCGATGACTTCCCGCTCGAAGGCCCGCCGGACGCCCTCGCTGTCCATGAGGCTCCGGATGCGGCCGATCCGGATGGTCTCCTCGAAGAACCGCATGCCCCGCCGCTCCATGTCGCCGAGCAGCACGTCGAGCCGGGCCAGGCGCGGCTCGACGTCGCGCAGCATCTCGTCGTGCGCCAGCGCGAGCTGGCGGTCGATGCTCTGGATGGTCTCGATGTCCTGGGTCAGGAGCTTCAGCCGCTCGAACGCGACGTCCTTGTACCGGGCCGCGAGCCGGAGCCCCACGTTGAGCGGGTTGAGGAGCTTGAGCCGGATCCGCTCCTCCTGGTTCAGCGTCCGCACGAGGTAGGTGTCGACCTCGTCGAACCCGC
Source organism: uncultured Gemmatimonadales bacterium (assembly GCA_963804125.1). Lineage (GTDB taxonomy): Bacteria > Gemmatimonadota > Gemmatimonadetes > Gemmatimonadales > GWC2-71-9 > CAVVWJ01. Next base: position 110,589 of record CAWDPF010000008.1, read on the forward strand.
TGGCGCGCCACGCCTCGGCCGAGCCGTCCGCCCGGGCCGCGAGCGCCTCGCGGGCGGACACCGGGAAGAGGCGGGGCGCCTCGGCCAGGAGCGCCTGGGCATGCTCGCGCACGAAGCCGAGGACCTGCTCGCCGGTCCTCCGGGCGGGGAAGGATGTCGATCTTGTTCACCACGAACACGATCTTCTTGCCCCACTCGCGGATCTGCTCGAGGAAGCCGCGCTCGCTCTCGGTGAACGGCCGGTCGGCGCTGGTGACGAAGAGGACGAGATCGGCGCGCGGGATGAAGTCGCGGGTGAGCTCCTCGTGCCGCCGGATGATCGCGTTGGTCCCGGGCGTGTCCACGATCGTGATCTCGCGGAGCAGCTCGGCGGGATAGGTGCGCTCGAGCAGGAACGCCTCGAGGTGCTGCTCGGTGATCTCGGGCCCGTAGCGGAGGAGGTTGATCCGGTCGGTGGTGGGGGTGACCCCTTCGGGGAGCACGCGCTCCCCGAGCAGGGCGTTGATGAAGCTCGACTTGCCGGAGTTGAACTCGCCGGCCACGACGAGGAGGAAGAGCCCGGTGAGCTGGTCCCGCGCCTCGCGGAAGCGGCGGAGGTCGTCGGGCTCGACGTCGCCGCCGAAGCGCGCGAGCGCCGTCGCGAGGCGCTCGAGCAGCTCCTGCTCGCGGCTCCGGAGATCCTGTTCCCGCTCCGACAGGATCGGGCGGCGGCCCAGCAGTCTGCCGATCACGATCGCGCCTCCGGAGACCGCGCTGCTCGGGCTCCTGCCCTGGTGAACGCCTCGAGTCCGATCCTCAGCCCGTAGCCGCGGAGCAGGTGGGCGTGGGGCTCGACCCCGCCGCCGCCGATGACGGCCATGGTGCGCGGAGGGAGCTTCCCGACAACCGCCGCGAGGGCGGGCAGGCTGGCGCGCACGATCGAGGGATCGCTGCCGCTGAACGCCACGCCCTCCGGCGACAGCTTCCACGCCGCCTCGACCACCGCGTCGACCGGAAGGTCGGCGCCGAGGTAGTGGATGCGCCACCCGTCCTCCTGCACCACCGCCAGCGTCGCCAGGAAGCCCCACTCGTGCCGCTCGCCCGACAGGCATCCGCACACCACCAGCGGTCCCGTGCCCCGCGACATCCGGAGGCCGCCCTTGAGCGCGTGGAGCACCACCTCGCTCGCCAGGTGCTCCGCGGCGATAGGGACCCGGCCGAGCGCCCAGAGATCGCCCACCGATTGGGCCAGCGGCAGCACGACCTCCTCGGCGAACGCCCGGAGCCCTCGGAGGGCGAGCTGCTGCGCCACCAGGCCCTCGAGCCGCTCGCGGTCGAACGCCCGCACCGCCTCCAGCAGTGCGGCCTGGGGCGACCCGTCGAGCGAGCGGACCTCCGCCCGCGCCAGCACGTCCTCGCGCTCGCACTCGGCGAGATCGCCGATGCGCTCGCCCCCCGCGATCAGGCGGGCGTAGGCGCGCAGCAGGGCGACCTGGTCGGCCGTGTAGACCCGGTAGCCGTTGGACAGGCGCCCGGGACGCACGACCTCGTACCGCCGCTCCCACGCCCGGAGCCGTGCCGGCGCCAGGCCGGTCAGCTCGGCCACCTCGTGGATCTCGTAGGTCCGGTCGGGCCGGGTCAGCGGTATACGGCAGATAGCATGGGCCAGCCCAGAGTGCGTTTCGATAGGGTTCCTAGGAGTAGGATCCGCCAGGGAGTCATCCTGAGCTCGCTGCGCTCAGGAGACTGGGACGTTTCGCAACGCGGTCTAAGCGTAGGTATGGGCTGCCGGAGCGAAGCGACAGGAGAGCGACAAGGTCCGTGGACGGGACTGGATCATCCACCGGCGGTCACGGACGAGCGATCCACCGGCTGCCCGGGTCTTTACCGGCCGGTTATCTTCCGCCACGTTCAGCCTGCCCAGTCAGCCTCCGCTCGTCGCCTGCGCCGGACCCGCGCGCGAAAGGAGCCGTTCTGTCCGCAGAGAGCACTCGCACCCGCGGCGCGCGCGCCGAGGAACCTGCCGCCGCGCCGGGCGCGGAGGCGTCTGCTGCAGGCGGCCGCCGCCGAGACGTCCGCTGACGCGCTGGCCTGGCGCAGCATCAACGCCATCCGGGCGCTGGCGATGGACGCGGTGGAGGCAGCCCAGTCCGGCCACCCGGGCACGCCGATGGCGCTCGCCCCGGCGGCCTACGTGCTCTGGCACCGGTTCCTCCGGTACAACCCCGACCAACCCCGACTGGCCCGACCGCGACCGGTTCGTCCTCTCCTGCGGCCACGCTTCCATGCTGCAGTATGCCCTGCTCCACCTGACGGGGTACGACCTGTCGCTCGACGACCTGCGCGCGTTCCGCCAGTGGGGCTCGAAGACGCCGGGCCATCCCGAGCGGGGCCACACGCCGGGCGTCGAGACGACCACCGGGCCGCTGGGCCAGGGCGTGGGCAACGCGGTCGGCATGGCGATCGCCGAGCGGTTCCTCGCCGAGCACTTCAACCGGCCGGGCCACCGGATCATCGACCACCGCACCTGGGCCTTCGTGAGCGACGGCGACCTCATGGAGGGCGTCGGGAGCGAGGTCGCCTCGATCGCCGGCCACCTCCGGCTCGGCAAGCTGACGCTGATCTACGACGACAACCACATCACGATCGACGGCGACACGGCGCTCTCCTTCAGCGAGGACGTGCCGCGGCGGTTCGAGGCCTACGGCTGGCACGTCGTCCGGGTCGGCGACGGCAACGACCTCGGTGCCATCGCCGACGCGCTCGAGGCGGCGCGCGCCGAGACCGCGCGTCCGACGCTCGTGGCCCTCCGCACCTACATCGCCGATCCGGCACCGACCAAGCGCAATACCTCGAAGGCCCACGGCGAGCCGCTCGGCGCGGAGGAGGTCCGCCGCACCAAGGCAGATCATGGGCTGGCCGGAGGAGCCCGCCGTTCTACGTGCCCGAGGACGCGCTCGACCACTGGCGGGAGGCGGTGCCGCGCGGCGCGGCGCTCGAGGCCGAATGGCGTTCCCGGCTCGCGGCCTACACGGCGGACGATCCGGAGGCCGCGCGCGAGCTCCAGCAGTGGCTCTCGGGAGCGCTGCCCGAGGGATGGGACGCAGGAGCTTCCGGCGCTCCGGCCGGAGAACGGGCCGCTCGCCACCCGGCAGGCGTCGGGCCTCGCCCTGCAGGCGATCGCGGCGGCCGTGCCGAACCTGGTGGGCGGCTCCGCCGATCTCGGCGGCAGCACCGGCACGACGCTCAAGCAGGGCGGCGTCTTCGGCCCCGACAGCACCGGCCGGACCTTTCACTGGGGCGTGCGGGAGCACGGCATGGCGGCGTGCCTCAACGGCATCGCCGCCCACGGCGGGCTCCGCGCCTTCGGCAGCACCTTCCTGGTCTTCTCCGACTACATGAAGCCGGCGGTTCGCCTCGCGGCGATCATGCGGCTGCCGGTCATCTACATCGGCACGCACGACTCGATCGGCGTCGGCGAGGACGGCCCGACGCACCAGCCGATCGAGCATCTGGCGATGCTCCGCGCCATCCCCAACCTGGTGGTCCTCCGCCCCGCCGACGCCACCGAGACCATCGAGGCGTGGCGCGCCGCCGCGGCGCGGCGCGACGGCCCGACGATGCTGGTGCTCACGCGCCAGAAGCTCCCCGTGCTCGACCGCACGGCGCTCGGGCCGGCCGCCGGCACCGCCCGCGGCGCGTACGTCCTGCTCGACCCGCCGGGCGGCACGCCGCAGGCCATCCTCATCGCCACCGGCTCCGAGGTGCACGTGGCGCTCGCCGCGGCCAAGCTGCTCCAGGCCGACCGGGTGCGGGTGCGGGTGGTCTCGATGCCGTCGTGGGAGCTGTTCGCCGCCGAGCCGCAGGGCTACCGCGACGAGGTGCTGCCGCCGGGCGTGCGCGTGCGGCTCGGCATCGAGGCGGCGTCCCCGTTCGGATGGGAGCGGTGGGTCACGACCGACGGCGCCATGCTCGCCATGGAGGGCTTCGGCGCCTCCGCGCCGGGCGAGCGCCTGTTCGAGGAGTTCAAGTTCACGGCCGACCGGGCGGCGGCGATCGTGCGCACGCTGCTCGCGCAACGACACGTTCCGACCCGCAGTGAGGGCAAGCGCATGACGACCAACCAGAGCGCCGAGATGAATCCGCTGGTCCGCCTCGGCGAGCTCGGCCAGAGCCCCTGGTACGACTACATCACCCGCGACCTGATCACGAGCGGCGAGCTGGCTCGGCTGATCGCGGAGGACGGGCTCCGGGGCATGACCTCGAACCCGACGATCTTCGAGAAGGCCATCGCCGGCAGCCGGCTGTACGACGAGGAGATCCGGACGCTCACCGACGCCGGCCGGAGCGCGCAGGAGATCTTCGAGCACCTGGCCGTCGCCGACGTGCGCGCCGCCTGCGACGCGTTCGCCGGCGTCTACGAGGCGAGCGGCGGGTCGGACGGCCTGGTCTCGCTCGAGGTCTCGCCCACGCTGGCGAACGACACCGACGCCACGATCCACGAGGCCGAGCGGCTCTGGCGCTCGCTCGATCGCCCCAACGCGATGATCAAGATCCCGGGCACCGCCGAGGGGCTGCCCGCGATCGCCCGCTGCATCGCGGCCGGCATCAGCGTCAACGTGACGCTGCTGTTCTCGGTCGAGCGGTACGGCGAGGTGATCGAGGCGTTCCTCGACGGGCTCGAGCGCCGGCTCGCGGCGGGCCAGCCGATCCGGCCGATCACGTCGGTCGCGAGCTTCTTCGTGAGCCGGGTGGACGGCAAGGTCGACCCGCTGCTCGACCGGGCCGGCGACCCGGCCGGCCTTCGTGGACAGATCGCCATCGCCAACGCCTGCTCGGCCTACCGCCTGTTCGAGTGGTCCCTCGGCACGCCGCGCTGGGAGCGCCTGGCGCGGGCCGGCGCCCGGCCGCAGCGGCCGCTCTGGGCGTCGACCAGCACCAAGGATCCCGCCTACGCCGACGTGCACTACGTGGAGGCGCTGGTGGCCTCACGAACCGTCAACACGCTGCCGCCCGATACCTTCGCCGCGTACCGCGACCATGGCCGGCCGGCGGTGCGGATCCAGGAAGGCGTCGCCGCCGCCCCCGCCCGGCTCAAGGCGCTGGCCGACCTCGGCATCGACCTGGCCGCGATCACCCGTGAGCTCGAGATCGACGGTGTCGCCAAGTTCGCGGCGTCGTACCACTCGCTCCTGGCCGGGATCGAGACCAAGGCCGGGGCGCTGGTCGGCCGCTGATGCTGCGCGCCCTTCGGAGTATCTCGCTCACCTGGTGGATCTTCATCGGGATGGGGACCGGCATCCTGATCGGATGGGTGGCGCCGGAGTTCGCCGCCTCGCTCAAGCCGCTCTCCACCGTCTTCCTCCGGATGATCAAGTCGGTGATCGTGCCGATCATCTTCGGCACCCTGGTCATCGGCATCGCCGGCCACGGCGACGATCTGAAGCGCCTCGGCCGGCTGGCGGCCAAGTCGATCGCCTACTTCTGGCTGATGACCACCGTCGCCCTGGCGGTCGGCCTCATCGCCGTCAACATCACCCGGCCAGGCGTGGGCGTGGTCCTCCCCGCGCCCGATCCCAACGCGGCCATCCCCAAGGCCGCGCCGACCACCTTCGGCGGCTTCCTCGAGCACGTCGTGCCCCGGAGCTTCTTCGAGGCGGCGGCGGACAACGAGGTGCTGCAGGTGGTCTTCTGGGCCACCCTCTTCGCGATCGCGCTGACGCAGGTGCGCGGGAAGCCCAAGGAGGCGATGCTCGGCTTCTGCGAGGGGCTCGCGGAGGTGATGTACAAGTTCGTGGGGATCGTCATGCGGTACGCGCCGATCGGCATCGGCGCCGCGATGGCGGTGACGGTGAGCCACAGCGGCATCCAGGTGCTCAAGAACCTGGGGCTCCTGGTGCTCACGCTCTACGGCGCCCTGGTGGTCTTCGCGCTGGTGGCGCTGGTGCCGGCGGCGCTCATCGCCCGCATCCCGCTCCGCCGGTTCCTGCGCGCGGTCAAGGACCCGGCGATCATCGCGTTCACCACCACGTCCTCCGACGCCGCGCTGCCGCTGGCCATGCAGCGGATGACCGAGTTCGGGGTGCCGCGGCGGATCGTCGCCTTCGTCATGCCCACCGGCTATTCGTTCAACCTCGACGGGTCGACCCTCTATCTCGGCGTCGCGTCGATCTTCGTGGCGCAGGCGGCCGGGGTGGACCTCTCGATCGGCCAGCAGCTGGTCATGATGCTGACGCTTCTCATCACCAGCAAAGGCATCGCCGCCGTGCCGCGGGCCTCGCTGGTGGTGCTCTCCGGCACCCTCACGGCGTTCGGCCTGCCGCTCGAGGGCGTGGCGGTGATCCTCGGCGTCGACGAGCTGATGGACATGGCGCGGACGATGGTGAATCTCGTCGGCAACTGCCTGGCCACCGCCGTGATGGCGCGGTCGGAAGGGGAGCTCGGCCCGGAGGTGTCCGCGGCGGGGCTCCAGCCGACTCACGCTGCGGTCGCGCCCGCGCGGTCCGACGCCTGAGCCGGCCTGTTCCCTTCCTGAGCCGGCCTGGCACCTGATGAAGGCTTTCACCAGATCACCACAGAGGCACAGAGGACACAGAGAGACAGCGAGGAGGTATGTTTACCTCTCGCTGTTCTCTGTGTCCTCTGCGCCTCTGTGGTGAACACCCCAGCCCGATCGATTCCCATGACCCGAATCGAAGCACCGCGTCTCGCGCTCGTCCAGAGTCGCGTTGGCAGCGCTGGCCATCGCGGCGGCCGGCCTGCACGCGAGCCCGGCCGTGCGCAGAAGGCGCCGGCGGCGGCGCAGTCCGCCCGCCTCGCCAACCTGCGGTACGAGATCACGTTCGACTCCACCACCGCCGAGACGCGCACGCTCAAGGTGGCGATGAGCTTCGACGTCGCGGGGCCGGGGCCGGTGCTGCTCTCGCTCCCGGCCTGGACCCCCGGCGCCTACGAGCTGACGTGGTTCGCGCGCTGGGTCGCCAACTTCACGCCGACGGCCGGGAGCCGCTCGCTGGCGTGGGACAAGCTCGACTACGACACCTGGCGCATCCAGCCGGCCGGAGCCAAGTCGGTCAATGTCCGGTTCGACTACCTGGCCGACACGCTCGACAACGCGATGGCCTGGGCCCGGCCGAACTTCGCGTTCTTCAACGGCACGAACGTCCTGCCCTATCCCGAGGGTCGGGGCCTCGATTTCCCCGCGACGGTCGCGATCCGGACCGAGCCCTCATGGCTCGTCGCGACCGGCATGCAGAGCGTGCCGCAGCAAGCGGGAACGTACCGTGAAGGGAACTATCACGACCTCGTGGACAAGCCGTTCCTCGTCGGACGGATGGACTACGACAGCATGCAGGTCGCGGGCGTGTGGACGCGGCTCGCCACCTTCCCCGCCGGCGCCCTCGCGGGCCAGTCGCGGGCCAAGATGTGGGATGACATCGGCAAGGTGATCCCGGTCGAGTCGGCGGTGTTCCAGGAGACGCCGTGGCCGCACTATACGGTGATGATGCTGTTCGACTCGAGCTTCGGCGGGCTCAGCGCCCTGGAGCACACCAACTCGCACCTCGGCATCTACAATCCGCAGGCGATCGGCAGCCCGATCCTCACCTCGGTCACGGCCCACGAGATCTTCCACGCGTGGAACGTGAAGCGCCTGCGGCCGGCGGACATGGTGCCGTACCGGTACGATCGGACCGAGCCGACCGTCTGGCTGTGGGTGAGCGAAGGGATCACGGACTACTACGCCGACCTGGCACTGCTCCGCGGCGGGGTCGTCACCGCCGATCAGTTCCTGGGGCAGACGGCGGACAAGATCGCCAAGGTCGCGGAGGCGCCGCCCACGGCACTCGAGGACGCGTCGCTCTCCACCTGGATTCACCCGACGGACGGGAGCCAGTATCTCTACTATCCGAAGGGATCGCTGGCGGGGTTCATGCTCGACGTCCTGATCCGCGACGCGAGCGACAACCGGCAGTCGCTCGATGGCGTGATGCGGACGCTCTACCGTTCGACCTGGAAGGCCGGGCGCGGCTTCACGGGAGCGGAATGGTGGCGCGCGGTCACGGCCGCGGCCGGCGGGAAGAGCTTCACCGATTTCGCCGCCAGGTATGTCGACGGCCGCGAGCCCTATCCGTGGGGCCAGATCCTTCCGCTCGCGGGGCTCAAAATAGCCACCGACACGATCCTGGAGCCCCGCATCGGGCTCGCCTCGGCGCTCGACTCGGCCGGCCGGGTCGTGGTCCGCCAGGTGATGCCGGGAAGCGCGGGCGAGGAGGCGGGCGTCCGGAGCGGCGACGTCCTGCTGTCGCTGGGCGACATTCCGATCACGGACGCTGACTTCGGCCCCAAGTTCCGGGCGAGATTCGGGAAGGAGGACGGCCAGCCGCTGCCGATCCAGGTCGAGCGCGCCGGTCAGCGACTCACGCTCAACGGCAAGATCCGGCTCGTCCCGCGGGTCGAGAGCCGGCTGGTGATCGACCCCGCCGCGCCGGCCAAGGCCGCCAAGGTCCGGGAAGGCATCTTCAAGGGCACGACGGGGCCGTAGCCGCCGTCAGGCCCGCTTCCGCACGATGTTCCTGATGCGCACCGCCGGCTCGAGGGCCTGACCCTTGGCCGGCGCGGCGTTGATCCTCCGCACGACGTCCATTCCCAGCATCACCCGCCCGAACGCGGCGAACCCCTGCCCGTCCGGGTTCCGCTTGCCGCCGTAGTCGAGCGCCGGCTGGTCACCCACGCAGATGAAGAAATCGGACGTGGCCGTGTCCGGCCCGTCCCGCGCCATCGAGATCGTGCCGTCCTTGTGCAGCAGCTTGGTGACGTTCGTGCGCTCGAGCTTGATCGGCGGAAAGTCCTTGACCCGGAGCGAGTCGAGCCCGGCCTGCACCACCGCGATCTTCACCTTGCTGTCGGGCTGGTTGTCCGCCCGGACCGTTCGGTGGAATCGGCCGAAGCGGTAGAAGCCGAGGTCGACGTAGCGAAGGAAGTTCGCGGCGGTGAGCGGCGCGTGCGCGGTGTCGATCTCGACCTCGATGTTGCCGAAGTCGGTCTGGATGACGACTCGAGGGATATGCCTGCGCCTCGGCTCGTCCTGGAGAGATGGTCTGCACCACAGAGGCACAGAGGGCACAGAGCAACGCTCTGAGCATGATGGCCCCACGCCTCAGTGTCATCAATCTTTCATCCTGTCGTCCTGTCATCCTGTTGTCCACGCCATCCTGTCGCCCAGGCCACAGGATGCCGTAGCCCTCTGTGCCCTCTGTGCCTCTGTGGTGAGCTGTCGTGATGCTAACCCGTCCCGAACAGGTTGGCCAGTTCGGCCGGCGCCAGCGGCACGTCCGAGGGCTGAACTCCCGTCAGAAACGCCGCCCGTCCCAGCACCTCAGCCGGGGTCATACCAGCCGCCCGGAGCTCCCGGATGCCCGTGTCCCCGCTCGACTTGCTCAGCTTCTCGCCGCCGGGCTTCCGAATCAGCGGATGATGGAGAAAGACCGGCGGCGCGGTCCGTCCGAGCAGGCGCGCGAGCAGGAGCTGGCGTCCCGTCGACTCCACGAGATCCTCGCCCCGTACCACGAGGTCGACGCCGTGCCGGAGGTCGTCGACCACCACGGCGAACTGATAGGTCCACTGCCCAAGGCGGTCCCGCAGCAGCAGGTCGCCGCACTGCACGGCGGGCATCTGCTCGCGCGGTCCGAGCCTGGCGTCGTCGAACCGCTCCACGCCGGCATCGACCCGGAGCCGTACGCCACGGCCGGGGGCCGGCGCGAGGCCTCGACTCCGGCAGCGGCCCGTGTACGGCGTCTCCTCGTTGAGGACATCGCCGCCCTCGCGGGCCAGGTCCTTTCGCGAGCAGTCGCAGGTGAACACGCCGGCATGCGTGGCCAGACGCGCCAGCGCCGCCTCGTAGCGCTCACGGGCGTCGCTCTGGCGAAACGGCGACGGCCCCCCGCGAAGCTCCGCCACCGTGCCGACGTCGGGCACCAGGCCGAGCCACTCGAGATCGTCCAGGAGTGCCGACTCGTAAGCCGGCCGACACCGCGCCCGATCGTGATCCTCCAGCCGAAGCAGCACGCGCCCGCCAAGCGCCCGGGCGAGTCCCCATACCCAGACGGCGTTGGCCACGTGGCCGAGGTGAAGATATCCGGTGGGGCTGGGAGCGAACCGGGTCAACGGCCGCGCCGGAAGGCGCGCCGCGAGCCTCGCGAGATCGATGACCGGCATGCGGGAAAGATCGCCCGGGCGCTCGGCCTTGCGCGATCCCCCGTCGTGGACTTCATATCCGTGCGTGCCGATCCGTGAAGTCGTCATCCACTCGCTGAGCGATCTCATCGCCCAGACCACGCCGGAGCCCGATCCCACCTCGGGCCGGCGGCGAGGCACGGGTATCTATCGCGGCGCGGCCGCTGCCACGTGGCCGCTGCTCACCAGCCTCGACCAGCTCGGCGGCGCCGGGCGGCCGCACACGAAGGCCGAGCTCGAGGAGTACATCCTCCGGAGCTTCATCCGCTATTCCCGGCCGTACTTCGCGAGCCCGCCGGTCAACGACTGGGAGGTCCTCGTCGCCGCACAGCATCACGGACTGCCCACGCGGCTCCTCGACTGGACCTATTCGCCGCTCGTGGCCGCGCACTTCGCCACGGTGGATCCCGCCGTGACGACGGATCGGGCGGTCTGGCGGCTCGACTGGAAGGCGGTGCATCGCCGCTTCCAGCTGCCGGACCTGGCCCTGCTGATTCAGGATCTGGATGGGATTCTCGGGGGAGCCCGGCCGTTCACGCCGTCCGCGCTGTTCGCGATGCGGGAGGACGTCCGGCCGTTCGCCTGCATGCTCGAGCCGCCATCGCTCGACGCGCGCATCGTGGCGCAGTCGGCGGCGTTCACGCTGTGCTCCGACAAGCGCCAGCCGTTCGACCGGTTTCTGGAGCATCACGGCCTGGGCGACGCGCTCACCAAGCTGGTCATCCCGGCCCAGGAGGCCGGGCGCATCCGCGATCAGCTCGACCTGGTGAGCGTCGACGAGCGCCGGCTCTTCCCGGACCTCGACGGCGTCGCGGACTACCTCCGCCGCTACTACTCCTGAGCCGCCCGTCCGCTCAGGTCGCGCCGCGCGGCTTCCGCCCCAGCCACGCCTCGCGCAGCAGACGCTGCTCGTTGCTGGGGTTGGGATCGATCTCGAAGCGCACCGGCTGGCCCTGCGTATCCTCGATCAGCGTGATGCCGAGCTTGGCGTAGTACTCCTTGATCGGCAGGTGCTGCGAATCCCATACGTAGCGGTCGAAGAAGTCCCGGATCTCGGGGTGGGTCAGCGCCACCAGCGTATCGACGAACGTCGAGTCGGGAAACGCGCGCCGCTTTCCGTAGCGATGCGCGAGCTCGATGATCAGGTCCTGCAGCCCCTGCCGCCCGTGGGACAGCTCGAGCAGCCGGATGTCCAGCAGCCCCGCCGTCAACGCGCCCCGCATGTAGATGTTGCCGTACTGCGCCTGACCCGAGTCGCTATAGGAGGTAAGCGCGAGCTCCCCCAGGCTGTACGTGCTGTCGAACGCCTGCCGGTCGATCTGCATCTTGCGGATCTGGGTCTGGAGGTAGGCCTCGGGCGTCTTGAGGCCCGCGCGGAGCTGCATCGCGTGGGCCGCCCACTCGGTCGTGCCCTCGTAGAGCCAGAGGTGCCGTGACGGTACCGGGGTCACGAAGTTGAAGTGCTCGATGATCTCGCTGTGGATGTTGAGCGGGGTCACGATGTGAAAGAACTCGTGGGCGGCGATATCGGTGACCCGATGGCCCACGGAGTCGGTGAACTCGCCCTCCTGCAGGACGTACTCCGAGCTGAACGAGTGCTCCCACGCGCCAGCTCCGACCTGGCCGAAATGGTAGAGGAAGGTGTAGTGGTCCACCGGCAGCCGGCCCAGGAATCGGCCGGCGGCGTTCAGCATGCCGCTCATCGCGCCGAGCAGCTGGCGGGCCTTGATCTTGTCGGTCGCGGAATAGGCGAAGACGTCGATCGGCACACCGGTCACCACCAGCCGCGCCTTCGTGAGCCGACCGAGCAGAATGGGAGAGTCGACCAGCTGATCGTAGCTGTCGGCCACGAAGACGCCGTCGGGCCCCCGATGCAACGCCGTGCCCACCGTCCACGCCGCCGGATACGCCAAGCGCAGCCGGACCGGCGCCGCCTGCAACCCCTCGGGATAACCGATGACCGCGTGCGGGTTGATGAGCACGTGATCGGCCTCGATCGACGTGCCGCACATCTTGTAGATAGGGTGGTCCAACGGGCTGTCCCAGGTCTCGGTCACGTTGTAGCGGATGGTGCGGACGCGCGCCGGCGAGCTCAGCCGCCACTGGTTCACGGAGACCTGTTCCGCGGGCACCCGGACGCCTTTCGCATCGAACGCCTCGAACCCCTTTACGTACCTGCCGATGTTCATGACCTGGTACGTGCCCGGCGCCGTCGACGCGAACTGATAGATGGCGTTCGCGTCGCGGAGGCCGCTTACCCGGAGGGTCACGTGGAACAGGTCGTCGGCACGCCGGTTGAGGTCGATGCTGTAGGCCAGCGTGGCCGTCGCCGGGACCGTCGTTCCGGCACGGGTGGCGGAGAGCGGCGCGAGCGCGGCGACGAGCAGCAGACGGAGAGCGCGAGCCTTCATGGTGTGTCCTGGTGTTTGACCCTGGGTGACGTGGAGCCGGGCGGACGGGGTCTGTGGAGTGTGGGACGGTTTCGCGGCCCCGCCGGTTTCATGGTTTTCCACATCCGGCGGCGTGCAGGCGGCAACCGTCGGCTCGGCGTTATGCTTACGCATGCCGCCAGACGCCGTCGTCGTAGGATCCGGGCCCAACGGGCTCGCCGCCGCGATCGTCCTCGCCCAGGCCGGTATCAAGACGCTCCTGCGTGAAGCCGCCCCGACGTTGGGTGGCGGCCTCCGGTCAGCGGAGCTCACGCTCCCGGGCTTCACGCACGACGTCTGCTCCGCCGTCCATCCCCTCGCCATCTCCTCGCCTTTCTTCCGCGGCTTGCCGCTTGGCGCGCACGGTCTCGAGTGGGTGCAGCCACCGGCGCCGCTTGCGCACCCGCTCGACAACGGAACGGCGGCCGTGCTCGAGCGATCGATCGAGGTCACGGCGGCAGGGCTGGGCAACGGCGGGGCAGACTGGCGGCGGCTGCACGCGCCGTTCGTCGCGGCCTGGACCGAGCTCGCCGGCGACGTGCTCGCGCCCCCGCTCCGGGTTCCGAGACATCCCATCCTCATGGGGCGATTCGGCCTTCAGGCCGTTCGCCCGGCCGCGAGCGTCGCACGGGGGCTCCGCGGCGACGCCGCCCAGGCGCTCTTCGCCGGCAACGCCGCGCATTCCTTCCTCGCGCTCGAGGCCTGGGGCACCGCCGCCTTCGGCATCATGCTGTCGGTGGCTGGGCACGCCGTGGGCTGGCCGGTCGCGCGGGGCGGCTCGCAGCGACTGGCGGACGCGCTCGTCGCCCACTTCCGCTCGCTCGGCGGGGAGGTCCAGGTCGACGCGCCGGTCGAGCGCCTCGACGAGCTGCTCGAGGCCCGGATCGTCATGCTCGACCTGGGACCGCACCAGGTGGCCCGGCTCGCGGGCGATCGCCTGCCCGCGCGATACCGCCAGACTCTCGAGCAGTACCGCTACGGCGCGGCGGCGTTCAAGCTCGACTGGGCACTCGACGGACCCGTGCCCTGGACCGCGCCCGCCTGCCTCCGCGCGGCCACGGTGCACCTGGGTGGCACGCTCGAGGAAATCGCCGCGTCCGAGGCGGCCCACGAGCGGGGCGAGGTCCATGACCGCCCCTTCGTCCTCTTCGTGCAGCCCACCCTCTTCGATCCGAGCCGCGCCCCGGCAGGCAGGCACACGGCCTGGGCCTACTGCCACGTTCCCAACGGCTCGACCCTGGACGTCACCGACCGGATCGAGCGGCAGGTCGAGCGCTTCGCGCCGGGCTTTCGCGAGCGGATCCTCGCGCGGAGCGTCCTCACGCCCGCCGATCTCGCGCGCCGGAACGCCAACCTCATCGGTGGCGAGATCAACGGCGGCCGGATGGATCTGCCCCAGATCTTCGCCCGGCCTGTCGCGCGGCCGATGCCCTACCGCACACCTGTCCGCGGCGTGTACATCTGCTCCGCGTCGACGCCGCCCGGTGGTGGCGTACACGGCATGGGCGGCTACTTCGCCGCGACCGCGGCGCTGGCCGACCTCCGTTCCTGACCACCGAGCCATCGCCCGAAACCTCCGCGGGGGACGCCACCGTAGTGTAAAAAACTTTGCACGAAGGCCCATGACACAGCCCCCGCAGAATCAGCTCAGCCGCCGCGAGCGGCAAATCATGGACGTTCTCTACCGTCTGGGCGAGGCCGGGGCGGCGGAGGTCGTCGATCACCTGTCTGACCGGCCGCCCTACAACTCGGTCCGTGTGACGCTCGGCATCCTCGAGCGCAAAGGCGTCATCCGCCACCGGCGCGAGGGCAACCGCTACGTGTACCGGCCAACGGTGCCCGCCGAGGCGATGCGGGAGTCGGCCCTGCGGCACCTGGTTCGCACGTTCTTCCGGGGCTCGTCCTCGAAGGCCGTGCTCACCCTCCTCGATTCGCCCTCGACCCGATTGTCGAAGGAGGAGCTGAGCGAGCTCGCCGCCTGGGTCGAGGCGGCCAAGCGGGAGCAGCACTCATGAGTCCCCTCGATCTGCTCGACCTGCTCGGCGGCACTCTCGTACGCGGCGGGCTGATTCTGGCCGTCGCCTTCCTCGCGGTGTGGCTCCTGCGGCGGCGGTCCGCCGCCGGCCGGTACGCGGTGTGGACGGCGGCCTTTGCCGGTCTGATCCTGCTGCCTGCCCTGACCCTCGCGCTCCCAGTGCTCGAGCCTCCCACGCTCGGTCGCGGAGAGCGCCAGGCGGGGCAAATGGTGGCTGGCCGGCTTCCCGCGGCCGAGACGATGGCCATCGCCCGTGCGTCCGCCGAGGCCGCGCACTCGCGCGCCCTGCGGTCGGGGGCCGAATGGATGCGATCCGCCAACAGCATGACCCGCCCGGTCGCCGCACCGTCGATGGATGGGCAAACTGGACCGTTGGCGGCGATCAGCCCGGATTGGTCCCGTCTCGGCAAGATGGTGGGACCGCCGGCTCGCCGCGCGGCGCCGTGGCTCCTGGGACTGTGGCTCGCGGGCGCGCTCTTCGTGCTCGGCCCGTCTCGCGCGCGACATCCGCCGGATCGCCCAGGTGGCGAGTCGGGCGGCGACGCTCCGGCGCGGGCCGCTGGCCGACCTCCTGCGGGAGGTGGCGGCCGACCTGGGCGTCCGGCAGCCGGTGCGTATCGCGATCAGCCGCGAGCTCGCCGTGCCCGTGACCTGGGGCTTCCGCCGGCCCGTGGTGCTGCTGCCCGCCGCCGCCAGGCGCTGGGACGCGGAGCGGCAGCGTGTCGTGCTTCGGCACGAGCTGGCGCACATCCGGCGCGGCGACTACGCGGGGCACCTGCTGATCGAGCTCGCCTGCGCGCTCCACTGGCCCAACCCCTTCGCATGGCGCGCGGCGCATCGCGCGCGGCTGGAACAGGAGCAGGCCTGCGACGATCGCGTGGTCGCGCTCGGGACCGGTCCGATCGATTACGCGCAGCAGCTGCTCGACATTGCCCGGGCGTTCGTGTCTCCAGGTGTCCCCGAGCGCGGCGCGCTTGCCATGGCGGCGGCGGCCACGTTGCCCGAGCGCATGCGATCCATCCTGGATGTCGGGCTCGATCATCGCCCGGCGAGCCGCCGCACGCTCCTGGCCGTGGCCGGTGCCGCCATGCTCGTGGGGATGCCCACCGCCGCGCTCCACCCGTGGACCGTGGGTCCGCGGGAGGCCGACCTCATTGCCCTCCTGGGCTCCATGGACCCGGTGGTCCGGCGCGACGCGGTGTGGTCGCTCGTCGTGCGCGGGTCGAGCGGCGCCCGCGCGGCGCTGGTCGGCCGGTTGCACGACCTCGATCCCTCCACGCGCGGGGTGGCGGCGTGGGGCCTCGGCAAGCTCGGCGACCGCGCGGCGCTCGCGCCGCTGGTGGCCGCGCTTCGCGACGATGACGCCCATGTGCGCGAGATGGCGGTCCTCGCTCTCGGCGACCTGCGAGATCCCCGCGCCGTGTCGGCGCTGGCGCCGCTGGCGGCCGACCCCGAGCACGGCGTACGCGCGGTGATGACCGTGGCCCTGCGCGAGATCCGCGGCGAGCCCGCCGCCGAGGCGCTCGCCCGCCTCGTGCGGAACGATCCGGACGCCCACACCCGCCTCATGGCCGCGAGCGCGCTCGGCCGCTTCGAGAGCCGCGGCCGCCGGGCGGCGCTCGAGGCCGCGCTGGCCGACCCCGCCGCCGACGTGCGCGCTACTGCCGCCTGGACGCTCCAGACGATCGGGAGCCGTGCCTCGGTGCCCCGGCTCCTCGCCGCGCTCGCGGCGGAGGGCGACATGGAAGCCCGCGACGCCTTCATCCATGCGCTCGGTGCCTCCGAGGATCCGGCCGCGGTCGACGGCCTGGTGCGGGCCCTCGCCGACACCGTCCCGCAGCTGCGCGAGAGCGCGGCCCACATGCTCGGCATGCTGGGTGACGAGCGCGCGGTGGAGCCGCTCATCGCGGCGACGCGCGATCCCGACCACGAAGTGCGCTTGACCGCCGTCTGGGCGCTCGACGCGCTGGAGCAGAGCCGCTAGCCAGACCGTGTTCGCTGGGGCGCCGGCCGCACCCGCCGCGCGCTTTTTGTTTGGGCTTGGGTGCAAAAATTTCTGCATCTGCCCGTGGGCGGATGCGAGGAGGCAGCATGAGCGCAGTGAAGACGGTGGCCATCGCGGTGGTCGCGGCGGCCGTGGCGGTGGCAGCAACACTGGCGCAGCGGAGCTCGGGGTCCGAGCCCCGGCTCACGGCTCGGGCGACGGGCGACACCGTCCCCCGCTACGCGGGCGATTCGCTGATCCGCCCCGTCGGCTACGAGCGCTGGGTGCTGGCCGGTGCCTCGATGGGCCTCGGCTACTCGCAGCCAAGCGGGGCCGACGCCGCGGGAGCCACCGGCGGAATGTTCCACAACGTGTACATCGAGCCCTCGGCCTACGAGCACTATGTGCGCACGGGCAAATTCCGCGAGGGGACCATGCTGGCGATGACGCTCTACGTGCCCGGGCAGAAGGTCCATCCGAGCAAGCAGGGCTTCTTCGAGGGCGAGTTCATGGCGCTCGAGGTCTCGCTCAAGGACAGCGCGCGCTATCCCGGCAGCTGGGCCTACTTCAACTTCGGCATGGGCGCGCCCGCGTCCCGCGCATTCGCGTTGCCGCGGCAGGCATGCCAGTCGTGCCACGTCAAGAACGCGGCCGATGACAACGTCTTCGTGCAGTTCTATCCCACGCTCCGCGCCGTGAGCACCAAGTTCGACCGCGACAAGATCGGCCAAGACCTCTCGGCGGCGGACGGCCCGGCCATGACCGCCGTCGACCGCCGGGCCTTCCTCGGCACCACGGTCGGCGCGGCGCTCGGCTGCGGGGCGCACGTGCTGGCCGCCCTGGCCGGCGCGACCACCGGCACGCGGCAGCTCTTCGCCGCGGAGCCGCGCGGCGTCCCGGTGCGGCGCGAGCCCTGGGGCCGGCTCGAGCGCGTGGCGGACGGCGTATGGATGCTGATCTCGACCCCGCTCGCCGGCGACCACGCAATCGCCATGCGGACGTTCTCCAACGGCGGCCTGGTGGCGGGGCGGGATGGCGTGCTGGCGGTCGAGGGATTCGCCAGCGAGGAGGGCGCGGGGTGGCTCGCGGGAGAGGCGCGGCGCCTCACCGGCCGATGGCCGTCGCACGTCGTGCTGACGCACTGCCACGGCGACCACTCCGCCGGCCTCGGCGGGTACGGCGCCGGGGGTGCGCGGGTGGAGATCCTCGGCACGGCGGTCACGCGCGATCTGCTCCGCCAGCGGCGGCCGGAGGCGGTTCTCCCCACCACGCATCGTCCCCGCGCTCGGCCCGACCGAGCTCGACCTGGGCGGCCGCCGGGTGCGAATCGATCCGCGCGAGGGTCACACGCCTAGCGATCTGACGATCGAGGTGCTCGATCCGCGCGTCGTCTGGTGTGGCGACCTGGTCTGGAACGGGCTGTTTCCCAACTTCGTGGACGCCACGCCCAGCCGGCAGACGGCGCACGTGCGGCGGCTGCTCGCGGAGCCGGCCACGCTCTGGGTCCCGGGTCACGGCTCGGCGGCGCGGGCAGCCGAGCTGCGCGCGTTTCTCACGCTGCTCGAGAGCATCGAGGATGGGGCGCGCAGAGCCATCGCCCGCGGAGTGCCGGCCGCCGAGGGCGCCCGCGGATGGCGGCCGCCGGGCAAGCTCGGCGAGTGGGTACGGTTCTCTGACGACTACTACGAGGTCGCGTTTCGCGCCTGGGAAAAGGAGCTGCGGTCATGACTGGTCTGTATCGCGCCGCCGGAGTCGCCGTCCTCCTCGCCGCCGCCGGGCGCACCGCGCTCGTGGCCCAGGACACCGGCACGGAGCACCGCGGGATCGAAGGCATCACGGCCGCGCGCATCGCGCATCACATCGAGGTGCTGGCGGACGACTCGCTGCTCGGCCGCGCGACGCCCTCTCCTGGGCTCGACGCGGCGGCCGCCTACGTCGCGGCCGAGTTCCGCCGGGCGGGACTGCGCCCGCTCTCGGGCGATGACCTCGTCGTCCGGTGGCCCCTCGTCACCACCCACGCGGCCACCAGCGGGATCGAGCTCGCGGTCGCAGGGCGCGAAGGCGAGCGGCTCGAGTATGGAACGGACTTCGGCGTCATGCGGGCCGGCGCTGCGCGCCTCACGGGTCGGGTCGTCGCAGTGAAGGACCTGAGCGACACCGCCGCCATCCGCGGCCGCATTCCCGTCCTGCGGCTCCCGCCGGGCGAATGGCGCGGCCCCGCGCACACCGCCACCTTCGCCGCCCGCCGTGCCGGTGCGGCGGGCCTCGTGCTGATCCTCGACTCGGCCCAGGCCGTGGCACCGGTCGCGACGGCCACTGCCGAGATGGATCACGCGTCCAACGGGGTGCCCACGGCGCTCGTGAGCGCGGCGGCCGCGCGGCGGCTGGTCCCGGATGCGCCGGCCACGGGGAGGATCACGCTGGTCATTCCCGTGGTCACGGACACCATTCTCGTTCCGTACGTCGTGGGCGTGCTGCCGGGCCGGAACCCGCGCCTTCGGAACGAGTATGTCGTGATCAGTGCGCATCTCGACCATCTCGGCCTCCGCCTCCCGGCCGACCGTGGCGACAGCATCTACAACGGGGCCGATGACAACGCCTCGGGAGTGGCCGCCGTCATCGAGACCGCGCACGCCTTCGGGCGGATGGGCCGCGCGCCCCAGTCGTTCGGTGATCTTCTTCACGCCCAGCGCGGAGGAGCTCTGCATCTGCGGCAGCGAGTATTTCACCCGCCGGCCGCCGGTGCCGATCGGCGCGATCGTGGCCGAGGTCAACCTCGACGGCATCGGACGGAGCTGGCAGGCCGACACCGTCTCGGCGGTCGGGAGCCCCTACTCGACGCTGGGGCGCACGGTCCGGTCGGTAGCGCAGGCGCACCCGGGCCTGGCGCTCACCGTCGTGGACGACCAATGGCCCGACCGGCAGTATTTCACGACTTCGGACCAGATCTGGTTCGCGCGTCGGGGTGTCCCGAGCATCTTCCTCTCGAGCAGCGGCCCGGACGAGCACTATCATAAGGCAAGCGACGAGGCGGGCACGATCGAAGCGGACTTCACCGCCCGGATCTCGCGCCTGGGCGCGTGGCTGGTGCAGGCGGTGGCGGAGGACCCCGTACGGCCGCGGTGGGACGAGGCCGCCCGACGGTCGTTACAGATCGCCCGCTGAACCGGCGTTTCGCCGGGGCTTCGTCATTTCCGGATCCAGCTCGGGCGCTTCCATTCGCCGGTCTCGAACACCGACGGGTCCAAGTCGGCGTCGAACGTGAGCTGGGTGTATTCCTCCCGCTGGATCTCCTTGCCGTTCTCCCTGAACACCATCTCGGTCTCGACCGGAATGGCCCCCGGGGCCCGGCGCAGCACATCACCGACCAGCGTCTTCCCGCCGGGCCCCGACTCGTGGATCCGGAGGAGCAGGAGGCGCTGCTGATCGACCCAGAGCTGGGGCGATGTGCTGTCGCCGGCCGCGGCGCCGATCACCCAGACTCGCTGCCCGCGCAGGGTATCCGCGCGAAGCTTGCTCAAGTTCACGCCATGCCGCTCGAGCTGGGCCGTCGTCTCCGCCACCGGCTGGGCGTACACGTCCGAGAGCACGATGCCGAGTGTGTTCGGATAGGGATGGCTTCCAGTCGGCTGCCCGCGTTTGAACTGGTACACGGAGTCGTTCTTGATGATGGCCGTGTTCATGCTGTCGATGGGTCCGAAGTCGATCCGCAATCGACCCGGGTTCTGGATCGTCTCGTACCAGGTCTGCGCCGGTTTGTCCGGGAACGTCGTCCGCTGAACGAAGGTGAAGGTCCGGAACCACTTGCCCTGCCAGCGGTCGTGCATGCGGGCCACGACGTCCTGGCCGGTTTGCGGCTGACCGGTGGCGACCTGGAGGAGCAGGAGGACGGCAAGGCTCATGGGTCGGTCCCTGGGCTCAATCGTTTCGGAGGATGCTGAGCGGATCCGCGCGCGACGCCCGCCGCGCCGGCAGATAGCAGGCCACGAGCGCCACCGCCGTGAGAGCGAGCGAGACGCTCGCGAAGGTCAGCGGGTCGCCGGGGGTCACGCCGTAGAGGAGCCCCGTGAGGAGACGGGTGGCGGCGAGCGCGCCGGCGAGCCCGAGCGCGATGCTCACGCCCACCAGCCGCGCCCCCTGGAGCACCACCGACCTGGTCAGCCGGTTCGGCGTCTCGCCCAGCGCGATCCGCACGCCGAACTCCCGCTGGCGCTGGCTCACGCTGTAGGAGATCACGCCGTAGATGCCGATCGTCGCCAGCAGCAGCGCCAGGCCGCCGACCGCCTGCATGAGCAGCAGGCTCAGCCTCGGGCCGGCGAGCGCGTCCTCCACGTACTCTTGCATCGGCCGCAGGTCGGCCAGCGGGAGGCTCGCGTCCATCGCCGCGACCTCGCGCCGGACGGCCGGGATCAGCGATGCGGGATCGCCCGCGGTGCGCACGGCGTACGAGGCGCTCAGAAACGGCGGATACGGGCTGTAGATGGCGGGGAGGCCGTAGCCGTCCAGCCCCAGCATGCGGGTGGCCTCGACGACCCCGACGACCGTCGCGTTCATGTTGGGCGAGCCCGTCGGCTCGAGCTGGAGCGGCTTCCCGATCGGACTCTCCGTGCCCCACACCCGTTTGGCCAGCCGGTCGTCCACGATGATGGTCCGATTGGGCCCGAACGCTTGATCGTCTCTGGTGAACGCGCGTCCCGCCAGCAGGCGCGTGCCGAGCGTCGTGAAGTAGTCGGGGGAAACCCAGCGCGCTTCGGCGGTCACGCTCTCGAAATTGCGCGCGGTCTCCTCGTCGTACGCGTAGGGCTGGAGCGCGCCGCTGCCGGTGAGCGGAAGCTGGTTGGTGCGCGCCGCCGAGGTGACGCCGGGCAGCGTCTTGAGCCGGCGCTCCAGCTCCTCATAGAACTGTTTGCGCTTGCTGCCCTCCGGATACGCGCCGAGGGGAAGCGAGAGCTGGAAGGTGAGCACGCCGGAAGGCTCGAAGCCGGGCCGGACGCGCTGGAGCGCGAGGAAGCTCCGCACCAGGAGTCCGCCGCCCACGAGCAGCACCAGCGACAGGGCGATCTCCGCCCCGATGAGCGCGTTCCTGATCTTCCCCTGCCGGCCGGCGTTGGCCACCCGGCCGCCACTCCGGAGCACCTCGCTGCCGCCCGGCTCCGCGGCATGGAGCGCGGGCGCGAGGCCGAAGAGCACCGCGGTGGCGACGCAGAGGAGGACCGTGAACGCGGCCACCGTCCAGTCCACCCGCACATCGGCGAGGCGGGGAAGCGTGGCCGGTGCCAGGCGCGCGAGGGCCGCGAGCGAGGCGTAGGTCAGGCCCACGCCCAGGACGCCGGCCAGCGATGCGAGCAGCAGGCTCTCGGTGAGCAGTTGGCGGACGATCTGCCCGCGGCCGGCGCCCATCGCCTGGCGGATGGCGAGCTCGCGCTCGCGCACCGTGGCGCGCGCGAGCAGCAGGTTGGCCACGTTGGCGCAGGCGATGACCACGAGCAGCCCCACGGCGGCGAGCAGAATCACGAGCGTGGGCTCGATGCCTTTCACCACGTCGTGGTGCAATGGGACGGCGCGGATCCGCACCTGCGACATCTTGTGCTCGGGATAGCTGGCGCGGAACCTGGCGGCCACGCGATCCATCTCTCCCTGCGCCTGCGCGAGCGTCACGCCCGGCTTGATCCGCCCGAAGACCGTGAGCGTGGTGAGGTTCCGGGGCGGGAGGTTGCCGCGGTCGATCTGCAGCGGCGTGTAGAGATCGCCCTCGCGAATGGCGTAGACCTCGGGCGGGAGGAACAGGCGGAAGTCGGGCGGAAGCACGCCCACGACGGTGTGCGACACGGCGTCGACCTGGATGGTCTTGCCGACGATCTCGCGGTCGCCGCCGTAGCGCCGGCGCCAGAGGCCGTAGGTGAGGATCGCCACCTTGGGGCCCTGGAGCGCTTCCTCCTCCTCGCTGAAGGTGCGACCGAGGATCGGCGTCACGCCGAGGAGAGGGAGGAGGTTGGCCGAGATGGGCGTGAGCTCGACGCGCTCGGAGGCGCCGTCGCCGGTGAGCACACCCGTGGCGCCGACCTCGGAGCCGCCGGTGCCCGCCGCGAAGCCCTCGAACAGCGTGGTCTCGCGTGGGTAGTCGAGGTAGTCGGTGGCCGAGGTGGCGGGGAGCGTTTGCGCGCCCTGGCCGAAATCGTTCCAGATCATGACCAGCCGGTCGGGCTCGCGGTAGGGAAGCGGCCGGAGGAGCACGCCGTTTACTACGCTGAAGATCGTCGTCGCGGCCCCGAGGCCTGCGCCGAGGGTGAGGACGACGATCAGGGTGAAGGCCGGCGCTCGGCGCAGGCCGCGCAGGGCATAGGCGACGTCGCGGCGGATGGCATCGCGCATGGACGGGGCTCGGCAGAGGGTGGCGGGCTGGGAGCGGAGCGGATGGCACGGCCGATGGAGACGGTACGGGGGCGGCGACGCCGGGGTTTCGGGTGGCACGAATGCGTCGCAACCGGGATCGAGCCGCTGGGTAGCTTGAGCACCCGAATCCGGCCGGCTCGAGCTCCCTTGACAATACATGTTATGACATGTACTCTTCCTTCCATGACATCCAGACTGCAGGCCGAGCTCAAGCAGACCAAGCCGTTCCCGCGCCGGAGCAGCGAGGCGCTCCTGAGCGTCCTCCGGACGGCGGCGCTGCTCGAGCACCAGCTCAACGAAGTCCTCCGCCCCTACGGCATCACCGAGCTGCAGTACAACGTGCTGCGGATCCTCCGGGGCGCCGGCCCCGACGGCTGGTGTGGGCGGGAGATCTCCGAGCGGCTGGTCTCGAAGGTGCCCGACGTCTCGCGGCTGCTGGACCGGATGGAGGGCATGCAGCTCCTCCGCCGCGAGCGCGATGAAGCCGATCGCCGGCACGTGACGGCCCGCATCACCCCAAAGGGCCTGCGCGTGCTGGACGAGGCCACCGTCCAGCTCGAAGCGTTCGAGCGGGAGCGGTTCGGCCACTTCGATGCCGCGGTGCTGCAGCACATCATCGATGGCCTGGCGGACGTTCGGAGCGTGCTGTGAAACCTTTTGGCTCATGTACATGTTATAACATGAACTGTTATCACTTGCAGTCTGAATGACCGAGTCCCTTTTGACACGAGGCTTCTATGTCCACGACGACCTACATCACTGACCCTGTCTCCCTGGGCACGGGCCTCCTGCTCGCGCGCCTGATCCTCGGCGCCCTCATGGTGGGGCACGCCACCCAGAAGCTGCTTGGCTGGTTCGGCGGCTACGGCATCGCCGGCACCGCCGGGTACTTCGAGCAGCTGGGCTTCCGTCCCGGCCGCTTGTTCGTCATCACCGCCGCCCTCAGCGAAGCCGCCAGCGGGATCCTGATCGCGCTGGGTCTCCTGGGTCCGATCGGGCCGGCGCTCCTGCTCTCGGTCATGATCGTGGCCGCGATCAGCGTGCACTGGAAGAACGGCGTCTTCGCCACGGCCAACGGCATCGAGGTGCCGCTGCTGTACGCGACCGGCGCCATCGCGCTCGCGTTCACCGGCTTCGGCCCGTTCGCGCTCGACGCGGCGCTGGGAATCGACCACGCCTGGACCCCCGAGCTCAAGGTGGCCGCTCTCGCCGTGGGTGTGGTGGGTGGCGTGGTGAATCTGCTGGCCCGCCGCTCCGCGGCTGTCGCCGCCACCGCCTAAGCGGCGAGGAGCACGCGGGGAGCCTGACTGCACCGCCGGCAGGACTACTCCGCCGGCGGTTTGTCTTGCGTCGGGGCAAGCCCTTGGCGGCGTGCCCTGAAGGCGGGGCAGGGCGGGTGGCTGAATCGCCCCCAGGACGAAGGAAACGGCGCACTCCGCCTGGTGGCGTGACACATTGTTTCTCAAGGGCTGTTTATCGGAGATTCGAAGGACGACATCGTGAGGCTCTACGCTGAACACCGCGCTGGAAGCTTCGGTCGACTGAGCGACCTTAATCAACCTGGCCAGCATTGAGGTGGCCGGAGTTGCAGTCAGCAGCCAGGGAGGTGAACGACATTGACGTGGATCAAGTACGCGGTCGTGTTGTTGTCCGTTTGCTCCACACCGAGACCGGCTCATTCTCCGATCCCCCGGCCGGCACAGATCATCCTGATTCGCCACGCCGACAAGCCGGCCGATCCGGAAGACCCCCATTTGTCGCGGGCAGGCGTGCTGCGTTCCGAGCGGCTCGTGTCGTTCATCACGACCGATCCGGCAATGACCAGATTCGGCTTGCCGGTGGCGGTGTTCGCGACGCGGACCACGAAGGACGATAACGGACAGCGCACCCAGGAAACGGTCGCGCCACTGGCCAGGGTGCTCAAGCTGCCCGTGCAGACTCCGTTCCTCGGTAAGGATTACGCCGCGCTCGCGAGCCTGATTCTGGCGGACCCGGCCTACGCCGGGAAGACCGTCCTCATCTGCTGGAACCACGAAGAGATCCCGCAGCTCGCGGCGGCCCTCGGCGTCACTCCGGAACCGCCGAAATGGAAAGCGAGTGCGTACGACCAGGTGTATGTCATTTCCTACAGCGACGGCAGGGCGGCGCTAGCGACCTCCCGATACGACAGCAGGTAGATCGCGCTACCCGTTCCGCCGCAACTCAGCGGTGATTGACGTACCGGACCACACTGTATCCCAACCAGAGAAGACCGAGCAATACGGCACCCACCCCTAGGGCGATGAGTCGAGTCTCGACGAGCTCACCCTTGCGACTGCGACTGCGGCGCTCGGGGCCGGTGTAGGGTTGATGAGGATCGGTTGATGCCATGCCTCCATCTTAACCCCCGTCACTCGTTCGAGGTCAAGGTGCATGGATGGAATGACGTGGACTTGGGAGGAGCGGACTGGCCCGCGGCTCGGCCGCCCGAACATCCGTCAGGACTGGGTGAATCGTTGTACTGACAGCGCTTGACCGATGGCGCCCGCTCGCTCGGGTGCCTCCGGAGCAAGGTCGCTCGTTCGAGTCGCGCACCGCAAGTAAGGGCACTTCACCGGGTCCGTAATCTTCCCAAAATCCTTCCGAACGCGAACGAGCCACCTCAACGGGTGGCCCGTAAGTTGTTGCAGCATCAAAGAGGCGCCGATCGGAATCGAACCGATGATGGAGGTTTTGCAGACCTCTGCCTTACCACTTGGCTACGGCGCCGAAGGACAGCAAACCTAATGTGCGACAACAAGTTCCGCAATCAGGTCGACGCCATTGCCCCGTATGGACTTACGGCTGGAGCGCTGGTTGGGGGACAGCTTCGAGTCGGGAGAGGCGCACCTACCTTGCAAGCTGAAGGGCGCCAGGATCGTGGGAAAGCTCGATGTGGACGATCCACCAGCGCCCGTCGAACTCGATGAAGCGAAACTCGTCCGCCCCAGCATCGTTGCCGCCCGCCTCGCCGGACCCGACTTCACCGGCGCCGCACCCGGCCACCGAGGCCGCCGCCCAACCGGCGTCGATCGTGATCTCAGCGTCCTTCCACGCGCTCCGCAATCGCCGGAGCGCAATTCGCCGGGCGCTCGTGCGGCTGCGAGGCCGCCACGATGGCCGGCGGCGCCGGATGATGGGCAATCACCTTGGCAGGCAGAATCCCGGCGGCGAGCGCCTCCCAGTCGTGATGCGCCAGGCTGAAATAGAACGCTCGGAGCGAGCTCCGGATCTGGAGCTCGGCCGGCTCGGAGCCGAGTGCTCGGCTGCTGGGCGACCACCGTGGTGCTGCCTACCGTCGTCAGCATGGCGATGAGCGCCCCTGCGCGGTGCGCGCCGCGCCTCACTCCGCGTCATGGAAAATGATCCCCACCGTGTGCCGCCGCCCCGAGCGGATGCGGCTCACCCCGTGCCGCAGGTTCACCCGGTACACACCCCGCGTCCCCTGCACCGGCCGGTGATGTACCGCGAACGCGACCGCGTCCCCCTGCCGGAGCGGCACCACCTCCGCCCGTGACTGCATCCGCGGACGCTGCTCGGTGAGCACGAACTCGCCGCCGGTGAAGTCCCGGCCGGGCTCCGACAGCAGGACCGCCACCTGGATCGGAAAGACGTGCTCGCCGTAGAGGTCCTGGTGCAGGCAGTTGAAGTCGTCCGGGCCGTACTGCAGGAGCAGCGGCGTCGGCTTGCGCTGGCCCGCCGCGTGGCACCGCGCCAGGAAGTCGCGATGCTCGGCGGGGTACCGGACATCGAGCCGCAGCGCTTCGTTCCAGCGATTGGCCACGGGTGACAAGCGCGCATAGAGCGCCGTGCGCAGGCCGGCAATGGTCTCCGGGAGCGGATAGCTGAAGTACTTGTACTCCCCGCGGCCGAAGCCGTGCCGCGCCATGACCACCCGGCTCCGGAAGTGTCCGTCGTCCGGATAGAGCGCGGCCAGCGCCTCGCACGCCTCCGGCGCGAGCAGCCGCTCCAGCACTGCGCAGCCGTGCGCGTCGAGCTCGCTGGATACCCGGTCCCACGCGAGGGCGCCGACCCGCTCGACGGCTGCGCCGCGGTGGCAGTCAGCTCACGCCCCGGCGCCGAGCCGGACGCCACCGTCTCGACCGCCGTCACGACCGGCTCTCCCGCTCCAGCAGCGCCCGCTTCCGTTCGACTCCCCACCGGTACCCGGAGAGCGAGCCGTCAGTCCGCACCACCCGATGGCAGGGGATCGCCACCGCCAGCGGATTCGCGGCGCAGGCACCCGCCACCGCCCGAACCGCCCCAGGCGCCCCGATGCGGCCGGCGATCTCGCCGTACGTCGCGGTTCGGCCCGCCGGGATCTCCCGCAGCGCTTGCCACACCCGCTGCTGGAAAGCCGTGCCCCGCACGTCGAGCGGCAGGTCCAGGCCGAGGCCGGGCGCCTCGACGAATCCCACCACCTTCGCCACCAGCTCCTCGAACTCGGCGTCGCCACCAATCAGCTCGGCCCGGGGAAAGCGCTCCTGGAGGTCGCGAGCCAGCGCGTCGGGGTCGTCGCCCAGCATGATCGCGCATACGCCCCGGTCGCTCCGTGCCACCAGGATCGCACCCAGCGAGCACTCGCCGATGGCGAACCGGATCTCGGCCGTCGCGCCTCCGGCGCGATAGACGGTCGGCGTCATGCCGAGGACGGCGTCCGACTTGGCGTAGAATCGCCCGTTCGAGTTGTAGCCCGATTCATAGATTGCCCGTGTCACGGTATTGCTCCTCTCGAGTTCTCGGCGCACCCGGCTCTCCCGGTGCGCGATCGCGTATCCGCGCGGCGTCAGGCCGGTGAGGGCCCGGAACACGCGGTGAAAGTGGAAGGGGCTCATGCCCGCCGCCTCGGCCAGCGCCTCCAGGCTCGGTGCCTGCGTCGGAGGCTTCGATCCGCCGGCAGGCGCGCGTCACCGTCGCGGCCTGCCGCTCGAGCAGCGACGGCTGGTCCGGCGTGCACCGCTTGCAGGGCCGGAAGCCCGCCGCCACCGCGTCCGCGCAGGTGGCGTGGAACCGCACGTTCTCCGGCCGCGCCGGACGCGCGGAACAGGATGGCCGGCAGTACACGCCGGTGGTCCTGACCGAATAGACGAAGGTTCCGTCCGCCGAAGCGTCTCGGGTGACCACCGCTGTCCACCGGTGGTCGTTGATCGTCCCGGCTGCGAGCTGCGCTTGCCTGGCTGACCGGCTCATATGTCCTCCTCTCGCGGGTGCCATCGTCACGAGACCCAGTCTAGCGGCGTCCGCGCGGTCTGACACTCCGGTTCTTGCGCTCGAATTCGATAGGACGGGATGCGGGCGGCGGGCGGCGGTATCACGATCGAGGTGGAGGGCGAGGAGGTGGCGGGAGGATCGGTTCGGTTGGATCGAAGTCCGGGACACGGGTACCGGGATCCCGCCGGAGATGCTCGGGCGGTGGTCGGGTTTGCCAGCCGGTTCAGCACCCCGGCGCGCCCCTTCCCTCCCGCCCTTCCCCGCAGCATCTTCGGCCCACGGGACGTCTCCCGTCTCAGCGATCCCCGAATTCCGGCATGCCGCACCAGTTGAGGAAGGCCACCAGGTTCTCGGCCTCCTCCGGGGTGGGCATCATGATCTCGGTCCCGCCGCGCGTCACCAGCGGGACGAATCGCATCCCGTTCCGCCCTGGCCGGCGGAGCGGCCGCTGGCCGATGTGCCATGGTCCGTCCTGGAGCTCGTCGGCGCGCGGACCGAGGGCGAGTCCCTCGCGCACGAGGCTCCGGAGCAGCGACCAGTCGCGGCGCTCCCGGCTCTTGGGATGCCGCTGGTGCGCCAGGAGGAAGACCAGCTCCACCATCGCGCGTTTGCAGAGGGTATCGGCCGCCGCGTTGTCCATGGACACCACGTTTGGAGGAATCGCGTGCAAAGTACCATCCGCGAAGCCCGCCTCAAACCCGAGTACGCCTCCGTCTACCCGGGCGTGCCGCCCGGCGTCTGGATGCCGGCGTCCGTGATCGGCCAGCAGTTGCTGCTCTGGCACCTGACCGCGCCGGCGACTCCGCAGGGGGAGCGACTGATCTCGGAGGAGCACTTCGAATTTCGCGGCGGGCAGAAGCGGGTGGGGTCCTGGATCAACATGCGGACGCGGCCGGCGGATAGCTGAGGCGGGGGTGGTGAGCGCCGAGTCACCTGAGCGCAGCAAGAAGGGGGCATGCTTAGAGGCATGCCCCCTTCGCTGCGCTCAGGGTGACTCCCAACCGACCGCTGTCCGCCTGCCCGCCCGACCGCCCGACCGCCCGACCACCTGCCCGTCAGCCCGCCCGGCGGCTCCGCAGCGCCACCGGCGCGAGCGCGGGCTCCTCGGCCACCGAGCTGAGGTAGGCAGTCGGATCGTGATAGATCGCGCCCTCGGGCAGATACTGATACATCGGGCCGAGGTCGTGGCGAATCCGGTTGTGATAGAACTCCGGCAGCACCGTCGTCTCGCCGTCCAGGTACGCGCGGACCGACCGGTCGGTGTCGATCAGCTTGCGGATCTTGGTGTGGTAATCGATGCGCCCCCAGCCCTCCGACGACATCGCGCGCACGACGTTCATCCACTTCGGGATCGCCGTGGGCGTGGCCGGGATGCGCCGCGCGATGGCCCGCCACGAGAACGAGTAGCTCGTCACGTCGATCAGTCCGTCGTAGAACTCGCCCCACTTGTAGTTCTTGGGCCGGACGTTCATGGCGTGGTTGTTGTTCAGGAAGTGGAACGGGAACGGCAGCACGCGCCCGTCGCGCTGGTAGTCCAGGTTCATCGGCGCCGCGCGGCCGAAGGCCGAGAGCAGCGAGTACGCGGGGAACGCCCCCGGCGACAGGTCGATGAAGGTCTTGGTCAGCTCGAACGGCTCGGGCCCCATGTCCCCGTCGAGGCCGAGCACGAAGTTGGTCTGGATGTAGGGGATGTAGCGCAGGATCATGTTCACGTGATCCGCGACCTGCTTCACCTTGTCCATGCCCTTCTGGCGGGTCTTGGACTTGTTGCCGAGGTCATACCACGACTCGATCCCCGGCAGGATCGCCTGGAAGCCGTTCTGCCGGAGCCGTTTGAGGTGCGGCTCGGCGAGCAGCGACAGACTGCTCTCCGCGATGTGCCGCATCCGTCCCTGCGGCACCGCCGCCTCCACCGCCTCCATGTAGTCGTCGAACCGCACGCCGAAATTCGGGTCGTGCCAGCCGACGATCGGGTTCTTGATCTTGGTGAGGAGGAACGCCAGGTCGTCGCGCAGGTCGTCGAAGCCGAGGGGCTGGTAATCTACGGTCGAATCGATGCAGAAGCTGCAGGTGTACGGGCAGCCGAGGCTCCCGATCATCGGGACGATCTTGATGGTCGGCGCCTTCTTGAGCGTGGCGGCGGTGAACTTCCACCGCTCACGCAGCGTCGGCAGCTCCACCGGCTGCGAGGCCGCGGCCATGTGCACGCCCAGCGGACGGTTCGGCTGGCAGTCGCGCAGCATGTCGGCCACGACGCCGCGGTCGGTGAAGCCCAGCACGTAGTCGAAGTACTTGCGGGAGTCCTCGGGATAGCATCGCGCATGCGGGCCGCCCAGCACGGTGACGGCGCCCTTCTTCCGGTACAGGTTGCTCAACGCGTACGCCAGCTGCGCCGACTGGGTAAACGCCCCGATGAACAGCACGTCGAGGTCGGAGGGCAGCTCCTCGAGCAGATCCTCCATCCCCGTGTAGCAAACCAGGGTCACGTCGTGACCCTCCTGCTCACACCAGACGCCGATGACCTGGGGCATGATGCTCGCCAGGTTGGCGTTCATGAGCCGACCGTACAGCGATGGCTTGGGGCTCTTTGTGACCAGGTCCAAAATGCCTATACGCAACCGACGCATGCAGAATTCTCCAGCTGGGGGAGCAGATCCTCTGTGCGTCAGATCACCACCGACAAGAACGGGTGACCGGTCCACGGAGAGAGGTTGTCGCAGGCGGAGCGTGCCGGGTCAGCGGCGGAAGGACAACGGACAGTGGGGGGAACATGTCCGGGTGGACAGGGGAAGGCAACCCAGGCTGCCAAACTGTCTCGCCGCACCCCGAACGGGCCCCGGCAAGCATGAACTATTGTCGGACACCTCCGGCTCGAGGCCCCATCACGGGCAGCGCCAGCGGCAGGATCCGGTACTCGAGCGGCGAGGCGAGCACCGCCACCTCGCCGTCCAGCGCGACCTGAAGGCGCCGCCGACGGGTCTCGACCGTTGCCTCGGAGACCAGGAAGAGCTCGAGCTCCCGCACCTGGTCCACGCCTCGCCACAGGACCTGCCAGGCGAGCACCAGCAGGCTTCGCCGCAGGGACGCGTGCATCACGTACAGCGCCAGCCGCCCGCCGGTGAGCGACTCGCGCGAGGCTGCCTGCAGGCCAACCATGCGGTACTCGTTGTTGCCCACGAACACGAACGGCGTGAGGCGGACGACCGTCTCGTCGGCGGTCCGGATCCGGACGCCCATGAACGGCCGGCGGCGCAGCACGACCAGCGACGCCCAGAGGGCCGCCACCCACTTGCCCAGGCCGGTGGACTCCCAGCGGCGCCGGAGCTCCACGACCCGGGGATAGACGCCGATGCTCGAGTTGTTGAGAAAGACCCGGCCGTTCACCTGGCCCACGTCCACCCGGCGCACGGTCCCCTCGCGCCACGACGCGCACGGCTTCCGCAAGCTCGAGCGGGAGGCCGAGGTCCTTGGCGAAGTGGTTGAGCGTGCCCATCGGGAGCACGCCGAGGGGAATGTCTCGCCCCAGGACCGCCGTGGCGACGGCGTTGACGGTGCCGTCTCCGCCGGCCGCGACGGCGACGCCGGCATCCCGCCTCGACCGCCGCACGCGCCTGATCGGCCACCGTGCGGCCGGGCGCCGCGGCCAGAATCGTCGCCGTCCGTCCCTCGGCGGCGAAGAGCTCGACGATCCGTTCGGGCGTCGCGTCGCCGGCCGGCAGAGCCGGACGCCGGGTTGAGAATGACGGCCACATCGATCACACTGCATCCCTGGGCCGGAGTCGAATGCACGCTACCCGGGAAGCCGAGCGAGGTGAGACATGCGTCACGAACATGGAAGGCTCCGCAGCCGCCGAGGCATCACCGTTCTGAACCTGGTGCTGCTCATCCTGGCGGTCATCGTCGTCGCGGTGCTGGTGAGCCGGCAGCTGTAGGCCAGCTACTGCATCACGGTGACGCTGTCCACGAAGTAGGCGGTGTGGCCGAAGCAGGTGGTGGGAATGCCGGGGTGCTCGCTGTAGTGGAGCGTCACGCGCTTGCCCATCGCGGCATTGAGACGGGGAACGACGGCATCGTCCCGGACGCTGAAGTCCCAGATGGTCGGCGTGACGCCCGGGACGATCGACATCGCCAGCTCGCCCTCGTACGTCTTGCAGACCCATCCCCGGCGGCTGAACTTCTGCAGAACGCCGGCGCGCTCGCCCTCCGAGTAGCTCCACGAGAAGGCCAGCCCCACGTACAGCGTGAACAGGACCAGGGGGATGATCAGGAGGCCCAGGAGGATGGGCCACCGGAGGCGGCGCTTCGTCGGAGGAGCGGAATCGGTCATGGGCAGCTCGGTTGGGGACGCCCAATTATAGCGGCCGGCGCCCCAGAGGCGAGAAGACGAACCCCTTGCCCACCGTGACGACCCACCCGGCGCCCTGGGCGTCGTTCCCGAAGCGGCGCGCGAAGTCGAAGCGCAGGGCGTCGGTGTCGGTGGAGCGGCTGGCGCCCAGCCGAAGGCCGATGCCGGCGTCCCAGCCGGTCCGCCGCCGCTCTCCCGCGTACCACGCGCCGCCGTGGTCCACGAACCCCGCGATGCCGAGCCCGATCATGCCGAGAAAGTCGTCGACGACCGTGACCCGGTATTCGGCGGTGCCGAAGTAGGACCGGTCGCCGGTGAAGGCATGGCTCCGGAATGCGCGGGGGCCGGTGCCCAGTCCGAGATCGAACTCGGTCCCGGGCACCGGATTCTTCAGCCACCCGCCCTCGAGATGCAGGATGCCGACCTGGTTGGGGCCGGGCTGAAGCACCGCCGTCGCGGCGAGCTGGACCGAGCCGCTGTCGAGCCCCGCCTGCGTCGTAGAGTCCACCCGCCAGCGCCTCCAGGTAGCCGAACCCGCCGGGGACCCGCACGCCGAGCCGGGCGCTCGCCAGCGGGCGCGATGCCGTCGCGCTCGTAGCCGAATGCCTCGGGTGCCGCCATCAGGCCGGCGCGCACCGTGAGCCCCAGGTCCACGTCCTCCTCGCGCGCGAAGCCGGCGTACCCCCGGGTCACCAGAAACCGGGTGCGGCTCCACGTGACGTAGGGCCCGACCGCGCCCGTGACCGTCTTTTCGAACGGCGCGACGGAGCCCTCCGGCCGGAAATCCTCGCGCCGCACCTGCGCCTGCATGCCCAGCCGCAGGTATCCCTCGGACGACGCGCGGAGCGCCACCGCCGCCGATCCGCGGACGAGCGTGTATCGGTGGGTCAGGCTGTCGCGCGCCTCGTTGGCGCCGTCGAAGAAGCGAAGCACGCGCTCGTCGCGGTCCTCCGCCTCGAGCCGGAACCCGCGCCGCGAGGTGAGCGAATAGAACGGCTGGTCGAGGGCGAGGCCGCTGAGACGCCCGTCCGAGCGATCCTCGTAGACCGCGGCCAGGCCGACCGCGCCGGCGAACAGCCGCGGCCGGCGGAAGGCGAGCGTGACGGAGGTCCGGTCGGGGGTCTTCTTGTAGCGCACCGCCGCCGACGATGCCGTACCGAGCAGGTTGTCCTCGACCAGCCCGATCGTGAATGCCACCTCGCCGCCGGTACTCCGGAAGCGCCAGTCGGCCTTGGTGCTCCACCCGTCCTTGGTGAGGACCCGGGCCACCAGTCCCGAGTCGGTCCGCACCGTGTCGATGACCACGCGCCGGAAGACGCCGAGTGCCCGGAGGTTCCGCTCGGATTCGGCCACGCGCGCCGAGTCGAACGGCTCCCCCGGCCGGAACAGCAGCTCCCGGCGGATGGTGGCCGCCCGGGTCTGGATGTGGAGCGCGTTGCCGAGGCGCGCGACCCAGCCCGCGCTCGTTGGGATCGAAGATGTCCCGGCGGTCGAGCTCCACGCCCCGCAGCGTGTCGCCGCCCTGCGTGGCCGCGGCGGCAGGCGCCGAATCCACCGGCGCCTGCCCGGCGAGGTCGAGGGGAACGAACAGGATCGACAGCGGCAGGAGATGCCGAAACCGCAAACGCACTCCAGATCACGGGGGTGGGAAAGATACCACCGCGATCACAACAGTTCGGTCACGCTGGAGAGGATGCGATCGGGCGCGATCCCGCTGCCCCGAAGGGCGTCCTCGCGAAACTTGCCGGTTCGGACCAGCCACCCTTGCAGGCCCGCGCGCTGGGCGCCCTCGACGTCGCTCCAGAGATCGTCTCCCACCATCGCGACCGACCGGTCCGCCGGCGAGCCCGAGGCTCCGGACCGCGGCCTCGAAGAACGCCGGGCTGGGCTTCCCGGCCACGGCGGCGGTGGCGCCGGACGCGTATTCCAGCGCGGCGACGAACGGGCCCGCGTCCAGCGCGAGCCGGTCCCCCTGGCGGAAGTAGCGATCGCGGGAGAGGGCCACCAGCGCGGCGCCCGCCATCAGCTGCTCGAACGCCTCCTGCAGCAGCGCGAACGTCCAGCGCTCACCGAGGTCGCCGAGCACGACCACGTCGGCCGCGGCGCGCGGCCGGCCCGACGTGCCGCCCGCGAGCGCGAGCCCATCCATGTCCTCGAGTGCGCCGGCCGGGACGAACGGGGCCACGCGCCGGTACCCGGCCGCCCGGACCAGCTCGACGCCGGCGAGGGTAGCGGTGACGATCTCCTCTGGCGCCACCGCCAGCCCATAGCCCGCCAGCCGGTCGACCAGCATGCGGCGCGAGCGGCTGGTGGTGTTGGTGACGAGCCGGAAGGGCACGGCGCGCGCCCGGAGCCCCGAAAGCGCATCGGCGGCTCCGGGAATGGCCGCGTCGCCGGTGTACAGGGTGCCGTCGAGATCGAGCAGGAAACCGGCGGGAGTGGAGGTTGGCATGGTTGTCGCGTCCGGCTCTCACCGATTATCGTGCACCTGTTCCCCTCGAAGGATCGACTATGCTGGCCACCACGCTGCTCGCCCACGCCGCGCTGCTCGCCCGTCTCACCGCTCCCGTACCCGTTCGCGGTGGGGGAGACCCTGGAGTACGAGGCCAAGCTCGGGGTCATCCCGATCGGCACCGCCCGGATGACGGTCAACCCGATGACCCGGGAGCGGGGCGCCGAGGCGTTCGTCTTCGCGGCCACGGGCGAGGGCCGGCCGATGGGCATCCGGGTGGGTGCGGACCTCACCTCGTACGTCGGCGCCCGCGGGTTCAACTCGCTGCGCTTTCACCGCAAGCTCTACCAGGGCGGGAGCGTGGACGAGTCGCGGTTCCAGATTGTCCCTGATTCGAGCCGGTATCGCCAGGACGGTGTCCCCCAGGACTGGGCCGCGCCGCGAAACCCGCTCGACGAGCTCGCGTTCCTCTACTATCTCCGCACGGCCCCGCTCAAGGTGGGCGCCACCTACCAGATCCCGCGCTACTTCAAGACGGGGTACAACCCGATCCAGGTCCGGGTCCTCGGCCGGGTCGAGTGGCAGCTGCCGGACGGCCGCACGGTGCCGGCCTTCAACCTCGAGATCACGTCCCGCAATCTCCTGATGAACGTCACCATGACCGACGACGCGCGGCGGCTGCCGGTCGAGCTGGACCTGCCGCTGCCGTTCGGGCGGGTGACGCTGGAGCTGACGAGCGCATCGGGCGGTCAGGCGGGCGGGCGGTCAGGCGGTCAGTGAGCCCTGGGCTTCACTTGCATTTCAGCCGATCCTCCTGCGTACGGCCCAGCATCACCGCCTGACCGCCTGACCGCCTGACCGCCTGACCGCCTGACCGCCGACCGCCTGACCGCCTGACCGCCTGACCACCCTAATACCTCCCCAGATACGTATCGATCTCCCACTGACTCACCTGCAGGTTGTACTGCAGCACCTCGTTCCGCTTGGCTTCGAGGAACCGCTCCGTCAGGTGCTCGCCGAGGGCCTCCTTCACCACGTCGTCCTTCTCGAACAGCTCGAGCGCCTCGTGCAGGTCCCGCGGCAGCTCGTCGATCCGGTACTTCCGGCGGTCGCGGAAGCTCATCGTGAAGACGTTGCGGTGGACCGGCTCGCGGGCCTCGAGCTTCTGCTCGACGCCGTCGAGGCCGGCCGCGAGCTGGACGGTGAGCGCGAGGTACGGGTTGCAGGCCGGGTCGGGCATCCGGAGCTCGCAGCGGGTCCCGAGGCCCCGGCGGTCCGGGATCCGGACCAGCGGCGAGCGGTTCCGCGTGGACCAGGCCACGTTGCTCGGCGCCTCGTAGCCCGGCACCAGCCGCTTGTAGCTGTTGATCAGCGGATTGGTGATGGCGCAGAAGCCGCGGGCGTGCTGCAGCAGGCCCTCGACGTAGCTCAGCGCCACCCGGGAGAGCTGGTACTGGCCCTTGGGATCGTGGAACGCGTTCTCCTTGCCGCGGAACAGCGACTGGTGCGTGTGCATCCCGCTGCCGTTGATCCCCTGGATCGGCTTCGGCATGAACGAGGCGATGTAGCCGTAGCGGTTGGCCACGTTGCGGACCACGAACTTGAAGGTCGTGAGGTTGTCCGCCGTGACCAGCGCGTCCGCGTACTTGAAGTCGATCTCGTGCTGCCCCTGCGCCACCTCGTGGTGCGCGGCCTCGACCTCGAACCCCATCTCGACCAGCTGCTCGACGATGACCCGGCGGATCTCCTCGCCCTTGTCGAGCGGGCCCGAGGTCGAAGTAGGACGCCGAGTCGTGCGTGGCCGTCGTGGACGAGCCGTCGGGCGACTTCTCGAACAGGAAGAACTCCGCCTCGCACCCCGCCATCATCGTGAAGCCGAGCTTCTTGGCCCGGGCCAGCTGGCGCTTGAGCGTCAGGCGCGGACACCCGGCGAACGGCTGCTCGTCCGGGCGTGTAGATGTCGCACAGGAGCCGCGCCACCCGGCCGCCCTCGTCGTCGTACGGGAGGATCCGGAAGGTGGCGAGATCGGGCTTGAGCAGCATGTCCGACTCCTCGATCCGCACGAACCCCTCGATCGAGGACCCGTCGAACATGATCTCCCCGTCGAGCGCCTTGCCGAACTGGCTGCGCGGCACCTCGACGTTCTTGTTGATGCCCATGATGTCGGTGAACTGCAGCCGCATGAAATCGACGCCGAAGCGCTTCGAGACCTCGAGCAGGTCCTCCTTCCGGGCCCCGCTGAGGTCGGTCGGGAAGTTGTCGAGGCTGGGGCGTTCGACCGCGCCGCTCGACCGCTGCTTGGCGTGCGCCATGTCTGCTTGTCTCCGTGCCGGGTAGGTGTCGTGGGAAGGACGCGCGATGACCGCTGAAAGAAATCCCGGGAGTGGTCGTGGGGTAAGGCCCCGGGCGTCCTTTTCCCGGCTTCGGCATCGGTGTACGCTTCTGCCGCGATGACCGCCTCCCCTTCCGTCTGCCCGGCCTGCGGCAGCGCCGCCTCGGGCAGCTTCTGCAGCGCCTGCGGCGCGAGCCTCGTGGCGCGCACCTGCGCCGGCTGCCGGGCCGAGCTGTCGCCCCAGGCCCGGTTCTGCCACCGGTGCGGCCGGCCCACCGGTCCGCGGCGCCGGCCCGGCGGCAACCCGCCTGCCGCCGCGCGAGCGGACCGCCTGGATCGTGGCCGGCGGGCTCTGCGTGATCCTGCTGGCCGCCATCCTCTTCACGGTGGTGCGCGACGCCCCCGCTCCCGTGGCCCCCGACATGGCCAACGCCGGCGCGCAGGGCGCCCGCGAGGCAGGGCCCGGCGGGCGGGCCGTTCAGCGCCGGGGCGGCCGGCGCCGCACCCGACATCAGCCAGATGACCCCGCGCGAGCGGTTCGACCGGCTGTTCAACCGCGTGATGCAGGCCGCCGAGCGGCGCGACACCGCGCAGGTCGAGCGCTTCACGCCGATGGCGCTCGGCGCCTACGCCCAGCTCGACTCCATCAACACCGATGCCCGCTACCACGCCGCGGTGCTCCGGCTCCAGGTCGGCGACGCCGGCGGCGCGCTGGCGCTGGCCGACACCATTCTCGCCCGGAGCCCGGGCCACCTGTTCGGGTACATCGTGCGCGGGACCGCGGCCGAGCTCCAGGGCGACACCGCCACCGCGCGGCGGGCCGGCCGCGAGTTCCTGTCGCACTACGACGCCGAGCTCAAGGCGAACCGGATCGAGTACCGCGAGCACGAGCCGGCCATCGAAGACTTCAAACGCCAGGCCGAAAGCGCCACACCATGACCCGCACCATCCGTGTCGCCCACAGCCCCGACTCCGACGACGCGTTCATGTTCTACGCGCTGGCGGAGGGCAAGATCGACACCGGGGACCTGCGCTACGTCCACGAGCTGTCGGATATCGAATCGCTCAACCAGCGGGCCCGCCAGGCGGAGCTCGAGGTGACGGCGGTCTCGATCCATGCCTACGCGTATCTCTGGCGCGACTACGCGCTGCTCGGCTCGGGCTCTTCCATGGGCGACGGCTACGGGCCCCGGCTGGTGGCCACCCGGCCCGCGCCCGTCGGATCCGCGCGCCGCGCTCCGGGGCCTCCGCGTCGGCGTGCCCGGCAAGCTGACCACCGCCTACCTGGCGCTCCAGCTGTATCAGCCGGACGTGGTGGCGGTCGTGATTCCGTTCGACCAGATCGAGGACGCGGTCCACCGGGGCGACGTGGACGTGGGGCTGCTCATTCACGAGGGCCAGCTGACCTACGCCGACACCGGCCTCCACCTCTGGGCCGACCTGGGTGCGTGGTGGCTGGAGGACACCGGCCTGCCCCTCCCGCTCGGCGGCAACGCCGTCCGGCGGAATCTCGGCCGCGCGGTCATCGACCAGATCGCCCGGGATCTCCGGGCCAGCATCGTGTACGCGCTGGAGCACCGGGCGCCGGCCCTGGCGCATGCCAAGCAGTTCAACCGCGGCATCGGCGACGAGCGCACCGACACCTTCGTCGGCATGTACGTCAACGACTGGACCGTGGATTACGGCCCGCGGGGCCGCGAGGCGGTTCAGACGCTGCTCGATCGTGGCCACGCGGCGGGACTCATTCCCGAGCGCGTCGCGGTCGAGTTCGTCGGGTGATTGACCCTGTCTTCCCCGCCTCCTACCTTCCCGGTACCCTGAACATCCAGAGCGTCCGCTTCCCTTGAGGCGTGGGCGCACCACCCAGGCCGCCCGCCTGGTGGAGGAGTCCGCGTGGCCCCAACGGACGGTCCAGTCAGCCTCCTCGTCGTGGACGACGAAGAGGCCATCCGCAACGCCGTCAGGAAATATCTGGTCCATCAAGGCTTCGAGGTCTCGGTCGCCGCGACGGGCGAGGAGGCCCTCGCGATCCTGCGAGCGCCAGAAGATCACGGGCATTCTCCTCGACGTGAACCTGCCTGGTACCAACGGGATCGACCTGGTGCCCCGGATCCTGGAGCTGGAGCCCGCTGCCGCCATCCTGATGCTCACGGCCGTCAACGATGCCACGTCCGCGGCGCTCTGCATGCAGCGCGGCGCCTTCGACTATCTCCTCAAGCCGATCGACCTGGCCCATCTCGGGCGGGCCATTTCCCGCGCGCTCGAGAAGCGGCACACGCTCATCGAGGGGCAGCGGATCACCAGCTGGCTCAAGGAGGAGGTCGCGCTTGGCGCGGCCGAGCGCCGGCACGATCAGGCGACACAGGAGCGGATCTCGGTGGCCACCCTCGAGGCGCTCGTCAACGCGCTCGAAGCCAAGGACCCCTACCTGCGCGGGCACTCCGCGCGGGTCGCCGACCTGTCGGCCAGCGTCGCGGCCCATCTGGGCTGCCCCGACGAGGAGATCGAGATCGTGCGCACCGCCGGGCGGCTGCACGACATCGGCAAGATCGGCATCCGGGAGGAGGTCCTGAACAAGCCGGGACCCCTGAGCGACGAGGAGTACGAGCACGTCAAGCAGCACGTGCTGGTCGGCTCGCAGATCCTGGCGCCGCTGGTCCACCTGCGGGACGTGATCACCTGCGTGCGGAGCCACCACGAGCGCTGGGACGGCTTCGGCTATCCCGACCGCCTCGCCGGAGACGCCATTCCGCTCGGCGCCCGGGTCATCGGCACGGTCGAGATCTACGACGCCCTCACCACCGCCCGGCCCTACCAGGAGAAGATGCCTCCCGAGGAGGCCGTGGAGCGGATGCGGGACCTCGTGGGCACCGCCATCGATCCCGCCATCCACGAGGCGCTGGAGGCCGTGGTCTCCCGGCGCCAGGCGCTCGTTTTTCTGGACGACGCGCAACCGTGACGTGAGCAGCTCCTCCTGGTCATCCGGGCGTGAGCACGCTCACGATCATTCTGATCGTCGCGAGCGTCATGCTCGGCGTGGGGGTGCTCGCGGTCGTCGTCTGGTTCGGCTACACCTCCTACCTCAATCGCCTCGAGCGCCGCCTTGCCCGGCGGAAAGGCCTGTACCGACAGCTCGTCGCCGAGCTGGCCACGCGCGAGCGCGCCCTGCTCGACCCGGAGCATTCACCGCATCCGGACGCTCCTCGACCTCGAGGCGCTCGAGGCCGTGCTCGAGGAGCAGGCCCGCGGCACCTCCGAGCGCCCGGAGTGGCTGCTCGACGTCTACGACCGCCTCGGCCTGGTGGACCGCTACATCGAGCGGCTGCGGACCGCGCGCCAGTGGCGGGAGCGCGCCTTCGCGGCCGAGCTGCTGGGGCGGGTCGGCAACGCCAAGGCGGTGCCGGCGCTGCTCGAGACCGTGCAGGCCACCCGGATCGAAGACGGCGACGTGCGCGAGATCGCCCTCCGCGCGCTCGCCCGCATTGCCGACCCGCGCGCGGTGGAGCCGCTGATCGAGTCGCTCAAGTCCGCCGAGGTCTGGCTCGCGCCGCGCATCGCGGACATTCTCACCCGCCACGGCGCTCTGGTGGTCGATCCGCTGGTCGCCTTTCTCGAGCAGCCCGGCCGCCATCCGGCGCGCGCCTGGGCCGCCAACGTGCTGGGCGAGGTCCGCGCCCAGCGCGCCTTCCCGGTGCTCGTGCGCGGCCTCGGCGACCTCGAGGACGAGGTGCGGGCCAAGTGCGCCACGGCGCTCGGCCGCCTCGGCGACCGCCGCGCGATCGCCTACCTCCTCGACCACCTGCTCTCGGATCCGGCGCCGTTCGTCCGCGCGCGCATCGCCGGCACGCTCGGGCAGTTCGACGACCCCGAGGTGATCGACCGCCTGGTCCGCGCGCTCGGCGATCCGGCCTGGTGGGTGCGCATGCGGAGCGTCGAGGCGCTCGAGCAGATCGGCGCGCGCGCCGAGGGGCCGCTGCTCGTGGCGCTCGACGACCCCGATCCCGAGATCCGGATCCGCGCCGCCGTCGGCCTCGAGCGCCTGGGCGTGCCGGCGACGCTGGTCGGGATGATCGAGCGCGCCGAACGGCTCCCCGAGGCGATGGAGACGCTGGTCAAGTTCGCCAGCGCCGGCGCCCGCGAGCTGCTCGCGGAGCTGCTGCTGCATCCGTCGCTCGAGGTCCGGACGGCGGTCGTGAGCGCCATCCGCGACGCCGCGCGTCGCGATCTGGCGGCCGAGCTCATCGAGGCAGCTCGGCGCGACGCCGCACCGGCGCTCCGGGCCGCCGCGTTCGAGGCGCTCGGCGACCTCGGTGCCCCCGAGGCGGTGCCGGTCGCGCTCGACGGGCTTGACCGATCCCGAGGACGAGGTCCGGTCCGCCGCTATCGGCGTCCTCGGAAGCCTCGGCGGGCCGGAGGTGGTAGGCCCGCTCCGCGAGCGGACCGCCGATCCGGAGGCCGGCGTGCGCGCCGCGGCGGCCCGTGCGCTCGGCCTGCTCCGCGCCGCGGACGCCGCGCCCGACTTCCTCCGCCTGCTCCGAGATCCTCGGCCGGAAGCGCGGGAAGCGGGTGCGCGCGCCGCCGCGGACGTGCGGGTCGGCAGTGCGACCCCAGGGCTGATCGAACTGCTCGGCGACGCCGACTCCGCCGTGCGGCAGGCCGCGGTCCAGGGGCTCGGCCGGCTGTCCGATCCCGCGGCAGTGCCGGCCCTGGTCCGCGCCTTCGAAGGAGCCGACTCGGCGATGCGCGAGGCGATCGTCGAAGCGGTGAGCCACATCGACGTGGTCGCCGTGGAGGGGCTGATCGACGTCCTCGTCGGCAGCGGAGACACGGCCGGAAAGCTCGGGGCCATCCGGACCCTCGGCCGACTCCCGCCTGCCGCGGCCGCGGGCGCGCTCGACGGGCTCTCGCAGGACGCCGAGCCGGCACGTGCGCGCGGCCGCGATCGAGGCCTCCGGCCGCGTGGGCGGCGAGGTGGCGCGCGTCGCGGTCGTCGCCGGCCTCCACGACCCCGACGACGAGGTGCGCGCCGCGGCGCTCGACGCCGCGAGCCGGATGCAGCTGCCCGGCCAGGAGAGGATCGTGCTGGGGCTGCTGGAGCACGACCCGTCGCCGCGCGTGCGCGAGCGCGCGGCGCTCGCGGCGGGGCTTCTCCGCGTCCCCGGGGGCGAGGCGGGATTGCTCGCCGCCTGCCGTCGGCCGGAGCCGATGGCGGTGCGC
Source organism: uncultured Gemmatimonadales bacterium (assembly GCA_963804125.1). Taxonomy (GTDB): domain Bacteria; phylum Gemmatimonadota; class Gemmatimonadetes; order Gemmatimonadales; family GWC2-71-9; genus CAVVWJ01. The sequence continues at coordinate 153,218 of CAWDPF010000008.1, forward strand.
GCGGCCGCCGCGCTCGCGACGGGCGCCTTCGAGCAGGACAGCATCGTGGCCCGCGTCGTCGAGATGCCGGACGAGGCCGCGGTGCGGGCGCACCTCCGCGAGCGCCTCAAGGACGATGCCGAATACCGCCTGCTCGGCCGCAAGCTCTCGACCGCGCGCCACCTCGAGCTCCGCGCGCTCGGCGCCCAGACCACGGCCGGCGGCCGAGCGCTCGCTGGCCGAAGGGATGCGCGAGCATCCTCGATGCGGGCGAGCGGATCCGGCTCATCAGCGGTCTCCGCGCCTTCCAGGGCGAGCAGAGCCGCGGCGCCCTGCTGCAGGTGATCCGCGGCGATCCCAGTCCCGAGGTCCGCACCGCGGCCCTCACCGCCGTCGGCGGCCTGCTCGACGACGACGAGCTGCTGGCGGTGGCACGCCGCGCGCTCGGCGACCCGAGCCTCCTCGTTCGCCGCGCGGCGGTCGTCCTGTTCGCCCGGATCCCGCCGGAGCGCGGGCTGCCAAGCCTGCTCCAGACTCTCCGCGCCGACGACGACCCGGCCGTGCTCGCGAGCGTGGCCGAGCTGGCGGAGGCGGCGTTTCCCACGTTCGTCGATCTCGCCCTGGGAATGCCGCTCGACGGCGCACGAAGCCGTGCTGGTGGCCCAGGTCGCCCGCTACGTGCACCACCGCGAGCTGCCGCGGCTGCTGCCGGTCATGGCGCGGAGCGGCGCGCCCGCGGTGCGCGAGGCGATCGCGACGCTCTGGCGCCACCGCCCCGACGTGGCGGACCTCGCGGGGCTCGAGGCCCTGGCCGTGGACCCGGTGGTGGCCGTGCGCCGCGAGGCGGCCGGCGCTGCCGGCGGAGTCGAGTGCTGGCCGCTGCTGGCCCGAATGGCGGACGACCCCGACGCCGAGGTGCGCCGCGAGGTGGCGGTGGCTATCGGCGGCGCGCGACCGGCCCACCCCGGCCGCTATCGAGATCCTCGCGCGCCTGGCCGACGACCAGGAGATGGCGGTCCGCGCGGCGGCGTACATCGGGCGCCTGCTGCAGGGCACGCCCGTGCCGCTGCCGCCGGGCCTCGACCCGCGCGCCGCCGGCGGCGCGCTCCGGCGAGGTCGCGCACCTGTCGGCACTGCGCGAGGCGGCGCGGACCGCCCCGGGCGAGGACCGCCGGCTCTCGGCCGCGCTGGCACTCGCGCTGCTCGAGGACGAGGTGGCCCACGAGGTCGCCCACACCGACCCGGTCCCGTCCATTCGCCACCGGGTGAGCGGCGCGCTGGACCTCGCCGCCGCGGCGCGGGAGGGCGCGTGAAGGACACGATCATCCAGGCGCTCATCGTGGTGGCGTTCGTGGCGCAGCCGGTCTTTCTCTTCTACTTCCTGCTGTACAACACCTACACGCTGTCGCTCGTGATCCTGTCGGCCCGGCAGGTGCGGCGGCGGGTGGCGGGCCACTTCGTCGAGGACCTCGATCTCATCGATCGCGGCGACCTCACCAAGCCGCTCACGATGATCGTGCCGGCCTACAACGAGGAGGTGACGATCGTCGACAGCGTCACCAGCCTCGTGCATTGCGACTATCCGCGGCACGAGATCGTCGTCGTCAACGACGGCTCGACCGACGGGACGCTCGAGCCGCCTCAAGCAGGCGTTCCGGCTCCGCCGCACCGACATCCCGTACCGCGAGGCGATCGGCACCGCGCCGGGTGCGCGGCATGTACGAGGCGACGATCCCGCTGCCGCCGGGCCTGATGCACCTGGTGGTGATCGACAAGGAGAACGGCGGCAAGGCGGACGCCCTCAACGCCGGCATCAACGCCTCGACGACGCCCTATTTCGTCTCGCTCGACGCCGACTCGATCCTCGACCAGCACGCGCTCAAGGAGCTGATGCGGGTGGTCCAGGAGGACCCGCGGGTGGTGGCGGTGGGCGGCCAGGTGGCCATCGCCAACGGCTGCACCATCCAGAACAGCCGTGTCGTGAAGGTGGGACTCCCGGCCCGTCCGCTCGCCCGGTTCCAGATGGTGGAGTATCTCCGGTCGTTCACCACCGGGCGGACCGGGCTCGACCGGATGGACGCGATCCTCATCCTGAGCGGCGTCTTCGCCGTGTTCGAGAAGGAGACCGTGATCCGCGCCGGCGGCTATCTGACGCCGTTCGTCCGGCACCGCATCACCGAGGAGTACGTCGGGCCGAAGCGTCGGCACGGTCTGCGAGGACATGGAGATCATCGTGCGCCTGCACCGCTTCGTGCGCGACAAGCTGCAGGACCGGCGCATCGCGTTTCTGCCGCACCCGGTGGCCTGGACCGAGGTGCCCGAGACCATGGAGTCGCTGCGGAAGCAGCGCGGCCGCTGGTACCGCGGGCTCCGCGAGTCGCTCCGCTACCATCGGGCCATGCTCGTGGCGGAGGAAGTACGGCCGGATCGGCTGGTTCGCGCTGCCCACGTTCTGGGTCTTCGAGTATCTCGGGCCGCTGGTCGAGCTGGGCGGCTACGCCCTCATTCTCTTCCTGGTCCTCATGGAGCACCTGCTGGGCCACCGATTCATCAACTACGAGTACCTCTGGGCCTTCCTGCTCGCCTCGCTGGGCTACGGCATGCTGGTGAACGTCTTCGCGGTGCTGGTGGGCGCCTGGCGGTTCCGGCTCGGGCTGGCCGACCGGCTGCAGCGCGGGCTCCTGCCCTTCGGCCGCCGGCGTGACGTGCTGATCCTGCTGGGCTACGCGGTGCTCGAGAACGTCGGCTATCGCCAGCTCACGCTCTACTGGCGGCTGCGCGGACTGTGGGACGCGTGGCGGGGGAAGACCGGGTGGGAGAAATTCGCCCGCGTGGGATTCCGCGAAGGGGTAGCGCCCGCGCATGGCTGACGCTCCGGGTGCGGCACGCGTTCTGGTCGTCGACGACGACCCGGCCATCGCGCGGCTGGTCCTGCACCTCGTGCGGTCGCGAGGCTTCGGCGAGGCCGTGCACGTCATCACGGGGCGCGAGGCGCTCGAGGCGCTGGACGGGCATCGACATCGTCCTGCTCGACCACCAGCTCCCCGACGCCAGCGGCCTCGACATCCTCGAGGTGATCCGCGCCCGCCCCAATCCCCCCGCCGTCGTCCTCATCACGGCCCACGGCAACGAGTCGCTCGCCGCCGCCGCGCTCCGGCTCGGCGCCGACGACTATCTCGCGAAGGACCAGTCGCTGCTCGAGATGCTGCCCGAGATCCTGGAGCGCGTCCGGCGGAGCCGGGAGCTGCGCAAGGCGCTCGTGGCGGCCGAGCGCGACCTGGTCCGCGCCGAGCGGCTCGCCGCCATCGGCGAGATGACGGTCGCCCTCCACCACGGGATCAACAATCCGCTGATGTCGGCCTCGACCGACGTGGAGCTGCTGCTGGCGGACCCGGACCTGCCTCCCGACCAGCGGCGGCAGGCCCTGGAAGATCTGCGCACGTCGCTGCGCCGCATCAGCGACATCGTGCGGCAGATCGGCGACCTGCGAGCGATCCATACCAAGACCTACCTGCCGGGGATCCAGATGGTGGATCTCGATGCCGAGAACCTGGGCGCGCCGGCCCCGCACCGGGGCACCGCGCTGGTGCAGGTGGCCGAGGAAGACATGGCCCGCATCGTGGTGCTCCTCCTCCGCCACGCCGGCTTCGCGGTCGAGCGCTGTGCCACGACCGAGGACCTCCGGCTCGCCGCGGTGCGCGTCGGCGTGACCCTGGTGCTGCTCCTCGGCGGCGCCGGCGCCGCGGGCGCGCATCCGCTCGGCGGATTCGATCCGCCGCCGCGTCCGCGGCTATCGCGTGGTGGCCCTCGTCGCGGGCGACGGCGCGGCGGCGCGGAACGCGGGCGCGGACCGGGTCATCGAGCTGCCCTTCGATCCGGGCAGCTTCACCGCGGATATGGTCGATCTGGTGAGCTGAGCGGGCGGGCTACGCCTGGGCGGCGCCCGAGGGCGCGGCCGGCGTGCCGGGCAGATACCCCATGCCCTGTAGCCGGGAGATCCGCTGCCGGATCGGCGGGTGGGAGGCCAGCGCGTCGGCGAAGAAGCCTTCCCGGCTCGAGAGCAGGCCCGGCGCCGGATCGACGATGCACAGATGCGCCGCGCCGCGTGTGATGGCGCGTGTCGGCGAGGCCGCGGCCTCGAGCTTCTCGAGCGCGGAGGCGAGCGCCAGCGGATTCCGGGTGAACTGGGCGCCCGTGGCGTCCGCCAGGTACTCCCGTTTCCGGCTCACCGCCATCGCGAGGATGCGGGAGACGATCGGCGCCACCACCAGCGTGAGCAGCCAGAGCACCAGCACCACCAGCGCCAGCGGGTTCCCGCCGCCCTTTCCCCGGCCGCCTCCCCCGCTCCGGCCGCCCCCGCCCACGTGCCGCGTGCCCCGGATCATCCGCCCCATCCCGTCCGACATCAGTGCGATGGCCCCGACCATCCCGGCGAGCAGCGTCATCAGCCGGACGTCGAGGTTCTGTATGTGCGCCATCTCGTGGGCCACGACCCCCTGCAGCTCATCACGCGAGAGGGTGCGGAGGAGTCCCTCCGTCACCGCGAGGCTCGCGGTCGCCGCGTCGCGCCCCGTCGCGAAGGCGTTCGGATCGTCGTCGGGCACGATCCACATGCGGGGCCGGGGAAGGCCCGAGGCGATGGCCATCTCTTCCACCACGTTCACCAGCTGCCGCTCCTCCGGCGTGGCGGGCTCGACCAGCTCGCGGGCGCCGGTGGACCACAGCACCTGGCGTGGCCCGTAGCGCCACGAATACCAGCAGATGCCGCCTGCCACCAGCGTGGTGAACAACCCGATGACGGGGACGACATGGTGGTAGCCACCCGCCGGGGCGTCGGCGGTCAGGAGCGCGAAGGCCACATCGCCGCCGAATCCGACCCAGGCGAAGAAGACGATGAATCCGATGACGAGCCAGGTCGAGCGGCGGCGGTTGGCTTCCTGCTGCGCGAAGAGGTTGGCGTCCGCGCTCACGGCGTCGGTTTGGTGGACGACAGATCGACCGCCGGCACCGCGCGCTCCGTGTCGTCCGTGATCTCCCAGAGCTCCGCCGGGGTGGCCTTGGCCAGTCCGGCCACGAGCATCGTCGGGAAGGTGGCCTGCTTCGTGTTGTATTGCGTGGCGGTGTCGTTGTAGAGCTGCCGCGCGAATCCGATCTTGTTCTCCGTGCTGGTCAGCTCCTCCTGCAGCTGGGCGACGTTGCCCGTGGCCTTGAGGTCGGGGTAGGCCTCGGTCAGCGCGAACAGCCGGCCCAGCGCCTGGGTCAGCTCGCCTTCCGCCTTCGCCGTCTGCGCTACACCGCTCGCGCTCACCGCCTTGTTCCGCGCCGAGATGACGGCTTCGAGCGTGGAGCGCTCGAAGTCCATCGCGCCCTTCACCGTGTTGACCAGGTTGGGGATCAGGTCGTGCCGCCGCTTGAGCTGCACGTCGATCTGTTTCCACGCGTTCGCGACCTGGTTCTTGAGCGCGATGAGCCCGTTGTAAGCCGCGATGATCCAGAGCACGATGACGGCGAGGATGACCAGAAGGATGAGGAGGGCCATGATCGGTCCTAGGAGAGGGGTTTAGGGCGCCACCAGTCCCGCGAGCGCCTGACGGAGCGCGTCGGCGATGGCGTCCACGTCGCCGTTGAGGCGGAGGACCGGATGCTGCTCGTCGATCAGCACCTCGATGCCGGGCGTAACGGCGATGCGGCGGCACGCAGTGGACGCGCCGGCGGCGCCCTCCACGGGGGCGAGCCAGCCGAGCAGCGCTCGGCCGACGCGGCCACGGCCCGTCCCCGGCGCCTGCAGCAACGCCAGGCGGTCGGGGCGCGGCAGCGCGGGTCCGAGGACGCTGGCCACCCGGCGCTCGATCACGTCGCCGGTGAGGCCCGCGAACTCGCGCGTCATCGTCTCGAGCGTGGCGCCTTCCATCTGGCGCAGCTTGATGGCGAGCACCTGGAGCAGGTGGCGGTAGGAGTAGACCGCGGCGGTGCCCCGGCCGTCGGGCGGACTCACGAGCCCGCGCGCCACGTAGAACCGGATGGTGCGCTCGCTGGGCCGCGCGCGGGCGGCCGCATTGACCGGCACCACGCCGGACGCATCGAGGATGCCGGCGGCCAGGGCCGCGAGGTCGCGGAGACCCCAGGGCGCGAGTGACCGGTACTCTCTGAGCGTGGCGAGCGGGTCGGACGGGGCAGTGAGCGGCGGCGCGGCGGTCATGGTCATGCGGATCCGTTCCCCGCACGCTGTTCGCCGGACGTGCCGCGCTCGAGGGTGGCGGCGAGGGTGACTCGAAGCATTTCGAGCGTGAAGGGCTTGAGCAGCAGGGGACAGGCCCGCAGCTCGTGAGGCCAGTGATCCATCTCGGCGAAGGTGTCGCCGGTCATGAGCACGATGCGGTCGGCCAGACGCGGCCAGCGGCGGACGAGCGCCACGAAGAAGGTGTCCCCCGACATCTGCGGCATATGGAGGTCGAGCAGCACCAGGTCCACGTCCGTCTCGTCCAGCACCTCGTAGGCGAGCTGCGCGTCGGCGGCGGTCACCACGTCGTAGCCCATCCCCCGGAGCACCCGCTCCAGCGTCCGGCGCAACGCGGCCTCGTCGTCGACGATCAGCACCCTCGGTTTCACGATGCGGCGGCCCGGCGCATGGGAGTGGTGAAGTAGCGGCTGGTGACCGTGGCCAGCGCGTCGTCGACGGAGAGCGACACCCGGAGCTCCCCCGCCGTGAGGCCGAAGACGGCGCGCAGGTGCATCTGCAGCGTCTTCGTCTTGCTGTAGCCCAGCTTCGTCGCCACGTCCTCGACCGTGTAGCCGGGATCGAGCAGCAGACGGTGCGCGTACAGCAGGCGCGTCAGCACCATCACCACCCGCGGCGACGGCAGTCCCACCTTCGTGAACCAGCGCTCGCAGGTGCGGCGGGTGAGCCGGGCGCGGTCGGCGAGCGCGGTGACCGTGGGCCCCTCCCCCGGGGCGTGGAGCATGCCCTCGAGCGCGAGCCGCAGCTCGGGCGGCAGATCACGGAGAATGTGCCCCAGCCCGAGGATGACCTGCTGCGAGGCGCTCTGCTCGAGCTCGGCCAGCAGCGCGCTCTTGAGCGAGCCCGGGGCGTCCTCGAATCGATGCACGATGACCCGGCGGATCCCGGTGCGCCCCAGCTCGAGCAGGACACCGGCGGTGGCGGGGGCGAGCTCGGTGTAGACCAGCAGCGGCAGGGAGGGGAAGAACTGGCGGATGCGCCCGATCCCGTGGGTCCGGGGGACGGTGCCTCCGAGCAGCGGATCGACGACCGCCATCTGAACCGGCCTGGCGCGGATGGCCTCGACCGCTTCGGGCCACGTGTTCACCGCCTCCCAGACGAACCGGTCGGGATCCAGTGAGCGGAGCCGGAACAATCGCTCGGCCGGCACGGCGGCGAGAACAAAATGTCGCAAATCGGCCCCTATTTGTCGCAAAAAAGGCCTAATACACGCCGAGGGCTCCTAGCAGATTGGCGTCACCCCTACCCCAGACGCCAGCTGAAAGGGAATACCATGTCCCGCTCCACCACCAAGTGGCTCGCGATCGCCTCGCTGACCCTCGCTACTCTGACCTCCGCCGCCTGCACGCGCAGCGACGCCACCGGGCCGTCCGAATCGACCACGCCCGTGTTCGAGAACCAGGGCTCGAACAACTAGGTCGTAGCCGCAGCGTACTCGCGGAGCCCGACCGCCACCGCCCGAACCGCCGGCAGCTCGCCGAGGCCGGGATTGGTGGCGGGCTCGGGCGCGGGCAGTTCACAGTCCGCCAGGTTCGCGAGGACCTTCTCGCACCGGAAATACCAGGCATTCAGCCGATGGGTCTCGGCCAGCGCCAGGCCCGCGGTGAGAAACTGGCGGCCCCGTCCCGCCTGTCCGAACCGCGCCAGCCCCACGCCCGCCTTGTAGTAGTAGTCCGTCAGCATGCTCGGTGGCATCCGGCTCTGCGACCTTCTCCGCCTCGGCGCGCCGCCGCTCGAAGGCCATGCGGTCGCCCACGCTCGACTCCAGCTCCATGAGCTCGAGGAGGGCATTGGTCCGCACCAGGAAGCTCGTGCGCGCGCCGACCACCAGCTCGAACGCGATGCGTGCGCCGTCCACCGCGCCGATCTCCTTGAGCCCGATGCCGAGGTCGCCGAGCACCCGCATCCGCTGGAGCGCGTCCTCGGTGAGCCGGAAGGCTTCGTAGTTGGCCTGGACGGCCTCCACACGGCGCCCCTCGACGGCGTAGACCGCGCCGAGGTCGGTGAGCGCCATGGCCTCCACGTCACGCAGGCCGGCGCCCCGGGCGGCCTCGATGACCACCTCCACGGTGGCCCGCGCGAGCGGCAGGTTGCCCTGGCCGCGGAGCACCGCGCCCCGGCCGAGGCGGGAGCGCAGCGCGAGCACGCGGTCGCCGGCCCGCTTCGGCCGCCGACTCCGCCGACATGTAGCAGGTGGTGGCCTCGTTCCATCGGGCGAGCAACCGGTTGAGCCGTCCGGCGAACAGCGCCGATGCCGCGAAGTCCCCCGCCGGCACCTCGGGCCCGTGCGTCCGCACCGCGAGCGCCAGGACCTCCAGCGCCTCCTCCAGCCGGCCCTCGTGCTCCAGGAAGTAGGCGTACGCCATCAGGCTCAAGCGCAGGCCGGCGAACGGCTGGGGGCCGATGGGGACCGCGTCGGCGATGCCGTGGAGGTGGGCGCTCTCGGGTGAGTCGGGCGGCAGCTCCCGCAGGTGGCGCCGGACGGCGTCGAGCTGCCAGAGGAGCCCTTCGCGCGCGCCCTCGTCAGTGTCGCGTCCGAGCAGTCGGTCGACTAGACGCGACACCAGGTAGGCCCCAAGGGCCAATCGGGCGGGCACATCACGCTCGCGTTCATGCTCCGCGCGCGCCCGTTCCAGGAAGGGCGCGTGGGTCAGAACGTCAGCTGAAGGCTCGGCCTCACCGAAGAGTTGCTGCGGTGTGAACAGGGCGCGCCCTTCTGTGAGAGGTGCAGGGGTAGGAGCTAGTATCGCCCACCGGGGGCCCGCAGGCAAGTGCGCGCAGATTCCGGCAGTCGGCGCTGCAGAAAATGGGTGCCGGAACCCGGGGCCGGGGCCCCTATTCTGGCCCCATGCGACGCGGCGCCACCCTCATCGAGCTGCTCCTGGTACTGGTCATTATCGGGATCCTGACGGCCATCGCCGAACCGCGCCTGCGCGGCTTCAACGACCGCCTGGCCGTCGACCGCGCCGCCCTCGAGATCGTGTCTGCCCATCGTCGGGCCCGGATCAGCGCCATCCTCCAGAGCCGCATCGTCGAGCTCACCATCAGCGCCGCCGAGCTCTCCATCCGTCCGCGCGGTGCCGCTGCCGACACATGGCGCACTCCGGGCCCAGCCGCCGAAGGGGTCACGCTCGCGGGGCCGAGCCACGTCATCGCCTTCTCGCCCGTCGGCATGTCAATCGGCCTGTCCAACGCCTCGTTCCCCTTGAGCCGCGGAGCCGCCAGCCGCACCGTCGTGGTGTCCCGCCTCGGACGAGTGCGCATCGTGCCTTGACGCGCGCGGCCCCTCGGCTGGCTCGGAGATCGACGGCAACTTCGAGGAGGGGTCGCGCGCCCCGCAGAATCGGCGCGGCGCTCAGGGCCTAGACCACGCCCGGGCCTCGGAGCCCCGTCGGAACCAGCGTGAGCAGCGCGGTGGCGGCGAGCGCCAGCAGCACCCCGGTGGCCAGTCCGTACTTCCGCACCTTGTGGAGCAGCGTCGAGCGCGAGATGCCGAGCAGGTGCGCGGCCTGGCGCTTATTGCCGTGGGTGTGGCGCAGCACCAGGGCGATGTGCCGCCGCTCGGCGGCCTCGAGCGAATCGGGCGCGGGCGGCGCGGCCGGAGCGAGCACCTCGCGCAGCCGGGGCACGTCGAGGTCGGGAAGGCCGAGGTCCAGCAGCAGAGCATCGAAGCCGGGGAGTCCGATGGCCGCCGCCGCCGCAGGCGCGTCCGGCGCCGCCACCGCGTGATGCCCACCCGAGCGCAGCACCCCCAGCAGCGCCTCGCGGCGCGCGGGATCGCGCTCGAGCACCAGCAGATGCATCGGGGTCATGTCATCAAGCTACAGCCGAACGCCGACGTGAAACAGCCGGAGCCGCCGTGATAACCGAGTCCGGGATGGCCGCAGCCCCCGATCTGAAGCAGCTGGCCGTGGGCGATCGAGTGCAGAACCCGCTGCTCGTCGTGGAGGTCGAGCACCGCGACTCCGCCCGCGGCGGATTCACCACGCTCACCCTCGGCAACCGCCACGGCCAGCTCCCCACGGCGCCGTTCTGGGCGGAGGACCAGCCGCGCCTCGCCGGCATCGAGCGCGGCGCCGTGGCGCAGGTCATCGGCGAGGTCGGCCTGTACAACGGAAAGCGGCAGCTCAAGGTCAGCTCCATCCGGGCCCTGCCCCGCGGCGCCGTCGACTGGCGCCAGCTGCTTCCGTCCGTCGGGGACGTCGCCCCGTACTGGGACACCCTCGATCGCTGGCGGAGCGAGATCCGGGGCCCGCGGCTCCGCCGCACGCTCGACCTGTTCTACGCCGACAGCGATTTTCGCGAGCCGCTACGAGCAGTGCCCGGCCAGCACGACCGGGCACCATGCCGAGCTGGGCGGGCTGCTGCGGCATACCTGCGAGGTCGCCGCCATCGGCCGCGCCATCGCCAAGGTCTGCCGCGCGGACGCCGAGGTGGTGGTCGCCGGCGCGCTGCTCCACGACATCGGCAAGCTCGAGGCGTATCGCTGGGAGGGCGCGTTCGAGGCCACCGAGCGCGGCACGCTGCTCGGCCACGTGACGCTCGGCATGCTCATGCTCGACCGGCGCGTCGCCGAAACGGACCCGGCGCCCTGCACCGAGCGCGAGCTCACGATCCTGCACCACCTCATCGCGTCCCACCACGGCCGGCAGGAGTTCGGCGCCGCGGTGGCGCCCATGACCCTCGAGGCCGAGGTGCTTCACTTCGCCGACAACGCGAGCGCCAAGACCGCGAGCATGGCTGACGCTCTCACCGACGCGGACAACTTCGCCGGCGAGGCACTCGTCAGCGCGCACGGGCTCTGGCAGCTCGATCGGCGGCGGGCGTACCGCGGCAGCAGCGATTGGGGAGTGAACGGCGGGGGGTAGAAAAAACGGAACGGCCGCCTAGTCGTGGCTAGACGGCCGTCCCACGCATGGACTATCCGAGGTCGGGGCATTGCTGCCGCCGTTCTTCTCTCACCTGCCACCGGTTGGCTGATACGCCGCTCGGGAGGGCGAGGCGAGGCCTTGGCTTCCATCCCCAGGCCGGATGGCCATCCCACCTGGTTCGTCCATTCGAGCGCTGCGAGTCAGATCGGGTCGCGGACCGACCGTTCGCACTGCACTCCGAGGCGCAAGATCGGAGTGGATGAAGCACGCGACTGGCTTCAGCTGTTTGAGCCGGGGTGATCACCAGGATCGACGAGAGCCTGAGCCCTTGGTTGCGTCGGCTTTCTCCCCTGATATCCCGCTCAAACCCGCTCGGCCGGCCGCCACTGTGACTCGGGGTCCCAGCACGTTTCCTTCCAAGCGCGTGCAACTAAAATAGGCACCTGCGAAAAACTCGCAAGTGCCTGATTTTATTCGGGTTACGTCGCTTCAACTGGCCTGGAATGTGGATTCCTAACCCTCACCGGCCGCGCATTCTACCGGCTCCGTCCACACAATGTGGAGATGTGAATCCACACCCGCATACCGAAATCGCGCGCCTGGGCCGACCTCCAGACGTCAGGACTCGAGTCCGACCTCCACGTAGCGGTACGTCCGCTCCGGATCGGGCTCGTTGGAGCCGAACAGGCAGCCCGCCGAGCTGGCGGCGAACCACCCGGCAACCAGCGGGCGGGGCACGTCCAGCTCCTGCATGATCGCCCCGAGCCACCGGCGCAGGTGCCGGATCTCCGGTGCCCGCCGCCCAAGCAGGGCGAGCAGGGCGCCGGCCCCGGCCGTGGCGCGGAGAAAGTGCGCCAGGCCGTGCGCGCGCTGGGTGAACTCCACCGCCTTCACGCCGGGCTCGTCGAACAGCACGGCCCCCTCGAAGACGTCCATCGGCGGCGCGTCGAGCCGCGGACCGAGATAGATGAACCGCCGGCCGTCGGGTCCCTTCCGCTCGATCACCGCGGCGGCCGTCTCGCTCGTGAGCCGCGCGGCATGCAGCAGGTCGTCGTCCAGCAGAATGCCGACCGCGCCCGTCCACTCGAGCGCGGCGAGCGCCGTCTCGACCGGGCAGCCGAGCGCGTCGTCGAAGGCGAGCAGGCGGGGCGCCTCCCCGGCACGGAGCACGAAGTGGGACAGCCCTTCGGCCCGATCGGTGAAGGTGCGGACAACCAGCGCTTGCGGCGATGTCATCCCGGGAATCTAAGGGCAACGGCGGTTCCGCGTCAGAGCGGCGGCCGCCTCGTGTGGACCCGCCGAGGAGAGCGGGGTACCTTTCTCCGGTCCGAGTTCCCGGAGACCACATGCACGTGGAGTGGACGACATACGGCTCACCGGTCGGCGCGCTCACCCTGGTCGAGTGCGAGGCCGGTCCGCTCGTCGTCGAATTTCCCCACCGCGCCACATCGGTGAAGTGGGCGGTGCGTCTCCGCTCGGCCATCCCCGAGCTGCACATCGCCCAGGGCCCCTGCCGTGCCACGGCGGCCTGGCTCGACGAGTATTTCGCCGGATCGGCGCGCCCGATTGCCTTCCCCGATCATCTGAAGCAGTGGTTCGATCTCTCCCCCGCCCAGGTCGCGGTGTTCAAGACCCTGCGGCGCATCCCGCTCGGCGAGACCCGGTCCTACGAGGACATCGCGCGCGCCACCCGGCTCCACCCGCGGCAGATCGGGTGGCTGGTGGCCGCCAACCACCTGGCGATCCTCATCCCCTGCCACCGGGTGGTCGGCAAGGACGGCTCCCTGGTCGGCTACGGAGGCGGGCTGGCCAAGAAGCGCTGGCTGCTCGACCACGAGCTCCGCACCGCCGGGGTCGTCCTCCGCTAAGAGGCACGTCTGAAGCCGCACCCGTATTGACAAATCCCAAATCGCGCATGAGCTTGGACTATGCTGCGCGAAGTCAATCCCTTGCAATCGTGAATCGCCGTCGGCCGGCCGGACCTCAGGGTCCGGGCGGCTTTTTCTTTTGGGGCGTTTTCCCGGCCACGAAGGCCGGGGGTTTCCCCGGAGCCCTCGGGCTCCCTTTCAAGAGGTTGTAACAATGGCGAAGGGCACGGTTAAGTGGTTCAATGACGCAAAGGGGTTCGGCTTCATCGCGCAGGACGGCGGCAAGGACGTGTTCGTTCATCACACCGCCATCATCGCCGAGGGGTTCCGCTCTCTCTCCGAGGGGGACGCCGTGGAGTTCGAGGTGGTGGAGGGCCCGAAGGGCCTTCAGGCCTCCAACGTCCGCAAGGTTTGACACTCCGGCGCTCCGCGCCCTTCCCGTACCGACGCTGAGCCAGTCTCACCCGTACCCCCCGCCGCTTCGGCGGGGGGTCTTGGGCTCTGCGTTGTCGAGGCCTCGAGATCCCATGTCTTCAGTCCTTCGCGCGGTCTGCCCGCTCCTGTTCCTGCTCGCGGCCGCCCGGCCGGCGCGCGCCGAGCTCATGCCGGCCGACACTGCCCCGCTCGAGTTCCACGGCTTCCGCGCCGGCGCCACCCTTGCGGAGCTGCAGACGCTGTTGCAGGCGCTCGATGGCGGACGCCTGCGCTGCGAACGCGCCAAGGCCGATCGCCGGGTCAGCGAGTGCCGCGCCGCGGTCACCGACGTCGAGCTCGGCGAGCGGGTCAACCTGTGGGTCTCCGCGATCGACAGCGTGGCGAGCGTCATCACCCTGTCGAGCACGGTCAGTGCCGGTCAGCTCGACCGCTGGCGCCAGACCATCGAGCGGCGCTACGGCCGGGTGGACGCGACCGTGCAGGGCTCGCAGTGGATGATGCAGTGGGTGCGCCAGGGTCGGATGCTGCGGCTCACCTGGCGCATCGAGCGCGGCCAGAAGGTGGCGTCGGTGAGCCTGGTGGACGGCCGGGTCCTCGACGCCTGGGGCCGGGACCGGCGTCAGCCGGCCAGCCGCACCAGGTAGCTTCCTTCGGAGTCTTCCAGCACGTAATCGTTCACCACGTCGTTCGCGGCTTTCAGGCGCCGCAGCAGGGTTCGCACCCGGGTGCGGATCGGCGCGCCGCCGCCTGCCCGGCCGCGTCCCGGTGATGAGCCGCACGACCCCGCCCCGGCGGGTCCGCGCCTGCACGCGGAGAAAGTGCTCCGCGTTGGCGACCGCCTCGAGCACCGTCTGCCCGTGAAGGTCGAACGTGGCATCGGGCCCCCGCATGCTCCAGTCGATCACGTCGCTCCTTGTCGCTGGCCTTCGCCGCACCATTCAGCCCCTGGGCACGTACCCTGAGTACGTAAATTGCACTTCCGGCCACTCGCCACGAGTCCGGGGGGCCTTCCGGCCTGCCACCCACGCGAGTACCCGGATCAGCGGCAGCGCTTTAAACAACTATCGACAAATCAGTTACGCCACGTTCGTCGGCCGCCGGTCACCGCGCCGCCCGGGCCGTATGCCGGCCCCGCGCGACGACCATCAATCGGGGAGTCCGTCTTGGCATTGTTCGACGATGTGAGGCTATTTGCGCTCCGCACCGCGCTGCCGCTGGCCGCGGCCGGGTTGCTCGTCGCATGCCCGTCGAGCGGCAACGGGCCGGTGCGGATCGGCGTGGCGGGCTCCTTCAGCGATCCGATCGGCCTTCCGATGCGGCAGGCCGCCGAGCTCGCCGCGGAGGAGATCAACGCCGCGGGCGGGATCAACGGCCGCCGGCTCGAGCTGGTGGCGCGGGACGACTACGCCGATCCGGACTCGGCGGTCTTCGTCGCGGGCGACCTCTACGACTCGGACGTCTCCGCCGTCGTCGGCCACCTGTTCTCCGGCATGACGCTCGCCGCCGCGCCGGTCTACAACGGCGGCAGCGACCCCGTGGTCGCGATCAGCCCGTCGTCCTCCTCGCCCGACGTGACCGCCGCGGGCGAGTACACCTTCCGCGTCTGTCCCAGCGACCTGGCGCACGGCACCGTGCTCGCCCATTGGGTGCGCGATCGGCTGCACCTCACGCGCGGCGCGGTGCTCTACCTCAATGACGAGTACGGACGCGGCATCCGCCAGACGTTCGTCGCCGAATACATCCGCCTCGGCGGCGACCTGCAGGCGGTCGATCCGTACCTGGGCGAGCGACCCGACGTGGGCCCGTATCTCGACCGCCTCGCGCGCGGTGACCAGCCCGAGTTCATCGTGGTGGCCGGCAACAGGAGCGAGGCCGAAGAGATCATCCGCCAGGCGCGCAAGCGCGGCCTCAAGATGCCGATCCTCGGCGGCGACGGGCTCGAGGGCATCCAGGCCGCGGGCGCGCTGGCCGACGGCGTGTACCTCTCGTCGCCCTATTTCCCGTCGATCCCGAGCGCGCCCAACCGTCGGTTCGTCCAGGCCTTCCGACGGAAATATCCCGACGCGGGGATGCCCAACCAGCCCGCGGCGGCGACGTACGACGCCATCTACCTGCTGCGCGACGTGATCGCGCGCGCCGGCACCAGCCGGGCGGCCATCCGGCGGGCGCTGGCGGGCGTGGGCTCGGTGACGCAGCCGTTCGAGGGCGTCACCGGCACCGTCGCGTTCGACGCCAACGGCGACGTCCCCGACCAGAACGTCTACATCGGACTCGTGCGGGGTGGCGCGGTCGGAGTGGTCAATGGCGCCGATGCGCCGGAGGGCACGCAATGAGGCTGCTCCCCAGTCTCCGCCACCGCGTCATCGCGCAGATGGCGCTGCTCCTGGCGCTCGTCTTCGGCATCGCGCTGCTCGGGCGTCAACTCGATCCGGTCGCTCGACAAGTCCGTGACGAGAAGAGATCTCGCTGCTGCTCGAGAGCACCGATCTCGGCAACGGCCTGGTCTCCTCGGTGTCGTCGGAGATCCGGTCGGCGGAGTCGTACCTGGCCCGTCCAAACGAGCGACTCCGGATGCTGACGATCGAGGACGGCGACTCGGCCTACGCCTATCAGCGCCGGTACCGCTCGCTCGGGTCGCTCGCGACGGCGGACCGCTACATCGTCAACAAGATCGCGTCCAACCAGGCGCAGATCGAGGTGGCGTACGGCATGGCGCACGCGCTGACCGACCTGGGCCGGACCGACGAGGCGCGCCGCATGGCCGACCTGGCGCGCGGCCCGTCGGACACGCTCCTGGGCGACGTGCGGGCGCTCGGCCTCGCGCAGACCACCCGGGCCTCGGCGCGCGCGGCCGACCTGCACCGCCAGGCGGCCAACCGGCGCAGCGTGCTCTGGGGACTGTTCCTCGCGTCGCTGCTGCGTGGGCGCGGTGACCTCGTTCGGCACCGTCCGCTCGGTCGACCGTCCGCTGAACCGGCTGATCGGCGCGGCCGAGCAGTTCGGCGCCGGCGACCTGCGCCCGATCCAGCTCGGTTCGGCGATGCCGACCGAGATCGAGCGGCTTGGCCGCGCGATGGACGACATGGGCAGCCGTCTCCGGGACGTCGTGCGCTCGGTGGTCGGCGAGGCGAGTCAGATCGGCAACAGCGCGAGCGACTTCAGCGCGATGAGCGAGGAGCTGGCCGCGAGCAGCGGCGAGATCTCGACGGCGATGGTCAAGATCGCGGCCAGCGCCGAGCAGCAGGTGAGCGGCATGGAGAAGGCGGACGCGCTGCTGAACAGCTTGCGCGAGATCGCGGAAGCCAACGCCCAGGCCGCCGCGCGCGTGGCTCAGCTGGGCGACCGGATCCAGGAGCTGGCGGCGCGCCACCGGTCGGACGTCGCCGCGGCGGGCCAGTCCCTCCTCGATGTGCGCGAGGTCGTGCGGACGTCGGCCGGCCAGGTGCAGCGAGCTGGCCCGCTCGTCGGAGCCGATCACGGCGTTCATCGATCTCATCAAGCAGATCTCGTCGCAGACCAACCTGCTCGCCCTCAACGCCGCCATCGAGGCCGCCCGCGCGGGCGAGCACGGCCGCGGCTTCGCCGTGGTGGCCGAAGAGGTCCGCCGCCTGGCCGATTCGAGCGCGGCCGCGGCCGAGGACGTGGCCAACACGGTGCGCTTCATCCGGCAGCAGACGCAGCAGGTGGTGGGCACGATGGAGGTGGGGTCGGCCAAGGTGCAGGGCATCGAGGGCGTGGCGACGGCAGCCGCGCGGGCGCTGGAGGAGATCTCACGCGCGGTGGAGGAGGTCCACGACGCGGCCGAGGCCGTGGCCCGCGAAGTGGCCGCCAATCAGGCGATCGTGGAGCAGCTGGGGCACCGCACCCGCGAGGTGAGTCACTCGGCCAGCGAGCACGCCGCGTCCAGCGAGGAAGTCACCGCCGCGGCCGAGGAGCAGACCGCCAGCACCGAGCAGATGGCCGCTGCGGCGGGAGATCTACTTCAGGGGGCGACGCGGCTGACGACGTTGATGCAGGAGTTCAAGACCTGAGGCAGGCCTAGCGCTTCTTCGCGCCCTTCGCTGCTTTCTTGATCTTCTTGACCGCCTTCACCGGCCGTGACCGTCTTGGCTTTCGCCCGCGCCTTCAGCTTGAGCGCGCGCTCGCGCTCGGCGGCCTTGTCGGCGCGCCGCTGCTCGGCCGCGTGCACCTCGGCCAGGAGCCGGTCGCCCTCGTCCTGACCGAGGAGACCGCGGCGGGTCGCGTACTTGACCAGCTCCTCGGCGTCCTGTACCTGGAAGTCCGCCAATCGGGCACCGGCCCGGATCACGTTGCCCAGGGCGTCGGCCACCGGGCTCCGCAGCACGTTGGCGATGCCGGGCAGGGTTTCGAGCAACGTCGAGATCTGGGAACCACCAAGTTCGGACACCACGAGTCCTCCTCCGCCTGCAGGGCGCCCGGGCGTCGACTGGACGTCCGGCTCAATTGTCAGAATTCTCGCATGACGGAGGTCGAGTTCGCTAGTAGTTTCAATTACAACTACTCTAACATTTGTGACCACACAGCAAAGCCCCACCTGAGCTTCCGGTGGGGCTTCCTGTTTATGTCCCAGCACTACAACGACTTCGGCTACTCGATCGTGACCGTCCCCCGCATGTCGTACGCCCGATGGGGCAGGCAGTAGAACTGGTAGCTGCCCGGCGGAACCTGTGGCACCACCATCCGGTACTCCTTTCCCACCGCGGTCAGCAGGGGGCTGCTCAGGTCGCCGGACCGTCCTGGCATCGCCGAGTTGATGGCGCCACGTACGCCGGGCGAGAGCCCCTCGCCCTCGAACACGACGCTGTGGGGAGCGCCCGTCGCCACCCGGAAGACGATCACGTCGTTAGGCCGCACCGTGAGCGAAGCCGGTGCGAAGCGGTAGTCGTCCTTACCGGCGTCCGCGATCAGCTGCACTACGTGCGTCGTCTGGGCGGCGGCAGGCGCCGCAGCCACCGCGGTCACCCCGATACCGAGCGCTATCGTTCGAAGCAGTCGCGACATATGTGAGTCCCCTCCCGCGTCGCACCGACTCGTGCGGACCTTTGCGTGTCTGCTTGGCTTCCGATAAATTGAACAGAATGGTGGGGTAGCCACTTCCGTGCCACCAGACCCCGCCGGAAGGGCCGACTGTGGGACGTCGGGGCATCAAGGAGTACCGGGCACCTGAAGCACTGATTCTGATCGCTGCGGATCGGGACCAGAAACCGCTGGTTTGTCCTTCCTGCAATTCCCCCGACGTCGAACGCATTCCCGAGCGGTCCTCGTCCGAGGACGCCCAGGGCGGCAAGGTCACCCTGCACTGCGCCGCCTGCGGCCGCACCGCCGCCTACATCCCGCGCACCCTCAGCCGCTCCTCGCTTCCCGAGTCGCCCCGGCACACCTGACCGGCGCTACTCCGGCTGCGTGAAGATCCGGCCCCACCGCACCGCGGTCAGAAACGGCAGCGACTTCCAGCTGTTCTGGTCGTAGCTGAAGTACACCACCAGCGGCCGTCCGCGCACATTGGCCCGCGGCAGGAATCCCCAGTAGCGGCCATCGTACGAGCTGTCGCGATTGTCCCCCATCATGAAGAACGAATCGGCCGGCACGACGATCGGACCCCAGTCCTGCAGGTCCGGCTGGTAGGCGGCGGTGTCCCGCTGCGCCAGGTGCGGCACCTGCCACTCGCGCATCTTGGCGCGCTGGACCGGATCCTCGGAGCGGTGCGGATCGCTGTGGAGCACGTACGGCTCGTTCACCCGCTGTCCGTTCCGGAAGAGCTGGCCCGCCTCCATCGCCAGCGTGTCACCCGGCATCCCGATCAGCCGCTTCACCACTTTGAGCCCCTCCTCTTCGACCGAATCGAAGACGAGGATGTCGTTCCGCTCCGGCTCGCGCACCGCGGGCAGGCGCGTGTGGATGAGCGGCACCTCGGCGCCGTAGAGCGCCTTGTTCACGAACAGGAAGTCGCCGATCAGCAGCGTGTTCTCCATGCTGCCGGACGGGATCCGAAACGCCTCGACCAGGAAGGTCCTCAGGAAGAACCAGACGACGAGCGCCACCACGATCGACTTGGTCCACTCCCACATCCAGATGAACGCGGAGCGGGATCGGTCGGCCCCGCCAGTCCGCGGGGAACGGGTGGGGCCGGAAGACGGAGTGGAGCCGGTGGTGGTGGTGCCGCGCGCGGTCATGCCCAGGTCCAGGGAAGTAGGAACGTTCAAGTATAACGGGAATCGGCGGTCATCCGCCCGCGCGGAGGGCCGCGAGCACCTTCTCCGGGTGTTCGGCCGCGTTGGCCACCCGGGCCCAGTGCCGCCGGACCCGTCCGTCGGGCCCGATCCAGACCGTCGAGCGGATGACCCCGACCACCTTCCTGCCGTACATCGTCTTCTCGCCGTAGGCGCCGTACGCGGTCATGACGCTCCGGTCCGGGTCCGAGAGCAGGGTGAACGGCAGCCGGTACTTGGCGGCGAAGCGCTGGTGCGAATCGGCGTCGTCGGCGCTGACGCCGAGCACCACGGCGCCCAGCTCCCGGAGCTCGTCCCACGCGTCCCGGAACCCGCACGCCTCCTTGGTGCACCCCGGCGTATCGTCCCGTGGGTAGAAATAGAGAATGACGTCGCGTCCGGCGAAGTCCTTGAGCGAGACCTTCTGCCCCGTCGCGTCGGTCAGCGTAAACGCGGGGGCCTTCGTACCGGGCTCGAGCATGGGGGACGTGCCTCAGCTTTCCTTGACACGCGCCGGCGTCCGCTCGACCACCTTGGGTGAGACCGGGGCGCCTTCCGCCAGCCGCTCCTGACCTCCGACCACCACCTGCTCCGCCGCCTCGACCCCGGTCCGCGCCTCGACGAAGCCCGGAGTGCGGACGCCGAGATCGACCTGGCGACGGGTCGCCTTGCCGTTGACGACGACCCAGACGTAGTTCGAGCCCTGCAACGGGATGATGGCATCCTCCGGGACGACCACGGCCTCGGGCCGGACGGCCGTCGCGAGCCGCACCTCGATGAACATGCCGGGCACCAGCTCGCGCTTGGGGTTCGGGACCACCGCCTTGACGGTGATCGTGCGCCCGGGAAGCTGCACCGCGGGGTCGACGAAGTCCACTCGGCCGGCGAACTCGCGCCCGCGGAGCGCGGCGACGCGGAAGGTCACCTGCTGCCCGACCTTGAGCTGCTGAGCGTAGCGCTCGGGCACCTGGAACACGGCCCGCTGCGGGGAGACCGTCTGCAGGGAGACGAGCCGAGTGTCGGTCGTGACGTAGTCGCCCAGGCTCACGTAGCGCTGGCCGACGGCGCCGGCGAACGGCGCGCGGACCACCGTCCGGTTCAGCCGGGTCGCCAGGAGGGCGAGCTGCGCCTCGTTGCTCCGCGCCGTGGCCTCCGCGCGCTCCAGCTCCGACTGCGAGGAGGCCTTCTGCTCGAGCAGGTCCTTGGTCCGGGCGAGCGATTGGCGCGCCAGGTCGCGGTCCGCTTCGGCCCGGGCCACCTGGGACTTGAGCTCGGCGTCGTCCACCTTGAAGAGCGGCGTGCCGCGCGCCACGACGGCGCCTTCCCGCACCAGGATGTCGGCGATGCGGCCCTCGATGTCGGGCCGGAGCTCGATCGACTGCATCGCCTGCATCTGGCCGGTGGCGAGAATCGCGTCGACCACGGTATCGGTCCGCGCCACGGCCACCTCGACCGGCATGGCGGGCGGACCTGCGCCCGCGCCTGCGCCCCCGCCGGCGTCGCCGCCGGCGTCGCCGCCGGGCCGGCCGGCCGACTCCGCCTGGTTGCACCCGGCGAGCGCCAGCGCGAGGGCGAGCGCGGGTGCCGCGGATCGGAGCAGCGACGGGTGCCGCCCTCTCAGAAGTCCATATGTCGGTGTCACGGGACATCCCTGTTCGTGAAGAGTCGGTGGCCCAGGATCGCCTCGAGGCCGGCCAGGGCCAGCCGCGCGGCGTAGCGCGACTGCACCAGATCTGCCTCGGACTGGGTGAGCCGGATCTGCGCGTCGAGCACGTCGAGGATCGTGGTGGAGCCGGCGCGGTAGCGCGACTCCTGTACCCGGTAATTCTCCCGGGCCACGAGCACGCCCGTGCTCGAGAGTGCCGTCGTCGCCTGCGCCGTGACGTAGGCCTCGAACGCCGCCGTCACATCGGGCCGCGCCGCGCGCTCGAGATCGTCGCGGATGGCACGCGAGACGTCGCGGTTGACCCGCGCCTGCGAGATGGCGATCTCGCGCCGCCCGTCGTCCCAGATCGGAAGCGACACGTTGAGCGAGATGGCCGAGACGTGGCGCGCGCTCGGGAAGAAGCTGTCGTCGAACCGGGAATGGGTGCCGATCAGCGTCACCCGGGGGAGGTACTGGCCCCGTTGCCCCTTGAGGAACGCCGAGGCGGCGCGCTCGCTGGCCCGTGCCGCCCGGTACTGCGGCCCCTGCGTGACCGCGAGCTGCACCGCCTCGTCGACGCCCAGCGGCAGGTCGGGAGCTGGTGTCGTGTCCACCGGCTCGGCGTCCACCGGGCCCGGCTCGCCGATCCGGCGCCCCAGCTGGAGCCGCGACACTCGGAGCGACGCGTCGCGGCGGAGCTGGTCGGTGCGCGCCTGCGTCAGCTCCAGCACGAGCTGCAGCGAATCGCTCTGCACCGCGGCGCCCGACACCACCCGCGCCCGGGCGATCCCCAGGCCCTCCTCGGCCCGCCGGGTGCGGTCGGCCGCGACCCGGGACAGCTCCTGGTTCTGGAGCACGGCGTAGTAGTCGGACTCGACCAGGAGGGCGGTGCGAAACCGCTGCTCGAGCTCGCCCGCGTGGGCGCTCTCGAGCTCCGCGCCGGTGCGCCCGAGATCGGTGAACTTCCGGGCATTGAAGAGCTCGTAGCGGGCCTCGATGGTCCCATTGACCGCCTCGGCCTGGTTCCGGCCGGTGCCGATGTTGAAGAACTCGGTCGAGTACTTCGTGGCATCGATCGAGGCGGTGAGCGAGGGCAGCACGAACACCGCCAGCGCCGCCCGGCGGCCCCACTCCGCGTTGTCGACCTGGCCGAGCGCCCGGACGTAATCGGGATCCAGCCGGGTGGCGCGATTGATCGCCTGGTCGAGGGTCACCCGCGGGGGCGCGCCGCCCGTCATGGGCGTCGCGGCCGCCTGCAGCACGAGGAGCAGGCCGATGATCACTCGGCCTCCGCGGGTGCGAGGCGGTGCCCTGGCGCGCGCGCCCGACCGCGCATCCGGACCAGCAGGCCGTCGAAGATGACGTACACGGCCGGCACGACATAGAGGGTGAGCAGCGTCGAGAAGAGCACCCCGCCCACGATGGCGTACCCGAGCGGCCGGCGGCTGATGGACCCCGCGCCCAGCCCGAAGGCGATCGGCACGGCCCCCATGACGGTGGACACCGAGGTCATCAGGATCGGCCGGAGCCGGATGCGGCCCGCCTCGAGCGCGGCCGGCACCGTCTCCAATCCCCGCTCCTTGAGCTGATTGATGTACTCCACCAGCAGGATCGAGTTCTTGGTCACCAGGCCGATCAGCAGGATCATGCCGATCTGGCTGTAGAGATTGAGCGTGGCGCCGGCCAGCTTGAGCGTGAACAGCGCGCCGGTCACCGCCAGCGGGACGGCGAAGAGCACCGTGAACGGGTGCACCAGCGACTCGAACTGGCTGGCCAGGACCATGAAGACCACCAGCAGGGCGAGGAGGAAGGCGAAGTACAGCGAGGAGCCGCTTTCCTCCAGCTCGCGCGACTCACCGGCCAGCGCCGTGCTGCTTCCCTTCGGCAGCACCTCCTTGGCGATGCGGTTGAGCGAGTCCATCGCCTCGCCAAGAGTGAAGCCGGGCGCGAGGCTGGCGGTGAGCGTCGAGGAGCGTACCCGGTTGAAGTGGTTGAGCTCCCGCGCGCCCACGCCCTCCTTCACGCTGGCCAGCGCGTCGAGCTTGATCAGCTCCCCGCCTCGGCCGCGCACGTACAGTCCCGTCATGTCGCTCGGCGTGGCCCGGGCGCGCGGGTCGAGCTGGACGATGACGTCGTACTGCTTGTTATTGCGGGTGAAGGTGCTGGTGCGGTTCCCGCCCAGCAGCACCTGCAGCGTCGTGGCGACGTCGCCCACCGGGACCCCCAGATCCTCGGCCCGATCGCGGTCGAAATTCACGGTCAGCTCCGGCTTGTTCACCCGGAGATCGCTGTCCACGTTGAGCAGCCCCTTCACCTGCCGCGCGCGGGCCAGCAACGTGTCGTTCCCTTTGACCAGCAGATCGAAGTCAGGGTTGCCAATGACGAAGTTGACCGGGCTGCCCCAGCCGAACGCCGGCGGGTTGCTGGCGAACGCCATCACCCCGGGAATGCCGAAGAACTGCCCCTGGACCTCCCCGATGATGTCCTGGATCGGCCGGGTGCGCTGCGCGAAGTCGACCAGGTTGCTGAAGATGATCCCGCGGCTCACGCCGTCGCCGATGTTCACCACGCTGAAGTAGCTCTCCACGTCCTTGGTCTTGCTCAGGATGGCCTCCGCCTGCCGCTGGTAGCCGTCGGTATAGGCGAGCGACGAGCCTTCCGGAGCGATGATGAACGTCATGAACCAGCCCTTGTCCTCGGCCGGTACGAACTCCCGCTTGAGGCTGCGGAAGACCAGCCCCGCGCCGAGCGTCAGCAGCACCACCACGCCCAGGACCGCCCAGCGGTAGCGCAGCGCGCTCCGGAGGGAGCGGCTGTACCCCGCCGCCAGGGCGTTGAACCCGCCCTCGAGTACGCGGTAGAGCGCCCCGTGCCGCTGGGGCACGCGCAGGATCTTGGCGCAGAGCATCGGCGTGAGGGTCAGAGCCACGAAGCCGGAGATCACCACCGAGCCCGCCACGGCGATGCCGAATTCGTTGAACAGCCGCCCGGTCGACCCCTTGAGGAACGCGAGGGGCGTGAACACCGCGACGAGCGAGATGGTCGTGGCGATGACGGCGAAGCCGATCTCGCGCGTGCCGTTGACGGCGGCCTCCTCGGGACTCTCGCCCAGCTCCTCCTGATGGCGATAGGCGTTCTCGAGCACGATGATCGCGTCGTCCACCAC
This sequence comes from uncultured Gemmatimonadales bacterium, assembly GCA_963804125.1. Classification (GTDB taxonomy): domain Bacteria; phylum Gemmatimonadota; class Gemmatimonadetes; order Gemmatimonadales; family GWC2-71-9; genus CAVVWJ01. The sequence goes on from CAWDPF010000008.1 coordinate 177,650, forward strand.
GATGCCGATCGCGAGCGTGAGGGCCAGCAGCGTGAAGTTGTTGATCGAGAAGCCGAGGAAATACATGATCGCGAACGTCGCGACGATGGACGTCGGGATCGCGAGCCCCGGGATGATCGTGGCCCGCAGGTTCCGCAGGAACACGAAGATGATGATCACCACCAGCAGCGCCGCGAGGATGAGCGTATCCTGCGCCTCCCGGATCGAGCGCGACACGAAGGTCGACTGGTCGAACCCGATCGAGAGCTTGACCCCGGGCGGCAGCGACTCCTGGATCCTGGGCAGCTCCTGCCGGATCGCGTCGGCCACCTGGATGATGTTGGACTTCGACTGGCGGACGACGCCGATGGCGACCGACGAGGTGCCCTTGAACCGGAGCTCGCTCCGCTCGTCCTCGGCGCCGAGCTCGACGCGGCCGAGATCCTTGAGCTTCACCAGCACGCCGTTGGTGTTGGAGACCACGAGCTCGGCGAACTCGTCGGGGGTCTTGAGCTCGCCAAGCGAGCGGACGGTGAACTCGCGGCGGTCGGATTCGATCCGCCCGGCCGGCACCTCGACGTTGCGGCTCCGGATGGCCTGCTGCACGTCCTGCACGGTCAGGCCGCGGGCGGACAGCTCGGAGGCGGACAGCCACACGCGCATCGAGAAGCGGCGCTCGCCGAAGATCCGGGCCTGACCCACGCCGGGCAGAGTCTGCAGGCGCGACTTCACGAGCCGATCGGCGATGTCCGAGAGCTGGAGCATCTCGTAGTTCTCGCCCGAGAGCGCCAGCCAGTAGAAGGGCTGCGCGTCCGCCTCCTGCTTGGCGACCACCGGCTCGCGCACGTCCTCCGGCAGGCGGCCGCGGATGCGGGCCACCTTGTCGCGCACGTCCTGGGCGGCGGCCTCGACGCCCCGCTCGAGGTTGAACTCGAGGGTGATGTTGCTGAACCCTTCGGCGCTGGAGCTCGTAAGGGTACGCAACCCCTCGACGGTGCTGAGCTCCTCCTCCAGGATGTCGGTGACCGCGGACTCGACCACCTGCGGGTTGGCCCCCGGGAGCTCGGTGCTGACGGAGACGATCGGCGGATCGACGTCGGGGAACTCGCGCACGGCCAGCCGGGTGTAGCCGATGGCACCGAACAGGACGAGCGCCAGGCTCACCATGCTGGCGAGCACCGGCCGGCGGATGGACAGGTCCGAGAGCTTCATGGGGGTACCCTGCAGGTGGTAGCGGCACGTACTGATGGCGGTGTCCAACCCGCCGTCCGGAGCGACCCGTTGCCCTACGGAACGCCTCCACGAGAGATTCAGGCATGGCAATCAAGCTGTCTTCGCGCCAACAGGCCCAGCTGGACTATCTCCAGACCCTGCCTCCCCGGTTCGGCCGGATCCACTCGGTCATCGAGGAGATGGGCGGAGGCCAGGCGGACGATGTCGTCGTGCGCGGCCTCGCGCGGCTGCTCGACAGGATCAAGGCCGAGTCGGGCGCCTTGAGCCTGGGCGGGCTCGCGGAGACCGCGGGCCTCATGAGCACCATGACGCGTCGGGGCGGGGGCGTGCAGGTGAAGGTGCGAGGGCTGCGGGAGCTGCTGGGCAGTCTCAAGATCAACTACGAGGCCGCCATGCGTTCGGCCACGACGCCCGAGTCCGACCTGGTGGTCGGAGCCCTGAGCTACCGTGCGGGGGCGCCGCCGCGACGGCCCAGCAGCCGGTCGATTGCGGGCCCGGACACGAGGACGATCATGGCGTTGGTCAGCACCCCGATGAGCGTGGACACGAAGGCCAGTGCGCTCAGGATGAGCGTGGCGCCGATCGTGGCAAGCAGGACTCCGATCCAGTACCACATCGTCGGTCTCCAGGGGCTGGGGTTCGGCAGGGCCGTAGGTTAAGCTCGCCGGGCCGCACCCGCAACCCGATACACCACTCTCCGAGGACATCATCGATGCGCGCACTCTCGGCCGCCAGGCCGCTCTCGCTCCTCCCCGCCCTGTTGCTTGGCCTGGGCCTCCGGCCGCTTGCCGCCCAGGACTCGGCCCAGAAGGCCACGCACGAGCACGGAAAGCAGGCCGATCCCGATCACGCGGTGCAGGGTGGCGGCGCGCTTCCGGCGGGGTGGACGGTCCGCTCCGACAAGGATGCCGGCACCGCGAATGTGAAGGTGGTCCGCGATGGGAAAGGGCATCCACGTCACGCTCGGGCCGGCCATCATCCTGTACCGCGACAAGATGGCGGGTAGCGGCCCGTTCCACACGCTCGCCACGTTCACGCAGACCAAGAAGACCACGCATGCCGAAGGCTACGGGTTGTTCTACGGCGGGCAGGCGCTCGACGGGAAGGGGGAGAAGTACACCTATTTCCTCGTCCGGCAGGATGGGACGTACCTGATCAAGCGGCGGGACGGCGAGAAGACCACGGAGATCACGAAGGGGTGGGTGGCCTCGCCGGCGGTGCACAAGACAGACGCCAAGGGCACGGCGACGAACCTGCTCGAGATCGAGAACAAGATGGACCCGAGCAAGGTGGTGTTCAAGGTCAACAGCGAGCCGGTCTACACCCTGGACGCGAAGGCCACCGACGTTAGCGGTGTCGTCGGCATCCGGGTGAACCACAACCTCGACGTGCACATCGAGGGGTTCGACGTGCATCGGTGAGGGGGGAAGACGGAAGGACGGAAGGTACGAAGGTACGGCGGAGTCACCCTGAGCGAAGCGAAGGGGCCATGACCCGAACCATGGCCCCTTCGCTTCGCTCAGGGTGACTCGAAACGTTCACGCGCGTTTCTTCCCGTCTGCCTGTCTTTCCGTCCTTCCGTCCTTCCGTCCTTCCGTCCTTCCATCCTTCCGCCCCCGACTCACCCCGCGCGCTGGCGCTCCGCCTGGAGCACGCGATCCGCGGCGTAGCGCACGACGCCTTCGGCCTCGCGCGCCAGCCGCTCGAGGGTAGCCGCGGGCGGCCGCCGATTCAGACAGACCGAGCGCCTCGACGGCGGCGAGCCGCTGGCCGGTGGAATACCCCTGACGCCGGAGCAGGCTGCGGCGAGTCAGGGCCACGCCCTCCAGGGCGCTGCTCGTCTCGGCCGTCCCGATGCGGCCGAGGGCGTTGACGAGTGCAAGCCAGGCGTCTCGGTCGCGCTCGGTCTCGAGCGGAGTCACCAGCAGCAGCGCCAGCACCCCACCGCGCCAGACAGCGATGGCCTCGGCCGCCGCTGCCCGGGTCCGGCCGTCGGGATGATGGAGCGCCTCCCGCAGCGGCTCCGCCGCCGCGCCCTCGTGGATCTCGCCGATGGCCCGCACGCCCGCCACCCGCACGCTCTCGTCCCGATGGCTCATGAGCGGCACCAGCTCGTCGATGGCGGCGGGCTGGCCCAGGCGGCCGAGCAGCGCCGCACCGTGCCGGATCTCGTGGGGGTGATGGCTGGTGAGCAGCGGCGTCACCAACGGATACGCCCCGGGCATGCCGCCGAGCACGTCGTAGTAGAACCCGCGCACGCCGATCGCCTCGCCCTGGGCCAGCCGGTCGAGGATGATCTCGGCGGCATCCAGCCCGATCCACCGCAGCACCTCGGCCGCGCGCGCGCGGAGCGCCGCATCCTGTTCCGCGAGGTCCACCAGCGACTCGACGGCGCGCCGGGGGATGGCGCGCCGCACCTGGATGCCGAACATGCGCCGGTTGCCCGCGGGCACCTGGGGCACCATGCGCACGAGCGCGAGCGCGGCGGCGAGCACCGCGTCCCAGGCCATGCTCCGGGCGCTCCGGCCGAGCGTCTCGTGCAGGCGCTCGATCTCCGCGCGTTGCCCGTTGATGAGGTGAAGGCGGCGCTCGCCGCTGACCCGGCGGTCGGCGCACGCGGCGCCGCTCGATGGCCGGCATACCGGGCGCGCCCGGGCCGGCGGCGCTCCTCCCACGCCCGCCGCTCCCCCGCACTCCGTGTCATCGGCGGGCCCGAGGTCGCCGCGCCGCCCAGGTCCTCGGGCGCTGCCGGCACTCCCGGCGGCGGGACGAGGTGCTCCACCATCTGCACCTGGACGTTGGGGCAGGACGGGATGACGACGGTGTCGTGAGAGAGTGCCCGCGCGAGCGCCAGCAGCTCGTGGGGCTCGGCGCCCGCCGCGACGTGGACCGCCTCGACCTGTCGGGCCAGGAGCCGGCCCTTGAGCGCGAGATCGTCGGGGACGACGCTCCAGGCGAGGCCGGCCTCGACATCGACCGGCTCCGCCTCGACGGCGGCACAGGCCGCGGTCAAGGCGAGGTCCTGCGCGGCGTCGTTCCCCGGGTCGACGCGCAGCAGCGCCACCAGGTCGCCGAACCGCTTGACGAACGCAGACTTGGAGTCCACGCGCCGGCCTCGGGAGCTCGAGTAGGAGAACCTCGGCAAGCTGCATCGCCCCGTCCGGCTGCGCAACTGCTGTAGATTCGTATCCACCCTGACACTCTTCCCCGCATGACCGAATCGCGCGACCAGCTGGCCGACGCCCTGGCCGACCGCTACCTCCTCGAGGAAGCGCTCGGCCGCGGCGCGACCGCGACGGTCTACCTCGCCCAGGACGTGCGCCACGGCCGGCGCGTGGCGCTCAAGGTCCTGCACGCCGCGCTGGGCCAGGCGCTGGGCGTCGAGCGCTTCCAGCGCGAGATCCGTACGCAGGCGCGGCTGCATCACCCGCACATCCTGCCGCTGTTCGACTCGGGCAGCGCCGCGGGCCAGCTCTACTACGTCATGCCGTACGTGGAGACCGGGACGCTCCGCGAGCGCCTGATGCGGCAGGGCCCCTTGAGCGTCGCGGCGGCGGTGCAGCTCGGCCGCGATGTCGCGTCGGCGCTGGCGTACGCCCACGCACTCGGCGTCGTGCATCGGGATCTCAAGCCCGAGAACATCGTCTTCTCTCCGATGGGCCATGCGATCCTGGCCGACTTCGGCATCGCCTACGCGGTGGATAGCCGCGGCGGGGGCCGGCAAACGGCTGACGGAGACGGGCGTCGCCGTGGGGACGCCGGTCTACATGAGCCCGGAGCAGTCGGCGGGCGACGAGCTCGTCGACGGGCGGACCGACCAGTACTCGCTCGCCGTCGTGCTGTACGAGGCGCTCACGCTGCTGCCGCCGTTCACCGGACCGAACGCTCGCGCCATCTTCGCCCAGAAGCTCACCGAGTCGCCGCCGGTCATCCGCGACCGCCGCCCCGACGTGCCGCCCGCGCTCGAGCAGGTGCTCTTCCGGGCACTCGAGCGAGCGCGTGAGGCGCGCTACGAGACGATCGAGGAATTTTCGACGGCATTGGCCGAGGCGGCGCGGACGCCCACCCGTCCCCCAGGCGACGGCGCGGCAGCGGCGTCCCGCGCACTCCCGGTCGTCAGCTCGCGGCGCCCGGGCGCCGCTGGCGGACGGCGGCGCTGGTGGCGGCAGTGCTGCTCGTGCTGGCCGGCGGCGCGCTCGCCGCCCGGCGCTTCGTGGCCTCGCGCGCGGCGGCCACCGCTGCCGCCGCGGGCCCGCAGGTGGTGGCGGTGCTGCCGTTCAAGAACCTGGGGGCGCCGGGCGACCAGTACTTCGCCGACGGGCTCACCGAGGAGATCACCAGCCGGCTGGCGGGGCTCTCGGGGCTGCGGGTGATCAGCCGGACGAGCGCCGACCAGTACCGGGCGAGCGCGCAGTCGGTGCGGACGATCGGGGGGGAGCTGGGGGCGGACTACGTGCTGGAGGGGAGCGTGCGGTGGGCGCGGGACGGGGCGGGGGTGGGGCGGCTGCGGGTGACGCCGCAGCTGATCCGGGTGACGGGACGACAGCCACCTGTGGGCGGCGACGTACGATGCGACGCTGGGGGAGGTGTTCCGGCTGCAGTCGGAGATCGCGGAGCAGGTGACGACGGCGCTGGACGTGGCGCTGCGGGCGCCGGAGCGGGTGGCCCTGGCCGCCGTGGGCACCCGCAACCCCGAGGCGTACGATTTCTATCTCCGGGGCAACGACTACGTCGCGCGCGGCACCGAGCGCTCCGACGTGCTCGCCGCGATCGACCTGTACCAGCACGCCGTGGCGCTCGACTCGAGCTTCGCGCCGGCGTTCGCCAAGCTCGCCCGGGCCGAGGCGGCGATGTACTGGTTCTACTACGACCATTCGCCCGAGCGGCTGGAGCGGGTGAAGCGCGCCGCCGACGCCGCGCGCCGGCTGGCGCCGGACCTCGCGGAGGCCCGAGTGGCGCTCGGCTACTACTACTACTGGGGCCACCTGGACTACGAGCGGGCGCTGCAGGAGTTCGAGGCCGCGCGCCGGCTGCAGCCGAGCAACAGCGACGTGCTCGGCGCGATCGGCTACGTCGAGCGCCGCCGGGGCCGGTGGGACGCGGCGGTGGACCGGTTCCGCGAGGCGATCGAGGTCGACCCGGTCTCCCAGCAGCGCGCCTTCGACCTGGGCGACACCTATCTCACGCTGCGGAAGTTCCCCGAGGCCGAGCGCCAGCTCGACCGCACGATCCAGCTCGCCCCCGACTGGGCCAAGCCGTACGGCTACAAGGCGATGCTCTACCTGATCTGGAAGGGGGACCGCCAGCGCGCGCGGGCGGTGATCGGCCAGGCGATGAGCCGCGTGAGCACCGGCCGCCTGGCGCGCGCCCTGATGACGGCGGACGCGATCTCCGCGTCGGTCATCTCGTCGGACAGCATCTTCTTTCCCGCCTCGGACGCGGTGCGCGCCGACGCCTTCGAGGCGGACACCGGCGCCTACTATCTCTTCAAGGCCGAGGCGGCGCACTACCGGGGCCAGCCGGCCGTCGAGCGAGCCTACGGTGATTCGGCACGGCGCTGGCTGGAGCCCCAGTTGCAGCTCCAGCCCGACGACGCGAAGCGGCTGGTCCACTACGGCCTGGCCTGCGCGCGGGCCGGGCGGCCGGCGGACGCGATCCGGGCCGGGCGGCGCGCGCTCGAGTTGCTTCCGCCGGCGGAAGACGCGGCGTCGGGCCCGTTCATCCAGACGTACCTGGCGCAGATCTATACCCTGACGGGCGACCTGGATCAGGCCGTGGCGACGCTCCGCCCACTGCTCACGCTGCCGAGCTGGATCACCCCGGCCGAGCTCACGAGCGATCCCCTGTGGTCCCCGCTCCGCGCCCATCCCGGGTTCGCCACCCTGACGGCGGCCACGCCTTGACGGTCACGCGCCGACTGGTACATTGGTCAAATGCACCCCCAGCGTAACAGCAACCGCAATCGCGCCGCCAATTACTACGCGTTCACGTAGGATGTCGAGCCGTTTCGGGGGCAGGATGGTGCGGTAGTTCCCGGCCCGCTCGACAAGCTCGAGGGGCTTTTTTGTTGCCACGTGGTCCCTTCACTTCTGCCTGTGGGAGAGACTAATGAAGCGAGCGAACGTTCTGGGAGCTGCCCTCGTCGTCGCGGGATTGGTCGCGACCGCCGTGCCGGCGGCGGCGCAAGCACGGTCGGGGCCGACCTCGGCCTGTTCAGTGACTACGTGTGGCGTGGCATCACGCTTCACCAACAAGCTTGTCGATTGCAGCCGGATGCGTACGTGACCTTCCCGGCCGGCCCCGCGTCGGTCACGGTCGGCGGCTGGGCCAACATCGACCTGGGCAAGTACGACGAGCCGACGACGATATCAGCGAGAGTGGCGGGCTGTCGAGCTTCGATGTCGACGGAGTTCGACTGGTGGGGGGAGGTCAGCTATCCCTACCAGAAGGCGACGCTTCACGCTCGGCGCGACGGCATACATCTACCCCAACGACGCGGGCCTTCACCTGACAGCGACGCCAACACCGTCGAGATCTACGGCAAGGTCGGCCTCGACGTGCCGCTCAGTCCGAAGCTGGCCGTCTGGTACGACGTGGACAAGATCAAGGGCGCGTACTTCGAAGGGCAGCATTTCGCACAGCATCCAACCGAAGGACCAGCAGTTCTCGGTCGTGCTCGGGCGCGCTGGCGGGGTTCAATGCGGGCCAGGGCGATCCCCGACGACCCGACCTCCGGACGAGTCCTTCAACTTCGCGGACAACGGCTTCACGCACCTGGATCTTGTCGGCCGGCGTTCCGCTTTACCGCGGGGCCGCTCTCGATCTCCCCGGCGGTGCACGTCGTGATCACGGGCGACGAGTTCACGAAGTTCACCAAGGTCGACCCGAACACGGGGGAGTTGAACAGCAAGGACGTGAAGGTATGGTTCGGCGGGACGATCAGCTGGTCCAAGGCCTTCGGCGAAGCGCCGGCGGAGGAGAGGCGCGGAGTAGGCGCGGCCGCCGTCGTCACCCTGAGCGCAGCGAAGGGGGCATGCCTCAGGGCATGCCCCCTTCGCTGCGCTCAGGGTGACGGGCGGGGAGGGGTGCGACACGCCAGTCCGACTACAACCCCCGCGCCACTTCTTTGAACGTATCCTCCAGCCGGCTCAGCATCTCCTGCAGCAACGCCTTCGGAATCCCCAGCGCCGGCTCGATCCGGATGACCTGCGCCCTCGAGTAGGTCCCGGCCACGAGCACGCCGCGCTTGAAGAGCCCCGCCGCCACCTGCCACCCGATCTCCTGCACCGGGAACTCCATCCCGATCAGGAGCCCCTTGCCGTGCGCCTCCGACAGCACCTGGGGATACTTGCGCTGCAGCCCCGCCAGCTCGCGCAGCAGGAAGTCGCCCTTCTCGGCCGCCTGGCCCGGGAGGTCCTCCTCCAGCGTCACCTCGATGGCGGCGAGGCCCGCCGCGCAGGCGATCGGGTTCCCGCCGAACGTGGTGGAATGGATGATCGGATTGGGGATCATCACCTCCCACACCGTCGGGTTCGCGATGAACGCCGAGAGCGGCATCACGCCGCCGCCGATCGACTTGCCGAGGCACATGATGTCGGGCACCACGTTCCAGTGGTCCACGCCCCACATCTTGCCGGTCCGGCCCATGCCGGTCTGGATCTCGTCGGCGATGAGCAGCGCGCCGTACTTGGTGCACGCCGCGCGGGCGCGGGGGAGGTAGTCGTCGGGCGGCACCACGCCGCCGGCCTCGCCCTGCACCGGCTCGAGCACCACGCCGGCGATGTGCGTCCCGACCGCGTCGCAGCGCTCGCAGCTCGTCCTCGAGCGCGGCCGGCGTCGCCGTAGGGCACGAAGCGCACGTCCTGGAGCCCGCTCTGGAACGGCTCGCGGAACGACGCCTTGCCCATGAGCGAGAGCGAGCCCATCGACTTCCCGTGGAAGCCGCCGAGCGTCGAGATGAAGGTGTGCCGCTTGGTGTACAGCCGGGCGAGCTTGATCGCGCCTTCGATGGCGTCGGTGCCGTTGTTGATGAAGAACGAGTTCTGGAGGTCGCCCGGCGTCACCTCGGCGAGCACCTTCGCCAGCGCGGCCCGCCAGGGCTCCAGCAGCTCCTGGCTGTTGAGCGCCATGCGCCCGAGCTGGTCGGTGACGGCCTTGACGATCTTGGGATGGTTGACGCCGGCGCTGAAGATCCCGTAACCGCCCAGGCAGTCGATGTACTCGCGGCCCAGGAGATCGTGGAGGATGGCGCCTTTGCCGCTCCACTCGAGGGCGGCGAACTGGCCGGCCTGGGTGACGGCCTTGCGGTAGGAGATGAACCCGCGGTTGGAGTACCGCTCGTAGCTGTCCACCGTCTCGGTGATGAATGCCTGCTTTTCCTCCGTCGACATCTCCCGCCCGGCGACGAGCTCCAGATACCGGTGGGTGTGCTGCAGGACCTCGGCATTCGGCAATCGCAATTAATCGGCGCTCCTTTGGTTGAGTGAGGCGGTCAGGACGGTCGGGCGGTCGGGCGGTCGGACGGTCGGATGACCGAAAGATGTGGCGCGGGTCCGAGGGGCCTACCGATTGGCCTGACCGCCTGACCGTCCGACCGTCCGACCGCTGACCGCCTGACCGCCTGACCGCCTGACCGCCGCGACCGCCTGACCGCCTGTTCACCACCCCAGCGCGTCCCGCACCCTATAATACCCCCCCACGAGCGGCAGGAACCACGGCGTGCCCCCGTACAGCGGCACCGCGCGGAACGGCGCGGTGAGCCGCGGGATCTCCCCTGCCCCGGCCAGCGCGTCTCCCATGCGGGCACCGAGCCAGGTGGCCATCGCCACGCCGTGCCCGCCATAGCCCAGCGCGTAGTGGACGCCGTCCAGGCCGCCCGGCGTGGGGCATCTGGTCCACGGTGAACGCCACCTGCCCGCCCCACGCATACTCGACCGGCACTCCGGCCAGCTCGGGAAACACCTCGACCATCCCGCGCGCGAGGATCTCGGCGCTCCGCGCCACCGGCGTCGGGGTGAAGGCCGCCCGTCCCCCGAACACCATCCGGCCGTCGGGCGAGAGCCGGAAGTAGTAGAGCAGGTTCTTGGTATCGCTCAGCACGCGAAGGCGCGGCACGAGCCGGGCCGCGAGCGCCGGGTCGAGCGGCGGCGTCGCGATCAGATAGCTCCCCACCGGCACGACCCGGCGCTGCAGCGCGGGCACGGCCGGCCCCGTGTACCCGTTGGTGGCGACGAGCACCTCGCTCGCGAGGATGGCGCCGGCGGACGTCGCCACGGTCCATCCCTCGCGCCGCCGCTCGAGCCCGCGGACCTCGACCCCTTCCACCAGCCGGGCGCCCGCCCGCGCCGCTGCCCGCGCGAGCCCCTGCACCAGCCGCGCCGGCTGCACCGCGCCGGCCAGCGGGTCGAGCAAGCCGCCGTGGTACCGGGTCGATCCGATCTCGCGGCCGGAGGTCGGCCCGCGTCAACAGCGTGGTCTCGTGGCCAAGCTGGTCCCGGAGAAACTGCCGGCTGCGCTCGAGCCCCACCAGGTGACCCGGCTCTGGCCGCGAGGATGATCGTGCCGCAGCGGGTGTAGTCGCAATCGATCGCCTCGTCCGCGACCAGGGCCTCGAGTCCCTCCACCGCCTGCTTCGAGAGCTCGAACAGCCGGCGCGCCTCGGCGACGCCGAGCTTCCGGGCGAGCACTTCGACGTCCGGCTTGAACCCCGGCAGCACGAACCCGCCGTTCCGACTGCTCGCACCCCATCCGATCACGTGCCGCTCGAGCACGGTGACGTCGACGCCGCGCCGCGCGAGCGCGCGGGCGGCGGCGAGACCGGTGTACCCGCCGCCGACGATGGCCACGTCCGTCCGATCCGGCGGTACGGCGACGGCCGGGCCGGGCGGGGCAGGCGCCGCTTCGGTCCAGAGGCAGCGCTCGATCATCGGCGACATCGTTCGATCAGCGGTAGAGCCTGCCCGCCCGCACGCTCTCGCGGAAGACGTCGGTGTGACGGTCGACGTCCGCTTCGGTCACGGCGGGAGCGAGCAGTGCCATGTTGTGGAACGGTGTGAGCAGGATGCCGCGGTTGAGCGCCGCGAGATGCATGTAGCGCTCGAGCTCGGGATCGACCGCGGCCGCCGCCTCGCCGCCGGTGCGCGGTGGAGCCGGGCGGAACCAGTACTCGACCCGGCAGCCGAGCCGCTTCACGATCCAGGGCAGCCGCTCCTCCGCGATGACCGTCTCCACGCCCTGCGCGAACCGCTCGGCCAGCGGGATCGTCCGTTCGTAGCTGGCCTCGGTCAGCACGTGCTCGAGCGTGGCTCGCATCGCGGCGGTGGCGAGCGCGTTGGCCGCGAGCGTGCCGCCGATCCCGCCGGTATCCGCGGTCTCGGGCCGGCTCCGGGCCTGGATCCGCCGGGCGACATCCTCGCTGAATCCGTACACCGCGCCTGGAACGCCGCCACCCACCGGCTTCCCGAGCGTCAGCATGTCGGGCTCGAGCCCGTGGGCCCGGGTGTAACCGCCGGGCCCGGTGCAGATGGTGTGGGTTTCGTCGATGATGAGCAGCGTCCCGGCCCGGCGGGTGAGCTCGCGGAGCGCCGCGTGGAAGCCCGGCTCGGGATGCACGATGCCCACGTTGGTGAGCGCCGGCTCGGCGAGCACGCACGCCACGTCGCCGGGCGCGAGCGCGGCCTCGAGCGCCGGCAGATCGTTGAACTCCACGACGCGCGTCGTGAGTGCCGGGTCGACCGGCGGGCCCAGGTTGCCGTCGCGCGCCACCGTGCGGCCGTCCTGGAGCGTGGCGAAGGTCTCGTCCACCGTGCCATGATAGCACCAGTTGAAGACGAGAATCTTCGGCCGTCCGGTGATGTGGCGGGCGAGGCGGAGGGCGAAGCGGTTGGCGTCGGTGGCAGTGACGGCGAACTGCCAGTAGGGAAGGCCGAAGCGGCGGGCCAGCTCCTCGCCGACCCAGACCGCGTCTTCGGTGGGCAGCATGAAGGTGAAGCCACGCCCCGCCTGGGCGCGCACCGCCGCGACCGTGGCGGACGGCGCGTGCCCGGTCATGGCGCCGGTGTCGCCCAGGCAGAGATCGAGGTAGCGGTGGCCGTCGACGTCGGTGAGGTGCGCGCCTTCACCGCCGGTGACGAAGAGCGGGAAGCCGCCCGCCCAGCGCACCATCCAGTGCATCGGCACGCCGCCGAGCAGCGAGCGGCGGGCCCGCTCGAACAGGGCGAGGGAGCGGGGGTGCGCCTCGTGAAACCGGCGCTCCTCTTCGGCGAGGAGTGCCGCGAGGCGCGCCCGGTCGAGCGTCATGCGAGGGCCGGTGTCCGCCCCACGGCGGCTTCGAGCGCCGCCCCCATGACGTCCAGGCCTTCGTCGATGATCGCGTCGTCGGCGGTGAGCGGCGCGAGCACGCGGATGGTGTTGCCGAAGGTCCCCGCCGACAGCAGCACCAGGCCGCGCTCGAGCGCCGCCGCCAGGACCCGGCCGGTGAGCGCCTTGTCGGGCGTCCGGCTCTCGCGGTCGGTCACGAGCTCCAGTCCGACCATCGCGCCGAGCCCGCGAATGTCGCCGATGCAGGGGAACTGCTCGGCCCACTGCCGGAACCGCGCCTTGACCCGGTCGCCGGTGCGCTGGGCGTGGGCCGGAATCCGCTCCGCCTCCATGGCGTCGAGCACCGCCAGCGCCGCGGCGCAGGCGAGCGGGTTCCCGCCGTAGGTGCCGCCGAGCCCGCCCACGTGCGGCGCCTCCATCACGTCGGCTCGGCCGGTGACGGCGGCGAGCGGCAGCCCGCCCGCCAGCGACTTGGCGGTCGTCATCAGGTCGGGTACCAGGCCGTAGTGCTCGGAGGCGAACAGCTTGCCCGTCCGGCCGAAGCCGGTCTGGATCTCGTCCGCGATGAACAGGATGCCGTGCTGCTTCGCGAACGCCGCCAGGGTCTGCACGTACTCCACCGGCGCCGGCACGAACCCGCCCTCGCCGAGCTCGAGCTCCATGATGATCGCGGCGACCGAGCCCGGATCGACGGTGGTGGCCAGGATCTGCTCGAGGCGCGCGGTGTCCGCCAGGCAGCAGCGGCCGCCCGACGGTCCCTCGGCACAGCGGTAGCAGTAGGGATACGGTATCCGGTACACCTCCGGCGCGAAGGGACCGAATCCCTTCTTGTACGGCATCACCTTGGCGGTGAGCGCCATGGTGAGGTTGGTGCGGCCGTGGAAGCCGTGATCGAAGCAGAGGACCGCCTGCCGGCCCGTGAAGTATCGCGCCACCTTCACGGCGTTCTCCACCGCCTCGGCGCCGCTGTTGACGAAGAAGGTCCGCTTCTCGTGCGTGCCAGGCGTGAGCCGGTTGAGCCGCTCGGCAAGCTCGACGTAGGGCTCGTACGTCGAGACCGGGAAGCAGACGTGCGCGAACCGGTCGAGCTGAGCCCGGACCGCTTCGACGACGCCTGGGTGCCGATGACCGGTGTTGACCACGCCGATGCCGCCGCCGAAATCGATCAGGCGGTTGCCGTCGGCGTCGGTGAGCACCGCGCCTTCGGCGTGCGCGACGGCGATGGGCGTGACGGCGGGCACGCCCTTCGGCACGGCCTTGGCGCGGCGCGCGAGAAGGGCGCGGCTGTTGGGGCCGGGGATCTCGGTCTGCAGGCGAATGACGCCGGGCATGAACGCCTCGGAGGAAAATTGGACGCCGAGTGGCACCGTCGTCATCCCGAGCGGAGCGAGGGACCTTGCCCGGAATGGCTCGGGCTACGCGGAGAAGGTCCCTCGCTCCGCTCGGGATGACGGCGACTGACTCAAATGACGGCGACGTAACAAGTAAGGCGGACGCCAGCCGACCGCCACCCCCGCGCTTCCTTCTCACACGCCGGTTTCGGATGTAGGATTGTACCCGGAGGCCGATCCCCTCACCCCAGCCCACTACCCATCAAGGAGTTGCGCTCCATGACCTGGCGGCGTTCGAGAGTGCCCGGGCTCATCGCCCTGACCGCGTCCGTGCTGGTGGCCGCGGCGTGCGGCGGGGGCGACAAGCAGGCGGCCGCGCCGGCGGCCAAGGCCACGAAGATCACGATTACTCCGACCAAGGACGCCCGCGCGGACGCGAAGACCTACCTCGCGCAGCTCTGCCCCAAGCCGATCGGCGGCGAGCTCAACTTCATGGTGTGGGAAGGCTACACCGACACGCTGTTCACCAAGCCGTTCGAGGACGCCTGCGGCGTCAAGGTGAACGCCACCTACATGGGCTCGAGCGACGACCTCGTCGCCAAGCTCCGCGCCGGCGGCGCGGAGACGATCGACCTCATCTCGCCCTCGAGCGACGCGGCCACCGCGATCATCGATGCCGGCCTCGCCTCGGCGATCGACGTGTCGCGCATCCCGAGCTACACCGATCTGAGCGAAGGCTTCCGGAACCTCAAGGTGGCCCGGAAGGACAGCACCGTGTACGGCGTGCCCTGGGCGTTCGGGCCGAACCCGCTGATCTACGACACGACCAAGATCACCAAGGCGCCGGACTCGTGGGGCGTCCTGTGGGACAAGAAGTACAAGGGCAAGCTCTCGCTGCAGGACGACATCGCCACGCTCTACATGGTGGCGCAGTACCTCGGCCTCGACGATCCGAACGATCCGAGCAAGCTCTACAACCTGAGCGACGAGGACCTGGCCAAGGTCAAGGCCAAGATGCTCGAGCTCCGGCCGAACGTGCGGAAGTACTGGGTCACCGCGGGCGACATGACGCAGCTCTTCGAGAGCCACGAGATCGTGGCGGGCGAGGGCTGGCCGCTCATGACCAACCAGCTCCGCCAGGCCAAGTTCCCCGCCGGCGAGACCATCCCGAAGGAAGGGACGACCGCCTGGGCCGACCACTGGGTGCTCACCAAGGGCGCCAAGAACCTCGACGCCGCCTACGCCTGGCTGGAATACACGGCGCAGCCGTTCACCCAGAAGCTGCTGTACGACGTGACGGCGTACATCGTGGCCAACCCCGCGGCCAAGTCGTACATGACGGCCGAGCAGGCCGCGAGCCAGCGGGACATCTCCGACTACGGCAGCAAGGTCAACTTCTGGCAGTGGAGCCCGCGGCGCGAGAAGTACCAGGAGATCTGGAACGAGGTGAAGGCCGCCAAGTAGCCGTGCCCCCGCCCATCCTCGAGCTGCACCACCTCTCGAAGCGGTTCGGCGACTTCGCGGCGGTCGACGACCTGTCGCTCGACATCGCGGCGGGCGAGTTCCTCACGCTGCTCGGCGCCTCCGGATCGGGCAAGACGACGACGCTCCGGATGATCGCCGGCTTCGAGCCGCCGACCGCGGGCGAAATCCTCATGGCGGGCGCGCCGATCGCGGCGCTCCCGCCGTTCAAGCGCGACATCAACACGGTGTTCCAGCACTACGCGCTGTTCCCGCACATGAGCGTGCGGGACAACATCGCGTACGGCCTCCGGATGCGGGGCGTGCCGGCGGCCCAACGCGAGGAGCGGGTGACGCGGGCGCTCGAGATGGTGAAGCTCGAGCAGCTCGGTGCCCGGTCGCCGCGGCAGCTCTCGGGCGGGCAGCAGCAGCGGGTGGCGCTCGCGCGCGCGCTGGTCAACCGCCCGCGCGTCCTGCTGCTCGACGAGCCGCTCGGCGCGCTCGACCTCAAGCTCCGCAAGGAGATGCAGCTCGAGCTCAAGCACCTGCAGACGGATCTCGGCATCACGTTCGTGTACGTGACGCACGATCAGGAGGAGGCGCTCACGATGAGCGACCGGATCGTGCTCATGCGGCAGGGGCGGATCGCGCAGATCGGCACCCCCCGCGAGCTGTACGACCGGCCCGCCTCGCGCTACGTCGCCGACTTCATCGGCGACACCAACCTGCTGGCCGGGACCGTGGTCGAGTGCGCGGCCGGCGTCGCGCACGCTGCGCGTCGGGGACGTGGCCCTTCGGGGGCTCTGCGACGGCGCGCTGCCGGCGGGCCGGGAGGCCTGGCTCACCGTGCGCCCCGAGGCGATCCGGCTGATCGACGGCCACGCGGCCCCCGCGGCGGCAGAACACCGTCGCCGGCACCGTGGACGACGCGGTCTACGCCGGCTCGGCGCTCCGGGTGCACGTGACCTTGCCGGGCGGGCAGCGGCTGGTGGCCAGCGTGCCCTCCGGCGACGCCCGCGCCGGCCGGGGCGCCGGTGACCCTCTCCTGGCCGGTCGAGCTCGCACGCTGTGTCGGCGACTGAGCACCCGACGCTCCTCGACCGGATCCGCGCCCGGCCGGCGCTCCGAACCGCGATCGCGGCCGCGGTGCCGGTCGGCTTCGTCACCGCGCTCCTCTTCATTCCGTACGTCCTGCTCCTGGTCCACTCGTTCTGGCGCCTCCGGGGCGGCGCGATCACCCACGAGCTGACGCTCGAGAACTACCAGCGGCTGTTCGGCACCGAGCTCTACCCGAATACGATCCTCTTCTCCGCCGGCATCGCGCTCCGGGTGACGCTCTTCTCGCTCCTCCTCGCCTATCCGCTCGCCTACCTGCTGGCGTTCAAGGTCAAGCGACACAAGCAGCTCATGTACATGGCGGTGATCATCCCGCTGTGGGTGAGCTACCTCGTGCGCGCCTATGCCTGGAAGATCATCCTGGGGCAGTCGGGGATCCTGAACGGCCTGCTGCAGTCGGCCGGGCTGATCGACGAGCCGCTCACCTTCCTGCTCTACAGCCGGTGGGCGGTGATTCTGGCGCTCACCCACATCTACACCCCGTTCACGCTGATGCCGATCTACGCCGTGCTCGAGGCGATTTCGCCCGCGCTCAAGGAGGCGAGCCAGGACCTCTACGCGAATCGGTGGCAGACCTTCCGGCGGATCGTGCTGCCGCTCTCCCTGCCGGGCGTCATGGCGGGCTGCACGTTCGCCTTCGTGCTCAGCATGGGTGACTTCCTCGCCCCCCAGCTCCTGGGCGGCAACGACAGCGCGCTCATGGTGTCGAACCTGGTCTGGAGTCTGTTCGGCGTGGCGTACAACTGGCCGCTCGGCGCCGCGGTGTCGGTGGTCGTGCTGCTGATGACGCTGTTCCTGCTCTGGCTCGCGAACCGGGTGGAGACGGCGATGAATTACGGCGGTCAGGCGGTCGGGCGGGCGGTCGGGCGGACAGGCGGCCTGGCGGGCGGCGCATGACAGCACGTGCCACGGCAGGCCCACCGACCGTCCGACCGCCTGACCGCCGGACCGTCCGACCGCCCGACCGCCTGACCGCCTGCCTCTGGCTCGCCGGCGGGCTGGTCTTCGCCTTCATCTATCTGCCGCTGCTGGTCGTGATCGTCTACGCCTTCCACGACTCGCCGATCATCGCGTGGCCGCTCCGGCTCGGAACGCTCAAGTGGTTCGGGGCGCTGGCGCACGACCGCGGCATGCTGGACGCGGCGCTGGCGAGCCTGAAGCTGGCACTGCTCGCGGTGGTCATCGCCCTCGTGGTCGGGGTGCCGGGGGCGTTCGTGCTCGACCGCTCGAGCTTCCCCGGGAAGACCGCGTTCCGCCGACTGGTCCTGCTCCCGCTGATCCTGCCGGGCATCATCACCGGCGTGGCGCTGCTGACGTTCTTCAGCTTCGTCGGCCTGCGCCTCTCGAGCGGCTTCCCGCTCGTGCCCGGCTGGCCCGTGGTGCTGGGCCATGCGGCGGCGCTGACCTCGGTCGTCATCACGCAGGTCTTCGCCCGGCTCCAGCGGCTCGACCGGGCGCAGGAGGAGGCGAGCCAGGACCTCTACGCCAACGAATGGCAGACGTTCTGGTATGTCACCTTTCCGAACATCCGCACGGCGGTGCTCGGCGCGGGACTGCTCGTGTTCACCCTCAGCCTCGACGAGATCGCGGTCACCTTCTTCCTCATCGGCCGGCAGAACACGCTGCCGCTCCAGATCTGGGGGCTGCTGCGGCGGGGAATCACGCCGGAAGTGAACGCGGCCGCGACGGTCATCTTCGTGGTGTCGGTCGTCGTCATCGTCGTCTGGGCGCGGCTGATGCGCGAGGATCAGCCTGCGTGACGCCCAGGAGCCGGGGCCGTTCCGTCGCGCTCGCGCTGCTGCTGGCCGGTTGCGCGCCCGCCGGGCCGGCTTCTCCTCCGCCGGTCGATCCGGCGGGAAAGGTGACGCGCCTGGCGGACGAGTACGTCTCCCGGTATTTCCAGCGGTCGCCGGAGGCCGCCACCCGCCGCGGCCTGCCCGCCGACAACCGCGGAGTGGTCGACAATTCGCTCGCGGCCGTGGCGGACTGGCGGCTCCGCGAGGATGGATGGCTTCGGGAGTTGCGGCAGGTGGACACGACCGCGCTCGCCGGCGGACCAGCCTGGCCCATCTACGGCCTCCTGCGCGAGCTGCTCGAGGATTCGGTCGCCACCCGGGTGTGCCGGAACGAGCTCTGGAGCCTGAACACGAACATCGCCGGGTGGCAGTCGCAGTACACCAGCCTGTCGGCGATGCAGCCGGTCGGGACCGACTCCTTGCGGGCGCAGGCGATCGCCCGCGTGCGCGCCCTGCCCCGGTTCCTCCGAACCGAGCAGACCAATCTCCGTGAGGGGATCCGACAGGGATACGTCGCGCCGCGGACAACGGTCGAGGCCATCGTGCGGCAGCTGGACGGCCTCCTGGCCACACCGCCCGACAGCTCGCCATTCGGCTCCCCCGCGGCGCGCGATTCGTCACCAGCGTTCCGCCAGGCCTACCCAAGGCGGTGACGGAGGAGCTGCTCCCGGCCATGGGCGCCTACCGCCTTTTTCTCGTGAACGACTACCTGCCGCACGCGCGCACCGCCATCGGTGTGTCGGCCAACCCCGACGGCCTGGCCTGCTACGAGGCGTCGGTCCGGCGCTTCAGCACCCTCTCGATCAGTCCGGGCGAGGTATTCCGGGCCGGTGAGCAGCAGCTTGCGCGCGTCGAGGAGGAAATGCGTGTGCTCGGGGAGCGCGCCTTCGGTTCCGGGGACGTTCCGGCCCTGCTTCGCCGACTTCGGGATGACTCCGCCTGGACCTTCCGAAGCCGGCGGGAGATCCTCGACCGGTCGAACGAGGCGGTCGCCCGGGCCAAGGCGGCGGCGCCGCGGTGGTTCGGCCGCCTGCCCCAGGCGGACGTGGTCATCCGCGAGTATCCCGAGTTCCGCCAGCGGGCGGGCGCCGTGCCGTCGTACTCCCCGGCGTCGGAGGACGGGAGCCGGCCCGGGATCTTCAGCATCACCACCTGGCAGCCGGAGCGGATCTCGCGCGCGGGCGTCGAGAACGCCGCGTTTCACGAGGCGATCCCCGGCCATCACCTCCAGAACGCCATCGCCCAGGAGCGGCGGGAGGCGCACCCGATCACCCGGTACTTCAACTTCTCCGGCTTCAGCGAAGGGTGGGCCCTGTACGCCGAGCGGCTGGCCGACGAGATGGGTCTCTACTCGGCAGACGTGGACCGGATGGGCATGCTCGCGGCTGAGGGCTGGCGCGCGGCGCGCCTGGTCGTCGACGCCGGCATTCACACCAGGGGCTGGACCAGGCGGCAGGCGGTGGAATTCCTCACCGCCCACAGCACCCTCTCGCCGTCGGCCGCCGAGGGAGAGGTGGACCGCTACATCTCGTGGCCGGGGCAAGCCACGGCGTACATGCTGGGGAACCTCACGATCCGCGCGATTCGCCGGGACGCCGAGAAGCGCCTCGGCTCGCGGTTCGACATCCGGGAGTTCCACGACCAGCTGCTCGGTGCCGGGACCATCACGCTGCCGATGCTGCAGGAGCGGATGGAGCGGTGGGTGGAGGCGCACCCGTAGGAGCTCGGCGACGCGACCTCAATTTGGGTCGCGCATCCACAACGATCCTTCGCGAAGAATGCGCTCGCGACTCCAAGAATAGGCCTGCGACTTTCACGAGTGCCGACGCGTCATTCAGCGGCGCGCACGAGTCCTCCAAAAACCCGCCCGCGACCATCACAACTGCAAACCCAACTCGAAAGGTGGGCGCGCGGACGTAATGGATCGGGACGGGATCATTTCCGGTCGGGACGGGATCATTTCCGGTCGGGACGGGATCATTTCCGGTCGGGACGCGACCCTCTCCGATCGGGACGCGATCATTCTCCGGTCGGGACGCGATCCTCTCCGGTCGGGACGCGATCCTCTCCGGTCGGGACGCGACCATCTCCCGCCGGGACGCGACTCTCTCCGATCGGGACGCGATCTTCTCCGGCTGGGACGCGATCCTCTCCGGTCGGGACGCGATCTGTCCGGCCGGGACGCGATCCTCTCCGGTCGGGACGCGACCATCTCCGGTCGAGACGCGACTATCTCCGGTGGGACGCGATCCTCTCCGGTCGGGACGCGACCCTCTCCGGTCGAGACGCGACTATCTCCGGTGGGGACGCGACCATTCTCCGGTCGGGACGCGACTATCTCCGGTGGGGACGCGACCATCTCCGGTCGGGACGCAACCATAGTTGACGGCGATGCGACCACCATCGATGCGGACACGTTCATCTCAGGTCGAGACGTGACCATCATCGATGGAAACGCAACCATCATAGATGCACACGCGACCACAATTCATCCGCAAACACAGTTGGCGCCGATCGTCCCACTTGCGGGTGCCAGCCTCGCAGTCGGGCCGTCGGTCCTGCCGGACGACGGCTACGGTCCACCGGTCCTCGGAGCGCAGGGACCGGACGGACCCTTCCGCTGCCTTCAGGGCCACCGCAACCCTCGCGGTGAGCGTTCTCCACTGCCATAAATATTCGCCGCATTTGGATGCCAGCAGCCAACCCCGTGCCCATCATGTAGGTTAGCCATTGCATGTCCAGCCGCCTGTGACCTGGAACCCACTCCCCACCCCCCGGGGGGCTGGACAGCCGGTGGGGGGCGCAGGGTAGGTTGGGAATACGCCGCCCCCACGAGGGGAGGGCGTGTTTGCATCCTCCGACCAAGCGGAGGGTCCACTCTCACAGCTGACCATCTCCTTGAGCTGTGAGCCCCCATCAGCGGCGGGGGCGAGGGCGCAGGACCGACGCCGGACCGGGTCGCCTGCAACCAGACCGAGGGCCGCGCCAACAATGAAAAGAGGAGTTTGTGAAAGTCCTGGTGCTAGGCGCCGGCGCGGTGGGGACCGTGTCCGCCCTCAAATTCGTGCAGGACGCGATGCTCGAGCAGCTCGTCATCGCGGACGCGGTGTCCGCCCGCGCTTCCCTCCTCGCGGACCGTCTGTGTGATCCTCGCGTCTCGTACCGCCGGCTCGACGCCCGCGATCGCACCGCCGTGGCCAACGCCATTCGTGACACCGGCACCACCATTCTCCTGAACGCGGCCCTGCCCGCCACCAATCTCGACGTGATGCGCGCCTGCCTCGACGCGGGCTGCCATTACATCGACATGGCCAGCGCGGGCACCGACGACGACGGCATCCCCAAGATGGAGGATCAGTTCGCGCTCGACGCCGAGTTCAAGGCCGCCGGCCGGATCGCCCTGCTTGGCATGGGCGCCGACCCCGGCACCAGCAACGTCTACGCCGCCTACGCCGCCAAGCACCTGCTCGACGAGATCACCGAGCTGCACGTGCGGGACGGCGACAATTCCGTCTGCCAGGGGCACGACGGGTTCGTGGCGGCCTTCAGCCCGTGGGTCTTCATCGACGAGTGCCTCTGCAACGCGGTCTCCTACCGCGAGGGGCGTTACCACCTCGAGCCGCCGCTCACGGGGTTCGAGCCGTTCGATTTCCCCGAGCTTGGCGTGCTCAACTGCTACTACGTGGACCACGAGGAATCGCGCACGCTGCCGAAGTACTTTCCCACCGCCCGGACGGTGGACTTCAAGCTCTGCATGGACGACGTGACGATCGAGACGCTCCGCGTCATGAAGCGGCTGGGGCTCTCGGGCAAGGATCGGATCCAGGTCGGCGACACCACGGTGGTGCCGCGCGACGTCGTCGTGTCGCTGCTGCCCGATCCGAAGGATCTCGCGGGGCGGATGCGCGGCAAGACCTGCGTCGGCACGCTGGCGCGCGGCCGCAAGAACGGCGAGTCGCGGGCCTTCTACATCTACAACATCGCCGACCACGAGACGGTCTTCACCGAGCTGGGCGTCCAGGCGACGGCGTACCAGACCGGCATCCCGCCGGTCATCGCCGCGCGGCTGATGCACGAGGGCCGCTGGGCCGGGCCCGGCGTCCGCTCGCCCGAGGAGTTCGATCCCGATCCGTTCCTCGAGCGGCTGGCGCGCGAGGGCATGCCGTGGCACGTGCGGGACGATACGGCGCGGGCGGAGCTGCCGAGGGTGCGCATCCGGCCGTCGCGGGAGACCGTGGCGGCGTAGACCGGCGGAGTCGACCCGGCGAGTCACCCTGAGCGAAGCGAAGGGGCCATGACCTGAATCATGGCCCCTTCGCTCGCTCAGGGTGACTCCCGCGTGACTCCCGGGGTCGAGCTCCGCAGGTGACTCCCTCGCAACTTGGTGATAGATTAGCCCCAAGACCGCGTCCACCACAGATCCCCAGAGAGCAGTGACCGGAGGCGCACGATGACGAGCACGGCCACGGCGCGGGGCAAGACCCGGAAGTCCGCGGTCACCTCGTACCAGATGTACATCGACGGCAAGTTCGTCGATGCGAAGAGCGGCAAGACCTTCGACGTCTACGACCCCTCCACCGAAGGCGTGATCGCCAAGGTGCCGGCGGGCGGTCCGGAGGACGTCGACCGCGCGGCCAAGGCGGCGCACCGCGCGTTCTACGAGGGCGGCTGGAAGGGCGTGAGCGCGCAGGAGCGCGGGCGGGTCCTGTTCCGGCTGGCGGAGCGGATCCGCGCGCGCCGGAGCGAGCTCGCCGAGCTCGAGACCGTCAACTCGGGCAAGCCGATCGTCGAGTCCGAGTACGACATGGACGACACCGCCACCTGCTACGAGTACTACGGCGGCCTCGCGACCAAGATCAACGGCGAAGTGCTGCCGGTGCCCGCCGACGCGGTGGCGTTCGCCATGCGCGAGCCGATCGGGGTGGCGGGCCAGATCATCCCGTGGAACTATCCGCTGCTCATGGCCGCCTGGAAGATCGCCCCGGCCATCGCCGCCGGCTGCACGGTCGTGATCAAGCCCGCCGAGCAGACGCCGCTCAGCCTCCTCAAGCTGGCCGAAGACTTCGAGGCGGTCGGGTTGCCGCCCGGCGTGGTCAACGTCATCACGGGCGACGGCCCGGGCGCCGGCGCGCCGCTGGTGGCGCACCGCGATGTGCGGAAGATCGCCTTCACGGGAAGCGCCGAGGTCGGCAAGCTCATCATGCGGAGCGCCGCGGACCAGCTCAAGCGGGTCTCGCTCGAGCTCGGCGGCAAGTCGCCCAACATCTTCTTCAGCGACGCGGACTTCGAGAACGCCGTGGACGGCGCCCTCTTCGGGACCTTCATCAACCAGGGCGAGGTCTGCTCGGCCGGGAGCCGCGTGCTGGTGCAGAAGGACATCTACAAGAAGTTCGTCGACGCCGCGGCGGCCAAGGCCAAGACCATCCGGCTCGGCCCCGGCATGGACCGCGAGACCAAGATGGGCCCGCTGGTGAGCGCCGAGCAGCGCGACCGGGTGGCCGGCTACCTCAAGATCGGCCGGGGCGAGGCCAAGGTGGCCGCGGGTGGCGGGACGCCGAAGCAGTTCGAGAAGGGCTGGTACGTCGAGCCGACGATCTTCTTCGACGTCGACAACTCGGCCAAGATCGCCCAGGAAGAGATCTTCGGGCCGGTGATGAGCGTCATTCCGTTCAAGGACGAGGCCGACGCCATCCGCATCGCCAACACGACGCCGTACGGGCTCGCGGCGGCGGTCTGGACGCGTGACATCTTCAAGGCGTTCCGGGTGGTCAAGGCGCTCGAGGCGGGGATCGTGTGGGTCAACCACATGCAGCCGACGTTCGTCGAGGCGCCGTGGGGCGGGTACAAGGCGTCGGGGTTCGGGCGGGAGCTCGGGCACTGGGGGGTCGAGGAGTATCTCGAGACGAAGCAGGTGTTCATCAACCTCGACGAGAAGCCGATCGGCTGGTACTAGCGGTTCCGCGTCATCCCGAGCGCAGCGAGGGACCTTGCGTGGGAATGGCTCGAGCCATTCCCACGCAAGGTCCCTCGCTGCGCTCGGGATCGACGACGTGTACTGTTGCGCCCGGCCCCGCCTGACCGTTTGTTTCGGCTGTGATCCAGGGACCCCTCTCCCCCACGCCCGACATCGAGCTCCACGCCGCACTGCTGCAGGCCGCCATTACGGGTGCGCTGGGGCTGCTCTGCGCGTTCCTCTACGGGCGGTACCGGAAGCCGTACTTCGCGTGGTGGGCGGTGGCCTGGGGGCTCTATCTCCTCCGGATCGGGGCCATCACCAGCTTCATGCTGAGCGAGCAGCAGCCCATCTGGCTGTACTGGCACCAGGTCGTCACCGGCTGGACCGCGCTCGCGCTGTTGTATGCGGCGCTCGTCTTCTCCCAGCGGGTGCGCTGGCGGCCGTGGTACCTCGCCCTGGTGCTCTTCCCGCCGGTCTGGTCGTACGTCGCCATCTACCGGCTCGACCACTTCCTCTGGGCCGCCGGCCCGGCGGTGCTCTTCCTCAGCCTGGCGACGCTGTGGACGAGCTGGGTCTTCTACCGCTACCGGCGCCGGGTGGCGTCGAGCGGCGCCACGCTGCTGACGGTGGCCTTCGGTCTCTGGGGGCTTCACCATCTCGATTACCCGTTTCTCCGCGCGCGCGGGGCGTGGGCGCCGTGGGGTTACTACCTCGACATCCTGCTGGCGCTCGCGGTCGGTGCCGGCATCCTGCTGCTGGTGCTCGACGATCTCCGTCGCGGCCTGAGCGCGCTGTCGGCGCTGTCGGGCGATCTCCAGCACGCCGGCGGCGAGCAGGACGTCCTCGCCGCCCTGCTGGCGCGGCCGCTCACGCTGCCCGCGGTCCGGGGCAGTGCGCTCTACCTCTATGAGGAGGGACAGCCCCGGCTGATACAGGGCGCGGGGGTGTGCCACCGCCCCGGGAGCGAGGAGCTCGACGCCTCGGCCGCCGCCGTCCTGGCGCGCGCGCACGAGACCGGCCTGCCGCAGGTGACCGGCGACTGGCGTGAGCCCGGCGCCGCCGCGTTCCCCTACGCCGCGGTGCTGCCGCTGCTCCGGCGCGACGCGGTCATCGGCGCGCTGGTGCTCGTGGGCGATGCCCGCGATCCGTTCACCGCGCTCGACGACCGCTTCCTCGTGGCCCTCGGCCAGCAGGTGGGCGCCGCCCTCGAGAACGGGGACCTCACCACGCGCCTCCAGGCGCGCTCGGTCGAGCTGGCCCGGCTTTCCGCGCGCATGGTGGAGCAGCACGAGGAGGAGCGCCGACGGCTCTCGCGCGAGCTGCACGACGAGACGGCGCAGGTGTTCAGCGCGGTCAAGATGGAGCTGGGACTGCTGCGGGAGGGCGTGAGCCCGGCGCACGCGGAACGGCTCGATCACGCCCTCGCGTTGATCGACACCGGCATCCGGAGCATCCGGAGCGTCACCAACGATCTCCGGCCCTCGCTCCTCGACGACCTCGGGCTTCTCCCCGCGCTGCGCTCGCTGGTGGCGGACTTCGGCGCCCACAGCGACGTCCGGATCGGCTTCACGGCGCCCGCGTCGATCCCGCCCCTGTCGAAGGAAGCGGAGCTGGCCCTGTTCCGCGCGCTGCAGGAGGCGCTCTCGAACGTGCGCCGCCACGCCGCCGCCCGGAGCGTCGAGGTGACCCTCGCGCTGGACCCCGGCGGGCTTCGGCTGGCGGTGCGGGACGACGGGCGGGGGCCGCCGGACGTGAGCCCCGAGCGGCTCGAGCGTGACGGGCACATGGGCCTGGCGGGCATGCGGGAACGGATCGGCGCGCTGGGCGGGAGCGTCCGGTTCGGCGGCGGCCGCGGCGCCGGGGCGGCGCTCGAGGTGCTCCTCCCGGTGGTACCGGCGGAAGTGCCGTGAGCGCCCCCGCCATTCGCGTGCTGGTGGCCGATGACCACGCGATCGTGCGAACCGGCATCCGCCACGTGCTCGAGACCGAGCCCGGCTTCACCGTGGTCGCCGAGGCCTCGAACGGCGCCGAAGCGCTCGCCCTGGCGATCGAGCTCTCGCCCGACGTCGCGGTGCTCGACATCTCGATGCCGGGCCTGTCCGGCCTGCAGACCGCGGCGGAGCTCCGCCGGCGCACGCCCGAGACGCGCATCCTCATGCTGAGCATGCACGACAACGCGGAGTACGTGCTCGAGAGCCTGCGCGCCGGGGTGCACGGCTACCTGCTCAAGGACAGCGCCGCCGCCGAGCTGGGCACGGCCATCCGGGCGGTGTGCCGCGGCGAGTCGTTCTTCAGCCCGCCCGTGGCCCGCCAGCTCGGCGCCGTCGTGCGCGGCGAGCTGGGTGGCGAGCGGCCCGGCGCCCTCGACCAGCTGACCGGCCGGGAGCGCCAGGTGCTCGTCGGGGTGGCCGGCGGGAGGACCAACAAGGAGATCGCGCAGGAGCTCGGGATCAGCCACCGCACGGTCGAGAGCCATCGCGAGAGCCTGATGCGAAAGCTCGACGTCTACACCGTCGCGGGGCTCACGAAGATCGCGCTCGAGGAGGGACTCATTCCCTGAGCGTTTATATTGGGCGCATGAGCAAGGTCAAGACCGGCATCGTCATGATGAACCTCGGCGGGCCGGCCACCCTCGACCAGGTCGAGCCATTTCTGCTCGAGCTCTTCGCGGACCGGGAGATCATCCAGCTTCCGTTTCAGCGATGGCTCGGGCCGTTCATCGCCCGGCGCCGGGCCCCCAAGGTCCGCGGGCTGTACGACAAGATCGGCGGGGGCTCGCCGATCCTCCGGTACACCCGGGCCCAGGGCCAGGGGATGGTCGAGCGGCTGGACCGCCTGTCCCCCGAGACCGCGCCCCATGGCTTCTACGTCGCCTTCCGGTACGTCCAGCCCAAGAGCGACGACGCGCTCCGCGCCATGGCGGAGGACGGGGTCGAGCGCGCCGTGGCCTTCACCCAGTATCCCCAGTTCTCCTGCAGCACCACCGGCTCGAGCCTGAACGAGCTCTGGCGCGCCGCCGAGCGCACGGGGCTGCGGGATGCGTTCGCGTGGAGCATCATCGACCGCTGGCCGGTCCACGACGGGTTCATCGCATCGATGACCGAGACGGTCCGGGAGGGGCTGGAGCAGTTCGATCCCGCCGATCGCGACCAGGTGCTGATCCTGTTCAGCGCGCACTCCCTGCCGCTCGACGTGATCGACCGGGGCGACGCCTATCCGCAGGAGATCGGCGCCAGCGTGCAGGCGGTGGTGGAGCGGCTCGACCGCGCCAACCCGTATCTCCTGGCCTTCCAGTCCGAGGTCGGCCCGGTCCGGTGGCTGGGGCCGCACACCGAGCAGGTGATCAGGCAACTCGGCGCGCGCGGCCAGAAGCACCTGCTGGTCGTTCCGATCGCGTTCACCAGCGACCATATCGAGACCCTGTCGGAGCTCGACCGCGAGTACGGCGAGGTGGCGCACCGGGCCGGCATCACCCACTACAAGCGCACACCCGCGCTCAACGAGCGGCCACAGTTCATGGACGCGCTGGCGGATATCGTGCGCGAGCACCTGGCGTCGGGGCAGGCGTACAGCTCGCTCTACCGGACCCGGTGTCCAGGATGCGTGAACGCGCAGTGCCGCCAGATCCTGAATCCGGTGCGCTCGGCGGCGGCGGCAGGGAGCGGGCGGGGGTGAGGCGGGCGGGCCAGGGCGGCGCGAACAAAGCGAGTCAGCCTAATCCCCCCGAAGCGACCGGCTCACCGGATACAGCACCCGCCGCACGAGCCGGTCCGCCATCTCCTTGACCACGAGCCGCTCCGCCTCCGACAGCTCCGCGAGCTGGGCCAGCGCCCTGGCCGCCTCCTGCTCGGCCACCTGCGCACCCAGCCGGTGGAGCTCCGCGAGCCGCGGCGCCTCACGGTGGCCGCGCAACCGCTGGTCGAGCCGGGCGAGCTCTTCGTCGAGCACCCGCTCGGCGTCATCGAGCGCGACGGCCGGCGTGCCGGCCGCGGGACAGCAGAGCCGCTGGAGATCGTCGAGATCGAGGAGGCGGATCCTCGGGAGCGAGCGGGCCTCGGGCTGCACGTTCCGCGGTACCGATAGATCCATCGTGAGCAGCTCGCCGTCGTTCCGCCCGGCCACGGCCGCGGCGAGCTCTCCCGCCGACACGACCGGCCGCGACGCCGCCGTCGCCACGAACAGGAGCGCCGCTCCTTCGAGCAGAGCCGGAAGCGCCTCCCAGCCGTGCGGCGTAGCGCCCCACGCGGTGGCCAGCACCGCGGCACGCGCCGGGTGCCGGTTCACCAGCGCCACGCGGGAGGCCCCCTGGAGATGCAGCGCGCGCAGGACGCCCTCTGCCGCTTCCCCGGCTCCGAGCACTACCACCGGGCGATCGCCGATCCTGCCCCCGCATGCGCCGGCCGCCAGCTCGACCGCGGCGGAGCTGACCGACGATGGATGCCGGCCGAGCAGCGTCTCGTGCCGGACCCGGCGTCCGGCGGCAAGCGCGGCGGAGAAGATGGCGTCCATGTCGCGCGTCGTCGTGCCGGCCGCGCGCGCCGCGTCGAATGCGCGCCGGACCTGTCCGAGGATCTCGGTCTCACCGAGGATCTGCGAGTCGAGCCCGGCCGTGACCGTAAAGAGATGACGCACCGCCTCCGCCCCGTCGAACCGCATCAGCTCGCCCGTGAGAGTCACCCCCCGCGCGCGCGCGAGATCACGGAACCACGACTCGTAGTCGTGCGGCCCCGACCAGTAGAGCTCGCATCGATTGCAGGTGAAGAGCAGCAGCGCAGGGCGGCCGGCCGCGTGCTCCTGGGCGAGCAGCGCGTCGAGCTCGGCGGGAGTGAGCGCGAACTGCTCACGAACGCCAACGGCCGCCGTATGGTGGCTGACGCCAACGACATGGAAAGAGATTTCGCGACTCACGTTCCAAGGGTACATGGCCCGCTGGGGCGGGACAATACGCATCCCTCCGGAGAGCCACTCCGTAGAAATACGGAGCCCCCCGGGATCTTCTCCGGGGGGTCCTTGGGAGGCGGACAGCACCGTCCCACCTAAGGGTACAGCGATCGGGCGACGGCGGCTGTGGGTCAGCTCACCTTGACCGGAATCTCCCGCGGGCGGGCACGTTCGGCCTTGGGAATGGTGACCGTCAGCACTCCGTTGGCGTACTTGGCGTCGATCTTCTCCGGGTCGACCGTGGTCGGCAGGGAGAACGTCCGCTCGAACACGCCGTAACTCCGCTCGTAGCGATGCACCCGCTCGTTCTTCTCTTCCGCCTGCTGCTTCTTCTCCCCGCGGAGCGTCAGCAGATTGTTCTCCAGTGAGATCTTCACGTCCTCGGCGGTCACGCCGGGGATTTCGGCGACGATCTTGATGGCGTCCTTGTCCTCGAACACGTCGCAGGCAGGAAGCCATGACGACGTCAGGCTGCCGCCCTCCTGGGCCTGGAACGGCCAGGCGTTGAACGCCTCATCCAGAATGTTGTTCAGGCGCCGGAGATTGGTCATGCCATCCTGGGGGCGCCGGGTAGTAGTCAGGAACATACGTACACCTCCACACGACGTAGGTTATTGGGATCTCAGCTCGAGCTCGTTGGAGCCGCGCGCGGCCGCCCGAAATAGCATCGGGCGTGCCCGCGGGAGGCCCGGAAAATCGGTCAAAATGACCGAACTGAGGCCGCCGATGACAGGCTGTACCAATCCCGGACTGCAAGGTTGACCGAGGGTGTGGGCGAGGCGTCCGCGGGGGCGGGAACGGGGTATCGGCTGAAGGCGGATGGGTTGTCCGGAACGGTCGGACTATCTCCGGAAGAGCCTCCCGAACACGCCGGTCGCGACGACGCTGTCGAACGCATGCGCCAGCTCGTCCATCGACTGGAACCGCTCGGCCGGGTTGATGTCCAGGCACCGCAGGATCACGGCCTCCAGCTTGGCCGGCAGCTCGGGCCGCAGGTCCCGCAGCTTGACCGGAGAGCCGCGCAGACGGGCGATCATCGTCTCCTGCGCCGACTTGCCGGCGAACGGCAGCTGACCGGTGAAGAGCTCGAAGGCGAGGATGCCCAGTGCGTAGACGTCGCTTCGTCCATCCAGAGGCTTGCCCCGGATCTGCTCGGGGCTCATGAACTCCGGCGTGCCGAGCACGATGCCGGTCGCGGTCAGCTTGGCCACCTCCGGCCCCGCGCGGCGCTCCTTGGCGAGGCCGAAGTCCATCACCACGGCTCGGAAGCGTGGCTCGCCGTCCTCGCCGGTGCCGTCCGGCACCAGCATGATGTTCTCGGGCTTGAGATCGCGGTGGATGATCTGCAGCTCGTGCGCGTGCTGGAGGCCGCGGCACATCTGCACCAGGAGGGGGATCGCCCTCGGCGAGGGCGAACGGCCCGCGCCGGGTCTCATGCTCGCTGAGCGGCTCGCCCTCCAGGTAGGGCATGACGAGGTAGATCATCCCATCCGCCTCGCCCATGCGGAGGATCGGGCAGACGTTGGGATGCTCGAGCCGGGTGGCGATCGTGGCCTCCCGCCGCAGGCGCTCGACGGCGGCGGGATCGCGGGACAGCCGGGGCAGGAGGATCTTCACCGCGATGGTGGCGTTGGTCTCGACGTCCTGCGCCCGGTAGACATACGACATCCCGCCCTCGCCGAGCCGGCGCCCCACCTGGTAGCGCCGGTCGAGCAGCTTCCCGCTCAGCGTGGCGCAGCGGTCGAGCTCCTCGGGCGTGACCACGTATTCCTCGGTATGCACGCCCGTGAGCGGCGGCGCGGCGGCGGCCGCGCGGCCGGGTCGCCGCGGCGAACGTGGCGGTCGACTCGGCCTCCACCAGCGGGGACCCATCCTTGACGCAGTAGCGTGCCGGCGCCGGATAGGTGGCCTGGCAGCGGGGACAACGCCGGGTGCTCAATCGCGGAACCGGTTCCGGCCGTCGCTCTTGGCGCGATAGAGGTGATTGTCGGCCAGGCGGAGCAGCGATTCGCCGTCGGTGACCCGCTCGCCGGGGTAGGACGCGATGCCGATGCTGATGGTCACCCGCACCGGCCGGCCGGACTCGCCGAATTCGTGGGTGGCCACGCGCCGCAGGATGCGCTCGGCGAAGTTGCGCGACTCGGCGGACGTGGTCTCCGGCAGGAGCACCACGAACTCCTCCCCGCCGTAGCGCGCCACGATGTCGACCGACCGCTGCTCGCGCTTGAGCAGGTTGGACAGCTGCTTGAGCACCCGGTCGCCCACCAGGTGGCCGTGGGTGTCGTTGATCTGCTTGAAATTGTCGATGTCGATCATCATGCCGGTGAGCATCGTGGCGTACCGGGCGGCGCGGTCCATCTCCTGCTCGAGCTTCTCCATGAGCGCGCGGCGGTTGAAGCAGTTGGTGAGCGGATCGGTCTCCGCCAGGTGGCGCATCTGCTCCTGCCCCATCACCGCGTTCTCCAGATCGTACGCCTTCTCCAGCGCGGCCACCGCCGCGCTGATCACCTGCTCGGCGAACTGCACGTCCTGCTCGTTGAGCGGCGCGTCTTCGGTGGTGGTCCGGAGGAAGAACACGCCGGCCGGCTGCCCGCGGAGCGAGAATCGGAGCGCGATCGCGGACCGCGTCTGGACCGGCAGGCCGCCGTTGGACCAACCGTCCGCGCACTTCCTCGTACAGCTGGTCCGTCGTCGCATCGCGCACCAGGACCACTTCGCCCGTGACCAGCGCGCGCCGGATCTCGGGATACTTGCCGAGGTCCACCGACAGGTTGTGGAGCATCGGATTCTCGAACGCCGCCACCACCGTCCCGGTGTCGTCGTCGGGCCCGGCGATGACGATCGAGCAGCGCGAGATGTTGAGCCCGTGCGCCACCCGCCGGACGAGGATCTGGTAGATCTCCTCGGGCTTGAGCGAGGCGGTCACCTCCTGCATGATGTCGATCATCTCGGAGCGCGAGCGCGCCTCGGCCCGGGCCTGATTGAGCTCGCGCCCCACCCGGAGATGCGCCTTCACCCGCGCCAGCAGCTCCCGCACCCGGAACGGCTTGGGGATGAAGTCCGCGGCGCCGAGGCCGAGGGAACGGACGGTGGCCTCCTCCGGGGGCATCGAGGAGATCATGAGCACCGGCAGGTCCTTGTACCGCGGATCGGACTTCACCTTCTGCAGGAGCTGGAGACCGTCCACCTTGGGCATCA
This sequence comes from uncultured Gemmatimonadales bacterium, assembly GCA_963804125.1. Taxonomy (GTDB): domain Bacteria; phylum Gemmatimonadota; class Gemmatimonadetes; order Gemmatimonadales; family GWC2-71-9; genus CAVVWJ01. The sequence goes on from CAWDPF010000008.1 coordinate 209,980, forward strand.
TGATGTCGAGCAGCAGCAGATCGAACGGCTCGGCCTGCAGGTGCTCGAACAGGTGCTCGCCGCCCGGGACGGTGAGCACGTCGTAGCCGTTCTCCTTGAGGATCCAGGACAGCGTGCGGGAGAGCGCCTGGTCATCGTCCGCGACGAGGATCTTCGGAGCGAGCGTCATCAGCGCACCAGGCGTTGATAGAGGTCGGGATCGACATTGCCGCCGCTGACGACGGCCACGGTGGGTCCGGCTGGCCGCAGGCGGCCGGCGAGCAGGGCCGCCACCGCCACGGCGCCGGACGGCTCGGGGCGCAGCTCGGTGTGGTGGTGCAGGTACCGCACGGCTGCCGCGATCTCCGCCTCGGTCACGGTGACGGCCCGGCGCACCACGCCGCGCATCAGCTCGAAGGTGAGGGTGCCGACGGACCGGGACAGGAGCCCGTCCGCCATGCTCTCGGTGTGCGCCAGCGTCTGCGGGGCGCCGGCGGCGAGCGCGGCGGTGAGCTTGGCGGCGCCCTCGGGCTCCACGCCCACGACCTCCACGTCCGGGGCGAGCGCCGCCACGGCCACCGAGATGCCGGAGATGAGGCCGCCGCCGCTCACCGGCACCAGGATGGTCTCGACGTCGGGCCGCTGCTCGAGGATCTCGAGACCGATGGTGCCCTGCCCGGCGATCACGTCGGGATGATCGAACGGCGGGATCAGCGCCAGGCCCTCCTCCCGCGCGATGGCCTCGGCCCGCGCCCCCTGCTCCGCCGACCGCGTGGCGCCGGCCAGCACCACCTCGCCCCCATGACGCCGCACCCCATCCACCTTCACCTGGGGGGTGGATTCGGGCATCACCACCACCGCGCGGAGCCCGAAGTGGCGCGCGGCAAAGGCCAGTGCCTGCCCGTGATTGCCGCTCGAGGCGGCGACCACGCCGCGCGCTCCGCCGCCCGCGACCAGCCGGGCGAGTGCGTGATAGGCACCCCGGATCTTGAACGCGCCGACCGGCTGGAGCAGCTCGCACTTGAGGGCGACGGGAACGCCGACCCGCGCGGACAGATCCGGGGCCTCGAGGAGGGGCGTGCGCATCGCCACGCCGTCGAGCACGCGCGCCGCGGCGCGAAGCGACTCGATGGTCACGGCGGCGGTCCGGTCTGCGGTCTGCGGCATAGATAACCTGCTAAATGCGCGGGGGGGCTCGCTTAGGCAAGCCCCCGCGCGGGTCATTCGTCGGCCGCCGCGGTTGGTGCCACTTCGTCGCCGCCGGCGGCATCCTCCGCTCCTCCTTCGTCCTCCTTCACCACGCGCGCCACGCCAACCACGGCGTCGCCGGCGTCGAGGTTCATCACCTTGACGCCCTGCGTGTTGCGCCCGATGACCCGGATGCCGTCCACCGGCAGCCGGATGATGACCCCGTGGCGGGTGATCATCATCAGCTCGTCGTCGGGAATGACTTCCTTGAGCGCGATGATGGAGCCGGTCTTGTCGGTCTTCTTGAGGGTGATGATGCCCTTGCCGCCGCGCTTCTGGACCCGGTAGTCGGTCAGCTCGGACCGCTTGCCGAAGCCCTTCTCGCTCACGACCAGCAGGGTCGCGTCGCGCCGGACGACGACCATCCCGATGACCTCGTCGTCCTTCTCGAGCTCGACCCCCTTCACGCCGGTCGTATCCCGGCCCATCTCGCGCACGTCGCCCTGATGGAAGCGGATGCTCATGCCGTCCTTGGTGGCCAGGACGATGTCGCTGTTCTGGTCGCACACCTGGACGTCGATCAGCTTGTCGTCCTTCTCGATGTTGATGGCGCGGATGCCCGTCATCCGGACGTTGCTGTAGGCCGAGAGCAGCGTCTTCTTCACCGTGCCCTGCCGGGTGGCGAAGATGAGGCACTTGTCGTCGGCGAACTCGCGGACCGGCACGAGCGACGCGACCTGCTCGCCGGGCTTGATGGCGATGCAGTTGACCACCGGCTTGCCGCGCGCCGCCCGGCCGGCCTGCGGGATCTCGTGGACCTTGAGCCAGTAGAGCTGCCCGGTGTCGGTGAAGAACAGCACGTAGTCGTGCGTGCTCGCGATGAACAGGTGCTCGACCCAGTCGTCGGCCTTGAGGTCGGCGCCGTTGAGGCCCCGGCCGCCGCGCCGCTGCCGCTTGTAGGTGGTGATCGGGATCCGCTTGATGTAGCCCGTGTGGGAGATGGTGATGACCATGTCCTCTTCGGCGATCAGGTCCTCCACCGTGAACTCGCCCTGGTCGCTCAGGATCTCGGTCCGGCGCTCGTCGCCGAACTGCTCCACCACCTCGCTCATCTCCTGCTTGAGGATCGTCATCCGCCGGGGCTTCGACGCCAGGATGCTCTTGAGCTCCTTGATCGTGGCCCGCACCTCCTTGAGCTCGGCCTCCAGCTTCTCGATCTCGAGGCCGGTGAGCTTGGCCAGCCGCATGTTGAGGATCGCGTCGGTCTGCTTCTCGCTCAGCCCGAACCGCTTCCGGAGCCGGGCGTCGGCCTGGGGCGTATCCTCGGAGCCGCGGATGATCTTGATGACCTCGTCGATGTGGTCGACCGCGATCTTGAGGCCCTCGAGGATGTGCTCCCGGGCTTCGGCCGCGTTGAGGTCGTACTGGGTCCGCCGGATGACGATCTCGTGGCGGTGCTCGATGTAGTGCTCGAGCAGCTCCTTCAGGTTCATGATCTTGGGGGCGCCCTTCACGAGCGCCAGCATGATCACGCCGAAGGTGGACTGCATGGCGGTGTGCTTGTAGAGCTGGTTGAGCACGACGTTGGGGATCGCGTCGCGCTTGAGCTCGACGACGACCCGCATGCCCTCCTTGTCGGACTCGTCGTTGACGCCGCTGATCCCCTCGATCTTCTTCTCCATCGCCAGCTCGGCGATGGCCTTCACCAGGTTCTCCTTGTTGACCTGGTAGGGGATCTCGGTGATGACGATCTGCGACCGGCCGGACGACTCCTTCTCCTCGATCTGCGCCCGGGCGCGCATGAGGACCCGCCCCCGGCCCGTCTCGTAGGCGTCCTTGATGCCCTCGCGGCCGTAGATGTACGCCCCGGTCGGGAAGTCGGGCCCCTTGATGAGCTTCCGGAGGTCCGCGATGCTCGCGTCCGGCGTGTCGATCAGGAGCTCCACCGCCTTGGCCACTTCGCGCAGGTTGTGGGGCGGGATGTTGGTGGCCATGCCCACCGCGATGCCCGACGAGCCGTTGACCAGCAGGTTCGGGATCTTGGACGGGAGGACCGTGGGCTCCTGGAGCCGGTCATCGAAGTTGGGCTGGAAGTTGACGGTGTTCTTGTCGATGTCCTCCAGCATCGCGACCGCGACCCGGGTGAGCCGGGACTCGGTGTAGCGGTAGGCCGCTGCCGGATCGCCGTCCACCGAGCCGAAGTTCCCCTGCCCGTCCACCAGCGGATAGCGAAGCGAGAAGTCCTGCACCATGCGGACGAGCGCGTCGTAGACCGAGCTGGTCGCCGTGCGGGTGGTACTTGCCCAGCACGTCGCCCACCACGGTCGCCGACTTCTTGTACGGGCGGCCGGGGACCAGGCCCAGCTCGTTCATCGCGTAGAGAATCCGCCGGTGGACCGGCTTGAGGCCGTCTCGGACGTCAGGCAGTGCCCGGGAGACGATGACGCTCATCGAGTAGTTGATGAACGACTGCTGCATCTCTTCTTCGATGAGCCGGGGCAGGATGCGTTCGCGCGAGTTGGGTGCGGTCATGTCGGTCGCTAGCTAGGGGGAAAATCCTGCGGCCCCGGAGGGAGCGCCGGGACCCCCAAATATATCCCGGAACGTGGCGTGGACGCAACGGTGGATGGCGTGCGGAAGTGGCCGCAGGGTAAGGAGTTAAGGAGGGCTGACCAGAGCCGTCATCCCGAGCGTAGCGAGGGACCTTGCCCGGGAATGGCTCGAGCCATTCCGAAACGAGGTCCCTCGCTGCGCTCGGGATGACGGGATTACTGCCTCGCGCTCACCGCCGGATCAGGGCCCCCGCCCTCACTGCTGGCACGGCGCCTCCGGATCCGGCTTCGGCTTGTCCACCACCAGCCGGTGATCGAGATCCGCCACCCGCCCCGCGAGCGCGGCCACATAGCGGACCACGTTGGCGAACTTGTCGTAGTCCAGGAATTCCACCTCGTCCGTCACCTGGTGATAGTCGCGGTGGCTCCCCGTGCTGAAGAATACGATCGGGATGCCGTAGCGCGCGTAGTTCGCGTGGTCGCTGCGGCAGTAGTACTGGTCCGGATGGCCGTTCGCATCGTAGGCGTAGTTGAACCGGAAGCCGAACTTCCCGTCGGTGTTCACCTGCTCCACCAGCGTGCCCAGCTCGGTCGAGAGCCGCCGGGCGCCGAGCACCTCCAGGTACCCCGGGCCGCCGTTGGGTACGTCGTTCGGCCCGCCGCGGGCGATCATGTCGATGTTGATCTGTGCCACGATCGAGTCGCGCGGCACGGTCGGATGGTCGGTGAACCAGCGGCTCCCCTGCAGCCCCGACTCCTCGCCGGTATGCCAGACGAAGATCAGCGACCGCTTGGGCCGCACGCTCCCGCGCGCCAGCGATTCGGCGAGCTCCAGGAGGCCCATCGAGCCCGACCCGTCGTCGTCGGCGCCGTTCACGATCGAGTCCAGGCGGGCCGGCCGCAGGCGGCGCAGGCTGTCGAGGATGCCCTTGATGCGGGCCGCCTCATCCGCCGTGGGCTCCCGCGGCGTGTCGTTCGCGCCGCGCGGACGGATCACCGTGTTGTAGGCGCGGAGGCTGTCGTGATCCACCGGCGTCACGATGCCGATCGCGTCGTTGTGCGCGCCGAGCGCGACGTACTCCCCGCGGAGCGCGGGGTCGGAGCCCTCCAGCACCGCCACGACGTTCGTCGCGGGGAGATCCCTGCCCACGAAGGCGACGTCGCCCTGCACCGTCGGACCGGCCTCGCCGGGCTTGAGCGCGTCGAGCGGCTTGCCGAAGAGCTTCTCGACCGACGCCGTCGGCACGAACAGCATCCGGGGCTGAGTGACGCCGGGCGGCGCCTGATCGCCGGCCTTGACCTCGACGCGCGGCGCGCGGAGGTAGTCGCCGAACTGGCCGATCAGCGGGTCGATGTGGGTGACGGCGATCCCCGCCACCTGCCCGAACGGACCCTGCGGACCGAGGTTGGGCGCGCCGATCGATTGGCCATCGCCCGCGCTCCGGAACACGACCAGCTTACCCTGCAGCGCCTCGCGCGTGGGCCACGCGGCCGAGTCCGTCGGCGCGCCCACGTAGACGAGCTGGGCGCCGTTGATCGGTCGGACCGGCACCGCGAACGTCGGCTGGTAGGGGTAGAAGTCCGAGAACGCGGCCAGCGCGCTCGCGCCGGCGCGGAGCGCGGTCCGGGCGGTGTCGAGGGCGTAGCTGGTCAGCGGCACCCGCTGCAGGAACCCGCCGCTGTCGCCGGCGGGCTTGAGGCCGAGCCGGGCGAGCTCGCCCGCGATGTAGGCGTTGCCGCGCACGTTGCCCACCGTCCCGGCGCGGCGGCCGAGCATCGAGTCGTCGGCGAAGATGGCGCTTCGGAGCTTCAGATCGGCCGGGGTGATCGCCGGTACGGTACCGCCGGCAGGCGCCGCCGCCTCGGGGGCGCGGCCGCCACCGCAGGCGGCGACGACGGGCAGGACGACGAGAGCCAGAGTCCAGGAACGACGCATGTTGGTCCGCCGGGTAGGGGAGGAGGCGTGGACAGTGGCTCCCACTACCTCGGACGGACCGAAAACGTTTCAGGCGCCGGCCGCGACCTCAGCACGCCGGACGGGGTCCGCGCCGCAGGAGCACCGTTTCCGCCCCCGGGCCCGAGCATCGGCTCTCCGGCGGGCGCCACCACACGGCCGATCGGACGTTCGCCGTCCAGCACCATGTACACCATCGTATCCTGCCTGCACAGTTGTACCATTGCCCGCTCCACCCTTTCCGGTCCTGCTGAAGCCGGCGGCCGTCGGGCCGCGTACGACTTGAGATGCCGCCGGCGCGCCAAGGGTTGCGTGCGCGTCGTCCCCGCCCCGAGCAACCCTTTGAGGCCCCCCTGTGTCAGAGAGCCGTTCGACCTGGTACCCCTCACGCGCCGGAGCCCGTGGACGACCGTGAACTGATCGGCCGAGTGCTGGCAGGCGACCCGCGCGCCGAGCGTGAGCTGTACGAGGCCCACGTCGACCGCGTCTTCCGCCTGTCCTGCCGGATCGCGGGCGACCCGCACCGGGCCCAGGACTACACCCAGGAGACCTTCATCCGCGCATTCCGGCGGCTGGCCGATTTTCGGGGTGAGAGCGCGCTCTCGACCTGGCTCTGCGCCATCACGGTCTCGGTCACGCTCAACGGCCTCCGGTCGCAGCGGCGGGCACGGGAGCGGGAGGTCGGACTGGATGAGGCCCCGGCGCTCGGGACCCGGACGGTCGAGGCCGACCCCGACCTCAAGACCCGGATGACCGCGGCCATCGACGGACTGCCGGAGGGATACCGCACGGTGTTCGTGATGCACGACGTCGAGGGATACACGCACGAGGAGATCGCCACGGCGCTGGGCGTGCAGCCGGGCACCTCGAAGGCGCAGCTCTTCCGGGCACGCGCCAAGCTCCGCACCGCGCTGGCCGATTTCGCGAGGGACTGACACGATGGACGATCACCTGCACGATGGCCACGACGAGGCGCCCGACGACCTGCCGGACGAGCCGCTCGAGCCTTCCCTCCTGGCCGCGGCGAGGGAGTATCACCGTCCGCCGGAGCCCCCGCGCGAGGCGATCTGGCGAGCCATCCAGGCGGAGCGGCGCGTCGAGCGCGCCACGCGGCCGGCCCCGCGCCGGTGGGTGGCGTGGGCCGCCGCCGCCGCGGCATTGGTCGCGCTGGGCGTCGGGCATCGGCCGGGTGACGTGGACCGGCGCGGCTGAGCGGCGGTGCGCCGGTCGCCAACTGGGGTCCCGCCGGCCGCGACGCCACGGGTGAACGAGACCGCGTACCGGCTCGCCACGTTCGAGCATCTCGGCCAGTCGGAGGCGTTTCTGACGCTGTTCCGCGCCTCGGTCCGCACGGGCGGGCAGGAGCGGCTGGCCTCGGTGACCGCGCGCCAGCTGCTGGCGACCAACCGGCTGCTGCTCGATTCCCCGGCGGCGGTGACCGGAGGACCCGGCTGCTGCTCGAGGATCTCGAGCTGGTGCTGGCGGAGATCGCGCAGCTCGCAGCGGATCCGCGCGCCGGAGGATCGCGAGCTGATTCGCGAAGGACATGGACCGTGGCGGAGTGCTGTCCCGTCTCCGGACGGAGGTGCCCGCCGGAACGACCCCTACTCGAGGTGACCTGTGATGGATCGGATGTGGCTGGGCTTGGCGCTTCGCCGGCCTGATGGCGATGGGCAACCGCGGGAAGCCCATGCCGGCGACCTGGCAGGAGCACGCGGCCGGCGCGCAGGACTCGGCCGCCGCTGCCGAGGCGATGCCGCCGGCGGCCTGGCTCCAGGGCGACCCCGCCGACTCGGTCTACCGCGCCGCCCGGGCCGCGCTCGACCGGCGCGACTATCGCCAGGCCGCCGAGCTGTTCGCGCAGGTGCCGGCGCGGTTCCCCCGCTCGGGCTACGCCGCCGACGCCTACTACTGGCGCGCCTTCTCGCTCTACCGCGTGGGCGGCACACCCCAGCTGCGCGCGGCGCTCGCCGCGCTCGACACCCAGCGCGAGCGCTTCCCGAAGGCCGCCACCAAGGGCGATGCCAAGGCGCTGGCCAGCCGGATCCAGGGCGAGCTCGCCCGGCAGGGTGATCCCGCGGCCGCCGCGCAGGTGGCGGCGGCCGCGGCGGACGCGGGCCGCACGCCGCCGGTGCCGCCGACGCCGCCCGACGCCGACCCGTGGGACCGACGCCGCCCACGCCCCCGACGCCGCCCTCGCCGCCTCCGACGGCGGCGACGACCGCTGCGCCGACGACGACGACGACACCAAGGTCGCCGCGCTCAACGCGCTGCAGCAGATGGACGACGAGCGCGCGCGGCCGATCATCCAGCGCGTCCTCGCCCGGCGCGATCCGGCGTCGGCCTGCCTGCGGCGGAAGGCGGTCTTCCTGATCGCGCAGGAGAGCGCCGCCGGCACCGAGGACATCCTGCTCGAGACCGCGCGCAACGACCCCGACCACGAGGTGCGGGAGCAGGCGGTCTTCTGGCTGTCGCAGGTGGGTACCGATCGGGCAGTCGGCGCGCTCGACTCGATCCTGCGCACGTCGAAGGACCAGGCGCTCCAGGAGAAGGCGGTCTTCGCGCTCTCGCAGCACGGCAGCGCGCGGGCCAATCAGGCCCTCCGCACCTACGCCGAGCGGCCCGATCTGCCGGTCGACCTGCGCGAGAAGACCATCTTCTGGATCGGCCAGAGCGGCGGGGCGGAGAACGAGGCGTTCCTGCGCGAGCTCTACGGCCGCCTCAAGGAGGAGTCGCTGCGGGAGAAGGTGCTGTTCTCGGTCTCGCAGGCCGGCGGCGCAGGAGAACGCGCGATGGCTGCTCGGGATCGCCAAGGACGGCCGACAGCCGCTCGAGCTCCGCAAGCGCGCCCTCTTCTGGGCCGGGCAGAGCGATGCGTCGATGACCGACCTGACGGCGCTGTACGCCGCGACGCCCGACCGCGAGATGCGCGAGCAGCTGATCTTCGTCTACTCCCAGCGCGACGAGCCGGCCGCGGTGGACAAGCTGCTCGACATCGCGAAGCGCGAGCCCGACGTGGAGCTTCGCAAGAAGGCGCTCTTCTGGCTCGGCCAGAGCGACGATCCCCGCGCCGCCAAGGCGCTGCAGGACATCATCGAGCAACCCTGAGCCGGGAGGCCATGATGCATGCACGGCTGTGCGGCAGCGCTCGCGCTGCTGCTCCTGCCCGCGGCGGCCGGCGCCCAGACGCTGGCGCAGCGCGCCGAGACGCTCGGTGACGGCACGCTCCGGCTCAGCTTCGCCGCGCGGGCCGGGGTCTGTGGCAACGGCGGGCACAACATCACCATCGTCAGCGACGACGAGGACGACGAGTGGGAGAGCGACTGCACGCCCGGCCCCGTGCGCGTATCGCTCCGGGTGCGCGGGGGCCGGGTGGCCGACGCCCACACCTACGTCGGCGGCCGGTGGCGCCCGCCCGAGGGGAAGACGACCGATCTCGGCCAGGTGCCGGCCCGGCAGGCGGCGGCCGACCTGCTCGCGCTCGTCGAGCAGCGCCGGGCGGACGCCGAGGAGCTGGTCACCGCGGCCACGCTGGCCGACAGCGCGGTCGTGTGGCCGGTGCTGCTCCGGATCGCGCGCCGCACCGAGCTGCCGCTCGAGACGCGGCGGCAGGCGGTCTTCTGGCTGGGCCAGGCGGCCGGCGAGGCGGCGACGCGCGGGCTCGATTCGCTCGCGACGGACGGCGGCGGCGAGCTCGAGGTGCGGAAGCAGGCGGTGTTCGCGCTGTCGCAGCGGCCGGCGGATGAAGGCGTGCCGGCGCTGATCCGGATCGCGCGCTCGAATCCGCACGCCGAGCTGCGCAAGACGGCGCTCTTCTGGCTGGGCCAGAGCGAGGATCCGCGGGCGATCGCCTTGTTCGAGGAGATCCTGCGCAGTAGGCACTGCGAGCGCGTGCCCGACGCGCCCCCCATTACATTTCCCCGCATGCCGGCCCACTCCCCAGCGCCCTCCTCGGCGCGGCGCTTCTGCTTGCCGCGTGCGGCGAGAAGCGGCCGCCGGCGCCGGTCGTGACGCTCGCTCCGCCGGCCGACACGGTCCCGACGACGCTCTCGGAGATCACCTCGGGCGCCTGGCTCGGCGGCGACCGCTGGGCGCTCCTGGCGCCGGCCGACGAGCAGGTCGCCATCGCCGACCTCGGGCGCGCGCACCGTGACGCCGCTCGGCACGGACCGGGGCAAGCGGCTCCGCAATCCTTCGACGCTCTTCCGCGCGGGCGACACGCTGTACGTGGGCGACTGGGGCCTGCGGCAGATCTCGCGCTGGACGCTCGACGGCCGCTTCGCCGGGGCGACCCCCGCGCCCGAATGCGCTGCGTGGCGTGCTGCCACGCGACCGCGACGGCGCCGGCCGCTACTACCTCGAGCTGCGCCCGCAGCCGGGCCCCGACGGGCAGGGCAACCGTGACTCGGCCGTCGTGGTGCGGGCCGCACCCGGCGCTCGACCGGGCCGACACGCTCGCCCGGCTCGCGCCGCTCGACATCGCCGAGGTGATGGGCGACGCGGGCCGCCGGTTCGAGCGCCGGGTGTTCAGCGGGACGGACCAGTGGGGCGCGCGGCCGGACGGATCGCTCTGGGTGGCGCGGGTGTACGAGAACCGGGTCGACTGGCGCGACCCGGCCGGCAAGTGGACCCGGGGCGAGCCGCTGCCGGACCGCGTGCTCGAGGTGACCCGCTACGACCGCGAGCTCTTCCTGCGCCGGTTTCCGCCCGAGCTCCGCAGCACGGCCGAGCAGCTGCCGTTCGCGGCGATCAAGCCGCCGTTCGAGGCCGGGCTCACCGGCGCCGGCGGCGAAGTATGGCTGGAGAAGAGCCGGGCGCCGATCGATTCCAGCCGCCGCTATCACGTGGTCGACCGCCAGGGCCGGCTGCGCGAGGAGATCCGCGTGCCGGGGCACGGGGCGTATCATCGCCGTGGCGCCGGGCGCCGTGCTGGTGGCGGAGCCGGCGCGCGGCGGAGTCCGGCTGCTCCGCTTCGCCTTGCCCGCGCCGGCCGCCGGCCCATGAGCATTCCGTTCGCGTCCGTTCGTCCGCTTCCGGAGGAGTTCCCGCATGAAGTTGGCCGCATCGCTCTGCACGCTGGTCCTGCTCGGCCGCCGGCTGCACGCCCGCGCGAGAGCCAGGGCGGCCTCACGCTCGAGAAGAAGCTGCCGGCGACGTTCGGGCAGCTGAGCAACGTCGTCGAGCTGGGTGACGGCCGGGTGGCGTTCGCGGACACCAAGGCAAGCTCTTCCTGGCCGCCGACCTCAACACCGGCAAGGTCGACACGCTCGGCACGCGGGTGGATTCGCTGATCAAGAACCCGCCGCCGGAGCAGTACAAGTTCCCCGGCTGGGTGGCGCGGCTGGGCGGCGACACGGTGGCGCTGGTCGACTTCAGCGCGCTTCGCACGACGCTCTGGAGCAGGACGGGCAAGCCGCTGCGGCGTGCTGCCGATCGCGCCGGTGGCGGGCACGGCCCCGGTGCTGGTCTACGACACGGTCGGGCACGGATACAAGGTGGACTACCAGGTCGATCATCGGCGGGGCGAGCCGGGCAGCACCGCGCGGCCGGACAGCGTGCCGGTGCTGCGCATCGCGCTCAAGAGCGGGCAAGGTGGACACGGTGGCGAACCTGGCCTCGCCCGAGTACGGCGACGCGATGTTCGGCGACGCAGATGCAGCAGGCGGCGAAGGTGTTCGCGCCGAACGACTTCTTCGGCGTGCTGCCGGACGGCGCCGCGTGGCTCGCGCGCGGCCACGAGAACCGGGTCGACTGGCGCGATCCGTCCGGCGGCGCTGGACGCGCGGGAAGTCGCACGAGTACGCCAAGAGTGCCGGTCACCCAGGCCGACCGCGACCGGGTGCTGGCCCAGGTGCGCGAGCAGGGCAAGCAGTTCGGCATGCCGCAGGACCTGGAGATCCAGCTACCCGTTCGCCGAGACCAAGCCGCCGTTCGACTTCGCGCTCGGCCGGCCGAACGGCGAAGTCTGGCTGCAGCGGCCGCGCGCGCAGGAGGACGCGGCGCTGACCTACGACGTGTTCAACCGCCAGGGGGGCTGGCAGCGGGCGGTGGAGTTTCCGACGGGCGCCTCGCTGGCGGGGTTCGGGGCCAAGGGCGCGGTGTACGGGTCGATCAAGGAGGCGGACGGGACGCGGACGGTGGGGCGGTTCACGCTGCAGTGGACGTGAGACGTGAGAGCGAGCGTCCGGAGCCTCGAGCAGCCACGGTCCTCGCTGCGTCCTCAGTCCAGGATCGGCGGCTCGTCGCCCGGCGGCGTGTTCGGCCCCTGCCGGTCGGTGCGCCGGCGGTCCCGCCGCCGGCCCTCCTCGTACCAGCGGCGGGTGATCTCGCCCGCGAGATCGCGGTTGCCGAGGCCGAACGCCAGCCCCACCGCCAGCGCCACGGCGCCGAGGATGAGGGTGAACGCCGCGGTGACGATCTCCTCGGCCACGCCCACCTGCTGCAGCGCCATGAACACCGCGATCACGATCACGGCGCCCTTGGCCATCTTGGCCACCGTGGGCACGCCGGACGACGCTGCCCGGCCGAGGCCAGGATCAGCCCGCGCACGAACTCGCCGACGATCATGCCGAGGATCACGATGACGATCGCCGGCGATCAGCGTCGGGATGAAGGCGAGCATCGTGCCGAACATCTCGTTGATGCTCTCGAGCCCGAGCGCCGTGCTGGCGAGCAGGATCACGACCAGCATCACCAGCCAGAAGATCAGCTTGGCCAGGGCGCGCACCGGGTCGAGCCGGGAGCCGGTGCGGCCCGACCACCTCGTCGAGCCCGCCGGCGCGCGGCCATGCGGTTGAAGTCCAGCCGCTTGAGCGTGTCGTCGGCCCAGCGCTGGACCTGGCGGGCGAGGAAGTAGCCGGTCAGCAGGATCACCGCCGCGCCGACCAGCGCCGGCACGCACCGTGCCGATCTGCTCGGCGCCGATGCAGCAGACGATCCCAGAGTTCGTTCACTGCGCCACCTCGATCACGAGTTTGCCCATCTGCTCGCCGCGCTCGCAGCCGCGCGAAGCGCGGCCGCGGCCCTCGGCGAGCGGCACCACCCGGTCGACCACCGGCCAGAGGCGGCCCTCGTGCGGCCAGCGCGCACGATCTCGGCGTACTCCCGCCGGCTGCCCAGGGTGGAGCCGAGGATGCTCCACTGGTGCCAGAAGAGCCGGCGGAGGTCGAGCGAGACCATCGGCCCGGTGGTGGCGCCGCAGATGACCAGCCGCCCGCCGCGCCGGAGCGCCCGGAGCGAGTCCTGCCAGCGTCGCCTCGCCGACGCTGTCGACGCACGACGTCGGCGCCGCGCCCGTCGGTGAGCTCGCCGGACCTCGGCCACGACGTCGGCCGTGCGCGTGGTTGATCGTCGCGTCGGCGCCCAGCCGCCGCGCGGCCTCGAGCTTGGCGTCGGAGCCGCTGGTGACGATGGTCCGGGCGCCGAGGTAGCTTGGCGATCTGGAGCGCGGCCAGCGCCACGCCGCCGCCGATGCCCCAGATCAGCACCGTCTCGCCCGGCGCGGAGGCGCGCGCGGGTCGTCAGCATGCGCCAGGCGGTGAGCGTCGCGAGCGAGAACGCGGCCGCCTGGGCCCACGGCATCGCCGCCGGCACCGGCGCCAGGTTCTCGGCCGGGACGACGACGAACTCGGCGGCGGTGCCCGGCACGGTGCTCGCCGAGGACGCGGAAGGCCGGGCAGAGCGACTCCTCGCCCTCCGCGCAGGCGGCGCAGCGGCCGCAGGAGAGTGCCGGGATTGATCATGACCCGGTCGCCGGGGCGAACCCGCGTCACCGCGGGCCCGACCGCTTCGACCACGCCCGCGCCGTCCGAGCCGACGATGTGCGGAAAGGCGTAGCTCGACGCCCGGGCAGCCCGCCGGCGACGAAGAGATCGAGCCGGTTGAGCGCCGCGGCGTGCACCCGGACCCGCACGTCGCCCGGCGCGCTCGAGCTCGGGGCGCGGGCAGCTCGCGCACCGCGAGGTGCTCGATGCCGCCGACGGCGTCGAGCGCGAGGGCCCTCATCGGGCGGCGCCGGTCAGAACGAGGGGCTCAGCACCTGCTCGCCCGGGCGGAGCGGGACGAGCAGCGGCGTGGCTCCGGCGCGCCGAGCGGCTGGATGCGGAGCGTGAGCTGCGACTTGCCCTTGCCCGCCTCGGCGAGCTTGCCCGCCACGTAGGCGACGCGCTCGCCGTCGCGCGAGACGTCCAGCGCGACGACCGGCTGGTCGGTCTCGAGCACGCGGCGCGGCGCGGCGCCGCCCGCCGGCAGCCGCATCACCGCGCGCCTTGCTGCCCTTGCTCGACGACGTAGAGCAGATCGCCGTTGGGGAGGAAGCGCGGGCTCGTTCTCGCGGTCGCGAGGTCTTGGTGAGCCGGCGCGCCTCGCCGCCGTCGATGCCGGTCGCGTAGATCTCCGGGTTGCCGTCGCGCGGCGGAGACGAACGCCACCGTCCGGCCATCGGGCGAGACGTCGGGCGAGCGGTTGCCGCCGGGCGATGCCGTGATGGGCCGCGGGCTCGCCGCCGTCCGGCCGGATGCTCACGAGCTGCGGCACGCCGGCGCGCGGGCGTGGCGGTGTAGACGAGCCGCGACCCGTCGGGCGTCCAGACCGGCTCGCCCTCGGTGCCCGGCATCGGTGGTGAGTCGGCGCGAGTTCCGCGCCGTCGGCGTCCATGACGTAGAGGTCGTAGCTGCCGGCGCGGTTGGAGCTGAACGCGATCCGCGTGCGGTCGGGCGAGCGGACGCCCTGCATGTTGCCGCCGCTGTCGACCAGGACCGGGAGCAGCGTATCGGGGCTCTCGGGCCGCGAGCTGATAGAGGCCGAACGCGCCGCTCCGGTTGGACGCGACCAGCAGGTCCGCCGTCACGAACACGTCGGCGGTGGCGCGCTTGCCCCACGGCGCGGTGGCGCGTCACGACCGCGCGGCCCGGGCTCACCGCCCGGACCTCGCCGCCGCTCACGACCGTCACGACCTCGGGCTGATCGCGTGGTCCACTCGGACGCCGGTCGCGGGCGCCGATGACCTTGCCCGCGTCGTCGAGCAGGCGCGCCGCGAGCGTGGCCCGCTCGCCCGGCCGGAGGCCGACCCGGGCGCGATCGAGGCCGAGCACCCCGGGGACGACCTGGACGCGCCAGACCACCGGCTCGAATCCGCGGAGGCGCGCGGTGAGCGTCGTGGTGCCGGTGTCGCTTGGCGGTCAGGGTGCCGGTGGACGGATCGAAGCCGGCGACGCGTCGTGTCGCCCAGCTCCCAGGCGATGCGCGCTTCGGGGATCGGCGTCGAGTCCGCCGCCTCGGCGACCGCGCGTGAACTGCCGCGTGGCGCGGAGCGGGATCTGGATCGGCTCGGCGCGCGGCTTGGGCGTGACGACGAGCGCCTGCGGCAGCCGGTGCACGAGCAGGCCGGTGCGCCGCTCCTGGCCGAAGCCGAGCAGCGACGATCTCGGTCTGGCCCGGCTGCCGGCGCCTGCACGATGCCGTCGGGCCCGACCGCGGCCACGTCGGTGTCGGCCGAGCGCCACTGCATGGCGCCGCGCGAGCGCGCCGATTGCCCTGCGACGGGACACGGCACGCGCAGGGTGTCCGCCTCTTCCGGGCCGAGCACGTCGCTGCGCTCCGACCAGCGCGAACTCGGCCTGCTCGACCTCGACCGGCACCGTGGCCATGAGCCGGCCGCCGGTGGTCGCCTGGACGATGCTCTTGCCCGGGCGCCATGCCGATCACGAGGCCCGACGCTGTCGACCGCCGCGACCTCGGGCTTGAGCGACTTCCAGATCACCCGGCCGACGCGGGAGCGTGCGTGCCGTCCTCGCGGAGCGCCTGCGGGGTGACGCGGACGCTCTCGCCGGGGAGCAGCACGGCGGTCGTCGGATCGAGGGTGAGGACGCGCATCGACCGAGCCGCCGCCATTCGAGCCCCGGCGCCGCCGGTGATCAGGACGGCGAGCGACGCGCGCTTGCCCTGGAGCCGCGCCTCGACCTTGGCCAGGCCGGGGGCGACGCCCAGCACCGTGCCGTCCCTCGACACCCGGGCGATGGCCGTGTCCGAGCTCCAGAAGGTGAACTTGGCGGAGGGGATGAGGTTGCCCTGGCGGTCGTAGGCCGCGGCGAAGATCGGCTGCTTCTGGCCGACGCCGAGCGTCATGGTCTCGGGCGTGACCTGGACTTCGGTGGCGGTCTGGGCCACGGCAGGCGGCCGGCGGGGCCGCGAGCGACGCCGTCGCGAGGCGCGAGCGCGAGCCGCACCGGACGCCGGTCCGCAGGGCGATCCGCTGCAGGTCGGAGAGGTGTCACCGGCGATTGTGTCCAGAGAGAGGGAAGGCTGCGGCTAATTATAGCTGCAGCGACGCGGTCGCACGGGCTCGCACGGGCGCCGGCAGCCGGCGGCCGAGGCTGCCAGGGCGACCGGCGCGAGCCGCTGATAGTTACTCAGGTACAGCAGACTTAGAGTGGTGATCCCGGCGGCGGCGACCACCGGCCCCGGCCGGAGCCGGATCCACCGGGGCTCGAAATCGGCTGCCGCGCGGCGCGTTACGAGCCTTGCAGAAGCCTCGAAGATGTGCAAGTTATATGTCTGTTCACCGCAGCGCAGCGCGCGCGCGCGCCTCACACCGGCGGCGGGTTGCGCCGCATCCGCGATCGGAGGAAGCGAAGATGGCCGAGCTTCATTATATGGAGATGGGCTGGTCCGGCTCTGGCTGGATGGATCCGCTGCCGATCGAGAACCCGCCGGCCCCCGCTCCCGCCGCTCCGGCCGCTCCGACACCAGCCAGTCCGCAGTCCGTCCAGCCGCCCGCACGAGCGCAGCCGGCCAGGCCCGCCAAGCCACGGCTCGGAAGCCGGCGGCGCAAGAAAGCCGCCAAGAAGTCGGCCGCCAAGAAGGCCGCGAAGAAGGCCGGCCAAGAAGAGCGCCAAGAAAGGCAGCCAAGAAGGCCGCCAAGAAGGCCACCCGCAAGGCGGCGCGGCGCCCGGCCAAGAAGAGCCGCGCAAGACGGCCGCGAAGAAGAGCGGCCGGAAGGCCGCCAAGCGGAGCGCGAAGAAGCCGCGCGCCGCAGCCCGCCAAGCGGACGGCGCGGAAGGCCAAGCGCGGCCGGCGGCGCTAGCCGGCGGCTGGCCCTTTCCGGCCCTCGGTGCCGCGCGAGGGCCGCGGCGCAGTTGATCAGCGCGATGTGGGTGAAGGCCTGCGGGAAGTTGCCGAGGAACTCGCCGGTCGCCGGATCGATCTCCTCGGAGTAGAGCCCGACGTGGTTGGCGTGGCGCAGCATCCGGCGGAACACCCGCTCCGCCCGCTCCCGCTCGCCGATCATGGCCAGGGCCTGCGCCAGCCAGAACGTGCAGATCGAGAACGCGCCTTCCTCCCCCTCCAGACCGTCGGGGTGCCGGTAGCGGTAGACCAGCTCGCCGTCGGCGCTGGTGAGCTCCCGCGCGATCGCCCGCACCGTGCCGTGCACCCGCGGGATGGTTCCAGGGAAGGAACCGCACCATCGGGATCGCGAGCGCGGCGGCGTCGAGCGCGTCGTCGTCGTACGCCTGGACGAACGACTGGTGCCGCTCGCTCCAGCCCCGCTCCATGATCTCGGCGTGGAGCGCGTCGCGCGCCGACCCGCCAGTCGGCGGTGTCGCCCTCGAGGCTCAGCTCCTCCGCCATCCGGATGCCGCGGTCGAGCGCCACCCAGCTCATCACCTTGCTGAACACGTAGTGGCGCACCTCGCCCCGCACCTCCCAGATGCTGGAGTCGGGCAGGTGCCAGTTCTTGCTCACCCAGTCGACCAGGCCGCGCAGCACCCGCCAGGTGCCTTCGGTCATCTCGTGGTTGCGGCGCCAGATGTCGGCGGTCTCCAGCACCTCGCCGTAGACGTCGAGCTGGAGCTGGCCCGACCGCGCCGTTGCCGACCCGCACCGGCTGGGAGCCCCGGTAGCCGCTGAGGTGGTCGAGCTGGCGCTCGACCAGGTCGCGGCGGCCGTCGATGCCGTACATGATCTGGAGGTGGCCGCCGCCTTCGTGGCGGCAGACCTTCTTGAGGAACCGCATGAACGGCGTCGGCCTCGCGTTCAGTGGCCGACCGCATCGCAGCGCGGCGAGGGTGAACGCCGCATCCCGGAGCCAGACGAAGCGATAGTCCCAGTTGCGCACGCCGCCGATCGTCTCGGGCAGCGACGTCGTGGGCGCCGCGATGATGGCGCCGGTCTCGGCGTGGGTGAGCAGCTTGAGCGCCAGCGCCGACCGCTTGACCATGCCGCGGAAGGGACCGCTGTAGCGCACGCCCGCCGACCACTGCTGCCAGAACGCCGCGGTGATCTCGAGCTTGCGCGCGCTCTCGTAGCGATCCACCGGGTGGATGTCGTCGTCATCGTAGCGGAGGACCAGCCAGCGCTCCTCGCCCTTCTCGAGCGTCGAACTGGGTGGTGGCGGTGGACTGCTCGACGATCCAGTCGAACGGCTTGGCGCTCGACAGGGTCAGCACCTGGTCGGTGCGGTCGGTGGCGAAGAGGCCGGCCCGGAGCACCTCGAGCCGGGTGGTCCGGGCGCCGTACTCGAAGCGGGGCATGAAGACCATGTGCATCGCGCACCCGGCCCGCGGGTGCAGCGCAGCTGCCGGTGGATCTCGGGATGCTGGCCCGAGGGGCGGCCGTCCTCGCTCACCGGCATGAAGTCGGTCAGCGACGACGACGCCGTCCGGCGGTGCGAAACGTGGTCTCGAGGATGTTGGTGCGGGGCAGGTAGCGCTGGGTGGAGGTCCACGCGCCCTCGGGGCGGATGGACCAGGTGCCGCCCCGCTCGGGATCGAGCAGCGCGGCGAAGACGCTGCCGCTGTCGAACCGGGGCAGGCAGCACCAGTCGATCGCGCCGTCGAGCCCGATCGAGCGCCGCGGTGCGCATGTCGCCGATCAGGCCGTACTCGCGAGAGCGTCAGCGTGCGCGGCGGCGCCGGGCCGCCGAGCCGCGCGGCGTCCGAGGAGGCGATCGATGGCTGAGGTCCGTCATCGCCCAAGTATAACGAGGCGCCGGCGAGGATCTTGCATCGCCTCGCCACCCACTCCACCTTCCAGCACCTTTTCCCCCGATCGCATGCGCCTCTTCCGCGTCCCCGCGCTCGCCGCGTGGTCCTGCTGCTGGCGATCGCCCGCTCGCGGCCTGCCGCCGCGCGCCGCCCGACGGCGTGGCGCTGGTCGGCGCCACGCTGATCGACGGCAGCGGCGGGCCGCCGCTGCCCGAACGCGGTCGTCGTGGTCCGCGAGGGCCGCATCGAGTCGGTGGGGACCCGCGCGCGGGTTCGAGCTGCCGCCGAAGACGCCGCAGGTCGACGTCGCCGGGCGCTGGATCATCCCCGGCCTGATCGACGCCCACGCCCACGTCGCGCCGCTGGACGCTGCCGCGCTATCTCGCCTGGGGCGTGACCACCGTGCGCGACATGCACGGCGACGCTCGACTCGGTCCTCGCGCTCCGCGACCGGGTCAACCGGCGCCGTCGCCGGGCCGCGGATCTACAGCGCCGGGGCGATGATCGACGGCCTGCCCACGACCTACCCCGACGCGATCGGCGCCAACCGCCCGCGCGACGCGCGCAAAGGCGTGGACCGCCTGGTCAACGCCGGCGTGGACTTGATCAAGGTCTACACCCGCGTGGACCCGACCGCTGCTCCGCGCGGTCGATCGACGAGGCGAAGACGTTCAATCTCCGCGTGGCCGGCCACCTCGGCATGACCGACGCGGTGACCGCCGCGCGGGAGGGCATCGCGCTCGATCGAGCATCTGAGCGGCGTGCCCGAGGCGCGCGGCGGCCGACGCCTCGTCGCTCTACGCCGCGCACTACCGCGGCTTCTTCGCCGGCTGGACCGCCTTCGAGCGGAGCTGGGCCGGGCTCGATTCCGCGGCGCTCGCGCGGGTGGCGCGGAGCTGGCCGGCGCACGGGTGATCGCTGGTGCCGACGCTCGTGCTGCACGAGACCTTCAGCCGGCTCGACGACCCGCGCGTGCTGCCGGACACGATGCTCCGCGCCGTGCCCGAGGCTGCAGCAGGCGCGCTGGAACGTCGCCGGACATGATCGCGCGGGCCGGCTGGACCGACGCGGACTTCGCGGCCTTCCGGCGCGGCCCGGCCGGAGCAGGACCTCTTCCTGCGCCTCTTCGCGGCGGCGGGCGGGCGGATCGCCGCCGGCACCGACGCGCCAACCAGCTGCTGATCCCCGGCTACAGCGAGCACCGGGAGCTGGAGCTGCTCGTGGCGGCGGGCCTCACGCCGCGGGACGCCCTGCTCGCCGCGACCCGGAACGGCGCGCTGCTGCTCGGCGTCGACTCGCTCGGGCTCATCGCGCCGGGCAAGGCGGCCGACCTCGTCGTGCTCACCCGCGACCCGCTCGACGACATCCGCCACACCCTCGCCATCGAGCGCGTGATGTCCCGCGGCCGGCTGCTCTCCGCCGATTCGATTCGAAAGGCCTGGTAGGCCGTGGCGTTCGGCCGGATCCTCCTGGCCTGGGCCGCGGTCGGAGCCTGGCTCGTGGTCTGGGCGTTCGCCGAGCGCCGGAGCGTCCGCGCCAGTCGCCGCGCCGCGGCGGACGCTGGCTTGGCTCGCGGGCGAGGCGCTGCTGCTGGCGCTGTTCGCCGCCCTCTGGTTCGGCAGCCTGGGCTCGGGCGGTTGGTGGCTCGTGTTCCTCCTCGTGGGCGCGCTGATGGCGTGGCCGGTCCGCACCGCGGCGGGGCGCCGCGCGGATCGCCCGCGTCGTCGTCGCCGGTGGGCTCCTGGCCTGGACGCTCGGGCCGTGAGTCGACGGCGCTCGAGCGTCTCGCGCTCTACTTCGCCACGGCGCGCACGCGCCAGGGGTGCTCGCGCGCGGCAGCCCTGGGCGCGCCCGCCGCCGGCGACGACGGCCCTGGCTCGCGAGCTGGCCGCCGCGATGGCCGCCGAGGTCCGGCCGGACGGCAGCGTCGTGGGCGGCGCGCCTGGCGACGATCTGGCGGGCCCACGAGCTGCTCGACCTCGGCCGGGACGCCGAGCGACCCCGCGCTCGCGGCGATCCTCGCGTGGCTGCTGGCGCGCCAGGGCCAGCCGGGGGCCTACGGGGAAGGCTGCGACAAGGAGCGGCACGCGCAGCGCGTCTGCGAGCACTACGTCCCGTGGATTCTTCTCGCCGGCGCCGGCCGAGGTGCGGGTCGCGCCGATCACGCTCCCCAACGGCAAGGCCTTCCGGGCCGAGCCGGCCGCGCGATTCGCGATCAGCTGCCTCGGGCTCCGGCGCGGCGCTCCGCGCCGGCCTCGGGAGCCACCCGGGCGTCGGGCGACATCGTCGAGAGCCTCCGCCTGCTCGCCGCGCAGTGGACGAGCTGGAGCGGATTCTTCGCGCCGGACGCGATCGTCGCGGGCCTGCATGCGCTGGCCCTGGGCGGGCCGGGACACGGAGCCGACCGTCACTTCCGTCGTGGAGCTGATCGCGGCCCACCAGGGACCGGATGGACTCTGGCCCAACGCCGACCCTTTCGCGATGCTGGAGGCGCTGCACGCCACCGGGCTCGATGACGCCCGCACCGCGGTCGGCCGCGCGCTGCCCGCGCTCGTCGGACGGCAGCGGGCGGACGGCAGCTTCGGCGTCATGGCCCAGCAGGAGCGCGCCCTCATCGCGCTTCGTGCCTTGCGGTGGGCGGCGCCCGACGCTCTGACCGTGTTCCCCGCCGGAGCCCCGGGTATACCTTACGGCATGACGCACGCCTCCCCTCCGACCCCTCGCCCAGGGTTCGACTCACGTCGCTCTCCCACGGCGCCGGCTGAGCCTGCAAGCTCGGCTCGCGCCGAGCTGGCGCAGGTGCTGCGCCATCTGCCGCGCGTCGAGGACCCGCGGGTGCTGGTGGACGCCGCGACCCGGGACGACGCGGCGGTCTTCCGGCTGACGCGAGACCGCGCGCTCGTCGCGACGGTGGACTTCTTCACGCCCATCGTGGACGATCCCGCGCGCCTGGGGCGCCATCGCCGCGGCCAACGCGCTGAGCGACGTCTACGCGATGGGCGGCACGCCGCTCTTCGCGCTCAACCTGGTGGGCTGGCCCCGGGACAAGCTGCCGTTCGAGCTGCTCGGCGAGGTGCTCGCGGGCGCCGGCCGAGGTCGCCGAGCGCGCCGGCTGCCTGATGCTGGGCGGCCACTCGATCGACGACGCTCGAGCCCAAGTTCGGCATGGCCGTCATCGGCGAGGTGCACCCCGACCGGATGCTCACCAACGCCGGCGGCTGCGCCGGCGACGTGCTGGTGCTCACCAAGCCGCTCGGCACCGGCATCCTGGCCACCGCGCTCAAGCGCGATGCGCTGCTCGAGGCGGGCATGGCCGAGGCGGTGCGATCGATGACGACGCTCAACGACGGCGCGGCGCGGGCGGCGCTGCCGGGTCGGCGTGAGCGCCGCGACCGACGTGACCGGCTTCGGGCTGCTCGGCCACCTGCGGCAACATCCTCGAGGCCAGCAGGTCGGCGCGGAGATCGCCTATCGACGCGCTGCCGATCCTGCCGCACGCCTGGAACCTCGCCGCGCGCGGCGTCGTACCCGGCGGCACCCAGCGGAACCTCGAGGCCGGCCGAGCGGGTCGAGCTGGGCCGACGATGTCGACGCCGGCCGAGCGCTGCTCTGCGTCGATGCGCAGACCTCGGGCGGCCTGCTGCTCGCGGTGCCGCCGGAGAACGAGGCGGCGCTGCTCGCGGCGCTGCCGAGGCGGAGACCCCGGCGCGGCGGTGATCGGGCGGCTGACGGCGCGGGCCGACCGGGCCGCGATCCGCGTCGTCGCCGCGTGCGGCTCGTGAGCCGATCCGATCGCATGTCGCCGCTCCGCTGGACCGCCGACCGCATGGATCAGCTCGAGCACGCCGCCCGCGACGGGCTGCGCGTGGCGCTCATCGCGCCGCGGGCACCGAGTACATCGTCGTCGCCCGCCGGGTCACCACCGACGGACCGCCGCGAGGCGCTCGGTCGGCCGGCTGCCGATGACCGGCGAGGAGCTGACCTTCCGGCTCGACGAGATCGACAGCTTCCAGGTGATCGGGTGAGCCGGGTCGCCGTCGCTCCACCTCGACGAGAGCTGCCTCGGCAACGGCCGCGAGGGCGACAACCCGGGCGGCGCGCGGCGGCCTGATCGAGGCGCGGACCCAGCGGGCGGCATCCAGCGGCGCGACTTCTACCTCCACGCGCCCGCCACCACCAACAACCGGATGGCGCTGCGCCGGCGCGACGCCGTGCTCCAGCTCCTCGGCCGGAAGGGCAAGCGGCTCCGCGTGCTGATCGTCTCCGACTCGGAGTACCTGGTCGAAGGGCATGCGGGAGTGGGTGCCGGGATGGATCGCGCGGGGCTGGAAGCGGAAGGCCGGCCCGATCGAGAACCTCGAGCTCTGGCAGGCGCTGGTCGCGGCCGCCCGGGCTGCACGACGTGCAGTGGACCTGGGTGCGCGGCCACACGGGCCACCCCAAGAACGAGTACGCCAACGACCTCGCGGTGCGGCCGCGCAAGGAGCAGAACGTCGGACGGGGCTCGTCGCGTCCGGCTTCGACGAGTGGCTGCGAGGCAAGCGGGCGAAGGGCCTGTATCTCGGGCTACGATCCGGACGCGGCGTTCGCCGAGCTGGAGGAGCGGCTGCGTCGGACGAGCCGTTCCGCTGAGCCGGAGCCGCCATCGTTGCTTGACAGCTGGCACGCGCCCTAAGCTGCCACCGACCGCCGACGCGAGACCCAGTGACCGATCTGGAGCGCTTCTTCCGCCGGCTCGTCGCGAACCTGGCGGCAACCGATCCGGCGCGGCTGCACCGCCCGATCCCGCTCGACGACATCCGCGCAGCCATCGTGCCCTATCGCACCAACCGCCGCGCGCTGCCGCTCGACAGCAGCGAGGACTACGAGCTGGTGCTGCTGCGGCTCTGCGCGGGCGAGGGCGGCTGCGTGCGCACCGAGCCGGAGGAGGCGCGGGCCCGGTTCGCGGAGGAGCTGGCGAGCCCGAACCCCGACCTCGACGTGCTGCGCCGGTTCGAGAACGTGCTGGTCTCCCTGCGCTCCGAGCCGCTGGCGCGCGCGCTGGAGCCCGAGCCGAAGCCGAGCGCCGTACGCGCCGCCGCCGGCTCGACGATGCCGGCACGACCGTCGAGCTCGAGCCGGCACGATCGCGCCGACGACGCTCGACGATCGACGGAGCTCGAGCCGAGGCGCCGAGCCGAGCCCGACCCGACGAGCCCCGGCACGCCCGCATTGCCTCTACTGCGGCGGCGCCCTGCCCGGCAGACCGGGCGGTCGAGTTCTGCCCGCACTGCGGCCAGAGCCAGACGCGTGCCCGTGTGCCCCCGCTGCCACGGCGACTGGAGCCGGGCTGGCGCCACTGCGTGAACTGCGGGACCGCGCTGGCCGACGGCTAGCCCGGCGGCACGCGTGCCGATACCACCTGGACCGACCTGCTGCTCCGTCGCCCGCACGACGTCGTCGCGGTCATCATGGGCGGCGGCGCGGGCACCCGCCTCTTCCCGCTGACCAAGGACCGCGCCAAGCCCGCCGTGCCGCTCGCCGGCAAGTACCGCCTGGTCGACATCCCGATCAGCAACTGCCTCAACTCCGACCTGCGCCGGATCTTCCTGCTCACCCAGTTCAACAGCGGCTCGCTGCACCGGCACATCCAGGAGAGCTACCGGTTCGACAACTTCTCGCCCGGCTTCGTCGAGATCCTCGCCGCGCGAGCAGCGCCCCGACCGGCACCGACTGGTACCAGGGCACCGCCGACGCCGTGCGCCAGAACCTGGTGCACCTGCGACGACTATCCGCCACCGCCTCGTGCTGATCCTCTCGGGCGACCAGCTCTACCGGATGAACTACCGCGCCATCGCTCGAGCAGCACGTCGCGACCGGCGCCGAGGTGACGGTGGCGACGATCCCGGTGCGCGCCGGACCGGCCGCGCGGCTTCGGCATCATGCAGGTCGGCGACGACGGCCGGATCACCCGGTTCGTCGAGAAGCCCGACCGGATCCGCCGCTCGGTGCTAGGCCGACGCTGACGAGCCGGCGATCCCGACGCAGCTGCCCGGCCTCGATGGGCATCTACGTCTTCGACCGCGAGGTGCTGGCCGACGCGCTGGCCGGCAACGAGGCCGACTTCGGCAAGCACATCATCCCCAGGCTGATCGAGCACCCGCCGGGTGCTACGCCTTCCCACAGGGCTACTGGGAGGACATCGGGACCATCCGCTCGTTCTACGAGGCCAACCTCGATCTCTGCGAGCCGCTGCCGCAGTTCAACTTCTACGACGCCAGCGCGCCGATCTTCACCCACGCGCGCTACCTGCCGGCCACCAAGATCATCAAGAGCCGGATCGAGCGCTCGATCATCGCCGACGGCTGCATCATCAACGACGCGCATGATCGAGCACTCGCTGCTCGGCGTCCGGAGCCGGATCGAGGCGGGCGCCACCATCCGCGACTCGCTGGTGATGGGGCACGACTACTACGAGAGCCCCGAGCGGGTGCCGCGTCCCCGGCGCGCCGCCGATGGGCATCGGCCACGGCGCGTGGATCGAGCGGACCATCGTGGACAAGAACGCCCGCATCGGCGACGACGTCCGGATCACCCCGACGGCAAGCCGGCCTTCCTCGACGGCCCCAACTACTACATCCGCGACGGGATCGTCGATCATCCCCAAGAACGCGGTGATCATGAGCGGCACGGTGATCTGACGTATATTTCGGGGTATCATGTCCTCCCCATCGCGAGACCGGCGTCGTCTTCCTCTCCGGCGTGCGCACCGGCTTCGGCGCCTTCGGCGGCGCCCTCAAGGACCTCTCCGCCACCGACCTCGGCGCCGTCGCGGCCGGCGCCGCGCTGGCCCGGGCCGGCGTCGAGCCGGCCGCCGTCGACCACGTCGTCTTCGGCAACGTCCTCCAGACCTCCGCCGACGCCATCTACCTCGCCCGCCACGTCGGCCTCCGCGCCGGGCCTCCCGATCGAGACGCCGGCCGTCACCGTCAACCGGCTCTGCGGCTCGGGCTTCGAGGCGGTCATCCAGGCGCGCGCAGCAGATCCTGCTGGGCGAGTCGCGAGGTCGTGCTCGCCGGCGGCACCGAGTCGATGAGCCAGGCGCCGCACGTGGTGCGCGGCGCGCGCTGGGGCCTCCGGCTCGGGCCGGCCGCAGCCGCTCGAGGACACGCTCTGGGAGGCGCTGCGCGACGCCGTACTGCGGGCTCTCGATGGCGGAGACCGCCGAGAACCTGGCCGAGCGCTACCGGACTCGACCGCGAGGCGGTCGACTGCTACGCC
Source organism: uncultured Gemmatimonadales bacterium (assembly GCA_963804125.1). Taxonomy (GTDB): domain Bacteria; phylum Gemmatimonadota; class Gemmatimonadetes; order Gemmatimonadales; family GWC2-71-9; genus CAVVWJ01. The sequence goes on from CAWDPF010000008.1 coordinate 235,896, forward strand.
GCGCGGAGCCAGGCCTGCGCCAAGGCCGCGTGGGACGGCGGGCGCCTTCGCCGACGAGGTCGTGCCGGTCACGCTCAAGGACCGGAAGACCCGCCAGGACGTGGCCTGGGCCGCCGACGAGCACATGCGCCCGGAGACCACGCCGAGGGCCTGGCCAAGCTGCCGCCCTACTTCAAGAAGGACGGCGTGGTCACCGCCGGGAACGCGTCGGGCATCTGCGACGGCGCGGCCGCGCTGGTGCGTGGCCGGCGAGCGCTTCGCCGCGCGAGCGCGGGCTCCGGCCGCTCGGCCGGCTGGTCGGCTGGGGCGTGGCCGGCGTGGAGCCCGAGCGTCATGGGCATCGGCCCGGCGCCCGCCTCGCGCCAGGCGCTGGACCGCGCCGGGCTCGCGCTCGACGACATGGACCTGGTCGAGGTCAACGAGGCGTTCGCGGCGCAGTACCTCGCGGTCGAGCAGGAGCTCGGCCTCGACCGCGAGCGCACCAACGTCGACGGCGGCGCCATCGCGCTCGGCCATCCGCTCGGCGCCAGCGGCGCCCGCATCACCGCTCCACCTGCTCCACGCGCTGCGCCGCCGCGGCGGGCGGTACGGCCTGGGCGCCGCCTGCATCGGCGGCGGCCAGGGCGTGGCGGTGGTCGTCGAAGCCTTTCCCGCCTGAGGAGTCGCGTCATGGAACTGCTGCTGCCGCTGCTGCTCGCCGCCGTCGTCTACTCGTTCGTGAGCCTGCGCGTCATCCGCCAGTACGAGCGCGGCGTCGCCTTCTTTCTCGGCCGCTTCTGGGGCACCAAGGGGCCCGGGCTCGATCTTCCTGCCGGCCGGCTTCGCCAACCAGAAGCGGGTCTCGCTCCGGATCGTGGCGCTCGACATCCCGCCGCAGGACGTGATCACCCGCGACAACGTCTCGGTCAAGGTGAACGCGGTGCTCTACATGCGGGTGACCGACCCGGCCAAGGCGATCATCGAGATCGAGGACTACCTCTACGCCACCAGCCAGCTGGCCCAGACCACGCTGCGCTCGGTGCTGGGCGAGGTGGAGCTGGACGAGCTGCTGTCCGACCGCGAGAAGATCAACGCCGTCCTCAAGAAGATCATCGACGAGCGCACCGACGCCTGGGGCATCGAGGTCTCGGCGGTCGAGGTGAAGGACGTCGACCTCCCCGACCAGATGAAGCGCGCCATGGCCCGGCAGGCCGAGGCCGAGCGGGAGCGCCGGGCCAAGGTGATCGCCGCCCAGGGCGAGCTGCAGGCCTCGGAGACGCTGGCCCAGGCGGCGCGGAACCTCGCGACCGAGCCGAGCGCGATCCAGCTCCGCTACCTCCAGACGGTCACCGAGATCGCCGCGGAGAACAACTCCACCACCATCTTCCCGATCCCGATCGAGCTGTTCCCGCCGTTCCTCCAGGCGCACCGGCCAGCGCGCAGCCGGCGCGTCCCGCCGCGACCGTCCCGCCGACTCCGGTCGACGGACCCGCCGGCACCGCGCTCCCCGCCGGCGAGCTGTCCGACCTGATGTCCCAGCTCCGCCTCGGCGCGGCCCGGACGCCCGCGCAGGACTAGCATGGGCGAGGGCACCCCGGCCCGGATCGATCGGGCCGCGCTCGAGCGGATCATCCAGCGCGCCGCCGAGCTGCAGACCGCCGAGCGCGACATCGGCGAGGAGCTCACGCCCGACCAGGTGCTCGCGCTCGGCCGCGAGGTCGGCATCCCCGGCCGCTACCTCCAGCAGGCGCTGCTGGAGGAGCGGACCCGCGCTCGTCGCGGTGCGCCCGGCGGGCGCGTGGGAACGGATCGCCGGGCCCGGCGCAGGTCGTCGCCCAGCGCGTGGTGCCCGGGCACCGTCGCCGGGGTCGAGGCGGCGCTGGTCGACTGGATGGAGCAGAACGAGCTGTTCTGCGTCCAGCGGCAGCAGCCCGGCCGGATCACCTGGGAGCCGCTCGGCGGGATGGCCGCGGCCGTCCGCCGCTCGACCGCGGCGTTCAGCCGGGGCAGCGCGGCCATGATGCTCGCCCGGGCCGACACGGTGTCCGCCACCATCGTGCCGCTCGAGACCGGGCTGGTGCCACGTGACGCTGACGGCCGAGACCCGGCAGGCGCGGCGCAGTACGTGGGCGGCGGCGCGGCGCTGGCCGGCGCGGGCGCGGTCGGCGCCGGCGCTCATGGTGGCGCTGGGCGCGCTGCTGCCGGTCGCCCTGCTTCCGCTGCCCGGTGGCGCTGGGCATCGGCTACGGCGTGGCGCGGCAGTATCGCTCCGACGCTCGCCCGCATCCAGCTCGGCCTCGAGCGCGCGCTCGACCAGCTGGAGCACGGCGCCGCCGCCGTGGAGCGGCAGCTGCCCGCGGCGACGGGCCGGGCTTGCTCGGGGTGCTGGCGGAGGAGGTCCGGCGGACCACTGCGCTCAGGATGCCGGAAGACTCCCCGATGCCCGAGATCACCCGGTCGGCGTGCTCGGCTGCGGCCTGATGGGCAGCGGCATCGCCCAGGTGGCCGCGACAGCCGGCTTCCGGACCATCGTGCGCGACGTCGAGGCGGGCATGCTCGCGCAAGGGCGAGGCCGCGATCCTGAAGTCGCTCGGACAAGCTGGTGGAGAAGGGCAAGCTCGATCCGGCCGCGCGCGCGAGCGGCGCTGGAGCGCCTCGACGTTCACCACCGACCTCGCCGACCTCGCGAGCTGCGACCTCGTCATCGAGGCGGTCACCGAGGACCTCGGGCTCAAGACCGAGCTCTGGCGCGAGCTCGACGCCAGCTGCCCGCCGGCGACGATCTTCGCCTCCAACACCTCCAGCCTCACCATCGGCGAGATGGCGGCGGCCACCGGCCGGCCCGACCGCTTCGTCGGCCTCCACTTCTTCAATCCCGTGCCGCTCATGCCGCTGGTCGAGGTCGTGCGGGCCGTGACGACCAGCCGGGAGACGTTCGACCGGGCGATGGCCTTCGCCCGGCGGCTCGGCAAGGAGCCGATCGCGGCCCGCGACCGCTCGGGCTTCATCGTGAACCGCCTGCTGGTGCCCTATCTGCTCGACGCCGTGCGGGCGCTGGAGCAGGGCGTCGCCACGACGGCCGACATCGACCGCGGCATGCAGCTCGGCTGCGGCCACCCCATGGGGCCGCTCACGCTGCTCGACTTCATCGGGCTGGACACGGCGGTCCGGATCGCCGAGATCATGTTCGAGGAGTACCGGGAGCCGCGCTTCGCCCCGCCGCCGCTGCTGCGCCGGATGGTCGCGGCCGGCATGCATGGCCGGAAATCGGGCCGGGGGTTTTATGATTACTCGCGTCGACCCGCCCGCACCCATCGATCTAGGACTCTGAGGAGACCCGATGCTCGGCTACGACTGGCCCCGGCTGCACGCCGCCCTGAACGACCTGCCCGCCGCCCTCCTGCTGGTGGCGGTGCTGTTCGACCTGGCCGGCGCGGTCACCAACCGGCCCGTCGTTCCGGCCGGCGGGCTTCTGGACACTCCTGGCCGGCGCGGTCGGCGGGGCGCTGGCGGTGATCTCGGGCCTTCAGGCGGAGGAGCACATCGCCCACGGCGAGGCGGTGCACCGGGTGATGGAGACCCACGAGGAGCTGGGCCTCGATCACGCTGGGCATCTTCGCGGTGCTGGCGCTCTGGCGGATCGTCCGCGAGCGGCGGATGGGAGGCACCGAGCGGACGGTCGGTCCTGGCGGCGTCGCTCGGCGGCGTCGGGGTCCTGCTCGCGACGGCGGTCTACGGCGGCAAGCTGGTCTTCGAGCACGCAGCCGGGATCCCCACCGAGGTGCTTGCAGGCCGAGATGCACGAGCGGGCCGAAGGGCACACCACCACGGCGCGGAGGGCGAGGCGACGAGCACGGGACCGACGAGCACGCGGCGCCGGCCACGGGCAGCGATTCGGCCGCAGCGCCGGGCGCGGCGGCGACACCGCCGACTCCGCCAAGCCGGCCGGTCACACCCATGCCCCCGGCACGCCGCCGCACAAGGACTGACGTGATGCGCCGGGCGGCTGCTGGCTGGGACGATGGTCGGCGGCACTCGCGGCGTGCCAGCCGGCGACGACCCGGCCGCCGTTCCCGCCCGTGCCCGAGGCCGCGATCAGCGAGATCCGGCTGCCCGCGCGGCGAGGCCACGCGCCTCCTCGCCGAGGCGTTTCAGGCGGACTCGATGCCGATGCGGCGGCTCGAGGTGCGGGACGGCTGGCTGGAGACGAGCTGGTTCGACGCGCCGAGCGGCCGGCGCACCGCGGCGGCGGCCGCTCGGGCGTCAACACGGTCCGGGTCCGGGCGTGGGCCGACCCGACCGTCCCGGCAGCAGCAAGGTGACGGTGGAGACGGTCTATCACCCGCTCGCCGACCCGTCGCTCCCGAGCGCGAGCTGGACCGGCAGGTGCCCCGCGATCATCCGGTCGCGATCAAGGTGCGCGCCGCGCTTCAGGACCTGGTGAAGCGGTACGGCGGCCCGCCCGCGCCGGTGGCGCCGCCGGCCGCGGGGCCTGAGGACGGCGAGTCCGACGTCGCACCGGCAGGACGAGGCGCCAGAGGAGGGCACGCCGGACGGCGGCGAATCGCCGGACGACGCGGCGCCGGAATCAACCTCGCGCTCGTACGCGCGCCGCTACACCACGTACGCCCGCACCCACTCCTCCAGCTGCTCCAGGTCGAGCAGCGCGTCCTTGCAGGGCCCCGACGGCAGCGTCATCGTGAGGCCGAGCACCGGAATCTTCCCCGCCACGTCGTGCAGCCCGCTCACCATGTCCCGCTCGCAGGCCACCGCCACCACGGCGCGCGGGCGCCGCTCGCGGATCACCCGCCGCGCGAGCTGACCCCGCGTGGCGACGAACACCGGCACCCCGTACTTCCCGGCGATGCCCAGCACCCCGTCGAGCGTCTCCTTCGAGAGGCAGCGGGGAATGAGCAGCAGCAGCTCGCCCTTGCCCACCTTCCGCCCGCGGAGCAGGGCCAGCGCGTTGTACACCTTCACCGAGGCGTTCTCCACCCAGTCGCGCCGGCCGAACCGGTCGGCCACCCGGGAGGTGAGCCGCATCAGCCGGAGGAAGGGCCCGCGCTCGGCCAGGCGCTCGGGCAAGGAGCGGCCGGTCGATGCATAGGAGAGGAAGAGGACGGCCCACCAGGCCCAGAGCACGACCGCGCGTGGCAGCGAGCGCCGCTCCAGAGCAGGCGCGGGAACGCGGGCGTGGAGGTCGGCGAGCCGGGGGCCGAGCAGGAAGAGCACGAGCGCCGCGAGGCCGAGGCCGACGAGCGAGCGCGACGGCGGACCAGGCGAAGAACAGCGCCGGCGGCGAGTCGTAGTCCCCGCGATTGGGCAGCGGCTTGCCGTCCCACTCGTCCCATTCATGGCCGAGCCGACGGTCCACGTCGATGTGGATCAGCTGCGCACGCGGGGTGTCCGACATACGGGAAGAAGATAGTTAGCTTTTGCCCATGCTGCCTCCCCCGCCGATCCGGGGCGTCTTCCGAACCGACCAGCGCGCGCGTGCCGCGTACGCCGAGGGCGCCGGGATCTTCCGGATCCTGCCCGCCGCCGTGTGCGTGCCGCAGCGACCGCGAGGACGTCGCGTCGCTCGCGCACTGGGCGTCCGCGCACCGCGTGGCGCTGGTGCCGCGGGGCGCGGGCAGCGCCATGGGCGGCGGCAACGTGGGCGACGGCGTCGTCGTCGACCTCACCGGCCTGCCGGCCCGGGTCGACGTCGACGCCGGCGCACGCCGCGCGCGGGCCGGCGCCAGCGTCACCCTGGCCGAGCTCAATCGCGGCGGCGCACGCCGCCGGCCTCCGGCTGCCGCCCGATCCCTCGAGCGGCCGCTGGGCCACGCTCGGCGGCATGCTCTCCACCAACGCGGCCGGCGCCCGGACGGTCCGATACGGCAGCGTGCGCCGCTGGATCGAGAGCGCCGAGCTCGTGACCGCCGACGGCGAGGTGACCGAGCTCCGCCGCGGCCAGCCGCCCGGCCGGCCGCACGCTCGCGGTCGACCGGTTCGAGGCCGAGGCCGCGCCCGCCATCCGCGCGGCGGCCGACCTGGTTCGCGCCCGGTTCCCGCGCACCCGGAAGAACGCCTCGGGCTACGCGCTCGACGCCTGGCTCGAGACCGGCGACCTGCTCGATCTCGTGATCGGCGCCGAGGGCACGCTCGGCATCGTCACCTCGGCCGTGTGGCGGCTCGATCCGGTGCCCAGCGCGCGCGCGCGGGCCTCCGCGTCCGCCTGCGCTCGCTCGACGCCCTCGCCGATGCGGTGGAGTCCCTGCTCGTGCACCAGCCGTCCGCCGTCGAGCTGCTCGACCGCACCTTCCTCGAGCTGGTCGGCGAGACGGGGTCCGAAGCGGTCCTGCTGGTCGAGATCGAGCGGGACGATCCGGCGTCGGCGCGCGAGGCCGTGGAGCGCGCCGCGGCGGCGGTGGCGCCCTGGGCCGCGAGCGTCGACCCCGGCTTCACCGCGGCGGCGGCCGAGCGGCTCTGGGCACTGCGGCACGCGGCGAGCCCGATCCTGGCCGGGCTCCCCGAATCGCGCCGGTCGCTGCAGGTGATCGAGGACGGGTGCGTCCCCGTCGAGCGGATGGGCGACTACGTGCGTGCCGTGCGCGAGGCGGCGGCCGAGCGCGGCCTCGCGGTGGTGATCTTCGGCCACGCCGGCGATGGCCACATCCACGTGAACCTGCTCCCCGAGATCGGGCGAGCGGGATGGGAGGAGTCGGTGGCGTCGCTGCTCGAGGCGGTCACCGACACGCTCGTCCGGCTCGGCGGCACGCCGTCCGGCGAGCACGGCGACGGCCGGCTCCGCGCGGGACTGCTCGCCCGCATCTACGGCGACGAGGTCGTGGCGCTGTTCGCGCGGGCCAAGCGCGCCTTCGACCCGCTGGGCATCCTGAATCCCGGCGTTATCCTTCCCGGCGCCGACGGCGCCTCCGGGCGCCCGATCCGCCGGCTCAAGGTCGGCGCGCACGCGGTGGCGCTGCCGGACGACATCGCGCGCGGCCTCCGCCGCATCGAGCAGTCCGGTGGGTATGCCCAGCACCGGCTCGAGCTGGCCGACGGCCCGACATCTCACCCCTGACCTCACGACTCATGGAAATCCTTCGCGAGCCCCGGATCACCCTCATCGCGCGCCCGCAGTTCCTCGAGCCCGCCCACCTTCCGGTCCAGTGGAAGGGCGAGGCGAGCGACGGCGAGCGGATCGCCGAGTTCGCCGGGCGGCTCTGCTACATGAGCCAGCACAACCCGGCGGGCCGGACCACGGCCGAGTACCTGACCAACATCCTGAAGCAGGGACACGGCTCGGTGTTCGAGCACAGCACCTACGTGGTGCTCATCGAGGGGATCTCCCGGAGCTGCAGCCACGAGCTGGTGCGGCACCGGGCGGGCTGGGGCTATTCGCAGCTCTCCCAGCGGTACGTGGACGAGACCCACGCCGCCTTCGTGATGCCGCCCGCGATCCAGGGCGACGCGCTGCTCGAGGCGGAGTGGACCGCGCAGGTCGTGGCGGCGCAGGCGGCCTACGTGGCCGCGGTCGAGCACCTGATGGCGCGCTACGCCTGGGTGGATGACAAGATCCACCGCCGGAAGCTGGCGCGCGAGGCCGCGCGGAGCGTCCTGCCCAACGCCACCGAGGTGAAGATCGTGGCGAGCGCGAACGTCCGCGCATGGCGGACGATGCTCGAGCTCCGCCTGGGCGAGGGCGCCGAGCTGGAGATCCGCCGGATGGCGGTGGCGTGCCTGCGCCTGCTCCAGCGGGAGGCGCCGGCGCTCTTCGGCGATTTCGAGATCTATCCCGCGGCGGACAGGAGCGAGGCGGGACGCGTGGGGTTTCACAAGGTGTGAGGCGTTTCGCGAGGGAAGATGGAAAGACGGAAGGACGGAAAGACGGAAGGACGGAGGAAGACACGGCGGGGGAATTGGGGGCGAGAGGGGACGTCATCTTGAGCGGAGCGAAGGATCGGGTTGCTGCGCTGAGTGAGGCTCGAGCGTCACTCGCATGCGTTAGCCGATCCTTCGCTCCGCTCAGGATGACCTCGGCGGCGAAAACTCGTGGCACGAATTTCGGTAAAAACTATTGTGCGACCGAACGCTTTTTCTTACCTTAGTGTTGTCGAAGCAGTCAACTCGTCGCGGCTCGTCTCTCTGAGACGGCCTTTTTTGTAGAGGGGCACCTTTGGCAGTTCGGATCGGACTCGCCTTCAATCTCAAGCCCAGCGCACCGGCAGACACCACAGCCGGGGCCCCGACCGACCCCTCCGCCTCCGACGATCCCAACAGTCGGGCGCTCCGCGACGATCTTCCTCAGCCCGATCTCTACGCCGAGTGGGACGAGCCCGCCACCATCGATGCGGTGGAGCGCGCGCTGAGCACCGTCGGCCAGGTCTACCGTCTCGAGGCCAACACCAGCTTCCCCGCGCGGCTCGCGCTCATCCGGCCCGACTTCGTCTTCAACATCGCCGAAGGTCTCTACGGCCCGAACCGCGAGGGGCACGTCCCGGCCATCTGCGAGTTCCTGGACATCCCCTGCCACGCCTCCGACCCGCTGACCCTCGGCCTCGCGCTCGACAAGCGCCGCGCCAAGGAAGTGATGTCGTATCACGGGGTGCCCACGGCGCCGTTCGTCCTGGCCCGGAGTCCGGCCGACGCACGCAACGTCCAGCTCCCGTTCCCGCTGTTCGTGAAGCCGGCCTTCGAGGGCTCGGGCAAGGGCGTGAGCGTCCGGAGCATCTGCAAGACGCGGAGCCAGCTGGTCAAGCAGGTCTCCAAGCTGCTCGCCACCTACGCCGAGCCGGTGCTCATCGAGACCTACCTGGCCGGGCCCGAGTTCACCGTCGCCGTGATCGGGAACGGGGACGAGGCGCGCTGCCTGCCGATTGTCGGCATGGACTTTGACACGCTGCCCAAGGGCGCGCCGCCGATCTACGGCTACGAAGCCAAGTGGCTGTGGGACTCGCCGACGCACCCGCTGGACATTTTCGACTGCCCGGCCCGCATTCCCGAAGCACTGGCCGAGGACGTCCGCGCCGCCGCACTGGCGGCCTATCATGCCCTGGATTGCCGCGACTGGTGCCGCATCGACATCCGGTGCGACGCCGCCAATCGCCCGATGGTCGTCGAATTGAACCCGCTGCCGGGCGTTTTGCCCGACCCGCGGGACAATTCCTGCTTCCCGAAGGCCGCGCGCGCCGCCGGGATGACCTACGACGAGCTGATCCGCACGGTCGCCGATGTCGCCTGGCGCCGGATCAGCGGCCGTTCACTCCTGGCGGAGGTGGCGTGATGAAAGTGGCGATCCTGTACGATGCCGGCAGCGACGAGTGGAGTCCGCAGGATGTGGCGGCGGTCGTGGGCAACGTCCACGAGGTCCGCGACGTCCTCCGGCGGCGGGGGCACGAGGTGGAGCTGCTTCCGGTCCGTCTGGGCGACTTCCGCTGGCTCAGCCGCATCCGGCGGGTCGACCTCGTCTTCAATCTCTGCGAGGGCATCAACGGTCACGCCAAGTACGAGGACCTGGTCGTCGGGACCCTCGAGCTGAGCGGCGTGCCCTTCACCGGGTGCCGCACCTGGCCCACCACGGTCTGCCACCGGAAGCACATCGCCAACACGCTCCTCTCGGCGGCCGGCCTGCCGGTGCCCGCCTTCACGCTGGCCCAGGCCAACAAGACGCCGGGCGAGTTTCCGCTCCCGGCCATCGTGAAGCCCTCCGCCGAGGACGCCAGCGTCGGGATCGACAACGGCGCGGTCTGCACGTCCAAGCGGGCGCTCAAGAAGCGCGTCGCCCAGATGCTCGAGCAGTTCGAAGAGGTGCTGGTCCAGGAGTACGTGGCCGGGCGGGAGTTCAACGTCGGCTTCGTCGGCAAGCGCATGCTGCCGATCGCCGAGATCCGGTTCGACACCCTGCCCGACGGCTCGTGGCCCATCGTGAGCTACGCCGCCAAGTGGATCCCGGGAAGCCCCGAGGACGAGGGGACCATTCCCGTCTGCCCCGCCGACATTCCGCCCGACCTGGCCAAGCGGCTGGGCGACGTGGCGCGCGAGGCCTGGGTCCACATGGCGGGCGGCGAGGGCTATGGCCGGGTGGATCTCCGGGTCAACGAAGAGGGCCAGGTCTACGTGCTCGAAGTGAATCCCTGCCCCGACCTCTCGAGCAACGCCGGCCTCGCCCGGATGGGTCGCGCCTTCGGCTGGAGCTACGACGACCTCGTCATGCAGATCGTGGACGAGACGCTCATGCGCTCCCAGAGCCACAGCGCCGCCGCCGCCCTGGTCAGCGGGGTGTCGGCCGCGTGAGCGGCACGCTCACCCTGCCGTTCCTCCGGAACCTCACCGCGGCCGACCGCGGCCGCATCGAGGAGATCAGCCGTGCGGTCGGCCTCTTCCGGGCGGACGAGATCCCGGTCGCCCTCGAGGTGTTCGATGGCGCGGTCGCCGGCTCCCCCGACTACCTGGCCCTCGGCGCCGAGCACGACGGCCGCCTCGCCGGCTGGATCTGCTGGGGCCCCACGCCCTGCACCCTCGGCACCTACGACCTCTACTGGATGGCGGTGGATCCCGCGCTGCACGGCGGCGGGGTCGGATCCGCCTTGCTCCATGCCATGGAAAGCCGGCTGGCCGGCGTCGCCCGACTGATCGTCGTGGAGACCGCCGGCCGGGCGGACTACGCGCCTACCCGCGGGTTCTACGAGGCGCGCGGGTACCGGGCCGTGTCTCGCATCCCCGATTTCTATGCGCCGGGGGACGATCAGGTCGTGTATACGAAGTCTTTGACAGGAACGCCCCGGCGTCACCCTGACGAGCGAAGGTGCAGCTCGCTGGGATGCAGGTGAGGCTGACTCGCAGGTGCTGATTCGCGCTCTCAGGCAGAAGGACGGATAGCGTCATGGAAACCTGGCAGGAAGTCCTCAGGACCAACTCGATCAAGTCGCTCGAGGCGCTCGCGGCCAAGTTCGGCCCGGAGCACTTCCCCGACCTCGACCGCCTGCGCCAGGCCGCCGAGAACTTCGAGTTCCGGATCTCGCCGGCCATGGTCGACCTGATCAAGTCGCCCGACGACCCGATCTGGCGGCAATACGTCCCCACGGTCGAGGAGCTCGACATCCGGGACGGCATCGTCGACTCGCTCAACGAGGACGCGGACAGCCCGGTGCCCAACATCACGCACCGCTACCCCGACCGGGCGCTCTTCCTCGTCTCCCCGGTCTGCGCCAGCTACTGCCGGTTCTGCACCCGGCGGCGGAAGGTGGGCGATCCCGAGAAGATCCCCATGTCGCAGTTCGAGAGCGCGTTCCAGTATCTCGAGCAGCACACCGAGATCCGGGACGTCATCATGTCCGGCGGCGACCCGCTCCTGCTCAACGACCGGCGCCTCGAGGCCATCCTCACGCGGCTCCGGGCCATCCCGCACCTCCAGATCATCCGGATCGGGAGCCGGGTCCCCTGCCACCTGCCCGAGCGGATCACGCCCGAGCTGACCACCATGCTCAAGCGGTTCCACCCGCTCTTCATCAATACGCACTTCAACCACCCCGACGAGCTGACGCCGGCCGCGGTGGCCGGCCTGGGCCGGCTGGCGGACGCCGGCATCCCGCTCGGCTGCCAGACGGTGCTGCTCAAGGGAGTCAACGACGATCCGGAGGTCATGAAGGAGCTGATGCAGCGCCTGCTGATGGCCCGGGTCCGGCCCTACTACATCTACATGGCCGACCAGGTGGCCGGCGCGGAGCACTTCCGGACGACCGTGCAGGCCGGCATCAAGGTCATGGAGGCGCTCCGCGGCTGGACCAGCGGCCTCGCCAACCCGCACTTCGTCATCGACGCGCCGGGCGGCGGCGGCAAGATCCCGCTCCTGCCCGAGTACGTGGTGAGCATGACTGACGAGGAGGTCGTCCTGCGGAACTTCCGGGGCCAGCAGTACGTCTACCGGCAGCCGCGGGAGGAGCCGGGGGTGATCAAGCTGAAGAAGCCCCGGAAGCGGGCCGCGAAGCGCTCGGCGTAGCGCCCCGTCATCCCGAGCGCAGCGAGGGACCTTGCTCCACCATCTCGGAACCTGGCCAGGCTCCGAGACGGTGGAGAAGGTCCCTCGCTGCGCTCGGGATGACGGGCGAGACGGGCGTTCTCAATCCCCCTGTCGCATCGACCGCAGAAACGCCGCGTACACGTCTTCCCGCCACCACCGCTTCGACTCCGCCATCCGCGCCAGCGCCTCCGCCTGCGACATCGCCGGCCGGTAGCTCCGGGTCGTCGTCAGCGCGTCGTAGACGTCCACGATGCAGATGATCTGCGCGTTGATCGGGATCTCGCTGCCCCGAAGCCGGTCCGGGTAGCCGGTCCCATCGTGCTTCTCGTGGTGCCACCGGATGATCGGCTTGATGTCCCAGGGAAACTCGACCGTGGCCAGCAGCTCGACGCCCCAGACGGGGTGCATCTGGATGACCCCGAACTCCTCGTCGGTCAGCTTGCCCGGTTTGTTGAGGATCTCGTGGGGGACCTTGACCTTGCCCAGGTCGTGGAGGTAGGCGCCGATCCGGATCGTCGTCTGCTGCCCCTCGTCGAGCCCCAGCTCCTGGGCCACGCCCACCGCGTAACCCGCCACCCGCTCGCAATGACCGAAGGTGTAGCTGTCCGATGATTCGATCGACTGGCCCCAGTCCCGCACGACCGCGAAGTAGGTCTCCTCGAGCCGGTGCACCTTGGTCGAGACATCCACCAGGTCGACCCGCGCGTCGAGCCGGCCGAACAGGCGGTGGGCCGAGTTGAGGAGGCCGAGCGCGTCCTGGTTCCGGCCCATGACCTGGTACAGCAGGGCCAGCTCGCGGGACGCCTCCGCCTCGCTCAGCACCGAGCCGGTGGCCACCGCCAGCTCGACCGCGGATCGGAGGCGCGCCTCGGCCAGCGCGTGGCGGCCGGTCTCGCGATAGGTGCGGCCGATGACCTTGTAGGCGTCGGCCTTGTCGAGCTGGGACCCCAACCGGTCGAAGATGGCGAGGGCGGCCTCCGCGTTCTCGCGCGCGAGCTCGTAGCGCTGACGGGCCAGGTGGACCTCGGAGTGGTTGAGCAGGCAGAGGCCCTGGAGATGGATGTCACCGATGGCCTTCGCCAGCTCGAGGCTGCGGACGAAGTACCCGTCGGCGTCCTCCCACAGCTCCCGATCCGCGCTCACCATGCCAAGGTTGTGGTAGGCGATGGCGCGTCCGCGGTCGTCGCCGACGGCCTCGAATGCGATGAGTGACTGCTGATAGTGCGCCAGGGCCTCGGCCAGCGAGCCCTGAATGTTGGCGAGGATGCCGAGGTTCTGCTCGATGCGGCCGCGGAGCTCGGCGCTGCGGCCTCCCAGCGCCAGCGCCTCGTAGAACCGCTCCCGCGCGGCGTCGATGGCCCCGCTCTCGAAGTCGAACCCGGCGAGGGCGTTGATCGCCTCGGCCGCGAGCACGGCGTCGCCGTTCCGCGTGGCCACGGCCTGGCTCCGAAGGCACAGCTCCCGGGCAGGCGCCGGCTCGTCGTGCAGATGGTGCAGGACCCCGCGCCGCCGCAGGGCTTCAGCCAGGACCGGGCCGTCGGCATCCTCTTCCGCACACCGAATGGATTCGTCGTAACACGCGAGCGCCTCGAGGATCGCGCCGGCGCGCTCGTGGCCCCGCGCGTCCGCGAGCAAAGCGCCAGCGCGGGACGGCCCGGTATCCTGGGCCGCCCCGCGCTGGGAGAACGAAGAGGAGTGCGAGGTCACATCCTCAGTACGCCACGGCGTACCGGGAGAAGTGGTCGATCGGCGCCGTGACGGTCTTCGTGCGGAGCAAGTCCGTCGTCCGAAGAATGTCCAGCACCCTGAGCAGCTCGTTCGTATAGACGATGCGCTTGGGCAGGAGGACCAGCGACGCAATTCTCGTAGCCCATGGTGAGGGTGGCCGGGCGGGCGAACTTGAGCCCTTCGGGGCTGAAGCGCACCGAGTTGACCTTGCCCGACACCTGCTCCGCCCTGATCTGAACGTTGGTCTTGAGCGCGCCCGCCGGGATCACGAGCGAGTACTGGCCAACGGCCACCACGCCTCCGTTCGGCCCGATCGTGCGGGTCGTCGAGGCATACGGCAGCGCGCGACAGGTGAGCAGATCGGTGATCGACAGCACCTTGCCGACAGTACTGCCGACGAGCGCCGAGCCACCGAGGAGCAGCTCCGGCGCTTCCGCCGTGGAGGCGGCCGATGGACCGACCGGGCTCTCGCTGGACGTGCAGCCGGCCCCCAGGGTGAGCGCCGCGAACAGGCCCAGGGCCACGAACCTGCGATTCCGCTTGATCATCATGACGCTCCGTCTAGGGTTGAATGCCGAGCGACGATACCGCGGCCCTCCGGGCCGCCGGGGGGGTCACCTGCAGGACCCTCCGGTACGCGGGACACCAGTCTACAGCGCTGATGCGGAGGCAAACGTCGTGCCCTGAACTGAGGCACTGTCAAGCAGTTGGACGGCGGATTTGGGTGCGGCGGATAGGTGACGGATTCCTGACGATTTACCGGCGGTGCAAGAGGTCGCATGGTGGCCGCCACGCGCACGCCTGCCAGTTGCTGCACCTCGGCACGGACGTGTACTGACGCGAAAAGCTGGCGAATTACCGCGGTTCGGCGCCCGCCCTCCAAGGGCGAAAACCGGTCTTCCGGGTGGGTGGGGGAGAAAAATCATGTGGTGTGAGCGTCCGCGCCGCTCTCCATGGCGGAAGCGGCCTCCGGGCGCGATGGGGTGGTCTTGCCGCGGTCTAGCGCCCCGCCGACCACCGCCGAAGCCCGCTGAGCCAGCTGTAGGGATCGATCTCCACCCCTTCGAGCCGCCGGGCGACCACGGCCGAGTTGGCGGGCGCGTACAGGAAGACGGCGGGCGCGTCCGCGTTGAGGGTATCGATCGCCTCGCGGTAGAGCCGGCCCGCTTCGTCCTTGCCTTCGGTGTGGGTGGCTCGCCGGAGCAGCGCGTCGAAGGCCGGGTTGGCGTAATGTCCGTAGTTGAGGCCGCCCCAGCCCGACCGGCTCCACTGGTCGGCCAGCCCGCGCGGGGTTGGCTCGTCGAGCCACGCGCCGATGTAGCTGTCGAAGTCTCCCGCCCCCAATCGCTCCTGGAACACCGAGAAATCCACCGCCGTCACCGTCACGGCCGCGCCGACCGCCTGCCACATCGCCTGCAGCGCGACGGCAAGCTGGCGGCGGGACGCGCTGGTGCTCGGCACCAGGATGTCGAATGCGAGCGCGCGGCTGCCACGCTGTCTGGTGGTCGCGCTATCGGGCCGGCGCCAGCCCGCGGCGTCGAGGGCGTGATTGGCCTGCACCGTGTCGAACGGCAGCACGCGAATGCTGTCGCTCCAGATCCACAGAAGCTGCGACATCGGTCCCGGTGGCGCCTTCGCCTCGCGCCCGAACACCGAGCGCGCCAGGGTCTCGCGATCGACCGCGAGCGCCAGCGCCCGCCGGGTCGGCGCGTCCGAGAAGATCGGGTGCGGCCCACCCTTCGGCCCGCCGGCGATCTGAAACCCGAGAAATCCGTAGACGGCCGAGGCGTAGGGCACGAGGCGCAGCGCCGTGTCTCGCGCCACCCGGTCCTGGCGGTCGGGACTGCCGGCGGTCTCGAGCAGATCGGCCTCGTGGCTCAGCACCAGATTGAGCGCCGCGTCCGGATCGGCGGCGAAGCGCCAGATGGCCCGCCGGATCCTCGGCGGCTCGGGAGCGGTCGTGTCGGCCACGAGCCGCACGAATTCGCCGCGCTTCCATTCCGCGACCCGATACGGGCCGCTCCCGACGAGGTGCGCAACGCTCGTGTCGGCCGCCCAGGCGGCCTTGGGCAGGCCGGCCCAGATGTGGCTCGGGATGACTCGGACCTGGAAGGTGGCGTCGTACAGCTGGTCCGCGGACGGCGCCGCGAAGCGGACGAGGACCGTGGCCGAATCCTCCGGCACGACGGTGACGCCGGCGAGGTAGGGCCGCGCCGGCGCGTCGAGCACGGAGTCGGCGAAGGCCTCGAAGGAGAATCGCACGTCTTCCGCGGTCACCGGCTGCCCGTCCTGCCAGCGCGCGCCGGGACGCAGGTGGAATCGCCAGGTGAGGGAGTCCACCCGCTCCCAGCGCGTGGCCAGGGCCGGACGGTAGGCCGAGGCGTCGATCGGCGTGCCGCCGGGCGCGAGATCCGCGAGCCGCTCGAACACCTGGTCGCCGATGTCGCGCGCCACGGATTCGTAGGCGAGCGGCGGCAGCAGGTGGGTGGGATCGCCGGTCGCGGCGATGACGACGGTGCCGCAACGGCCACAATCGGCGCGATCGCGGCCGCAGGCCGCCGCCGTGGCGGCCAGGACCGCACCGGCGACGAGCCGGGACCATCGCCGGGGGGAACGCATTGTCGTTACGATGCGACCGCGTGCTCCTTCTGATTTTCGGCCGCGACCTTCGACGCCACTTCCGGCGGCGCCTCGGCGTAGCTGTGGAACTTCTCGCGGTGGTGGCCGCGACCGTGGGTGATGGAGTGCAGGGTCGTCGAGTACCGGTAGAGCTCGGCCTCGGGTACGATCGCGCGCACCTTGGTGAGCCGCCCGTCCTGCTCGGTGCCGAGGATCTGCCCCCGGCGTGAGCTGAGGTCGCCCATGACGTCGCCGAGGAGCTCGTCGGGCGCCCAGGCGCTGACCTCGATCAGCGGCTCGAGCAGCACCGGCCGGGCCTTGGGAGCCACGTTCCGGAAGGCCAGGATGCCGGCCATCTTGAACGACATCTCGTTGGAGTCGACGTCGTGGTACGAGCCGTCGAAGCACTCCACCCGGAAGTCCACCATCGGATAACCCGCCACCACGCCCCGCTCGGCCGATTCCTGCACGCCGCGGTCCACCGCCGGAATGAACTTGTTGGGGATCACGCCGCCGACGATCGCATCGACGAACTCGTAGCCCGCGCCGCGCGGCCGGGGCGAGATCCGGATCCAGCAGTCGCCGTACTGGCCCCGGCCGCCGCTCTGCTTCTTGTGCTTCCCCTGGCCTTCGGCCTTGCCCTTGAGCGTCTCGCGGTAGGCCACCCGCGGGCGCGCGAGCTCGGCGTGGACGCCGTACTTCCGCTCGAGCCGCTGGAGGATGGTCTCGAAGTGCCGCTCGCCCATTCCGTGGATGAGGGTCTGGCCGAGCTCGGAGCTGTATTCGAAATGGAAAGTCGGGTCTTCCTCGTGCAGCTTGTGCAGTCCGGCCGCGAGCTTGTCTTCCTCCCCGCGCTGCTTCACCAGGACGGCCGACGTCGCCTCGGAGTCGGGGAGCGGAATCGGCGGGAGCCGCACCGGGGCGTCCCGCCGGCAGAAGGTGTCGCCGGTGTGGGTGTCCTTGAGCTTGGCCACCGAGCCGATGTCGCCCGCGGCCAGCCGTTCGACCTCGATCCGCTCCTTGCCCTGCTGGATCGAGAGATGGTTGAGCTTCTCCGCCACCTCGTGCTCGGCGTTCCACAGCTCATCCCCGTTGCGCAGCTCGCCGGTGTAGAGGCGGAACAGCGTCACGTCGCCCACGTGCGGCTCGGACATCGTCTTGAAGACCCGGCCGACGAGCGGCGCCTCGGCCGGCGGGGTGCGCTCGGCGGGTGACGGGAAGAGCTCCACCATCTTCCGGAGCAGCGTCCGGAGGCCGTAGGTCAGCGTGGCGCTGCCGCAGAACAGTGGCACGATCTGGCCGGCGAGCATCGCCTTCTTGACCGCGCCGATGAACTGATCCCGTGGGATCTCCTCGCCCGCGAGGTAGCGCTCGATGAGGTCGTCGTCGGTCGAGGCGACGGCCTCGGTGAGATGCTCGCTGTACTCCTGGTAGCGCGCCTGGTATTCGTCCGGGATCGGCACCACCTCGTTCTCCCCCTTGAGCGCGCCTTTCTTGTACAGGTGGCAGTGGCCGGAGAAGAGGTTGATGATCCCGTGAAAATCGGGGCCGTCGCCGATCGGGATCTCGACCGGAACGACCTTCGGCGTCAGATGGGCCTGCACGTCGGCGAAGACCCGCTCGAAATCCGCGTGCTCCTTGTCCATCAGCGAGACGAAGATGACGCGGGGCAGGTGCAGCTGGTCGAGGACTTCCCAGGCGCGTTCGGTGCCGACTTCCACCCCGCCGGTCCCGCTCACCACCACCACGGCGGCGTCGGCGGCATGCAGGCCGGTCACGACTTCGCCGAAGTAGTCGAGGTAGCCCGGGGTGTCGATGAGATTGATCTTGGTGTCCATCCACTCGGCGTAGCCGAGGGCGAGATTGATGGAGTGCTGTCGGGCGATTTCGTCGGGGGAGTAGTCGGTGAGGGTCGTGCCGTCCTTGATTCCGCCATGGCGCCGGCTGCTGCCGGACACCCAGGCGAGGGCATCGACGAGCGACGTCTTTCCACTGGCCCCGTGGCCGACGAACGCCACGTTGCGGATGGCGTTGGAGCCATACACCTTCATGGCCTCCACCTCCTTGCGAGAGTTGGATTCCCAAGGTGGAGGGGGGACGGGCGGATGTCAATTCGGGGAATGCTGAGCGCGCGGTCCCTAGGGCCGCCGCAACCCGCGGGCGTACGTGACCAGATCGTGTGTCACCGCCCGAGTCTCGGGCACGCGCGGCGGCCGCTCGAGCGTGGCGCGCTCGATCGCCTGCTCGACGGCCTGATGCAACGCTTGGTGCGTGAAGGGCTTGACCGGTCGGGCTACGGCGTGCGCCTACCGGTACCCCGCCGCCTGCAGGTGAAACAGCTCCGCGTACAGCCCCGCGTGCGCCACCAGCGCCTCGTGCGTCCCGTGCTCCACCAGCTCCCCGCCGCGCAGCACCAGGATCCGGTCGGCCATCCGCACCGTGCTGAACCGGTGCGAGATGAGCACCGCCATCCGCCCCGCCGTCAGCTCCGAGAACCGGAGGAACACCTCGTACTCGGCCCGCGCGTCGAGCGCCGCGGTCGGCTCGTCCAGGATGAGCAGCTGCGAGTCCCGCATGTAGGCCCGCGCCAGCGCCACCTTCTGCCACTCGCCCCCGGAGAGCTCGACGCCGTGCTCGAACCGCCGGCCGAGCATCTGGTCGTACCGGCCCGCCAGCCGGGCGGCCACCGAGTCGGCGAGGCTCCGCTGCGCGGCCAGCTCGATCCGCGGCTCGTCCTCGCGCGCGCCGATGTTGCCGACGGCGATGTTGTCCCGGAGCACGAAGTCGTACCGCACGAAGTCCTGGAAGATGACGCCGACGTTCCGCCGGACGCTCTCGACGTCGTACTCGCGGAGGTCCACGCCGTCGAGCAGGATCCGGCCCTCGGTGGGGTCGTACAGTCGCGCCAGCAGCTTGACCAGCGTCGTCTTGCCCGCGCCGTTCTCGCCCACCAGGGCCAGGCGCTCGCCCGGCGCGAGCGAGAAGTCGAGTCCGCGCACCGCCCAGCGGTCCGAGCCCGGATATCGGAAGCCCACGCGCTCGAAGACGAACCCGGTGCGGATCGGCACCGGGACCTGCCGCCCGCCGGGCTCCCGGCGGATGCCCGGCTCGAGCGCCAGGAACGAGAACAGGTCGTCGAGGTAGAGGCTCTGCTCGTACACCTGCGAGAGCGAGAGCAGCACCCGCTGGATCAGGTCCCGGCTCTGCCGGAACGAGCCGGCCAGAAAGGTGAGCACGCCGATCGTGAACAGCCCGGCCGGTGAGCGGTACCCCGTGACGGTCAGGTAGATGATGACCGCGTACGCCCCGTAGTAGCCCAGCGTGCCGAGCCCGGCGAGCAGGGTGGAGACCAGGCTCCGCCGCACGGCCAGGCGCTTGTTGGCCTCGTAGAACTCGCGGCTCAGCCGGTCATAGCGCTCGACCAGGAAGTCCGACAGCCCGAACAGCTTGAGCTCCTTGGCCGAGATGTCGCTCGCCCCGATGTAGCGCAGGTAGTCGAGCTGCCGGCGCTCCGGGGTCCACGAGTAGAGCAGCGAGTACCCGAGCGAAGCGAAGTGGGTCTCGCCCAGGAGCGACGGCACCACCGCCACGACCAGCAGCAGCAGCAGCCAGGGGACGTACACGGCCAGCGCCGCGGCCAGGGTGGCGAGCGTGATCGCGTCCTGCACCGACGCCAGCAGCAGCGTGAAGAGACCGATCCGGCCCACCGTCTGGCGCCGGGCCCGCTCGAGCTTGTCGTAGACCTCGGCGTCCTCGAACTGCTCCAGGTCGAGCGTGGCCGCGTGGCGCATGAGCTCGACGCTCGTCTGGTTGGCGAAGAGATCGCCGAGCAGGCTCTCGAGCAGCGCGGAGACGCGGGCCAGCCCCTCGCCCACCATCGCGATGAGGAGCTCGAGCGCGAGCAGCTCGCCCAGCCGGGTCCAGTCGACGGCGCCGGCGCCGCCGCCCGCCGCCACGCCGACCGCGCGCACGACCTCGTCGACGATGAGCTTGCCGATCCAGAGCACCGCCAGGGGCACCAGGGACCGGGCCACCCGGAGCGCCAGGATGCCCGCGACGTAGCGAGGCTCGGTGCTCCACACCAGCCGCAGCAGCCGCGGCACGTGGCGCAGCGCCTGCAGGCGGGCCCGCCAGCCCAGCCGGGGCTCCGCGGGCTTCCGGCCCCCGCGGTTGGGCCGTACAATCGGATGCTCGAGCGGCAGTGTCATGCTGTGTAAGCTAATCCGCGGAGACCTCCCGATGCCCCACTTCGACTGGCCCGCGCTCTGGGCCAACCTCACGCACCTCGGCATGTTCGACGACCCCGCGCATCCGGTCTCGATCGCGGAGAAAGTCGTTCGGCCGGTGCTGGTCTACCTGCTGCTGGTGTTCGCGCTCAGGAAGGCGGGCAAGCGGCTGCTGGCGCAGCTCAATCCGTTCGATTTCGTCGTCCTGCTCACGCTGTCGAACACGGTGCAGAACGCCATCATCGGCAACGACACCTCGCTCCTGGGCGGCGTGATCGGCGCCGCGGCGCTGCTCGGGGTCAACGCCGTGCTGGTGCGCTTCTTCTACCGCGGGCCCGAGATGACGCAGATCGCCCGCGGCGATCGCGACATCTGCCTGATCGCCGGAGGCCGGCTCCAGGAGGACGCGATGCGGCGGCTCCACATCAACGCCGGCGAGCTCATCGCCAAGGCTCACGAGCGCGGCTTCGACTCGCTCGACGAGGTCGAGAGCGCCGTCCTCTATCCCAACGGCACGATCTACTTCCGCGGGCAGGACGCCGCGAGCGACGCGGCCCGCCACCGCGAGCTGCTCGGCCGGCTCGATGCGCTCGGCGCCCAGCTCGCCGCGCTCCGCCGGTAGCGCGTTACATTCCCGCCATGCCGACCCGATCCACCGCTTTCGTCACCGGCGCCACGCAGGGCATCGGACGCGCCACGGCCTTCGCCCTCGGCCGGGCGGGCTACCGGGTCGGCGTCTGCGCCCGCACCGCCGCGACGGTCGAGGCGCTCGTCGCCGAGCTCCGGGCCGAGGGCATCGAGGCGGCGGGCGCCGCCGCCGACGTCGCCGACCCCGAGCAGGTCCGGCGCGCGGTCGCCCAGGTGGTCGAGCAGCTGGGCGAGGTCGGCGTGCTCGTCAACAACGCCGGCGTGCTCATCGCCCGTCCGTTCGAGGAGCTCACGCTCGAGGACTGGGACGTCACGATGGCCACCAACCTGCGCAGCCTGTACCTCGTCACCCGCGAGGTGCTGCCCGGCATGCGGCGGCGGCGCGAAGGCACCATCGTCAACGTCGCCAGCCTCGCCGGCCGGAACGGCTTCGTGGGCGGCACCGCGTACACCGCCTCCAAGCACGCCGTTCTCGGGTTCGCGCGCTCGTTGATGCTCGAGGTGCGGAAGGACGGGGTCCGCGTGGTGACGGTCTGCCCCGGATCGGTGGACACCGGCATGCTGGTCGACCAGCCGATGCTCACGCCCAACCGCGAGCGCATCCTCCAGCCCGAAGACGTCGCCGACGCCATCCTGCACGCCGTCCGGCTCCCCGGCCGAGCCCTCGTGAGCGAGCTCGACATACGTCCGACCAACCCGTAGGCGTGTCCCCTGTCCTGGTGGCGATGTGCGTCTGCCGGCGCGTGCCGTTCGCGAGCCTGCTTCCGCTCGCGCGCGCGGAGGGATGGGGGCTCGACGAGCTGGTCGCGGCTACGGGCTGCGGCGGCGCCTGCGGACTCTGCCGGCCATACCTCCGGCGCATGCTCGCCACCGGCGAGACCGAGTTCCGCGAGCTGCTCCGGGAGGACAGCGCGGAGTGAGACGGTCGCCCGGGCCCGGCGGGCTGTCCGCCCTCGCAGTCGTGGTGGGCTGGATCGGCGTCCTGTTCGCCTTCGGGGCCATTGGCTCGGCGTGGCGCTTCCATTGGTCACGACCGCGCTCGCGTGGCTGGCGCTCCGCCGCGGCGAGACGATGGGCCGGCAGCGGAGTGCCGAGCTGCAGCGCGCGCTGGACGCCGCCGCGGTGCGCACTCGGGAGCTCGAGCGCCTCCGGCACCTCGCGGCCACCCTCCTCGCCGGCACCGACACGCCCCGCCTGCTCCACGAGGTCGCGATCGCGGCGGCCGATCTGCTCGAGGCCGAGAGCGGTGCGGTGACGCTGCTCGCCGAGGAGGGACGCTTTGTGCGGATCGCCGCGGCGACGGGGCCGCTCGCCGTCATCGTCGGCTCGCTCCTGCCGGTGGACGAGTCGCTCATCGGCTGGGCGGTGTCCAACGACAAGCCGCTCGTCACCGAAAACATGGACACCGACCCCCGGAGCTACCAGGTACCGGGCCTCGCCGTGTCGCTCGCGACCGCCGCCATCGTCCCGCTCCGCTCGGGCGGCGTGGTGATCGGCACCATCAGCGTGTACAACCGGCGGAACGGCCGGCCGTTCGGCGAGTACGACCTGCAGCTGCTCCAGACTCTCGGCGACCAGGTGGTCGTCGGCCTCGACCGGGCCGCGGTGCTGGAGCAAATCCGCCGGAACGAGCGCGCGCTGGTGGCCAAGAACGTCGAGCTCCAGCGCGCCACCCAGCTCAAGAGCGAGTTCCTGGCGAACATGTCCCACGAGCTCCGCACGCCGCTCAACGCGATCATCGGCTTCTCCGATCTCATCCTCGAGGGCGGAGTCGGCCCGATCTCCGAGCAGCAGCGCGAATGTCCTGGAGTCCGTGCTGCGGAACGGACGCCACCTCCTGGGGCTGATCAACAGCGTGCTCGACCTGGCCAAGATCGAGGCCGGCCGGATGTCGCTCGACCTGGCCGGCACCGACCTGCGCGAGGCGGTGATCGACGCGGTCAGCGACACCGCCAGCCTCCGGAGCGCCAAGCGTCAGGAGTGCACCCTCCAGCTCGATGACGCGTCGCTCGCGGTCGTGGCCGACGGCGCGCGCGTGCGGCAGATTCTCTTCAACCTCCTTTCCAACGCGTCCAAGTTCACCGGCGAGGGGGGCGAGATCACCCTGAGCGCGGTCCGCACCCGTGCGCCGCTGCGCGTGCCCGCGGACCGCCCCGGCGACGAGCGGCGCGCGGTGACCCGGGAGGTCGTCTGGGTAGTCGGTGGCCGACTCCGGTATCGGCATCGCGCCGGAGGACATGGCCAAGCTGTTTCAGGAGTTCAGCCAGGTCGAGAGCTCCGCCAGCCGACAGGCACAGGGCACCGGGCTGGGGCTCGCGCTCTGCAAGAAGTTCGTGGAGATGCACGGCGGCACCATCGGCGCCGAATCGATTCTGGGCCGCGGATCGAGCTTCTGGTTCATGCTGCCGACCGAGGGTCCGGTCCGGCGTCCCGTGGCTTCGGCGGAGGCCGGCTGAGTCGGGCGGAGGCCTTGAACGGGGCGGTCCTCCCGCGCACCTTTCTTCCGATGCGTTCCCGGTGTCTGCTTCGGCTGCTGCTGCTGGCCCTGCCCGTCCTGTTCGGGCTGGCCGGAGGCGCGGAGCACCGGCCGGTCGCCAATGCCGACGGCATCGCCACGATCGGCACGCCACGCCAATCGCTCCCGACTCCCGTCCACGACGAAGCCACCTGCGCCTTCTGCCAGGCGGCGATCTTCCCGCCCTGCGCGCCACATCCGGCGGACGTGTCGATCTGCGCGTCGGCCATCGTGCGTGAGGACCGGGTCGCCGCAGCCGACCGCGTTCCGCACTTCACCTCCCATCGCCCGGCCAGCTCCCGCGCCCCACCGCCGCTCCGAATCGTCTGATCGGTCACGCGTCCGTCCCGGACGCGCGCTCCTCACACATTCGGAGTCTTCATGCACGTGCGTATTCGCACGGTCTGTCTCGTCGCCGTCTGGTGGCTCGGTAGCACGACCGTCGCCCTGGCCCAGGTGCCCGGGCAGGCCGCCGCCGACTCGGTCGGCCGAGGGCTCGGCTCCCTCCGCGCCCGGCTCGATTCGATCGAAGCGGGCGCCTGCCCCGCAGGCCCGGCCATCGTCGCGCCCGCCCGCTCTGGAGAGCCCCGCACCGATAGCCTCGCCGCCACACTCGATTCGCTGAGCCGCCGGCTCGAGGCCCTGCGCGCCACCCGTTGCGCGCCGGGAGCCGCGGGCGCGCCCGCACCGGCGCCGGCCGCCGCCGATTCCACCGACGATCTCGCCGCCCTTCGAGCCGCGGCCGCGGCCGCGGCAGGCGGCGCGGCGCCGGCAGCGCCGCCGTCCCCCGCGCCCCAGGCCGGCGATACCGCGACGCCACCGCCCCCGAATACCGAGTTCATCGGCCGCCAGCGTAACGCGTCGGCACTCAATCCCGAGATCAGCGCCACCGGGGACGTCCGCCTCGTGGCCCGCGAGGGCCGCCAGCGCGACAACGGCGTGGCGCGCGAGTTCGAGGTGGCGCTCCAGTCGGCCCTCGACCCGTACTCCAACACCAAGATCATCCTCAGCCTCGAGGATGAGGAGGTGGGCATCGAGGAGGGGTACATCTACTGGACCGGGCTGCCCGGCCGCCTCAGGGTGGACGTCGGCAAGTTCCGCCAGCAGCTCGGCGATCTCAACCGCTGGCATCTGCATGCCCTGCCCGAGACCGAATACCCGCTGGTCTACCAGCGCTTCCTCTCCCCCGAGGGGCTGACGGGGGTGGGTCTCTCGCTCTACACGGCGCTGCCGATCTCGCTGGCCGGCGGCACCCACGAGGTCTGGGCCCAGGCCACGACCGCCGAGAGTGACCCGCTCTACGCCGGCGGCCACCAGCCCACGCTGCTCCTCCGGCTGCAGAACTTCTGGCAGCTCAGCCGCTCGACCTACGCGCAGCTCGGCGTCACCGGCACCGGCGGCAACAACGACGACGCGGGCCTCAGGAGCCGGCTCGCCGGGCTCGATCTCCGCCTGACGTATCGCCCGCCGGAGGCGGGCACCCGGCGCGAGATCACGCTCCGAGCCGAAGGCTATCGGCTCCACGCCACCGAGCTCGGCACCACGACCAATCGGTATGGCACCTTCGTGGATCTCAACGCCAAGCTCACCCGGCGCTGGGTGCTCGGCAGCCGCTACGACTGGGTGGAGGCGCCGCGAGGGCTGGCTGACACCGAATGGCGAGTGACGCCGTCCGTCACCTGGTGGCAGAGCGAGTTCGTCTTTCTCCGCCTCGAGGGCGAGCACCGGCACACCGACCTCGACGGCTCCCACAACCTGCTGTCGCTCCAGGCGGTCTGGGCGATGGGCCCCCACAAGCACGAGACCTACTGACATGCCCACACCCCGGATGCTCACCGCTCTTCTGGGACTCGCGACACTGCTCGCGTGGCCCGTCGCCGTCGTCGCGGGGCCCGAGCCCGCCGCGCCGCCCGTCAAGGTCGTCACCAGCCTCACCACCTACGGGGCCATCGCCCGCGAGATCGTGGGCGACAAGGGCACCGTCACCTCCATCGCCCAGGGCGACGAAGATCCGCACTTCGTCCAGCCCAAGCCCAGCTTCGTCGCCGTGCTGCGGGACGCGGACGTCTTCGTCACCACCGGGCTCGATCTCGAGCTCTGGGTGCCGCCGCTCCTCGACCGCGCCGGCAACCGGAAGGTCTCCGAGGGCGGGCCAGGGTACGTCACGGCGTACACCGGGATCCACCTGCTGGAGGTGCCGACGTCGCTCAGCCGCTCGGAAGGCGACATCCATGCCGACGGGAACCCGCACATTCACACCGATCCGGTGAACGCCATCATCATCGCCCGGAACATTCTTACCGGCCTCCGGCGGGTCTCCCCCGACAACGCGGCCACCTTCACCGCGCGCGAGCAGGACTTCGAGCGGCGGGTGCTCGAGGCCACCATCGGCGCCGACCTCGTGAACGTGCTCACCGCGCCCGTCGCGTACGACCTGCTCAAGAGCGACAAGCTGTACGACTTCCTCGGCACGAAGCAGTACCAGGGGAAGCCCCTGCTCGACCGTCTGGGCGGCTGGATGAAGGAGGCGCAGGTGTTCCGCGGGAAGGAGATCGCCTGCTACCACAAGGAGTGGGCGTACTTCAGCAACCGCTACCAGGTGACCTGCGCCGAGTACATCGAGGCCAAGCCGGGCATCCCGCCGACGCCGGGACACGTGCAGGAGGTGATCGCGCTCATGAAGCAGCGGAAGATCCGCGTGCTCTTCGCATCCAACTATTTCGACCGGAACCAGATCCGGCAGGTGGCGGAGCGCACCGGAGCCCAGGCGGTCATCGTTCCCGAGAACACCAATGGTGCACCGGGCGTCAACACGTACTTCGACCTTATGAACGCGTGGGTGAACGGCCTCGCGGCGGCCTTCAAGGGAGGCGCTACCTGATGGATCTCAGCCTGTTCCTGCCGCCGCTGGCGGCGTGCCTCGTCATCGTGGCGATTCACTCGTACCTGGGCCTGCACGTCATCGCGCGGGAGGTCATCTTCGTGGACCTGTCGCTGGCCCAGATGGCGGCCCTTGGCTCGGCCGTGGCCATCCTCGCGGGCAGCCAGCCGGACTCGACGGCCTCGTTCGTCTACGCGCTGGGCTTTACCACCATCGGCGCGGTGCTGTTCGCGCTCACGCGCACGCAGGAGAAGGGTCGCGTGCCGCAGGAGGCCTTCATCGGCATCGTCTTCGTCGTCGCCTCGGCGGCGGCGATCCTGGTGGCCGACCGGACTCCGCGCGGCGGCGAGGCGATCAAGGACATCCTGGTCGGCAGTCTCCTGTGGGTGAGCTGGCCGGTCATCATCCGGCTGGCCGCGGTGTACGCCGTCATCGGCGTGTTCCATTGGGTGCTCCGCCGCCGGTTTCTCACGATCTCGTTTCAGCCGGAGACCGCCCTGGCCAACGGCTGGAACATCCGGTGGTGGGATTTCCTGTTCTACCTGACGTTCGGCATCGTCATCACGTTCTCGGTGCCGATCGCCGGCGTTCTGCTGGTGTTCTCGTTCCTCGTGGTGCCCGCGGCCATCGCGTTCCAGTTCACCCGGCGGTATGGCATGCTGGCCATCGTGTCCTGGGTTGCCGGCGCGGTGGCCTCGGCGTCGGGCCTGCTGGTTTCCTTCCGCTACGATCTGCCGACCGGGCCGGTGGTGGTGTGCATGTTCGGCCTGGTGCTCATTCTGGCCGGCGCCGTGCGGCGCCTGGCGGGGGTCAACATGCCGGCGGTGGACGAGCAGCCGGTGCGCGAGGCGGCCGCCTAGCCATGGGGCTTCGGCCGTGACGCGGCGCGCGCGGGCCTGGCTCCTCCTCACCCTCTTCCTGGGGGCGGGCACCAGCCTGCCCAGTCCCGACGCGCTCCTGTTCCACTGGCGCGTCGATCCACTCGCGGGCCGGGTCCACGTCGAGCCCGCCGGCGGCTGCACCGCGCACGGCGACCACTGTACCCTCGGGCGCACACCGCCCGGATCGCGGGCCGCCGCCGCACTCGCGATCGTCGTTCGCCACAAGCCCGACCTCCACCAGCCGCTCCGTCTGCTGCCTCCGGCCCCCGCGCCTGCCGCGCGGGTTCCCTCACAATCCCTTCCCCGCGCCCCTCCGATCGACGCCGCGTAGTCCTCTGCGACACCACGGCGACACCACCACCTCGATCTCGAGGCGGTGGACTCATCTCGATCAGGAGAGGCTCGCATGTACATGCTGTTTCTGGCAGCGGCTCTGGCCGTTGCCCCAAGACCGTCGTACCCGGCATCGGTTCTGCCGGCGCCGCGCACGCTCAGTGGGCGCGTGGCCGACTCATCGGGAGCCTCACTCGCCGATGTCCGGGTGCGCGTACTCGAGCTGGGACGCGCAACGACGACCGACCTCGAGGGCAAGTTCACCCTCGCCGAAGTGCCGTCGGGGACCTACGGCGTGGCGTTCTCCCGGATCGGCTACGCCCCGGTTGTCCGACGGGTCACCGTCGGGACCGAGGACGTGGCCCTCGACGTCGCGATGCGTCAGTCGGCGGTGGAGCTGCCGGAGGTCCAGGTGACGGCCAGCCCGAACGCAACGACGGCGCTCACGTCGCCGCAGCCCACGAGCGTCCTGGCCGGAAGCAACCTGCGCGTCGCCCAGGCGCCGTCGCTCGGCGAGACCATCAACGGGCTCGCGGGGGTGCACAGCATCAGCGAGGGGCCGGCGATCGGGAAGCCGGTCATTCGGGGCCTGAGCTCGAGCCGCGTGCTCGTGCTCGATAACGGGCAGCGGATCGAGACCCAGGGGTGGGGCGACGAGCATTCACCGAATGTCGAGACCGCCGACGCTGAGCGCATCGAGGTGATCCGCGGCCCCGCCAGCGTGCTCTACGGCTCCGATGCGCTGGGGGGAGTCGTCAACGTCGTGGAGCGCGATCTGCCCGAGGCCATCGGCCGCAGGCCGTTTGCCCAGGGCGAGGTGGCGGCCGCCTACAGCACGAACAATCGCCAGCCCGACGGGACGGCCCGACTCGAAGGCGCCACCGGCGGCCTGGGGTTCCGCAGCTCACTGACCGGCCGCACGAGCGATGACTACGACACCCCCCTCGGCTCGGTCTTCAACACCGGGAATCGCGCCGTGGCCGGAGACGGCTCGCTTGGCTACCGTGGCGGCTGGGGCTCCGTCCGCGCCGACGTCACCTACCGCGACGAGAAGCCGGAATTACATGACGACGCGACCGCAACGCCGCTCCAGCGGATCGGCGACACCCGGGCCGGCGTCACCGCTAATCTTCCGATCGGGGCGTCCCGCCTGGAGGTGATCACCGGGTTCGAGCGGAACCGGCGCCGGGAGTTCGAGGAGGCGGGCGTGGACGAGGTGGCATCCGGACTGCTCGCCACGAGCTACAAGGGTGACGTGCGGTTTCACCACGCGCCGCTCGGCCGGCTCAGCGGCCTCGTCGGGGTCCAGACCTTCTTCGACGACTTCACCGTGTCCGGCGTGGACCAACACCTCATCCCGAGCAACCAGGCCCGGAGCGTCGGGGTCTACGCCTTCGAGCAGCTCGAGCTGAACCGGTGGACGCTGTCCTTCGGCGGTCGCTACGACTACCGCCATCTGGACGTGACCGAGGACCCGGCGCCGCCCATCGGCACGGGCACGCCCGCGCAGACCCGGACCTACAACTCGGTCGTCGGGAATTTCGGCGCACTGTTTCACGTGACCGAGCCGGTGGCGCTGGTGCTGAACGTCGGACGCGGCTTTCGCGCGCCCCAGCCGATCGAGCTGTTCGCGAACGGCGTCCATGAGGGGACGGTCGAGTACGACGTCGGCAACCCCGACTTGAAGAACGAGACGTCATTCAACACCGATCTGGCGGTGCGAGTGCAGAGCGGACGGGTGAACCTCGAGCTAGGCGCCTTCGCCAACTACATTAGCAACTACATCTATTTCCGGCCGACCGGGACCTTCGACTCGCCTTCGGGCACCCTCGAGGAAACTTGCTCGGATCCCGACAACTTCTCCTGTTTCCAGAAGTTCCAGTCGGTACAGGGTGACGCGCGCCTGACCGGCCTCGAGTTCTCGGCCGAGTATCACCCCACGAGCTACCTGCACCTCAGCAGCACCGCGGACTATACGCGGGGACAGAACCGGTCCACCGACGAGCCGCTCCCGCTGGTGCCGCCGTTCCGCGCCACATACAGCGCGCGCTTCGAGGGCAAGGGGAACGAGCTATTCCTGAGTCCCTACGTCCTGGTGGGGGGTGAGTCGAATGCACGCCAGACGAAGCTCGACCCCGACGATATCGCCCCGGCGGGATACACCATCGCCAACGTGGGTGCAGGCGTCGCACTGGCGACCGGCGCGCGGACAGTCCACGTGGACCTCACGCTCCGGAACGCGTTCGATAAGGAGTACCAGAACTTCCTGAGCCGCTACAAGCTCGCGACGGACCCGGTCGTGTTGGATCCGGGTCGGAATCTCACGGTCCGGGTCAGCACCGACTTTTGATCCGGCGAAGGATCGGGCTCAAAGGCGGGGACACCGAATGCTGCGTCTGGTGTGGAACATCGATCCGGTGCTGCTGCAGATCGGCCCGCTCCAGCTCCACTGGTACGGTCTGCTGTTCGCGGCCGGCATTCTTGCCGCGTATCGCGCCGGGGTCTGGAGCTTCGAACAGGCCGGCGGCACGCGGGAGGAAGCTAGCCGGCTGCTGGGCTATGTCGTGGTGGGGACGGTGGTCGGCGCGCGGTTGGGGCACTGCCTGCTCTACGAGCCGGAATACTACCTCAGGCACCCGCTCGAAATCCTGGCGGTCTGGCGCGGTGGCCTTGCGAGCCACGGGGGCGTTCTGGGGATCGCCCTCGCGGTGTGGGTCTTCGCTCGGCGTACGGGGCGGGAGCTACTGTGGCTTCTGGATCGAGTGGCGGTGGCGGCACCGGCCGCCGCCGCCTGCATCCGGGTCGGGAATTTCTTTAACTCGGAGATCGTCGGGCGCCCGAGTACCGTGCCTTGGGCGATCGTTTTCGCTCGGCTGGACCCCTATCCCCGCCACCCGGCGATGCTCTACGAAGCGGTAGCCTACGTCGTGATCTTCGCCGCGATGCTCTGGCTCGAGCGGCATACCAGCCTTCGCGAGCGACCCGGCGCGCTCACGGGCATCGTTCTCGTGTTGGTCTTCGGCTTCCGCTTCGCGATCGAGTTCCTCAAGGAGCCTCAGGAAGCCTTCGAGGCCAGGCCTGCCACTGGACCTGGGGCAACTTCTGAGCATTCCGGCCGTGCTCATCGGTGTGTGGCTTCTCGCTGTTGCTCGTCGACCACCCCCACCCGCACCCGCGCCCCCCGATGGCACCTGATTCCGTGCCATGTCAGTCGGCCAGCCTCGACAGCAACCTCGAGTTCCGATGAACGTCAGCGCACCTTCTTCCACCCCGGCAGGTACGGCGGCGGCAGCAGCGCCGTCCGGCGCAGGAGCTCCAGGTGACTGGCGATAACGTCGGCCAGCTGCTGGGCCGGCGGCAGGTGCACCTCGCGGAGGACCGCAGGGTGTCGCGCCGTCAGCACCAGCGCGCCGTGGATGCGGCCCGCCACGCGGAGTGGCACCACCAGCCGCGCCTCGCCCTCCACCAGCGCGAACGAGTTCGACAGCTCACCCTGGAGCACTGCGGCCAGCGCGGTGCCCGCCACCGGAACGAGGGGAAGATCGGGCAGCGACCGCCGCTCTCCGGGCTCGAGCAGGACGACGCGGTCGCCTTCGCTCAGGCGGATGGCGAACCGCATCTCGTCGAACGGGATGAGCCGAGCGGCCAGGTCGGCCACGCGCCGCGTCGTCTCGGCGAACTCCGTGCCCGTGGCGAGCAGCTCCACGGCATCGAACAGGGAGGGCCGTGGCGGCTCCGGCACGGGCGCGGCTGCAGGCGCCGGGGGAGCTGCGGGCGAGAACGCGTCCACCAGCACCCATACCTGCGAGGCGACGAGCCCGGCGACGCGGGTCAGGAGCGCCGCGTCCTCCTCGTCGTAGAGATCGGCGCTCACGCTGCCCGCGAGCAGATACGCCTCCAAGTCGTGCGGTCCCCGCACCCGCACCCCCACCACCGATCGCACCTCCGCGCCGGTCGGCTCCTCCACGGTGAAGTATCCGCGCGGCCAGCGCGCGTCCTGGTATGTGTCGGGCAGGATGACGGCGTCGCGGTTCTTGAACAGCGCGTCCAGGTCCAGGTGCTCGCGGCCGATCGCGAGCGACGGATCGGCCCAGAGCGGTCCGCCCGCGTGCTCCCCGAGGCGATACGCGCGCACGCGCTCCGCGTCGGCCACGAGCAGCTCGAGGTGATCGTGCGGCAGCAACGGCTCGAGCGCGCGGCCCAGCTCGGCGACGTAGAGCGGCGGTGAGCCGGCATGCTCCGCGAGGAACGCGAGCGCGTTGACCAGGGCCGCGAAGCGCGCCACCTGAGGCGTCGCGGCGCCCGTGCCGCCCCACTGGCGTGACAACCGTCCCATGAGCGGCGAGAGGTGCTGCGCCACCCGCTCCAACATGAGCCGCTCGTCCTCGCAGTAGCGCTCCGGCCGGAGATCGGCCGCCAGCAGCAGCCCCACGTCACGGCGGCCCGATCGGATCGGCAGGCATGCGACCGAGGCGTAGCCCGCATCCCGCACGATGTCCTCGAGCAGCGCCATCTGCGACGGCTCCACCTGCGGCGCCGGCTGCGGCACCGCGAGATCGTCCTGTGCCAGCGCCTCGGGGCCGATCAGTACCGCACCACCGTGCGCGGGATAGAGCCAGAGGCCAAGGAGGTCGTGTGGCAGCTCGGTGGCGAGCGCGTTGGAAAGGGCCGAGTACCACGTGGCCAGCGCGTCCGGATCTCCCAATGCCTGCTCGACCCGGAGCAGGGGCACGAGCGGCTCGCCCCGCGAGGCGGGGTCGGGCTGGTGGGCGGGGAAAGGGTCGGACGACATACGCTGCTCAGGGGCAGGAGGTATGCCGCCCCTGACCGTGCGCGAATGCCTTGGCCTGTAACGACTTGGCGCCAGAAGTCGGGCACTGTGGCACGGATGAGCACCGCGCTCGTGGCGTCCTGCCCGCCTCCGTTGCAGCCTGCTTCTTCCGGCAGCGGGCGCGGAACTGCGCGTCGGGAGAGGAGTTGACATACCCCCTCCCCCTATACTATGCTCCCTGGGGCACCCACCGGAAGGAAGTCATGCGTGACCTGACGTTGTTCATCGAGGGCATGAGCTGCGGCCACTGCCTCCACGCCGTCAACAAGGCACTCGCCTCGGTACCCGGCGTCGAGATCGGGTCCGTCCGCATCGGACGCGCGGACGTGCGGTACGACGAGAGCGTCATCGCGCCCGACCGCATCGTCGAGGCCGTGAGCGGCGCCGGCTACCGCGCCACGGTCGCAACGTGACCTCGGCCCAGATCGTCGTGACCCTCCTCGGCCTCGCGGCCGTGCTGTGGGTCAACTGGTACTTCTTCGTTGCCGGTCGCGGGGCCGCCGTGGCCGCGAGCGTGGGCGCCGGTGGCGTGCAGCGCATCCTCGTCGAGGTAAAGGGCGGATACGCACCGGCCGTGATCCGCGTGCGCGCGGGCGCGCCGGTGCGGCTCGATTTTCATCGTGACGAGACCAACCCCTGCACCGAGGAGGTCGTGATTCCGGACTTCGGGATCCGCACGTACCTGCCGGCACACAGGACGACGCCGGTGAGCTTCACGCCCGCGGCCGGGACCCACGAGTTCACCTGCGGCATGGGAATGGTGCGCGGCACCATCATCGCGGAACAGCGTGGCTGAGCCCGCCATGACGGATACCCTGGCGCCTCCGACCGAGTCCTGCACCATCCCGGTGACCGGCATGACCTGCGCGGCCTGCAGCGCGCGCGTGCAGCGTGCCCTCGAGCAGGCCAGCGGCGTCGCGTCGGCCAGCGTGAACCTCATGACCGATGCCGCCACGGTGGCCTACGACCCTGGCGTGACATCGCCCGGGCGGCTGGTGGAGACCATTCGCGCGACAGGCTACGGCGCCGAGCTGCCACTGCCGGAGGAGTCCTCCGAGGATCTGCTCGACGCTCAGGACCAGGCCCGCGCGGCCGAGATGCGTTCGCTGCGGTGGAAGTTCGCCGTGAGCGCAGCCGTGGGCGTGGCGGCAATGGCCCTGGGCATGGCGCCGTTCGCGATGGCGCCTGACACCGCTGGCCCGACGCGGTACCTGCAGCTCCTCCTCATCCTTCCGGTGGTCGGCTGGGCGGGCCGGCATTTCTACACCCGCGCATGGTCGGCCTTCCGGCATCACGGCGCGGACATGAACACGCTGATCGCCGTGGGCACTGGCGCCGCCTTCCTCTTCAGCGCTGCCGTGACGGTGTTCGACGACTGGTTCGCCGCGCGGGGCGTCGAGCCGCACGTGTACTACGAGACGGTGGCCTGGATCATCGCTCTGGTACTGCTGGGCAACCTGCTCGAGGCCCGGGCCAAGGGGCAGACGTCGGGCGCCATCCGGCGCTTGATCGGGCTCAGGCCCGCCACCGCGCGGGTCCTCCGCGCGGGCCACGAGGAGGACATCCCGATCACTGCGCTCCGCCCGGCGGACGAGGTCGTCGTCCGCCCCGGCGAGACGATCCCGGCCGACGGCGTGGTGGTCGACGGGGCGAGCAACGTGGACGAGTCGATGCTCACCGGCGAGCCGACGCCGATCACCAAGCGTCCCGGCGACCCGGTCATCGGCGCCACGCTCAACCGGAACGGCGCGCTTCGCGTCCGCGTGGAGCGGGTGGGTGGCGATACGGTGCTGTCGCGGATCATCCGCCTGGTCCAGCAGGCGCAAGGCAGCAAGGCGCCGATCCAGCGGCTGGCCGACCGCATCTCGGCGGTCTTCGTGCCGGTCGTGCTGTCGATCGCCATCGTCACCTTCGTGGTCTGGTTCGACGTCGGGCCCGCGCCGGCGTACCTGCACGCGCTCGTGTCCGCCGTGACCGTGCTGATCATCGCCTGCCCGTGCGCCATGGGGCTCGCGGTGCCGACGGCGGTGATGGTCTCCACCGGCCGCGGCGCCGAGCTCGGCGTGCTCATCAAGGGCGGCGAAGCGCTCGAGCGGAGCCAGGCGATCGACACGGTCGTGTTCGACAAGACCGGCACGATCACCGAGGGGCACCCGGCGGTTGAGACGACCGTGCTGGCGCCCGCCGTGGACCGCGGCGCCGTGCCGGACGAGGCGCGGCTGGTGGCCCTCGCCGCCGCGGTCGAGGCGCTGAGCGAGCATCCGCTGGCCGAGGCGGTCGTGACCGAGTCGCGCCGGCTCGGCGCGGCGACCCTTCCGGCGGCCGGCTTCGAGAGCCACACGGGCCGTGGCGTGCTCGGCACCGTTGCGGGCCACCGGGTCGCCGTGGGCAATACCGCGCTGCTGCACGAGCTCGGCATCGATCCGGCGCCACTCGCGGAAGCCGCGGACCGCTTCGCCGCGGACGGGCACACGCCGGTCCACGTGGCTGTGGACGGGCAGCTCGCCGGTCTCATCGCCGTCGCCGATCCGGTCAAGCCGACCAGCCGGCTCGCCGTCGCGGCGCTCCGCGAGATGGGGCTCGAGGCGGTGATGCTCACCGGCGACGACCGGCGCACCGCGGCGAGCGTGGCCCGCGCGGTCGGCATCGAGCGGGTGGTGGCGGAGGTGCTTCCCGAGCGGAAGCTCGACGAGATCCGGCGGCTCCAATCCGAGGGCCGGGTGGTGGCGATGGTGGGCGACGGGCTCAACGACGCCCCGGCGCTGGCGCAGGCTGACGTCGGCGTCGCGATGGGCACGGGCACCGACGTCGCCATCGACGCGGGGGCCGTCACGCTCATGCGGGGCGACCCGCTGGGCGTGGTGACCGCCATCCGGCTCGCTCGCCGGACCCTGCGCGTCATCCGGCAGAACCTGTTCTGGGCGTTCGTCTACAACGTGGTCGGGATCCCGATCGCGGCGGGCGTGCTGTATCCCGCGTTCGGCCTCCGCCTCACGCCGGCGATGGCCGCGGCCGCCATGGCCGTGAGCTCGGTCAGCGTGGTCTCCAACAGCCTGCGGCTCCGCCGCTTCACGCCGAAAGGTCAGCCATGAGCGAGCCCGTCATCCCCTGCGCCTGCGCCCGCCCGGGCGACGGCACGCACGCCGTGGCAGTGGATCCCGAGATCAAGCACGCGGTGCTGACGCGCCTGCGACGGATCGAGGGTCAGGTGCGGGGCCTGCAGAAGATGGTGGAGGACGAGCGCTACTGCGCGGACGTGCTGATCCAGGTCTCGTCGGTGCAGGAGGCGCTCCGCGGCGTGAGCCGGTCACTGCTGCAGAACCACCTGAAGCACTGTGCGGCCGAGGCGATCCGGTCGAACGACCCCGAGCGGGCGGAGGCGATGTACGAGGAGCTGCTGGAGCTGGTGTTTCGGAGTGCGAGGTGATGAGCGGCGTCCGTCACCTCTCCACCCCCTGCCGGTGCATGTCCCGTCCCACCGTCCGGATCGCCCCGAGCACCGTGAGGCCCCCCACGATCACCACCGCCGGCAGCAGCAGCACCGCCCGGTCGAGCCCGAACCGGTCGCTCAGGCTTCCCACGAGCGGCAGCGCGATCGCGTCGCCCGCGAGGTGGATGAACAGCAGGTAGGCGCCGGCGACGGTCGCACTGATTCGCGCCGGCACCACGTCGAAGATCACGGCCGTCATCGGTCCGTTGTACCACGACAGGCAGAAGAACGCGAGCGCGAATACTGCCTGGAACAGGCCCGGGTCGCGAATCGTGAGAAGCCAGAGCGCGAGCGGCCCGCCCAGCAGCAGGCCGAGCGGCCACGACGATCACCCGCGCCGTCTCGTAGCGGCGGCGGAGCCAGTCGGCGAGCACGCCGCCGAAGAGCGTGCCCGCCGTTCCCGCGATGAGCCCCCACTTTCCCAGCAGCTCCGCCGATTCCGCCGAGCTCAGCTCCAGCTCCCGGCTCACGAACGTCGGGCCCCATCCGACGATGCCGTTGAGGCCGAAGGAGATCATGGCGCCCGCGGAGAAGATGTAGACCAGGGTCGGCGTGTGCAGCACCGTCCGCCCGGCGCGCGCAATGTCGTCGAACGCGCCGCTGATGCCGCTGCCGAAGACCGTGTCGTCGCCGCCGTCGCCGGGCGTGCGGAACACCCAGCGCAGAATGGTCAGGGCGAGTCCCAGGCCCACCGCCCCGCTGAACACCGCGATGTCTACCTTCGAGTCGGCGCCGTAGGCGCGGTCGAGCCACCAGGCGCCGGCGCCGCCGACCGCCACGCTCGCGAGCAACGGCCACAGATTCCGGAGCAGCGGCAGCACGCCGATCTCGAAGTCCCGGAGGAACGACCGCACGGTGAGCCGCGCGGGGCTGCGGGTCGGATCCACCAGCCGGGAGACCATGAGCGCGCAGATGAATCCGGGCACCCCCACCGTCATGAACGCCACCCGCCAGCCGTACGCCCCCTCGAGCCAGCCCCCGAGCAGCAGGCCGAGCACGCCGCCGAGCGCGATGCCCGAGGAGAGAATCCCCATGGCGACCGCGCGGCCCCGCGCCGGGAAATAGTCGGCGACCAGCGACGCCGCCGCCGGCCCGTACGCCGCCTCGCCCACGCCCACCACCGCGCGGCAGGTAAAGAGCTGGCCGAAGCTGTTGACCAGGCCGCTCAGAAACGTGAACGCGCTCCACACGGTGACGCCGCCCGCGATGACCGCCCGCCGCGAGCGCAGGTCGCTCAGCACGCCGAACGGTAGCGCCGACACCGAGAAAACGAAGATGTAGGCGGAGCCAAGCCAGCCAAGCTGCGAATCGGTCAGTGCGAGATCGTGCTTGATCGGCTCGAACAGCGCGTAGATGACGTTGCGATCGATGTAATTGAGGAGATTGATCAGCGCGAGGAGCCCGAGCGCATACCAGCTGTAGGCTCGGGTCGGCGGGGACGGCGGGGTGAGGGGCGGCGGCATCACCGCCGCGCCACCGTCTCGGCTCCCCCGGCGCCCGGGTGCATGTGCGCGAGCGATTCCTCGGCCCGCTCGTCCCGGAACGCCAGCGCCGCGCGGTACTCCTGGACCAGCCGGTCCATCATCGCCTGGCGCCGGGCGAAGAGCCGCTTGAGAGGACGGGCCGCGCGCTTGGCTTTGGCGTACGCGGTGAGCAGCGGCAGCGCGATCGAGTTGTCGGCATAGACCACCACCGTGCCCGGGAGCTGTTCCGGATCGATCTTGCCCCAGCTCACCGCCTCCGCCGGCGTGGCGCCCGAGAGGCCGCCCGTGTCGGGGCGCGCGTCCGTCATCTGCAGGAAATAGTCGTGACCCCGCTCGTCGATCCCGAGCACCTCCTGGATCTGCGGCTCCGTCTGCAGCATGAAGTTCTTGGGGCTGCCGCCGCCCACGATGAGCACGCCGCTCTTGCCGCCGGTGCGCTTGGCCTCGAGCACGATGCTCGCCGTCTCGTTCACGTCGGCGCTCACATCGAACCGGAGCTTGCTTCCGGCCAGCGCCTGCTCGGCCACGTTCATGCCGATCGAGCTGTCGCCGGGCGAGCTGGTGTAGATCGGCACCTCGAGCTCGTGCGCCGCGGCCAGGACCGAGCGCCGGGAGAGGCCGAGCGCCTTCTCGCGCTCGCGCACGTAGCCGCCCAGCAGATAGTGGTACTCGGCCGAGCTCATCGGGCGCTGGAACTCCTCGCGCGCACTCACCTCGCGGACGAATTTGTCGGTCGAGAGCAGGACGCTGTAGTCGAAGAAGATGTCGTAGATCCGCACGACGCCCTTGTCGCGCAGCTCGACGTCATCGGCGGTCGGCGTCCCGCGGTGCATCGCGAGGCCGAGCGCGAAATGGGCGTCGTGATAGAGGTTGGCGCCGGTCGAGATGATCCAGTCGACGAAGCCCGCCTCCATGAGCGGAATGAGGCAGCTCATCCCGAGCCCCGCCGGCGTCATCGCGCCTGTCAGCGTCATGCCGACCGTGGTGTCCGGCTCGAGCATGCGCTGGGTGAAGAGGTGGCAGCCCTCGCGAAGCCGGCCGGCGTTGTAGGCCAGGAAGGCGTTGTCGATGAGCGCCGCGGCGGTCTCCTGGCCGGAGATCGGGGCCGGGTCGATGCGCTGGCCGCGGAGGTAGGGGTCGGACGGTCTCGTCATCGGGTCATCCTCTCTCAGTCCGGCCGGACATGATCGGCCGTCATGATGCGGCCCATCGCGTCATCCGGCTTCCCGGCGCGCGCCTCGACCACGATCCGCACCGCCTCGGCCGGATCGTCGGTGACGCGGAAGAGCAGCAGGTCGGTCAGATTGATCTTCCGCTCCTCGGCGACGGTACGCGTGAGCCACTCGACCAGCCCGGCCCAGTACGCGCTGCCGAACAGGATGACCGGGAAATGCTTCACCTTGCCGGTCTGGATCAGGGTCAGCGCCTCGAACAGCTCGTCGAGCGTGCCGTAGCCGCCGGGGAAGACGATGAACGCGGTGGCGTACTTCACGAACATCGTCTTCCGGACGAAGAAGAACTTGAAGTTGAGGCTTCGGTTCAGGTAGGGGTTCGACCCCTGCTCGAACGGCAGCTCGATGTTGCATCCGATCGAGAGCCCGCCCGCCTCCTTGGCCCCGCGGTTGGCGGCCTCCATGATCCCCGGTCCGCCGCCGGTGAGCACCGGGATGCCCGCCCGTGCCAGCAGCATCGCGGTCTGCACGGCCTTCACGTAGTGCGGGTCGGTCGTCTGCGTGCGCGCCGAGCCGAAGATCGTGACGCCGTCGACCACGTCGGCGAGGTTGTCGAACCCCCAGACGAACTCGCCCATGATCCGGAGCACGCGCCACGAGTCCGATTTCAGGAAGAGCTGCTCCGGCCGCTGCGGCGGCGGGCTCTCCAGCAGCTGCTCGTCTTCGGTCGGCAGTTTCTTGTCGTTCAGGTTGCGAAACGGATCGTTGGTCACGAGGTCAGTCGCTCGATGGCGGCCCGGTGGTCGTCCGGGACGTTGTAGAAGTAGGGCGAGACCCGCACGTGCCCGGGCCGGCTGTCGGCGACGATGCCCGCCTCCGCCAGCCGGCGGACGGCCGCCGGCGGATCTGCGCTCGGAAGCATGACGATGGCGGTGCGCTCCTCGGGCGTCGGGGCCACGTTCGGCCGGAGCCCGGCGGCGCGGGCGTTCTCGATCAGGTCCTCGGCCAGCGCCATGGTGCGCCGGCGGATCTCCCGTGCGCCGAGCTCCTCGATCACCTCGAGCCCGCCGAGCTGCGCGTAGACCGGCATGAGCGGCGGCGTGCCGGCCTCGAGCCGGCGCGCGTCGTCGTGGAGCTCCAGCGTCCGGGGATCGAACCGGAACTGCTCGCGGTGCGCGAACCATCCGCTCGCCCGCGGGCGGAGCGTCGGCAGCAGCTCGGGCCGGGCATACATGAACGCCACGCCCGTGCCGCCGAGCAGCCACTTGAGGCCGCCGCTGCAGTAGAAGTCGACGTCGAGCGCGCGTACGTCCACCGGGAGCTGGCCCGTGGCCTGGTAGCCGTCCACCAGAAGCAGGGCGCCCTTCCGGTGGACCGCCTCGCCCAGGGCCCGAATGTCCTGGATGGCGCCGCTCGTGAAGCAGACGTGGCTCGTGGCCACGATCGCCGTCCGGTCATCCACGGCCCGGACGATGGCATCGACCGGCACGCCGATCCCGTCGGGGCTCTCGACCACCACGACCTCGATCCCGTCGGCGGCCCGCGCGAGCCACTGGTAGGCGACGGTCGGGAAATCAAGGCTCGTCACCACCACCTTCGGCCGGCGGCGATAGTCGAGCGACTCCGCTACGGCGGTCAAAGCGACGGAAATGTTCGGATGCAGCGCGATCGAGCCCTCGGACGCCCCGACCAGCCGCGCGTAGCGCGAGCGCAGGTCCGACAGCGCCGACCACCAGATCTCGTACCACGCCGCCGCTCCGCGCGTCTCCCATAAGTCGAGAAACTCGTTCACCTTGGCGCGCGACCTGGTGGACAGCGCTCCCAGGGAGCAGCTGTTCAGATAGATCGATCGCCGGAAGATGGGAAACTCCGCCCGATAGTCCCTCGGCGGCGCTGGTGCGGCGGTTGCCATGGTGGACAATATAGAGGCTCCGGGCGGACGGTGACGGGGTGACGCGAGCCCGTCATCCCGAGCGCAGCGAGGGACCCTGGTCGCAGATCCCGGAACGCGGCAGGCTCCCGGAACCGCCGGCAAGGTCCCTCGCTCCGCTCGGGATGACGGGATGACGTTCATATCTCCTGCCGTCTATCTTTCACCCATGACGGCGCCCAGGTCATGGATGTCACTCACGGCCACGCTGTTCCTGCGCGGCCTCGTGAACCCGCGCCTGGCCCTCGACTTGTCGAAGGCCCTGTGGGCGTTCCGCCGCCGGAACTGGTGGGCGCGGGCGCCGTTTCTGCCGCTGCCGGATGCGGAGTATCTCCGGTGGCGAATGTACACGGCCTATGCGGACGAGGCCGCGGTGCCGCCGGTCGAAGACGTGATCCGGTTCGCCCGCTGGCGTCGGGAGACGATGGGGCTCTAGACGATTCCTCTACGGACCAAGGACACGCGGTGACCGGAGCACGCGAGACCCGAAAGCTGCCGCACGTGCTCATCCTGGGTGGTGGGTTCGCGGGATTGTACGCGGCCAAGCACCTGCGCAACGCGCCGGTGCGCGTGACGGTCGTGGACCGCCGCAACCACCACCTCTTCCAGCCGATGCTTTACCAGGTGGCCACCGCCGGGCTCAATCCGAGCGACATCGCCTCGCCTATCCGTTCCATCCTGCGCGCGTCCAAGAACACCGAGGTGCTGCTCGCCGAGGTGCGCGACATCGACGTCGGCGCCCGCACGGTGCGGTTCACCGACGGGGCCACCGCCAGCTACGACTACCTCGTCGTCGCTACCGGCGCCCACCACTCCTACTTCGGCCATGATGAATGGGAGCCGCTCGCGCCGGGGCTCAAGAGCCTGGAGGACGCGCTCGAGATCCGCCGCCGCGTGCTGCTCGCCTTCGAGCGCGCCGAGCGGGAGACCGACCCGGTCCGCCGCCATGCCTACCTGACCTTCGTCATCGTGGGCGGCGGGCCGACCGGCGTCGAGATGGCGGGCGCCGTCGCCGAGATCCGGCGGTATGCGCTGCGGCGGGACTTCCGCCACATCGATCCCGGTGAGGCCACGGTGATGTTGCTCGAGGGCGGACCGAGGCTCCTGCCCTCGTATCCGGAGAACCTGAGCGCCCAGGCCAAGCAGAAGCTGCGGCGCCTGGGCGTCGAGGTGCGCACGGAGACGCTGGTGACCGACATCCGGCCGGGATCGGTCAACGCCGCGGGGTGGGTCATCCCCACGCAAACGGTCATCTGGGCCGCCGGCAACACCGCAAGCCCCATCCTCCAAAGCCTCGGCGCTCCGCTGGATCGCATGGGCCGCGCGATCGTCGAGCCCGACTGCACCATCCCGGGGCACCCGGAGGTATTCGTCCTGGGCGACGCCGCGGCATTCAATCATCAGGAGGGCGGCACGCTCCCGGGCATCTGCCCGGTCGCGATCCAGATGGGCGAGTACACCGCCTCGGTCATCGAGGGCGACCTCGCCGGCCGGCCGCGCCAGGCCTTCAGCTACTGGGACAAGGGGCAGCTCGCGGTCATCGGCCGGGGACAGGCGGTGGCGGACATCTGGAAGCTGCACTTCGGCGGATTCCTCGCGTGGATCGTGTGGATCTTCGTGCACATCTTCTTCCTCATCGGCTTCCGCAACCGCGTCCTCGTGCTGCTCCAGTGGGCCTGGTCCTACTTCACCTACAGCCGCGGCGCCCGCCTCATCACCGGGGAGGATCAGGCGTCGCCGGCCACGCTCGAGCCTGTCGGGTGGCCAGCCCGAACGGCGTGACGCTCGCCGCCGAGCTCAAGGCGAAGGCCCTCGAGCTCGGCTTCCTGGCCTGCGGCATCACGGACCCGAGCCCGCCGCCCCACGCCGACCGCCTCGACGCCTGGCTCGCCAAGGGATATGCCGGCACCATGCGCTACCTGCACCGCCAGGCGAAGCGGCGGAAGAACCCTCGCATCAACGTCCCCGAGTCGCTTGCGGTGGTGGTCCTGCTCGAGAACTACTACTGGCCCGACGAGCAGCCGGATCTCGAGGCGCCGAGGGTCGCCAAGTACGCCCGGGGCGCGGACTATCACCGCGTCACCCTGAACCGCCTCGACCAGCTGGCGGCTTACCTCCGTGCGCGCGGGGCGCGGGTGGCACACAGCTACGCCGACGACGGTCCGGTCCCCGAGCGGGAGCTCGCCCAGCGCGCGGGGCTGGGCTGGATCGGGAAGAACACCATGCTGATCCGGCCCGGCGCCGGCTCGTTCTTCTTCATCGGCACGATCTTCACCGACCTGCCGCTCCCGGCCGACGAGCCGTTCACCGCCGATCACTGCGGCAGCTGTACCCGGTGCCTCGACGCCTGCCCCACGGCCGCGTTCGTCGGCCCGCACGTGCTGGACGCCACCCGTTGCATCTCCTATCTCACCATCGAGCAGCGCGGGCCGATCCCCGGGGAGCTGGCCGAGCGGCTCGAGGGGTATGCGTTCGGCTGCGACATCTGCAACGACGTCTGTCCCTGGAACCTCCGCTTCGCCGAGCCCACGACCGTGCCCGAGCTCAGACCCCGTCGCCCGCTCGCCGGGGTGGACGAGCACTACTTCGAGGCGATGGACGACGACGAGTTCCGCCGGCGGTACGCCGACACCCCGTTCGCACGGCCCGGACTCGCCGGGATGCGGCGGAACGTCCGCGCCGCGCTCGCCTCACCGTCCCGACAGGAAGGGTCTCCATGAGCGAGCTGGTTCGGTTCCGCCGGATGTTCGAGCACGATGCCTGGGCCAACGGGACGGTGCTCGACGCGCTGCGCCTGGGCCCGGCTCCCGCGAAGGCGCGGTCGTGGATCGCGCACATCGTCGGCTCGGAGCGGCTCTGGCTCGCGCGGATCCGGCACGAGCCGTCCGAGATGCCGGTGTGGCCGGAGCTGGACTTCGACATCTGCGCCGAGGAATTCGTCGCTCTCGAGGGCGAGTGGATGCAGTGTCTGGCGACGCTCGATGAGGAAGGGCTCGAGGAGGGCGTAGGCTACCGCAACAGCAAGGGCGAGTTCTGGACCAGCACGGTCGGCGATATCCTGTCGCATGTGCTGCTCCATTCCCACTATCACCGCGGGCAGATCGCCTCGGCCGTACGGGAGGCGGGCGGCACGCCGGCCTACACCGACTTCATCCACGCCGTGCGCACAGGGCTCATCGAGTGAGCGGCGGCACGTCCGCTGGGCCCGGCGATCGTGGCGGCCGGAGTGGCGCTCGTGGTCCTTGGCCTGCTGGTCTGGTCGGGTGCGCTGGCCTGGTTCGGACGGCTGCCGGGCGACATCAGGATCGAGCGGGACACGGTTCGGGTGTACATCCCCATCGTCTCGATGCTGATCGTCTCGGCTGTGCTGAGCCTGCTGCTGTACCTCGTTCGGCGGTGGTGGTAGCCGAGCCGTTCTCCCCCCACGCGTGCGCCCTGGCGCCTCCCCACCGTCTCCTAGTCCAAAGCAGGGCGGCGGCCCCGTTCCACCTTGGGAGATGGCGGGAGTGGGAGCCCGTCA
Organism: uncultured Gemmatimonadales bacterium; assembly: GCA_963804125.1. GTDB lineage: Bacteria > Gemmatimonadota > Gemmatimonadetes > Gemmatimonadales > GWC2-71-9 > CAVVWJ01. Next base: position 280,140 of record CAWDPF010000008.1, read on the forward strand.
CCGGCCGTGCACACGCGGTCGGGGGTGTCCGGCAGGATGCGCGGCCCGCATTCTGTCGGCACCCAGTCGCCGCCCCCGCATTCCCCGCCTAATTCATCGAGCCGTTCAGCCAAGTCGCGGTGGTGGCCGGGAGCCACGCCGACACCTGCCACGTGCTCCCGACGGTCGCTCGGCGGTGTAATTTGCAGCATGCACCGCATCGATTCGCCGGCCTCGCTCGTGCCCGAGGTGGCCACCCTCGATCCCGCCCGGATGGCGCGCCTCCGACGGGTGGGCTGGCTGCTCGACAACGCGATCCCGATCCCCGGCACGCGGTTCCATCTCGGCATCGATCAGATCATCGGTCTCGTCCCCGGAATCGGCGACCTGATCGGCGGCGCCCTGTCGCTCTACATCATCGTCGAGGCGTGGCGGCTCGGCGTCCCGCGCGGGCTGCTCGCGCGGATGGGCTGGAACGTCGCGGTCGACACGCTGGTCGGCGAGATCCCCATCCTGGGTGACCTGTTCGACATCGCCTTCAAGGCCAACATCCGGAACCTCGCCCTGCTCGACGGTTTCGCGCGAGCGGCCGGTCGAGGTGCGGCGCACGAGCCGCCGGTTCGTCGCGCTGCTGGTCGCCGGGCTGGTGCTCCTCACCGCCGGGGCGATCGCCCTGGCCGTGGTCCTCGTTCGCCTCCTCTCGGGACTGTTCCAGTGACCGCACCCGCGCACGAACCCTCGGTCTACAGCATCGCCATCTTCGTCCACGACATCGGCCGCGCGATCGAGTTCTACCGCGACCGGCTCGCGCTGCCGCTCACGAAGCAGGGATCGTTCGGGGCCGAGTTCTTCGGCCAGGGCGCTCGAATCGGGGTGCACCCGGCCGTGCATCCCGACGCCCGGACCCTGGTGGGCCGGCACACCGGGATCACGCTGCACGTGCCCGACCTGCTGCATTACTGCGGCGAGCTCCACGAGCGCGGCGTGAGCTTCGTGACCGAGCCCACGCAGCAGACCTGGGGCATCATGGCGATGGTGGCGGATCCCGACGGGAACGTCCTGGCGCTGTGGGAGGACAGGCTGCCCGAGACCAGCGAGCATGGCGCACGCGCACGCCCAGGCGCATATCGATCAGGCCGACGGAGCGTCCTGAGCCGAAGGGCGGAACGGCGACACGGCCAGCGCCGCCCGGTCACCGCGGTAGGAGTCCTCGACGATCTGCCCCTGCTGTTCCATGCCGTAGGCCTCGAATGGCTTCCCATCCTCGAGGCGGTAGTGGTAGGGGCTCTCGCCCACCCGAAGCGTCCGGTACAGCAGCTCGCGGAGCTGGGCGACGGCGCCGCGGCTGTAGTAGCGCCACCGCCCCCACGCCTGGTATTGGCCGCAGTGGGTCAGCTCGTGCGCCAGCGATGGCCAGGTCCGTCGCGCAGCGGTCGGGCAGGAAGACGTGGTTGCCGAGCGCCACGGCGCGGTGGCGGCTGGCCCACAGGATGACGCCCCGGAGCGCGCCGGCGGCGCCGGGGCGCGAGACCCGATGCAGGCGGACCCGGTCGCAGTCCACCCGGGCGGTCAGGCTTCCGAGCCGCGCCCGTTCCTCCGCGGTCAGCCGGTCCACTGCCCGGCTCCGGTCATTTCCCGAGGAACTCCCCGATCGGCGCGAGCGACTCGATGTGGTCGCAGAAGATCTTGAACGTGGCCAGCAGCGGCACCGCGATGAACGCTCCGCCCACGCCCCAGATCCACCACCAGAAGGCGAGCCCCACCAGGATGGCCACCGGATTCAGCGTGAGCCGCCGCCCCAGCACCGTCGGGCTGATGAAGTTCGCCTGCACCAGGTTCACGGCCAGGTAGGCGCCCGGCACGAGCAGCGCGTGGCCCACGTCGGGAAAGACCGCCAGGCCGGCCATCGCGAGCAGGCCCACCATGGCGGTGGCGCCGACGTACGGAATGAATTCGGCCAGCCCCGCGAGCGTGCCCCACAGCAGCGCGTTCGGCATCTTGAGCAGCAGCATCACCAGCGTCACCGCCACGCCCAGCCCGACGTTGACCACCGCCACCGTGAACAGGTAGGTCGAGATCGACGCCTCGGTCTCGCGCGCGATGGCCACCGCCTTCTTCTTGTCGCGCAGCAGCGGCAGCACCTTGATCAATTTCTGCAGGAAGAGATCGCCGGCGGCGAGCAGGAAGTAGAGCAGGATCAGCGTCTCGAGCGCGCCGACGAGGAACGACTGGGTCGAGCCGAAGAGCCGCTCGCTGAGCCGCGGTCCCCGCACCACCACTTCCTGCGGACCGGGCTTGCCCACCTCCGTCGCCGCCTCGACCTGCTCGGCCGTCCGGGTCACCTGCTCGACCGGCCGGCGCAGCTCGCGCAGCCGTTCCTGCACCTTCGCGAGGCTCTGGGGCGCCTTCCGGACCCATTCGCGCGCCGGATCGGCCAGCGTGTAGGCGGCCCCGCCGAGCACGCCGAGCAGCGCCAGGATGACGATCGCCGCGCCGAGCGGCTCGGGGATGCGGACCCGCTTGAGCGCGCGGATGACCGGGCTCAGCAGGAAGTCGAGCAGGACGGCGAGGACGATCGGCAGCAGGAACGCGCGGGCGAAGAAGAGGGTGTACAGCACCGCGAGGACGAACAGCCCCGTGATGGCGACCGAGCGCACCTCCAGCCGGTCGGTCAGCGCCTCCCCCAGCTTCCGGAGATCCGGCTGCTCGACGGCGCCGCCCTCTTCGCGCCGCCCCTCGAGCTGCGCTTCCGGCGGCGCGGGCACATCCGGCCGGAAGGCCGGGCTGGGAGCCGAGTCCTCGGGCGTGCGAGAAACCATGGCCTGCCTCTGATGGAGGAGGAAACCGCCCTTGTCCGCGTGTCCCGGCAGGCGCTAAGGTTACGCGGCGCCGGTCCGTGCGGCTGTGCGCCAGCACACCTGCGGCCCGGCGGCCGCGTGGAGGACCATGTCGCGCCTCTGGCAAACTCTCGTCTCGATCTGGACCTGGCTCGTGCTGGTGGTGTGCGTGCTGGTCTGGCTGCCGGTGATGGCGGTGGTGCGGCTGGTGACAGCGCGGTCCGATCCCGGCCGCTACACGGTCGGGTACATCTTCCGGCAGATCCCGGTCGTCGTCGCGGCGCTCAACCCGCTCTGGCGATTCCGATGCACCGGCACCATGCCCGCCGACCCGCGCCGCCCCTACGTCGTCGTGTCGAACCACGAGTCGTTCGTGGACATCCTCCTCATCAGCCACCTGCCGTGGGAAATGAAGTGGCTGTCCAAGGCGGAGATGTTCCGCATCCCCGTGCTGGGCTGGCTGCTCAGGCTCGCGGGCGATATCCCGATCCAGCGCGGCTTCGGCCCGAGCGCGATCGAGGCCATCGCCCGGTGCCGCGCGGCGCTCGCGAACCGGGTCTCGGTGATGTTCTTCCCCGAAGGCACCCGGTCGACGACCGCCGAGCTGCTGCCGTTCAAGGACGGCGCGTTCCGCCTGGCGATCGACGCCGGCGTCCCCATCCTGCCCCTCGTCGTGCACGGCACCTCGACCGCGCTCCCCAAGCACGACTGGCGCTTCGGTCGCTCGACCGCGGTGGTGCGCGTCCTCGAGCCGGTCGAGACCACGGGGCTCACGCCCGCCGACGTGCCCGCGCTCAAGGAGCGTGTGCGGCAGCTCATCATCGAGACCCGGGCCGAGCTCGCAGTCGGGGCGCCTGGACCCGGGGCCGCGATGAGAGCGCCGCGGCGGCGCCTGGCGTCACGCCTTTCCCAGATCCGCCGGCGCCCGCACCCGACCTACCGCTCCGGCCAGCGCGAGCAGCGTGAGCACGTAGGGCAACATCAGAAAGAGCTGATACGGCACGGCCAGTCCGAGCGCCTGGAACACGTACTGCAGCGCCGTCGCCGCGCCGAACAGCAGCGCCGCCACTGCCACGCCCGCGGGGTGCCAGCGGCCGAGCACCACGATGGCGATGGCGACGTAGCCCCGCCCCGCCGTCATCTTCTCCGCGAACGTCCCCACCTGCGCCAGCACCAGCGTCGCCCCCGCGAGCCCGGCGAAGCCGCCGCCCACGATCGTCGCCGCCGCGCGCACGAGTCCGGTCCGCACGCCGGCCGCGCGCGCCATCGCGGCGCCTTCGCCGGTGGCGCGGAGCGCGAGGCCGGGCCGCGTGCGGAACAGCACCCACCACACGACCGGCAGCGCCACCAGCGCGAGATAGGTCGGCGCCGGCTGGTCGAACAGGGCGGGCCCGAGGATCGGGATGCGCGAGAGCAGCGGAATCGGCACCGGCGCGAGGGTCGGAAGCGCGAGGCCCGCGCCACCCGTGCCGTAGGCATGGCGATAGATCGTGCCCGTGAGCCCCACGGCGCCAAGCGTGAGCGCCGTGCCGGCGATGATCTGGTCGGCCCGCGCCCCGATCGCGATGGCCGCGAACGCCGCGGCCAGCAGCATGCCCGCGAGCACCGCGAGCGCGAGGCCGGTCCAGGGCCCCGCCGCGCTCGCGCCCAGCGTGGCGGCCAGCGCGCCGGCCAGCATCATGCCCTCGAGGCCGAGGTTGATGACGCCCGCGCGCTCGGTGACGGTCTCGCCGGTGGCGGCGAGCAGCAGCGGCGTGGCCACGCGCACCGCTGCCGCGAGAAACCCGCCCAGCACCACGTCGGCGCCGGCCACGGCGTCGCCGGTCACGCCGCCACCCGGGCAGCCGTGCTTCGCCGCGCCGACGCCTCGGCCAGCAGCACCACGACGATCACCACGGCCTCCACCACGTACACCGCCACCGCGGGCACTCCGGCGTCCCGCTGCATGGCGCCCGCTCCCGCCTCGAGCGCGCCGAACAGGATGCCGGTGGCGACGACGCCCAGCGGGTGAAGCCGCGCGAGCAGCGCCACGGCAATGGCGGTGAAGCCGTAGCCCGGCGAGAGGTTCTGGAACAGCGCGTAGGAGACGCCGCTCACCTCGACCCCGCCCGCGAGCCCCGCCAGCGCGCCCGAGCCCAGCAGCGCCACCGCGCCCATGCGCCGCGCGTCGATGCGTCCGCTGATCTCCGCCGCGCGGGGTCCGGCGCCCACGGCGCGGAGCCGGAAGCCCCAGAGCGTGCGTGCGAAGACATACCAGAGCGCCGCCGCTCCCACGAGCGCGAGCAGCAGGCCCGCGTGAAGCCGCGTCCCCGGCAGCAGCGGCAGCCGCGCCGCCTCCGCGATCGGATCGCTCTGGGGGTAGATGTGCTGCGACTCCTGCAGCGGCCCCTGGACCATCAGGCTGACGAGCGATTCGGCGACGAAGTTGAGCAGCAGCGTGCTGATCACCTCGAGCACGCCGAAGCGCAGCTTGAGCCAGACCGGCGCCAGCACCCAGGCCATGCCCGCGAGCGTCGCGGCCAGGAGCACGGACGTGACGGCGACGCCCGCCGGCCGCCCGACGACGTGCAGCCCGACCCAGGTCGCCGCGATCGCGCCGGCGTAGAACTGCCCCTCGGCCCCGATGTTGAGGGCGCCGCCCCGGAAGGCGAGGGCGATGCCGAGACCGATGATGATGAGCGGCACCGCCCGCACCAGCGTGGCCGAGGTGAGGGCGTACCAGGAGCCCGCCGCCCCCTGCCAGAGCGCCGCGAGCGCGGTCGCCGCATCGTAGCCCGCGAGCTGCAGCCCGACTGCGAGCACGAGCAGCCCGAGCAGCATCGCGAGGAGCGGCGTTCTAACGGCCACCGGTCACCATCAGCTCGCCCACCTGCGCGCGGCTGGCGCCGGGCGGCGGTTCGATCAGCGTGCCGCGCGAGGCCACCAGGATCCGGCCCGCCAGCGCGAGCACCTCGTCGAGGTCGCTCGAGTACACGAGCACCGCCGCGCCCGCCGCCGCCGCGCCGCGCAGGCGCGCGTGAATCGCCGCCGCGGCCCGGAGATCGAGCCCGCGCGTCGGATTCTCCGCCACGACCACCCGCGGCTGCCGAGCCAGCTCCCGCGCCACGACCACCTTCTGCTGATTGCCGCCACTCAACGCCGCCGCGGGCACGTCGGGCCCGGGCGCCACCACCTCGTATTCCGTGAGGAGCGCCGCCGTCCGCGCCCGCGCCACCCGCCAGTCCACCCGGCCGCGCCGGATCCACGGATCGTCGGCCCGGCTTCCCAGCACCACGTTCTCGGTGAGGCTCAGCGTGGGGATCAGGCCCTCGGTGGTGCGGTCTTCGGGGATGAAGCCCACCGGCCCCGCCACCTCCCGCCGGCCGCGGAGCGGGTGCAGCCGGCCCGCCACCGCGCGAAGCAGCTCCCGCTGCCCGTTGCCCTCGACCGCCGCGATGCCCACGATCTCGCCTGAGCGGATCACGAGCGTCGCGCGGCGCACCGCGATCCCGTAGCCGGTGTCCCGCGGGACTTCGAGGTCTTCGAGCCGCACGAGCACGCGGGCGGACGCTGGCGGCTCGTCAGGCCCTTCGCCTCGTCACCCTGAGCGAAGCGAAGGGGCCGAGCCTCCCGCCACACCGAGTCCCCTCGCGAGCCCTCGCCGATCATCGCCGCCGCGAGCGACTCCCGCGTCTCCCCTCCCACCGCTCCCTCGTGCACCACCACCCCTTGCCGCAGCACCGTCACCCGGTCCGCCGCGCCCAGCGCCTCGTCGAGCTTGTGGGTGATGAGCACGGCCGATCCGCCTCGCGCGGTGAATGCCCGCACCACCCGAAGCAGCTCCTCCGCCTCACCGGGCGCGAGCACGGCGGTCGGCTCGTCCAGCAGCAGGATGCGTACGTCGGTGGCGAGCGCCTTCACGATCTCGAGCCGCTGCTTGAGGCCGACCGAGAGCCGGCCGGCAGGCGTGTCCGGCTCGAGCGGAAGACCGATCCGCTCCGCCAGCGCCCGCACCCGCTCGCGCAGCGCCGCGGGATGCACCGGCCAGCCGGCCGCGAGCGCCACGTTTTCCGCCACGCTCAGCGCCGGCACCGACGTGAAGTGCTGGTGGACCATGCCGACGCCGAGCCGGCGGGCCGCGCGCGGAGACGGCACCGAGACCACGGCGCCGGCGATCGCGACGGTGCCGGCGTCGGGACGCGCCAGGCCGTAGGCCACGTGCATCAAGGTGGTCTTACCGGCGCCGTTCTCGCCCAGGAGCGCATGGAGCTCGCCCGGCATCAGCGTGAAATCGGCCCCGCGCAGGGCCTGCACGGAGCCGAAGTGTTTCCGGATGCCTCGAAGCGTGAGCGCTGGCGGCGCGGTCACAGGCCGGTCGGGTGGTCGTGGAACTCCCAGTCCAGGTCGAACCGCTCGGCGAGGTGCGAGGCCAGCGCCTGTACCCCCAGCGTCTCGGTGGCGTAGTGGCCCGCGAAGATCACGTTGAGTCCCCACTCGATCGCGTCGAAGTACGTGTAGTGCGCGCCTTCGCCGGTGATGTAGGTATCGAGCCCCGCGTCGTGCGCCGCGCCGATCATGCTGCCCGCCCCGCCGGTGATGATGCCCACCCGCGCCACCCGCTCGGGGCCCCCGGCGATCAGTCTGGCACCCGGGTCGATCGTGCCCAGCGCGTGGTTGACCTCGGCCACGAGTGAGTCGCGCGGCACCAGCCGCGCCGGCGCGTGGCCCCAGACGCCGATCGGCGCGCCCTTATAGTCGCCGAACCACCCTTCGACCGCGAGCCCGAGCCGCTCGGCGAGCACCACGTTGTTGCCCACGGTCGGGTGCAGATCGAGGGGGATATGCGCCGCGTAGAGCGGGATGTCGTGCTCGAGGAGCGCGGCCACGCGTCGGTAGCGCCGGCCCGTGAGCGGCACGTTGCCGTCCCACAAGAGCCCGTGATGCACCAGGACGAGCGGCGGCGGCCCCTCCCGGCCGGCGAGATCGGCAATGACGCCATCGATGGTGGCCTGCGACGCGTCCACCGCCGCGACAATTCCGCCGACCAGCCCGCGGTTCTCGACCTGGAGCCCGTTCACGGCGTTCCGCTCGTCGGGCACCGTGCGGATGCGGAGATAGTCGTCCAGATAGGCGACGATCTCGGCGAGCGGGACGGCGCTCACGTCGGCGCCGCCTTGGTTGTTCACCACAGCGCCACTGGTAGGCACCAGAGGGCACAGCGGGCACAGCGGTTACTGTTGGCAACGACACGGCAAACTGATGTGCCGCTTGCACTGCACCTTGGTTTTCTCCGTGCCCTCTGTGCCTCTGTGGTGAAGTCAAGCCTCGGCCCAGCCGCGAAGCCTGCATCGACCCCGGCCGCGGCGCCGCGAGCAGGGTGCCTGCCGCGATCGAGTCCGCGGCCGCCTTGACCCGCGCCTGCAGGGCCGCGGGCACGAGGCTGTCGAGGCGGGGGTTCGGATCGTACCGCACCACGCCGCTCGCGAGCCCGAATGCCTCGACCCTGGGCTTGAAGGTGCCGGCCTTCACCTCCTGGGCGACGAGGACGAAGGCGCGTGGCAGATCGATGATCGCGCTCCCGACCACTCGCTCCGGCGCGAGCGACGTCTGATCGGCGTTGGAGCCGAAGACGTAGACCCCCGGAGACTCCTTGGCGGCCTGGAACAGGCCGAGCGCGGCCGCGTCGGCGTTGTGGTGGAGCATATCGGCGCCGACCCGGATGAGGGCCAGTGCGGCCTCTCGGCCGGCCGCCGCGTCGTCGAAGCTGTTGAGGTAGATCTCGCGGCTCCGGATTTTCGGGTTGACGGCCTTGGCGCCGTTGACCCATCCCTCGTAGGCGGCCTTGATCGGCGGCAGCTCGATGCCCCCCACGAATCCCAGCACATTGCTCTTGGTGAGGCCCCCGGCCACCATCCCGGCCAGGTAGCTCGCCTCCTCGAGCCGGAAGATGAGCGGCGCCACGTTCCCCTGCGCCCGCGATCCGGAGGTCACGATGAACACCGGCTTCGGGTACTGCGCCGAGACCCGCTCCGCGGGGCCCTGGAACTCGAAGCCATGGGCGAAGACGAGATCATAGCCCTGGGCGGCGTACGTCCGGAGCGCCTCGTCCTGTTCCGCCGGCGTCCGGGCCTCGACGTGGCTGATGGCCAGACCGAGCGAGTCGTGGATGCGTTGGAGCCCGGCGTAGGCGCCCGAGTTCCAGGCCGCGTCGGCGATGCTGCCCGGCGTGATGAGGCCCACGCGGATTCCCGTGGGCCGGGCTTGCGCGGAGCATCCAACTAGGGACAGCAGCGCGACACCATAGAGCCAGTTTATGCGCACTTACGATCCTGGAACGATGGATTTTGCTACAAATGACTGATTTTCCACAACTTAGGCCGGTTTATCAACTCTTGTGGGAATCCCCTTCGCCAGCAGGGACCGCGGCCCCGTCCATTTTGACCTCGCCGCTGACCCTGGCTCCCTCGACGATCGCGATGCGTGGCGTATGGATGTCCCCCTGGACGACCGCCGTGGCCTGGAGCTCGACCCGCTCGCGGGCGATGATGGCGCCGCTGACCTGGCCGGCGACGACCGCCTCCTGCGTATGAAGATCGCCCTCGATCACGGCGCCGGCGGCGACGAGCACCTGGGCGCCGACCCGGACGGTACCACGGACCCGGCCCTCGACCCGGACGACGCCCTCGGTCTCGAGGTCGCCGATGACGGTCATGTCGCTCGCGATGATCGAGAACGGTATCTGGTCGGAGCGCCGGCGGCGGAGCTCCTTCCCCTCTTCGTCCCGCGCCGGATTATTGAAGATCCCCATCAGCTTCCCTCCTTGACCATGGTTCGCGGATCGAGCGAGACGCCCTTCTGGCGGATCTCGAAGTGCAGGTGCGGCGCGGTCGACCGCCCCGTGTTGCCGGAGAGGCCGATCACCTGGCCCGGCGCCACCGACGCGCCAGGTTGCACGACGATGCGGGAGAGGTGTCCGTACATCGTCTGGTAGTCATCGGGGTGGTCGAGCAGCACGAAGAACCCGTACTCGGGATCCTCGCCCAGCTGATGGACGGTCCCGCCGCCGGCCGCGCGGACGATGCTCCCCGTGGCGACGGCGATATCGATGCCCGGATGTGCCTCATCGCTGGAGCCCGTGCCGACCTGTCCGCGGGTGATGTATCCGGGCTCGTCGAGTGGCCAGCGGCGGGGAATCGAGAGTCCGACGGCCGGCCCGCGAGGCGCATCGGCCACGCGGGCGAGGACCGCGGGCGCCACGGGCAGGGAAACGCCGACCGTCAGCGGGTCGCGGACGATGTCCCCGCCGATCATTTGACGCACCTGTGCGTACCGTGACTCGACGCTGTCGAGAGCAGCGCTCAACTGGCGGACCTTGGCGTTGTCCGCCTCGAGCCGCTCGACCTGCCGCTCCAACCCGGGTACGCGGATCGCCGCCCGAAGCACCGGCCCGTACAGCGCCGCGACCACGATTGCCCCCACCGCGGCCGCTGCCAGCGAAGCCGACGCCGGCGCGGAGCATCCAGACCGGCACCCGGTAGGTCTGCGACCGGGTGGCACCGTCCGGCTGAATGACGATCGTCACCGCGCGAGCCGCGCGGCTCATCCCTGGAACGGCCGACCGAGGATCAGCTCGAGCAGGCGGGCGAGATCATCGTTCGAGTAGTAGCTCAGCGTGAGGAAGCCGCGGCCCCGGCGCCGAGTGGTCACCCGGACATCGGTGCCGAGGTGCTTGCGGAGCGCGTCCTCGATGCGCTTGGCGTCCGCGGTGACGGTACGGGCGGCGGGGCGGGCGCGGCGGGGCGCAGCCTCGGGCGTGGCCTCGGTGCCGGCGGGCGTGTCTCCCCGGACGCGCGCCTCCATCTCGCGTACCGACCACCCCTCGTCCGCGGCCCGCTGCGCCAGTGCGATCATCGCCGCCGGCTCGGCGAGGCCGAGGAGCGCGCGCGCGTGGCCTTCGGTCAGCTTCCGCTCGTGCACCATCGCCTGCACTTCGGCCGGGAGCTGCAGCAACCGGAGCAGATTCGCAATCGTCGCGCGGTTCCGTCCGACCAGCCGCGCGATCTCGCCGTGCGGCAGCTGAAACTCCGACGCGAGGCGCTGGTAGCCCGCGGCCTCGTCGATCGGCGAGAGATCGTCACGCTGCAGATTCTCGATGAGCGCGAGTGTGAGCAGCGTCTGGTCGTCGACGTCCTTCACGACCGCGGGAATCTTGGTCCACCCGAGCCGTGTCGCCGCGCGCCAGCGCCGCTCGCCCGCGATCAGCTCGTACCCACCGTCCCGCGGCCGCACCAGGACCGGCTGCAGCAGCCCGGACGCCTGGATCGACGCGACCAGCTCGTCGAGCGGCCCTTCGTCCATGCGCGTACGCGGCTGAAAGGGGTTGGGCCGTACGCTCGCCATCGGCAGCTCGCGAAGCGCGCCCGACGCCTCGGCCTGCTCGCGCGTCGCCGTCGGGCCGAGCAGCGCCTCGAGCCCGCGGCCCAGTCGCCTGGTCTCGCTCATGTCGTCACCTCGGGCAGCGGCGCGGGCGCTTCGCTGACCGGCGCGGACTCGACCCGGAGCATCAGCTCCTCGGCCACCGCGAGGTAGCTCTTGGCGCCCACCGACTGCACGTCGTAGAGGAGAATCGGCTTGCCGAAGCTCGGCGCCTCGGCGAGACGCACGTTTCTCGGAATGGGCGTGACGAACATCTTGGCGCCGAAATATTCCTTGGCGTCCTCGGCGACCTGGCGGCAAAGGTTCAGCCGCGCGTCGTACATCGTCAACAGCACGCCGCTGATCGCGAGCCCCGGATTGAAGTTCTGCTGCACCAGGCGCACGGTGTTGAGGAGCTGCGAGATGCCCTCCAGCCCGTAGTACTCGCACTGAATCGGGATGAGGACCGAGTTGGCGGCGGCCAGCACGTTCAGCGTGAGCAGGCCCAGCGACGGGGGGCAGTCGATGATGACGTAGTCGTAGTCGTTCTCGAGCCCGTCGAGCACGTGGCGCAGCGCGGCCTCGCGGTTGTCGCGATCGACCAGCTGCAGCTCGGCGCCGACGAGGTCCTGGGTCGCCGGCAGCACGCACAGATGCTCGAGGCCGGGCACGGGGAGGATCGCCTCGCGCGCGGGCCGCCCCTCGACCATGGCGTCGTAGAGCGAGACCTGGAGCTCATGCTTCACCATGCCGACGCCGCTGGTGGCGTTGCCCTGGGGGTCCGCGTCGAGGAGGAGCGTGCGCCGCTCGGCGATGGCGAGCGAGGCGGCGAGGTTGACGGCCGTCGTGGTCTTCCCGACGCCGCCCTTCTGGTTGGCGATCGCTACGATGTGGGCCATGACGGCAAATATTCTATAAAGTATTGTTTGACAACGACTTAGCGGAATTTCACTGTCGATTGTCGAGGGAGCTTCGCCGATCTCTTGGCGACGGTCCCAAATATAGGGGTGTGGTACGTCTGCAGCCAACAGGTAGGGGGTGTTTCACGTGAAACAACTTGACGCCTGATGCAGCGAACTGCACCGGTGGCCGTCTCACGTGAAGGCTCCGGGCTGTTTCACGTGAAACACGGATCAGTCGGGCGCGGGCTCTCCAATCGGTACCTCGTGTCGCGAGCGGCGGCGCTTGAGGACCTCCATGACCAGGCTCTGCAGGTCGCTTGGCGAAACACCGGGAATTCGACCTGCCTGCCCGAGGGAGCCGGGACGAGCGATCGCGAGCTTCTGCCGAGCCTCGAACGACAGCGTCGTGAGCCCATCGTACTCGAGGCCATCCGGCAGGGCGAACCCGTCCATCTGGGACAGCCGGCCGGCTGCCGCTCGCTCACGCGTGAGATATCCGGAGTACTTGAGCTCGATGTCTGCCCATTCGGCGGCCTCAGCGTCCACCTCGATGCCCGACGCCCGGAGCAGCGCGGCCGTCGAGACTCGCGGTCGCCGGGCCAGATCAGCGACGCGTTGGCGCGAACCAATTGGAGCGCTGCCGGCCTCACACGAGTATCGGATTTGAGGCTGCTGGATCCGCCACCGTGCGCTCAGCGAGATCGAGAACCTCTTCCTCGCGCGCGAGCCGCCGGTCCGCCCGGCGACGCTCATCATCCGACAACAGTCCCAATCGCTCCGCCAGCGGGAACAGCCGCCGCAGCGCGTTATCCTGCCGGAGCAGCAGCCTGAATTCGGCACGTGAAGTAAAGAGCCGGTAGGGCTCATCCACCCCGCGGTGCACCAAGTCGTCTACCAGCACACCCACGAACGCGGTGTCCCGGGACAGCACGACCGGCTCTTTCCCTAGCGCGCAGGCCGCAGCATTGAGTCCCGCCAACGCACCCTGGCCGGCCGCCTCTTCGTATCCGGTCGTTCCGTTCACCTGGCCGGCCAGGAACAGGCCAGGCACGGCCCGCACCTCAAGGGTCGGGCGGAGCTGAGTCGGCGGGAAATAGTCGTACTCGATCGCATAACCCGGCCGGGTCATCCGCACAGCCTCCAACCCAGGGACCGTCCTGAGGAAGGCGAGCTGCACTGCCGGTGGCAGCGAGGTGGAGAGCCCGTTGACATACATCTCGGATGTGTCGAGCCCCTCCGGCTCCAGGAAAACCTGGTGGCCCACCGCCTCGGGAAACTTGACGATCTTGTCCTCGATCGAAGGGCAGTATCGGGGCCCGAGCCCGCTGATGGCGCCGCCGTACAGCGCGGACTCCTGGAGGTGTCGCAGGATGATCTCCCGGAGCGCCTCGCCGGAGCGGGTCAGATAGCAGGGAAGCTGGGCAGGGTGGGACGCGCGCTCGTGAAAGGAGAACCAGTACGGATCCGGATCCCCGTCCTGGCGATCGAGCCGGGACAGGTCAACCGAGCGGCCGTCAATTCGCGGCGGCGTTCCCGTCTTGAATCGTGCTGACGTAAGTCCAATATCAGCAAGTGCTTGCGCAATTTCAACGACCGGACTCTCGCCCGCGCGACCGGCCGGCACCTGCGTCTTCAGCCCCAAATGGATCCGGCCACGCAGGAAGGTCCCTGCCGTCAGGACTACGGCTGGGGCCTCGAACCGCCGGCCGTCGATGGTGACGATGCCTTGGACTCTGTTCCCGTCGAGGAGAAGCTCCGCTGCCGTCCCTTGGGCAAACTCCAATCGCTCGATGCGTTCCAATACGGAACGCACCGCGCGTCGGTACAGCCCGCGATCGCATTGGGCCCTCGGTGACCAGACCGCCGGCCCCTTCGACCGGTTGAGCATCCGGAACTGAATCCTGGCGAGATCCGTCGCCCGCCCCATCACGCCACCGAGCGCGTCGACCTCGCGCACGACCGTGCCCTTGGCGATCCCACCGATCGCCGGGTTGCACGACATCTGCCCGATGGTTTCGAGATTCTGCGTGAGGAGGAGTGTCCGCGCGCCGGCGCGGGAGGCGAGCGCTGCCGCCTCGGCGCCGGCGTGTCCCGCGCCGATCACGATGACGTCGTACCGTTCGGTCATCCGGAAGCCTCTGGCATGGGCGCCACCCGGTTCCTATCTTAGCGCCGTCGCCCCCACGATCCCGTGCCTATGCCATATCGAATCAAGATCAATCGCAGCCTGTGCACAGGCTACGCCGAGTGCGTTGGCCTCGCGCCCGAGGTCTTTCAGCTCGGCGCGGATAACGTCTCGGTCGTGGTCGACCCCGAAGGCGGCGACGACGAGATGGTCCTCGACGCCGCTCGCGCCTGCCCGGTGGACGCCATCACCCTGATCGACGAATTCGAGGATCAGGTGTGGCCGCAGTAGCGGCCAGAGCAGAAATCGCTCGGACGTTCCCGACTAGCTCAGCGCGTCCACCAGGCGCTCGATCCGCGCCACCTCGGCCGACGGCACCAGGAGATCCCGGTGCTCCGGCCGAATGCCGAACTTGTCGCACCGCCGCAGGAATTCCGCTTTGGTCGCGCCACCCGCCGAGGCGTCATACACGCCGACATCGTGCATGTGGACGCCCTGCTCGTCCTGGCTGTCGAAGCGGCCCACGTAGGTCCGTGAGCCGTGCGTCTCGAGCACCACGGTGATCCCGTGCAGCTCGTGGCGATCCTGGTGAAAGATGCGTCCCGTCATTCCGCTGTCGCTCAAACCGTGACGCCGAAGTGGCGGTCGAACGCCGCGGTCAGGTCGGCCGCGATCGCCTGGGGCGGGCGCCCTTCGATCTGGTGGCGGTGCACGAAGTGCACGACCTCGCCGTCACGCAGCAGCGCGATCGACGGGCTGCTCGGCTGATAGTCCGAGAAATACTGCCGCGCGCGAGCGGTGGCGTCGACGTCCTGTCCCGCGAACACCGTGACCACCTGCTGCGGCTTGACCCCGTGCTGCAGCGCGAGCCGGAGCGCCGGGCGGGCGTTGCCCGCGGCGCAGCCGCAGACCGAGTTCACGAAGACGAGCATGGTGCCCTTCTGGTCGCCGAGCGCGGCGTCCACGTCCGGCGCGGTCGTGAGCTCGCGGGCACCCATGTGGGTCATCTCTTCGCGCATCGGCGCCACGAGGGCGGGATTGTACGGCATGCTGCGGACTCCTTGAGAGAAATAGTTGTTGAGGCAGGCGGTCAGGCGGTCGGGCGGTCAGGCGGTCGGACCGCACCGCCACCCTTCGCGCCGTTCGATCCGCCCGGTCCATCGGAGTCTCCGACCGCCTGACCGTCCGACCGCCCGACCGCCTGCCCGCCGCCCGCCCTTCCAGCGCCGCCTTGAGCGTGTGCCACGACAGGCTGGCGCACTTCACCCGGATCGGAAACTGCAGACACCCCTGAGAACACGGCGAGCTTGCCCAGGGTTTCCGACTCACCGGGCGGCAGCGTGCCGGTCACCAGCTGGTGGAAGCGCTCGAACAGTCGTTCCGGCCTCTTCGCGACTCTTGCCCTTGACGGCTCCGGTCATCAGCGACGCCGAGGCCTTCGAAATGGCGCACCCCGCGCCGCGGAAGCTGACGTCACCGATCACGTCGCCATCCATCCGGACCCAGACGGTCACCTGGTCCCCGCAGAGCGGGTTATGGCCCTCGGCCTTGCCGTCGGCGTCGTCCATGACGCGGTAGTTCCGCGGGGAGCGGTTGTGCTCGAGGATGACGTTCTGATACAGCTCGCTCAGGCTCGACATCAGGCGAAGACGCTCCGGACCCGGCGGATGCCGCGCACCAGGGCGTCGACCTCCGCGCGCGTGTTGTAGAAGGCGAACGACGCCCGCGCGGTGGCGGGGACGCCGAAGCGGTGCATGACCGGCTGCGCGCAGTGGTGTCCGGTGCGGATGGCCACGCCCTCGTCGTCGAGCACGGCGCCCACGTCGTGCGGATGCACGCCCTCGACCACGAACGAAAGCACGCTGGCCTTCTCGCGCGCCGTGCCGATGATGCGCACGCCGTCGAGCTCGCCGACCCGCTCCGTGGCGTAGGCGAGCAGCTCCTCCTCCCAGGCGCCGATGGCGGCGCGCCCCACCGCCTCGACGTACTCGAGCGCCGCCCCCAGCCCCATGACCTGCGCGATCGGCGGCGTGCCGGCTTCGAAGCGCGCCGGCGGCTGCAGCCCAGGTGCTCGCTTCGAGCGTCACGGTCTCGATCATGTCCCCGCCGCCCTGCCAGGGCGGCATCGCCTCGAGCAGCGACGCGCGTCCGTACAGCACGCCGATGCCGGTCGGCCCGAAGACCTTGTGTCCGGAGAACGCGAAAAAGTCGCAGTCGAGCGCCTGGACGTCCACCGGCAGGTGCGGCGCCGACTGGGCGCCGTCCACCAGCGTCACGATGCCGCGCTCCCGCGCGTGCGAGACCATCCACCGCACCGGGTTGATGGTGCCGAGTGCGTTGGACAGGTGCGCCACGGCGAGCAGGCGCGTGCGGTCGGTGAGCAGGCGGTCGAACGCCTTCAGGTCGAGCTCGCCCGTGTCGGTGATCGGCACCGCGCGCACCGTGGCGCCCGTCTGGGCCGCCACCAGCTGCCAGGGCACGATGTTCGAGTGGTGCTCCATCCCCGTGATCAGGATTTCGTCGCCCGCCTTGAGGGTACTCCGGCCCCAGCTCTGGGCCACGAGATTGATCCCCTCGGTCGTGCCGCGGGTGAAGACGATCTCGCGGGGCGACGCCGCATTGAGGAACCGGGCCACCCGCGCGCGCACGCCGTCGTAGGCCACCGTGGCACGCTCGCTCAGGTAGTGCACGCCCCGGTGGATGTTCGCGTTCTCGGCGGCGTAATACCGGCTGACGGCGTCGATGACGGCACGGGGCTTCTGGCTGGTGGCGGCGTTGTCGAGGTAGACCAGCGGCTTGCCGCGCACCCGCTCCGCGAGGATCGGGAAATCCTCGCGCAGCCGCTCGACGTCGAGCGCGGGCGTGGCGGAGGCGGTGGCGGTCATGCTGGCCTCAGAGGCCGCCCAGGCGCGCGCGCACCAGGCGGTCCAGCTCCTCGCGCACCGGCGCGAGCGTCACTTCCTCCACCACCTCCGCCGCGAAGGCGTAGGTGAGGAGCCGGTCGGCGGCCTCCGCCGGAATGCCGCGGCTCCGGGCGTAGAAGCGGGCGACCTCGTCCAGCCGGCCCACCGTGGCGCCGTGGGTGCACTTGACGTCGTCGGCGAAGATCTCGAGCTGCGGCTTGGTGTTGACCCGGGCGCCGTCGCTGAGGAGGAGGTTGCGGTTGGTCTGCTTGGCGTCGGTCTTCTGCGCCTCGGGCTTCACGAACACCTTGCCGTTGAACACCCCGCGCGAGCGGCCGTCGAGGATGCCCTTGTAGACCTCCCAGCTCCGGCAGTTGGGCTGGTCGTGGTAGATGGCCGTGTGGTTGTCGGCCACCTGCTCGCCGCGGGTGACGTAGAGCCCGTACATCAGGGTCTCGATGTTCTCGTCGTTGAGCCGCACGTGCAGGTTGTGCCGCGCCAGCGCCGCGCCCATCATGAGCGAGAACGAGCGGTAGTGGCTGTCCCGCTGCTGGTCGACGTGCGTGAGCCCGACATGCTGCGCGCTCTCGCTCTCGCGCTGGATCCGGGTGTGCTCCACCCAGGCGCCGGCCCCGACGGCGACCTCGGTGACCGGGTTGGTCCAGTAGCTCTGCCCCGGCGCAAGCGTGACGTAGCTCTCGATGATCGACGCGCGAGCGCCGCGCTCGACCACGATGACGTTGCGCGGATGGGCGACGGTGCCGCCGGCCTCCGCCGTGGTGACGAAGAGCAGGTGGACGGGCGCCGCCAGATCCACACCGGCCGCCGACATGCACCACCCCGCCCTCGGCCAGGAAGGCCGTGTTGAGCGCGGTGAATGGCGATCCCTCGACCGGCGCGTGCCGGGTCAGATGAGCGTGGAGCAGGGCGCCATCGGAGCGGAGCGCCTCGGCCAGGCTCGCCACCCGGACGCCCGACGGCAGCGCGCCGACGGCGCTCAGCGGCTCGCTGAAGACGCCGTTCACGAAGACCAGCGTGGTCCAGTCGGCGTGGCCGAAGACGAACGGCGCCAGGTGTTCGCGCGTGAGCTCCCCCGCCCCACCGGTGGCCGGCCGCCAGGTCCCCTGCGCGATCGGCGCCGATCGGCGTGAAGCGCCACTCCTCGTCCCGGGCGCCAGGGAACCCGGTGCGCGCGAAGCGCTCCATGGCCGCCCGGCGGACCGGCTCGAGCCACTCGGGGCCCTCGGCGGTGGCAGTGCCGGCCCGGGCCTCGAACTCCTGCACGAACGCCTCGGTCATGACGCGGCTCCCACCGCGTCCTCGAGCCACTCGTAGCCGCGGGCCTCGAGCTCGAGCGCCAGCTCCTTGCCGCCCGACTTCACGATCCGGCCGTTGGTCAGCACGTGCACGAAGTCGGGCACGATGTAGTTGAGCAGGCGCTGGTAGTGCGTCACCACGATGGTGGCGTTGTCCGGCCGGCGGAGCTTGTTGACGCCGGCGGCCACGATCCTGAGCGCGTCGATGTCGAGGCCGGAGTCGGTCTCGTCGAGGATGGCGAGCGTGGGCTCGAGCACCGCCATCTGGAGGATCTCGTTCCGCTTCTTCTCGCCGCCCGAGAAGCCCGAGTTGACCGCCCGGCTCATGATCTCCGAGTCCCACTCGACCAGCTTGAGCTTCTCCTCGAGGAGGTCGATGAAGTCCATCGAGTCGATCTCCTCCTCTCCGCGCGCCTTCCGGATCTCGTTGTAGGCCGCGCGGAGGAAGTAGGCGTTGGTCACGCCGGGGATCTCCACCGGGTACTGGAAGGCGAGGAAGACGCCTGCCTGGGCGCGCGCTTCCGGCTCGAGCTCGAGGAGGTCCTGGCCGCGGTAGAACACCGAGCCGCCGGTCACCTCGTACGCCGGGTGGCCGGCGAGGACCTGCGCCAGCGTGCTCTTGCCCGATCCGTTCGGGCCCATGACCGCGTGCACCTCGCCGGCGTTGACCGTGAGGTCGATGCCCTTGAGGATCTCCTTGCCGCTCGCGCTCGCGCGGAGGTCTCTGATTTCCAGCACTCGTCGTTGCTCCTTGCCAGTAAGTGTCGGCGCCGTCGTCAACCCACGCTGCCTTCGAGGCTGATCCCCAGCAGCTTCTGCGCTTCGACCGCGAATTCCATCGGCAGCTCCTTGAACACCTCTTTGCAGAAGCCATTCACGATCATCGAGATGGCGTTCTCGGTGTTGAGGCCGCGCTGCTTCAGGTAGAAAATCTGGTCCTCGCCGATCTTCGAGGTCGAGGCCTCGTGCTCGGTGGACGAGGACGAGTTCTGAACGTCGATGTACGGGAACGTGTGCGCCCCGCAGCGGTTCCCGATCAGCATCGAGTCGCACTGGGTGTAGTTGCGCGCCCCCTCGGCCTTGGGCAGGACCTTCACCAGCCCGCGGTAGCTGTTCTGCCCTCGCCCGGCCGAGATGCCCTTCGACACGATGGTGCTGCGGGTGTTCCGGCCGGTGTGAATCATCTTGGTGCCGGTGTCGGCCTGCTGCCGGCCGTTCACCACCGCCACCGAGTAGAACTCGCCGACCGAGTTGTCGCCCTGGAGAATGACGCTCGGGTACTTCCAGGTGATCGCCGACCCGGTCTCGACCTGGGTCCAGCTGATCTTGGAGTTGGCGCCCGCGCACTTGCCCCGCTTGGTGACGAAGTTGTAGATGCCGCCCCGCCCCTCCTCGTCGCCCGCATACCAGTTCTGGACCGTGGAGTACTTGATCGAGGCGTTCTCGAGCGCCACGAGCTCGACCACGGCGGCGTGGAGCTGGTTCTCGTCGCGCTTGGGCGCGGTGCAGCCCTCGAGGTAGCTCACCGTGGCGCCCTCGTCGGCGACGATCAGCGTGCGCTCGAACTGCCCCGTCTCCGCGCTGTTGATGCGGAAATAGGTGGACAGATCCATCGGGCAGCGTACGCCCTTCGGGATGTACACGAACGACCCGTCGCTGAACACCGCGGCGTTGAGCGCGGCGAAGAAGTTGTCGCTCGCCGGGACCACCGAGCCGAGGTACTTCCGCACCAGCTCGGGATGCTCGCGCACCGCCTCGCCGAACGAGCAGAAGATGATGCCCTGCTCGGCGAGCTTGGCCTTGTACGTCGTGCCCACCGAGACGCTGTCGAAGATGGCGTCCACGGCGACGACCCCCGCCAGGAGCTTCTGCTCGCTCAGCGGGATGCCGAGCTTGGTATAGGTCTCGAGCAGCTTGGGATCAACGTCGTCCAGGCTGCCCAGCGGCTTCTGGGTGCGCGGCGCCGAGTAGTAGCTGATGGACTGGTAGTCCACCGGCGTGTAGGTGATGTTCGGCCAATTGTGTGGCTCGGTCATCTTCAGCCAGCCGCGGTACCCCTTGAGCCGCCACTCGAGCAGCCACTCGGGCTCCTGCTTCTTGGCCGAGATCAGCCGGATGACGTCCTCGCTCAGCCCCTTTGGCGTGACATCGGACTCGATGTCGGTGACGAAGCCGTACTTGTATTCCTTGTTGACCAGGCTCTCGACGGACGAGCTCATGAGTTCTCCTGAGCGGACTTGAACCGCACGTGGTATTCGCAGGCGCTGCAGCCGGCCAGCATGTGTTCCCGGCGCTCCACCTCCGCGCCCAGCACGTCGGCGAGGAATCGCGCCTCCGCGGCGCAGATCTCGGGAAAGCGCTCGGCCACGGCCGGAATGGCGCAGTTGTGCTCGGTGAGGGTGCCGCTGCCGGCGAGGGCCGTGACCTCGGCCATGTACCCCTCCTCGGAGAGCACCCGGCCAAGAACCTGAAGGCGCTCGGCCGGCGGCGCGCCGACCAGCTCCGCCTGGAGCCGGCGGGTGAGGCCCGCGAAGTAGGATTCGAGCAGCGCCACGGCGGCCGCGCGACCGTCGCGCTCGACCATCTGGTCCAGCAGGGCGGTGAGGGTTTCCTGGTAGCGCCGCGGAAAGAGCGCCTCTCCCGAAGGGCTCAGCCGGTACGCGAACGCAGGTGCGCCGACGCCGCGGTGCTCGCGCTCGTACACCACCAGGCCCTCGGCTTCGAGCTCCTTCAGATGATGGCGGGCAGCGTTCAGCGAGACCCCGAGCCGGGTGGCAAGCTCCTTGGCCGTCAGGCGCTGGGCGCGCTTGAGCTGCACGAGCACCGCGCCCCGCTGGCCTTTCTGGCCGAGGGGGGCACCGTCTTTGGGGAGAAGAGGAAGAGAGGCGCCCATTGGCCGAATCATAAGTAAGAAAGTCGGGATTGTCAATTCGTGCCAATTAATTGGTGTAAACGCCGCAATGCAATGGTAGGCTTTGTGTTACTGCTTTGACGATCGAAGCGGAAGAGGTCGACGTGACTCGATCGTGGGACTAGAATTACGAAGGAGTTTCCTCGGGACACGTGTGGAGTAGCGCCTGGTCCAGCATGGTCGAGTTTTAGTAGTTAGTGCTACTACTCTTTGCGCCGTTCGCGGCAAGCGATCATGCTGGCCGGATTGGTAACCTGATCCCATATTCAGGCGGCACGTCTCGTGAGTGCCTCCTTCTGGGGCCTTCTGGAAAGGCAGTCGCTCGATGACCATCCACCGCATCCGCCTCCTGGGTGACCCGATTCTGCGGGCCAGGTGCGAGCCGATCACCAAGCCAAAGTCGACCGCGGTCCGGGTCATTCTGGACGACATGCGGGAGACCCTTCGGGACTGGCAATCGCGCTTCGGCAGCGGCCGGGCGATCGCGGCGCCGCAGATCGGCGCGCCGGTGCGGATGGTCTACTGCGAGATGGATCAGCCGTGGGCCCTGATCAACCCCGAGATCGTCGACATCGGCAACGAGGACTTCGAGGTCTGGGACGACTGCTTCTCGTTCCCCAACCTGCTCGTCCGCGTCTCGCGGTCGTACCGGGTCCGGGTGCGGTATCAGGACACCAAGGGGGAGTGGCACGAGGTGGACCTGGAGGGCGATCGGGCGGAGCTGATCCAGCACGAGATCGACCATCTCGACGGCGTCCTCGCGGTGGACCGCCCGCACGGGCTCGATCCGTACTGCCTGCGGGAGGAGTGGCACCGGCTGTACGGGCCGAACAGGCGCTACGGGCCGCCGGAAGATCGGAACACGAGCTACGCGACGCCGCTCACCGGGCTGCTCTAGGATCAGACCGTCCCCAGAGCCCGAGAATGCTCTAGCAGTGAGAGCCTGCTCGCTCGGGTGACGTGCTAGCTCTAGAACCACCGCCCGAGCCGCACGAACAGCGCATCCCGCCCGCGCAGCGCCAACCCATACTCGAACCGCACCGGCCCGACCGGCGTCTCCGCCCCGAGGCCGGCGCGCACGCCGGCGGTCCACCCGCCGCCGGAAAAGCGGCTCGACGCGGCGTCGGTCCCGCCGCCGGCCAATTCGACTCGCGCCAGCAGCGGCCCCTTGAGCGGGACCGTGAAGAGCACCCCCAGCATCGCCTCGCGGTCGCCGCGGCGCTCGCCGAGGTGATACCCGGGGAACCCGTCGTCCCCTCCCAGCGGGAAGCCGAGCTGGAGGGGCAGCCCGTCGCCCCAGCCGAGCCGGATCCGCGGCGATACCCGGACGATGCCGAACCGCGCCGCCGCTACGCCCTCGAGGGCCGCACGCTGATACATCCCGGTCCATTGCAGCTCCGCCCGCAGCACTCGCCCACGCTGCCGGGTCGAGCCGGTAAGGCGGGCGACGCCGCCGGCGGTCGAGCGGCTGGCGCGGCCGGGCTCGTCCCACACCCGGCCTTCGGCGCCGACGGCGACATCCCACCCCTGCGCGAGCGGCCGCTCGATCCCCACGAAGCCCACGCCCTCGCGGGTGAACCCCTGGCCGACCTCCTTCCCCCTCCCGTCGAAGCGCCGGACGTCCTCGTTGGCGAGCCGCACGGTGACCGCGGGATTGAAGAGCTGCCGCCCGATCTGATAGTTCCGCCGCACGCCGAGCGCGAGCTCGCGCCGAAGCTCGCCGAGGAATACGGCGCCGCTGCCTTCCAGCGCGCGGCCGAGGAAGCGGCGGTCCACGATACCCGCCCACATCCGCCCGCCCAGCTCGTTGTCATAGGCGAGGCCGAGTCCGGCGACGCGCCGCGCGGCACGGCGGATGACGAGATCGAGCGTCACCGAATCGCCCGCGCCGGTCGGCGTGAGCCACACCGACTCGAAGGCCTCGGAAGCAGTGGCGAGCGAGCGGACCCGCTTGACGCAGCAGCTCGTAATCGAGCGTGTCGTGAGGGCCGACGTCGAGCGCGAGGAGCCGGGTGAGCGCGAGCTGCTCGGAGGCGTTGGCGCCGGCCATGCTGTATGCCGGCGAGCCGCGTGGGGAGCTCGCGCACCGGGCGGGGCTCGACGCGCCGGGCGACAGCCGAAGCGGGGCAGCACCGAGTCGGCGGCGCCGACGCCGCGATCGATCAGCCGCTCGATGTTCCGGCGGCCGAAGTTGAGGCTGGTGAACCCTTCGACGTCGGGCCGGACGAGGAGATCGCCCGTCGCCGAGCGACTCGGCGCGCTGCTGGAAGAGGAACTGCACCAGGCGGTCGGCGACGAGCAGCGGGGAGTAGGCATCGAGCGAGTCGCTCGGGTGCTCGGTGGCGTCGACCACGATGACGCGACCCGCGCCTTCGGCGCGCGCCACGGCCACGGGGATGTTGGCGGAGAGCCCGCCGTCGGTGAGAAACCGCCCGTCGCGCCGCTCGGGCGCGAAGAGGAGCGGCACCGCCGCACTCGCGCGCACCGCCTGGGCCAGGTCGCCCGACTTCATGACGACCGCCTCACGGTGCGCGAGGTCGGTGGCGACGGCGCGGAACGGAATCGGCAGGGAGTCGAAGTTTCCCCGCGCCAGCAGGTTGCCGCGGAGCAGCGCGGCGTTCACCAGCGCATTGGCTTCGGCCTCGACGACGGAGGCGCTCTGGAGCGCGAATCCGCGGTCGCCCTGCTCCCAGAGGACGAGCGGCTGGAGAATGCCGAGCGCGCGCGGGGCGAGCGGCTGGTAGGTGCGGAAGAGCGCGGCGAGCGGGACGATGCGGGCGAGCGAATCGAGCTCGCGGCCGCTGTAGCCACTGGCGTAGAGCGCGCCGACCACCGCGCCCATGCTGGTCCCGACGATCAGGTCGGGCCTGATGCCCAGGCTGTCGAGCACCCGCAGCACGCCGATGTGCGCGAGGCCCTTGGCGCCGCCTCCGGACAGGACGAGCGCGGTACGCGGCGCACGGCATTGCTGGGCGGGTAGAACGGGCGCGGAGGCGAACCACGCGACGGTGGCCAGCACGAGGATGAGACGACGGCGGCGCATCGCACGGAAGATACCACGACCCCTTGCGCCTCCCCACACACCTTCGTATACCTAACTCGAATGTCGCGCCCCGGTCCGGCGCGCACCCCATGACCATCGCCGCTCCGGAGGAGCCGCCGCAAATGACCTATGTGATCGTCGAGGCATGTATTGGGGTCAAGGACCGCGCCTGCGTGGACGTCTGTCCGGTGGATTGCATCTACGAGGGAGAGGACCAGCTGTACATCCATCCTGACGAGTGCATCGACTGCGGCGCATGCGAGCCCGAGTGCCCGGTGACGGCGATCTTTCCCGAAGAGGACGTGCCGCCGAACATGGTGGCGTTCGTCGAGAAGAATAAGGAAGTGTTCAACAGCGACAGCCCGCCGGGGAGGCCGCAGCGGTAGGCGGTCGGGCGGTCAGGCGGTCAAGACAAACAGCGGGGCTCGAATCACTCGAGCCCCGCTGTCTTTGCTATCACTGCTTCACTTCGCCTTCACCCTTCCTGCACCTTCATCCTGACCGCACCGCCTGACCGCCTGACCGCCTGACCGCCTGACAAGGAGAGTGGCCCCGGAATCGAACTGCTTGGCCGCGACCCCGGAGCCCGATGTGGAAGGACAATCAACGGGGACGCTAGGATGCGCGTCGCCCGGTCAGATCAGAACGCGCGCCACCGTGAAAAGGTTTCACCCGACCACGCGCAGGAACTCACGGATCTCCGCCGTCGTCTCGGACGGGCGCTCGACCGGCGGCAGATGTCCGGCGCCGGGAATCACGACCAGGCGGGCGCCCGGGATCAGCGTGGCCATCCGGCGCGCCGCGTCCGGCGGCGCGAGCGCGTCCTCCTCGCCCACGAGCACCAGGGTGGGGAGGTCGGCGAGCGTCGGCAGGAGGCCGGTGCTGTCGTGCCGGTCGCGCATGGCTGCGAGCGCGCCGACCATCCCCGCCACCGGCGTGGCCGCCATCATCCGGCGGACCCGGTCGACGAGCTCCGGCGCGCGCTCCTCGCTGCCCGTGGCCAGCATCTTCGGGAGCATGGCCCCGCCGACGGCACCGGCGCCGCCATCGCGAGCGGTCGCGGCGGCCGCGTCCCGCGCGCGCCGGGCCTCGGTCGAGTCGGCCTCGGCGCGCGTATCCATGAGGATCAGCGCGCGCACCCGGTGGCGCCAGCGCCGCAGGAACTCGAAGATGACGTAGCCGCCCATCGAGAGCCCGCAGAGCACCACCTCGTTGACGCCAAGGGCGTCGAGCAGCGCGGCGAGATCGTCGGCGTAGATCCCCATGCCATAGCCAAGATCGGGGGCGTCGGACTGCCCCATCCCGCGAAGATCGGGCGCAATGCGGCGGTAGCCCTCGAGCGAGTCGATCTGGTCGCGCCAGATCGTCCGATCGAGCGGGTAGCCGTGCACGAACAGGATCGCGGGCCCCTCGCCGCGGACCTCGACGGCGAGGCTCACGCCGTTCACGGTGAGTCGGTGGGCGTCGTCGTCCGCGGCGCGCACGCTCATGAACGTCCCGAACTCCTCGGGCACCGGAATCGGCCGGCCCTCGCGGTTGATGCAGACGAAGACGAACTCGGCCGTGGCGATGAGGGTGTCGTCGCTGCCGCGCCGCGCCGTCTGACGCATGGTGAAGCTGGTTCGGCCGCGGTGGGTGAGCGCCTGGTGAAAGCGCAGCACGTCGCCCGGAAAGGCGGCGGCGTGATAGTCGATGACCGTCTTCCGCACCGCGGGCCAGGTGCCCGCGCGGGTGAAGACGTCCATCCCCGGCCCGCGCGCGAGCATCTCCCAGCGCGCGCGCTCGAACAGGCTGAGGAACGACGCCTGGTTCAGGTGCCCGAACGCGTCGCACTCGTCCGGGTAGACGGTGAGGTCGATCTCCGTGGGGTGCGCCATGGTGGTTGGAAGATTACACTTCCCGCATTCGACGGAGAATGCCTCTTATGAAGCCAGCCACCGACTACATCCGACACGCCGCCAGACTCGCCCGCAAGCTGCAGATGGACGCGGCGATGGGCGGCACGCCCCAGCCCGACGCCGAGTTCTACAAGGTGCTCGCGAAGGCGCTCGACGAAATCTCGGCCGGACTCGACCTGGTCTCGAAGTCCGAGTGAGCGCCGCCGGCGTTCCGCTCATCGAGTCGCAGACGGACCTGGAGGCGCTGTTCGCGCGGCTCAGGAGCGCGCCCCTGCTCGCGGTCGACACCGAGGCCGCGAGCTTCCACCGGTTCATCGACCGCGTCTACCTGCTGCAGATCAGCTCGCGCGACGAGACGGCCGTGGTGGACCCGCTGGCGGTGGAGAGCCTGGCGCCGCTCTCCCTGGTGCTGGCCGATCCGGAAGTGGAGATCGTCTTCCACGACGCGGACTACGACCTCCGCCTCCTCGACCGCGAGTACGGCTTCCGCGCCACCGGGGTCTTCGACACGCGGATCGCGGCGCAGCTGCTCAACGAGCCCGGCGTCGGGCTGGCGGCACTGCTCGAGAAATACATGGGCGTGCGGCTCGACAAGCGCTTCCAGCGGGCCGACTGGTCGGCCCGGCCGCTCTCCCCCGAGATGCTCGAGTACGCCGCCTCGGACACGCGCTACCTGCCCGCGCTCCGGGACATCCTCAAGGCGCAGCTCGAGGCGCGCGGCCGGCTCGGCTGGGCCGCGGAGGAGTTCGCGCTGCTGGACGATATCCGCTGGAGTCCGCCGAACGGGGAGCCCGGATATCTGAGGCTCAAGGGCGCCAAGGCGCTCAAGGGCCGAGAGCTCGCGATCCTCCGGGAGCTGTACGAGTGGCGCGAGGGGGTGGCCCAGCGAAGCGACCGGGCCACCTTCCGGATCCTCAACAACGAGCCGATGCTGACCATGTCGCGCCAGCCGCCGACGGACATGGCGGCGCTCAAGACCATCCCGGGAATCGGCGGCGAGCAGGCGGAGCGGCGTGGCAAGGAAATCCTGGCAGCGGTGAAGCGCGGGCTGGAGATTCCGGACCGGGACCTTCCCCGCATCGAGCGTCCGGCCCGCCGGGCCTACGACCCGGCCTTCGAGGCGCGGCTCGAGCGGCTCAAGGCGGCGCGGAACAAGCTGGCGACGCGGCTCGACCTGCAGCCGGGGGTGCTGTGCCCGAACGGGACCCTGGAGGCGATCGCCCGGGCGAATCCGGCAACCCTGCAAGGAGCTCGGCGCCATCGAGGAGTTACGGCGGTGGCAGCTGCGGGAGATTGGGGAGGAGCTGCTGAAGGCGGTGACGGAGCCGGCGGCGGGGGCGGGAGGCGGGGCCGCGGCGGGGGCGGAGGCGAGGCCGCGGCGGGGAGCGGGGCTGCCGCGAAGGGCGGGGCGGACGCCGGCACCGGTGACGGGTTGGAGGCCGGAGCCTAAGGCGGCGGAGCGAGCCAGCTGGGGCAGACCACCAAGCTAGTCACCCTGAGCGTAGCGAAGGGGGCACGACCTGACTCATGCCCCCTTCGCTACGCTCAGGGTGACGGCGAACTTCGTGTTGGACATTACTTACAAGTGCCTATAT
The DNA here is from genome assembly GCA_963804125.1 of uncultured Gemmatimonadales bacterium. Lineage (GTDB taxonomy): Bacteria > Gemmatimonadota > Gemmatimonadetes > Gemmatimonadales > GWC2-71-9 > CAVVWJ01. Next base: position 308,043 of record CAWDPF010000008.1, read on the forward strand.
TGCAGAGTATTACATGTCGCTGCTCGATAGCTGCCGCTAAAGTGCCGCCATGCTGTCACCTTCACACTGCCTCAAAACCCCAAGAACGCCCGGACCCTCGGATCCATCTTATCCGGCGTCCAGTACGGATCCCACACCAGCTCCACTTCCACCCCCTGCACGCCCTCCATGTCCGCCGCCACCTTCTTCACGTCATCGATGATCTCGGTCCCCGCCGGGCAGCCGGGGCTGGTCAGGGTCATCCGGACGTGCACCATGCCCGGCTCGTTGACCTCGATATCGTAGACCAGCCCGATGTCGATGATGTTGAGGTTGAGCTCGGGGTCCTTCACGGCGCGAAGCGCCTTCCGGACCGACTCGGGAGTGGGAACTGTGGGGGTGGGGAGCGGGATCTCGGTCATGTCCGTAACCTAACAGCCTGCCCGTCGGGCGCGAGGCGGAGCCACTATCCCGTCAGCATCGCGCCACCAACTCCTGCTGGCAGCCGTGCGGCACCAGCCGGACCGCGGCGTCGCTGAGGTTGGCGCGGACGAACTTGAGCTGCTTGGCCGACTCGCGCACCCGGGGGTCGAATGCCCGGTTGGTGAGGAAGATCAGGAACAGGTCCCGCGCCGGGTCGATCCAGAGCTCGGTCCCGGTGAACCCGGTGTGCCCATACGCCCGCGTCGCTGATGAGCGACCCGAAGACGCTCGGCTCCTCGGCGGCAGGGTCGACTTCGCGTGTGTCCCAGCCGAGCAGCCGGGAGCCGGTGCGCGGGCCCTTCACGAGGAAGCGCCCCATGGTCTCGGGGCGCACCCATTGCCCGGTGGGTCCCGACGCCCGAGCGGAGCCAGACGGCCGCGAACCGCGCCAGGTCCATCCCGGTCGAGAACACCCCCGCGTGCCCAGCCACGCCTCCCATCGCCACAGCGTTCTGGTCGTTCAGGTCGCCCGGAACGGGACGGCCGCGCCACATTCCGCTCGGAACGATCCGCCGCTTGAGGGAGGCGGGAGGTCTGTACATGGTCTGCGTCATGCCAAGGGGGCCGAACACCTCGCGCCTGGCGAGCTTGTCGAGTGGCAGCCCGGACACCTTTTCGAGCACCAGGCCGAGGAAGAGCGCGTTGAGATCGCTGTACTCCGCGCTGTCTCCCGGGACGCGAACCAGGGGCTGCGCGTACAGCAGATCGATGGCCCGCGCCCGGCTCCCACGCGCCTTCAGATAGAAGGGGACGTAGCTCTTGAGGCCGCTCGTGTGGTCGAGCAGCATGCGCACGGTGACCTGGTTCTTGGGGCCGCCGGAGAAGCGGGGCAGATACCGGCGGACCGGCGCCTCGAGGTCGAGCTTTCCCTGATCCACGAGGCGGAGCGCCGAAGCCGGCGGTGCTCACGACCTTGGTGATCGAGGCGATGTCCCAGAGGGTCGAGTCCGGCCGGGGCACGGGCGACGAGGGACTCCAGGTGAAGTGGCCGTATCCTCGGGCGTAGAGCAGCGAGTCCCGCCGCCCGATGATCACGACCGCGCCGGGATAGATGCCCTTCTGGATGCCGTCCCTGACCGCGGCGTCGATCGACGCGAACGATTGGCCGTGGGCCGGAGCGGCAGCAAGGGTCATCGCGGCAACTCCGCACAGGATTCCGGCACGCCAACCGACTGCGACCATGCGATTCTCCACCCTACGGACATTGTTCGTTCGCTTTGGCCTGCTGTGGGCAGGATCTGCCGCTGACTCCGGCAACGATCGTGCCCGAGGCCGCGACCGTTCCCGCGGGCGAGGAGAAGGCCGCCTACCGGCCGTCGTCGGGGAGGTCGCGCACGGGGCCTGGGGGCAGCCGGTAGAGCACCGCGGCGGTGCGGCGATCGCGATCCGAGAGCGTGCCGGTCCGGGTAGCCGGGAACATGACGTCACTGGAGTCCGACGAGTGCGGCAGGCCGATGGCGTGCCCGGTCTCGTGGACCGCCACCGAGAGCAGCGCGTCATCGGGCAACACGACGCCGGTGTTGGTGCGGAGGGCGAGGGAGACCAGCGCTCGCCGGACGCGGCCAGACTGGTCCCAGGTCAGATCGGTCTGGCCCGCCCGGTCGAAGTCGAAGTGGTCGATCCACCGCACCAGGATGTCGGCGCGGCTGGTATCCTGCACCACCGAGAACTGGACCCCGATTCCCAGGCTCTCCCAACGCTCGAGCGCCGTGCGCACATAGCCGGCCATCCGCGGGTCCCAGTCCGGCGCGCCGCCTTCGACGATCGCGACCCGGATCGGCGCGCCCCAGCGGTCGGGCCAGCGGCGCACCACCGAGTCGGTGCTCAGGATCAGCGAATCAAGGTAGGTGGAACCAGCCTCCCGGCTCAGCGCTTCCCGCGCGGCAAGGCGGGCCAGGCGGGCTTCGCCGGCGCCTCGGACGGCCGGGGCGGTGGCGCTGCCGGAGGTCCGGCGCTTGAGATCGGGCGTGGCGCTTCGGGTTTCGCTGGCCACGAGCTCGGCGCGCCTGGTGGCGGCGCATGAGCTCGGAGGCGCGGTCGGCCAGCACCAGCGTGAGGAGGCCGAGGATGGCCAAGGGGAGGAGGTGGCGCCGCATGGTCACAATATGGAGGGCGGTCGGCTCCGCCCGCTAGCGCCCCCCGCTTCCGGTGGGTCTGCCGGGCCCGGCGCTGGCGCCGGAACCCCCAGCCGTCTAACATTTTGCCACCTTCGAAGCCGGCGGACTCCCCGGGAGGCAGATCTGAACCTGATGGACCGATTCGCCCGGGCGCTGGTGCGCTGGCGCTGGGTGGTGCTGGTAGTGTGGGCGGTGATCGGCGCGGTGGCGGCGGTCCGGGCCCCCGCGACTCCGTCGCTCCTCAACATCCGGGGCGGGAGCGCCCGGGAGACCGAGGCGTCGCGGACCGAGGACCTGCTCACCCGGCGCTTCAGCCGCCCGATCGGGGAGTTCTTCGCGGTCACCTTCCAGGCACCCGCGCCGCTCGACGAGCCGGCACCGCGCGCGGCGCTCGACACGCTGCTCGCGGCGCTCGGCCGAGCGCCCTACATCCGCGGCCTCGTCTCCTACCCCTCCACCGGCGACACCACCTTCCTCAGCCGCGATCATCGCGCGACGTTCGTGATCGTGGCGCTCGAGGCCGCGCGCGGCGACAGCGCGGGCGCGCTGGTGCTGCCGGTGCGCGCGCTGGTGCAAGAGACGCTGGCGCGCATTCCCGGCGGCGACCGCTACCGGGCGCAGGTGACCGGCCGTGCCCCGCTCGACCTCGACGTGCGCACGGTGGTGACGCGGGACAGCGCCGAAGGGGAGAAGCGGCTCCTGCCGCTCACGCTCGTGATCCTGGTGCTCGCGTTCGGCGCGCTGGTGGCGGCGACGCTGCCGCTGATCGTCGGGGTGCTGGCGATCACCGTATCGCTCGCGATCATCGGCGTGATCGCGCACTTCACGCCGATGTCGGTGTTCGTGCTCAACATGACCACGATGATCGGGCTCGGCGTCGGGATCGACTACTCGCTGCTGATCGTCACCCGCTTCCGCGAGGAGCTGGCGCGCGGGTCCCGGCGGCGGGTGGCGGCGGCGAACACGCTGGCGACGGCAGGCCGCGCCGTCATCACGTCCGGGCTCACGGTGGTGGTGGGCTTCGGGGCCCTGCTCCTGACACCGCTGATCGAGACCCGGAGCGTCGGCATCGGCGGGCTCATCGTCGTAGGCAGTGGCGGTGCTGCTCTCGATCACCCTGCTCCCCGCCCTGCTCGCCGTGCTCGGCCGCGAGATCGACCGGCCGCGCTGGCTGGCGCGCCGGCTCACCTGGTACCACGCGCCGCAGGTGTGGGAGAAGTGGGCCCGCACGCTGAGCCGGCATCCGATCCGGGCGCTGGCCTACGGCGGCGCGGTCATCGGGCTGCTCACGCTGCCGGTGTTCTTCATCAAGATCGGACTGCCGTCGCGCCACTGGTGGCCCGCGGGCACCGAGGCCGGCGACGGACTGGAGGCGCTCTCGGCGATGGGCGTGGCCGGGTTCATCCAGCCGGTGCGGGTGCTGGTGCAGGTGCCCGAGGGGCGGAGCGCGGTCGAGGCGACCTCGCTCCGCGGGCTCATGACGCTGGCCGACTCGCTCAAGGCGGACCCGCGCGTGCGCGAGGTGCGGAGCGTGGTGAACGTGGAGCCCAGGGGCAGCCTGCTGGGCTATTCGGTGCTCTACAGCGATCTGCCCGCGGCGCGCGCCAGGTTTCCCGACTTCCTCGATGCGTACCTGAGCAGCGACCGGCGGCTCGCCCTGATGGACGTGATCCTGGCCGACACGACCTCGCTCACGACGGCCACGGACGTGGTGATCCGGGCGCGCCAGCTCGCCAAGGCGCAGCTCCGGGGCACCAAGGGGATGACGATCACCGTCGGCGGCTACTCGGCGGCGGCGCTCGACTTCCAGGACGACCTGCTGGAGCGGTTCCCGCTGCTCGTGATCCTGATCCTCGGCGCCACGGCCGTGATGCTGGCGATCGCGTTCAAGTCGGTGCTGGTGCCGATCAAGGCGATCATCATGAACACGCTGTCGGTGAGCGCCACGTTCGGCCTCATCGTGCTGGTGTTCCAGCACGGCGTGGGCGCGCAGATCTTCGGGCTCGACGGGCCGACGTCGGCCATCTTCGTGGCGGTGCCGGTGCTGGTGTTCGCGGTGGTGTTCGGGCTCAGCATGGACTACGAGGTGTTCCTGCTGAGCCGGATCAAGGAGGCGTTCGACCGGAGCGGGCGGAACACCGAGGCCACGATGGAGGGCCTGAGCGCGACGGCGTCGGTCATCACCTCGGCGGCGCTGATCATGATCCTGGTGTTCGGGATCTTCGCGTTCGCGCGGGTGCTGGCGATGCAGCTCATGGGCTTCGGGCTGGCGGTGGCGGTGCTGCTCGACGCGACGGTGATCCGGATGGTGCTGGTGCCGGCCTTCATGCAGGCGATGGGGCGGTGGAACTGGTGGCCGGGGGTCAAGCGGATCAGGCCGAAGGGGCGGCCGTCGGCGGAGATGCCGGAGCTGAGAAAGGACGAGCGGCGATAGCGCGCTCATTTCCGCGACGTGATGTTCGCCGCCGCAGCCGCGAACTCGCTCAGCCGGGTCGCGAAGGTCACGAGCGCCCACCCGACCACCGCCAGCACCACCAGCGCCCACATCACCCCGACGGCGGCGAAGCGCGGCTCGCGCGAGTCGCCCTTCTCGTGCGTCCCGACCTCGACCGGCAGCGCGGCCCGCATCCGCGCGAAGGCGTCCCGGCGCTGGTCGCGCTCGGCAGCCTCGTCGGGGAGGCTCCGGGCGAGAGCTGTCATCGACGGGAGCGCGGGCAGACCGAGGCCGGAGGCGGCCGGCGGCCGATAGCGAAGCCGCGCCTCCCAGGCGGCGCGGATCTCGGGATGCATGCCGACCGGCTGCCAGCTCTGGCGAGCGGCGTCGAACAGCGGCGTCGTGGCCTGGACCAGCGCCGCCTCGAGCGCGTCGAGCACCGCGTCGACGTCGGCGAACTCGAAGTCGCCCGCGTCGGGATCGGTGCAGACGAAGCGCGTGGTGCCGGTCATGGAATCCTCGCGCGGCTCATCGCTTCGCGTCCAGCCAGTTGGGACCGATGCCGATGTCCACCACCAGCGGCACGCTGGAGCTCGACGACGTTCTCCATGTGCTCCCGGACCAGCGGCTGCATGGCCTCGAGCTCGTCGGGCGGCACCTCGAAGATGAGCTCGTCGTGCACCTGCAGCAGCATCCGGCTCCGGAGCTTCCGCTCGGCGATGGCGGCATGGATGCGGATCATGGCGAGCTTGATCAGGTCGGCCGCCGAGCCCTGGAGCGGGGAGTTCTGCGCGGCGCGCTCCCCGTAGGCGCGCATGTTGAAGTTCCGGTCCTTGATCTCGGGGACGTAGCGGCGCCGCTTGAAGATGGTCTCGACGTATCCCTGCTCGCGCGCGAGCTGCACCATGCGGTCGAGGAACTGCCGCACCCCGGCGAAGCGCTCGAAGTAGCGCGCGATGAAGGTCTTCGCCTCTTCCTGCGAGATGCCGAGCTGGCGGCTCAGCGCGAACGGGCCCTGCCCGTAGATGGTGGCGAAGTTGATCGTCTTGGCGCGCGCCCGCATGTCGGGCGTCACCTCGGCGAGCGGCACGTCGAAGATGAGCGCGGCCGTCTGCCGGTGGATGTCGCCGCCCTGGCGAAACGCGTCGATGAAGCCGGGATCGCCGGAGAGGTGCGCCATCAGGCGCAGCTCGATCTGCGAGTAGTCGGCCACCAGGAACTGCCAGCCGGCGCGGGGCACGAAGCCGCGGCGGATCGCCTCGCCGCGCGCGCGTCCGGACCGGGATGTTCTGGAGGTTGGGCTCGGACGAGCTCAGCCGGCCGCGTGGCCGCGCCGGTCTGGTTGAAGCTGGTGTGGATCCGCCCGGTATGCCGGTTCACCCGCGTCGGCAGCGTGTCGACGTACGTGCTCTTGAGCTTCTGCAGCTCGCGGTACTCGAGAATCAGCCGCGGCAGCTCGTGGCCCATCGCGGCGAGCTGCTCGAGCACGTCGGCATCGGTGCTGGGGCCGGTCTTGGTGCGCTTGAGGACCGGGAGCTGCTGCTTCTCGAACAGGATGGTCGCGAGCTGGCGCGGCGAGTTGAGGTTGAGCGACTCGCCGGCGACGGCGGCGATCTCGCCCTCGAGCCGCCGGAGGTCGCCGCTCAGCTCGGCGTCGAGCCGCGCGAACACCGCCCGGTCGATCGCGATCCCCTCCCACTCCATGTCGGTGAGCACCTGGACCAGCGGCAGCTCGATGTCGCGGAGGAGCGGCTCCATCGCCATCTCGGCGAGCGCGGGCGCGAAGAACTCGTGCAGCGCGAGCACCGTCGCCGCTGTCGGCGCCGCAATACGACGCGGCGCGCCGTGATCGCGACTTCGGCGAACGGGATCTGCGCCTTCCCCTTGCCCGTGAGGTCGGCGTAGGTCTGCATCGTGCGGCCGAGGTGCTCGAGGCAGAGCGTGTCGATGGCGTGCGAGCGGCGGCCGGGATCGAGCACGAAGCTCGCGAGCATGGAGTCGTACGCCACGCCGGCCAGCTCGACGCCGGCGCGGCGGAGCACCTGCCAGTCGTACTTGATGTTGTGGCCGGCCTTGGGGACCGCGGGATCCTGGAGCAGCGCGACCAGCGGCGCGAGCGCGAAGTCGTCGATCGGCGGCAGATTCCTGACCGGCGTCGGGCGCCGCGAGCTCGCCGCCGCGCGGACGGTGGCCGAACGGCAGGTACCAGACTTCGGTCGGGCTCGCGGCCAGCGAGAGGCCGACCAGCTCGGCGTCGTGCGGCTCGAGCGAGTCGGTCTCGGTGTCGAGGGCCACGAGCGGCGCCGCGCGGAGCCGCGCGACCAGCGCCGGAATGTCCTCCGGATCGTCCACGACGACGACCTCGAGCGCGGGCTGGGCGTCGATGGCGAGCCAGTCGTCGGCGGTCGACGGGTGACGGTCGCGGCCTCGAGGGCCGCGACGGCGCCGTCGTCCGCCTGCGGCTCGTCGCCTGCGGCGGGATCCGCCGGGGACCATGCGTCGGGGCTGGCCCCTCGCTCCGCTCAGGGTGACTTCCTGGAGGCTCGGTGTGCTCGCCGCCAGCTCGCTCCGGCCGCTCGGCCGTCGCCCCGCCGTCCACCGCCCCGGCCTGCGCTCCCATCTTCCGCGCCAGCGAGAAGAACTCGAGCTCGGTGAGGATCCGGATCAGCGCCTTCGCGATCCGGCTCCCGCAGCACCAGATCGGCGACATCCAGCTCGACGGGCACGTTGCGCTGGATGGTGACCAGCTCCTTCGAGAGCCGGGCCGCGTCGGCCTGCGCGAGCAGCGCCTCGCGGGTGCGCTTGGCGGTGACCTCCGCGGCGCGGGCCAGGATGGTGTCGAGATTGCCGTACTCGGCGAGCAGCTTCTGGGCGCCCTTCTCGCCGATGCCCTTCACGCCGGGGACGTTGTCGGAGGAGTCGCCGACCAGCGCGAGGTAGTCGACCACCTGCGACGGCGGCACGCCGAGCCGCTCGGCGGCATTGGACTCGTCGACCCAGACCTCGTCGACGGCCGCCGGGCCGCCGCGCCCGGGATTGAGCAGCGACGATGCCGGGCCCGATGAGCTGGTAGAAGTCCTTGTCGCCCGAGACGATGACCGAGCTGGAGTCCGCGCGGCGGCCCCGGCCTGGGCCAGGGTGCCGATGACGTCGTCGGCCTCGTAGCCGTGGATGGCCACGAGCGGAATCCGGAGGACGCCTCGAGCAGCTCGCAGATGCGCTCGACGGCGCGGTCGAAGTCGGCCTGGAGCGCTTCGTCGAGCTTCTCGCGGGTGGATTTGTACTCGGGATAGCGCTCCTCGCGGAAGGAGGTGCCGGCGTCGTTGACCCAGGCGACGTAGTCGGGGCGGTACTTCTCCCGCAGGCGGAGGAGAAAGTTGGCCACGCCCCAGGCGGCGGACGTGTTCTCGCCCTTGGTGGTCCGGAGCGGCCGGCTGATCATCGCGTAGAAGGCGCGGTAGATCAGGGCGTAGCCGTCGATCAGGAAGAGCTGCGGGGGCGTGTGATTGGGCATGGCGGGAAGATAAGGCGGAAAACTGGAGCTTGGAGCGGGCGCCGGCGCGGGCCCCGCTCACCCCGCCGCGTTCAGCCCTCCTGCCGCCGCAGCCGCGCCAGGGTCCGCTCGTAGTCCGCCCGGCTGCTCGGCAGCAGCCGCAGCCGCCCGAAGCCGCTCTCGTCCCGGAAGAAGAGCTCCAGGCGGTAGGTTGATGTACGACCCACCGGACGATCCGGTTGGCCGTCGTCCCGGGGCTGTTCTCGATCGCCTCGTCCGGCGCGCCGAGGTTGACGAACACCTCGCCGCGGTCGGTGCGCCACCCGGCGACGCCCTCGTCGGTGAAGCGCTGGTTGGCCTGGGCGATGCGGCTGAAGTACTGGTTCAGCGCCTCGTTCTCGGGCGTGATCGTTGTTGGGATCGGTCTCGGCGTAGAACTCCCGCCACATGCGGGCGCGCTCGGACTCCGGCGCCTTCCGCATGGCGTTCACCTCGTCGTCGTGCCCGAAGTAGCGGAGCAGATCGAGCATCTCGTCGAAGTTGGTGACGACCCAGGCCTGGGTGAACGAGACCAGGGCCGAGACCTGGCGCTCCGCCTGTCCCTCGCCCACCACGAGCTGGAGCTCGCCGAGGGACACGCTGTCGGGCGAGAGCCGGATGACCTGGCTCTCGACCTGGTGCCCGCCGCGGAAGCGGAGCTCGTCCTCGTGAATGACGTGCTGCTGCTCGTCGACCACTTTGAACGGGACGGTGGTGGGCCTGGCGAACCGGTAGCCCTCGATGTAGGCGAGCAGCGTGTCGCTGCCGTAGCCGACCGCGCCGCGCGGGTTGAGCACGAGGGTGAGCGGATCGGCCAGGTTCCCCCGCCCCGTCGCCTGGTACGCCAGGATCGGCGCGCTCACGTCCCCGGCCCCGAAGCTCGGCGCCGTGTAGTCGGCCTGGGCGCGGCTCTCGGAGGTGGAGCCCACGTCGCGCACGGTCACGCTCACGGTGTAGTTGCCCGGGAGCAGCCGGAGCACCTGCTGGAACAGGATGCTCTCGTCGCTCCGCAGGGTCTCCTGGAAGGTCGGCACGCGGACGACCTCCTCGCGGGCCACGTCGACCGAAGGCGCGCCCTCGCGCTTGAACGACAAGGCTCACCCGGTAGCGCGCGACGAAGACGTTGCCCTCGCGCTGGAACGCGAGCGCGCGGTTCTCGAGCGAGAGGCCGAGGACGCCGATGACGCTGTCCGCCGGGCCGGCGGCGAAGGCGACGGTGCCGACGAACGGCAGCGGCTCGGCGGCGGCGAGGCGGCCGAGGCGTCTGATAGAACTGGGTGGTGTTGAGGACCCGGGTGAGCGATCTCGGCGGGCGCCGGCTCGTTGCCGCCGCCGACGCGGCTCCAGCTGCCGCAGCCGAGGATGGCGGCAGACAGGACCGCCGAAAGGACGCAGGCGACGCATCGAGACACTCCGGGATCGAGGCAGCCACACTCCGCACGGGTGCGGACGCGGCGGAAGGTTAGTGGCGCCGAACGAGATGCGTCAAGCAGCGCGCGCGTGACCCGGCTCCAGCTTGCTGACGGGTCGGAATCACGGTAGCTTGGCGGATCCATGAACGCCGACAACATGGTCGGACGCACGGTGGCGGGCTACCACCTCGCCGAGTACATCGGCGAGGGTGGCACGGCCACCGTCTATCGCGCCGAGCACCCCGAGCGCGGCCGCGCCGCGGTGAAGATCCTGCGGCCGCGGCTGGCGCAGGACCCGATCGCCGTGAAGCGCTTCCTGCGCGAGGCCGAGTACGGCGCCCGGGTCAAGCATCCCAACATCGTCCAGACCTACGACTACGGCGCCACGGACGGATTGCACTACCTGGCGCTCGAGTGGGCGCCAGGGCGAGCCGCTGGCGGAGTTCATCAACCGGTCGGGCAAGCTTGCTCCGCCGCTCGTGGCGACGATCGTCGAGCAGCTCGGCGCGGCCCTCGGCAGCGCCCACAAGGCCGGGATCATCCACCGGGACCTCAAGCCCGCCAACATCATGTACGACCCGGCCACGCAGACGGCCAAGCTGCTGGACTTCGGGATCGCGCGGGACGCCGAGCTCAATCCGGAGGAGCGGCTGACGCGGGCCGGCTTCTTCGTGGGCACCCTCCAGTACGTGGCGCCGGAGACGCTGAGCGGCGAGCTGGTGAGCGAGCAGGCCGATGTCTACAGCCTGGCGACGATCGCCTACTACATGCTGACCCAGGAGCTTCCGTTCACGGGCAAGAGCCCGAGGGAGTTGTTCCAGCAACTACTCACGCAGCCGCCGGTGCCGCTGAACCAGGCGGTGAAGGGGCTCCGGTTTCCGGCGCCGATCGAGGCGGCAGTGATGCGCGGGCTGGAGCGGGATCTGGCCAAGCGTTCCAAGACGGTGGACGAATTCGCCACGGAGTTGTGCACGGCGGTCCGCCAGGGCGGGTCGAAGCGGGGCTTCCTGGCGTCGCTGTTCGGCAAGGGCGGAGGGAGGTGAGCGACGCCGACCAGCTCCGGCGGCTTCTGCTCGAGCGGTCGGTCCGCCGCGGTGACTTCGTGCTGAGCCTCCGGGCAGCGCTCTTCCTATTACATCGACTGTCGTCTCAGCACGATGAGCGCCGAGGGGCAGGTGCTGATCGGGCGCATGGGCCTGGCGGCGATCACCGCGGCGGGCTGGCGGCCGCGCGGCGGTCGGTGGGCTCACGATGGGCGCCGACCCGGTGGCGTACGCGATCGCGGCGGCGAGCTGGGGGACGGACCTGGTGATCGATGCGTTCAGCGTGCGGAAGGAAGCGAAGGCGCACGGCACCGGACAGCAGATCGAAGGGAACTTCCGGGCGGGAGACGAGGTGGTGGTGGTGGAAGACGTGATCACATCGGGCGGGTCGGCGCAGAAGGCCATCGCGGCGGTGGAGGGGGCAGGGGGACGAGTCGTGGGCGTGCTGGCGGTGGTGGACCGGGAGCAGGGCGGGTCCGAAGCGCTGGCCGGAGACGGGCGACAAAGTAGTAGTCCTTACAACTGCTTCAGAGCTTGGACTCAAGGCCATGGATTACACGGGCGCCTGAGGGCGCCCTTCGCACATCCGGCAGGTCGCGTCGCAAGACGGCCCGCTCGTGTTGCGAAGCCAGCGGGGCGGGGCAGGGCCCTCGTGCTCGAGTGCATCCATCTCACCATATCGGCCGGAAAGGCACACGGCTTCATGAGAAGCTCGATTGGACGCGCGCTCCTGCTGGCCGCCCTGATCGTGCTCGGCCACCCGGCCCCGGGGCTCTCGCAGTCGTCTCTCTCGGGGAACGGCACGGACACGGCCAAGATCGTGCTCATCGGGCAAGTGATCACGGCGACGCGAGCAGCGGATCAGGCGGTCCTCGCGATGGAGACGGGACTCCCGGCCCAGCGGGCGAGCAACCCGCGGCTACTGGAAGTGCAGCCGGACCTGACCCGCGACGCGATGCTCGCGGGGCAGAAGTGGGGCATGCGACTCGGCGCGGAGATCGGCCAGGAACTCGCCGCCGAGGGTATCCAGATTCAGCCGTAACGCGGAGATTATCACCAACATGCGCCCTAGTCGTCGCTGGACCATGGCCCGCGTGCTCATCGGCGCGGCCGGCATCCCATCGCTCGTGGCGACCTCAGCCGCGGCTCAAACCGTATGTGTGCCCGTGGCGCAGCGTGCCGGACAAGAGTTCGGCTGTTTCATTACCGCCCGCGAAGAGCTGGGCGCGTTGCCCAAGGATTCAGCTCTCTACTGGCACATCGACGCCTTTACCACTCCGGTTGCGGCCGAGGGAGCCAAGGCTCCGCGCAGCACCGTGGTGCGGTCCCTGGGCCGAAGCTGGCTCTTCACCATCGCGGAACGCGGGTGGCGGCCTGCGAGCGGCAAGCGGATCGCCGAGGTGGGCCCCTTGCCCCTGGTCGACGCCGACGCCTACGCAGCCGTTTACATGGAAGGTGTGTTCAAGCCGGGCATGCACTCCGCGGTCCATCGGCATCCGGGGGTCGAGGCCTGGTATACCGTGGACGGCGAGCAATGCCTGGAAACTCCCCAAGGCAAGCTCGAACAGCGGGCAGGAGGGCCGGGTATGATGGTCCTCGGCGGAGTTCCAATGATCCTGACAGGCACCGGGACGAGCGTGCGCCGTTCGCTCGTGCTCATCCTGCAGGACGCCGCGAAGCCACGATCCGTGCTCGCGACCGATTGGACGCCCGCGGGTCTATGCCGGTCCTAGTCATGACCAAACCTTCATGCTGACCCGGATCTCCGTGGGTCGATGCTCCTCCAGGAGTCGAGTATGGATCGGAAGGCGTTAATTCGCGAGTACAAGGCAACCAGCCGCCCCATGGGCGTCTTTCAGGTGCGCAACACCCTTTGCGGCAAGGTGTTCCTCGGGTCGACCGTCGACCTCCCCTCGATGCTCAACCGGCAGCGCGCCCAACTCCAGATGGGCGCCCACCCCAATCGGCAGCTGCAAGCCGACTGGCGAGCCCACGGGGCCAGCGCCTTTGCCTTCGAGGTGCTGGATACGCTGACGCCGTCCGATGAAGAGGGTTACGACCCCGCGACGGACTTGAGCACGCTCGAAGCGATGTGGTTGGCCAAGCTCGCGCCATTCGGGGAACGCGGATACAACGTGGAGCCCAAGCCCGAGGTCTGATGGTATCCAAGACAAAGGCCAGGCCCAAGGCTAAGGCCAAGCCCAGAACTGTCGATGAGTACTTCGCGGCCTTGAGCAATGACAAGCGCGCCGCACTTCAGCGCCTGCGAGAGATCATCCGGGCCGCGGCGCCAGGAGTTGAAGAGCGCATCAGCTATCAGCTCCCGGCGTTCCGTCTCCACGGACAATGGTTGATGTGGCTCGGCGCGGCCGCGAACCACTGTGCCATCTACGGTGTCGTGGGAACCCTCGAGGATGAACTCGAAAATTACGACATCAGCGGCAAGGGAACCATTCGCTTTCAGCCGGACAGTCCGCTGCCGGCCACCCTCGTACGGAAGCTGGTGCGGCTCGGATTGCACAGAACGCCGCCCGGCAGTGACGGCTAGAACGTGTACTTGGCCCCAAGCTGCATCGCCCAGCGCGACCGATTGACCCCAGCCTGCGCTCCCGATGGGTTCTCGCCGAACACCGTCTGCTCGATGACCGCCGGCGCGGCGAAGCTGTAGATCGGTCGATTGTTCGCCGCATCGAATCCCACGGCGTTCAGAAAGCGTGGGCCTTCCTCGAACTCGCTCACCTGCTTGTACAATCCCCAGTCGCGGTCGATGAAGTTGAGCACGTTGAACAGATCCAGCGACAGCTCGAGCCCCTGGCCGCGCAGCGTCGGGATCACCGCGGACAGCCGCGCGTTCAGGTAGTTCTGCCATGGGTTCCGGCAGGCATTCCGCCCCAGCAATCCGCCCCGGGCATCCGCCAGGCAGGACTGGCCGGCGATGAAGTCGGACAGCGCCGCGAACTGCGTGGGGTCCGCGAGCGTGATCTGGCTGGCCTCGGCCGGAATGAAGGGCACGTCGTTGCCGTTGATGCCATCGGCGTTGGCATCGCCGTTCACGATCCAGGTGTAGGGATCGCCGGAGCGGCCGACGTAGATGAGCGAGAAGCTGGAGCGATAGGGCAGGGTGACCGTGCCGCTCAGCGTGAGCTTGTGCGGGACGTCGAAGAACGACCGCGTGAGGTTACGCGACTCGAGCGGGCCGTCGACCGCGGCGAACTGATAGTTCGAGAACGCCTGACTGCTCGTGAGCGAGATGGCGTCCTTCGAGTCGGAATAGGTATAGCCGGCGTTCAACTCGAACCGCGTCGGAAAAGGTGCGCTGCAGCTGGACCGTGCCGGAGTAGGTCCGGCCGAGCGGGGTGTTGGTGTGCAGCACGGCATTGAAGATGCCGTCGGGCCCGGTGGTCGGCGCGACCCGCGACGGGGTGGCAGCGAAGGCGCCGGTCCCGCCGACGCCGATCGTCCCGTACATGAACCGACCCTCGCCATTCTGCCCCAGATTGTTCAGGTTCGCGTCCTGGACGTACAGCTGGTTCACGTTCTTCGAGTAGAGGAGATCCACCGTGCGCCACGAACCCGCCGGGCAGCCGGTGATCGGCGCCAAGCGAGATGCGGAAGGTCTGCGGGAACTTGAAATCCGTCGACGAAGTAGTTGGGCGACGGCACGCGCCGCCGACGCGCCCGCGCCGCCAGCGCAGGCGGTCGGCTGCGCGGCCGGATCCGACGGTGAACGCGGGTACGATCGGTTCCCGTCCAGCAGGTGAGCTGGACCTGCTCGAGTCCGGTATTCACGAAGGCGTTCGAGAGCCAGACGTAGGGCGGCCGCCCCGTGAAGTATCCGACGCCGCCGCGCACGATCGTGCGGCCGTCGCCCCGCGGATCGAAGTTGAATCCCAGGCGCGGCGACCAGAGCATGTTCCCGCTCGGGAAATTCGGCCGTGTTGATCGGCAGGAACGGGTTGGCCGACGAGCGCGGGATTCTGCGCCGGCTTGTCGTTGAACGGCACGTCCATCCGGAGGCCGGCGGTCAGCGTGAGGCGGTCGGTGGGCGACCATTCGTCCTGCGCGTACAGGCCGAGCTGCTGCACCTTGAAGTTGGCGATCGGGCCCTTCCGGGCGCGCCGCCGTCGGCAGCACGCGCTGAAAGGCGGCCGGCTGCGCCGCCGCGAGGCTGTCGAGGCTGTTGAACGCCCAGACCCCGATCCTCGCCTGGAAGAACGCGTTGTCGAAGCTGTAGAACTCGTTGGCCGTGCCGACCGTGACGCGGTGCGGGCCGGTGCCGAACGAGAGGTTGTCCTGGAGCGAGAAGATGTTCTGGTCGAGTGAGTTGAGCTGGCTGAGAACCGCTCGCCGCCCGCCGCCAGCCAGCTGCCCGCGGTGCCCACCACGCCGGCGCGCACCAGCACCAGCGGCCGGTCGCTGCCCAGCACCCGCTCGTCGCTGGATGGAGGAAAACCCGCGAGGAACTCGTTGGAGAAGCCGTTGCCGAACTGGCTGGTCCATTTGACCCGGGCGGTGTTGGTCGTGTTGTCGAACACGTAGCCGCTGTTCGAGAGCTGGTACCCGTCGCGCAGCCGGCCGGGGACCGTCGTGCTGGTGGCAAGGCGGCCGAGGATGTCCCGGTTGGCATCGACGAAATTGTAGCTCGCCTCGATGCGCCCGAGCCGCTCGGGCTGCTAGCTCAGCTTGCCGAACAGGTTGACGTTCGGGTTGGACAGCTCCGGCGCAGGCGGTCGCCGACGCCGGTCATGCCATACGTGTTCTCCAGGATGTCGCGGAACCGGTCGGCATCGGCCACGGTGAAGCCGGTGCGGGCGATGTCGCTGGCGTCGTCGCCGGTGAGATTGAAGCTGGACGAGAACGGCGCGTTCCGGTCCTGGATGTCCACGGCTGCGAAGAAGTGCAGGCGGTCGCGGATGATCGGCCCGCCCGAGCGTGCCGCCGTACTGGCCGACCGAGAGTCCAGGGAAGGTCGGATCGTCCCGGAAGCCGGCGATACCCTTGTCCTGGTAGTAGGCGAAGAGGGAGCCGGTCCACTCGTTGGTGCCCGGACCTGGTGATCGTGTTCACGAGCCCGCCGGTAAAGCTGCCCTGGCGCACGTCGAACGGCGCCACGAGCACCTGGAACTCCTTCACCGCCTCGACCGGGATCGGCCGCGCCCGCGCCTGGCCGCCCGGGGACCCGACCTCGGCCAGGCCGAAGACGTCGTTGTTGACGCCGCCGTCGATCTGGAGGTTGTTGTAGCGGTTGTTCTGCCCCGCCACGGAGGTGCCGACCACCTGCGGGCTGAGTCTGGATCAGATCGGTGAAGTTGCGGCCCTGGAGCGGCATACGGGCGATCGCGCTGTCGGAGATCCGCTGTGAGGGCCCGGTACGGGCGGCATTGATCAGCGGATCGGCTGAGGCGGTGACCTGGATCTCCTCGAGCTGAACCGCCTCGGCTGCCAGCGACCACGTTCGCGGTGAGCCGCTGGCCGAGCGCGAGCGAGATGTCGCTCCGGGTCGACGGCTGGAAGCCGATGCCGCGGACCGTCAGCGTGTACCCGCTCCCGGCTGCACGTTGTCGAGGTAAAACCTTCCGCGGGTGCTGGTGGTCGTGCGATAGGTCTGGCCGGTTTCGGCGCTGACGAGCTCCACCTGCGCCCCCTCGACGGCAGCCCCTCCCTCCTGTGAGATGATGCCCTCCACCGCCGCGCCGGTGACACCTTGCGCCGCCAGAGGGGTGCCCGCGCCTGCCTGGAGCGCCAGCGCGACGAGCGCGGCGCCGAACCACCTGTATGCCTTCATGGATGACCCCGTCGTCGGAAGGTTCGTCACGCTGCTGCCTGCGCCAACACATGTATTGAGGGACGGCCGAAGTGGCAAGCGCGGGGCGCCCCTGTTACGGATCGGTTACGCGAATGCCGGCGCGGTTACTCGATCCCGCGGGGGAGAGTGGGAGGACACCGCGTCAGGCTGCGACTCGATTCATCGGCGTGAGCGTTCGAGTTTTTACCTGCCTGGAGGCGGACACCGCGGTGTGATAGAATCCACCGAAAACTATTTATGACAGACGAGGATCACAGTCAATATGAAGCAGAGGTCGATCAACGCGTCGGAGGCGAACGCCCTCCTGACCGAGCTCAGGGCGATGTCTTTGCTACCGCCCGGTCAGGATGCCGGCGCCCTGGCGCGGGCGCGCGATATCTGCGCGCTGCTGCAGGCACAACAACATGGCGGCCGCACGGTCGGACAATCGGCGGACCGCGCCCTGAGTACTCTCGAGATCCTCCTCAGCCGCCGACGGTGGAAGCAGGAGGCACCGAGCGTCGAGGCGCTTCGCAAGCAGATCAAGGGGGCGTGTGATCACCTTCGGGTGGCGGTCGAGAGCGCGCTGAGGCCTTCACCGCCGTCTGAGGGGACGCGATGACCGCCGAACTCCGTGAGGCCAGCTCCTGGGCGTGCTGCCGGAGGGTGCTCTACATGGAGATCCAACAAGCTCGGGAGCCGTGAGTGGGAGTGCTCCGGTCGAAGCTTGGCTGGACATTGGTCGTGGTCTACGTGGCCGCGTTCCTCACGGTGTACGCTCACGTCCAGGAGCACCGCGGGACGTTCCTCTACGATATCGGCCTCGACCTTCTGGCGCTGCCCTACATTCTCGTCGTCGGACGGCTGCTGCTGCAACAGCCGACGTTCGCGGTCCACGCCCACGAGCCATGGGGGCTCGTACCGGCAGTCATCTTCTGTAGCGGGCTCATCCTGCTCGCAGGGGCGGGACTGGAACGCGCAGCGCGCCGACTCTTCCGCCGAGGGACCACCAAGACCCCGCCGGCACCAACACCCTAAACACGACGAACACTGCCTGCCACCGCTCCTCCCCGACCGGGGGATCAGCAACGTGCAAGCCTCCCCGCCGATTCATCCCATTTTGTCTGTCAGTGGCGCACGGCATGGCTGGCTGGATTCGAGGGACTCGAAGCGAGGGAGGCAGTATGACTCGGCGTTGGGGCGCACCGACCAGGCGGATGCATCAGGGACTCATCGCACTGATGCTCTCCGCCGGTGCGCTCGTCTCCGCATCGGCGATGTCGGGCTGTGCAGGGGATGGCCTCGTCTACGACAGCTACGTGCGCGATACGCACCGGTGGAATCGTGACGATGACAGGTTCTACCGTCGGTGGGAGTTCGAAACCCACCGTGCCCACAGTGACTTCCGGAGGCGAAGCCCCGCCGATCAGCAGGCGTACTGGGGCTGGCGCCACAGGTCGTAGCCTGGGCACTGAGGGGCCTGGGAGGCTCCGGTCGGCGGATTCCGCACCCCGCTCATCACCAGGCCAGTCCGCGTCCCAGCCCCGCAGGCAGTTCGAGCCAAGGTGAGCTGATGGCCGACGCAGGCGCCGTTCGGCGGGTGGAGACTATACTGCAACAGTGTGGTCCCTACACCCGAGGCAGCTCCCGTGAGGGCGGCCGCTAACCGCCCGCCGCAGGCGAGTCACTGCCGCCCGCCTGCTGGCGCTCGTTGTCGCGCTGCTGTCGCCCGCCG